>CAVWCJ010000002.1:0-1468922 GCA_963753465.1 uncultured Chloroflexia bacterium
AATTGTCCATTTTCAAGCCACCAAACCGGCTGGTTTCCCGGCATTTTGTAGGTCTTGAGCTATTTTTGCAATGTCGTTGCCTCGTTGTGAAGTCCGTAAATGCATATTTTATTCAGAGGAAAGGCGTTTTTCTCGTTAAATCCGCCGGTGGAGCCTTCTGCAAATGGATAAAGATAATATGTGTAGTGAAGGTAATTGAAAACGCGGGTTATTTCTGGTACGCTCCTATTAGCCGAATAAATTTAGAAAGGAGCTCAAAATGAAAACAGAAATAACTCGCACGATCAATGATACACCTTTTTCTCAGAACCTTTACATTGCGATCGAACTCAGTAACGAAAAATGGAAGCTTGGGTTCAGCGTCGGATTTGGGCAAAAGCCTCGCCTGCGCAACCTGGATGCCCGGGATCAGGCAGGATTGGTCGAGGAGATCCGCCTGGCCAAAGAACGGTTTGGTTTACCGGAGAGCACGCCGGTGTATAGTTGCTATGAGGCTGGGCGAGATGGCTTCTGGCTGCACCGTTTTCTGCAAAGCCAAGGGGTCACCAATCTGGTGGTGGATTCGGCCAGCATCGAAGTGAACCGGCGCAAGCGGCGGGCGAAGACCGACCGAATGGATACTGGCAAGCTGCTGACCATGTTGATGCGCTATTACCAGGGTGAGAAAAAAGTCTGGAGCATTGTGCATGCTCCCGGCCCGGAAGATGAAGACCAGCGCCAACTGCACCGTGAGTTGATGGCGGCCAAGGCCGAGCAGACCCATCACATCAACCGCATCAAGGGGCTTCTGGCCAGCCAGGGCGTGGCGCTGCCTTTTGATCAGGGCCTCCTCTCCCGTCTGGAAGCGGTGCGTTTATGGGATGGTTCGCCTCTGCCTGCGGCCCTGCATTCCCGATTGGAGCGTGAGCACGAGCGCTACCAACTGGTCAACCAGCAGATCGACCAACTCGAACGCAACCGGGAGGAGGCGGTCCGCACTTCGGCTGCTCCAGCAGTGGAGCAAGTACGCCAGTTGTTACGGCTCAAGGGCATTGGCATGAATTCAGCCTGGGTTTACGTGATGGAGTTTTTCTCCTGGCGTGACTTCCACAACCGGCGGGAATTGGGCTCCCTGGCCGGGCTGACCCCCACCCCTTACCAGAGCGGTGAGAGCGCCAAGGAACAGGGCATCAGCAAAGCGGGTAACCGCCGCATCCGTGCCATGGCCATCGAGATCGCCTGGGCCTGGCTGCGCTATCAGCCCGATAGCCAACTCAGCCGCTGGTATCAAAAACGCTTCGCACAAGGTAGCAAACGGGTGCGCCGCATCGGGATTGTCGCTCTGGCCCGCAGGCTGTTGATCGAGCTGTGGCAGTACCTCGAGACGGGTGCCCTCCCAGAAAACGCCTGTTTGAAAACCAGCTAACCCGAGGTAGCTTCCAGAACACCTGCCCTTTACCAACCATTTTCCCTGGTGTGAGCTGCCCGTAAGCTAGACGGGTTTCCACTCGGAAACCGAGACAAAGATGGGGCAGCTCCCCAAGAGCTTCATTCGCCTCCAAGCGAATACATTATAGGGTGTCCGGTCATGAACCGGCACGGATAGAAGTTGGCCGCAGGAGATTTCTCCTCGACGCTTCACGAAGCTGCCAGGACTATTTTCGGAAGGATTGAGATGAAGGAGCAGGTGCGTGCTGTTGAAGGTTTTGTCCCTGAATTGAGTTTGGCCGCGGTCTGGGCAGCGGTTTACCAGAAACGACCTGAAAAAGGCCGGTCCTCAGAAGTTGCATATGTATCTGGCCTTGACAAGATCACTAACATAGAAGTCCAGCTAAGAAAAAACCACTCCAAGGTGAGCAAAATGTGTCAAAACAAAGGGTTAATTCTGATTTAGTCGTACCAGAGGATGTAAAAAAAGACTTGAGCTCTCCTTTTTTCTATATTTTTCCTTCAATAGTGCAGCTCGGAACCAAACAATTCTTGTTTGGAGCCTTTCCAGAGTTATATCGGACAAATCTTGTCAAATTCACATTGAGAATTACTGTCCATCGTTCAAAACCTCAATTGGAGCCTTATAATCTCTATAAATCTCTTCTGTTAAGGTTTTTTCACCCGTACGAGTTTAATTTCAAATCAACCTGGAATTCTGAATTATCGCTGTCCTCCCAACCCAGGTATTCCTTCCTAACTGTCATTGACCGTGCTAATATGTACCACGCGTAGCCGCCTGATGTGTACCAGGCATGATCGCCCGTATGTGTACCACGCGTAGCCGCCTGAATGTATACCAGGCATGATCGCCTGAATGTGTACCACCCATAGCCGCCTGTATGTGTACCACCTTCGGAGTGTGGCACAATGCTTCCAGAGAAAGACCTGGAGGCGACCGACATGAAGAGGAAACATATGAATCACATACAGGATATTATTCGGCGATTACAACTGGGGGAGAGCGAACGGCGGATCGCCAAGGATATGAAAATATCGCGGGGGACCGTTCACAAGTATTACGAGATTGCGAAAGGGAAAGGCTATCTGGAAAAGGCAGGAGCACAACCCAGCGAGGCTGAGTTGATGGAAGCACTGGGGCCGGGAGTGCAGGCACCGCGGCAGGTCTCGACGGTCGAGCCATACCGGGAAGTTATTCAGGATTGGTTGAAACAAGGGGTGGAGATGACCGCCATCTGGCTGCGGCTGCGAGAGAATTTTGGCTACAGCGGGGGGTATTCCTCCATCCGGCGCTTTGTGCACCGGCTGGCACCCGTAGAGCCGGAAGTGTTCGTGCGTGTCCACAGCGAGCCGGGGGAGGACCTGCAAGTTGATTTTGGGTCAGTCGGTCAACTGTATGATCCGGTCACGAAACGCATTCGGACCGCCTATGTGTTTGTAGCGACCCTGGGATACAGCCGCCACCAATATGCCGAGCTGGTCTTTGATCAGAAGGTAGCGACCTGGATCGCTTTGCACAAGCGGGCATTTCAATTCTTTGGAGGCGTGCCGAAACGGGTGATCCCGGACAATCTGAAGGCGGCGGTTTTGAAAGTTTTGGTGCACGATCCGATCCTGGGGGAAGCCTACCGGCGGATGGCGCTGTATTATGGTTTTCTGGTCAGCCCGACGATCCCTTATACCCCTCGCCACAAGGGGAAAGTGGAAAGTGGGGTGCACTACGTTCAGCGGAACTTCATGGCAGGCCAGGAATTCGTGGATATTCAGATGGCCAATGTGCATTTGCGGGACTGGGTAATGAATACGGCCGGGGTGCGCAAGCATGGTACTACCGGTGAAGCGCCGCTGCACTTGTTCAACGAGATTGAGAAAGCTTGTCTGCAGCCTTTACCGGCCGCGCCCTTCCGGCTGTTGGAGATCCGTCCGGTGACGGTTCACCCGGATTGCCATGTGGTCATTGCGGGGAGTTTTTATTCGGCGCCTTTTATCTATGTGGGCCAGGAATTGGCTGCCCACGTGAGCGAGAACTTTGTCGAGATCTACAAAGGGCTGGAATTAGTCGCCACCCACCCCCACAGTACCCGGCCCGGACAGTGGCATACCCGCCTGGAGGATTATCCACCCGCCAAAGCCGCTTATCTCATCCGCACGCCGGATTATTGCCGGAAGTTGGCTGCCAAAATCGGCCCAGCCACCCTGGGAGTGGTGGAGCAGTTGCTCAACGACCGGCCGCTGGACCGGCTGCGCTCGGTGCAGGCCATCCTGCGGTTGGAAGAGAGTGTGGGAACCCAACGCCTGGAGGCAGCCTGTGCACGCGCCGTCTATTTCGGGGATGTGCATTACCGGCAGATCAAGAATATCCTGAATGCAGCTCAAGATCGGGAGCCTCTGCCTGAAACGCTGCCAGCCCAACCGGCCCTCAGTCATCTGTTCGCCCGCAGTGGAGAAGAATTCTTCGGGAGGCGCTCATGATGTCCCACCCGCTGTTCCCCAAGCTGCGCCAGCTCAAGCTCTCCGGCATGCTGCAAACCCTGGACGTGCGGGTGGCCCAGGCGGTGGAAGGGCAGCTGGCTCCGCTGGAGTTCCTGGCCCTGCTGCTCGATGATGAATTGGAACGACGCAATCAGCAGCGCCAGATCCTCCGACTGGCCCAATCCGGCTGTGACAGCACGAAAACACTGGCTCATTTCGATTTCTCGGCTGCTCCTGGGATCAACCGCCTCCTGATCCAGGACCTGGCCTCCTGTGTCTTCATCCAGCGCCATGAGAACCTGCTGATTTGCGGACCCAGCGGAGTTGGAAAAAGTCATCTGGCCAACGCCCTAGCCATCGAAGCACTCCAACGCGATTACCGGGTCTCCTCCCGCTCTGCGCATCGCTTGCTGTCTGACCTGCAAGCTGCCCGGGCGAATGGTTCCTATCCGCGCATGTTCGCCAGGATCCTTTCCTGCGATCTACTCATTCTGGACGACTTCGGACTCCAGCCCGTTTCTCCCCAGGCGGCTCAAGACCTGTACGAGATCATCAGCGAACGCTATGAACACGGCTCGCTGATCATCACCAGCAACCGGGCCTTTGAAGAGTGGGGCGAGATCTTCGCCAACGACCTCCTGGCCAGCGCCGCCCTCGATCGCCTCACCCACCATGCCCACACCCTGATCATCCGCGGCGACAGCTTCCGCCAACGCAGCCGCAGAAAGGAGAGCCCATTACCAGAATCCTCACCCCAACAATAACTCTCCCTGGCAGATGCGCTTCCGCAGGATGGCTTCCCCGCTTTGTCTCTTCTGGCAGTGGCGCAAAAAATCCCGGGCAGGCTGTGGAAAAGTGGACAGGCACGGCACTGCCCACTTTCCCACAGCCACTCCGGCTACTCTGTCTCCACACATCCGAAGCGCCGCCCTCGATCGCCTCACCCACTATGCCCACACCCTGATCATCCGCGGCGACAGCTTCCGCTAACCAGGCCGCAGAAAGGAATTTTGCCTCGAATATTTCAACTTCTGATGCCCCAATAAATCCAGAATCCTAACCCCCTCCACACTCCTTTTGGTGGTACACATCAAGGCGGCTATGACTGGTACACATGGGGCGGCTATTGACACTAACCCAATTTTGCGTGTTACCGGAGAATCGTCTAAGGGTTGGGAAATCCTTCTTATGAAACGATAGGGATCAACACTTTTCCAGGGAGAAATGTCTTTTTCGAGGTGGCTTAGCCGAATTCTTGCTCGAAGGCCTACACAATTGAGTTTTTATTTTTTGTGAGCTCTGAATTTGTCCCTTTTCTCCTCGATGTTTGTTTGAATCTATAGGAATATAGATCACTCGCGCTGCGATTCTGTCTTCCCAGAGATGTTATGCGAGGATTAGCAAAGACAGCTGTCCAATCCGACAACCCTGCGGATCTTGATTCCAGGCTGGTTCTGGATGCTCAAGAGAATCCCACCTCCTTCCAGGCTCTCTATGACCGCTGGGTTGTCCGCGTTTATCAGTACTTCTTCCACCGCACCGGGGAAGCCGTGAGCGCAGAAGACCTGACCTCTCAGCTTTTTCTTGCTCTGTACCAGGCCTTACCTCGTTATCAGCACCGCGGCCATTTTCCCGCCTGGCTGTTTACGATCGCCCGCAACCTGTCCAAAGAATATTATCGGAAAAGCAGGCGCGAAGTGCCCCTGGAAATGGCGCTGCAGGTTCACTCCAACTCGGATCCCCCAGCCGAATATGCCCTGACGGACGAGATCTGTGGACTTATCAAGCTGGTCCGATCATTACCTGAAAAGGACCAGGAGCTCATTCGCCTGAGGTACGTGGCTGAGCTCAATTTCTCGGAAATGGCCATCCTCCTGAACAAGCGCGAAGCTGCCGTCAAAAAATCCCTCTACCGGTTACAGGTCCGTCTACAAGGCCTGTTGGAGCAAAGCCATGGATAGCTCAACCTTGCCAAACTCGATCGAAGACAAGCTTCATGCGGCTACCCGTATGCCCCAGCCCCGTCCGGAATTTCTTGCAGAGCTGCGTAACCAGCTTATGGAAGAGCCCCGGTATCCGACGGCAATTCCTCAGACTCCCAGGATGATGTTCCGACGGCCTGTATGGGTCATAGCAATCATCATCCTTTTCCTCACCGCCGCCTTGTTCGCCATCGGACCGCAGAGGGTACTCGCCGCGTTCCGTCAGCTATTTGGGTACATCCCGGGCGTGGGGATCGTGAACCAGAGTGCTCCGATCCGCGTCCTGGCTGAGCCGGTCAGCATCACCCGCGATGGGATTACCATCACAGTGACCTCGGCGACCCTAACTGGCGATAGGACCCACATCGACTATCGCATCTTCGGTATACCTGCGTCGGCCTACCCTGGTCGCGAGGACGTGACGGGCTGCATGCAGCAGGCGTACCTGCGTCTTGTGGATGGTACACAGCTCGCCCAAATGGACATTGATTTTCTGCCCGTTCCGGCCAGCATAAACGAGGCTGTCCTCGTGATACCGTGCATCTCCAATACCCTGCCCGGAAAGGTCCCGGTAAATTGGGAGTTGCCGCTACACTTTATCCCTGCTCCACCCGATTTTACCGTGGTACCGGTCATCGAAAGCTTGCCTTCGCAGACCCCTTCAGTAGGAGCAAACACTCCCACGTCTGAAATCAATCCGCTGACGATCACAAAAGTACTCGATATCGGTGACAAATTCGTTCTGATGGGCGAATTCAGCCATAGCGCTGCCCTGGGCACCTCCCTGCCTGCTAGCTCCTGGTGGGCGATACAACAGGTCTCCATTATCGGAGCAGATGGCCGGGAGGTTCCCCAATCCTATTCGAATGACTTTCAACAACCAACACCCAGCCAAGCAGATAGCGAAACGTGGCTTTACCAGTTGGATAAGAATTTTGTTCCGCCGGTGACGATCACCTATACGGGTGAAATCATCAGTCCGATAGGAACGGTAGAGCAGGCCGAATTTGAATTCGATACCGGGCCGAATCCTCAGGATGGCAGCGTGTGGACAGTAAACAAGGATTTCAGGCTGGGTGGGTACAACATTCGCCTGGTTTCGATAGAATCAAGCTCAAGAGGCTATTCTTTCCACTTCAAAGCCGATGCGGGCGCCAGCGCCAATGCAATCAGCGTGGATATTGTCGGATATACTCCCAACTGCGGCGGCGGCGGTGGGGGTGGAGATCAATTCCCCGTAGAATTTAATCTGGATGTCTGTTATGCCGGTATCAATGGTTCCCCTGAATTTCCGCACGGGCAATTGAAAGGTGTGCTTAATTTTCAAACCTTGACACGTCAAATCAAAACCTTCCAAGTACAGTGGAGCCCAGATACCACGCAAACCGGTCCTTTTGCCACCTCGACACCTCAACCTGGCGTATGCCTGGCGTCGGATACGCTCGCGCAGCTCAAGCCGGCTCCGGCCGGTCTGGTCAGCGGGAAAGCGTTGATGTATGAACAGTTGGTCGGTACAGATCATTGGGGTCTTATTCTATACAACCTGGATGGCAGCGGCAAGCAGGTGTTAGCTTCGGACGCCAGTGAAGGCTCGTTCTCGCCTGATGGCAGCCAAATGGCCTACCCGGGGACAGATGGAATTCACATTATCGACCTGGCGACAAAAGCCGAAAAAGTCCTGGCAGGTGTTAACGCGGGCGGCCTGCGCTGGTCGCCGGACGGAAAGCAGATTGCTTATTTGGGGCTGATCGACAGTGTGTTTATCGTCAACGCTGACGGGACACAGGTGCGCCAATTCTCCGACCTGAGCTACGAATCGATTGTTGGCTGGTCACCAGATGGCACGCAGCTCTACTTCGTTGTGCCCTACACAGGGGGCGCTGCCTGGAAGGTATACTCATTCGACCTGGCCAGTGGTTCGGCGCGAGAACTGTTTACCATCGAGAACGGCACTCCAAAATTCCTCAACCCCACGCTCTCGCTGGATGGGGAATGGATCGCCTATCGCGGCAGGGATAACAGCAGCGTGTATCTGGTCCATCCCGACGGCAGCGGTATGCACCTGGTGATTGACAACTCCGCCGCCGTTGGGATCGAATGGAGCCGCTCGGGCTGGCTGGGAGTAAGCCTGAGGAAGGCAAACTCCGACGAGTCGATGGTCGTTCTGATCAGGCCGGATGGATGCGAGGCGTACCTGTTGCCGGCCCTGCATGGTGATCTGGAAGGCCTGAGTTTACCCTAACCCTATTAGATGTGGATGGGTTGTTGATCCCTTGAACGTCCATGCCTTATGGCCGGCTGAAGAGGAGATCTTTCCAATGAACGATCCTTCCGGAAGAGGTTATTTGAGGTGGGCGCTTTTCCTGGCGTTGATATGGCTGACCGGATGTTCCGCGACCCATCCAACGGCTCAATCCCCCACAGCCAGTCCCACATTGCCAGTGATGGCTACCGTCCTGCCTTCTCCAAGTCTTTACCTGACCACGTCCACCCAGGAAATGACCCTCACGCTGACGGTTCCCCCCACTCAACCCATTCGGTTTGCAGCCGCGAGCCAGGCCTCGTTTGTGAACGAAAATTATCCCGATAACTATGTTTTAAAGCCCGGTCAGGAGTTCGTTAAAACCTTCGAAATTAAAAATACGGGGAGCATTCCCTAGACCACTTCGTATTTATTCGTGCTGGATCCGCCGTCTCAAAACGGGACCATGGGCAGCCCTGCCGAGATCCATCTTCTCCAGGAAACATCGCCGGGGGGAACAGTCAGCATCTCAATTCCTCTCACTGCGCCGACTGCACCTGGAGCGTGCATAATCTTGTAGGCCCTCATGAATGAGAGCCGCGAGATCATCCCGATCGATGGCGGATCTCATGTTTGGTTAAAAATCAGGGTCTGCGATCCAAACCAGCCCAGCAACGCTCCTACTGTGGGAGGAGGATCCTCAGCTGCAAGCAGCAGCGTGACTGTCACCCTCAACAATTTCTCGGCCGACCCCGAGAGCGCCGTTGCGAATTTTTGCATGACTCTACCGGATCGAAGCTACGGGCCAGGCGGCGGCTCTGTTTCATTGGTGGTTGATCAAAAGACCACCCTGGCATCGAGCGGTGGAAGTCTCACCCCGAGGTGCTTCGAGTTTGATTTTCCGATCAGCTCAGCCCAATTAATCGTGCCCAGCATGTTTCAATCTCCATCGACAATGGGCATATCCTCGGCGGGGCAAGTGACGCCGACTGCGAGGCGGCGCGCAGCAAATTGAAACAGCAACATCCAGGTCTCGGTTTTCAATGTGACCTTAGTTCAGGGTTGTATTACACCTATTTGCAATTACCGGATGGAATGACCCAGGACCAGGCGAATACTTTAATTGTGGATACCATCGAAGGGGCCATTTACGGTCCCTGGATATTGACGATCAAATGAGAGGCGCCCGGTGATGTTCTGATGAGGTGTACGACATTCTCAAACTTGATCCCGGTGATCCCCTTAGCGGACATGATGAATAGCTCATGAGGCTTTTTCGCCTGGCGCGGGGAGCAGTGGTACTACACCGAGATCGGCGTGTTCGGACAGCCAAGAGGGAACCGTCATCATAATCCATCTCCCCGTTCGACGCGCATGGGAGATGGTCCAAGGGATGTCACCAAGCTGTAACCGGGCTACCACAAGCCTGTAACACCAATTTGATATAATTCGAGCTACAAGCAGCGCTCCCTGCTCCACTCACTGGGAGGAACCTATGCTAAGGACGCTTTTGTATTTAACGGCTGCAATTGTGCTTTCTTCCTGCGGTACGCTGGAAGTGGGCCTGGATCGAACGCCGACGCCAGATCTTGCCGGGACCGAAACCGTGCTGACTCTCCAGGATCAAAATGCCCATCCTGGAACGGCAGTTGCCAGCTTTGGTCCGTCAGTGCAGTCCCTGAGCATGGAGAGCGGTTCGGAGGCCATCCAGCAAAAAATGCTGCAAAGTGCCAGCACGTGGAAAACCATCTGGCTGGATGGCACGATTACGGAAAGCGTGGGCGGTGCAGAGGGTGTTCCCGAACAGGTCACCCGCCAGCAAGTGTGGATCGACCAGCTCACGGCTCGTTTCCGCGTCCTGAGCGGACCCGCAGCAGGAAAGGCGCAGAAATTCAAGGTTTCCGATGGGACATCCATTCTACAGATGGATTTACCCAGCGGCGCGACCCAAATGGAGCCCATGCCTCAAGGAGTCGCCGGTCAATTCGTTCCTAACCTCACACCTGGAATGGCTTCGCCCAACCCCATCTGGGGCAAGCTGGGAGAGCCGCTGGCGGAACTGGCCTTCCCCTCCGACATGGCCCAGAACGCCGGCACGTTTACACCGATTTCAACGGAGAGGATTGCCGGCAGAGAGGCTCTGGTAGTGGATTGGACCTATATTAGTAATCCACTGCCAAGCTGGCGGTTGTGGCTGGATGTTCGAACTGGTGTGATCTTGAAAATGCAGGATTTCGGCAAAGGCGGCGGTACTCAGGTGCAAACCGAAGATGCCATCTCCCAAGTGGAATACGACCCGCCTGCCCTACCCGATGACCTCTTTAGTGTAACTCCCGCGGCTTTGCCCGATTTCAGCGATATGTACGGGAACCCTTTGGTTCCCGTCACCCCGGGAACCGCAGTTCAGGCCGGTACCGACTCGCGGGGAGACGTGTACTTTTTTGTCCTGACCCCCGGGGGTGATGCCCAGGGGGCGCAGCTCGTCCGCCTTCCGGCCTCCTGTGTGGCCGGAAAACAGACCTGCCCGTCGCCGGAAAATATTGCGCTTCCCGACAAGACCTACGCCAATAACGGCCCTGCATTGGCCTGGTCTGCAGACGGAACGCATGTCGCCTTTGCCGCTGATACCGGCACCGGAAAAGCCAGACTTTTTGTATCGAGAGTGCCCATCCAGGCCTGGACGGAAATTGCCCACTTCCCGTACATCGACATGGCGGCCTGGTCCCCGGATGGGACCTGGATCTCTTTCCGTGTCCAGGATGGACAGGGAAATGATGATTTCTATGTGATTCACCCGGACGGCACGAACCTTCATAACATCACCAACACCGGAACCCTTCCGGCCGCAGGCCGGCCCTACACGGTGGACGGCTGGATCACCAACCAACTGATCATTCACTCTGCCAGACCCGGAAGCGATAACACCGCATTTTTGCTGAGAGTGGATGATGGGCAGATCATACCGTTCTCGGTGACACTGATCACTAAATCGATCTTTTACCCTTCTCCGGATGGAAGCCTGCTGGCCTTTGGCCAGTACGACAATGCCAGCCGGACCGACACCCTGCGCTTAATCGCGCCGGATGGCTCACGACTGCGGGACCTTGTAACCTTGAAAAACTCGATTGGATCGATCGTCTGGTCGCCGGACGGGAACAGCCTTGCATTTGCTGTTACTGGTGACAGCAGCCAGCCTCAGCTGCAGTCCAGCATTTATGTGATTAATACAGATGGACGCAGCTTGAAGCAGGTCTATGCCAGCGATGGTAGCATAAGTTCTATGATTGGGACGCTCACATTTTCCCCCGATGGTCAGTATCTTCTATTGGAAGACTTCGGCACGAACCATATCTTCGTTGTTGATTTGAACAGTCTGAAATCCTCTCTTCTCCAGGCGCCGGGTCTGAGCCTCAACGACTACTGGCGGCAGCCTGCCTGGCTGCCGTAGGAGAAACGAGCCGGCAGGATGTGAACTTTTCTGGATGTGTGGACCATAGGATCGGCAAATCGTCTGTGCCCATTCGATTGTCTCCAAGACATGCATTCCGGGTCTAAAAAAATGGTTCACTGTGTATTTAAGATGGAGGATCTAACATGTTTAAGGAACTTGTTCCTCTCAGCCTCATCGCTCTGTTAATCACAGGCTGCACCAGCCTGCATTCATCCCCATTTGTTCCTTCTCTAGGTGCTGAGGCCTCTCGCGCAGAAGCATCCTCGATTCCTACCGTTCACCTCGAGAGCGCCGGATCAGTAGTTCAAGGTTTGGAGACCGTGTCCCAATGGGTTGAATCCAACGGGATGAGTGGTAGTGGCGGAATGACTCCTCTGGCGAATCCGCCTGCATTTCCTGGCGAACTTGATGTAAAGGCAGGCCAAAACTTAGAGATCGTGGTCACAGCGAACTCGCCGGTTCCGAGCCTTGTTGTTACCGAACTGGATATGCTCGGTGTTCCAACAATTTCGTCTGTATTGAAACCCACGATCCGCGCGACTCCCTACTTGCCGTATGCTGTGGGACACTTTGTCCTGCAGGTCACCGCCCAGCATTCGTGGCAACAGTACATGACGTACCTTTTCGAGGTTAATGTCACCCCGTAGCGGAACCACGATCCTGGGTCGCACCTATTGCGAACGCCGCCCAACACCATCTCATATATACAGATCGGTCGCCGTTTGCTGGTTGGTGGAAGTCTGGTCCGTGTTATGGCCAGCGGGCGGGTAAAGAGCGCAATCGGGTGATCCGCTGGGCTAAAACGTTGAAATCTCCTGAAATGGGAGATCAGAGCATCGGATTGTAAAGGAAGCTTACCGGCGAATTGTAAGGTCAAGGGTTGAAATTGGCGAGGCAGGCTCGTCCGCACATGGATAAAACAAAATCGCGAGGCAGCCGCTACGCTCCACATTGTTCTGCGCGCGATAGGACACGAACTCCGGACAGCCGTTCTGCCAGATCTCAGGTTTTTTTACTCTGTTGAAATCAAGGTTAGCCTTTTGGAGGAGAACAATATGGTCGGCTTATCGTTCTGGGGGCCATTGTCTATGGCCTCATGTACGCACTTGGGATCACCTTGCCTTTCCTGGCCATCGCGTATGGTGCAAAAACCTCATCTGAGATATATTCGTTCGAGAACCTACAGGATTTCCAGTCTCATCTTCAGTCTCTGTTAGAATGATACCTCATTCCTGATCGAGGACAAAATCAGATGGGTTGGTTTATCCTGGTCCACATATTCACAACCTGGATGTCTTTCCTCAGCATCGGTCGATTATCCGAACAAGAGAAAGATCTCGAAATCCTGGTATTACGCCACCAACTGGCCATTCTTCAACGCAAATGCAATCAACCGGTAAAACCAAACCGGATCGAAAAGATGACCCTTGCCGTTCTTACGGCCAGACTGAAACAAATCACCCATAAATCCACAAGTCAATTGAGCGATATCCTCCGCATTTTCCAGCCTGAAACCGTAATAGGCTGGCATAGGGAGCTGGTTCGCCGGAAGTGGACCTATTCGCACCAGAGCCAGGGTGGGAGACCACCTATCAACAAGGATCTTGAGGACCTGATCCTCCGCCTTGCAGAGGAAAATCCACGCTGGGGATATGGCAAGATCGAAGGCGAACTCCTGAAGTTGGATTACAGGGCATCCCGGACAACCATTCGCAATGTGCTCGACCACCACGGGATCCTCCCGTCAGGTGTTCGCAGCGGCTCCATCTCCTGGCGTCACCTCATCAGCCATTACAAGGACCAGATCCTGGCCTGCGACTTCTTCACCCTGGAAACCATCCGGCTGCAGACCCTCTATGTGTTCTTCTTCATCGAACTCGGCACTCGCCGGGTGCATTTCGCCGGCATCACGGACCACCCCATTGATATCTGGGTCACCCAGCAAGCCAAGACGGCTTGTCTGGGAGCTTGACGGCAGAGAAGCTCCCCTGCGTTTCCTGATCCACGACAATGACCGCAAATTCACCCATGCCTTTGATGCCGTCTTCGAGAGTGAAGCCTTTCACGTCATTCATACCCCCTTTCAGGCACCCAATGCCAATGCGTACGCCGAACGTTGGGTTCGGACGGTCAGAGAAGAATGCCTGGATTTGATCCTTATCCTGAATGCCGCTCATCTGCGCCGCGTCCTGCTTGAGTATTTCAACCAGTATTACAACATGGCCCGCCCTCATCAAGGAATTGAGCAACGCATCCCCTGTCCCCCGTGGACGACCGATCAACACCGGCATCGTCCAGGCATTCTATTTCCACACTTAAGGACACGAATACTGGATAACACCCCGTTCCTACCTTGAAACCCGCAGGATCAGGTTTTTGCACCATACGGGTTAGGTTGCTCCTCTTCAACAAACTCTTCAAGAGCATCTATATCTGCGCTCCATCCCCACCAATTAATATCACTTAAAACAAATATCTTCAGCACTTTCTCAAGGACACGAATCGATGATACTCTTCTCTAGTTCACCAACCACTCAACTTGAACTAAATCCTCTACAGTTTTATACTCCGGATCCCCTGTCAGAATGGTGGCATTTTCCTGAATTGCACACGCTACAGCAAAAGCGTCCGCATAAGATAATGTGTAGGACGCTTTGATATGAGCCGCATCCAGGATCAGATCGCGGCTTGCTTCCAGCAATTCAAGGGGTAGGCTCTCAATTAACGCCTGGACGGTTTGAGCGACCGGCAGCCCGCGCGTCCGCTCGGTGATGTAGAGCACCTCCCCCAGGTTGATCAATGACATCACCAGGCGGCACTTATGGCTCTTCCCGAGTGCCAGAACTTCCTGCACTCGCTCCCCTCCCGGCTCATCATTCAAATATGCTAGCAGGGCAAAACTATCGAACAGATAGGTGGTTTTACTTGCCACGCTTCAAATCCCGTTTATGTTCTTCCACCATAACCTGTGTGAGTGAGTCTTCGCCTTTCAACATGCCGGCTCCTTGCTTTACCGGATCTTTGAAAGCTGGCACGATGGCCAAGACACCGCCATAATCCACTACCTGCAAGTTGGCACCGGGTTTCAAACCATATTTTTCCCGCATGACGGCTGGGATGACCACCCAGCCCTTTTGAGATAATTTGACATTCATGTTAGCATCTTCTTTCTGTTATACAAATCGTATGTAAAGTATAACATCAAAATACCTAAAATAATGAGGAAACACACAATTGATCAGGGCAATCGCATTTGGAATAGTTGATGCCAAATTTGGCCGTTTCGCTTGGGTGAAGCCTCGGTTCAGTTAATTGAAGTCCCGGCTGGGCGATAATTGCCAGCTCGTAAGGCATTCAAGTACTGAGAATTGGCTTTAACCACGCCGAAAAGTTGAAATGCGATAGCCCTAATAATTTAGCCCCAAGCCGGAAATTATTATTTTTATGAAATCTCTTCGGATGAAGTTTTTGCACTCGTATGGTGCAAAAACCCCATCCAAAAGATTTCAAGGATAAATGCAGCTAACGAACCCAAAATTGATGTACTCTCCCAGAATGAGAGTACATTTTTTTGCTGATTGATCTTCTCCTTCGAGAATCGATTCTTAACAATATCCTTTGAATTACAAACCGCCGGGTTTGTCATTTTTTTATTGGCTCGGCGGTATTCATTGTTTTATAAGATATTAGACTTGGATTCTTCCCGAATCACTCTTAAAGTTACTTAACACTACAACGACGTTTCGTATTACTACGACGTTTTGAATATTACTACGACGTTTCGCGTAAAACATAAGAATTCCGACGTACACTCCATGGCGAACACTCTTGAAAGGAGATCGCCATGAACAAGAAGCATCCATCTGCCCGTGCTCATACTCGGTCAATTCATCAACCGCCCGCCAGTGGGCAGCGCCCGAGACCAGCTACTCGTCAAGACGTGAAAACAGCAGTGAAAGAGTTGATTGATTACCATCATGCGTTTGAACAATTCTTCCAGCGGCACGAACAGGCCGATTGGTCATGGTTTTACTTGTGCGGGCAGCTGTCCAACCTGGAACGAAAGACGATTGAACCCATGGTGCTGGCATTGTTGGGTGCAGTCCCCAACGCCGTCCGAGACCTGCAACGCTTCATGAGTCAAAGTGAATGGGACGCTCGCGGGCCGATGACCCAATTGCAGGCCTGGGTGGCTGAGTGGATGGGCGAGCGGGATGGGATTGTCGTTGTGGATGGGAGCGGTTTCCCGAAACAAGGGAAGCATTCGGTGGGAGTGGCGCGGCAATACTGCGGGCATCTTGGCAAGATCGCGAATTGCCAGGAAGGGATTTACCTGGGATATGTCAGTCGGCGAGGCTATGGTTTCTTGGATGAACGATTGTATCTTCCGCAGAAGTGGTTTGACGCAGATCATCGTCTGTTGCGAAAGGCCTGTGGTTTGCCGGAGAACATTCGATTTCAAACCGAGGGTGAGCTGGCACTGGATATGTTGCAGGAAATGGATGAGCGCGGCGTGATTCCCTTTCAGTGGGTGGTTTTTGACGAAAGTTTTGGGAAAAACCCGGCTTTTTTGCACGAAATCGTGGCGATGCACCGGTGGTACCTGGCCGAAGTGCCAAGCGACACACGCGTCTGGGAGCGCACGCCGTTGGTAGAAGAGCCGGGGCCAAGTCTGATGGGACCCCCCCGCTTGTATCCTCGCGTCCGGCGCAGTGCTCCGCCGCCGGAGGAAGTGCGGGTACTGGCAGCCAATCTGCCGAAAACCGCCTGGCATCGGCATCTGATCCATGAAGGCAGCAAAGGCCCGTTGGCAGCCGGCTTTGCGGTGTTGCGTGTGACCCCTGTTCATGACCACTTGCCAGCCATACGCCAGTGGCTCATCTTGCGCCGCAGTTGGGCACCGCAATCCGAATTGAAATTCTATCTGAGCAATGCCCCTGCCAACTGCCCAAAGGCAGAGTTGATCCGCGTGAGCGGTTTGCGCTGGCCGATCGAAACTTCGTTTGAAGAATCGAAAGGCGAGGTCGGGATGGATCATTACGAAATGCGGACCTGGTTGGGATGGCATCATCATATGTTCCAAACATTTATGGCGCACCTTTTCCTGATGCGGTTGCGCTTGATCTTTAAAAAAACTACCTGCACTTACTATTTCTCAGGCTCGGCAACTGGTGGCACCCACTATTTCCGAGGGAACTCAGCATCCCGAAGATGGTTTACCCTCGATCAACTACCATCAGCGGCGAAACTATTTGGCCTACTGCTCTCACCGCAAGCACAACCTCAATCAGCGCCGCGCCAAGGTTACGAAAGGGTCCCGCCGCAAAACGTCGTAGTAATATTCAAAACGTCGTAGTAATATGAAACGTCGTTGTAGTGTTAAGACCTCCGGGTTATGAGCTCCAGTCCTGGCCCCGCACTTTTTTCACATCAAGCTCGTGTTTTTAACCTACTTTCGGACCTGTGATGAAAACAAACCCGAAGAACTGCGATTGGCTGACCAGAAAATTCTTTTAGGTCCGTAAAGCACAGATGTTCTAATTATAACACTTCCTGAGAAGCAGATTAGAGTTTTTCTTAGCTGATCCGCGATATCGTTTTAGTCGAATCTTGTGTATATGGCTGGATGGTTTTGATGATCTTGGTCTCAGATTGCTGAGTAAAATAGAGATCCCAGCGCAATTGCAGATTCATCCAGAAATCAGCTGAGTTACCAAAAAACTTCGCCAGGCGCAGGGCACTGCTCGGGGTAACACCCCGTCGACCATTGACGAGGTCATTGACGCGTTGATATGGCACATGAATGGCATTGGCGAGTGCACGCTGGGTTAGACCCATCGGGATAAGAAACTCTTCCAAGAGCAATTCTCCGGGGTGTGTGGGGGTACGGTTAGTTGGAACGTGGATCATTTTGTTCTCGAGCTGCCGGACTGTTGATCCCATTGAATTAGTCTTCCGTGACTGTCCGCCTAAAGGACTGTATCATGGATTTATGAAAACACGGAATATATATTATTTCAACATTAACTTAACCAAGGACTAGCGATCTGTCAAAGCTCATCTTATGGTATGCTGATAGTCTTTGACGAAGCGAGTTGAGGTTCCATTAAAACCCCATCGGACATGCACCAGACTTTATCGGAACGTTCTGCAATGCTGGGATCATGGGTGACGATAATGACACAATACCCCTGATCATGCGCCAATCGTCCAAGGATTTCGATCAATTTATCTCCATTGGCCCTATCTAAATTGCCGGTGGGTTCATCCGCTAACAGAACATGAGCGCCTGTCGCAAGTGTTCGGGCAATTGCTACACGCTGCTGTTCCCCACCCGAGAGATTGGCTGGATAGCGTTTGAATTTTTCTTCCGAGATCCCGACTGACGATAGAAGGGCTTTCCCTTTTTCCGCGATTTCCTCCCTTGAAACGGCATTGAGCTGCATGGGAAAGCACACATTTTCCAGGGCGGTCAACAGTGGAAAAAGCTGGAAAGCTTGAAAGATCATCGATACCTGCTCACGCCGGTATTGGTCCAAATCCAACCCGGCCAAGTCTTCACCATCAATGAATATACTCCCTTGGCTAGGTTCATCCAGGCCGGCCATGAGGGAGAGCAGCGTGGTCTTGCCGCTGCCGGAGGGACCGACCACGGCATTGATCCGCCCGCCGATGAAGGTACAGGTGACATCGTCCACCACTTTACGATCCCCACCTTTATAGCGGTAGCTGACATTTTCCAGTTTAAGTTCCGCCATGATCTCCTCTCATTCTTTGACCTGCAACAATTCCAGCGGTTTCCTGTTGCTTACCGAGATTGCCCCTATCAGTGATCCAATGAGTGCGCTTACTAAATATAAACCGGCAGATATCAGCATTGGTCCGGCAAGGACTGCCCCAAGGTCCTGGCGCAGGATGCCCAACAGCCCCAGCCCCAGCAGCACGCCCGTTAATGACAGCAGAATCTGCTCGCTGCTCAATAATACCCGTACGTGGCTCTTGGTGACCCCCAGCATGCGTAACAAGGCGGCCTCGCGCGCTTGCTGCAGCGCCAGCATCAGGCAAAGACCTGCCCCGATCAACACCGACACCGCCATCGTCACCGGGTAGAGCACCTGCAAAAGCGAAAGGTTCTTTTCCATGGGCGCCACCACCGCACGGAGTTCTTCATCCCAGAAATGAATTTTCAAAGGGACTTTCCCGGCGCCCGATCCTGAGATCATCGTGCTCATCTCTTCCTCAAACGCCGGCAGCTCGCGGTTCTTCGCCGGGTCGATGACGAAGTGAGCCGTGGCATAGTAAAGATTGTTTTTTTGAATCACTTTCAACGCCGAGAGGGGAAGCAAAATAGATGCTGTTCCAACCCTCACGATATTCCCTGAAATCCGCCAGCCTCCCGGCGTATATTGGCCGGCCACGAGATAGGAATAGACCGTCCCACTTGTCTCGTAAAGATTAATCATATTTCCCAGCTTAAGATTGTAGGTCTTGAGAAAACTATCCGGAAATACGGCCGGCACGCCCTGTTGTTGAAGATAATCCACCTTCCAATCCTTTGTGAACAGGCTCTCGTCCCAGCCGGATGCATACTTAACCGTGTCGCGGGTTTCCATTCCTGCGAAATAATTCTCGGGTTGGTCGAATGCACTCATGCGGTAGACCACGTCCAGTAACGTTGTCGGGTCTGCCATGGTAGCAGCGGCAGTTACATAATCTTCGGCCTCTGTGTATGCACTCTGGATAAACCCGCTAGCGAGTATTTTATCGATGGCCCTTTCGGCGATGATGCCATCCCCACCTGACGTTGTCTGCGACGAATCGACTGGCACAATATCGGCCTCGACCACGGTGGTAGCATAAAGGTGATCCACTTCGGTGCGATCCCGGTCTATGCTCCACTGCATCCAGCCCAGCGCTAAGACGAGCCCCAACGCCACCAGCGCCGTCAGCGATGATTTCAAAGCGGACCGCCCGACGTGGCGTAATCCAAAGCGAGCCAGGGCGCCAGTTTCAGTGAATGGCCCGCTCTTTGCAGCCCGCTGCGGACGACGATCGGCGGAGGAGGAAACACGCGGCGTTCCATCCAGTACAGGCCCTGCGGACCTCGCCATCGCTGCCGTCATTACGCCCGTTTGGAACATAGAGGCTCGGGCCGGCCGTCGCACTCCTCCGGCCGGCGCTTCCCTCCCCAGCAATTCCAACACAGGGCTATTCGCCAGGATCCTGACTTCTGCCCAGGCAAGACTGGCCAGCAAAAGCAGCAGCCCCCCACCCAGGGCGCTCAAAATAAGCGGGTCCAGGGTAGCGGAGGGCTGTACGCCCGCCGGCGTGGGCAGTCGAGAAAGCGATTCGGCCGATTTTTCCAGGGCATAGTTCCAGGCCGGAATTCCCCCCGCCATCACGCCGGCAACGCCCATCAAGAGGATTGGAAGGATGACCTGACGATTCGCCCGATTCTTCGAGACGCCCAGGGCGCGTAAAATGGCATAATCTTTCCGGCGCTGGCCCAGATAGAGAAAGACGGCCAGCGCCAGCGCGATGAGGAGCACCAGACTATATACCAATAATCCTTCCAAAGCGGAGCGCCGCAGGGGAGTAACGGAAGCCCAAAAGGTGGCGCCATTATTTTCCACAAAATTAAGGCTGAAGCCCAATTGAGCCAGGGCGTCTTTATATTGGTTTACAAATGCTTCTTGATGCTGGGAGGAATCCAATACAAAACTATAATTATCTGCATACAAAATGTCATCCGGATAGACGGCGTCCGCCGGCAATACGGTATTCGGCACGTAAGCCCAGTTGTAAGTGGAAAGACCCAACCAGTCATCATAGAGTCCGACAATTTCAAACGTCTCCTGGTACGTTGGATAGGAACGCCAATTCTCCCGGTCCTTACCCTGGATGTACGCGCCAATGGGATCTTGAAGCCCACGCAGCGTCATGGAAATCGAATCGCCTACTTTTAATTTTTGATTGGCGGCAAACTCTCTTTGAATAACGATGACCCGCATCCCGTCCAGATCGTCCTGGTGATTCAGCCAGCGTCCAGCTGCCAAATAGAATATGTGGGAAGATGCTTGCATTTGCGGTAATGCGCTCATATCGGTCGTGCCAATCAGAAATAGCGCATGTTGATTTTCGTTCAAAATATCGATGTCGTTCTTGATCCCCGCCATGGATGGGGCTGTAAAGTCCACCCCGGTGCCGGCTGCTACCGGGATATACCACAACCCGTCATCATCCAATGCCCTGATTTGTAAAGTGGAAATCGCATTTTGCCAACTTGGGTCGATCTGGAAATTGAATTCCTTCCAGCCACGGATCAGGTAGCGCTGCCCAATTGCCATGGCTTCGATTTTAGGAATGGCGTCTTCCTGGCCCTCGAAAAGAAAGAGAAGGCTGATAGCCTTGCCGCTGCCGGCCTGGATGTCGTCCGGAAAGCCCGCCAGCACCTGGTCGACCTGGAAGGTCAGCGTGTACCCCACGGAGGTCTTCTGCTCGCCTTTTTTCACGATCGCTCGCTGATCGATGAGCGTGCCGTAAAACCACATGCCATTATTATCAATGCCAGTCAACCCGGTATCCGGGTTCCAGATACCCTGCATCACCCCCGAGCTTTCCCTGCGGCGGTCTTCATACGCGAGGTATCGGCTGCTATGGATCAGGTTGGCGCCTTGAGAAACTTCCCCAAATTCCTCCCCGTCCAACCGTTCCAGGCTGCCTATGGATCGGTAGTAGCTCCCCAATCGCCCGGTCTCCCGTTGCACGACAATATACTCAACGGCGTTGGAGACAAAGGCAAACGAAGTCATCCCGACCAGCAAGATCAAAAATAATGATCGTACTGGCTGGCGAAAACTGGATTTTAAGCAAACATTCGTTTTCATAAAAATCTGTAGCTAATCAGATATACGAAATTGCTCCCCATGGATTTCTTAAAAACCCATATCTATTATATAGCGCAAATCATAATACACTGTACTCGCCGCCATTACACCGATACCCCGAGCCGTTGGGATTCGATGCTACACCCCCCGCAAGGTCAACCTATAGCTCAATTCATAGGAAGTATCTCCTACCTTCAAGGTAGGCCGGTTGGATGCCTAAGGTGCAAAAATCCCGACAAACTCTGTAATGGGTGGACACAGTGGAGAATATTTCTCTTGACATCATCCAACCTTCCGCGCTACTATAGAGACCTACAATAGGCATCACATAGCTGATCGCCCTACCATCTTTGAATACTCTAGTAAAATCTTAGCTATAGCTGCTTTGATTTACAGCTTATACAAGGCCGTTAGAAAGGGTCTCGATCTAACGGGAAAATGGCCTAAATCAAAAAAGGCGAAAGAGCATGTACATGTACAACAATTAAAGGACCATTACTGCTATCATAGCCAAATGAATCCTGGGGGATTTCAGAGATTGAAGCTAGAGAATTTTGAAAGATTGAGTCGAAATGATATTGCAAAAGAAGCAGAATTGCTCAAAAAGCGAAAATCGGGCGATCATCACTGACCAATAAATGAACAGTGGTCGCAACCCTTTAACAAAAACAAGGAAGGTAACGATGAGCAACGAATATATCCCAAGTCCACAGCGTTGGGTGGCAGAACAGGTTGAGCTCTATGAAGGGAGTGGAGGAACTGCAGGCTTGACGTTGAGGGATACCGGTTTGCCGGTCATCTTGGTGATCCATCATGGGCGGAAAACCGGGGCGATCCGTAAGACACCCCTCATGAGAGTGGTGGACGGAAACAACTATATCCTCGTGGCCTCCCGGGGTGGCGCGCCAAAGCATCCACAATGGTATTTGAACTTGAAGGTGGAACCCAATGTGGAGATTCGCGACAAGACGGAGGTCTCTGTAAGACGAGTTCGCGAGGTCGTAGATCCATTGGAAAGAGAACGGCTCTGGAAGATCGCTGTAAAAGCATACCCACCATATCAAGAGTACCAGGACAAGACGAAACGCCTAATCCCGATCTTCGTGGCAGAACCGGTAAAATGATCACAATCCCACCTATGCGACAAGGGTGCTCTGGGCAACGGGCGTCGAAAGGATAAAAAGTGTACTCAGGGGCCTTAGGGTGTAAATACTCCATCCAGAAGATTTCGAGGCAAAATGCGGATCAGCTAACCCTATATTGATGTCTCTCTAAAGATCGATGCACATTCCAGTGCTGGCTAATCTCATTCGTTGAGTTTTCACTCTTACCAAGTCCTTCTGAATTACAAACCGCCGGTCTTTCCATTTTTCATTGGTCCGGCGGTATTTATTGTGACATAGGTTATTAATGTTGGACTCTTCGTGTATCATTCTTAATGGAACCTGCAACCTCCGGGTTATGAGCTCCAGTCTCCGACCGCACACTTTAGACCTACGGGCTGCTGATTCTGCCTGGCCCGGCAGTCTACGATTGTTCAGGGCCCGGCGAGATAAAATGGGTTCATCAGCGACCAGATTTTAGCACCGAAACACTCAGAACGCAAGTTCTAAGCCCGTTGTCAAGAGATCAGCTGGCGCTTTATAATCTCCTCGAAATCCTTTCAGATGAAGTTTTTGCACCATACGGACAAAGCCGACCATCTCGGTGTATGCCATCAGGGAGCACCCCTCTTGATTCTTTATCCCATTGTATTGTATAATCAATATATCTAGTCAGACTAGTCTGTTATGGAGGCAACTCATGAAAAACACCTGGCAACTTCAGGAGGCAAAAAGCAAGTTTAGCAAAGTGGTTGATCGTGCGCTCGCTCAAGGCGTGCAGATCGTCACCCGGCGGGGAAAGAAGGCTGTGGTTGTATTACCCTTTGAAGAATATGAACGCCTGACCCAGCGGACTGGTAGCCTCGCTCAATTCCTGTTGGCTTCACCCCTGTCCGGTTCGGAATTGACGATCGAACGCGACAAGAGCCTGCCTCGTACCATCGAGATTGAGCCATGAACTATCTTCTCGACACCTGTGTTCTCTCCGAATTCACTCGCCGCCAGCCGGAGGAGAAAGTAGTTCACTGGCTCGAGAGTATCGATGAAGAAATGTTCTTCATCAGCGTGATCACAATTGGCGAAATCCAGCGTGGTATCGAACGCCTGCCTGAATCTCACCGCAAGACCGAACTGTTGGTCTGGATGAACAATGGCTTGATCAAGCGCTTTGGCGAACGGGCTATTCCCTTAGATGTGCCGACCATGTTCTTGTGGGGTTCCCTGACCGCACGAATGGATAATACAGGTCAGCCAATGGCGATTATGGATTCGCTCATCGCTGCAACCGCGCTTCAAAACCAGCTGATCATAGCCACTCGAAATGTAACCGATTTTCTCCCTTGTGGAGTACAGGTGATCAACCCGTGGGAGTGAAGATCACCGGTCGACGCGGAGGACAGACCCAGCAAGGTGCTCTCGGCCGTATGGTGCAAAAACCCCGTAAGGTGCAACAGCCCGTAAGGTGCAAAAACCCGTATGGTGCAAAAACCTCATCCGAGATATATTCGTTCGAGAACCTACAGGATTTCCAGTCTCATCTTCAGTCTCTGTTAGAATGATACCTCATTCCTGATCGAGGACAAAATCAGATGGGTTGGTTTATCCTGGTCCACATATTCACAACCTGGATGTCTTTCCTCAGCATCGGTCGATTATCCGAACAAGAGAAAGATCTCGAAATCCTGGTATTACGCCACCAACTGGCCATTCTTCAACGCAAATGCAATCAACCGGTAAAACCAAACCGGATCGAAAAGATGACCCTTGCCGTTCTTACGGCCAGACTGAAACAAATCACCCATAAATCCACAAGTCAATTGAGCGATATCCTCCGCATTTTCCAGCCTGAAACGGTAATAGGCTGGCACCGGGAGCTGGTTCGCCGGAAGTGGACCTATTCGCACCAGAGCCAGGGTGGGAGACCACCTATCAACAAGGATCTTGAGGACCTGATCCTCCGCCTTGCAGAGGAAAATCCACGCTGGGGATATGGCAAGATCGAAGGCGAACTCCTGAAATTGGATTACAGGGCATCCCGGACAACCATTCGCAATGTGCTCGACCACCACGGGATCCTCCCGTCAGGTGTTCGCAGCGGCTCCATCTCCTGGCGTCACCTCATCAGCCATTACAAGGACCAGATCCTGGCCTGCGACTTCTTCACCCTGGAAACCATCCGGCTGCAGACCCTCTATGTGTTCTTCTTCATCGAACTCGGCACTCGCCGGGTGCATTTCGCCGGCATCACGGACCACCCCATTGATATCTGGGTCACCCAGCAAGCCAAGACAGCTTGTCTGGGAGCTTGATGGCAGAGAAGCCCCCTGCGTTTCCTGATCCACGACAATGACCGCAAATTCACCCATGCCTTTGATGCCGTCTTCGAGAGTGAAGCCTTTCACGTCATTCATACCCCCTTTCAGGCACCCAATGCCAATGCGTACGCCGAACGTTGGGTTCGGACGGTCAGAGAAGAATGCCTGGATTTGATCCTTATCCTGAATGCCGCTCATCTGCGCCGCGTCCTGCTTGAGTATTTCAACCAGTATTACAACATGGCCCGCCCTCATCAAGGAATTGAGCAACGCATCCCCTGTCCCCCGTGGACGACCGATCCACACCGGCACTGTCCAACGTCGCCAGGTCCTGGGCGGCATCCTCAACGATTACTCCCGCACCGCTGTCAGCCTTTCACGGATCCTCACCTGAGACAAACATAGCTGCAAGGCTGCTCCCTGATCGCCGAATAACCCCCGGCGATATCTTTCGATTCGCTTCGGGATATCTTCGCACCCTTTGAGCGTGCTAATCCAATCAACTATATCCCTCGAGAAGCCTTTTTTTCGAAAACAACCAATCGTTCAGGCATTCTATCTCCAACACTTGAGGCCACGAATGCTGGATAACGCTACATTCCTACCTCGAAACCTGCAGGATAAGGTTTTTGCACCATACGGGTTCAGAGTTCGAATCTACTGCTGAAGTCTGTTTGGCCATTCAGTTTTTATACTGCAAAAGTCGAGTTATTAGATCATTTTTGGGAACGGTTATCAGACGAGATCGGATGGAATATTTACAGGTATATTCATCATAACTCTGCCTCCTGAGTAAGGTTTGCGGTCAAACAAACATTACCACAGTTGGCAGAGCTTTTGTTCTTCACTTATAGTTGTGGGCATTCACCGACGTCTTGACCATTGATAAAAATAAAAAGTTCCGGTAAAATCAGAACAAAGGTTCTGTTAATGCCTGTCAAAGAATGGCACCATCGGCCCTTGTAAAATATAACAAATTTGTTATAATAAGGACGCAAGCTTATGTGGCAAATCCACTTTTACGAAGATCATCGCGGGAAAAGCCCGGCGCTGGACTTCATCAACAACCTGTCCCCCAAAGACAGGGCCAAAGTCAATAACATACTACGGCTGCTGGAGGAATTCGGCACCAACCTTGGAATGCCACATACCCGCCGGATCGAAGGCCGGCTCTGGGAGCTGCGTCCCGGAGATAACCGCCTTTTTTATTGTCTTTTCATGGATCAAAAATTTGTCATCCTGCATGGTTTCCGCAAACAATCTATGAAGACCCCGGAAAAGGATATCGCCACCGCTATGCGAAGGATGAAAGAAATTACGGAGAAATAACATGTCCCCTGTCTCGAAAAAGACCTTCAAGGATTGGCAGGCTGAACAGCTACAAGACCCCGAGTTCGTCGCCGCGGCGAGTGAACTGGAACCCGGCTACCAGATTGCGCGCCTGCGCATCCAGCGTGGCCTGACCCAAGCGCAGCTGGCCGAAATGGTGGGGACACGCCAGCCGTCGATTGCCCGGCTGGAGAATGGTTCGAGCGTGCCAAGCCTGTCCTTCCTGGACCGCATTGCCAAGGCGCTCGATGCCCGGATCGAGTTGCACGTCGTTCCACGTTGATTGGCCGGGGAAAGGAATGCTAGGGCTTGAGGAGATGCTCCTCAAGCCCTGTTTTGTTGCATGAGAGGTTTATTAAATCACGATATCCAAGAAGGGAACGCCGGACTGTTCGAACAGGCAACGGACTTTCTCCTCCTTTATGGTGCAAAAACTGTCAATAGCCGCCCCATGTGTACCAGTCATAGCCGCCTTGATGTGTACCACCAAAAGGAGTGTGGAGGGGGTTAGGATTCTGGATTTATTGGGGCATCAGAAGTTGAAATATTCGAGGCAAAATTCCTTTCTGCGGCCTGGTTAGCGGAAGCTGTCGCCGCGGATGATCAGGGTGTGGGCATAGTGGGTGAGGCGATCGAGGGCGGCGCTTCGGATGTGTGGAGACAGAGTAGCCGGAGTGGCTGTGGGAAAGTGGGCAGTGCCGTGCCTGTCCACTTTTCCACAGCCTGCCCGGGATTTTTTGCGCCACTGCCAGAAGAGACAAAGCGGGGAAGCCATCCTGCGGAAGCGCATCTGCCAGGGAGAGTTATTGTTGGGGTGAGGATTCTGGTAATGGGCTCTCCTTTCTGCGGCTGCGTTGGCGGAAGCTGTCGCCGCGGATGATCAGGGTGTGGGCATGGTGGGTGAGGCGATCGAGGGCGGCGCTGGCCAGGAGGTCGTTGGCGAAGATCTCGCCCCACTCTTCAAAGGCCCGGTTGCTGGTGATGATCAGCGAGCCGTGTTCATAGCGTTCGCTGATGATCTCGTACAGGTCTTGAGCCGCCTGGGGAGAAACGGGCTGGAGTCCGAAGTCGTCCAGAATGAGTAGATCGCAGGAAAGGATCCTGGCGAACATGCGCGGATAGGAACCATTCGCCCGGGCAGCTTGCAGGTCAGACAGCAAGCGATGCGCAGAGCGGGAGGAGACCCGGTAATCGCGTTGGAGTGCTTCGATGGCTAGGGCGTTGGCCAGATGACTTTTTCCAACTCCGCTGGGTCCGCAAATCAGCAGGTTCTCATGGCGCTGGATGAAGACACAGGAGGCCAGGTCCTGGATCAGGAGGCGGTTGATCCCAGGAGCAGCCGAGAAATCGAAATGAGCCAGTGTTTTCGTGCTGTCACAGCCGGATTGGGCCAGTCGGAGGATCTGGCGCTGCTGATTGCGTCGTTCCAATTCATCATCGAGCAGCAGGGCCAGGAACTCCAGCGGAGCCAGCTGCCCTTCCACCGCCTGGGCCACCCGCACGTCCAGGGTTTGCAGCATGCCGGAGAGCTTGAGCTGGCGCAGCTTGGGGAACAGCGGGTGGGACATCATGAGCGCCTCCCGAAGAATTCTTCTCCACTGCGGGCGAACAGATGACTGAGGGCCGGTTGGGCTGGCAGCGTTTCAGGCAGAGGCTCCCGATCTTGAGCTGCATTCAGGATATTCTTGATCTGCCGGTAATGCACATCCCCGAAATAGACGGCGCGTGCACAGGCTGCCTCCAGGCGTTGGGTTCCCACACTCTCTTCCAACCGCAGGATGGCCTGCACCGAGCGCAGCCGGTCCAGCGGCCGGTCGTTGAGCAACTGCTCCACCACTCCCAGGGTGGCTGGGCCGATTTTGGCAGCCAACTTCCGGCAATAATCCGGCGTGCGGATGAGATAAGCGGCTTTGGCGGGTGGATAATCCTCCAGGCGGGTATGCCACTGTCCGGGCCGGGTACTGTGGGGGTGGGTGGCGACTAATTCCAGCCCTTTGTAGATCTCGACAAAGTTCTCGCTCACGTGGGCAGCCAATTCCTGGCCCACATAGATAAAAGGCGCCGAATAAAAACTCCCCGCAATGACCACATGGCAATCCGGGTGAACCGTCACCGGACGGATCTCCAACAGCCGGAAGGGCGCGGCCGGTAAAGGCTGCAGACAAGCTTTCTCAATCTCGTTGAACAAGTGCAGCGGCGCTTCACCGGTAGTACCATGCTTGCGCACCCCGGCCGTATTCATTACCCAGTCCCGCAAATGCACATTGGCCATCTGAATATCCACGAATTCCTGGCCTGCCATGAAGTTCCGCTGAACGTAGTGCACCCCACTTTCCACTTTCCCCTTGTGGCGAGGGGTATAAGGGATCGTCGGGCTGACCAGAAAACCATAATACAGCGCCATCCGCCGGTAGGCTTCCCCCAGGATCGGATCGTGCACCAAAACTTTCAAAACCGCCGCCTTCAGATTGTCCGGGATCACCCGTTTCGGCACGCCTCCAAAGAATTGAAATGCCCGCTTGTGCAAAGCGATCCAGGTCGCTACCTTCTGATCAAAGACCAGCTCGGCATATTGGTGGCGGCTGTATCCCAGGGTCGCTACAAACACATAGGCGGTCCGAATGCGTTTCGTGACCGGATCATACAGTTGACCGACTGACCCAAAATCAACTTGCAGGTCCTCCCCCGGCTCGCTGTGGACACGCACGAACACTTCCGGCTCTACGGGTGCCAGCCGGTGCACAAAGCGCCGGATGGAGGAATACCCCCCGCTGTAGCCAAAATTCTCTCGCAGCCGCAGCCAGATGGCGGTCATCTCCACCCCTTGTTTCAACCAATCCTGAATAACTTCCCGGTATGGCTCGACCGTCGAGACCTGCCGCGGTGCCTGCACTCCCGGCCCCAGTGCTTCCATCAACTCAGCCTCGCTGGGTTGTGCTCCTGCCTTTTCCAGATAGCCTTTCCCTTTCGCAATCTCGTAATACTTGTGAACGGTCCCCCGCGATATTTTCATATCCTTGGCGATCCGCCGTTCGCTCTCCCCCAGTTGTAATCGCCGAATAATATCCTGTATGTGATTCATATGTTTCCTCTTCATGTCGGTCGCCTCCAGGTCTTTCTCTGGAAGCATTGTGCCACACTCCGAAGGTGGTACACATACAGGCGGCTATGGGTGGTACACATTCAGGCGATCATGCCTGGTATACATTCAGGCGGCTACGCGTGGTACACATACGGGCGATCATGCCTGGTACACATCAGGCGGCTACGCGTGGTACATATTAGCACGGTCAATGACAAAAACCTCATCTTGAGGGGTTTCAAGGAATAATTCGGCTAAGCTAACCCTAAATTGAATTTCCACTCTTACCAAGTCTTTATGAATTATAAACCTCTGGCCTCGCCAGATTTCATAGACCCAGCAGTCTATAATGTGCTTTCAATTTCGGGGAGTGAACTGGAACTAATGATCCAGAGGTAATGAGCTCCAGTCTTATTTCGCACACTTTTTAAACAAAAAGTGCCCACAAGGGCACTTTTCAGTTGCGGGGGCTGGACTCGAACCAGCGACCTCCAGGTTATGAGTTCCAATCTCCCACCGCACACTTTAGACCTACGGGCTGCTGATTCTGCCTGGCCCGGCGGTCTACGATTGTTCAGGGCCCGGCGAGATAAAGTTGGATCATCAGCGACCGGATTTTTGCACCGAAACACCCAGAACGCAAAGTTCTAAATCCGTTGTGCCCGAAGCTCAGCTGGCGCTCTATAATCTCCTCGAAATCTCTTTGGATGAAGTTTTTGCACCTTACGGGCGGTTTCTCCTTCAAAAACTAGCCTGAGAATATAAACCTCAGTTATCCCCCACAGATATAAGTTGCACCACCCGTAACAAGAGTGAGCTGGTCTTATACGTTTCGCTGAACTCGCGTAAGGCTGAAAGGCGGGACCGGGAGTCAAGCTCGGCCGCGCGCCCTTGCAGGTCACTCAAGGCCGCTGCGGCATGGAGCGGGAACGGTTCGTCATAGGCCGACTCCATTCAGCGCTCAACAACGATTGTGAAGGCGAGCATCCCCACTTCCGCCCCCAGCCGCGCGGTCAGCTCGTCTACGCCCCGTTTGCGTAGGGCAGCGTTGATAGACCTGGCGATCCGGGCGTGCTTGAGCAGTCCCCGCTCCTGCAGTTCGCTGTTCACCGCGAGCACCAGCACGCGCTGGGCAGCCTTAGCCCGCTGCTGCGGTTTCATCGCGACCTCGGCGGCCGGGAACGCCGCCTGCAGGCCGTATGGTGCAAAAACCTCGTCCAGAAGGATTTTAATACGGAAAGCAGTTCAGTTAACCTAAAATTGATGTCCGTCTTGGGATGAGCGCTCATTCCTGCATTGGTTGATCTCATTCATTGAATTTCCACTCTTGCCAGGTCCCTCTGAATCACAAACCGCCGGGATTGCCAATTCTCATTGGCCCGGCGGTATTTATTGTGACATAGGTTATTAGTGTTGGACTCTTCGTGTATCACTCTTAATGGAACCTGCAACCTCCGGGTTATGAGTTCCAGTCTTGCACCGCACACTTACGATCAACGGGCTGCTGATTCTGCCTGGCCCGGCGGTTTTCGATTGATCAAGGCCCAGCGAGATAAAGTTGGATCATCAGCGACCGGATTTTAGCATGAAAGCATACAGAACGCAAGTTCTTATTCCATAAGCCAGAACTCAGCTGACGCGGTATGATTTCCTCAAAATGCCTTAGGATGAAGTTTTTGCATCCGTACGGGTTGCCGCCTCTCGAAACGGAGACAGATATATGTTTTATGCAGTCATCCGCAGTTTGAGATTTGGATAGATCACCATCCCTACCGGGGCTGCCGAGCCTCCTCCACTTTTACACAACTCTTGACATACTTTTCTGCAACATAATTGTATAATAAACCTAAGATGACAGAAAACAATAGCACCTTTATTATTTTCAAAACCAATGTAATGGAGCCAAAGTGTCCTCTATACATGTAGAGACGGATAGACGAGGTATGAAGCCAATTGATTGCTGTGCTACTCGATGTTTTTTGTGTGACGAAGTTAATGGCCAGGCTCCTCTTTCTTATTTTCTTGGTCATTATGAAAATCCGACTGACAAGGTCATTGAGGAGAGCTTCCATTTTGTTGCCTTTCCAGACATCAGCCCGATCGTTCCCGGACACACTCTCTTATTACCCAAATCCCATGTTTTATCTTTGGCGCAGATTCCAACCGACCATTGGCCCGAGTTTAACCAGATAAAACGTTCAATGATGGATTGGGTCAATAAGCGATTTGGAAACGTCTTTGTATTTGAGCATGGTAGCATGGCAGATGATATTGAAAGCGGTGTTTGCATACAACACGCTCACCTGCACATCATTCCCGCTCAAGTAGAGATCACAAATAAGCTTCAGGCATATTCTCAACGACCGATTGAATACCGACCCATCGATATCCAGAAAGCTCTTAGCGAAATTAAAACCTCATACCTTTACTATGAAGATTCGAATGGATTGGGTTGCCTGATACACCCATATAAACCTGTCCCTCAACAGTTGATTCGCATGCTGGTTGCCCAAAGCTGCCACATGCTAGACTGGGACTGGAAGGCAATCGCTTTACCTTATCTGCTCTGATCTTAGTTAAAGATGTCAACTCTTCCCCCGTTTGAGAAGACTAGAACAATCCCATTTTGGCCTGGCTTCAGTGCCGAAGTGGACCTGGGTGATATTACAAAATCCTCTATTTCGGTGAAGGGGAAGTTCTATCATTCACCGCTAAGATTCTTGGAAATCTATACCAATCCTGGGATAAATCCGAAAGGCTCAAAAAGAGAGTTGGCTTTGTCCAGCGTTTCAAGTCAATTGACATGGCATTCAATTCAGCGAAACTTTATGCCACGCATCCCTGGAGTTAAGGTTGTCCTAGGTCAAGGCATTTATCAGCCTCCCTTTACCTGGCAAGATTGTAGTGGACGTACCTTGTGTGTTAATTTCACCTACAATACAAACGCCATTTACCGAATTCTCAGTAATCTTAGCGAACAGCAGCTTATTCCAGCGAGTTTGATCGACAACTTGGTGGATCAGGCTTGCTCGACATTGGCCCAGATTTATAAAGCGAATAATCACTTTGTCATGCGGAACATGAACAACAACTTCAACATGTTCCTGATTTCTAAAGTTGTCGAATCAATTGTAGGTAAATCTGTCTATAACGCTGAATTCCAGGAATATGAATTAACCAGGAAATCGCTCGTTCATTCTTTAGAAATGGCCGGATCCCACGAATCTCTTGATACCATCGAGAAAATGGGACTGGCCCTGGGAAAAGGTGTGGCTTTCATTGAAAAGCGCCTCTCTAAAGGAATGTCGTCTCATGACCAACAAGAGGTCGAAGCCATTTCTTTCCAATATTTCCAGAAAAAGCTGGCCATCGATGATCGTCAATTATTGATAACAAAGATTGAAAACGGATCCCAAAAACGTGACTTCAGCTTAACTGCTATCTTGGACGATGCGTCCGAGACTATAGATGATCTCTTATGGTTACAAGATTTATTGGAGGCTTACCCATATTTCAAAGTGAATTTACTGGTGAATACGGCCCAGGTAAGCATCAACTTCTCAACCCATATGCTCGCAGAAGTAATAGAATCCCCTCTATTCAGGAATCTTTCATCACGTCTGGGCAGACAGTTCAAAGTGGTCGAGATATACTGTCCTTTTATCTCATTTCAAACCAATTTCCTGCCCATGGCAGCCCGGGATGTAATTTCTAACTCGGATGTCATATATATCAAAGGGGCTAATTTTTTTGAGACCTGTCAACTATTGGAAAAAGAAAAATTTTATGCTTTTGTTGTATATGGACCAATTTCACAGTTATATACAGGACTGAACGAATATGACGCGGTTTTCGCATATGTGCCTGCTGGTTGTGCTGGTTATGTCCATCATTGGGATCAAAAACGAATCCGTACTCTAAAAGAAATTATCGATATTAGAAATATCGATAATGGAGGTTGATATGGCATTTCTTGAACCGATTTTTGTAACCACTGCAAGTTCCCTCATAACTAAGTTGATTGAAAAAATCGCAAACAGCTCTTTTTACATATCGCCAACCATCGTATCTAAACAACGGCAGAAACTTGGTGACAATTTTTACGAACCTCATTATCAATATGCAATCAGCGTCAATAGTTCAGGGCTCTCTTTGGGAAAAACGATTCAATACATTAGTCAGATCAAGACAGGAATGACTACATTACCCAAAAAGCATCTGGTAAATAACCTCAAGAAAAGGGATCTTCATGTTTGTCTTCTTTTGATGAATCCTTACTCGAGCTTTGTTGACGAGCGTATGGCATCCGAACACAACCCTCGACTTAGAGAGGATATTCTAAATAATATAGAACGATTAAAAGAACTCAAAAGATACTTAGCTAATCTTCCAAGCCAGGATCGCACTATCCAAGGTAGCTTAGAGGTAAGGTTATTAAATGACAGGTTGCCTTTTTCGCACTTTAATGTTAAACCTGAATCATTGCATAAGACTGCAGTGAGTTATCTTGGTCTCATTCTTCCTGGATTACGCGGAGATCAGTGTCCGATGATTTGTATCCGCGATAGAGCAGAACAAAAGGATCTTTATGATGTGATTGATCGGCAATTCTTTTCTCTATATAATAACAAAGAAATAAAAACATGTTTTTATTGGGAAGGAGATAATGTTAATTATTTTGATTTTAAAAAGTGATAGTTCGTTGAACCCGGCACCTTCTCTAAATATCTACAATCCTGCATTATCCACCGGACCAGCTCTTAGATGAGTTTTTCGATGTCTGGGTCGGTTTGCTTCAGGTAGCATTATAAATTGCTGATTCGTTCATGTCTCATTAGTTTCGCCAGGATGTGCAAAATCCCGTTTGGTGCAAAAACCTCATCCAGATGGAGATTAAGACGGAATGCAGTTCAGTTAACCTAAAATTGATATCCGTCCTAGGATGAGCGCTCATTCCTGCAATGGTTGATCCCTCTCACTAAATTTCCACTCTTGCGAGATCCTTCTAAATCACAAACCGCCGGGCTTGACAATTCCTAATGGCCCGGCGGTATTGCTATGCTAAAAGTTATTGGCACTGACTTGCGCACTCACTTTTGCCATTTTTTGCCTTTTCCAAGGGCAAAAATCGAATTTTCAGGACACTAACGCTCTTATGGTAAAGATCTTTTGGCGGATGCAGAGGTCCCCGAGACCTCTTTAAAGTAACGCTAGATAAGTTGTCTTTGGGACACTAAAATGAGCAAGTCAGGTGCTAAAAGTTATTGGCATTGAACTCTTCACGAATCACTCTTAAGGGAACCGCAGGTCTTCAGGTTATGAGTTCCAGTCCTGTCCCCGCACTTTTTTCACGTCAAGCTCGTGTTTTTGTCTTGCTTTCGGACCTGCGACGCAAACGAACCCGAAGAACTACGATTGGCTATTGGCTGATAAGAAAATTCTTATTAGCCTGAAAGCACAGATGTTCTGATTATAACACAGCGTTCAGCAATTAAGCCATAAAACGTGATTGTTCCAAGATTGGTAAATTGGGTGGTATAAAAGGATTTCCGGAGCAACTGTGAATTGTCCCGGAAATCCATACAGAAAGGCACATCAGCACCATGCGCCTCAAGTTGATTTTACCAAGAGTTGATCCCGATACCTATATAGAACCGGAGCATTGCCCTCATCCCGGCTGCCCGGGCAAGCACTTCTTCCCCATGCAGGAGGTCCAGAAGAATGTGCGCGATAGCCAGTACGAGACGGTGAAAGCCCGGCGATACAAGTGTCTGCGGTGCGGGCATACGTTCCGGGTGTATCCCCAGGGAGTGAGTGCAGCACAGGTTCTCACAGCGGCTGAAAGGGATGGCGGTGATGCTGTACCTGTTGGGCTTGAGCTACGGGGCGGTGGTGATCATGTTGGAAGCCCTGGGGGTAGATCTGAGCAAGAGTAGTGTGTATCGCAGCCTACAGGCGGCTGCGGAGGTGGTGCCGGGATTGAAGCAGCAAGAGCTGCTGCAGGGGTATCGGACGAAAGCGTTGGGAGCCGACCTGACCAGTGTGAAATGTAAAGGGAAATGGCTGAGCCTGGGGGTGACGGTGGATCCATTGACAGGCTGGGTATTGAGCATTGACCAGCTGGAGTCCGAAGATGCGCAGACCCTGCAGAAGTGGATCGAGCCAATCGCCGAGAGCGTCGGGGCGCACACCCTGGTCACGGATGATGCAGATGCGTTGAAAACTGCTGCGGATGACAGTGGGCTGTTCCATCAGGTGTGCAAGAGCCATGTCGGCCGCAACACGGACGAGTTGATCGCCAGCCTCAGCCAGGCCATCCAGCTGGGACGGGATCCTTCCCTGGCCGAACTGCACATCCAAGCTTCCCAGGCCCTGGAGGATCTGCGCCGCCTGGGGGAGCTGATCCATTCCCGCCAGCCTGACCAACAGGCGGAAGTTCAAGCGATGTATGAGCGTTATGCCATGGCGCCTGCCCCTACCAAAGGCGCCACCGCCAGCCTCGCCTACCGCCTCCGCAATCTCTTCCTCGACCGCTGGAACCTCTGGCCGCGCTTGACCTTCTACCGCACCTGGAAAGATGCGGCCGGAACCCCTCTCCTGGATGGCACCAATAATGCCTGCGAACGCGCCATCGGCTGGTGGATCAAGGAACGCTATCGCACCATGCGGGGCTACAAACGCGATCAGTCCGCCCTGAACGTCAGCCGCCTGATTGCCCACTGTGGCAATCACCTCAATTCAGGCCTGGATTTGGCTACCTTATTCGCCTGATCCAGGCTCGCCAGTTTCCTTCCCCGTTATTCCTTGCCCCTTGGTCGATGCTTTACCAAATTTGGAACAGTCACGCCATAAAACTATAGTGGCTCTTTAGGAATTAGCGTGGTAGCCCCCATAGGTGGGGGGTAAAAAGGGCGAGTAAAATCAAGCTAAAGAGATGAGAATGGCAAATGCACAGGTAACCATACCATTAGAAATACCCGAAGTGCGTGTGCTCAAGAGTGAAATCAACAAAGAAGGCGAATTGATCATCACGATCGAGAGCACCAAAGAGACGGCGGTTTGTCAACGCTGTGGCAGGGTCATCCGGAAAATTCACGGCTACGAGGATTGGGTGAAGGTTCGATATCTGCCCGTCTTCGGACATCCGACCTATCTTCGCTATCGTCCGAAACGGTATCGCTGTGATCAGTGTGATGGACATCCAACGACCTCCCAGCGCTTGGACTGGCATGAGCCTAATAGTCCGAACACATTCAGGTACGAGCAACACATTCTGTTACAGTTGGTGAACGCCACCGTGGAAGATGTGGCGATCAAGGAGAGATTATCCTACGATAGTGTGCTGGGCATTCTGGAGCGCTGCATAGAGACACGGGTGGATTGGTCAGAATATATGCGGTTAGACACCTTAGGGTTGGATGAAATCGCCTTGAAAAAAGGCCATCGAGATTTTGTGGTGATCGTGACCGCCCGAATGGAGGGCGGGCGCATCGTAATTTTGGGTGTTTTGGCAGACCGGCAAAAGGAAAGCGTGGTCGAATTCCTGCGCTCGATCCCGGAACGGCTGAAAAAGACGGTTGGATCGGCCTGCTGCGACATGTACGAAGGCTTTACCGAAGCGATCCGAGAAGAACTGCCGGAGGTGCGCCTCGTCATTGATCGCTTTCACGTGACCCGCTCTTATCGCCAGGGTGCGGACGATTTGCGCCAAGCCGAACTCAAAAGGTTGAAACGCAAACTATCCGAACCGGAATATAAAACGCTGAAAGGAAGCATGTGGGCTTTTCGCAAAGAAAAGCAGGCTTTGACTTCTGAAGAACGTCAGGCACTTGCCCGGTTGTTCCGCTTTGCGCCTGATTTGAAACGGGCGTATGATTTTCAAAACCGCCTGACAGATATTTTTGACCAGAACCTATCGGTCCAAACGGCCAGCACCAAGATCAGACAATGGATCATCCAGGTTGCCAAAAGTGGGTTGCGCTGCTTCGATAAGTTCATTGACACACTCGCTCGCTGGTGGAATGAGATCATGAATTTCTTCGTGGCGCGCGAAACCAGTGGCTTTGTGGAAGGCTTCAATAACAAAATCAAGGTGCTCAAACGACGCTGCTATGGATTAACTAACTTGGCACATCTCTATCAGCGTATTTTTCTCGACTTGGAAGGCTACAGGCTTTTTGCCTGACCACCATATGTGCCCTTTTCACGGAGATTCCCAAAGAGCCACTATAGTTCGATCATTAATTCGAACATAATTATCTCGTTGAAATCCCCTCGGATGTAGTTTTTGCACCATACGCGCATTTGACCCGGTTTCCCGTTAAAACCGGGAGATCCTTTAATCTAAAATACCTCATCAAATATTCCCCCGTTTTTGCTAGTTCAACGCTGAACGATCGCTCTATTGGAAGTGATTAGGGTTAGAAGATGATATCCCATCAACCCGCTTCAACTTCGTCAAGAACAATAACATTTAATTCGGTAACCCTTTTAAGGGTATCATCATTTGTTAGAAATGCATCACAGTCAGCCGCAATTGCAGCGGCGGCTTGAAACGCATCCGATAGAGTGAGGTTGTATCGAGCGCGCAAATCCGCAGCTTGATTGGCAATCTGATCCTCAATGACCACAAAGATCATACTGCTACTGTTACTCATCATTTGTATAAAAGCTTGAGCAACATCCGGTTTTCCCAACCGGAAAGGCAGTACCAAACATTCTGAAAGAGTCACCGGAGAAGCAACACCTGTAAGCGATCCATCATCCAAACGCTCAAATACTACCCGCACTTTTTGCAGGTAGTTCCGATTTTTCTCGATGTAATAAATTACTGGAGCCGTATCAAGAAAAATCCGATGAACATTCTTCAGTCTAGACGAAATCTTCATGAATCATGTTTCAATTGACGATCACGGTGAGCAGTATCTTCGCGCCGCCCCCGAGTAATATAAGTCTGTGCATCTTCCCCATAAGCAGGATAAGGTAACATCCCACGCAGGTGTCGCCATTTTAAGTGGTTTACCATTTTTGGTAGGTATCTCTTGCCTTACACCTTCAATAAGTCGAGACGCCAAGATCAAACGCTCAGCCGGAGTTAGTCGAGCAGCTTGTTTTAGGACATTTTCAATGGATTGAGCAGCCATTCCTTTATCCTTTCAATTTTCTCCAATAAACCTATAACATTATACACTGTCGGGCTTCGGTAAAAATGGTAAAAGGTTTTGGCTCAATCAACTCCTACAATTTCATATCCCAAAGATTTATATCCTTTTCTTCTTTTCTCGAACATTCCTTTCAGTACAGGCACTTGATCATCTACATAATCATAAATAAGTACGTCAACTTTCAGGTCATACAGACGATGAAGTCGACCAGCGTATTGAGCCAGAGTTCCACGCCAAGAAATCGGGAGAGCAAGAAACAGCGTATCCAAACGCGCATCATCAAAGCCTTCTCCCAAATAGCGTCCCGTGGCAAGAATCAACCGTTCTTCGTTACTCGAGATCATTCCTAACTGCTCTTCGATAAGCAGTCGTTGTTTTTTCCCCATACCTCCCGTCATAACAATAACATTCTTAATTCGTGAATTGAGTTTGTTAGCCAATTGCGCCAGATGTTCACGGCGCTCAGTTAATAATACTGGCGAACGACCATTATGTACAGCAGAGATCACATCCTCAATAATTAATGCATTTCGTTCTTCATCACTCGCCAGAGTGCTATATAAATCCTGGATTGTCGTAGATGAATAACTTTCCTCAGAGGGAGGCGCGTGAAATTCAGTTCGCCTAATAATGACTTTATGTGTAAATGGTCTAGCAGCAGCTTGCTTTCGATCATCCATCCGATATCGTAATGGTCCGCACTGCATAAAGACGATAGGTTGGTGGCCATCCTTGCGATTCACTGTTGCCGAAAGCCCTAAAACATATTTGGCTTTGGCTTGTCTAGCCACGAGTTCGAAACTGCTTGCGGAAATATGATGACACTCATCAAAGATGATCTGACCGTATTCTCCTACAAGATCTCTAACCTTCCCCTTCTTCCCAAGACTTTGGATCATAGCCACATCAACCAATTTGGTAGGCTTAGTCCGTCCGCCGCCGATTTGACCGACCTCTTTCTTATCCAGGTTTAAAAATGCACCTACGCTGGCAATCCATTGATCGAGAAGCTGTCTGCGATGGACAACCACAAGAGTGTTTACTTTACGCTGGGCAATCACATAACATCCGATTACAGTTTTTCCGAAGGCTGTGGACGCCGATAACACCCCAGTATCGAATTGCAGTAATCTTTCTGCAATAGATTGTTGTTCGGGTCGTAATGAACCCCTGAAATTCACATCGATAGAATTGCCTTCAAAACGCTCATCTTTTATTGAAACCCCAATTTTTAGCGAATGCAACAGCTCCAGAACATCATCAAGACACCCTCTAGGAATTCCAAGGTGATTCGAGAATTCTTCGCAGCAACTGATAATGCGAGGCTTGTCATAAGTTGAAAGGCGCATTGCTTGTGCCTTGTAAAATTCCGGGTTCTGAAATGCAGCCAATCTGATCAAACGGTTACGGAACGATGGGGATAACCCTTCCTTCGGAACATATACTTGATTATTTAAAATCAGGGTAATTTCTTCGGGAAATGGTCCCTGGATGGGCGTTTCTTTTGAAGTCCGAGATGGCAACATCTTCCAGGGCTCTGCTTCGTTTTCATCCACCAAAGGCATTCGAATCCCAGTCAATTCACCTTGTTGTTTTTCAGCTTCTTTGACCACCTGTATAATTCTAGCTTTGTCTAATCTTTGGACCGCCGAAAGAAATGCCCATTGATCAGGATAAGGTGCCAAAGATTGATCAACAAAAACGCTGTTTCCGTGGTCACGTGGTTTCTCCTGCAATGGTAAAGCAATCAGGTTACCGAATCCCCCCTCGGTAATGTATCCTGACTAGGAAAGAGCCGGTCATATGAATCCAATCCCATTTCAGGTCTGCGACGCATCGTTTCGGTGAGAAGAAAAGTTCCCATTTTTCGAGCCAGGACTGCAGGCAGGGGTTCCGAGAAGAAAATCCATACGTGACCACCGTTTCCCGACCGTGAGCGCTCTAATGCTGCCGGGATATTAAGCAAATCGCAGCTTTCAAGAAAAGCCAAAGCGTCATCAGACCAGGTGGATTTATCAAAATCTACTGCCAGGAACCAGCAGTTTTCATCAAGACACATCGGGTAAACGCCAATTGTAAAATCTCCCCCCAACCGATCAGCCGGATCAGCTCCTAAAAGATGAAACCGGATTACATCATTGCTGAGTGGTATATAATCTAGAGGCGAATATTCAGCACGAGGAATTTTTGACTTATTGTGGCCGTTATTGACCCATTCTTTTCGGCCAACTGGCCAGTAGCCCGATTTTCCTGTCCGAACATTCTCAAACCTGCGTGCGAATACATCTTCACGCCCTTTAAATAAACCTCGAAACAAGGCAATTTTTTCTTCCTGACTGGACTGATTAGTGACTGCTACATTCGGTAATTGGAGTGCAGGTTGAGCCGGCTGATCAAGGAGAGCCTTTTGTTGCCGAAGCTTCTTTATACGGGCTATCAATTCAACGCGATTGCTATCTAAAGCAAGAAGTTCATTTTCGGCTTCTGCTAACTGTCGATCTAATTCAATGCCAGAGATCATATTCTTATTCTACTGTGAATCTCCATAATCTCAGAAGTAGTAGATAATGGTTCATTAGGAGTATTTCACAAAAACAAAGCTATCTTATCGGTTCTAGCTTTTTCCCTTTTACCGGGGCAGGATTCGAACCAACGAAATGTATATTGCTAGCTTTAATCCAATTTCTTACACTTTTAATGCAAAAAGGCGCCATAAAGGCGCTTTCTTTTTTGGAGGACTGGCCCTTGAACTGTAGCTCTCCGGGTTATGAGCTCCAGTCTCCCACCGCACACTTTAGACCTACGGGCTGCTGATTCTGCCTGGCCCGGCGGTCTTCGATCGATCAGGGCTCGGCGAGATAAAGTAAGTTCATCAGCGACCAGGTTTTAACATGGAAATACCCAGAACTCAGCGTCGACTTATGATCTCCTCAAATCTTGCATAATAAGATTTTTGCACCATTAGGACGAATTGCAATTCATTTTCTTCCGGAAGATCATCGATTCGTTATGGGATCGTTCAATCGGAACCAGGAATTACCGCCATCCAACGTTTTATAGATCAAGCTTGGTCCATTCGCGGTCTGGTTAATGATTGCAAAACCGACTTGCGGTGTAACAAATTCGTAATTGACCAGTAAATTATTTGCTACTCCATTCAGTTGGCCTGGGGGTATGTTGGGGGTGATCGTCTTCCAGGTTTGAGCACCATCCTGGGTCACGCAAAAAGCCTCCCCACAAGCAACAAAACCATCCAAGGGCGTCACAAAGTCAAGATGTAAGGTGAGAGGATTGGCGCCTTCTCCAAGCTCAAGAGCGGAGCCGGAACGGACAGTCCAGTTGAGACCTCCGTTCTGGGATGCAAACACGACCAGTTTTGTCCCAACGAGCACAGGGAGATAGATCACAGTGGAGAAGAAGACTGGCTTGAGAGCATAAACGTTGGCAGTGCCCAATTCCTTCATTTCAGGCAGGGGCAGCTTGATTACCTGCCACGTCTTTCCAGAATCGCGGGAAATGTTCATGGAAGCATAAGTGTATTGAAACCCAAAACCACTTGTTATCCAGATTTCCCCGTTGCACCGAAAGAGAATGGAATCCCCATCTTCGATGTGAAGCGTTCCTGCTGTCAAACCGGGTTCATTTCCAATTGGATTCGGAAGGAAATGGTCCCAGGTCCTCCCACCATCACGGCTGGAATAAATCTGTAAGAAGATATTTCCGGCAGCTGCGGTCGAGAAAATAGCGAAGCCCTGATTGGGATCGCAGAATTGCATTTCCCCTAATACCATATCTCCCTCCGGTTGGTCCCAGTGAAAAGAGATCTGCTGCCAGTTTTGGCCACCATCGCTAGTACGCACGATAGAGATCTGATCACCGATCTTGATGGGATCGGGAGTTATTCCCAACCAGGCTGTCCGGGCATCATAAAAATGGGATGCCTCCGGAGAAAATACAACTCCATTGGGAGTAACGTTCTGCCAGGTTTGACCGCCATCCTGGGTATGAAATAAAAGATACTCATTGGTTTGTGTTGCTCCCCACAACCAGCCTTCATTCGGGTCAAAAATAGAGAGCGAATCGATCTGAATCCCTGGTTGAGGTTGTTCTGAGGATGCCGTCGCGCTTCCGGTGATTTCAGCCGGCAGTGTTGTTGACACATTGGGAACACTCTGTGTTAAGGGTGGAAGGAAGGTCGCAGTCAGTGGAACAAGTGGATGCGATGGCTTCCCGCCACTATAGCTGCAGGACGAAGTACCAACCAGGATGAAGGAGATTATCAAACCGATCAATCCTGCTCGTTTTGCTTTAAGTTGATACTCCATACCAATTCCTCCAAATCTGCCTGCAGTGGAGATACTCTTTCCATTGACGAAAGATCCTGGTCTCTTCTTTATAATCAATCTGGATGCCATTATTTTATTCCATCTTGCACTATTGAGCCTGAAGTACTGTGGTTCATACAAAAACCCCATCCAGAAGGATTTCAAGACGGAAAGCAGTTCAGTTACCCTAAAATTGATGTCCGTCCTGGGATGAGCGCTCATTCCTATATTGGTTGATCCCGTTCATTAGATTTCCATTCTTGCCAGGTACTTCTGAATCACAAACCGCCGGGATTGCCAATTCCTATTGGCCCGGCGGTATTGCTATGCTAAATGTTGTTAGCGTTGAACTCTTCGCGAATCACTCTTAAGGGAACCGCAGGTCTTCAGGTTATGAGTTCCAGTCCTTTCCCCGCACTTTTTTCACATCAAGCTCGTGTTTTTAACCTGCTTTCGGATCTGCGATGGAAACAAACCCGAAGAACTTTGATTGGCTGATCAGAAAATTCTTTTTAGGCCCGAAAGAACAGATATTCTAATTATATCATGATTTATGGTAGGAAGATTTCGTCGAGCGAGGTTAAGGATAGATCGGATTTAGCTCTTTTGCTCTTTCCAGGACTCCCGTGGTCCATCGAGCAAAATCACAATTGCATTCAGAATGTTACGCCCCAAAATACCCATAGGCAGGTCAATCAATAAAAATTGTCCCTTGAATTTTCGTCCCAGAAATACCAGTTCTAATTGAACAACCTCCGCAAGTTTTGTACCACCATCAAAACCTTCCACTTCATAGACTTTATCCTCGACAGGTGTAACTCCAAGTTGCTCTATGAATTCGCGTGGCAACAATGTCACATCCGCTCCTGTATCCAGGAGCATTGGGACGTTAGGTATTGAAGCGCCAGTTACGGGATGGCGCAGATTCACTTTGGCAACTGGCGCAGGTGGGTCGAATTGATCAGCGTCGTACGCTGGCATTGGAATTATCCTCGCTGATTTCCATCTTAAAATCAGCTACTTGTTTGCGATCTACAAGGCGCGGGGACGTTACCCGAGCGGTTTTCATTGTCTGTGTATCAGGAACGACAACATAAACCTTTGTGTTATCGGGCAAGCGAACGCTCGTCTTCAAGCGAATTTTGCCTTTTTCTACAACACCTTCATAGGTTGTTATGGTCATGGTGTACCTCGACAAAAATTATGGGAATGATATACTTCACAAATGCAAATAGAAGAATGATGTCAAATGAATAATAAACCAAGCATCAAGAATGATAAAGATTATCCTTATACGGATTTAGGTCCACTTCCGCAACCACTGCCAATGCCGACTAATATGCTCCTTGATAAAGGCATTGAAAGATTGGTGCGCGTACTAAGATATCACGGCGCACAAACAGATCAGTCGTGTGAAGGCGGAAAAGGACACACGAGCCCTTTTCCAATTGTTCGGTTTGAGGGTTCAAGGTCTGAAGGATACCGCGCCCTTCATATCGCGCTGACTTATGGCTACAATGTAAAACAACTCAATCGTACTTGGTATATTGAAAACGGCGAAATTACAGGGCCGGTATGGGAGATGGTTTTACGCTAAGATTACTTATCTAGCTCTATGCACTTTAGGCATTTATTCCCCTTTTGCCCATATTCTTTATCTTTGGGCAGAATCTTTTTCCCCTCGGGGCATTGATCGTTATCATGCCAGACCGGGGAACGCCTATGATCTTCCTCATTGCTAGTATGAAAAGCCGGTACTTTTGCCATTAGATTTTCCTCCTTATTGAGTAACTTGATTATCGCGCAAAGCGAAGGTACGAGTCAACAAAAAGTGCCTTTTCGCAATCTTAACATCCTATTAATTAGAGACCTTACAATTTTGTAAGGTTGAGTTATAAGATGTTCATTGTTGTAAACTATATCAGTAGAATTATCAGTTTTCTTTGTGGGTTGTAAAGTATCCGTAAGAACTCGCCAGCAATTCGCATTTTAGTTGATATACCCCATGAGGATTTGATAGCGTATCATTAACGCAGACAACAAGAAAGTTGTTTTCGAAAGGAAACGAAATGGAAAGTTGTCATGCGTTGTTTTTCTTTCAAACAAAGCACCAAGGAGGAGAAACAATGAAAAGGGGCCTGATTATCATTGCGTCTATAGTCGGAGTCGCGGTAGGCGCGCTTGGAATATATCATGGCACAGTCCACAATGAAATTGATCCTGGCTATGTATTGGCGGCTGTCGGCTTTAGTTTTACGGCCTCTTCGGCCTTGATTTTATATGTCAACAATTCTATCAATAAAAGAATTGATGACCTTAGGGATGATGTCAAGTGTAAGGGGCCGAGCTATTTGGTGGAGTAAGTCTGAAATAAATTGTGACACAAGGAGGAAAAAAACGGGCTCCACGAGAGGTGCCCGTTTTTAGTTTTGGAAAAGGCAGTCAGCCCTGGTCGATTTCGGCGATCGCTTTGAGGATGGTACTGTCATCCAGGATCTGTTTCTGGTCGATGCGGCCAGCGATCAAGGCGGTGATGCACAGGCGGTTGATCTGGCGGGGGAGGCCGCGGGTGTACTCGAAGATGCGTTTGAGGGCATCGTCGCTGAAAGGGGAACCGGTGACATACCCGGCAATGCGCAGGTGGTGCTGAATGTACTCGAGGGTTTCTTTGAGATCGAGGGGAGGGAACTGGTAAGAGTTGGTCAGGCGCTGGCGGAAAGCTTCGTGGATGGACAGGTGCAGGGTCTGGCTGAGGACGGGGGGGCCGATGAGCAGGAGGGTGGCCAAAGAGCGGCTGTCCATGTTGGTGCTCAGGAGCAGGCGGAACTGCTCGAAAGCGGTGGGAGGCAGCAGGTCGGCTTCGTCGAGGATGAGCAGGGGGAAACGCTGCTTGGTGCGGATGAGGTCTTCGAAGGCAGAGCGGATGCGGGCGACCATTCTGGGTCTGCTGAAGGGGGGCTCGTAACCCAGGGCGGCCAGGATATCCCGGTAGAGGCCAGTGATGCCCAGGGTGGGGTTGGGCAGGTAGATGGCCAGGTAGCGGTTGGGGTCGAGGGAGGCGACGAAGCTGCGCACGGCGGTGGACTTGCCGCAGCCGATCTCGCCGGTGACCAGGCCCATGCCCTGTTCGTTGATCAGGTAAGACAGGCGTGCCCCCAGTTCGGACTGGCCACGCGTAGCCAGGATATCGGCGGGGGGGATGTCTTTGGAGAAGGGCAGGTGGGTAAAGCCATAGAACTGTTGAAACATCTCATTTCTCCTGGGGTTTGTCTTTTTCAGTGGGGGTCAGGCGGGTGAACTGCAGCGGTCCGGCGGCTCTGCGCTGCTGCTCCTGATACTCAGAGCGCAAGGCGGTCAGGTAGTCCAGAGAGGATTTGGGCCGGGCAGGGGCAGGCGGCTGGGTGGCCAGACGCTCGACGCTGATATGGCGCTGCTTGTTCTGGACCAGCACGCTGGCCTTGCCAATGGGATTGCCGTCCAGGACCAGCTCAAGGTGCGAAAGATCGAAGGGGTCGAAGCGCAGCTCGAGCCTGCGGCCGGACAAGCTGGGGTCGACCTGGTAGGTATTGCCCTGCAAGTCGAGGGTGGCGTTCTTGCGCACCTGGCGGAACTCGCGCCACAGGAAGGCTTTGCGCAGGACTTCCGGATCAGCGGTGCGGACCTGCTGCAGACCGGCCTGGTAATGCTTCAGCGGGGTCTGCCCGGTCTCGGAATGTTCGTGGCAGTGGTAGACCAGTTCCAGCCAGGCCCAGAAAGACTCGTTCAATTCGGTCAGGCGGGCGATCTCGGAGGTTTCCACCTCCGGCAGGAACTGGAGACGTACGGTCAGAAAAAATCGCTCCTGTTTTCCTTTTCCCTCAGGACTATACGGAGCCGCGTGAATTCTCCGGATACCCAGCGCCGCGCAGGCGGCTGCGAACTGGGTGGATGAGTAGACCTTGCCATTGTCCACGTAGAGTGCATCCGGCACTCCCCGGCGCAAGATCCCGACCTTGAGCACCCGTTCCATGCGCGGCAGGGCTTCGTCAAAAAAGAACTCGGCATACGGGACCAGGCGGCTGTGGTCATCCAGGAAGCAATACAGGTACGCCCGGCGCTTCTTGCCAGGGGCATACGGGTCGGGCAGCCATGGGCCCACCAGCATGTCCCCCTGCCAGAGCGAGTTGGTGTGCTCCCGCTCGAAACGCTGGTAGGTGCGTCCCCCCTGGGAGAGCAAACGGCGAGTCTTGCCGCATCTGCGCAGCTGGCTGGTGAGGGTGTGCGCGTTGAGCGGGTGTTCCAGCTGCAGATCCTGCTCCCGATTCAGGATGTCCACCAACGTGCTGGTCGTGCGGGCAGGCTGCTCTTCCCGCAAGGCAATAGCCCGCTCCAGGACTTCAGGCGAAAAAGCTCGGGGAATGCCTTTATCCGAGCGTGGGTTCGAACGCAGGGCCTCGAAGCCGCCCTGGTTGTACAACTGGAGATAGCGCCGCAGGCTGGAGATGCTCACCCGGGTGCGGCTGGAATAGGGAATGGTATAGGTCTTGGCGGCGATCGCACGTAAAGCCTGCTCCAACTGGCCTGCCGCCAGCGGGTCGAAGAGCAGTGCACTGATCAGCCCATAGCGGAACAGGGCGATCTCGGTGTTCCGCTCTTGAGCGTCGTTCGGTGGGGATGATTTTCGGGACATGCTGGGCTCCTTGGATGGTTTTTGGGGTGGCCCTGATAATATCCCTGGGCGCTGGCAGTGCCCATTGTCAAACTGTGTGTGTGCGGCTCCCCCTAGACCAGCCGCCCCAGCCCCCGCCCGGAGCTCCACCACCACAAAAAACGCACTCGATCATTCCGGCCGTATTCCGCAGCTTCCGCCCAGCGCGTTTTGCCCCAGGCCAGCAAGTGCTCGCTGGCGCCCAGCAAGGCCTGCGCCGGATCCTCCGCTTGCAGGGCTTCCCCGTGCGGGTCCAGCCAGCCTGAACCACTGTCCTGCTGCGCCAGAGTTGCCTGCACCGCCCCCAGCCAGCGGCTGGCCTGCTGCGCAAATGACCCGCACCAGCGCTGCATCGTCCGCCTGGCAGGTGCACCCACCTCGGCGCACTCCGCCTCCAAGGCGGCCCACGTTTTCCCGCAGCCACAGCGCACCTCGATCACCGCCTGGATCACCGGCACTACATAATGCCGAAAGGACAACAGAAAATCCGGCAGCGCTGAGATCGTCCGGTGGCACTGCTTGCAGAACCAGCGCTTGATCCACACCCTCCCGATGTCTTTACGGGATATTCTCCCTTTCGGCTTCCGCAAGTAATACCCGTGCCCGATCAGACAACCCACCTCTCCGCACAGCGGACAATGCCCCAGGCACACCCATTTCTTCTGCCTTGACCGGCTTCCGTACTCTTGCTCCGTGCCTCCAAAACCGACTACAATCATCGCGATGTCCTATCTTGTCCCTTTTACTCTGGCCCTCAAGCCGGGCGAAGCAGCCCCGCCCACCGCCTTGTTTTTCCCCAATGAACCCGGTATCCCAACAGGCTCCTATGAATTGCAGGAAATGTATTGCCCCAACCCTGACTGCCATTGCCAGGAAGCCTTACTCATGGTTATCTCGGTTGAGTTTGGAAACTGGGTTGCCGACATCCGCATCAGCCTGAACCCGGCTGACATGCCCAACCCTAGATTGGATCTCTCTGAAGACACCGCCCTATATGCTCAGGCACTGTTCAAGGATATCGCCCAGGACCTATACACCGATCCAGCCTTTCTGTCTCGCTTGAGAGCTCATTACGATCAGGTTAAAGCAGTGGCTGCAGACCTTTCCCACCCTGCTCACTCAAGAGTGATCCAGTGGGGAATAACCGGTGGCCCCAAACCCCCCGCCAACAAGCGCAAAAGAAAACGCCACTGATTATCTCATCCTTTGATCGCACAATCAGAATAGGTCAATAATTTACGACAACTCGTTTTGGAATTTATGGCGAAAATGTGCTGGACGGCGAAAATTGAACAATTTCCGAAAAACCACAAAAATCCCGGGCCTGGCTGTGGATAAGTGGATACCTCTCCGCTACGCTACGAGTTATCCACTTATCCACAGCCACTACTGCTACTCCCTCCCCACACAAACCAAGGCCACTCTCTTTGGAGCGGCCTATTGAATCCTACCAGATGACAACTCTAATTATTCCGGACAGAACTGCCTAAATTCCCCTATTTAATCCAGACCAGGACAGTCAAGGGGATTGATCAAAGGCTTCAAAATCATAAGCATCGTTGAAATCAAAGTAGAACCAAACTGATAGCAAGGCCCGGCGATTAGGCTGGGCTTTTATTTTCGACGCTATGTAGTAGCGCCCTAATTTTCAGGCTTCTCTTTTTTCTTCTCTGCGGATTTTTCTTCTTTTGGTTTTGGTTTTACTTTTAGCAATGCAGCTACCGCCTCTTTGAAGGGGAGAGGATAGAGAGAAACGGGCTTCTCACTGGTGACTTTCTTTTCTTCTTTTTCATTCATGGCTATAGTATATCATCTGCTTTTACTAGGGGACGCGAGATCAAATCATTCATGAATTTAAGCATCTCAATATATTTCTGTTTAACAAACTCTTCGGTGGGTGCACAGACGGCCCAGCCACTTCCGTAGGCGTGCCAATAACCTGCCTCGCCTTTGCGGATTATAGGATATTTTTCGTCGGTTTCATTATTCATAGTAGCTCCTTTCATTGTCTATTATATATCGAAAACAAAGTACACCGTAATACAGTAGCAGAGAAATTAGTACACTTTGTACCTTGTTTAATTGTTTGTACTGTGATATAAGATAGATATTGTTCTTAGTAGAAAGGAGTTTGTAATATGTCAAAAGATTCAGAACACCGTGCACCTTATACGTCAATCGGAAATATGCTTCTTATTTTGGGAAGAATTCGTAAAGGGTGGCTACCTGGTCAAATTGACCAAGGAGAAATGGAACGAGTGGGTATTACCACGAGCAATGCCAGTAGAACTATCGCGACACTGGAATATCTTGAGTTGATAAATGAAAACGACCAACCCACTGATACGTGGAAGGCAATTGCCACATCCACAACAAATGACTATCCCAAGGTTCTAGAAGGAATATTGAGAAATGCATACCCCAGCATTTTTCAAATTCATCCTAATCCCGCCGAGGCTACCGATGTTGAGATCGGGAATGCGTTTGCCAAGAGTGAACCCCTGAACCAACGGGGAAGAATGGTCACTTTGTTTCGCGGTCTGTGTCAAGAAGCCGGTCTAATAGCAGGCACTCCGCTAACCAGGGAGCGAAAGGCCGTTTCTAAACAATCCAACCAAAAAACAAGCGAAAAAAATGTTGGCGAAAAGGTAGTATCTGAAAACGGTGGAACCAGATTTTCTCCCCCCGGAAAAATCAATCCTTCGCTAAAATGGTACAACGACTTAGAAACCTTAATGAGTTCGTCTGCCTAATCCGGATAATCCTAAATGGACAAAAGCAGAAAAAGGAAGATGGCTTACAGCACTTCAATCTATGCTTGATTTGCTGATAGAAACTACCGAAGAACAATAGGCCATAAGGAGGTGATTATCATACCCCCGCCAATAAATTTGCCTGACCGTAACCGTATCAACCGACTGTGCCAGGCGCAATAAGGGAAGCGGCTCCCCGTGTCGGAGGAGCCACCTGTTTTGGTCTGGTGATGAAACTGGCAGACATGACGTACTCGGAGTGCGTCGCTTGCAGCATGAGGGTTCGAATCCCTCCCAGACCATTGCATCTTAAACCAAAAGGGAGGCCCTGTCAAGGCCTCCCTGATTTTTCTGGTCTACTTTTTGTTTATCGGTTCTTTGTAGTAGAGCCGTTTTCCTTCAATGCCCTTGATTGCCGTTACCGCCCGCTCCCCATCAGTTACCTTGCGATTATTCCAGCGGAAAGAAAACTCATTTGCATAGCGATCTAAGTGCTCCTCGCTCACATGGTGGAAGGAACCCATGATACCCCGCTTGAGAAGTGCGATCCAGCTTTCGGCGGTATTGGTGTAAACGTCGCCGTTCACATATTCGCCCGCGCCGTGGTTCACGGTTTCGTGACTGGCAAACTCTTTTTCCAAGCCGCTATAAGCATTGTGCTCATCGGTCATAATCCGGGCTGACTTGTCAACATTCTTGCGGAGGTTCTGTTTCAGAGTCTTGGAGTCTATCGAAACTACTTTCATGGCTCTGGAGTTTCCGTCGCGCTCTACCAGTACAGCAAGAGGAGTCTTAGTCTTGATGCTTCGGCCTTGCGTTCCTTCGGTCCGTTTGTTGGCGTGCTTGTTCTTTTCCTTGCCGCCGATGTATGCCTCATCCGCTTCGACGGTCCCGGAAAGCATAGAGCATACCGGTTCTTCCGACATGGCAAGGCGAATACGATGAGCCATGAACCAGGCAGTTTTATAAGTAACACCAAGGGTCCGGTGTAGTTGATGGGCGCTCATGCCTTTTTTTGAAGAGCACATCAGGTACATCGCCATTAGCCAATTCGCGATCTTGACATGAGAACCCTCAAAGATTGTTCCCATTGTGACGGTAAACTGCTTGCGGCAAGCACCACAGAAGTACACGCCAGGGCGAACGCCCGTCTTCGTTTCGCCTTTGGGCGTGAGTTTGTGAGCTTCTTTGCTTCCACAGTGGGGGCATACAACACCATCGGGCCAGCGGATCGACTCAAGCGTCTCGCGGGCTTCGTCTTCGGTCAGTTTTCGCAGTTGGTCAAATGTGATATTATCCATTCGTGCTCTCCAGTGTCTATATAATAGCACGAATGTTTGCATTTGTCAAGTATACAATTCCCAAAATTATAGCACTGAAAACAGGGGGTAGCTGTGCACGTGATTCACAACTACAAACGATAAGAGTTGGACTCATCCCGAATCACTTTTGTGGTTGCTTAAAACCTCCAGGTTATGAGTTCCAGTCCTTTCCCCGCACTTTTTTCACATCAAGCTCGTGTTTTTACCCTACTTTCGGACCTGCGATGGAAAAGAACCAGAAGAAGTGCGATTGGCTGATCAGAGAATTCTTCTAGGCCCGTAAAGCACAGATGTTCTGATTATACTACCTCCTCAAACCTACCTCGAAAGCTGCATGATAAGGTTTTTGCACCATACGAGGTATTAGCGTTGCCCGACTCTGATCTTTACCCTGTCGCCGTCTCGTTCCGCCACCATGATGAATGGTGGAGTTACTTGCGGGGCACGTTCTTGGATCGCCTTGATCGTCTGGATGGTAAATTCAGCCCGTATATGTCCAGAGCGCAGATAGATGATATCGTATAAGGTTGTGCACTCAAAACTGCAAGACTGCCAAAGCCACTATCGTGAGTGAGCACTACGCGACCGGCATCCTGAGCCTGGTTTAAGACCTCGGCATCCGGTAAACCATAGCGCCCTTGTTCAGCAACCAAAAAAAACATCCCCTCCCTGTTCACGTAGAAATGCAATGACTTCAGGATGGATGTTTTCATCCGCAAGCAGGGGAAAATCCAGCGGTTTCACGTCTTAATTCTGGCGTCCAGTAAAACTTCATTCTTGACAGCCTGGGCAGCATATTTCAAGGCTTCTTCGACGGCTTGGGAAGTCAGCTGGGGGTATGTTTTAAGGATGTCTTCGCGCGTGGCCCCACTGGCGACCAACTCCAGGATGAATTCCACGCTAAGTCGGGTACCAACAATATGTGGTTTGCCGTTCAGAACTTTCGGGTCAAACGCAATGTGCTGAAACATTTTGTCTCGCCTGAGTTTAAACGTGAATTGATTATACTGCTTTTGTCCCATGTCTCACCTGACGCCACGATGTGCTTCTCAGCGCAGGGTGCAAAAACCTAGTCAATGATAGATTTATTCGAGAACCTGAAAGTATAACTTCCTAGACATGGACATGTTCACGACCCATATGCCCGCAGGCAAACACGCCGGGAACTACCGCGATCGTGTGGCAATAAGAAGAAATGGCAGCTTCAACATCAAGGCTGATGGGAGCATCGTGCAGAACATCAGCTACAGGTACTGCTTTCTGGACTCCATGTCGGACGGATATTCTTACTCACAGAAAGGAGTTGCGGCTTCCTCCCGTTGGGTGCAAAAACAACATCCAGAAGTTTTTATGGAAAAATCAAAAGCAATGACACTAAAATGATGTCTCTCGTAATATAACGCACATTCCGGCGCTGGCTGATCCTATTTGGTGGTAAGTTACTATTCTTTCAAAGTGCTCCAGAATTACAAACCACCGGGATAGGTTATTTTCATTAGCCTGGCAGTATTTACCTTTCCACAAGTTATTAGACTTGGATTCTTCCTGACTCTTTAGGTTACTTAAGACTTCCAAGTTATGAGCTACAATCTTGCGTCGCTCACTACAGACCGACGGGTTGCTGATTTTGCCTGACCCGGTGGTTTGAGATAAACTCGGTCCCGACGAGCTAAGATGGATTAATCAGCGATCAGAGTTTAGCACGTAAGCCCCCAGAACACAGGTTTTATCGTCTCAGACGCAAATATACTGCGCCGCGTGCGTCGATGAAGACAGAGTCGGGAGTTTGGATAATGCGCAGCACCACCTGCTTGCATGCCGCGCAGCGCAGGACGATCCCCGGCCCCCGGGTGAAGGCTAAAAGCGTGCCAATCTCCGCCCGGTTGCCGCAGGCGGCGCACTCGGCCGGCACGGCGGTCATCTCCACGCCAAAGACCTCCTGCAAGAGTCCAGCCACAGCATTTCCATCCAGCATTAACTCGCTGTTCTCGTCGAGAGGGGTGTCTGACAACATTCTGCCCTCCTTAGCCTGGACCGGCCGGCCCGAAACGTTCGGTGCGGATCTGCGCCGCGGGGATGCCCAGGCGAACCAGCTCGTCGGCTGCCAACTCCACCAGCAAAGTCGGTCCGCAGATGAAAACCTGCACGGAGCGACCCAGCGGTTCAACTACCTCGCCCAGCATCTGCCGGTCAATGCGCCGGGCATAACCCTTCCAACCTATCGGTTGGGAACGCGTCAGGGTATGAAATACCTCCAGACCATCCATTTTTCCAGCAAGTTGTTCCAATTCTGAGAAATAAATAATGTCATCAAAGGCACGTGAGCTGTACAGCAGGCGCGCCGGAACTTTCGAACCAGTCGCGGCTCGATGTCGCAGCATCGACATCAGCGGGACGACCCCGGAACCGCCGGCAACAAGCAGAAGCGGTTCCGGTCTGCCCGCCTCCCAAACAAAATAGCCTCCGATTGGCCCGCGCACCTCGATCCGGTCGCCAGGGATGAGTACGTCGTGCAGGTAGGGGGAGACTTCACCGGTTTCAATTCGCTCGACCGTCAGGTCGATTTCCCCTTCTCGTTCCGGCTCGGAAGATATTGAGTAACTGCGCTGCGCCTGGTAACCGTCATCGGCCGTCAGGCGGATATCGTAATGTTGGCCAGGTCGGTGGCGCTGCCAGTTAGGCAGTTTAAGGGTGAGCGTCTTGACGCTGGGCGTTTCTGGATGCACGGTCTTGACGGTGGCAATCTGCCAGTCTATGGTGGCTCTCATTATCCTGACCTCACCCTCATCCGTAACGCTCTTCCTTCCAAGGGTCCCCGTGGTTGTGGTAGCCGGCCAATTCCCAAAAGCCCGGTCGGTCCTTTTCTGTAAAGCGTAGGCCTGCCACCCACTTGGCACTCTTCCAAAAATACAGGTGTGGGACGACCAGCCGAGCTGGCCCGCCATGCTCCGGGGTCAGAGGTTTGCCATCGTACTTGTAGGCGACGAAAGCCTGGCCGTTCAGGACGTCGACCAGCGGCAGGTTGGTGGTGTAGCCTTCATGGCTGAAAGCCGTCACATACTGCGCTTTGCGTTCCAACTCGACGTGCTCGAGCAGGGTATCCACGCTGACCCCCTCCCACTGCATATCCAGCTTGGTCCACTTGGTCACACAGGAAATGTCGACTACAAAGGTCTGGGAGGGCAGCTTGAGGAATTCCTCCCATGTCCAGGCGACTTTGTCCTTTACCAGGCCTTCCAGAGTGAACGTCCAGCGGTTGAGAGGCAGTCGCGGGGTCGGGCCGGCGGAGAGCACCGGGAAATCGGTGGTGAGGTACTGTCCAGGAGGCAGGCGAGCCGCCTGGTCTGCCTGCTGACGCCGGCCGGTAAAGCCACGGGAGACGAAATGGTCTGGCATGAGTCCTCCATTTTCTAAAATATACCGTTAATTTACAACGCTGAGCGAATACCAACAGCAGTTCGAAAATTCAAGTGCAAAGATCAACTTCTGAAGACAAATATTCCGATAATATCTATCGGATTATAACCGTGAATTTATCCGAACGAGAACCCGCGACCGAGGCTCCAATTTGAAAACAAGGAAGGAGCATGCCGTTTCTTTACCATCACCTTCAAATCAATTTCGTAATTTTCTGCATCAGTGGGGATTGATTTACAATGGTTTGAAACTTTGCTAAAAAAAGCGCCCGGACCCAAATCAGCCTTTTTTTTATCGGTGGTAGTCGCAAAACCAGGAGAAGCGCTGCAACGAAACCGTACACGAGAGGCTGGCGAATGTTTCCCCGTAAGTGGAAAATGTCGCCTTTGACCGAAAGAGCGAAGTGAACCACCACCAAAGGGGAGATGATGTAGACTAATTTGTGCAACCGCTTCCAGTTCTTGCCCAGGTGCCTGATCAAGGCATTGAAAGACGTGATCGCCAGTGGCAACAACATCAGAAACGCGGCCAAGCCGACGAGGATATAGGATTTATTGCCTACGTCCTGAAGGATGAGCCCGAAATTAAAGCCGTAGTCGACACCTACGAAGGTAAGAACGTGCAACGCCGCATAAGTGAAACCATAGATGCCTAAGGCTTTGCGTCTCTGGGGGAGTTCCCTCCAACCCAGCATGGACGACAGTGGCGTACAAGCCAACGATAACAATAAAAATATCAGAGCCGTCAAGCCGGTTCTTTGCTCGATAGCCTGGACGGGGTTGGCCGTCAGGTGGTTTGTATAATAATCGCGCACCAAGAGCAGCAGTGGTGTCCAGCCGGCAATATGGGTGATGACCCGTAAGGGAGTAATGCGAAATTTCTTTATCATCTTTTTCTTCACTTCCGTTTTATGAGCTCACCTGCCCGCCGGGTAAGTTTCCGCCAGGAGGTTTTGGATGGCAGCCTCGGTCTGCTCGTACCCGCCTTCGCCGATCGACTTGTAGCGAATGTGCCCCATCTTGTCGATCAAATACATCGCCGGCCAGTACTGGTTGGCGTAGGCGTTCCAAGTCGCGCCGTTGTTGTCCTGGGCGACCGGATAAGGGATCTTGAAGCGCTCAATGGCTTGTTTCAGATTATTAAGATCTGCCTCGTAGGGGAACTCGGGGAAATGGTCCGCGATGATGACCAGCCCTTGATCGGCATATTTCTGGTACCAGCTTTTCAGGGCGGGTATCACATGCTGGCAGTTGATGCAGTCGAACGTCCACATTTCGAGCAGCACGACCTTGCCGTGCAACTCAGCAAGGCGCAGGGGATGATCGACGTTCAGCCAGACCGTATTGGTGAGTTCAGGGGCAGGTCCGTAGTCTTTCAAGAGGTGGACAGCTGCTGTAGGCCCACTGACTGCAGGGCTGCTTGCTACCGCCGAACATGCCGCCAGCAGCAGGGTGGTGGAAAGGAGCAAAAATGGTTTCATCGTAGCCTCCGGTATCATTCTAAAAAGAAAATGTTACAAAAGGCTTACGAGAGTCTGAGTGAACGCTTATGGAAGCCAGAAGGTGAAACGCGTCCCCACGGCAGGTGCGCTTTCGACGCGGATTTCGCCCCCGTGCGCCTCGACGATCCCCCTGGCAATCGCCAGCCCAAGCCCAGCCCCACCTGTCATCCGGCTGCGTGATTTTTCCCCGCGGTAGAAACGCTCGAAGACATGTGGCAGGTCTTCCGGGCTGATTCCATCCCCGTTGTCGCTAACGACCACTTTTACCCGTGGCCCATCCCGCTCCGCCCCGACCTCGACCAGCCCGCCGGGAGGAGTATGGCGAAGGGCATTGCCAACCAGGTTGTTCAGGACCCGACCGATGCGCGCCGCGTCTATGCTGACCGGGTCTACGTCCAGGGCAGCGCGGCCCTGCAGGGTCAATTTTTGACGGGCAGCCAGTTCGGTAAAGCTTTCCAGCGTATCAGAGATCAGATCGCTGAGCGAGTTTGGGGACCGGTCGAGCTGCAAGCCACCGGCGTCGAGCTGCGCCATCTGGAAGAGGTCATCGATGAGCAGCGAGAGCGAACGCACGTCGCGCTGGGCGGTTTGGAGGTAGCGCTGCACGGAGGTGGGGTCTGCGATGACTCCGTCGGCCAGGGCCTCCAAGATGGCACGGATGGAAGCCAGCGGGGTTTGCAGGTCGTGTCCCACCCAGGCGATCAGGTCGGAGCGCAGCCGCTCGACTTCACGCTGCTTTTGATCGGTGGCCTGCAGCTCACCGGCCATGCGGTTAAAGGCGGCCGTCAGGGAAGCGATCTCGTCGCGCCCCTGCACAGGGATGCGGGCGGAGAGGTCGCCCTGCGCCAGTTTATGAGAGGCCGCTTCGAGCAGCTGGATGCGGCGAGTCAGAGCTCCGGCGAGGAAAAATCCCAGCGTCATGGCCATTCCGGCGGCAAAGACCAGCAGCACGGTCGCCAGCATCAAATCATGTTCGCTGGCGAACATCAACTTGGCCGTCAGCCACACATTGAAAAAAGTTAGTAGGCTCGAAAAAGCGTAGCTCGCGACCAGCGCCCAGCGCAGGGTGGGGGCGAAATTCAACCAGCCGAGGCGATAAGCTGCAAAACCGGCAAGGCTGGAGACGAAAGCCGTGACCAACAGGAAGAAGGTCATGTGGCTGATATCGGCAGCTGGCGGTTTCAAAAGCAGCGTGAAGATCAGCAGCGAAACCGCCAGGACGACGGTCACGCTCAGGACATAACGGACGGCAAGCGGTATGCGCGAGAAAAGGCTCATGGCTCGAATTTGTATCCCACGCCCCAGACGGTCAGCAAATGGTGAGGATCGGACGGGTCGTGTTCGATCTTTTCACGCAGGCGGCGCAGATGGACCGTGACCGTACCTGCATCAATAAATTCGGATCCGCCCCAAATGTTCTCGAGCAGGTGGTCGCGGCTGAACACCTGGTGTGGGTGGCGGGCGAAGAGGACCAATAGGTCGAATTCCTTGACGGTCAGTTCAATGGCTTTTCCATTGACGGTTACCTGGCGGGAGATCGGGACGATCTTCAGGTCACCAAATTCGAGCGGGCGCTCGCCTGCGGCTGGCTGTTCGCCCCCGGCGCGACGCAGCACCGCCCGTACGCGACTGACCAGTTCCTGGGGGCTGAAAGGCTTGACCATGTAATCGTCCGCGCCCAATTCCAGCCCGGCGACGCGGTCCAGCTCCTCCCGGCGCGAGGTCAGCATGATGATCGGCACGCTGGAGCGCTCACGCAGCCAGCGGGTCAGGGTGTACCCGTCCAGGCCTGGAAGCATCAGGTCGAGCACGACCAGGTCGGGAATGTGTTGGTCGAGAGCTTCTTGGGCAACCTGTCCGTCGTTGATCGATTGAACCTTGTAACCGGCGCGCTGCAGGTACAGGCTGACCACTTCGGCGATGCTGGGTTCATCCTCTATGACGAGAATGTTTTTTTCCGCCATATCCACTCCTGGCAATATCATACCGCAAAGAAGGCAGATTCGATCTGGGAGAAATTAACCCCTCATGAGTCTTTTGTAAGACTCTGGTAACAATTACGCAATTTTTGCATAAGGCCCTGTTGCTATGATGCAGTCATCCAACTTACGGAGGTAAAAATGCGTAAAATCGGTTTCTTTCTACTCGTGATTGTAGCCACATCCATTCTCTTGAGCGCCTGCGGTGGGCCAAACCCGAACCCGCACGGCATGGGCACGCCCACCGAAGTGATGGTGAGCACCCCCACTGGGATGATGGCAGATACGCCGACGGGCATGATGGCAGATACACCCACCGGTATGATGGCGGAAACCCCAACTGGAATGATGGCAGATACGCCCACGGGAATGATGGCAGATACGCCTACGGAGGAAATGATGCAGGCAACGGCCACACCGTAGATAGCGAAAATCACATCCCCCGATTTCACTGTGAGTTGAAAATCCTCCTCATGGGTCATTCAGGTTCCCGAGCAATTCCCAATTGGGGACTGAATGACCCCAGGAGTCTTATCTTTTCGTCTGGATCATGGAAAAGGGTATCGTCGATTTGTTCCACCTTGACATCGTAGCCAGCCAGTTCGGTTGTCAATAACTTGCATTCAATTGCTAGAACGCGCGGATGGAACTCACGCTTCAATTCCTCAAAGCCTGGCAGATGATTGGTCTGCCGGATGTGCCAGTCCTGAACAAAGTGTCCCAGCCATTGGACGACAGGACTTTGGAAAACCGAATTTATGTGTCGAAATTCCATAAGAGGACCCCCGCGCTGGTAGAATCCATCTGAAAACCCTACTTTGCACCGAGATCCCCTTTTACCAAGTCGAGCAGAACCAGTTCACATACAATTCCAGGGAGGCATCCATATCACATCAGCAAAGCGATATGCGAGTTCTTGAGAGAACGCTCAAACCGCCTGATCGTGTACCAATCGCCATCCAACTTGCCTGACTACAACCCAATCGAATACTTTTGGAAGAAAGTGAAGATCCAAGCTACTCATGATTGTTTGCACGCAGGTTCTCTAGCGAGGATGAGATCCAAATCCTGCCAGTCCCACCTAAATACCACATACTGAAAAATCGCAGTTCGTGGTATTTATTAACCATCTTTGTGAAAACGACTCGTATAGGTACCTGGCTAATTTTGACCGAAGGTGTGATCATCTCAAGCTAAAAATAACGGTCGAGTTACCTACTTTTTTATCCCATCCAGAGCCAGATTGAGTTCAAGAACGTTCACGCGCGGCTCTCCCAGGAAACCGAACTGCCGCCCTTCGGTATATCGATCCACGAGAGCACGTACGGCGGATTCGCTAATCCCGCGCTGGCGCGCCACGCGCGAGACCTGGTAGAGGGCCGCGGCGACGCTGATGTCCGGATCCAGGCCGCTGCCGGAGGCAGTCACCAGGTCGACGGGGATGGGTTGGGTATTCCCCGGATCGGCAGCTTTCAGGGCTGCGATGCGGCCCTGGACGGCATCCATCAGGGCCGGGTTGCTGGGTCCCAGATTGGACCCGGAAGAGGCGGCTGCATTGTATGGATAGGGTCCAGTCGCTGAGAGGCGCCCCCAGAAATACTTGGGGTCGTCGAACGACTGCCCGATCAATTCGGAACCGAGGGGTTTGCCGTTCTTTACGATCAGGCTGCCATTCGCCTGGTGGGGGAACACGACCTGCGCAATGCCGGTGACCACCAAAGGATAAATGATACCGGTCAGCAGGGTAAACACAAGCAGGGCCATCAAGGCCGGTCGAATTTGTGCGCGCATTTTCACCTTCTCGTGGTGGACGCCTTGGGCAGCAAGCCCTTAAGGTGTTCTTCTTTCTCGATCTGCTGGGTGCGTTCGAGCGCCCGGGCAGTTTGGGAGGCAAAGTTTTGGAGCAGGCGGCTGTCTTCGGAGGGCAATTCAACGAACGCGCCGCGCCAGATCTGGATCTCCCCGATCAATCCCAGGGCATTCAGGATTGGCAGGATGCGGTCCGGCCGCCCCTCGGCGGTGACATGATTGGGTTCGCTGACCACGATGCTCGGGGAATGTTTTTCATCCCGGAAGATGACGTTCACCAGGGTGGCCTGGAACAGCTGCCGGATCTGCCCGGCGACGGTATGGGCGACCGCTTCCTGCGTGCGCTGGTTCGCCAGCGCCGAGCTCAACTCATACATGAACACAGCCTCACGCGCCTTCGACAGGCTCGCCTGGATGCGCTCGACCACGATCACAGCGACTGCCAGGAAAATGACCAGGACCATCCAGCCTTCCAGGCTGCCGACGGTGAAGGTAAAAAATGGCGGGATGAACAGGAAGTCGAAGCACAGCGTAGCGGTCAGCGCCGCAGCGATGCCGGGGATCAGTCCCCAGCGGCTGGCGCTCCAGGTAACCGGCACCAGGTAGAGCAGGGCAATCACGCCCTCGCCCAGGGTGGCGCGGCCAATCAGGAACAGGGGCAGGGTGACAGCCACCACCGCCAGGACGGCCTTCAGGCTGTTGGTCAAGATGCGGGCGAAAAACGGGAAGCGGTTTCTATTCATCGGAAAAACTCCTTTCATGAGGCCGATACGTGCGACGCACTTTGCACGTGCGTCGCACGGGGCGAATTCATACCAGGTGCAGCGCCACCAGCAGCAGGTCGATCAGCTTGATCCCGATGAACGGGGCGATCAGGCCGCCCACGCCGTAGATCAGCAGGTTGTCGCGCAGCAGTTTGGCCGCGCCGACCGCCCGGTAGGGTACGCCTTTGAGCGCCAGCGGGATCAGCGCGATGATGATCAGGGCGTTGAAGATCACGGCCGACAGGATGGCGCTCTGCGGGGTGGCCAGACGCATCACGTTAAGCACGCCGAGTACTGGATAGGTAGATGCGAAGGCGGCCGGGATGATGGCGAAGTATTTGGAGACATCATTGGCGATGCTGAAGGTGGTCAGAGCGCCGCGCGTCATCAACAGCTGCTTGCCGATTTCCACGATCTCGATCAGCTTGGTGGGGTTGCTGTCCAGGTCGACCATGTTGGCGGCCTCGCGCGCCGGCTGCGTGCCGGTGTTCATCGCTACGGCCACGTCGGCCTGGGCCAGGGCCGGGGCGTCATTGGTGCCGTCGCCAGTCATGGCTACCAGCCGCCCGCCTGCCTGCAAATCGCGGATCAGCTTGAGCTTGGCTTCCGGGGTCGCCTGAGCCAGGAAATCGTCCACCCCGGCCTCGGCGGCGATGGCAGCCGCGGTCAGCGGGTTGTCGCCGGTGATCATCACGGTCTTGATGCCCATCTTGCGCAGCTGGGCAAAGCGCTCCTTGATACCACCCTTGACGATGTCTTTCAGGTGGATCACACCCAAGGCCTCGCAGTTGCGGGCGACCACCAGGGGTGTACCGCCGCCGCGGGCGATCCGCTCAACGGCCGATTTCAAATCCTCGGTAACCGGCTTGCCATCTTCCCGGATCAGTTTGTACATCGAGTTCGGGTGCACCTTTGCGAATAGAGGTGCCGTCGAAATCCACGCCCGACATGCGCGTCTGGGCGCTGAACGGGATGAAGTGCATGCCCTGGGGAGCCGCTTCACTGGGGCCCATGGTCTGGCCGCGCAGGCCGTATTTCTCCTTGGCCAGCACGACGATCGAGCGGCCCTCGGGAGTTTCATCGGCCAGGGAAGCCAGCTGGGCCGCCTCGGCCAGGTCCTGCGCCGGAACTCCGGCGATGGGGATCATCTCCACCGCCTGGCGGTTGCCCAGGGTGATTGTGCCGGTCTTGTCAAGCAGCAGCACATCCACGTCGCCAGCGGCTTCCACCGCCCGGCCGGACATGGCAATCACGTTGCGCTGGATCATGCGGTCCATGCCGGCGATGCCGATGGCCGAGAGCAGGCCGCCGATGGTGGTTGGGATCAGGCAGACCAGCAGGGCAATCAGCACAGTGATGGTGATGGGCGTGCCTTTGCCGGCAGCCACATTGACGCTGTAAAGCGAGTAAGGCAGCAGGGTGGCGCACACGATCAGGAAAATAATTGTAAAGCCGGCCAGCAGGATGTCGAGGGCGATCTCGTTGGGCGTCTTCTGGCGCTTGGCGCCTTCCACCAGGCTGATCATGCGGTCGAGGAAGCCCTCGCCCGGCTCGGCGGTCACGTGCACCACCAGCCAGTCCGAGAGCAGGCGCGTGCCGCCGGTGACGGCGCTGCGGTCCCCACCCGCTTCGCGGATCACAGGGGCGCTTTCACCGGTGACGGCGCTCTCGTCCACGGAGGCGATGCCCTGCACGATTTCCCCGTCGACGGGGATGGTGTCGCCGGCCTCCACCAGGAAGGTGTCGCCCTTGCGCAGGGCCGTCGAGGCGACCAGCTCGAATTTGGCTTTATAGTCCGCCTTGGACAACTTCTTGGCCTGGGTGGTCTGGCGTGTTTTGCGCAGCGCCTCGGCCTGGGCCTTGCCGCGCCCCTCGGCCACAGCTTCCGAGAAGTTGGCGAACAGCACGGTGAACCACAGCCACAGGGCTACCCCCCCAATGAAACCGGCCGGGGCTTCGCCCTTGCCGAGCAGGGCCTGGATGAATAAACCGGTGGTGAGCACGCTGCCAACTTCCACCACGAACATGACCGGGTTGCGCACCATCTTGCGCGGGTTGAGCTTGACGAATGAATCCAGGACCGCGCGTTGATACAATTCACTTCGAAACGAGGACCGTTTCCCAAGTTGAGTGGTCATTTTTGAAACCTATCCTAATGAAAAATCATTAAATGTTCGACGATCGGCCCCAGCGCCAGCGCCGGCAGGAAGCCCAGCGCGCCGACGATGATCACGACCGCGATCAGCCAGGCGACGAAGAGCGGCGTGTGGGTCGCCAGCGTGCCCGCGCTGTCCGGGACCTTCTTTTTGAGCGCCAGCGAGCCGCCGATGGCCAGGGCCGGGATCGCCAGCCAGTAGCGGGCGAAGAACATGATCACGCCCAGCGCCGTGTTATAGAACGGGGTGTTGGCATTCAGCCCGGCGAAGGCGCTGCCGTTGTTGCCGGTCGCCGAGGAGAAGGCATAGAGGATTTCACTAAACCCATGCGGGCCGGGGTTGAGAACACTCGCCTTGCCAGCGGCTGTCATGACGCCGATGGCAGTTCCGACCAGGGCCGTGAAAACCGGGATGAGCAGGATCAGCGAAGCCATTTTCATCTCATAAGCTTCGATTTTCTTGCCCAGGTATTCGGGGGTGCGCCCGACCATCAGCCCGGCGACGAACACTCCCACAATGACGAAGGCCAGCATGCCATATAAGCCGGAGCCGACCCCGCCGTAGATGACCTCGCCCAGGTGTATCTCCCACATCGGGATCATGCCGCCGATGGGCATGTTCGAGTCGTGCATCGAGTTCCACCGAGCCGTTGGAGGCAGCCGTAGTGGCCGTGGCCCACAGTGCCGAGTTGGCCACCCCGAAGCGCACCTCCTTGCCTTCCATATTCCCGCCCGGGTTGATGCTGCTCTGCTTGATGTCCACGCCCATGGCAGCAATGGTCGGGTTACCGGTTTGTTCGGCCCACACCGTTCCAGCCAGTAAGGCCACAAAGATGATGGTCATGGCGGCCAGGACGGCCCAGCCCTGCCGCGTGTCGCCTACCATCTTGCCGAAGGTGTAGCACAGAGCAGCCGGGATGAGCAGGATGGAGAGCATTTCAACAAAGTTGGAGAACGGCGTCGGGTTCTCAAAAGGATGCGCCGAGTTGACGTTGAAGAAACCGCCGCCGTTGGTGCCCAGCTGCTTGATGGCGATCTGCGAAGCGGCCGGGCCGACCGCCAGCACCTGATTCGTCACCAGGACCGTGACCATCACGGGGTTGCCGGAGGCGTCCTTGACCGGGTTGCCGCTGGCATCCGTCTGTGCCTGCTGGTAGCTCGTAGATTGCACCAATGGAACGGTTTGATATTGTCCAAAAGTCTGCACAACGCCCTGCGAGACGAGCACCAGGGATTCCAGAAGAGCCAGGGGCAGCAGGATATAGAGGGTGGTGCGGGTCAGATCCGTCCAGAAGTTGCCAACGGTCTTGGAGGTATGCCGGGCGATGCCGCGGATCATGGCGATCAGCACGGCCATGCCGGTGGCCGCCGAGACGAAGTTCTGGGTGGTCAAGGCGGCCATCTGGGTCAGGTAGCTCATGGTCGTCTCGCCGCCGTAGCCCTGCCAGTTGGTATTGGTGGCAAAGCTGACCGCCGTGTTCCAGGACGAGTCCGGAGAGACCGCGCCGAAGCCCTGCGGGTTGAGCGGCAGGAAACCCTGCAGGCGCTGCAGGGCATAGACGACCAGCAGCCCAAGGCCGTTGAAGAGCATCATGGCGATGGCATAAACCTTCCAGTTCATCTCTTCTTCCGGGCGCACGCCGCACAGGCGGTAGATCAAGCGCTCGATGGGTCTGAAAACCGGGTCGAGGAAGGTGCGTTCGCCCTGGTAGACCCGGGTCATGAACAATCCCAGCGGTTTGGCAAGGGCGATCAGCACCACCATGTAAAAGATAAGCTGAAGCCAACTGAAGGTATTCATTCGAATTTCTCCGGTTTCAGCAAGGCGATGACGAGATAGACGAACAAGGCCAGCATGATCAGGCCGGTAATGAGATACAGCAGGTTCATTTTTTATCCTCCATCAGCCGCTCGCAGAATGCAATAAAGCCCCAACTGAGCAGTACAAACAGGATGGTCAAGCCGACATACAGAAGGTCAGCCATTGGATTCCTCCAAGATCAATCTTATTTTTTTCGTAACGAGTATACACATTTCCTCGTCAAATTCGACACAATAAAGTGCGTGAATTTGTCAAGAAATAATCAAATCTTCGGTGGGCTGATTTCCCCGGGTATTCAAAAAGCTTGCCGGCAGGTATCGGGAAATATTTCAATCAACCGCGGGGCAGGGAAAATTATTCGTCCTTGCCTTCCTCATTCCCGGTGGCGGTCTGCTTGGGTGGGCCGCCCAAGCGTGGACCTCGAGGGTGGTCGTCGAGATATTGCTCGAGCAGAGAGGGCGCATCCGGGCGGTCGACGTGCAGGGCATGGTCGTAATCGCCGGCCGGCGCGGGCGGGTCGTAGCGGACCGGGCGGTTGACCCCGAATAACTGCCAGAAGCGGGAGATAGCCACCAACAGGCTGTAGCGATATTCCTGCATCCGCAGGGACTGCCATTCCACGATTGAAGCCATGGCTCCCTGAACCCGGGCTTTCTCACGCACGATCCGATGAATCTGTTTGGGGTCGCGGTAACCGACCGGGGATAGAATGACCAGGTGGGCGGACGTGAACAGGATTGTAAAGGTTATCAAGCGGATCCAGCCGCCTTCTTCCCACTTGCCCACCAGTTGGCCGATGAAGACTGTTCCCGACAGGATAGCAGCAAACAGGGCGATCCCGGCTCCCCAGGCGCGTATACGACCGGTATAGTTCTGCAGCAAATGCTGACGGATTGCCAACCCCATGATCATGATTGGCAGGAAAACACCAATTCCATAAAAAGGCGCCGCCAGGTCCGTTCGGCCGTGGACCAGCAGCATGATTAAGACTGCAACGCCAAAGGTGATCGTCACAGAGCGGGTAAAGGTGCCGCGCTTATCACGGTAGATGATCACTTCCGGAATTTCGCCGATAGCCACATCCCGCCATTCAGTGGCCTGGGCATCCTGGAAAGCCGTCATCGAGGCGGCTGCCAGCAAGGCTACTGCCAGGATCTGATACGCCCAGAATAGGATAATCCCTCCAGGGAGTTGACCGAATCCGATGAAAGCCAGATTGCCGACCAGGGTACGCCCTAGCGTGCCATCGAAGGCGTCGAAGCGGATTGCAAAGAAGGTCAATATCAGGGTGGTGATGCCACCGTAAAATAAGAAGGAGGTTTGCACGAAACGCCCGATGCCCTCCTTGCCACTGTAAAAGTCCCAGAGTTTATTAAAACGCGGCAGTTTTTTCTTCCCCCATTTTACGAATTTCACATCCTCATTGATGACGAACTGGATGCCATTGGACATTGCCTCCAGGCCAGTCAGCGCCACCATGCCTTTCATGGAGGCGGTGATCATCGCCAGAATGGCCTGGCCGAGGGAGGCGTGCAGAGGCGCAGTCGTGGCGACAATGACTGGAACACCCTTGAAATTAGCAATCAAGAGACCAATAATCATTGTGAGCGTCAGGGCGACGAAGATCCCCAACATGGTAAAAACGGTCCGGGCGGATTCGCCACGGCCGCGAATGGTCAGGAACCAAGTGACAGCTGCCAGGAAAGCCCCGATGGCGAAATGCCAGATCCAATGCGCATCATAGGCGTTGAGGATTGAGAGCAACTGGTCGCCGCCCGATAGAGCCGAAACAACAATGGTGAGGACATAATCTTCGATCAAGGTAACGGCGACGATCAGGCTTAGGGTGGGTTTGAGATAGCGCATCGAAGCTGTATATGATCCGCCGCCTTCGTTGAAAATGCCAAGTGAGTACATGTACAAGCCACCAAACACGAAATTTGCAAAGGCGATGACTCCCACGGCTATATAGCCATAATGTTGGAGGCCATACGGATGGAGGGCGCTCATCATTTCGCCGGTGGCATAAAAGTATGAAGTGAAATAATCCACGCCGAAAAGTGCGACCGCGGCCAATAATCCGATTTGGCCGGCTCCATGGATAGCAGTGTGTTCCTTGTTCTCGACCGGAGCCAGGCGGAATGAGATAAAGACGATCACAATCAGGATTGCGATGGAGAAGAGCATACGTTTCCTTGTCGGTCTAAAGTTTTACAACTAGGTTGACTTTCGGCAAACCAGGGAAATTTCAAGCGGTTTTAAGCCGGTAGCCCACGCCCGGTTCCGTCACGATGAAACGCGGCCGGTTGGGATCGGTTTCGAGTTTGCGGCGCAGGTTGCTGACGTTGACCCGCAGGAGATGAGAATCCTCCTCATTGCTGACCCTTTCGCTGCCCCAGATGAAATGGATTAACTGCTCGTGCGTCAGGACCTTCCCGGCATGTTGAACCAGGACGCGCAGGATGTCGTACTCGGTCGGCGTCAGGCTGACAGCCTGCCCCTGTTTGAAGACGTACCGTCGTTCCAGGTCGACCAGCAGGTCGTCCTTCTGGAAGATGGGTTCAGACTCGGGATGGGCATTCCGCCGCAGGGCGGCACGGATACGGGCAGTCAATTCACCTACACTGAAAGGCTTGGTAATGTAATCGTCCGCGCCGGCATCCAGGGCAGCGATCTTGTCCTCATCCTGGTCGCGCACCGAGATGACGATGATGGGGATTTGCGTCCACTCGCGCAGGCGGCGAGTGACTTCCACTCCATCCATGTCAGGCAGTCCCAGGTCCAGGATAATCACATCGGGCCGGCCGGACGCGGTCATTGCCAGGGCCTCTTCACCTGTGCTTGCTTCCAGGATCGTGTATTGTCCGCTCAGGGAAGCGTTCAGGAACCGCCGGATGGATCGTTCGTCGTCTGTTACTAAAATACGTATCAATGTTCCAACCATGACAGTTTATTTGCCAGCCAGGAAGAATTCAATCTTTGCTTTCGTCCCAAAATCGGTTCCTGTCGAAAATTCGAATACACTGGCATTGTACAGAGAAAGGTATCAAGGCCACGGCAAAAAAGGCTCGAAAAGTTTCAAGAAGATGTCAAGATAAGGGGATTCCACTTCCCCTTCAGGGAGTTCAACTCTTGATATGAAAACCTCTACCCGACCCTTGTAGGGTCGGGTAGAGGAAAATGATTTTTACTATCAACAGGATCCATCGAGGGGATTAACACGTACCCCTTTAGGAATATCCCCAGCGGATGGTGTAGATCGCCTGTCTCTTGAACTAGCTGAGATACAGGTGGTGGTAGAAACTCTTTTTTGTCTAGCAGTTCCTGGTCGTCCTATCGTAGCGGACGACTTCCAGCACCCCCTCACGCGGCCTACCGGACTTGCGGCCAGTATTTGGCAGTCAGACCAAGCGTTTTTCGAGTAGTCCGCAGATCCAGGTGGTAAAGCCAGAGCGGGCGGCGGAGTGCCAGCCGACTAAAGCCACGCGGTGGATGGATTTCACGGATTTTCTCGGGCATTTCTAACTTCTCTTTTTGGGCCAGAAGACGCCTTTTTACCGGAAATCCGCAGTGTAAGGTGCTCCGAGTGTAAAAGCAAGTCCTGTTCTTCGGACCAATAAAGCAAGATGGCAATTTTGATCGTTATTTTTGTAATTTTGTATAGAGTAGATCGGCCGCCATTTTAGGACCGTCCCATTTCTCCATTATCTTTGAAAACTCTTCAGCTTTATGTCTGGCTCCTTCGTTATTCAACAAAAGCTGAATGGCCTCCTGCACTTTTTTAGATGGGTCTTTTGATTTTGTCACTCGAATAGCAAATCCCTTACGCACGAGGCATGCTATATTCGCGACCTGCTCGGGCTGCATCCCTACCCCGACCACGGGTTTGCCGGCGAACGCCGCGGTCATCACTGTTCCGATTCCGCCGTGGATCAATGACAAATCTGCCAGTTTGTTTACCTGGTGTGCGGGGAGCCAGTCGGTTACCAGGACATTTGGAGGGATCGTTACGCCACGAACTTTATCAAGATGCTGTTTTACGGGAGCAATAACACGATAAGGTTTCCCTTCGAAACTTTCAATGATCTTTGCGATGATTTCCGGGGTACCGGAGCTTCCCATCGCAAAATAAATGATCGGTTTATCCCTCGGAATATTTTTGACTTCATCCGGGATAGGAAAATTCTGCCTGGCGATCAGTGGACCCGTGTAATAATAATTTGGCGGAAGTTTCACCCCAGTGAATTCGGCTGGCTCCGCCACCAGAGTGATATCCCCGCGCCAGTAATCGAAAATGGATGGATATCCTTGCACGCCGTAGTGTTTGGCAGCCTGATTAACAGGGCCCAGAAATCCAACCCTGATCCAGAAATTGATGAACAGCAGGACCATCCAATCGGCCACCTTTTTTATGGGCGGGAATTTGATGTTGTCCGTCATCCCGGCTCCCCTGGCAAAGAAGTCCTCCAGCCAGGTGGATTGAATGACCCAGACCAAGGGGATTTTTAATATTCTACAGGTTACCGGGATGGTCATGTAAGAACCTGTGACCACAGCGGTCGGCTTTATTTCATGAAGATAGTTCACCTCATTGTCGATGAATGCGATCAGTTCCTTTTGAGTGAAGGCAGGAGTGAATTTTTCCCCTCTATCCACTTTTCCGATAAATTCGATCTTCTCGGAGGTCAAGCGCGGCTCCAGCCTTTTCAATGGAAAGCCTTCCTCCTCAATCAGGTGTTCCAGGTCTCCCCCATTGGATATGAACTGGATGTCAAAGACCTTACTGGCAGAAGGATGGCTGACAACTCCCTTTGCAATTTCGATCATCCGCGTCGTCTCCGCCAGATCGAAGGTCACGGGGGCAAACAACAAGATTCTCTTTGACATGATCATCCTCCAAGAATCAAATCAATGTCGATGTCAGCGCGCGAGCCATCGGAAGGCCCGTTCTACGAAAGCCTTCGCGTCTTTCTCGATGCAGGGACCATGCGCGATGATCAATTTGTCGAAGTCCCACGAAAGCAGCCTTTCGAGCGAGCGCCGCGCGAGACCCCGATTCGTGAAAGTGAGTTCTCATATCAATCCCGACACCGCCATGCGGGTCTATAGCATCAGAAAGTTTAAGCAGAGCATTCAGAAACGGTTTCCCCTTCGTAATCATATGAGTTTGGATCAAATCATCCAGGATGACCGTGTGCGATTGTCTATGGAAGAAAAGGACTTCTTCGATGGACGAGCTACCTTTAAAGGCAAGCTGATCGAAATCATCCGCCCAACCTTGATCCGGCGTATCTCCCAGAATGCCGGTAATTGGCAGATTCCCCTTCTTCAACGTATACAAGGTGGTGCGGGCAGTCCACAGTTGAGCTTCTGGAAAAAGCGTATGCCACCCATCCAGCCGCCAGACGTGCCTGGGGGTCGCAGCGACAAGATATTTGACCGGGCCCAGTTCAGTAATGTCTTTAAGCGTGTCGAACGAGACCGGCACGGGGGATTCCACCCAACATGAGCCGTCGGCGAGCTTCACGATGGTCATTCGGGTGGTAAACATGACGCCCATGTCGCGTACATCCGGGCCGTCGGCGATCCATACGTTTTTAGCAAATGCTCGAAGTTCCGGCATGGGGAGAGGCTTCATGTTATTCTGCGTATCAGGTATAAATTCCGAATTCAATTCGGGAATTTTAGGCTTGTTGGCATCTGGTTCCATAAATCAGTACTCCTATAATATGCATGAATTGGGTCATTCACCAAGCTTGCCGACTGGGGAGAGACACTTTCTTATATCTGGGCAATTGATCCCAGCGATACCAGCCATTCACACTTCCTTTTCAATATCAAGCTTTGATACCGAAGCTGGGGATATGGCAAGATCGAAGGCGAACTCCTGAAATTGGATTACAAGGCATCCCGGACATCCATTCGCAATGTGCTCGACCGCCACAGGATCCTCCCGGGAGCCATTCGTACCAGCTCCATCTCCTGACGTCACCTCTCAGCCATTACAAAGACCAGATCCTGGCCTGCGACTTGTTCACTCTGGAAACCATCCGCCTGCAGACCCTCTATGTGTTCATCTTCATCAAATTCACCTATGTCTTTGATGCCGTCTTCGAGTTTGCACCATACGGGTTATTAATCAGTATCACAGTCAACCTCGGCCAGGTAGGTGCGTGCCTCCGGACTGATGACCAGCCGATAGCCGCGGTCTGCCTCAAGCCAGTCTCAACCTGCTTGGCCATCGCGGCGGCCTCTCTGGACATGGTGTTCACACGCCCGTGCGGCGATCTACGGTGTAAGATCGAGCTGCTTCCTGGCTAACAATGGGGATTTGGTGGGGTCAAAAATCCGATAGGCGAGCAGTTTCACGCGGTCATTCACGAGGAACCACACCAGCGCATAGCCCCAAACGAATAGCGCCCAACCCCAGCCTAGGGGTGTCATAAACAGCCCATAAACCGCTATCAACGTTGCCACGATTTGCGTGCCAAGCACCGCCACCCATAAAATCCGTGCGGGGCGCTTGGACCAGAACGGGCCGCGGGTGCGCGTCAGGAAAATCGTCAGGTGTCCGGCCACGGACAGCTTCAAATACATCAACGTCTGGATGTGCGCACGATCGAAGTGAAAGACGCGCTCACCGAGATAAAACAGGCCGAAGGCAGAAATAACCCCGATCACGCCCAACACCGTGGAGATCCCCAGCACCAAGCGCATGTTCCAGGCTTCAGGCTTATCGTTGTAATGAACGTTGTCATAGGCGATGGACAGGATTGCTCCATCGTTGAGTAACGCCAACATCACAATCATTACTGCGGTCACCGGATAGAAGTTAAACACCAGGATCGCCAGCGTCATGAATAACAAAACGCGCAGTGTTTCAGTGATACGGTATATGGCATAGCTGTTCATTCGCTGGAAAATTTTCCGGCTTTCCTTGATTGCGTCGATGATCACAGACAGACCGGACGTCAGCAGTACGATGGACGCCGCCGCGCGTGCTACGTCTGTCGCGCCGGATACGGCGATGCCACAGTCCGCTTTCTTTAGCGCGGGGGCGTCGTTCACCCCGTCCCCGGTCATACCGACAATGTGGCCACGTTGCTGCAGGACATCCACAATGTGGAACTTGTGTTCAGGGAACACCTGGGCGAAGCCGTCCGCTTCCTCAATAGAATCGGCCATCTGCGCCGTCTCGTGATGCTTCGTGACGCCAAAACCGCTGGCATCGAGAATATTTGTGCCCAGCCCCAATTTCCCGGCGGTTTCCCGGGCGATGGCCAGTTGATCGCCCGTCAGCATCTTGACGTTTACTCCCATCTGTTGGGCAGTCGCGATGGTCTCTTTGGCTTCTTCCCGAGGCGGGTCGAACAAGGGCAACACGCCTACAAACTGCCATTTACCTTTCTGTGCTGCCCGAGCTACGCCCAATGAACGGAACCCGCGTACTGCAAATTCGTTGACCGCCTTCTCGACTGCAGGTTTGACCTTCCCTGCATTGGCCGACAGCTCCAGGATCACCTGCGGCGCGCCCTTGGTCACCTTGAACTCATCTCCTTTCTCGCCTTTGACGGTGGCTTCGGTGCGCTTATGGACTGGGTCGAACGGCTGAAAATGGATCACCTGATAGCCCTTCAAAGCCTGATCATTCTTCAGGCTACTAATCACCGCCATATCGATGGTGTCCTTGTCTTCCGTACGCGAAGCCAGTGCTGCGCAGAGAATGACTTGCTCGGCAGGGATATCGTCCACGCTGAACGGATCACCCAGCTTGAGCTTGTTCTGGGTCAGAGTGCCGGTCTTATCCGAGCACAGCACATCCACACCCGCCAATTCCTCTATGGCAGCCAACCGGGTCACAATCGCCTGTTTTTTGGCCAGCAGGCGCGCACCGACCGCCATGGTCACGGACAGCACTGTAGGCATCGCCACGGGAATCGCGGCCACTAAAAGTACCAAGGCGAACTGGAACGTAGTGAGGATAGGGTCGCCGCGGAAAAGCGCAACAGTAACAATCACCGCCACCAAAGCCGCGGCGAGGACGATCAGATAATCGCCAATCTTTAGCACAGCACGCTGGAAATGGCTGACGGTGTTCGCCTCCTGCACCAGTTGCGCGGTCTTGCCGAAGTAGGTGTTCGCACCGGTGGCATACACCATCGCGTCGATTTCACCCTGGCGGATAATCGACCCCGAAAACACCGCCTCGCCAGGTTTGCGCGTGACGGGCATAGATTCGCCTGTCAACGCGGACTGATCCACCTCCACCGGGTCGCCCGCCAGCAGGCGCGCATCCGCCGGCACAATGTCGCCCAGACGCACACGGATGACGTCGCCTGCCACTAACTCACGCACCGCCAGGGTAATCCACTTCCCACCACGTTTCACTCTGGCCTCGATCGCCAGCTTGGCTTTCAGGGCAGCGATGGCGTTGCCTGCCTGGTGTTCTTCCCAGAATCCAACCACGGCGTTGGAAATAAGCAAAAGGAGGATGATGAAAAAATCCGACCAGTGCTGAACTATACCTGACAGAATAACCGCCCCTTCGATCATCCACGGGATGGGACCCCAAAAGTAGGTAAGGAATTTCAGAAAAGGATTGGCCTTCTTTTCTTCAATCTCGTTAGGCCCATCTTGAGTCAACCGTTTCTGCGCCTCAGCTTGACTGAGGCCGTCCGGCGATGACCCCAATTTTTTCTCCACCTCCAGCAGGGGCAGGGATTTCAAATCGTCCTTTGCAATGGTCTTCGATTCTGGCGTCGATTCAGGCGCCTTGGGCTGGTCTGTTAGGCGTTTCATGTAAATAATGAGTATTCTCCTTTCTTTAGCATTGGCTTTTTCTTCTGCCAGCTTGTTATAGCCGCTCTGCTGCAAAAGGTTTTCAGTTATAGCTTGTTTTAATCCCGACGATTCCCGTTGCAATTTCAATCATGCGCGTTGTCTCCGCAAGATCGAAAGTCACAGGCGCAAACAATAAAACCTTCTTTGACATGATCGTCCTCCATGCAGTTCAACTTATACCTCTGAGCGATGCTGGCGATCCCTCTATCCATACCTCTTTGTCAAAATCAAGCTTTGATGCCAATCGCCACCTCAACCGGCAAATCCCACATGGACCTGTAAACAAACTGCCCTACTTTGAACCCCGCGTCGTATAAGGCTTGCCGGACGTAGATGGGACGACAATCGACGGTCGAGGGGAATTTTTCGTGAGCCCAATCATACAACCGTGTCATTAATTTGGGTTTGCCTTCTCGGGAAAGTGAGACAATACAAATACGCCCCTCGTGCTTTAGAACACGCCAACATTCCCGGAGCACGACGGGAATTTCAGGGGTATCGAAGAGTTCAAGGGTAAAAGAGGAGAATATCGCATCCAACGATACAATTTTGTAAGGAAGTTTGGCCGCATTCCAACAGCGCAATTCAACCCTGTTCACGAAACCGGCATGCTCGATCCTTGATTTGGCGATGGTGAGCATCCCCTCGGACAGATCAATTCCATGGATGTGCCCCGACGCGCCAACCAACTCCGCCAATGCGAGCAGGCAGTGACCGGTGCCGAAACCAATTTCGAGGATAGTCTCTCCGGCCTTTGCTTTTAGCATCCGCAAGCCATCCTTGGTGGCTGCTTGTTCACTCGTCCCGGCCAACAAGTCATACCAGCGGCTCAAGCGGTTGTAGCTAACCCTGGCAGCCTCTATCGACCGCGTCACGCGACTAATGTGCATGTCATTGCCTTTGACCATGAACTAACTCCTTCTTTCTCTTGGCCAGATTTCGACTAAAGGCACCTGGCGGCTGAATGCCTCGCAATCTTCAAGTGTGTCCTTCAACGGCCGGCCGAGCAGCTCCCTGGTCAATATTCGATAAGCGCGGGGGTGTTTTTGTGAATATTCAAAGAGGGCTTGAGCTGCCTGTGTTTGTGACATGATCACAGCAGACCTTTCGGATTGCCGACCTGCGAAATTAACAACCACATCAGGGGTTTTCAAGATGTTTTGGTACCAATCGGATTTGTTGCCCCATCCGGATGCAACGATAAAAACATCATTCGCCTGTTTATAATCCACGACTTCGAGAACAGTCTGGCGAGGCAGACCGGATTTATGGCCCGTGTGGGTTAAAAGCAGGAATCGTCTTCCGACCAGCCAACCTAAATGGGCTTTATATAAAAGAATCGGCAGCCTGAAGAGAAAACGCAGGATTCCAGATGGACGGCGCGCGGTTAAATTTATTGGCAAGGTGAGAACCATCCTTTCGGGTATATTGCGATCATCGGGATTACTGACGGTTGCACCCGGGATTTCACTGATAAAGGCTTGTATGGTGTTCATTCCAGATATTTCTCTCAAAACGTTTTGGATGACAAGTAAAAAAACAACACTTTATGGCCTGAAGATCAAATAAAATGCCTGGATCCAAACGGAGCGGCCGAGCTCGTCCTGGCTCTCTCGATCCAATCGCTTCCATGCTCGATCTCGCGCATAGATGGTACGCCTTTCATTCAATGTGTGACCTTGCTATTAAATCAAGTCGAGTCAACATTATTAACTATCTCGTTGCTTCTACTGTTTTGGTTGATCCGGGGGATTGATCAATGCAGCAGTAATCTCTGTAATTTCACATTCGCATAATGCCGTGACAACATCTCCCGCCTGAAGCACCACATTGCCATGGGGGATCACCAACTGATGATCGCGCCGGATCGAGACCAGGATAGCTTCAAGAGGGAGTATTAGTTCCGCTATTTTCTTCCCAACTGCATACGAACCGGTTGGGATGGAAATATCCGTAAATCTAGCGAGACCATCACTGACCAGCTGCGTTTCTTGCGCGCGCCTGCGTGCTTCCTCCCGGCGAATTACGCCCATTTCATGAGCCTGGACGATGGAATTGCGGCGGACGACCCCCAATAACTTGCAGGGGTTTTCACGTGATACAACCGGCAAACGCGAGAGGTCACCGGGTGCCATACGCCGCAGGACCAAGCCCAGCGTATCATCCGGGTACACGGTAATCACGTCGCGGGTGGCAATGTCGCGTACCCGGAGCAGATCGATGGAAGATGGGTCTTTATTTACTGCCTGACGATAATCCGCCAGCGAGACCATGCCAAAAAGACACCCATCCTTTTCGACTACCATAAAACCATGCTGCCCGGTGAGCAGGAGTTTCTCGGCAAGCTGGGTCACTGGCATATCCGCGGGGATGGTGACCGGGTCCCGGACCATCACTTCATCTACCCGCACGGTTTCCATGACATCCACGTCCTGTCCGCTCTTCACGCGGATGCCACGCCGGACAAGTTTGAGCGTGTAGATCGACTCGCGCTGGATGCGTTCCGAGATGATCAGGCTGACGATCACACCCGCCATTAACGGCAGGATTAACCGGTAGTCATTCGTCATCTCGAAGACGATCAGGATGGCCGTGAAGGGTGCGTGCGCCGCGCCGGCAAACACCGCCGCCATGCCGACGAGAGCAAATGCCCCCGTCCCCGCAGTTGCGCCCGGGAACAGGGAATTCACCACCCACCCGAATGCGCCTCCCAGGACCGCCCCGATGGCGAGGGAGGGGGCAAAAACGCCGCCTGAGTTGCCCGAACCCAGGGTAAGCGAGGTCGCCAGCGGTTTCAGGAAGATCAACGCCAGCAGCAGGAGGAAAGGCGTCTGACCCTGCAATGCGCTTTCGATCGGCCCGAACCCCGTACCGAATATCGCCGGCAGATTGGCGACCAGAGAGGTGCCCTGTGGCTGATGAAACACAAGCAGATACAGGAAAGCCAACAGCCCCATCGCGAGTCCGCCAACTGCAGGCTTGAGCGCATCTGGGAAGCGCCAGGCGTCGAAGATGTCTTCGAACTTGTACAACAGGCGAACGAAGCCGACCGCCATCAGACCCGCCAATATCCCCAACAGCATGTAAAGCAATATTTCCCAGGGGGTCTTAACGCTGTAACTCGGGATGGTAAACGCCGGATTGTCCCCCAGGAAAACCCGCGCGACGGTGCTGGCGGTGACGGCGGCGATGACGACGTTGCCCATATCCCCCAGCTGCAGCTCGCCGAGAATGATTTCCATGGCAAAGACCACACCGGCGATCGGCGCGTTGAATGTGGCGGCGATCCCGGCTGCCGCCCCGCAGGCGACCAGGTTGCGGATGCGCGCATCCGACAGGTGCAGCCACTGGCCAACCGTCGAGCCGAGGGCGGAACCCACCTGCACGATCGGTCCTTCCCGGCCGGCGGAACCGCCGCTGCCGATGCACAGGGCAGAAGCGATCACCTTGGCGACGACCACCCGCGGGCGGATACGTCCGCCGCGCAGCGCAATGGCCTGCATCACCTCGGGAACCCCATGCCCCTTGGCTTCCTTGGCAAAATAGGCGATGATCGGCCCTGCCAGCAGGCCTCCCACGGCCGGCGCCAGGATGAACAGCCCATTCCCAAGAAAGGCAAAAGCGGATGCGCCGGATTGGAAGAAGACACCCTGCACCAGGGCGATCAGCTTGATGAAGAGCACTGCTCCCAAACCGGTCCCCGCGCCGACAATCACGGCGGTAATGAACAACACCGCCGACTCGGAGGGGTGGAAGCGGTCGAGCAGTTTGGAAAAACGTAATGTAATCGCGTTCATATTTCTACTTATTTTGTTCCTTTACGCTTGTAAATTTTTTTCGGTTCCGAGCAGCCAGCCCATAAGCTCATTCTCCTGTAGATTCACGGATGAGCAATTCAGGGTGGAGCAGCATATGCCGTTCTTCCAGGGGTTGGTTTTGGATCAGGGCGACGAGCATCTTCACCAAGTTGCGGGCAATCTCATACAAGGGCTGGTTGAGTGTTGTTAGCGGCGGGGAGGAGTGTTCGGCATCTGCGATACCGTCGAAACCGGCAACGGCCAGGCCGTGGCCAACTGACAATCCACGTTCGCTGGCTGCATGCAGCACACCGATGGCGGTTAAATCATTAATGCACGTGATCGCTGTTGGAGGGCACTTGAGGGCGAATAATTGTTGCGCCGCCTGATAACCGCCTCCGCGGGTGGTATCGCCTTCCACGACTACGTCGGGATCGAAAGCGATCCCGGCAGCTGCCAAGCCTTTTTTATACCCTTCAAACCGATCGGACTGGATTTTTAACTCTTTCGGTCCCCCGATATAGGCGATACTCTTGTGGCCCTGGTCGGTAAGATATGCCATTAACTTTGTGAATCCGCCCAGGCTGTCGACCTCAACAGAAGCGTGGTCGCTATTATCGAGCGTACGTTCCAGGCTAACAAATGGCAGGTCGGTTTGAGCGAGAAATTGAACTCGCCAATCGTACAGACGCATCCGATTGAGCACCAGTCCATCCACTTTCCTGCCATTCACCCAACGTTCATAGTTTTGCCGTTCTAGATCTGAATTAGGCGCAGCTGTGGAAACGAGCAGATCGAAATTACGGGAAGTCGCCTCATCACCCAGCCCGGCGATAAACTCGGAGAAAAAAGGGTCGGCAAATTGCGGTGCGCGTGCCGGCAGGATATAACCGATCGTATCCGAACGCTGCCGCCGGAGCTGGCGCGCCGCCCGGTTGGGTACATAGCCCATTTCCTGGGCGGTTTTGACCACAAGCTGGCGGGTCTCTTCGGCTACATCACTATATCCATCCAAGGCGCGTGATACCGTCGTGATGGATATGTTTAGGCGTTTTGCCACATCGCGGATGGAAGGCATTTTCCCTCTCGAACGACCCTTTTTAGAGATATTTTCCAAAACGTTTTGGATTATACATCCGCACCTGTCGCCAGTCAACAATTTAGACGTGTTTAGATCCCGCCTGCGAATTTAATCATGGAAAACATTCCAATCATGTAGAGTGCAAATATTTCATCCGGATTTACCGTATAGCCGTTTCATAAAAGTTGCGGGGATTCGACTGGAACCAACGACCCACAGGTTATGAGTTCCAGTCTTGCACCGCAGATTTTTAAAGCAAAAAGTGCCTACAAGGGCACTTTTCAGTTGCGGGGGCTGGACTCGAACCAGCGACCTCCAGGTTATGAGCTCCAGTCTCCCACCGCACACTTTAGACCTACGGGCTGCTGATTCTGCCTGGCCCGGCGGTCTACGATTGTTCAGGGCCCGGCGAGATAAATTTGGATCATCAGCGACCAGATTTTAGCACCGAAACATCCAGAACGCAAGTTCTAACACGATAGTTATAACCTCAGTTGGGATCTAATGATCTCCTTGAAATTTGTTATGATGAAGTTTTGCACCTTACGAGTTATTATGGAGTTCACAAATTGAACTTTCTTTATTAAGGGATATAAAACCAATTTAGGGGCGGGGCAGGTGCAGGTACGATCAACGAAGAAGTTTTATTGGTATCTACGGAGAGCAAGAAATTTCCCAAATTTGTCATCATTGCAATCTGGTTACTGTTCGGCGACCAGGAAAGCCACTCTATAATTGAGGTGGGATCGATCGGATATTTTCGCCATAAAGTTACTACTCCATTGAACACGTGGTAGATACCGGATCCAGCGGCTAAAAACCGACTATCCGGCGACCATACATATGGTCCGTTGACATTCATCGCGGGTTCATCCCGCCAACAGGTTACTGGCGATGAGAAACACCGGGTATCAAGAATGTGAAATCCGTTATAGTAAGAGGTACCAGATCTGCCGGTAATCCCAGTATAAGCAATCCACCTGCCATCCGGGGACCAGGAAGGGCTTGAAAGGATTGAGGAGTCTGGGTTATTCGTTATACGAAGCATCGAGTGATCTCGTATGGAAAAAATGAAGAGGCTATCATGAGGGACATATGTGGGAGGATCTGTGGCTGAGCAACTAACCACAAGAGATTGGCTGTCGGGTGACCAGGACCAGTCTCCTGTATCACAATCATTTAACTCATCAAAGTGTAACCTTTCCCCCGAATTCAAATTAATGACACCTTGATAATCCGTTACGTATTCCAGGTTAGGTGACAGCTGTGCAGAAGAAATTTCCACTTTAGCCAGGTAACCTTTCGATTCCCCATCCGGAGATAACACACCAACATAATAGGTATCCTCGCCTGAGAAGGATCGGAGATAGCTCAAATACTCTCCTGGGGGAAGGGAAGAGATTTTAATAAACGGGATTGTTGTTGCCGTTAAAGAGGGCGTGGCTGTTGGCGGGAGAGTAGGAGTATTCGTTGTTGTTGCAAATGTTATTTCAGTTGGAGTAAAGGATTGTGGCGTTTTTTGAACCACTGACACCTTGGAGCAGCCGCACAGGACTATCGCCAATAGGAATGTAATTATCCTTTTCATATCAACTTACTCCTTCGCGAAGAATTACCGATTTTGATATATTTGATCTATCGATATACTTCGAGGGTTGTATTCCAAAGGTTATCTTCCTTCCAAGCTGACAAGAAATCTCCCCACCAATAATATTCAGTCCTATTATTGAATGGGTTATAAATTCGCACCCAGTTCGATGCGTAAGCGTCTTGAGGATTGTTTATTATCCAATCATAGTCAGTTATCCATTGTTTTGAAACTCCAGTAATAATCACCCAGTGTTCCACCCAATGAGCTTTATCGGTTAGAGTCAAATCGTACGATGTGGGTAACCCAACTTTACCTCCAATCCAACCTCCTCTAGGATCGGTTGCAGTGGTTTCGTCTCCATTAATTATGTAGACTTGAGTAAGGAACACTTTTCCTTCGAGAATATCTTTTTGATCTCCCAATTCATCTTTTAAGGTGCTCTCCACTTCATTTAAATTTTTCTTAGAAAATTGATCAAAATATTTGACCTTATATTTAGAGTATGTCGTAATATAATTTCCCAAATCAGTATTCTCAGTACTTCCTGAATTATTATAATAATTTTCGAAATCCTTGACGACTTGTTTCGACGTAATGCCGAGGATAGCCGCAACTGCTATCTGACCACAAAAGTCGTTATTGTGTGGTCCAGTGGCATCTACGTAATATCCATAACCAGGAACGTGAAATTGAGCACCTTCTTCTTTCGGAAGGTCGGAGACTCCATTCATTGTTATTCTATCGGCGAGCGGGTTACTTACCCAGGTAATATACCGAGGTTCATATGCTTGGTCATGATGCCAGCGTTGACATTCCATTTGGGCTTGTTCATCGGGAATCCCAGAACAAGGATCAGCATCATGACCAGTTGGATCAAATTGATTCACTGGATTCTCATCAACGTACAGCCAATCATCAAATGACATCGGCTGCTTAGCATCTCCGCCCCAGGTATCCCGTGTTATAAAACTTCCCATGTTCGGATTGTAATCTCTCGCCTGCAGGTAAACCATCCCGGAGGTGTCCTGCTGTTCCCCGGTGAATCCAAAGATGGTCGTGGCGCTCCCCATGCTGTTGATCACATTCCCAAAGGGGTCGTAGTCTTGGGCCAAGGTGACTACGCCGTTGGCATTGGCCAGCTGGCGCACGGAGCCGAGGGCGTCGCCCAGGAAATATTCCGTATCGGATGCATTGATCTGGGCGATTTGGCCATTGCCATAGATGTAGGTGTTCATACCGTCGCTCAGGACCTGGGCGAGAGGTGAGGCCAGGTCCATGGTGAAGGTACTGGTCACGCCGTTTACCGTCTCCTGCAGGCGGTCTCCGAGGCCGTCATAGGCATAAGTGATCGTGCCGGCGGGCCCGACTATCGAGATCAGGCGATTGGCGGAATCATAGGTATAGGTGTTTACCCCGTCGCTCAGGAGATTGCCGTTGTTATCCCAGGTGTAGGGGACGCCGTTGACGCTGGTTAGGCGGTTGGCAGCGTCGTAGGTGTAAGTGATGGTCGAATACTGGGTTGTCTCGCTCAGGCGGTTACCGACCGCATCATAGATGTAGTGGAAGGAGGTGCTGTCGGAGTAATGGGCAGCCTTGAGACGGTTGAGTCCATCGTAATTGTAGGAGACCGTCACCGGGCCGGTGGGGAATGAACGGGTCGGTGTCGGGGTGGGTGACGGCGTGGATGTGAGAGTAATCGTAGACGTGAGAGTTGGAGTGGGAGTGTTGGATGGAGTGAGTGTGATTGTTGCTGTCGATGTTGGAGTAGGCGTTGATGGGGTGTTCGGCCAGCGCTCCAGGCGGAAATAGGACCAGGTGGCATTCAAACGGACACTCCCAGTGCCGATTGCACGCACGATCAGTCCAACATAGGTGGGAATTCCCGGGTAGTCCTGGGGCGCCATCACCGTCCAGGCCTCGTTCGGATTGTGCCGGTATTTGAAGGTGTAGATTTCGCCGTGTTTCTCCGCCCGCAGGTAGATCGGCAGGGTCTGCTGCACGAACCCCGTCCCACCTATCCCCACTCGGGAGTTGCTCAGGTTGCCGTGATCGTCCATGCCGTACCAGACCTGGTCGTACTTATCGAAACCCACCTCGAGACCGATCGTATAGGCTGCGTCGATGGTGTCGATCTCGGTCAATTGAGTCTCGATGGCCCAGTCTCCGTCCCCCAGGTCGATGCGGAGGAGCTGAGGCGCATCATTCGTCTGTGTATCGTGCTCATAAATCTGGTTTTCCGGCAGGGACATGGTGAACCCGTTGTCCAGTGAGTAAATCGGTCCGTCCTTGGGAACATACCACTGCCAGGCAGGAGAGATGCTTCCCGTGAAATTATCCGTATCCACTTCAGTGTATGGGGCAGGGGCAGCAGGACCGTAGCGCCCCAGGTGGAAGTCGTCCACATCGAAGATGGCGGGTCCCGTAGTTGACGAGTAAGTACGCACCTGCAGTCCGACGTAGTCCACGGGTAGGTCCGTGGTGTAGGTACCGAGGGCGGGGTTATTCCAGAGAGCCGGTTCGTCGGTGGCTGGATACCCTGTATCCGGCTGAACGTAGAAGGTGTATTGAGAGCCAGCTTTTTGGATGCCCAGGTACAGCGGCAGGCTGTAATTTCCAACGTAGCTATCATAGATCCCCGGCCGTGTGATGTGCATGCTGCCATCACTATCCACCGACAGCCACAGCTGGCTGTCCTGGCCTGTAAAGTCGACATCCATCAGGAAGGTATACCCCTGAGTGACGCTTGAGGCATCCGGGGAGACATGGGTCTCGATGGCCCAATCCCCGCTGCCCATATCCCGGCGGCGCAGTTCGGGGGATCTACCGATGCCGGTCCAATGGTCAAACCCGGGCGGCACGACCAGCTGCAGGTTGCCCGGGTCGGTGCTGAGCGAATAAGTCGGCCCAGCCGCCGGCACATACCATTCCCAGCTCGGATCGAGGAGGGTCTCGTCAAAATTGTCGGCGATGTCCGTCGGGAGCGGGGTGGGGGTATAGGTCACCGTGGGAGTATTGGTGGGCGTGCTTGTTCCCGTGGCGGTGTCCGTAGCCAGAGGCGTGCTGGTTGAGGTGTTCGTGGCGGTCGAGGTCCAGGTTGAGGTATTGCTCCTGGTCGGTGTATAGGTCCGAGTGAAGGTCGGAGTGAATGTCGCGCTGGGCACCGTGTTGGTCGGCGTATTGGAGCGCGTGGGGGTGTCAGAGCGCGTGGGCGTGTTCGTGGCCGTGCCCGTCCTGGTTGGGGTCGGGCTGGGCACCGTGTTGGTCGGGGTATTGGAGCGCGTGGGGGTGTTGCTGCGTGTGGGCGTGTTCGTGGCCGTGCTCGTCCTGGTTGGGGTCGGGCTGGGCACTGTATTGGTCGGGGTATTGGAGCGCGTGGGGGTGTTGCTGCGCGTGGGCGTGTTCGTGGCCGTGCCCGTCCTGGTTGGGGTCGGGCTGGGCACCGTATTGGTAGGGGTATTGGAGCGCGTGGGAGTGTTCGTGGCCGTGCTCGTCCTGGTTGGGGTCGGGCTGGGCACCGTATTAGTCGGGGTATTGGAGCGCGTGGGGGTGTTCGTGGCCGTGCCCGTCCTGGTTGGGGTCGGGCTGGGCACCGTATTGGTCGGGGTATTGGAGCGCGTGGGGGTGTTGCTACGCGTGGGCGTCCGGGTGAATGTGGCAGTGGAGGCCATCGGCACGGCATTCAACAGGGATATATGGGCGCGCCCTGCGAAAGAGCCCTGCCCAATTTGCGTAGGGGAGGGCAGCTGGATGTTTTCCACCACCTGGGACCGGCTGCCGTTCGCAAGGACCTGGTAATTGTACGATGCCAGCTGCTGGCCGTTCGCATCCTTATAGATGATCCCCAGGAGCCTCCCCGCGTTGTCGTAGCTGGTTGCGGCGACCACGCCGTTGCCCAGGGCCACACCGTTCAACTGGCTGGCAGCATCCTCGGTATATGCGGCGAGGGACTGCTGCTGGGCAGAAGAATTGGCCTGGAACAGCACGGCTTTAAGGCGCTCGGCGGTGTCATACGTGTAGGTGACGATCTTACCATCCGGGTAGGTCAGGGTGGCCCGGTTCCCAATCGCATTGTAGGTGTACTGGACCGTCTTTCCGAACGGGTCGGTGACCGAGGTCACGCGGTTGAAGTCATCGTAATTCCAGGTCGTCGTGCCCAGGCCGTCGACCATGCTCCTGCGGTTTCCGGCAGCATCGTAGGTAAAGGTCACGGCATGATCCGGCGAGGGATAATTGATCTGCGTCTGGTGGTTGAAAGCATCGTAGCTGTAAACCGTCGTCTTGCCGTTGGCGTCCAGCATCGAGAGGCGGTTTCCAGCCTTGTCATAGGTATACGTCCAGGTATGGCCGAGCGGATCGCTCTCAGTGAGCATCCGGCCCAGGCCGTCGTAGGTATAGTTGGTGGTGTGATTGTTCCCATCGGTGACCGTCAGGCGGTCCCCGGCAGCATCGTAGGTGTGGGTGGTGTTAACATTCGTGTCCACATTCGGTTGGACTCCCGGCTGGTCGTTCTCAATGACCGTCGTCAGCCGGCCCAGTGCGTCATAGGTGAAACCGGTCGTGATGAGGTTGGCGTCGGTCGAGCTAACCAGTCTGCCGGCGACGTCGTATGTCGAGGCGGTGCTGTCCGTGAGCGGGTCAGCCACGCCAGTTTGGCGCCCCAGGCCGTCGTAGGCATAGGTGCTGGCATAGCCGAGCTCGTTGGTACTGGTGCTCGTGCTCCCGTCGGCGTTGTAGGTCGTACTCGTTTGCAGGTTGTGCTCACTGTCATTGGGGTTGCGGGCGGGAACGGTGTCACTCAGGATATCGATCCCGGTCAGGTTGCGCACCTGGCTGATCGTGCGCCCCAATGCATCATAGTAGCTGCGGCTGACCATCCCGAGCGGGTCGGTCACGGCGATCTGCGTCCCGGAAGCGTCGTAAGTGTAATAAGTGGTGGCGCTGTCCCCCTGCCCGGCATCCTGGGTGCTCGAAATGACCTGACCGATGTTGTTGTAGACACTGGAAGTCACGTGGCCCAGCGGGTCAGTGGTGGCCACCACCCGGCCATAGGCATCATAAGTGGTCATGGTGCAGATGTTCTGGCTGCTCATCGCGGACCCGCAGGCAGGCGGGGTATTGACCGAAACATCCTGCCCGATGAGGTTCTTCACCACAGTGGTTGGCCGGCCGGAGGCATCGTAGTAGGTGCGGGTGATCACCCCCAGCGGGTCGGCCGTGGCAATCGCCCGCCCGTCGGCGTCATAGATGGTATCCGTGCGGATATTTTGATCGGATGGTCCGAGATTTCGTTGCGGGGCGGGCAAATTGATATCATTCGAATTACCGTTGATCACCAGGTTCTTCACTACAGTGACCGGCCTCCCGGTAGCATCGTAGTAGGTGCGGGTGACCACCCCCATCGGGTCGACCGTGGCGATGACATGCCCGGCATCGTCGTAATAGGTGTCCGTGCACAGGTTTGCGCTGCTCAAGGAGGAACCCGTATTGTGCAAAAACCTCATCCGAAATATATTCGTTTGAGAACCTGCAGGAAATCCAGCCCCATCATCAGTCTCTGTTAGAATGATACCTCATTCCTGATCGAGGACAAAATCAGATGGGTTGGTTTATCCTGGTCCACATATTCACAACATGGATGTCGTTCCTCAGCATTGGTCGATTTTCCGAACAAGAGAAAGATCTCGAAATCCTGGTGCTACGCCACCAACTGGCCATTCTTCAACGCAAATGCAATCAACCGGTAAAACCAAACCGGATCGAAAAGATGACCCTTGCCGTTCTTACAGCCAGACTGAAACAAATCACCCATAAAACCACAAGTCAATTGAGCGATATCCTCCACATTTTCCAGCCTGAAACCGTAATAGGCTGGCATAGGGAACTGGTTCGCCGGAAGTGGACCTATTCGCACCAAAGCCAGGGCGGGAGACCACACATAAATAAGGAGCTTGAGGACCTGATCCTCCGCCTTGCAAAGGAAAATCCACACTGGGGATATGGCAAGATCGAAGGCCAACTCCTGAAGTTGGATTACAAGGCATCTCAGACAACCATTCGCAATGTACTCGACCACCACGGGATCCTCCCGTCAGGTGTTCGCAGCGGCTCCATCTCCTGGCGTCACCTCATAAGCCATTACAAGGACCAGATCCTGGCCTGCGACTTCTTCACCCTGGAAACCATCCGGCTGCAGACCCTCTATGTATTCTTCTTCATCGAACTTGGCTCCCGCCGTGTGCATTTCGCCGGCATCACGGATCACCCCATTGATATCTGGGTCACCCAGCAAGCCCGACAGCTTGTTTGGGAACTCGATGGCAGAGAAGCCCCCTTGCGTTTCCTGATCCACGACAATGACCGCAAATTCACCCATGCCTTTGATGCCGTCTTCGAGAGTGAAGCCTTTCACGTCATTCATACCCCCTTCCAGGCACCCAATGCCAATGCGTACGCCGAACGTTGGGTTCGGACGGTCAGAGAAGAATGCCTGGATCTGATCCTTATCCTGAATGCCGCTCATCTGCGCCGCGTCCTGCTTGAGTATATCAACCACTATTACAACGTGGCCCGCCCTCATCAAGGAATTGAGCAACGCATCCCCCTCCCCCGTGGACAACCGATCCACACCGGCATCGTCCAACGCCGCAAGGTCCTGTGCGGCATCCTCAACGATTACTCCCGCACCGCTGCCAGCCCTTCACGGCTCCTCACCTGAGACAAACATAGTTGCAAGGCTGCTCCCTGATCGCCGAATAACCCTCGACGATATCTTTTGATTCGTTGCGAGATGTCTTCGCACCCCCTGAGCGTCCTTATCCAATCAACTTTATTCCTCGCGAAGGCTTTTTTTCCGAAAACACCCAATCGTCCAGGCATTCTATCTTCAATATTTGAGGCTACATTTGATGGATAACGCTACATTCCAACCTCGTAACCTGCAAGATAAGGTTTTTGCACCATACGGGATCGATTTCGGTGTTAATGTTCAAACCTTCGAGGTTATTCCTGCTTTTTAGATCATTTCACATCAAACGTATCTTTAAAATATATTGAAATGACAATAGCTACACCAATTGGCACGAATACCCAACAATAGATTCCATTGAAAATGTTGGACAATATAGAAGTATTGAATGTTGTAAAATCATGGCTATTAAGATTTAGAGTAGATGCTAATGATCGATTTTGTAATAAGACATAAAAAAACTCGAAGATAACGTGAAAAGCAGAATAAAGAAAAGATATTCCAATTTTTATATCTAGCCGCTTTGTCCATACTTGAGCGCCTTGTTTAATGCCTTCCCAGAAACCAAGGTTGTTTTGGAGCATAGTAAATAAGGCGTAACCAGCTAAAAAGTGGGGAAATAAAAATTCAAATAATGATGCTATTAATTGCACAATCATAAAGTTATATTTGTCGGTTAGCATTATTAAGATAACAGATAATGCCAAAAAAGGTAAATACAACAACAGGAATAAGCCAAACCATCGAATAAGATATTTTCTTATTACTTTCCAAATATCTACTAATGGTAGGGGCCGATCCAGATATTCATAATACAAGGTTATAGCCAGAGATAAGGGGATGATGATAAACATGAAAAACCAGATGATTTCAAAGGAGCATAATACGATGCCCAGTTTGGTTAATACTTTCAACACGAAATATAGAGCTGTGAAAAAACCATAAATAAATCCAAACAGCCAGGCCAGCTTGCTATGACGAAGGATTTTATATGATGACATGAAGAGTGAAGTGTTTTCCATATTCACACCTAGTAACCTGTTACACATGGATTGATGGGTAGAGTTTTTTAAGCTTGATGCGAGTGTCGTCGGTGGTGAATCGCCAGTCAACGGTAGCGCCGTTCGTGTTGCGTTCGATCTCCCAGGCTCCGGTTTCGGAAGCCAAGATCGTTGAGCTGGGAATGCGTCCATCCAAGCACTGTCGTCCGAGCACACTCAACTCGATTTCGGCCATATTGAGCCAACTGCCATGCTTGGGCGTGAAGTGGAATTCCAGCCGATCCAGAATCTGTTTGGCTTTGGCCGGCTCGAATACTTCGTACAGCGATGAGGGCGCATGGGTATTCAACTGATCTTCCACCAGGATACATCGCTCGGCGTCTGGAAAATGGACATGAACCAGGTCATCCATGCACATGGCCCAATCGGCTTTCGTCCGGCGTTGCGTCACTTTGACATGGCGCCAGTTCTGGAGCGGAGCAAAGAACATGAACAGATTGGCGGTTCCTTCCCGGCGATATTCGTAATCGTAGCGTTCTGCTTGTCCACTTTTCATCGGGATGGATTGGCGTTTTTCACTCACCAGTTGGACAGGTGTCTCGTAAAAACAGATCAAGGGAAACTTCGGATCAGCCGGGCGTTGATATACATCCAACACATCTTCCATGAAATACACGAACTCTGCTTGACTGCCCGGCGGGATGCACCATTCTTTATTGAGCCATGGTTTCAATTCGTTTTCGCTCAGTACTCGGTGAACGGTTACGTACGAAAGTGCCTCCACGTATTCCAGCCGCACCATTTCCTGGGCCAGCAAGCGCAGGCTCCAATGCCGATGACCCGCCGGTGGTGCGCCACACGCCAGGGCAACCAAATAGGCTTCTTGAACTCCGTCCAAGAGACGTTCATACTTTCGCCGGGTCGGACGGGGGCACAACGCTGCTTCAAAGCTTTGCTCCACAAACCGATAGCGTACCCGTTGGATGGTCGGGAGGCTCACATCCAGCGCTTCCTGAATGTCCTGGTCAGCCCAACCATCATTTGCCCGCAGAAGAATGCGCGCATGGGTCACCTTGCGAACCCGCTCTGTCCCGGATTTCAACATGTCTTCTAGCAGCGCTTTTTCCTCTGCACTCATACTGACCACATATCGTTTGACCATGCCTGCCTCCTTTGCGGAGACAGACTATCACCAATTTACCTATCAAAGCATGTGTAACAAAGTACTAGCTTATAACCAAGCAATTATGAGTCGGAGGTAAATTTAGGGTCCAAACCCCCTAATTGAAATCTTGAACCTCTAACCTCCAGGTTATGATTCCCAGTCCTTTCCCCGCACTTTTTTCACGTTAAGCTCGTGTTTTTGGCCTACTTTCGGACCTGCGATAGAAACGAACCCGAAGAACTGCGATTGGCTGATCCGAAAATTCCTTTAAGCCCGTAAAGCACAGATGTTCTGATTATAGCATAGCGTTCTGAAAGTATGTTATAAAACTGTAATTCGGGCATCAGCTCGAACATGATTATCTCTTTGAAATCCCTTCGGACGAAGTTTGTACACCGTACGGGGATGTGATTTTGGATTAGGACTTTTTCGGACTCGAGTGTCCAGTTTAATAGCAATATGCCTCCCTACAAAGATACGCAACAATCACATAACATCAATCCATTCACCTTTCCAGCGAAAAGCACGGCGTATATTTTCAATAATTTCATCACGCTTATTTTCAGTAATAGGTTCATCAGTATAGGGAGGAGCCCAATTTTGGATCGATTTTTTGCTAATTGAGATATTGCCTGGACCGGCCAATATCTCAGAATCAATGTAAAGTTTTTTTACCCCCTCGTTGTAGATAAGCATTGTCATCTTTACTTCGACTGAAAAACCCTCGTCACTTTCAATCACATTTACTCGTGGAATTTTAAACATATTGCACCTAATACTAATGCGGAATTATTTCTCCCACAGCATCATTTACTAAAAATGAGGAGTAAGTTACCCGCATTTCCCCTCAATTTCCCGTTACACAGTGATTTTACATTCAATGCGGAAGGCTCCGCGTTTAAGAGTATTTTTATACATAGAAACAAAATCGGCCTGGTGGGATCAATAAGGGGGTTCGGCTGGACCTTCGTATCCGCACATGCCCAGGCGTGGCGAGTTCACCAGTGCGAGCGGTTGGCCGTACTCTTCGTGAGGATGGTCCTTGACGTGCTCATCACACAAAAACCAGGTGCCGGGTTCGTCGGCTTCGTAGAGGCATTCGAGACACAGCCAGGCAGCAGGCTGGTCGCATTCCTTGCAAGTCATCTCGGGCTGAATATTACGGGCCATCAGGTCGATTGGATGTAGAGTGAGGGCTTTGCCCTTGCGCGAACCAATGACGTGGATATCGGTCTCGGAGGTAGTGCCGAAGTCGTATAAGTGACGCAGGACAAGTCCAACCATAAAGACGGCATCAGCTTTGCGGGTTTTGGCTATATCTTTGCCGCCCCAACCGCCGATGGTGAATTTGCTCATGTGGCCGCAGCATTCGAGCCAGATTGCGCGCAGGTACTGATCCAGCTTTTCTAGCGTGGCTGTGCCATGCATTTCCAGGTCGAGCCAAAACTGACCGTCATAAGCATCCTGAATCCGTAGGCGCCATAAGGTCTCGATCGGCCGGCCGCTGGATTCGGTCAGGCGCAGGGTTTCCTGCCGCTTTTGGCACTTGTCGAAATGAGTAAGCATGGCGCGTTTGCCGAATTCTTCACCACAATAAACACACTTACCGCGGGATTGGGATTTGCTGGACATTATTTTCTCCCCGAATTGGTTTGTTTTGAATTACGTTTCCTCTTACCGCTTTCAGAAACCCTATGGCTGCTGAATTTCACCAGCGGCGCCGGGTTGCCCGCCCCGCCGAGAAGTAAATGGCGCTTGTTCGATGGGACCGCATCCGTGTTCAGGATGCCAAGCACCTCAATCTCTTTCCCGACCTTCCACCCGGGCATTCTAAAACCGAACATCTTGCCCAATTCATCCTTATTTATTACCACAGTTGGACAGGATGCACAGAACCATCCAAAATTGCCACCTACAATGAATGAATCGGCTTGCCGCCTGCCGGTCTGGCTGGCGACCATGTAAGATAGAAAGCTTTGTTTTAACCCGCCACCACATTGAGGGCAAATACCGGGTTTTTCCTTGAAAGACTTGTAAATCGCTTGGCGTTCAATTTTTAGATCGATCATCTTAGCCATGCCTCATTTGGTTTCAGATTCTCCGGAATCTAAGACCCAACCTTTCGCTTTCCAGCGGGCGATCAAAGTTGACCGGCTTTTGAAGCGTTCGGCCAAGCTATGAACATGCTGTTGGAAGGGAACTTGCGTCTCCTGGAACTCGGAAAGTTGCTGGAGTTTTACAAGCAATACGGTGGCCTCGTCGTAGGCTTTGGCAGTGTAGCCTAGCAGGAGCTTTTCAACCTCCTGCCAGGTTTGCGCTTCGCGTTTGGCTAGATTTTTCATTTCTGTAATATGCTGCTTGTGGCGTTCTTCAGTCTGTCGGCGATTTTCGGTCGCTTCCAGATTCTCAGCGGCCTTGAGCAATTCGTTAAAGGTACGTGGCTGTTTTTTGGAAACGGGTTCGACCTTCTCGAAAGCAAGCAATTTCTTGCGAAGTGCGCTAACCGTTCCCGGTTCGTTGGTGGCGAATTTCAAAAGGAAATCATCACATTCCGGACGGCTCAACTGGGATACGAGATGGGCGTAATCAGTATTAGGTGAAGGTGATAAGTCTGGACTGAGTTGCGCTGCGGCGGCCACGAGGAAACCGTCTATCTCAAAGAAATCGATTAATGCCATGAGTGGCGGGGTCAGTTTTTTCAATCCAGCAGGCAGGGGTGGCTCAGGCTCGCTGGAAAGACTCCCTAGTTCGTCTTCGTCATCCTTATAACCATCGGATTCCATGCTCATGGCCTTAAGCCAGACCAGATATAAGGTGCGGAAATCACCCTGCAGGATGTTATCGCGCAGGCGCGACAGAGTGGAGAGGAGGCTGCGCGTCTCCATCCACTCTTCAAATCCTTCTTCCTCATCCAATTCGAATTCTAGGATCTGGACGGTCTTTGCGTCTTTAAGGGTGACATAGTGTTCGGCGCAGTAAGGCGCTAGGGTAGCTTCTTCTAACAGTCCTTTAGGAAAGCGGAATGCCAGGCGGCGTGTGCCCCAATTGGCCAGGTACAGGAAGACGTCGAAGTAGTTAGCCAGCACTAAAATGGGATCGTGCTTAAAATCCCCCCATTCATAGGTGACGATGGCCTGGGAGGAGGTGACTTCAATGTGACTAGAAAGGTCATTCACCGCCTGTTGTTCGTCGGCAGTGAGCGGACGATCCAGCGTTTGCCATTCGTAATATTGGTATTCACTCATAGCGCTGCTCCTGAGACAGAACTCTAACATCGGCGTTCCCAGTAAAATTGAGAACTTTACCTAAGGAGAGCCGTATCAATCTCATCCATAATCAGGAGGCAAGCGGAAATATGCACGGTTATTTTCCCAAGGCAACACGGATGATTTCAAGAACCCGCGTTGCCAACCTTACGGCTTTTTCGGCGGTTGACTTTTCTGGCCAGAACTCGATGTCGTAACGTAGAGCGACGGCGTAGTCAGTCGCCTCAGCTAGGTCGAGCGCGACCAGTTCGGGATCAGGATAGACAGTCAGGCACAGGCGTTGGAGTTCGTCCAGATCATGGCTGCGTGGGATGAGCTGCGCGTGAAAAGCCAGCAGCGCTTTCAAGGCTTTTTCGATAGCCTGCTGGGCATGGAAACAGGCGGTATCATAAGGCCCTTCACCACCGAGCATCCAACTGGCCGCGGATAGATCGCTTTCGGCTTTTGCCAGCCAGCCGAGCGCCAGATCACGGTTATCTTTCATAAAGTACCACCCCCTCCCGCAGTGCGGTGGTGATAAAGGCATTTGAAACATTTTGCCATTCTGCGATTTCGCGCGGCGTCCACACGACAATATCCTTAGATGTTCCTAAGTCTTTCAGGGCACGACGATAAGATACAGCACGGCGGTAGCGCGGCTGGCTGGAATTTTCTATCACGAGCAAATCGTAATCGCTATCACGGCGAGCCTGCCCACGCACTTGCGAACCGAATAAGATAATTTTCTGCGGATGACCAGCTGCCAACAAACGCTGTACGATGGTTTGCAAAAGTGGTTCGCTGATTATGTTACCGACCATGGGATACTCCTTTCCTAAAGTGTACTACGTAAATTGCTGGCCAAAAGCCTGTTTTTGGAAGGAAAAGCATACCAACTGGTTCACCAATTTATGCATTTTTTACGCGTACGGTGCAAAAACACGATCCAGAGATTTTAGAGTAGAAATGCCGTAGAGCTAACCCGTGATTGATGTCTTCCCTCGACTTGGGGCTCAACTCTGTGCTGGCTGATCGCATCGATTGAGATTCCATTTTACTGGCGTATGGTGCAAAAACCTAATCTGAGATTTTATTACCGGACATAATTTACACCCAGTGGATTAAAAGAGACCGGGATAGGTTTGTCTTCGTTGAGTAGATAATCGAGGAGACATAAACCCAAGCGAAAGAGGCTCCAATCGCAACGTTCTGTGCGGTGAATGATCTTCACCCAATTCTGGCGATGAGCCAGGATGCCCAGGAAGACAATCCAGACATAAGCCAGGCAAGCGGCCAACAGCAGTTTGGCTAATCGGTCTGGATTGGATAAATGGCTTTTATGGATAAAGAAGCCTCGACTTTTCTCATCGGAGAAGAAGGTCTCGATCTGGAAGCGTTTTTCGTACCAATAGCAAGCTTCGGCGGTCAGTTCGAAATTGGTGACCAGGAAGATAGGTTCTGCAAAGCCTTTCTTCCACCAGCCAATGACGGTCACCGGGCCGTATGCCTGGCGAGTGAATTGAACATTAGAAAGGCCGATACAATCGCCAGGCTGCATGCAAAGATCTGCGAACGAGAACGGAAGGCCTTCTTCGTACAACTGCGCATTCTTGGCAGTTCGGCTGACATACAGCCAGCCCAGGGCTTGGATCGCAGATTGCAGCTCGATCCCATCGAATTCACCGTCTCCCAGGAAGATCACCGGGCAATTTTGAGGAACGATCTCCTGTAATTGCGCTAATAATGCCATATGAACCTCTTCCGGCAAATGACCCTTACGCCCTTTGACCACCAGCCAGACCACCGGCAAGGCTCGCTTCTGATAGAGCAAGCTGATCATCAGCGTGATACAGCCATGTCCCATTTCACTCCCATCCACTACAAATGCCAAAGGGTGCAGGCTTGCCAGATGTGCCAGGATCTGCCTCACAAACGGCAAGTAGCAGGCTTCAAAATCAACCCGCTCATTCTGGACCCAACGGCTGTAGCGCCTGATGCGGCTCTCCGGCTTGGACAGATCCGGAGTATGTCGAGCAATTGCTGGTAGTTGGCAACTTTTCGCTTGTACGATCCCGGCCACCAGCCCAGCCATCGTGTTCAGATGTCTGGCCAGGTTCCCTTTGGGTTCGCTCGGATACAATTGTCGAAGTGCGTTTCTGATGGTACTATAAATACGGCGGTTGTCACTCATGGCTACACCTGTTCTTCCGGCAAAAAAACATAGTGTAACCTGTTTGGCAACCGTCATTGGTTAAAGTATCCGGTATTTGTCGACCTTCATAACATCGTGGAAGTTCTAAAGGGTAAACCTTCATAAGATCGTAGACAGAACTTTAACAACCGAAACCTTCATAAGATCGTGGAAAACGAGGCTATTATTCATCGTTCCAGACAAAAGGAACGGTGAAAGATGGGAAAAGTAGATGATTCTCAACGTCAAACATTAATCCACTTGCTGCGCAGCGAGAAAACCCCAGCAGAAGCGGCGAAAGAATTGGGGCGGTCTGTCTCGTGGAGTTACAAATGGCAAGAGCGCTATCGGCAGGCAGGCTGGGAAGGGTTGAAAGAGCAATCCCGCACTCCTCATCGGATTGCCCATAAGACCTGCGAGCAAGTACGGCAAGCCATCTTGAGAACGCGCAGCGAACTGGAAGCGGAAGCCTTGTTGGCGGATCGATTGTCCTATATTGGTGCAGATGCCATCCTTGGGCGTCTGCGCAGCCAGGCGATGATTTCTCCGCCGGGGGTCAGCACGATTGAGCGGATATTACGTCAGGCGGGTGTGACCCAGCCCCGGGAGCCAAAGTTGGAAAAGGAAGTAGAGTATCCGACCTTGCATTTCAGCGCCGCTCACCGACTCACGCAGGTAGATATTGTGCCGCATTATTTGAAGGGAGGCACCAGTATCGCCTGCTTCAACGCCATCGATATTGCTTCTCGTTATCCGGCGGGTAAGCAGTATGAAAACAAGCGTTCAGGCGAGGCAACCGATTTTCTTGTGCATGTCTGGCACGAGCTGGGCATCTCGGAGTACCTGCAAATGGACAACGAAAGTTGTTTCAGCGGCGGGTACAAGCATCCCGGGGTGGTAGGTCAGGCAGTTCGTCTGGCCCTCTACGTGGGGACCCAGCCAGTCTTCTCGCCCTTCTATCATCCAGAGAGCAATGGGTTCGTCGAGCGTTTTCACCAGGATTACTCTGGTTTTGTCTGGAAAAAAGCTCTCCTGGGCAACCTGGCAGATGTGCGTCAGCGCTCCGAATTGTTTTTCCCAAATTATCGCAGTAGCCATCATCACTCCGCCCTGGCTGGTAAGTCTCCGCAGCAGGTCCAATCTCAAACACCCGTTCGCAAACTGCCCGCCGGTTTTTCCATCCCTAAGAAACTGCCCATTACCGAAGGACAGGTCCACTTCATGCGAGCGGTGAGCAACGAATGCCAGGTACTTATCTTGAACAAAAAATGGGATGTCAAACTGGCTCAACCGGATCAAGGCGTTTGGGCAACGTTGTTTCTCACGCTCAAGGGCGCCAAGCTCCGCATTTATGACGCTGCCCCCGATGCGTCAAATCGACGCTGCCTGGTAGAGCATCCTTTTCCACTCAAAGAGCCTGTAGTGCCTTTGCAAAATATGTTTAGGCCGATGGCAACCCAGCAGAAATCCTGGTCGCAGATTTTCCGCATCCTGTTTCAACGTCCCATTTCTGCCCCGTCTACGATGCCTTGAAGGTTCATTCGGTTGTTAAAGTTCTACTTTTTCCACGATGTGTTGATGGATGACAGGTATTCAATAGGAAATTAGTCGAGAATACCAGCAATTATAGATTTGTAATATAAATGTGATTGCAAGGAGTGGAATAAACTATGAAATTTCAGACTTTGGGTGATAAGAAAAATCCGGCGGTGCTTTTTATTGCCGCCTGACTTGCTCATTTTAGTGTCCCGAAGACAACTTATCCAGCACGACTAATGTTGTCTCAGGGACCTCCGCATCTGCCAAAAGATCTTTACCATTGAAGGTCACAATACCGGATCGGATAGGACGCAGCAGTTTTACGAATTGTTTGATGCTGATCCCCGTCTTGCGCTCAATGTTCCGACTGATCGCCAATGCAGTCATAACAATCGTTAGATGCGCCTCGATCGCTTCCCGGTTTTGATGGTAGATCGGTCTGGCTCGCAGATCCGATTTGGCCATCCGGAATGTGGCTTCGATCTGAAACAACTGATGGTAATAGTTGATCACTTGATCATCCGGGATATCCAGGTTGGTGACATATCCCTTGATACCCGCAAGTGTTCTGGTTTTGTCGATCAATTTCTGGTTGAGCTTTTTGCTCTTGGCTGTCATACTCAAAAACTTCATTTTCTTGACCGGTATCTGCCCACTGAGCACTTTTCTAGCCTTGGCGATTTGCTTTTCAATGTTGCGTAGGTCCAGAGCTGCCCGTTTTGCCCGGTACTGGTAGATGACTCGGTACCCATCTTTTTGTTCCACCATGATCTGCTGGTCAACCATTTCTGCCCTCTTCTGATACTCGGCGATATCATAAGGTACCTTGTACAGCCGAGAGCCAACGATATAGGTGTAACCAGCGGCTGAAAGCGCCTCTAAGTTTGAAGAGCTGAGCATGGCTGCATCGGCCACCACGGTGACTTTGGAGACTCCGTGCTGGGCCTGGAAGGCCTCGATGACCGGTAGAATGGTCCTGGTTTCGGCTTTGTTGCCCTCAAAGCTCTGCAAACCCAGGGGAAAGCCATTTCGATCAACCAGCAAACCGATAATGATCTGTGGTTCCAAGCGGCGTTCTTTGCTCAGTCCTGGCTTGCGATATTCATCCTCTTCCTGAATCTCAAAATACAGCGAGGTCACATCGTACAACAGCAGGGTCAGGCCGCCTCCTTGCACATGTTCAAAACAAGCCTGACTGATCTGTCTCCGATAATCCTGACTGGCTGCTTTTACCAAACAGCGATAGAGCCTGTTGCGGTTGATCGGATCCACCCCCAGGTCGGCCAATACTCGGAGACTGTCCAGCTTCGATGTGGGCTCCACGATCCGGGCAATGCACAGCGCCTCGAAGATCTCGTCTCCCAGCCGGTCAAATCCTAGTTTTCTGTATTCGTCCTGGAGAACTTTCCACAATAAACCGGAATAGGAACGCTTGATGCTCACCCGCAGAGAGGGTTTTGTTTCCATAAACAATTCCAGCTGGTTGGCCTGCATCCACTTGTGCGCTAAAGCAAGCAGCATTTCCAGTTCCTCTGCGTTGTGTGCGCTACCGATATGGATGATCTTGATGATCCGGCCTTTTTGTTTGTAGGCGATCTGAACCGCGGTTGCCCCACTTGCTGTCTTTACCTTACGGATGAACGCCATGCATTCAATTTTAGTCCATCCCCCACAAGACCGTTAGTGTCCTGAAAATTCGATTTTTCCCCTTGGAAAAGGCGAAAAAAAGCAAAAGTGAGCAAGTCAGGTACTATAAATACGGCGGTTGTCACTCATGGCTACACCTGTTCTTCCGGCAGAAAAACATAGTGTAACCTGTTTGGCAACCGTCATTGGTTAAAGTATCCGGTATTCAATAGGAAATTAGTCGAGAATACCAGCAATTATAGATTTGTAATATAAATGTGATTGCAAGGAGTGGAATAAACTATGAAATTTCAGACTTTGGGTGATAAGAAAAATCCGGCGGTGCTTTTTATTGCCGGCATGTTTTGCGATGCAAATGCCAATATGCCGTTTGCAAAATATTTTAAAGATAACTATTATGTGATATTGCCTACGCTTGATGGTCATTGTCAAGACGACAGCATATATCTTTGCAAGGAAGGAGAAGCAGAAAAAATCATTGCTTACCTTAAAAGAGAAGAGATCACAGAGCTTGCACTTTTACAGGGTACTTCTATGGGCGGAAGCGTGACGCTAGAAGTTTATCGGCAAAGCATCAATCAGGTGAAAATTAATCATGTGTTTATTGACGGCGGTACCTTCATGAGGTTTCCGAAGCTTGTGAAAAAGATGATGCGCCAGAAATTTATGGCATTCGTAAAGATTGCATATAAGCATGAGGGACATCCAGAAGAAGCCACAGAAGAGTTTATAAATATGGCGCTGATGAAATTTATCGGCGGAAAGAATATTGAAAAATATAGAGAAATGCTCGGTACTATGACACCGATATTGATGTATATGACAGAAGAGAGCGTACGGAGTATCTGCGAAACCTGCTATGGTAATGACCTGCCGCAACTTGATGAAAAATTACAGAAACCGCTCTGTTTCTTTTTTGGAGAAAAGGAACCTGCAAAAATTATGCGCGGAAAATTGATGAAATATTACCCCAATAGCAGTTTCCCTATTCAGAAACACGGTACTCATGGTGGATTTCAAACGGAAAATCCGAAAGAATACGCGAAAATGCTGCTTAAGAACATCGAAAAATAGAAAAGAAAATCAGAAATCTAACATCTGCTTCCACCTGACTCACCTATTGTCACACTTTTTGCTTCAGGATATGCCTAGCAAAAATGCGCCAATTACAGTTCGCAGGTGAAGCCCATGTTGGGTTACTGTATTTCGAAAATTATGTCCGGTAATCAATCTGAGATATATTCGTTCGAGAACCCGCAGGAAATCCAGTCCCATCATCAGTCTCTGATAGAATGATACCTCATTCCTGATCGAGGGCAAAATCAGATGGGTTGGTTTATCCTGGTCCACATTTTCACAACCTGGATGTCTTTCCTCAGCATCGGTCGATTATCCGAACAAGAGAAAGATCTCGAAATCCTGGTATTACGCCACCAACTGGCCATTCTTCAACGCAAATGCAATCAACCGGTAAAACCAAACCGGATCGAAAAGATGACCCTTGCCGTTCTTACGGCCAGACTGAAACAAATCACCCATAAATCCACAAGTCAATTGAGCGATATCCTCCGCATTTTCCAGCCTGAAACGGTAATAGGCTGGCACCGGGAGCTGGTTCGCCGGAAGTGGACCTATTCGCACCAAAGCCAGGGCGGGAGACCACACATAAATAAGGATCTTGAGGACCTGATCCTCCGCCTTGCAAAGGAAAATCCACACTGGGGATATGGCAAGATCGAAGGCCAACTCCTGAAGTTGGATTACAAGGCATCTCAGACAACCATTCGCAATGTACTCGACCACCACGGGATCCTCCCGTCAGGTGTTCGCAGCGGCTCCATCTCCTGGCGTCACCTCATAAGCCATTACAAGGACCAGATCCTGGCCTGCGACTTCTTCACCCTGGAAACCATCCGGCTGCAGACCCTCTATGTATTCTTCTTCATCGAACTTGGCTCCCGCCGTGTGCATTTCGCCGGCATCACGGATCACCCCATTGATATCTGGGTCACCCAGCAAGCCCGACAGCTTGTTTGGGAACTCGATGGCAGAGAAGCCCCCTTGCGTTTCCTGATCCACGACAATGACCGCAAATTCACCCATGCCTTTGATGCCGTCTTCGAGAGTGAAGCCTTTCACGTCATTCATACCCCCTTCCAGGCACCCAATGCCAATGCGTACGCCGAACGTTGGGTTCGGACGGTCAGAGAAGAATGCCTGGATCTGATCCTTATCCTGAATGCCGCTCATCTGCGCCGCGTCCTGCTTGAGTATATCAACCACTATTACAACGTGGCCCGCCCTCATCAAGGAATTGAGCAACGCATCCCCCTCCCCCGTGGACAACCGATCCACACCGGCATCGTCCAACGTCGCAAGGTCCTGGGCGGCATCCTCAACGATTACTCCCGAACCGCTGCCAGCCCTTCACCAATCCTCAACTGAAAAAAACATGACTGGAAGGCTGCTCCTCGATCGCCGAATAACCCTCGGCGATGTCTTTCAATTCGTTACGAAATATCTTCACACCTCCTGAGCGTGCTTATCCAATCAACTTTATCCCTCGCGAAGTCTTTTTTTCGAAAACACCCATTCGTCCCAGGCGTTCTTTCTCCACACTTGAGGCCACATTTGATGGATAACGCTACATTCCAACCTCGTAACTTGCAAGATAAGGTTTTTGCACCATACGGGATTCCAAAAATCTCTAAACTCTTCATCTTGCTTCAGTCAAAGCTGAGACTCTTGACTAAGCTATCTTTTTCTGCTATACTTATTTAGGTTAAACTAAATATATATTTAGGCAATATACATCTTTTTAATGGTGACACAGCGTTATGTCAAACCCCCTCACAGATTCGGTTCAAGATTATCTCAAGATCATTTACGAGCTGACCCAAGATGGGAAAACAGCTAATACCACCGCGTTGGCAACACGGCTTGGGATTAAGCCTGCCTCCGTCACGGGTATGGTTCAAAAACTGTCGTCCATTAAACCCGCACTGGTTTCCTACCGTAAATATCAAGGCGTTACACTAACCGCTGCAGGCGAACGCGCCGCGCTGGAAGTCATCCGGCATCATCGCTTGATCGAGGCCTGGTTAGTCCGGACTCTGGGGTATTCATGGGACGAAGTCCACTCCGAAGCCGAGAAACTCGAACACGTGATCTCAGAAGATTTTGAAATGCGGGTTGCTGCTGCACTGGGACATCCCGACCGCGACCCCCACGGCGAGCCAATTCCGAACGCAGAGCTGGTTATGCCAGTAGATAAAAGTCTTCCGCTCTCTTCCATACCGCCCGAACAGGAGTCCATCGTGCGTCGCGTCGATGCCCAGGACGCACAGTTTCTGCGGTATATCGAGGAGCTGGGGCTCGTTCCGGGCGCGCGCCTGAAAACATTGTCTGTATCGCCCTATGATCAGGTGATGCGTGTGCATATGCAAGGGAAGAAGGAGACTGTCGTTCTCGGGCCCGCAATAACGAATCGGGTATTCGTCGAAATCTTATAAATGTAAAGGATAACGGCTGTGACAACAAAACAAGAAAAAGATCCCGTGCGAGCAGGGGATATCAGCACTCTGAAATCAGCCAATGAAGTATTGGATGGAACCAGCAAGAAAGGCTTCTTATTGCGCATACTGCCCTTCCTCGGTCCAGCCTTCATCGCTTGTATCGCTTATATCGATCCGGGAAACTACGCTACCAATATCCAGGGCGGTGCTCAATTTGGTTATGAGCTGTTGTGGGTTATTGTTGCCAGTAATTTGATGGCCATGCTGGTTCAAACTTTGGCCGCCAAACTGGGAATCGCTTCAGGTAAGAATTTAGCGGAAACGATGCGCGATCACTACCCGCGCTGGGCCGGAATTGGGATGTGGCTTGTAATGGAAATCGTCGCAATGGCCACGGACCTGGCGGAATTTCTTGGAGCTGCCCTGGGGGTCTATTTGCTCTTCCCAACATTATTTCTTAAAATCGCGGCCTTGACTGGATTGCCGGAGTTGTTAGTGCCGGCGATATTGATGGGCGGGTTAACTTTTATCGTTTTACTGCTTGAGCATAGTGGCTTCAGGCCGCTTGAAGCTTTGATCACTTCACTGGTGGGAGTGATCTTGGTCTGTTTCATCATCGAAACGATTCTCGACCGGCCTGATATGGCGGTGGTTGCGTATCATTCGGTTGTCCCATTGTTTTCCGGGACACAAAGCGTCCTGCTGGCAACTGGTATCCTGGGCGCGACCGTTATGCCGCACGTGATCTTCCTGCATTCAGGGTTGACCCAGGGCAGGATTGTTACACGGGATCCGAAAAAGCTTCGCATGCTCTTCCACTTCGAATTGGTCGATGTGATCATCGCCATGACGCTCGCCGGACTGGTCAATATGGCCATGCTGATCATGGCCGCTTCAACGTTCCATGCCCATGGCTTGAGCAACATTGGAACCATTCAGGAGGCTTACAAAATGCTGACGCCTCTGCTGGGCGGGGCTGCGAGCTTCGTCTTTGCGATTTCATTGCTCGCGTCTGGGCATGCCTCCTCGACTGTGGGAACCATGGCAGGCCAGGTAATTATGCAGGGCTTCATTCATCGAAAGATTCCCATGTGGACCAGACGCCTGGCAACCATGACGCCCTCCTTCATCGTAATTGCACTGCGGCTCGATCCCACCCGGACGTTGGTCTTAAGCCAGGTAGTATTGAGCTTTGGTCTTCCTTTCGCGATCATTCCATTGGTTATTTATACGGCCAATCGTGAGATAATGGGAGGCTTGGTGAACCATAAGATCACAACCATCGCAGGGAGTTTGGTTGCTGCATTGATCGTCATCTTAAATATCTTCCTGCTCTATCAATTATTATTCGTCGGGAGTTAATCCATGTTCAAAAACATTCTCGTCCCTCTGGATGGATCACATCTCTCAGAAGCGTCACTTGCGCCGGCTGCATATCTGGCAAAGACTCTCAAATCGCAGGTTACACTCTTGCACCTCATCGAACAGGGCGCCCCGACCGAAATCCACAAAGAACGTCATCTCACCCAACCGGATGAAGCCAATGCCTATCTCAAAGAGGTTGCGAATCGCGCCTTTCCCACGAAAGTCAAAGTCAAAACCCATGTTCATACTGCAGCTGTCTCAGATGTTGCCCGCAGTATCGTCGATCACGCACCTGAACTAAAACCCGATCTCATCGTTATTTGCACACATGGGCGGAGCGGAGTGCGCGATCTTCTGTACGGCAACATTGCTCAGCAGGTCGTAGCCATGGGAACTACCCCACTCTTGGTGATCAAAACTAAAATTCCCTCGTTCGAATTGAAAAAGATCCTGATCCCGCTTGACCCGGACTCGATGCACGATAACAGTCTCGATGTGGCGGAGAGCCTTGCAAAGATCTTCAAGGCTGAACTTCACTTGTTAAGTATTATTCCGACCTTATCCACGTTGGGTGACGAGCAGTCAGCTGCAGGTAATTTAATGCCAATGACCACACAAGCCTACCTCGACTTGAAGGTTGAGAACGTAAAGAAAGATCTTCAAATACATAGTGACGCGCTGCATAAAGGTCATTTAAAAGCCATCGCTGAAGTAGCTCGCGGCGATCCCGCGTCGTTAATCATCAAGGCCGCTGAGAAATTCGGCGCGGACATGATCCTCTTGAGCACACATCGCAAAGCCGGCATGAGCGCATTCTGGGCGCGCAGTGTTGCGCCCAAAGTCGCGCAAAAGACAAAGACGCCATTGTTGCTTATTCCGCTTTACCAGAGCGAGTAGCGAGATTTAATGGACACCACGCGGGCAGCAGGGATCCGTTCAGGAATCCAAATTGAAGTCATTACGGTTATCTGGATGACGATAGAAATGGCGCTCGCCATCGGCGCTGGGATCGCGGCGGGCAGCGTTCTCTTGACCGCTTTCGGCATGGACAGTTTGATCGAGCTCATCAGCGGTGGTATTCTGCTGTGGCGGCTTCTTATCGAAAGCCGAGGCAGTGATATGGCTCGGGTCGAACAAGCCGAGCGCAGGGCAGGATGGGTCGTTGTAATCACTCTTGGCCTCTTATGCGTTTACGTGCTGCTCTCTGCAGTGTATGGCCTGCTCGTGCGCTCTAAACCCGAAAGCTCAATCCTCGGGATCGGAATATCTGCGGCGGCCGTGTTGATCATGCCTTTTCTGGCAGTGACCAAGCGCCGCGTTTCAAGTCGGATCCAAAGCGAGGCTTTGGCCAGCGATGCGCTCAATTCCATCACCTGCGCTTACATGGCAGGGACTGTTCTGACCGGCCTTGCATTGAACGCCCTCTGGGGTTGGTGGTGGGTCGAGAACATAGCCGCGCTCCTTTTTCTTATTTGGCTCCTGCGTGAAACTTGGGAGGCGTTTGAAGAGGCAAAAACCGTACGAAATGAAATTTAATAGGCAAGTCGGATTACAAGGAGACGCTCGTGGCAGTTGTCGCCAGTATCATTCTGGGAATCGTTTTGGGTATCAGCGAGTTCTTGCCGGTTTCGTCAGTCGGGCACTCGCTGGTATTGTCATCACTCATGTCGTTCCCGCCGACTAAAGTGACGCGCGACACCTTTGCGGTGTTTATCGAAGGTGGCGCACTACTGGCGGTGGTCTTCTTTTACAGCCGTGACTTATTCAAACAAGCCCGACAGCCTCCAAAAGATAATAATGTACGCCGTCTCTGGCTCAATGTCCTTATCGCCTTTCTTCCCATTGGGGTTGTCGGCTTTTTGTTACACGATTGGGTCGAGCAAACTCTTTTCTCGCCGCTTATCGTGGGAATCTCGCTGATCATTGGCGGTGTGGCCTTTCTTGCCGTTGAGCGGCGTAACGTGTCGCCACGAACCGTACAACTCACAGCCATGGCGCCTCGGCAGGCGCTATGGGTCGGGATCGCGCAAATCCTGGCGCTGATTCCGGGCGTCTCACGATCCGGCGCAACGATCATCGGCGGTCTGCTGGCTGGATTGGATCGCCAGGTGGCCACGGTCTTTACCTTTTACCTGTTTATGCCGACCTTGGCGGCGGCTTCAGGCTATGAAATATTCAATGCGCTGAGAAAGGGCACCATTGACCCCGCCCTGATGCCATACTTTTTGCTGGCTGCGGTCGTTGGATTTCTCGTATCGTTATTGGCGATGCGTTGGCTATTGCGTTTCATTCGTAACCATGATTTTCAGGTCTTTGGCGTGTATCGCATTATTTTTGGCGGGATCGTCATCCTACTCGTCATGATAGGGCGCATCCATTAGTTATAACTTATGGATCACGCGGGACTATTACAACATTCTGGAGACAGATGCTGATCTAACATTTATCGAGCGTCCAGAAAACCCCGTATGGTGCAAAAACCTCATCTTGAGGGGTTTCAAGGAAAAATTCGGCCAAGCTAACCCTAAATTGAATTTCCACTCTTACCAAGTCTTTATGAATTATAAACCTCTGGCCTCGCCAGATTTCATAGACCCAGCAGTCTATAATGTGCTTTCAATTTCGGGGAGTGAACGGGAACTAACGATCCAGAGGTAATGAGCTCCAGTCTTATTTCGCACACTTTTTAAACAAAAAGCGCCCATAAGGGCACTTTTTAGTTGCGGGGGGTGGACTCGAACCACCGACCTCCAGGTTATGAGTTCCAGTCCTATCCCCGCACTTTTTTCACAATAAGCTCGTGTTTTTGACCTGCTTTCGGACCTGCGATGCAAACGAACCCGAAGAACTGCGACTGGCGGATCAGAAAACTCTTATTGGTCCGTAAAGCACAGATGTTCTGATTATAACACAGCGTTCAAAATGTAAGCTATAAAACGGTAATTCAGACAAAAGCTTGAACATGATTAACTCTTTGAAATCTCTTCGGATGAAGTTTTTGCACCATACGAGTATTTCCTGATATCGATGTCCCACCAAATGAATTGAATACAATGTTAAGCCTTACTGCGTCTGAATATGTTAATACCTTTAAAACCAGTGAACCCGTATTTTTAGATTTATATAATCTGTCCAATACTGATTTTTACATTCACCCGGATACCGATATCAAAATTTATGAGAAATCAACAACCGGCTGGTTGGAGGAAAGCAACTGTGTTAGCTACGCACCAGGTTCCCTTAGCAAGCTTCCAACGAAGCAGGAAGATGGATTGGGTAGTACCAGTTATTCTGTTTTCCCCTGTAGGTTGGTAAACAAAGGAAATGTTACTGTAACGGTATTTATTCTAGCAAATGTGGTCCAGAATGGAATGCAGACAGCAGGCAGGACAGGGGCCTATACTGACTTTATTCTGCATCCATAAGCCCTAGTGAGCGTTGGGTGCAAAAACCCCATCCAGAAGATTTCAAGGACAAATGCAGCTAACGAACCCCAAATTGATGTACTCTCCCAGAACGAGAGTACATTTTTTTGCTGACTGATCTTCTCCTTCGAGTATCCATTCTTACAATATCCTTCGAACTACAAACCGCTGGGCTTCATCTTTTTCATTGACCCGGCGGAATTTTCTCCATAAGTTGTTAGACATGGATTCTTTCAAAATCGCCTTGTGATTACTTAAGACCTCCGGGTTATGAGTTCCAGTCTTGCACCGCACACTTAAGATCAACGGGCTGCTGATTCTGCCTGGCCCGGCGGTTTTCGATTGATCAGAGCCCGGCGAGATAAAGTGGGTAAATCAGCGACTGGATTTTAGCACGGTTGAATAGTGAACGCAAGTTCTAGTTTCCTGATGTTCGGACCAAAGGTAAGTCACGGAGGACAATATCATTAACAGGGTCGATTGTATTTATTGGAGCACAGCGTAGTCAAAGGATGGTGGCATTTTCTTTTTATTTGTCTTCTGCTTCCATCTCTTTCGGCCGATATCCGAAGTCATAACCCAACCTCAGGCAATATTGGTTGTATGTATGCGATAATATAAAAGACCCGGGAGGGCAAAAACCATGGATAAAAATATTATGGGTTTATTTCTGACTCTATTATGCATATTGTTGATTGGATGCACAAGTGCAGGAATGAGCATCTCTACCCCACACAGCACCAACTCCCTCTGTGACTATAATAGTGAGACAACTCCTCCCGATAATTTAGTGAGCAGGGCGGAGGAGAAAACCAATGGTAGTAGAGCTGAAAGCGAAAGCATTCGAGATGCCGAAAACAGAAGTAGTCGCCAAAGCAAAACGGCGGCAATACACTGCGGAATACAAGCTGCGGATCCTGCAGGAAGTAGATGCTTGCGAGAGGTTGGGTGAAATCGGTGCCTTGCTGCGTCGGGAAGGAATATATTCCTCCAGCCTGAGCAACTGGCGTCGGCAACGCGAGCGAGGCGAACTGGATGGTCTGTCGCCCCGCAAACGAGGACCGAAACCGGATCCGCAGGCGGTTGAACTGGCCAAGCTGAAACGCGAGAATGAGCGATTGCGAGAGCGTTTGCGGCAGGCCGAAGTGATCATCGATGTCCAAAAAAAAGTTGCTCAGATGCTCGGCGTGGCGGTCGAAGAAACCGACCCGGACGAACCGAACTGATCCAGTCGGTCGAACAGTTGGCTGAAACCGTGAGTGTTTCGAGCGCCTGCCAGGCGCTGGACGTACCCAGGAGCGGTTTGTACCGCTCTCGTCAGCCGGCGGCAATTGAACGCCAGCCGTCCCCTGAACCAACCGTTTCCCCCCGAGCGCTGAGCCAGGCCGAGAAGGCCGAAGTACGTCAGATCCTTAACAGTGAACGATTTCAGGACCAGGCGCCACGCGAAGTGTATGCCACTTTGATCGACGAAGGGCACTATCTATGCTCCTGGCGGACGATGTACCGCATTTTGGATGAAAACAATGAAATTTGCGAGCGCCGCAACCAGTTGCGGCATCCAAATTACGTCAAACCGGAGCTATTGGCGACCAAACCCAACGAATTATGGAGTTGGGACATTACCAAGCTGCTGGGACCCGCCAAGTGGACCTATTACTACCTGTACGTGATCCTGGATGTCTTCAGCCGCTTTGTGGTCGGCTGGTTGATCAGTGAACGCGAGACAGCCAACCTGGCCAAGGAACTGATTGCCGAAACCTGTGGTCGCCAAGGCATTCAACCGGATCAACTCACGATCCATGCCGACCGGGGCAGTTCGATGACTTCCAAACCGGTGGCCTTCTTGATGGCGGATCTGGGTGTGACCAAAACTCACTCCCGCCCGCACGTTTCCAACGATAATCCCTACTCCGAAGCCCAGTTCAAGACTTTGAAGTATCAGCCCGATTATCCCGAACGGTTCGGATGTCAACCGGATGCCCGCTCCTGGGCCAAAGATTTCTTTGACTGGTACAACTACGACCACCACCACAGCGGTTTAGGGCTGCTCACCCCTGCAGATGTCCATTATGACCGAGCCGCGGTGGTGATCCAGCAGCGCCAGCAAGTGTTGCAAGCCGCTTATCAAAAGAACCCGGAACGATTTGTTAAAGGGCTGCCCAAACCGCCAGAGTTGCCCGAGGCAGTTTGGATCAATCCACCCAAACCGGCGCTAAGGCAGGAAGAAACCCAATCGCCGTCGTCGTAGTGGTTGTGGAAAAGTGGGCAGTGCTTTTCTGTCCACTTTTCCACAACCTGCCGGAAAGAAAGGAGAAAAAGATCTCGCCAATACAGAAAACTTCGACAGTAAATTCCAAAACAAGTTGTCTCAAATCATTGACACATTCCGACTCGCCTGAACTGACACTCTTTCCAACAGCAACCCCTTTGTCTTCCCAGACCCCAACAAGTATCTACCACACGCTGCCAGTCATTTCTGCAGCTAATGCCCCTGAACTTGCAGAAATATCCCGCCTTACAAAAGGGACCATCCAGCAGGCTGCTTGGATGCCAGACGGCAAACGAATCCTTGTTGCAACAGCTGGCGGAGTTTACATCTACGAAGTCTCTTCAGGTCTTCAAGTTCAATTCTTCCAGACCACGGCTGACAATCCATCCATATCGGTGGATTCGTCAGGGCAATATCTGGCGACAAGCGAAAATAATTATGTCAGGATCTGGAATGTCGAAACCGGCCAGGAGTTACTCCACCTGAGGAATGATACTTTGAAAATAACCCGTGTCCTGTTTAGCCCCACAGAACCGCTATTGGCAGTGGAGAAAATCGTCCAGTCCTCAGGGGAAGGTGAAAGCTATGAAATACGGGAAACCCAGCTGTGGGATGCGACAACCGGCCAGCTTTTATATACCTTGACGGGGCGGGAGAATCCCGCTTTCAGTCCAGATGGACACATGCTTGGTGTATTCTATGACATATCTGCCACTGAACAAAAGGTGGAATTCTGGAATGTTTCGGACGACGAATTATTGTACTCTATCGAAGGTGATGGCCTATTCGCTTTCGACCCCGATGGAAAATCTGTCGCAGTAGAGACGGTGGACCCGACATCCGACAAACCATTAGTGATGATATTGGATACCGACCGATGGAATGCATTGAACACTTACAACGGGGAAATAAATAGGCTTGGCAGTGTCATATTCGACACACTCGGATGTGATGTTTTCAGTCCAGACGGCAATTTGCTTGCGCTCTATGACAAATCACTGGATGCAGTCCAATTTTGGGACCTTCCAAGCGATAAATTTCTTTACAAGATGTCCGGGGAAATATGCGTAAACTTTAGCAACGTGGGTCACACGTTTGCCGCCAAGGGGATGCTATGGGATGCATCAACAGGAAGACAAATCCGGCCGTTAGATATCGGGGATATCGGTATCTTCAGTCCGGATGGGCATTTTCTGTTGCGAAGAGGGGCTGGAACAGGGATATATGTAGTGGATGCAAGTACTGGAAATGCAGTGCTTTCTTTTCAGGGTCTAGGAAATTGGATGCATGCTGTTGCCTTCAGCCCAGACGGGAAGTTGCTTGCTACCGGCGGCGGTTCCGGGGAGGTTGATCTATGGTCGCTCGATACTGGCCAACGCATCCAGGGTTTTCAGGGTTTTTCTTCTATCTCCGATGTAACATTCAGCCCAGATGGACAGACAATTGCAGCGGCCGGGATAGTGGACCAAAGGAATGCTGAGGAAGCGAAAGTGGAATGGTGGGACTTGGGATCGGGTCGCACCTTGTATCAATGGGCAACGAGTCTCGGCAAAAAAACATGGATGACATCGGTGGCATTTTCGGAGGATGGGAAAACAATCGCAGCCTCCAGCGTCTGGGATTACGCCATAAGATTATGGGATGTTAATACACTCCAGATTCGGTCTGTATTTATACCAAGCGGCGGATATGACCAAAGTAAAGTGGTTTTCACTCCCGACGGCAAGTCGATCGCATTCTCGACCACTGACAACATCATCCAATTTTGGGATATATCCGATTTTCAACGCATAGACGATATCTATGTTCCTAAAGACGAACAGGGTGGAGCATTCCAGGTTGCCTTCAGCCAGGATGGTCGCACCCTGGTCGCTGTTGGATACAAAACGGCCTGGGTGTGGGATATGAAGAACAAGATTGAGCCGACCACGATCGAAAATGCCGGAGAGAACATAAGCAGTATGGCCATCAGCCCGGATGGTAAGCTCCTTGCATTGGCCGGGTGGAATAGCACGGATCAAGCCTACGAAATTCGACTATGGACCCTAGACACATTGCAGATGGTATCCCACCTGCCAAAATTCGCAGATTGGATCCCGGAAATTACCTTTTCTCCCGACGGTCGGCTTATTGCCACGGCAAGCACGGACGGCACAATTCGCCTATGGGGAATAAGACCGTAGAGGTAGCTTTTTACTCGGCTGGATCTAATATGAAAGAACATATGACCCAAAGGAGCAATTTAATCTTTCTTTTACTCTGGACAGGGATAACTGTTCTCGGCTGGTCCTTTGTCCCAATCAATACGCTTTATCCATATCTCCATTCTTATTGGGATGTCGCTATTACTGCTTTGGATTACACAGTATATGGATTTGCTATTGGTTTGATCATCGGACTTGGCCAATTCCTATTACTACAACATCGATCGTCATCTTCCAAAATATGGTTTGTCATGACGGTGGTAGGCTATATGTTTTCATGGACAATCGGGTTAGTGATTTTTACTTTTATTCTTGCGATTATCATCACCCCCAAAGAGATGTTTCCTTCGATGGTCAATGGAATCTCACGGGCTACATACACTCCTTATCCATTAGACACTTTATTGGGTGGTTGGGCCGTTGGCGCTGCACAGTGGATCGCGCTAAGAAATATTTTGCCACATCTTAAGAATCGGTGGGCTGTTTTTTGGATTCTAGGTAATTGGTTAAGTACAGGATTAGGCATTATTCTAATTCTCGATAGTCCTATTCCTGCAGGGCCAGATATGATCATCCCTTACGGCATATATTTATCGCCATTGGTCGCCCGAATCATTACAGGTGCAATTTCAGGTTTAATCTCAGGAGGTTTATTGCTTTTTATCTGTCGACATACCCAAAATCCATCCCACGATTCTTCCTTTTAGATCCCAAATAATCAAATACCTTTAAATGCAATCTATTATGGGACACAGACTAAGATGTGGTCAATCAGATCACGTCTCTTATACAGTTTGCGTCTGGTTTTTTGTATTTTCAATTTGTCTTTGTGTGTAAAATAAAAAAAGACAAATAAGGGATTAACTGAGAAGGCATTGAACCTTCCCGTTAATAAAACCAACCTGCCATGAAGTCAGATGAAAACGTGTCGTGCGCAGGACAATAAGCTCACTCGGAGATGTGCCCGATTTGTTTCAATAGACCCGGAACATCCCGCGTGGCGGTTTCCCAGACTTCATCCCAATCCACCAGATCGTAAGCATGGACAAGGTGGTCGCGCATTCCTGCCATTGATGCCCAGGGAACTTGTGGCTGTGCAACGCGGAATTCCGGGGAAAGTCGTTTGACGGCTTCGCCGATCACCGTCAGTTGGTATAAAACAGCCGAACGGGTTTTCCAATCGTCGATGAAATCATCTTTTCCAACATCATCAACAAACGCGGCGATGAGCTGCGCCGCGTTGATGATGTCTTTCAGGACGATGTCATCCCGATGCTTAGACATTGGCGTGTTCTTGTTCCGAATACAATATTTTTGCCGAGCCCAGGATTTCCGAGCGTAGCAAGGTATTGCGGCTTTGTTCCAGCGCTCGACGAGTGATCAGATCCACTTCGCGCCCAAAGATTTCCTGAAGCTCCTGCTTCATCTGAACATGGTCAAAGAGACTCCAGTTGCTGTGCGGAGCGAAGGAAACCAAAGCATCGATGTCGCTTTGCGCGGAAAAATCCTCACGTACCGCCGACCCGAACAACGCGAATTCCACTACCTTCCAGCGTTTGCAGAAAGCAGCAATTTTTTTGCGGTGGATCAGCGTTTGGAGTGCGGCCATGTTTAAATTATACCCCCCTAATCGGCCAATCTGGTGACCGATGACCTCGGTCGTTGCGTAGAAAGTTGGATTTCGGCCTAGATCGGATCGATTTGCTGGGCAGCCTGTTGACCAGCCCGCTGCACACCTGCACTTGCTGCAGGTGCAATTGAGTAAACTTATAAAAAAACTAGGACACTTTACAAAGCCTACTCTTCTTCCTCGAATTCCAGCAGATTATCCAATCGTGTGGATGCCTTGCGGACTTTCCGTCGATGTTGAGACACTTCCTCCCCCTTCGCGGCGGCCGCAGCCAGGTCAAGGCTGGCACGGGCAAGGGAGAGTGCCGCGTTCTGCGTGGACGTATCCCCCTTGACGGCTGCAAGCCGGGAGGTAAGTTCTTCCAGGTTGGGAATCAAATTTGAGGGGTACGGACGGGTTTGTGAAAACGCCGGCTTTGAAGCAGGATCCAGGCTGGTAATGATACGCTCTTTGTGCTTGGCAACTTGATAGACACGGTTGAGATCAGCCCGGATATTTCCGCCAATGATCAGGTTATAACCGGAAAACAGGCCATCATAAACAATCATTTCCCTGAATGGCAGCAAGACAGTTTCCACCAGTTGTGGTAGGGCGTAACTGGGAACGATCTCGTCGAGCGATGTCACGAGTCCAAAGACGGAATAAACCTTATTCTGGTCACCGATGAATATGGTCCCCTTTTTCAAATGCTTCAATATGTAATACGTTCCTTTAAGAAATTGTCTCCTCCAATTACGAAGAATCTCCAATTCGCTGGCGGTAAACGCATCGGGATTTTCCTGGATATAATCATCCATCAGGGCAGGGCGATTCCATAAAAGATCACGGACCTTGATCTTTTTCTCGGAGGAGATATCGGCGTAAGCATCCGCGGATGTTACGCCTTTGAGGGTGCCAGCCTGTTGGTTAACGTAGAATTGCACTCCCCACATGAGCTTGTAGAAAAGTTGTGCATCTTCAGGAGGAAGGATCATATCAGCCTCAGAAATAAATCAAAACAGATCATGCGCTCTTACTCGAGATCAGGTGGTTCAAGCGATCCCGCAGAAACCAGATAATCAAATTTACCTTCACCTGCTGTGCTCATCAGCGTATCAATGATCCGGCGGATCTTCTGCTCGTCATCATACGGTCCGGAGACGAAAAACGGCTTACCCTTGCTTCCGAACTTGATCTTATTTTTACGAGGATAAGCATCCGGGGGAGCGAGGACGAGGTCAGCCATCTGCTTGGTGAAGTCGGGATGGGGCTGAAATCCATATCGGGCAGCAAACTCGATCGCCCCATAAATCAATTCGTGGGCGAACTCGGGAGAGCATTCTTCCGGCGATTTATTACACATATGCGCCAGCTTCCGCTTGAATTGATTCAATGGAAAATCCGCATTAGCAAAGGCGTCCTTTATACCCAGGCAATAAAGATCGACCATGCAGTTGCAAAAAATGACTTTGTCACCGGACTGCTGGCGGGCGATGATGACAGGGGTTATGCCATCCTCACGCCAGCCATGATGCACCCAGCAGCCAAGAATCTCGTACTCACGGGCGTGTTGCAGGTAATAACGGGGCGTCAACAACTGCACTGGCCGTATACGTGATATGGGTAACTGCCAGTCATTCTTGGGGGTGCGAGGCTTCCGCCGAGGCTTGTTTTTCTTAGAGAGTGTTTCATAAGTCAAGCGGCGACCAATTTTAGCATTCTACGCACGCTGGCGATGTAGGTCATGCTTTCGCTGGATAAGATCGTGTGTTCATAATCACGAGCCAACCGACGATACCGCCCGAGCCAACCCAAGGTCCGTTCGACTACCCATCGCCGGGGCAAGACCTGAAATCCTTTGATGTCGTCAGATCGTCGCACGATCTCCAGCGTCCAACCGAATTGCTTGTGAACCTTTTCGACAATTGAAACATAAGCACCATCCGCCCAAATCAGTTTCAGGCGACACCAGCGGTTATGAAGATTGCCTTTGATGCGGGCGAACAACGCTTGCAAGGTCTGATATCCACCGGCTCCATCCTGAATTCCTGCACTATGCACCACGACCAACAACAAAAGTCCCAAAACATCCACTACAATGTGCCGTTTGCGCCCTGGCGTCTGTTTATGCACATCAATTCCACGCGCTTCGCCACCTTCCGAAGTCTTGACACTCTGACTATCAATGATCGCCGCACTGGGCTGCGGGTCACGTCCTTCCGCTTGGCGCACTTGTCTCACCAGGGCTGCATTGATCTGCTCCCACAACCCGGAATGGGTCCAGTGCCAATAATGTCCGTACACTGTCTGCCACGGCGGAAGATCCTTGGGCATCATCCGCCATTGGCAGCCTGTTCGGTTCACATACAAGATTGCATTGATGATTTGCCAGTGCTCCCATATGCGCGGGCGTCCCATTTTGGTGTACGGAAAGAATTCCAAAATCAGCAACCATTCGGTATACTTCAGGTCGGTCGAGTAAGTTTGGGTGAATTTAGCCATTCTCCAATCTTACTCGACCACTTATAAAACACTCTCTTAGGCAATTCAGCCTCCTTCCTTCTTCTGTTTTTTCGCCCCTTTTGTGGGCGCCTTCCTGGCAAGGAGTGGTGCGACCGCTTGTTGTTCCTTTAACCATTGGATCGCCCCAGGTGTGCTGCGCCAGTAGTTTAAGTGGTTCGAGACGTAATCGACGGCCTCCGATTCACCCCCCCACTCGAGCGTCTCCGGCAGTCGGTTAGGAATCCGTTTTTTCCCGGTAAGATAATCCGGAACGTGCGGATTCTCCTTCAGCGCGTCTTTCAATTTCCGGTTCGCCTTCGTTGAGGGTCCAGCGCTGCGGTAGGTCAGCAGTGCCCGCGTATACAGCCACACCGTTGACCATTCGTCGTCGTAGCTGGCGAGCAGCTTTTCAACTTCATCCTCGCGTTTCAGGCCCAAAAACAGGTCCACGAGAATATATCGAATCCCCTGGTTGTCCCCAGGGTTAAGGCGCAGCAGCTCCTGGTAAGCTTTTATAGCCTCGTCCTCTCGTTTCAGCCGCCACAAACTGTTGGCCTTTCCCGCCAGAGCGCGCATGTAGGGACGTGTTTCCAGCAAACCCCAAAAATGCCCGGCATTCTCTTTGAAGTATCTTTTCCCAAGGGCGCGCTCGCCAGCAGCCACGCCATCTTGATAGTACTTGAAAGCCTGCTCGAGAGTGTCCGCCTCCTCCTCTGCCAGAAGGACATAGGCGTCCGCGCAATTTTCGGATTCTTTCAAGTCCTGGTGGGCCAGGCGAAGACGCCTGGCAGCATTCGGCTCATCCCAGGCTTTGTACATCGTCTCTTGGGCTTTCTTCACAGCTGGCGCGAGGCTGCTCTTCTCGAGGGCACCGAAAGTGCTTGCGATCTGCCCTTCCATCATCCGGAAGTCGAAAGGATTGTTCGTCTCGTCCGGTTCGCGAAAATCCCAATCGTCCGTCTCAAGCGCGGGCATCACTTCCAGCGGTAATGCCCCGGCCGGATACTTGAATTCCACCGTCCGGGATCCACCCGATGTCATGACAGTTACCCTGGTTTCAAATGGCTGGATCTTTTCTTCAGGATCTTTCTGCAAATGTTTCTTCACCAACTCAGGAATGGATCGCAACAACGCTTCATAGCAAAGGATTTCTTCGAGGTCGGGTCGTGCGACATCCTCCGATGGTAGGAAGATGGCGGGAAAGGGGTAGGCTTGGGGCCCAGCTACCTCCCAGCCATAACGTTCGATGGCATCCAGGTCATCGAAGGAGATCATGTTGATTGGGTTAAAGAGAAGCGAGTGCATGCCCCCTTCCGGCACGATCTCCATCGGATGGTCGTGAGCCCGGTACAAGAGCTCAATATCCTCCCAGCGCTTGTACAGCGATAGGCCATATTCAACCCCTGCCTGGCCGAGTACGCAGGTATACTGCTGCTCATTCCTGGGGGAGATGCGCACAGCCAGGAAATCGTCGTTACCCAGCTGGACCCAGGGAGCCTGTCGGTAAAACTCGGCGGCGGCCTCAAAGAGTGCCGCGGCGCCTGTCCGAGTGACCCCCTTCCCGGAGAACAGTCCCGGGATTTCCGGCAGGCTATCGTTCATATATGTCTCCAATTCCCTCACCAGCTCATCCACAGCCTCACTTTTGGGATAATAAATTGCCCGGATCTGGATCTCCTGAAGAAAGGGAGTGAGGGTTTTGAACAACTCCTGATCTTCGAAAACGATCTTGGCAGGACGCCCTGGCTGCCTCCCCAATTTTTTGTCAGGATGGGTCATGGCTTTGATCAGGAATTTTTGAATGTCGCGCGGGGAAGCTTTCTTTACTATGTTCGTTGCCTGGATCATGCCCTCCCTTCGGTTCACCAGAAGCATCACAAGAGCCCTTACCGGTTCTTCAGACTCATTCGCGATCCAGGAATGAAGTTTGCGGAGGGCAAAGACCCACGAATCTTCACTTTGAGAGAGTTCGGATGGATCAATTCTGGTGGCTCGAGGCATTTGATCTCCTGCCTTTCACTGAAGAGAATTTTCATTATTCGCTTAGTACCCTGGATTCAGTAATTGCTAGAACTGTACCACCCACCTTTACACCGGCTGTATTCTCCAGGAATGGGGCTACTCATGCGGGAAGACATCCTCATTTTACACCAAGGAAAATCAAAACCAAGGTCGGACTCCCAGTTTTCGTTGTATGCATCTTTTTCCAATAGCGTTTGTGTGGGTCTACGGTCATTTCGGATGGACTTTTATACAAGTACTCAATAGCGATAAAAAATTCAATACGTAGGATTGTGCTAGGTTTTTTCTGATGTAAATTCGATCAAGTGCGCCCTCCAAAGAAAACGAGCGAGCTATTCTGAATCTTTTGGCAACATTATATTGACAAACATCCACAAGCGTTGTAGAATAATTTTAGATCGGCCGATAAAAAAGAAGGCCATCCATCGGGCGCATGAGGCATCAGTTCTTACAGAAAAATTGCCTCAACCCAATTCGTGAGAACCAGAATATATTCTGGTTGTAATCCGTGAGTAGCATTCAGAATGCCCGCAGCAATGCGGGCAGGTGCTGGCACGGATTTTTTGTTATTCCCCCTCCGCGCCACAACAGAATAAGGCTCTCCCAGCAAGTGATGCTGTCAAGGAAGGCCAAGCTTGTGCAGGTGAATTACTCCTGGATCACCTGCACCCATAGAGCAGCAGACCCCCTTCGGGGACTCTTGCGCCGACACTCCAGGTGAGATTGGGACACTGGTGCCGACGATCAAAACCGCCCCAAACTGCGCTGAATTTTGGCGAATGGCTGAACGGATTAGGAATTAATTAATCGAGAAACGCAAAGAAAGGGCTGGAATACTTTTCTAAGGAGGTTATTAAATGGCATCCATCGCACATCAGGTGTATCGCTGTCTGGCCGAGCTCAAGCTTAGCAAAGCGGAAATCGATCAGCTCAAGTCCGAACTGAACGTTCCTTCGCTAAAAAAAGCTTTAAGACCGAACGGGGATCCGACGAGGCCACTTCCATGTATCTTAGGCGACGAGACCTATGTCACCTATTTCAGGATCGGAAGAACCTTTTTTGGACGAGCGAAGGAATTGACCGGGGAAAAGCTGATTAAGAAAATGCTGACTTATAACGTAATCATGCTCACTTTCCATACCTATTATGCAAGTCAATCCGACGGGTCGATCTCGAAACTTCAAGCTGCGACCAAGAAAATATACGAGGGTGCACTGAGTTTGGGCTGGGTTAATGGCCCCTGTCCCATCGAAAATCAACTCCGAAGCTGCAGAACCGACCATGTCCGAAAACATCGGGATGGTTACCCACCTGGTGATGCAAAGCAGCTCATTGACTATCTGTATATTCATTCGCATGCCTATGCAGTTCCGGCAGATATTGCATATCAATGCGGTTTGCGTGAGGATGAAGTGGCCGGCCTTAAAAAATCCAATGTTGATCCCACAGATAGGGTGCTTCATGTCACGGGTAAAGGCGGAAAACGCAGGACCGTCCCCATCCCATCCATCCTTTTGGAACGATTGGTCTCCATTCATACGGTTACTTACTTTTTCACCCCCAGTGAGTCGTGGTGTGCCAATTTCCGCACGACCGTCCAAAAGGCCTGCCGAGCACTTGAAATTGATGGTTCAGGCGTCCACCGCTTGAGATCAACGTATGCCCAAATGCAGTACACCCGGTATCGATTGGATGGAATGGACGACAAAAGAGCTCGCTTGGAAGTGTCTCATTTGCTTGGCCACAACCGAATCTCGGTGACCTATATCTATATTCCCCGCGCTTTTGATTGGCAGGAATATAGGTGCTATTTTGAACAGGAAGCGGATTGAGATCCGCACATGAATTTATGGAAGATCGGGTAATTATGAATCCGAATCATCATATCAAACTCCCCCACTGTGTGATCGTCAAATCCCCAAGGCTCCTGCCCATGCTCTACAAACCAGCCGAGATCGCAGAAGAACTCGGCATTCCTGCCCGGACCGTGTATGACTGGCTATACGAAGCCGATGCCCCATACCAGAGAGACAACTGCGGTCATTTATGGATCAACGGCCGTGAATTCCACGAGTGGATCGATAAAAATCGCAAGAAAAAGTCTGACAGGCCGAAGTTGAAGTCGGATGAAGCTTACTGCCTGCGCTGCAGGATGACCGTTAAACTCATCGAACCAGTCCGGATGCATGTAAAAGCCAGGCTCTATGTGATCCGAGGAAAATGCCCGCAGTGCGGGATCACTATTAATCGAGGAGACAGCGATGATCGCACGAGACAATTATCTCAAAGTCAAGGAACACCTTCTGTATCTGCATGAAGTGCTCCAGGTTCAGCCGATTTCGGTGGACCGCTACTGGTCTTACCTGTGCCATCTCCTGCTCTGGTTGGACGAGCAGCCCCTGGCGAATGCCGCTGCCATTCGTCCCACATTTCCAGCTTACATCAGCTCCATACCGGGTCAGCACGGAGCACCAGTGCTGGCCCTCGAGTCGCAGAAGACCATCCTGGAGGTCAGCAGGCGCTTCTTCTATTGGGTCAAAGGAGAAGGCGGACATGAATTCCAATCCATGCCGCAGTCCTGGATCGAAACCCTGCGTGTGGCTCCCAATGCGTCCGAGGCCGCCCGCTCCCATGTCTATGTTACCGAAGAAGAGATCCTGCAGATTGCACGGATGCCGGTCACTCCCGGCGACCTGGTCACGCTGCGCGATAAAGCCGCAGCCTGCATGCTATTTCTGTCTGGAGCTCGTGCGGCGGCTTTCACCACCCTCCCCATCCGGGCCGTTTGCCTAGAGACCAAGTCCATCGACCAGTTCCCCTCGCTGGGTGTGAAAACCAAGATCAACCGATCCAGGACGACGTATCTGCTCCAGATCCCCGAATTACTGGCCGTCATCCAGAAATGGGATGTGCTGGTACGCGCCCAACTCCCCCCTACCTGTCCCTGGTATGCGATCATCAAAAACTCCTGGGGGGAGCATCGTCTCACCGACCAGGGTCCCGGGGACAACCGGGCCACCACCCTGGATAAATGCCTGAAGCGATTGGGAGCTATTGCCGGCCAGACCTACAAATCCGCCCACAAATACCGCCACGGCCATGCGGTTTACGGCCTGCTGCACGCCCGCACGCCGGCCGATTTCAAGGCGCTCTCCATGAATCTGATGCACTCGTCCACGCGCATCACCGATGAAACCTACGCCTTCCTGTCCGAAGGGGATGTCAGAGAGCACATTCTCAAGCTGGCCGGCAATCCGATCATCAGTCCGAATAATGAACTGGAAGCCATCATCCGCTCTTCCGGCAAGGAAGAGCTGGGCCGGGCGCTCGAGGTGATCGGCGAAATGATCTCCGGTTGATCCCTGTCACACTAAAGGCGAGGGAAATCGAGCAAGATAAGGAAAATTAAAATGAGAAATATTTTCAAAACCACTCACGCAAGACACTCCGACGAGATCTCGAGCGGCAAAACACAGCTTTATATCCGGGAGCTCAAGGAAACCGCCCAGCAAGCCGTCGCAGATAAAAACAGGATCTATCAAGGGTTTCTCAGGCTAAGCCGGACCATCAGCTTTGAAAAGGTCCAGGAATTCGAGCGGTCTTATCAGGGGTATTCGCTCGATGAGCCGGCAACGTTTAATGAATTCCTGATGACCATGCTCTCGGCCACTAATTTTTTGATCCTCTCTGCGGCTGCCGCCAAAGATAACAATAAAGATGCAAGAAAGAACACCAATGAAGAGATTGCCATCCCGGAGAGCGAGGTCAGGAGGGAGTGCCAGAACCAAAACCATCTTCAAGGAGCAGTCAACCCCATGAAAACACTTCCGCCACGCTTCAGCTTGTTAAAATTAGTTTCCAACGTAACCCCATGGGTAGCGCCTTTTCCGAGCGCTTTCTTCGTTGCACGCTCGGCGATGAAACACCTGGACTCCAGCTTGTTTATCGCAGTCATCTTGGCGGCGGTAATCGAGTTGTTGGGGCTCACCAGCGTTCATACCTGGTTATGGTTATCGAATTGGAATTCAGGGAAAAGGAAAACAGATCCAAAAGCGCCTACGCAGCTTGCGATCCTGCTCATCATCCTGTATTTCTTGATCACGACTGGCATGATCGTGGTGCTTGAAGTGCTCCCTGCCCTGGCCCCCTATATGCCGGCCATTACTCCACTGCTCACCATCGTCGGCGCATTCAATTTGGCCTTGATCTCGCAGCAGGAACGGCGCGAGGCTGCGGTCCGTTTGGAGCGGGAGGAACGGAAAACTGACCGCTTGCAAAAACGGTCAATGGAACGGTCAGGAAATGTTCAACAGAACGTTCAGGGCAGCGGTCAAAGAAAACGCAGAAACATTCTGATTGACCGGTCAAAAGCGGATTCCAGGGGAGAAATAGAATCCGGGGACCCGGTCCGGATATTGAACTCCGAGGAGGCATTGAACGCCCTGGTCAATTTCTTTGAACAGAACCCGACCGGTTCGTACAGCGCGGCCGGCCGATCAGCCGGGCGTTCAAAATCATGGGTAGTCTGGGCGCTGAACGAGCTTGAAAAGACGGGGCGGATAAAGAAAGCGGACGGTAAAGGAGTTGTTCTTGTTCACGAGAGAATTGTCTCGACCCAAACTTAAGGGGTGGATCAGTTTTCTGGGCGCTCGGTAATTCGGCAGGGCCTATATTCCTCTCCTACTTAAATAATTTGGATTTAGACAAAATGACTCTTTGCTCTAGCTGAGGGGTGCATGTCGGTTATAAGACACCACATAAAGATCTCTCTAACGCAATAAAACCTTAATTAAAAACCAAATTCCCGCTGCCAACACTAATATACTGAAGGAAAGAAAAAGCCAGTTGGCCTCCTGATCGCGCTCCAGCAATGACTCCTGCAGTTTATCCGGATTATAGAATACCGTTACAGGATTCCCCACTGCATAGCGGTTGAAAAATTCGTCAAGCTCACTTTTGGTGGTATTTCTTCCGGAAATGAAATAGACATTTCCATCATAAGTACGTCCCCCGATCGTGTAAGTATAAAATGCACGGTGTGTCCTGGCGTTTGAAGTCGAAAGGTCGTCTGCATGCTTTACGATCACACCCGCTGTAGAAGGCCAGTTCCGACTGGAAAAAACTTCCCGGATGGTATACACCGCCCTGTACAACATATACATCCCAACTAGAATAAGCGCCAAAGGTAGGGCTAAATTATTAATAAGGCTCATGTTCATTCAATCCTACATTTTAGAATCTGCCGGGTCACCAGAACTTGTATGGTGCAAAATCCTAACCTATGTCAGATACCAGGGATGAAGGCTGCCTGTAGTAATCGTGGATGACACCTCCCAAGACATCTCATCTACAAACCGGTCCGCTTTTGCTCCAGACCGGCCCTGACACTGGAAAGCCTTGATCAAAGCCCTGGTGAGGACAAGCACGGTTAAAGTATTCAGCACACTCTTTCAGAACACGGGATAAGAGGCCTTCATTATCCATAGAGCTTACCATATACGACGGGGTTTTGCAGTTATCGAATTGGTAGATCATTTTTGCACGGAAGGGTTATCAGGCGAGATCGGATGGAATATTTGCACCATACGGGCAACCAAGTTGTCGGGGAATATTATCGATTGAAAAGAGACTGGAGATCGGTCTGAAGCACGGAAATCTCGTGATCCAGATTAAGAGTGCCGCTGCTGGCGATTAAATCCTCAAATACCTGGAAACGCTTAAGAACTTGATCCCGGTTGGGCAGGTAGCCATCCGCGCTGGGTATGTCCGGGTAGTCCAGGCCGGCGCTCAACACTTCCCAATTCCTCACCTCAGGGGTCTGGATTGACTTTTTATTGAAGTAGGCAGCCTGGTCCGCGCTTCGGGCAGGCATGGCGCCATAGGCTTCCAGCAGCTGGGAGGAAACAGGATCATTGATCAAATAAGTCAGGGCTCTGAATGATTGCTCGGGATGTCGGGTCCCCTGCCAGATAAAAAAAGTGGCGGCGTCAACCCGGCCGTGCACCTGGCCGTCGGAAGCCGGCAGGGCAGCCAGATCCCAGTCGGAGGCAGCGGACAGGTCATTGGTCAAGGAGGCTAGGGCAATGACCATGGCAACCTTATGGTCAGCGAAGGGATCCGCGCTTCCAGATTCCGGGGAATTTATAACTGTCCCCGCCGGTATGAACGGCTGCCTCCCCCAAATCCCCTCATAGCACCAGTGCCAAGCCGCTTTCCATGCCTCGGGAATGACCGCCGTGTACCCCCCCGGCGACCCGGCGTAGATCGTGCCCGCTCCCCAAAAGGTGGCCATCTCCAGAAGGTTTTGACCCTGCGGGGTATAGCCGTACTGGACAATATGCCGACGGTCGAACCCGGCCTGGGTGGCGTTGCGGCCAGCTGCGTCGAGGGTCAGCCGGCGGGCAACTTTGGCAAGGGTGTCGAAGCTCCAGGCTTCCGTCGTGCCGTCTGGCCAGGTATAGGCCTCGCCGTAGCGGGCGGGCGGATCATTCAAGCCGGCTGCGTCGAACATGGACGGGTGATAAAAAACCGCCGCAGGATCAACCGAGAAGGGCAGTCCGATCAGGCCGGCATCGGTCCGAAATGCATCCAGCTCTGAGGAGCTAAATTGGGAGAGGTCATAATTGTTTTGCTGGATAAAGGGAGCCAGGTTTAACCATTGTCCCTGGAAGGGGCCCGCTTCCTCCCCATTGACCGGCCCGACAATGTCAGGGCCTGCACCCGTTTGAATCTCAGCGGCCAGGGTGCTGGCTGCGACATCCTTTGGAATTACTTCAATGACGAGACGCCCATTACATCCTCCAAATTGATCATTAATCCAGGACCCCATCTGTCCTTCGATTTGAACTTGAAGCGGATCTGTCCCCTCTCCAAGACCAACTACCCATCGAAGGAGTAAAGGTCCAAAACATTCTGGAATCGGTGTCACGGTGGGAACGGTCACACCTGCCAGGGGCGTGGGCGCCAGGCTGGGAAGCGCCGCACCTGCGGAGGGAGTCAGCACTGACTTTGGAGGATTTCCCCCACAGCTGCTGGCAAGAACCAGGACGGCAGCCAGGCTGAACGCCCGATTTAAATTAAGCCTTCTGGCAGAGGAACGAGGTTTCCTCTTGCTCCCAATTTCTTGCAGTCGACCAAATCCCAGGGAATCGTCCATCTCCTCCTCCTGACACGTCACGTTATCCGCCTTTCCCCGCCCACCGACCCAACCGAAGCGATGTCGATCCCTTCCTAATAATTACCATGGGTATAGCACACCTAATATTAATGAAATTATTTCTTAATCATCTAATATCGGATGGTCTCCCTAATTAGTGTTTTTAGCCTTTGTTGGTAAAGGCACAGTCAACAATAGCTCTTTAACAGTCCAAATATGATCGGTCAAGCCAGCAGCCACTGCTGGAGTTCTGAGGATCCATCTAGCCAGGGTTTTTTGGTGGGTTCGTAAGCGCAAGCTCTTATGCGGACGGACCAGGTTGTAGTAAGCATCTTCCCAGGACAGAGCGGCTTGGTGCATGGATAGGTCTTTCGAGAAAGCCAGGGTCTTGCGGGTCAAGCGGGCATTGAACAAGCGAGCGGTCAGGTGGCTGCGCTCGATGTAAGCGGTGCTCTTGCCGAGCAATGCAAGCAGTTCATCCAGTGGACCCCATACGGCCCGGAGTTTGATTTCTTGCAGATGACCATGCTCATCGCGTTGTTTGACCATTTGCAGATAACGCCAATCTTGACCTGGTTTCGGGCGAGAAGGTGGACGGCCTCGGCCAGAATACTCCGGCACCAGCCCATAGACCGCCAGGATGGCATCATCGATGCCGCCCCAGCCATCCGTGATCAGCGGGGGTGGACTATCGGGATGTCCGCGTTGCTGCAGGGTCTGAAAGACCCGCAAGCTAGCTTCCGTCTCGTCTTTGCCAATCCCGCGGGCTGCTCGCAAGCGGCTGTCAGTGTCCAACAAGGTGGAGATCCAGAAAGTTCCACGTTCAGCGCTTTCCGGATGACTTTTTTTCTCCCTTGTTTTGAACAAAGGACCACAATCCATCCAACTGCGCGCGCTGGAGATGGAAATCCTTCATCAGCACTGCATCCAGTTCTTCCGCATGCCGCCCGGCTTCACGCAACCAGCGCAGGGTTGTGTCTTCCTTGATCCCTTTGACCCGCGTGATCGTGCTGATCCGGGTGCCTTCCGCCAGGAGCGCCAGCACTTCCAGTATTTCATCGGAGTGCGCATGCTTGTGAAAGAAGATCGTTCCAGTCGTCTCGGTAAAGGTTTTACCGCAGGTCTTGCATTGGTAGCGCTGCACGCCTCGTCTGGTTTTGCCTATCTTTTTAAGGTTCGCCTGGGCTTGATCGTTCTGCAACTTCCCGTAATCCGGACAGGTCGCATTTGGACAAAATTCTCCAGGATGGGCAAGTTTTTCCATGTCGTCTCCCTCGAATTGGGCTTACCCTGATATTACCCTAAAAGACACTATTGAGGGAGACCATCTAATATCGTAAGAGGCCCCAATGAGCAGGTACATGGCGAAGGCATTGAAATGGAACAAATGTTAACCCCCTGTACGAAGCTTGATTTTTGTATTGGCACTCCAGATTATGGCGGCAAGGGATGAGGCAACCGCGAAGAAACACACCTCAACTATGGAAACGCCAAATGCGATGAATAAAAATAATGCATAAATCGCAGGAGCGACAGATGAGGCCATGCCTAAAATGAATATTGCGTTGGCTCGTGATATTGTGCTGATTTGCGATTTCGTCAACCAACGTGATCGCAACAACCATGGCAGGAGAATTGAAAATAACGAGAGGGCGATAATCACGATTCGGGCGGCAGGTAACCAATCCGAATATTTGCTGATGGGAAAACCAGAATTCTTCAAAAATATGGTAATCGCTATAACTAATATTGGAACAACTATGGCATAAATTGACAAAAACAATCCCTTAGAATGCGCTAATGGGATTGCGCTGAAAGCGTCTGTTTTTTCTGGATTGGAGGATAATCGATCTAATTGATTGCCAATTGTCAATACCTTCGCCAAAAATGAACTGACGAAATAGGGCTTTTCGGGTAAAGTTGAAGTGTCACCAACAACCCAAACCCGAGAAGCCCATGACAGACATTCTAGCACTTTTACAAAGCATAGCACCTCTGATTTCGAAAACGACTTTGCGCCAGTTGAGCCGGATCATTTTAGGAATGCTGATGATGACCGGACGAGTAACGATGCTGGGCATCTCGCGCTGGACCGACAAAGGCGGCAGTTACCGGACGATCCAGCGCTTATATCACACTGCGATTCCCTGGGCAGGAGTGTTGTGGAGCTTCTTCCAGAAATGGCTGTGGGATCCCAAGGATGAGTACATTCTGGCAGGCGACGAAGTGGTGTGCGGCAAAGCGGGCAAAGAGACCTATGGATTGGATCGCTTCTTTTCGAGCATCCAACAACGTCCGATCGCGGGGCTGGCCTTCTTTGCTTTTTCGCTGATCGATGTTCGAGAAGAGAAATCCTACCCGGTGCAGATCGATCAGGTCGTGCGGAGTGACGCGGAGAAGGCTGCCAGCAAAGCCAAGAAGCAGGCCAAGAAGAAGGAACCTGGAGAAAAGCGCCAACGTGGACGACCGAAGGGCAGCCGGAACAAAAAGAGTGCCGAAGTCGTGTTGAATGCCGAGTTACAGCGGATCCAGGTGGCGTTGAAGGCGTTTTTGCAGCAAATTGGCAAGGTTCTGGCGCTCAAATACCTGGTCATGGATGGTCACTTCGGCAATTATCCGAGCGCATGGATGGTGACCCAGAGCGGATTGCAGTTGATCTCGAAACTCCGCCAGGATGCGGCCTTGTATTTTTCTTATACGGGTCCTTATCCAGGCTCTGGGCCTCATTCGAAATATGGCGACAAAGTGATCGTTCGCAAGATGGATCCGAAGTATTTGAAAGAGAGCACCACCGAAAAGAATATCCGGACCGATATTTATCAAGCCGAACTGCTCAACAAGGAATTTGCTCTGCCGCTCAATGTGGTCATCATGCTTAAGACCAATCTGGATACTCAACTCCAGGCCCATGTCATTCTGTTCAGCACCGATCTGGAGTTATGCTACGCCAAACTTATCCACTTCTATAGTCTTCGTTTCCAGATCGAGTTCAACTTCCGCGACGCCAAACAATATTGGGGCTTGGAAGATTTTATGAACATCGAAAAAACTGCTGTGACCAATGCCGCCAATCTGGCTTTCTTCCTGGTCAATCTCTCCCAGGTGCTCTTGCGCCGCTTTCAACGGAACAATCCGGATTTCAGTATCCTGGATTTGAAGGCGCACTATCACGGCTATCGATATGCAGTCGAGACAATAAAAATGCTTCCGGAAAAACCTGATGCCGTTTTATTGGCTGACATTTTTGAGCAAATCGCCCGTTTGGGTGCCATTCACCCGGTTTTCCAACCTTCCATCAGTCCATAATTGGCGAAGGTATTGAATTGTAAAACTGATCATTGACCCTATCCGCCCTACAATGAAGTAAAGACCTATGGCTCCAATGATAGCCAAGAACACGCCCCCGTACCGAAACCCCAGGGCTCCCCCCAATAATAACCCAACGACATGCCCAAGAACCAAGCCGCCGCCTTTTATAATTAATTTATTCTCTTGCAACTGGTTGTGAGCGACTATGATAAGAACAAATGTCGCTATGATGGTTTTATAGACTAAAATGATGCCAAGAATACTCAAAGGGATTTGTCTCAAAAGACCAGTGGGGAGCAAAATGATTACCGCGCCACCTACGAGAACCAACTCAGTGATGGTAGTGATCAGAAGATAATAAAGTGGGCGGGGTAAGCGTATTGTCTGTCGGCTCATGCTGCTCTGTCGTCAAAAATAACTCGGTGGGCTCACTATGATTCGGTCTATAAGAGCAGTATATGACCAAAGTCCCCTAAAAACAATAACTCTCAGGAATCAACTTTCCGTCCGCCTTCTTCGTGGCGCGCTCGGCAATGAAACACCTGGACTCGAGCCTGTTCGTCGCAGTCATCCTTGCAGGTGTCATCGAATTATCGGGGTTACCAGCGTTCATACTGTCCTGGTCTGGATTAAATAGGGGAATTTAGGCAGTTCTGTCCGGAATAATTAGAGTTGTCATCTGGTAGGATTCAATAGGCCGCTCCAAAGAGAGTGGCCTTGGTTTGTGTGGGGAGGGAGTAGCAGTAGTGGCTGTGGATAAGTGGGTAACTCGTAGCGTAGCGGAGAGGTATCCACTTATCCACAGCCAGGCCCGGGATTTTTGTGGTTTTTCGGAAATTGTTCAATTTTCGCCGTCCAGCACATTTTCGCCATAAATTCCAAAACGAGTTGTCGTAAATTATTGACCTATTCTGATTGTGCGATCAAAGGATGAGATAATCAGTGGCGTTTTCTTTTGCGCTTGTTGGCGGGGGGTTTGGAGCCACCGGTTATTCCCCACTGGATCACTCTTGAGTGAGCAGGGTGGGAAAGGTCTGCAGCCACTGCTTTAACCTGATCGTAATGAGCTCTCAAGCGAGACAGAAAGGCTGGATCGGTGTATAGGTCCTGGGCGATATCCTTGAACAGTGCCTGAGCATATAGGGCGGTGTCTTCAGAGAGATCCAATCTAGGGTTGGGCATGTCAGCCGGGTTCAGGCTGATGCGGATGTCGGCAACCCAGTTTCCAGACTCAACCGAGATAACCATGAGTAAGGCTTCCTGGCAATGGCAGTCAGGGTTGGGGCAATACATTTCCTGCAATTCATAGGAGCCTGTTGGGATACCGGGTTCATTGGGGAAAAACAAGGCGGTGGGCGGGGCTGCTTCGCCCGGCTTGAGGGCCAGAGTAAAAGGGACAAGATAGGACATCGCGATGATTGTAGTCGGTTTTGGAGGCACGGAGCAAGAGTACGGAAGCCGGTCAAGGCAGAAGAAATGGGTGTGCCTGGGGCATTGTCCGCTGTGCGGAGAGGTGGGTTGTCTGATCGGGCACGGGTATTACTTGCGGAAGCCGAAAGGGAGAATATCCCGTAAAGACATCGGGAGGGTGTGGATCAAGCGCTGGTTCTGCAAGCAGTGCCACCGGACGATCTCAGCGCTGCCGGATTTTCTGTTGTCCTTTCGGCATTATGTAGTGCCGGTGATCCAGGCGGTGATCGAGGTGCGCTGTGGCTGCGGGAAAACGTGGGCCGCCTTGGAGGCGGAGTGCGCCGAGGTGGGTGCACCTGCCAGGCGGACGATGCAGCGCTGGTGCGGGTCATTTGCGCAGCAGGCCAGCCGCTGGCTGGGGGCGGTGCAGGCAACTCTGGCGCAGCAGGACAGCAGCTCAGGCTGGCTGGACCCGCACGGGGAAGCCCTGCAAGCAGAGCATCCGGCGCAGGCCTTGCTGGGCGCCAGCGAGCACTTGCTGGCCTGGGGCAAGACGCGCTGGACGGAAGCGGCGGAATATGGCCGGAATGATCGAGTGCGTTTTTTGTGGTGGTGGAGCTCCGGGCGGGGGCTGGGGCGGCTGGTCTAGGGGGAGCCGCACACACACAGTTTGACAATGGGCACTGCCAGCGCCCAGGGATATTATCAGGGCCACCCCAAAAACCATCCAAGGAGCCCAGCATGTCCCGAAAATCATCCCCACCGAACGACGCTCAAGAGCGGAACACCGAGATCGCCCTGTTCCGCTATGGGCTGATCAGTGCACTGCTCTTCGACCCGCTGGCGGCAGGCCAGTTGGAGCAGGCTTTACGTGCGATCGCCGCCAAGACCTATACCATTCCCTATTCCAGCCGCACCCGGGTGAGCATCTCCAGCCTGCGGCGCTATCTCCAGTTGTACAACCAGGGCGGCTTCGAGGCCCTGCGTTCGAACCCACGCTCGGATAAAGGCATTCCCCGAGCTTTTTCGCCTGAAGTCCTGGAGCGGGCTATTGCCTTGCGGGAAGAGCAGCCTGCCCGCACGACCAGCACGTTGGTGGACATCCTGAATCGGGAGCAGGATCTGCAGCTGGAACACCCGCTCAACGCGCACACCCTCACCAGCCAGCTGCGCAGATGCGGCAAGACTTGCCGTTTGCTCTCCCAGGGGGGACGCACCTACCAGCGTTTCGAGCGGGAGCACACCAACTCGCTCTGGCAGGGGGACATGCTGGTGGGCCCATGGCTGCCCGACCCGTATGCCCCTGGCAAGAAGCGCCGGGCGTACCTGTATTGCTTCCTGGATGACCACAGCCGCCTGGTCCCGTATGCCGAGTTCTTTTTTGACGAAGCCCTGCCGCGCATGGAACGGGTGCTCAAGGTCGGGATCTTGCGCCGGGGAGTGCCGGATGCACTCTACGTGGACAATGGCAAGGTCTACTCATCCACCCAGTTCGCAGCCGCCTGCGCGGCGCTGGGTATCCGGAGAATTCACGCGGCTCCGTATAGTCCTGAGGGAAAAGGAAAACAGGAGCGATTTTTTCTGACCGTACGTCTCCAGTTCCTGCCGGAGGTGGAAACCTCCGAGATCGCCCGCCTGACCGAATTGAACGAGTTTTTCTGGGCCTGGCTGGAACTGGTCTACCACTGCCACGAACATTCCGAGACCGGGCAGACCCCGCTGGAGCGTTACCAGGCCGGTCTGCAGCAGGTCCGCACCGCTGATCCGGAAGTCCTGCGCAAAGCCTTCCTGTGGCGCGAGTTCCGCCAGGTGCGCAAGAACGCCACCCTCGACTTGCAGGGCAATACCTACCAGGTCGACCCCAGCTTGTCCGGCCGCAGGCTCGAGCTGCGCTTCGACCCCTTCGATCTTTCGCACCTTGAGCTGGTCCTGGACGGCAATCCCATTGGCAAGGCCAGCGTGCTGGTCCAGAACAAGCAGCGCCATATCAGCGTCGAGCGTCTGGCCACCCAGCCGCCTGCCCCTGCCCGGCCCAAATCCTCTCTGGACTACCTGACCGCCTTGCGCTCTGAGTATCAGGAGCAGCAGCGCAGAGCCGCCGGACCGCTGCAGTTCACCCGCCTGACCCCCACTGAAAAAGACAAACCCCAGGAGAAATGAGATGTTTCAACAGTTCTATGGCTTTACCCACCTGCCCTTCTCCAAAGACATCCCCCCCGCCGATATCCTGGCTACGCGTGGCCAGTCCGAACTGGGGGCACGCCTGTCTTACCTGATCAACGAACAGGGCATGGGCCTGGTCACCGGCGAGATCGGCTGCGGCAAGTCCACCGCCGTGCGCAGCTTCGTCGCCTCCCTCGACCCCAACCGCTACCTGGCCATCTACCTGCCCAACCCCACCCTGGGCATCACTGGCCTCTACCGGGATATCCTGGCCGCCCTGGGTTACGAGCCCCCCTTCAGCAGACCCAGAATGGTCGCCCGCATCCGCTCTGCCTTCGAAGACCTCATCCGCACCAAGCAGCGTTTCCCCCTGCTCATCCTCGACGAAGCCGACCTGCTGCCTCCCACCGCTTTCGAGCAGTTCCGCCTGCTCCTGAGCACCAACATGGACAGCCGCTCTTTGGCCACCCTCCTGCTCATCGGCCCCCCCGTCCTCAGCCAGACCCTGCACCTGTCCATCCACGAAGCTTTCCGCCAGCGCCTGACCAACTCTTACCAGTTCCCTCCCCTCGATCTCAAAGAAACCCTCGAGTACATTCAGCACCACCTGCGCATTGCCGGGTATGTCACCGGTTCCCCTTTCAGCGACGATGCCCTCAAACGCATCTTCGAGTACACCCGCGGCCTCCCCCGCCAGATCAACCGCCTGTGCATCACCGCCTTGATCGCTGGCCGCATCGACCAGAAACAGATCCTGGATGACAGTACCATCCTCAAAGCGATCGCCGAAATCGACCAGGGCTGACTGCCTTTTCCAAAACTAAAAACGGGCACCTCTCGTGGAGCCCGTTTTTTTCCTCCTTGTGTCACAATTTATTTCAGACTTACTCCACCAAATAGCTCGGCCCCTTACATCATACCTGGTTATGGTTATCGAATTGGAATTCAGGTAAAAGGAAAACAGATCCAAAAGCACCCACGCAGCTTGCCATCCTGCTCATTCTCCTATTTTTCTTGATCACGACTTGATTGATCGTGATGCTTGAAGTACTCCCTTCCATAGATTCCAAGGGGGGCGCCCAATCGAGTGAACCGGTCAAGAAATTTAACCCCAACGAAGCGTTGAACTCGTTGGTCAATTTCTTTGAACACAACCTGACCGGTTCGTACGGTGCCGCCGGCTGTTCAGCAGGGCGTTCAAAGTCATGGGTAGTCTGGGCGCTCGCCGAGCTCGAGAAGACGGGCCGGATAAAGAAAGCAGACGGTAAAGGAGTTGTTATTCCTCTTGTTAACGAGAGAATTGTCTCGACCCAAACTTAAGGGGTGGATCAATTTTCTATGGGGCAGGTCAAGATCAATTAGTTTATTCCCCTCTAGACAAACCAACCAGTAGATCGGTTTTAGTGTTCTACTCTCAAAGGACAGACTGCTGGGATATGGGGGCTGGTTGAAAGGAAAACAAGTCACCAACATGGATGTTAGATAGTCAGGTCATCCATCAACGCGTAGGTCGCTCTTTTTAAAGATTCGGCGGTTAATTACCTGGCATATTGAAATGATTTGTCATGGCGTCCAAATCGCTTTTGGCGTTTCCAAACATTGATTTAATGGCTTTCTGAAAGTCTCATAAAACTGACTAATGGACATTTGCGCCGCTTCTTCCAAAGATTTATGAGAAAAACCCCATTCCATATTCATCGATGTCAAAAGTTTCTGATTGGAATTGTTCTTGTCAGGTGGCATGAGCCATAAATCAACAAACGCTTCTGTTGGGCAACTCTGGATCTTGTTTCCCGGTACTTCATCAGCAGAAGTGGTATAGCGCACATAAATCCCTTTATCCGGGTACGATAAATAAGTATCGAAGGTGGTTCCGGAATTGGGCTCAAATTTATGAATATCTGCATCCAACTCAACATCTGCTGGTTGCCCATACACGGATAATATATTCTGTAGAGAATAGCGACTGAATAAGTCGGTATATGGCGCAGATTTGTGATCTTCTACTTGTAGTATCTCGACGCCGATTATCCCTTTTGGCCCACTGTCTCCAACAGGACCGAAATCTATATTGAGATATATTGTGAAGTTGTCAATTGGCAATTTAAAATCTATACTTCTTGGATCTGTAACAGGAAGATCACCGCCATTTGATATCCCGGTAAAAGGTGAAAAAACTGTATAGATATCGGAACCGTTACTAATCCCCGGCGTAACCCCCCACCAACAAGGGAGTTCGCAATTGCCATTTGTTTTGATCATTTGTAACAACGATTTGAGCGCTTCATCCGGTGCGAGTGTTGGAATAATAATACTTGTCGACGATGGGGACGGCGAAATGGTTGGGGAAGGTGAACTCGTACTTGGTGGCAACAATGAAGTCGGAATATCCTGAGTTATATTACTTTTAACGGGCACGCAGCTTGCACTTATAACTAGAATTATTATGACTAGAGGAAGTATCTTTTTAGTTGTGGCCATATTACTCCATTCACATTAACTCATGAATTGGTATGTAACAATGAAGTTTTATCCATAACAGTAAAAATCTATCCCCAACAATAATGTTTTATCCAGGCATCAAAATGCAGAGCCCCGTGATTTTGTCGAAAGGTTCTGTATTTCCTTGTATGGAGCTGGTTTCATTTCAGCGAAACTGATATCAGGGCATCACCCATTTAATTTTTAAGACATCATCTTCAAAGGGACCTGCTATTTCTGTTGGTTGAAAATTCGGAGAGACGGCTTGATATTGCGTATTCCGGTGAAATCGTCCACTGAATCCGGTCATGCCGTCCAGTGGTGGAGGGAAGCAACGCTGGAAAAAGATTTATAAATCAAGTGGACGGCATGGAGGCCAACAGGTTTACTGGCGTCTCTTGACCTTAATGCCTGGCACTGTTTTGAGTAGATCGTCAACCGTGATTGCCTCATCCAGAATCGCAGCATCCTTTTCGTGTGCTATCGATAGTAACCAACAGATATCATCGGATTTATATAATGCAAGGTCCTCGGGTAAGCTGGGCGAAAGCCAAGCATACAATGACGGAGTTCTTGATAGTATTTCGAGGGTGTCTTCTGTGAACTGATAATGCCTAACCATCGCTTGGTGGCCGCCTGACAATTTAGTCCCTGGCCACTCGTCGGTATACACCTCGCGGATCAGTGATGGTTGTAGGGAAGATCTGACACGATTGGCCAATTCACTGAAGTTAATCCTGTCGCGCCAGGTCAATGAGAATGACGAGCAATGGTGGATTGCTAGTCGCAGCAAATCTCTGTATGTTTGATCTCGCGGTTCATCGATCAAATCCAACATCACAGTTCCGATTTCTCAAGAATTCTTACAGCAATCTTCTGTGGCTCAAAAGAGACTGCTGGTAGCTCTCAGGTATTCGTGGCTGTATGGTGCAAAAATTTTATCCATTTCCCGAAACCAAAGCTGAAGGCTCTCTTTTCGACGGAACCCTTATCAGGCAGGATCGGATGGAATATTTGCACTATACAGCCATACGGCTTTCTACTTCCTTGTCATTTACTGGGATCGCGGCATTCCGGAAGAACTCCTGCCAAGAAGGGTACTTTGAATTGACCTGTTTTACCATTTACAGATCCACCTTTACTTCTTAAAGACCGCCAAAACCTCATTGCTCAAACAATCTTTCAATTTCATACTTTTTTCTCCATCTACAGATAACATGGATAGAACATTTGAGTCGCCTTGAGGATTGTCTTGGCTTGCCACGATCCAGTCATTATAAGGAGACCAGATGAGGGATTTGATCTCTCCATCCTGTGGATTGAAATAATACCTCCTTATAATATTTCCACTCGAGATATCAAATTCTTCAACCAGAGCACCGTTGTTTATCGTAACTCCATTTGGGTCTCGACTGACAGCAACAGATACCAACCGATCATTTGGCGTCCAAGCGATTGGACCGCCTAGATAATATCCGGTAACCAGCCTGTGGATCTGGGAGTCGCATGTACCTGCTGCTAAACAAGAAACATCGAAATAATAAGGGCTGCCTTTGCTTACTGCTGGCTCGCCTCCCCTTCCTACTGGTTCTCAATAAAACGCAAGCCACTTTCCATCCGGTGACCAGCTAAATTGATTACCAACCTCACCAAGTTGGGTGGTAATGCTCATCTCATCTTTAATCTGGTAATCTATCCAACTCCCATCGGTTACGTTCAACACTCCAATAAATTGATCTTGGCTACCTTGATTTGAACTATTCATATTCCCTACATTTGCAATAATCGCAAGCCGCGAACTGTCTGGAGACCAGGCAGCTGAGATCGAACCAAATGGAGCAGGGTAAGTATTTAAGGTGCCATTTTTGAATGAGTATATGGATATATTATCAAAATTAAACTCTGCATATTTTTCCAGGTCGGCGGAAGGGATGATGACGGAATCTCCAGTAGCAATAAATGAAAAAACGCTATCGTCTTGGATTCGACAGGCGAGGAATTCAGTATGATCGTATCCATATTCAGAAACAATAGCGGATGTCAATACATATTCGCCGGATGGCAAGGAACTAAATAATTGTTTAAACTGCCCCGCGTTTTGTAGCTGTGCCGTTTGGGTTTCTTCGGCAACAGCCAAATAAGCTGGAGTATAAGTTGGAACGCGGGTCGGTGTGACTATTGGAGGGGAGATCGGCTTAGTCGGCGTTTGGGTTGGCAGTTCGATTGTTGTTTTCGAACAAGACTGGAGTAGAAAACAAAACAGGCATACAGACAATAACCGTTCCAATGTTTGTAATCTTCCTATCATGGCTACTTCCTTCTCAAACAACGAAAACATTCATAACCTTTAGCGTTGAGGGTAAAGCCTATTTACTCGTAAAACAAATCCTGAAAATTCAGACCAAATTTTTTGGAAAGTTTCCCATGGATAATACTCTTGATAATCGGTCATAGGGTTAAATATCCTGATCCACTTCCAAGGAGAATCATCGGGAGATCCAAGATCTGACATGTAAACTACCCCACCAATATATCCTATGACCAACCGAAGGGAATAATTTCATGGAGCAGATTTTTCAATTGATACCTCAAATAGTCTTTCAATATCGTTCGGCAATTGACCAGAACAAGTAACAACCAATCTTTGACCGGCACGAGTGGCGGCCATATAGACCTTACGGGTGTTTTCAAAAATTAGCTTTTCCCGCTCTTCGTCGGATAAGCGCAAACTTTGTTCCTCTTCAAACAGCTGCTTCAGACCAACCAGGAAAACAACCGGGCTCTCCAGGCCGGTGCCGGCATTAAAAGTCGTCACGCGCACAAAATTTCCGGGCTGGAAATCTTTGGGATCCGCAGCCAGATCCGGCCCCATCTTCTTATGTAGCGCCAAGAGCAAGCTGTCCACCCCTTTCCAATCCACATGCAGGACCAGGATTTTATCCAAGGGGAAGCCCTGGCCGGCCAGGCCGGCCACTTCGTTGACCACCCGGGTAATCTCATCCTGGTAATTGTTCATGGCAATCAACTCGGGGATGGCGCCGTGCGGCAGGGTTTCCAAATCTGGGGACAGTATGTCTTCGTCCTTGTCCTCCTCGGAAACGCGCTGGCGGTAGAAAATAGTGGCAAAATTGAGGATCTCCCAGGTCGTCCGGTGACTGCGGACCAGCTGCTGCACACGCCCACGCACTTCCAGACCGAGTGATTTCCAGGAAGCGCCTCGCCCAAGAAACCCTTGGGTGGGATCGGCTACGACGAAAAGGTGGCCGCTGCGCGGTTTAACCAACTTGCGGATGATATCGAACCAGATGGGTGCAAAGAACTGGGCCTCATCTACAAGGATGACATCATAATGGGGTGGATGGACGACTCCATCTTGTATGAACTTCCACATTTTGCGTGGGACGTCCCCCCAGTCCACCTGGCCGCGCTCCTGCAATAACTTCTGGTAGCGGGACATGGCGGCATACACCTGCTTGCGCTGTTCAGCGCCCAATCGAAAACCGCGCCCGCGCCGCTCGATGCTCAAATAGGCAGAACGGCCGAATAACACTTGATCTTTGAACCAGTCGATTTCACTGCGCAGCATCCCGGGGGTGATTGCGGTGCCTTCAAAAAACTCCTTCCAAGCCTGCGTAATTAAGTCATCCCTCTTGTCGAATCCCAGGGGGATGCGCCAGGGAGGATCTTTTGGCCAGAACATCCGGCACCACGCATTGAATGTCAGCCAGCGAATGTTCTTAGGCAGGCCGCCGGTCAGGCGCTGATAACGTGATTTCATATCCTGGATCAGAGGTTTATTATGGGTCAACACCAGGAAGGTCTTTTCCGGGAATAAGTCATGCAAGAGCCGCAAGCGATAGAGTAAGATCAATGTCTTTCCGCTCCCGGCCACGCCGTTCACCACGCTCAGGCGGAAATCTTTCGAAAGCGATTGTCCCTCTTTGGGCAGATCCAGGTCGGCTTTCAAAGCTGCCTCCTGGTCGAAATCCAGCAAATAATCGGTCAGGCCGGCATCCAGCCGTGATTGCAAATTGGGGCGGACGGTGAGCGAAGCGGGCACGACTGTTTCCGGGGTGAAGCACGCACGGATCTGTTCCACGGCGATGTCATCGAGGGATGGACCGGTAAAAGCTTTTACCAGGCCCGTCGAGGGAGGTTGAAGGGATTCCTGCCCTCCCCAGAGGGGCGTTTTTGCGTGATTGGAATCCCGGCTTTTCGCTAAATCTTCGTTCGGAATATTGGGAAATATGATTACCGTTCGGATGTCGTCACCCATTGGCAGGGAATGTTGGAAGGAATCCAATATCCTGGTTTCGTTTTCTCCCAACCGGTCTTCCTGGCCTCCCAATAACAGCAGTTGAGCTGCCGGACGCGCCTGCTTATGGCTGGCCGTGCTGACCTTGACGATCAGCGCCTGTTGAGCGGGATTCAAGATCAAAAAATCGGGGGCATCCTTCTGCCAGGGCGCCAGATGGTGCCAGACCGTATACTCATCCGGCAGGGATTTGAGAAAGCGGAAGGTCCGCAGGACTTCCGGAGGCAGGATTCCGGCCGGGACATTCGGAAAAACCCTGGCCATCTTATACCGGCCTGCCGTCCGGAAGCGTAAAGGTCGTGCACTCGGCCATCAGCTCGCGCAGCAGCTGCACCCAGTCATCCAACTCCGAATCATCCGGCGGGATCTGCAGGACGTTCTGGCTCCCAACCAGGATCAGTTTGGTGCGGGCGCGGGTGACGGCCACATTCAAGCGCTCGGGCTGAAAGAAGAATTCGGCCAGCAATTTGGCAAATGACGGACTGGAGGTGGTCAGGGAAACCAGCATCACCTCACGCTCCTGGCCCTGCATGCGTTCGACCGTATCGACCGCCAGGTCCTTGAGCATCTCGCGCGCCGGCAGCGATTCGCGCAGCGCGTTGCGGATCAAGCGTCCCTGGGCGCGGAAGGGGACCACCACCCCGATCTCTGTAGCCGGAATGCCCTGATGAAGCAGGGCCTGGACCAGCTCGCAGACCACATCGGCTTCCAGCTGGCTGCGGGTGGTGCTGTTGCGGTGCATCAGGTCCAGGAAGACCGCCGGCTCTTCCGGGTCCAGGGCGAAATCCCAAGGGGTTCCGACTTGCTTTACCTTCAAGCGCCGCCCGGCGACACCGGGTGCCGGCCGGATGCGGCCGTCGTAAAAGGTCCGGCTGGGCCAGGCGGTCAGGACGTCGTTCATGCGGTAGGTAGTGGTAAGCATCGTCTGGCTGCCGCAGCCGTTCAGATAACTGAAAATCGATATCGCCCCAAATCTGGAGGCCTTGGAGGTCGTGACCGGGGGCAGTTGGTGCTCGTCGCCGATAAAAACGTACTTCGATGCGGAGAGCATCCCCATGATGGCCAGCGGCAGGGTGATCTGGGAGGCTTCGTCAAAAATCACAACATCGAACTCAATGCCGGACAAGCGCTCGCTGCGGGTCGCGAAGGGAGTGGCGCCGACGATGTACCCACCCGGCAGGTCTCCGAACTCGCTCTCCACAAAGTTGGCATAGTTGGGAGCCAGCAGATCGACCGCGCGGGTTTCGATGCCGATCTTGCAGACCGGCAGGGCCGGATCAACTTTGACAATCTTATTCAGTGCATTATTAATGGCGCGATGGGTCAATCCGCTGACCAGCACCCGCCGGCCGTCCGCCACCAGCTGTCTGGCCAGGTGTGCCAGGACAAAGGTCTTGCCGGTCCCGGGCGGACCCTGGATCAGATGCAGGAGATCGGCGGCATATGACTGGGCCACCGCCTCTGCCTGATCCTCGTCCAGGCCGGCCTCGAGGGCGTCTTTTTTCGAACGCTCGTAACGCGCAAAATCAATTCCAAGCGTCTTCTCGCCGCTGAGCAGCGGCAGGATGATTTCCCGGCCGCGGCGGGTATCAGCCACCTGGTCCAGCGCATCCAGATAGAAAGGACTGAGATCCAGCATGCTCTCATCGGCGATCCATCCGTCCTGGTTGCTGCGCATAAAAAAGACATTTCCGCTTCTGAGGCTGACTTCCAGTTGGGTCTCATCGTCGTATTCGAGCAAACATTCTGCAGCCTCTATCCCTTTTGGATCGCCTCGATGCAGGACTAAAAAATCCCCCTCCCGGAAGCGCGAATCATTGGTGGCGCAGCTGAGCAGAAGGGTCCCATCCTTGCGAACCTCTTCCACCCGCAACCCTTCGAGAGCGCGGCCGGCTGCCACGCGCTCGGCCAGCGATCGGGACCACTGGCGTTCAAGTTCCTGCCGGTGGGTTTCCGATTCACCCCGGACGAAACGGTCCAGGCGTTGTAATAAGGGCTGATAATCTGACATGAGGTGTGCTTTATTTATCCGACCTGGGTTATCCTAAGAAAATCGATGGTTAGTAAAATTGTACTCCGGCATGAGGTTGTAGAAGCATACAACTGCATTACGTTCAATTGTAAAAAGATATCGAAAAAAAAAAGCAATATCCACCTTTGACAGATCTGATAATTATCCGATTAGACAATTCGAGTAGGTGTCCTGGAAAGAGCTTTGGAACATGATAAGATAAAGTAATTATCCGGGAGAAATAAAGTATTGGTCAATCCATCTATGCACTTTTCCTTTCCCCTTACCCCAAGCGCGTTAGAGCTTATTACTCTTCCTTCCGGGCGGACGGTTTCTGTTGCAAAGGCTAGGCCCATTTTTAGAATGTGGAAGGGGAAGCCAATTGTTGACACCTATGGGGGGAAGCTGGTGTTGAATATCAATGGCGAGCCGGCCTTTGCGGAAATTGCGACCCTAAGAATTCTTCAAGGAGCAGGCTGGCATGGGGTTTGGGTGGACACTTTCGGTCGTAAATACAGAACCTCATCATGCCCCAAAAATGAAGTGGTGCTTCCTAATGCAGAAAACATAATTATGCAAAAAATAACGGACCGAATAGACTCGAATAAAGGTGGTTGGGATCTATTCTGCTGGAAAGCGGCTATTCCCCTTTTTGTTGAGTTGAAAAGAAGAGCACATGACCATATTCGTAAATCCCAAATACAGTGGCTTGAAGCGGCTTTTGCGTGTGGACTACCATTAGAATCATTCCTGATTGTCGAATGGTCACTTTCAGAAAGTGAGAATTAAAATGATGTCTGAGCTCTCAAATCCGACCGCTGTTCAGGAATTTCAGCAAAGGCTATTCCGGGATTATAAAAGTTGCCTGTCGCTTCCAAAAACGTATCTGTACTTATATGGGAATCCTATTCAACCGGTTGTGCCCATTGATGTTGCTCAAAACAATATATTCATTCTTGGGGCCTATCCATCGGCACGCTTTGCCAGTATTAAGAGAGAACATGACGTACCAGTCGGCGATAACTGTGGACCATTTTCAACCGAGAAGTACTTCGATGGCCAAATGGTCCGGACTGTGAAAAGTGGATGTGAGCTGGAACAGGAATATCTACAGCCATTGGGATTCAAACGCGAACAATGTTGGATAACAGATCTTGTCCGGATCTTCCTTTTCAAAGAAGGTCATCTTACCAAATATCGTCGCCTGGGATGCTCCTGGCCTGAAAGGGAAACGCGCAGCCAATTCGAGTTTTTTGCGGAACAGGGCATCGACCTGCTTTCCGAGGAATTGCAATTAGCCAAGCCAAAAATCGTTATTACGCTTGGCAGTGAGGTAGCCGGCTTCTTGCAACACGTTAAAGGTCAAAAGCAGCGCAATGAATTGATAGGCGGGGATATTAAAGAGTTCGCGATTAATAACACACATTTCCCGGTTCTTCACCTCGCACACCCGGGAATTGTTATGCGTCCTGAGAGTGATCGAAATCCCTGGCCGGGTCTGCATAAACAGCACATCGTCGAGGCGCAAGCAGCTATTGCGAGGCTATAGTCTCTGATGAGGAAAGGGGGGTTCTTTGTCGACCTTTTGGAGGCCACGCAGGAAATGGTTATCGAATTAACTCGTATGGTGCAAAAACCCCGTCCAGAAGGATTTCAAGACGGAAAGCAGTTCAGTAAACCTAAAATTGATGTCCGTCCTAGGATGAGCGCTCATTCCTGCAATTGAACTCATCGCGGATCACTCTTAAGGGAACCGCAGGTCTTCAGGTTATGAGTTCCAGTCCTTTCCCCGCACTTTTTTCACATCAAGCTCGTGTTTTTAACCTGCTTTCGGATCTGCGATGGAAACAAACCCGAAGAACTTTGATTGGCTGATCAGAAAATTCTTTTTAGGCCCGAAAGAACAGATATTCTAATTATATCATGATTTATGGTAGGAAGATTTCGTCGAGCGAGGTTAAGGATAGATCGGATTTAGCTCTTTTGCTCTTTCCAGGACTCCCGTGGTCCATCGAGCAGAATCACAATTGCATTCAGAATGTTACGCCCCAAAATACCCATAGGCAGGTCAATCAATAAAAATTGTCCCTTGAATTTTCGTCCCAGAAATACCAGTTCTAATTGAACAACCTCCGCAAGTTTTGTACCACCATCAAAACCTTCCACTTCATAGACTTTATCCTCGACAGGTGTAACTCCAAGTTGCTCTATGAATTCGCGTGGCAACAATGTCACATCCGCTCCTGTATCCAGGAGCATTGGGACGTTAGGTATTGAAGCGCCAGTTACGGGATGGCGCAGATTCACTTTGGCAACTGGCGCAGGTGGGTCGAATTGATCAGCGTCGTACGCTGGCATTGGAATTATCCTCGCTGATTTCCATCTTAAAATCAGCTACTTGTTTGCGATCTACAAGGCGCGGGGACGTTACCCGAGCGGTTTTCATTGTCTGTGTATCAGGAACGACAACATAAACCTTTGTGTTATCGGGCAAGCGAACGCTCGTCTTTAAGCGAATTTTGCCTTTTTCTACAACACCTTCATAGGTTGTTATGGTCATGGTATACCTCGACAAAAATTATAGCACTGAAAACAGGGAGTAGCTGTGCACGCGATTTACAACTATAAACGATAAGAGGTGGACTCATCCCGAATCACTTTTGTGGTTGCTTAAACCTCCAGGTTATGAGCCACAGTCGTGCACCGCACACTTTCGATCAACGGGCTGCTGATTCTGCCTGGCCCGGCGGTTTTCGATTGTTCAGGGCCCGGCGAGATAAAGTAGGATCATCAGCAACCGGATTGTAGCATAATCACATCCAGAACGCAAGTTCTAAATCCGCTCTGGGTGTGTATCTTTTTTTCGGGAAAGGAGTAAGATGGGGGAAAAGCGAGCGAGGAGGCCGTATGAACAGCGAGCAGATGAAGAAAGGCTGGCAAGAGAAGAGCGAAGAAATTAACGAAGGGATGGCGGAATGGCGGCGGCAGCATCCGCGGGCGACCTTTCGAGAGATCGAGGCAGAGGTGGACCGGCGGCTGGATGAGTTTCGAGCGCAGATGCTGTCGGACACGGCGAATGCGAGTGCGAGTGCGGAATGGATCGAGGGGCCGGATGGGCCGCAGTGTCCGCACTGTGGAGCCAGCCTGTCGAGGAAAGGGAAGAAGAAGCGGCGGCTGGAAGTGCGCGGGGGGAACGAGGTGGAGCTCCAACGGGAATATGGCAAGTGTCCGGAATGTGGGCGGGCAGTTTTTCCCCCTGGATGAGGAACTTGAACTTTTGCCAGGTAGCCTGACGCCGCGCGCCCACGAGAGCCTGGTGCGGCTGTCGAGTTGGATGCCATTTGTGCGTGCGGTAGAAATGATGGCAGACATGCAAGGGATTGGAGTGAGCAAGTCGGTCAGCCAGCGTTACAGTGAGGCCGCCGGGGCGGCGTATGCAGAGATGCAAAAGGAGGAAATGGAGCGATTAGAGAAAGAACAGCCTGCGGCGCCGGCAGGAGCGGAGAAAATGCAAATCAGTGCGGATGGCGCGATGGTCCCGCTGTTGCATGGGCAGTGGGCAGAAGTGCGCACATTGGTGATTGGGGAAGTGCAACCAGCCGTGCTGGAAAGGGGGGAATGGGTGGTGCATACCCGTCATTTGTCGTATTTTTCCCGCAAAATCAGTGCAGAGGAGTTCGCCCGGCAGGCTCTGGTGGAGATCCAACGACGGGGAGTGGAAAATGCCCTGCAGGTGGCCGCCATTATGGATGGGTCGGACTGGTTGCAGGGATTCACGGATTATCACCGGCCGGATGCCGTGCGCATCCTGGATTTTCCGCATGCCGGAGAACACCTCAGTGAGGTGGGAGAATTCCTATACGGAGAAGGCACTCCCAGGGCCCAGGAGTGGCTCCAGGAACGGCTCCATCGGCTCAAGCATGAAGGGCCTAAACGCTTGTTGACTGAACTACGGCGTTTGCGGACCAAACATCCTGAAGCAGTGGAAATATCTGCCAATCTGGCCTACCTCCAAAAACGGGAGCAGCAACTTCAATATCCACGCTTTCAGGAGGAAGGCTGGCCAATCGCCAGCGGCATTGTGGAAAGCGGTAATAAGCTGGTCGTGGAAGCCCGCTTGAAAGGCGCCGGGATGCACTGGGCGGAGCGACATGTCAATCCGATGCTGGCCCTGCGTAACATCCTGTGCAGCGGCCGCTGGAAGGAAGATTGGCCCAGGATAGAAATGCGCTTACGCAAACAAGCTGCCCAACAAAGACAGAAACTGCATCAGTCCCGGGAAAAACCAGCTCCAGCCCGCAAATCAATCTCTCGCCGAGATGCATTCCTGGCCGCCAAAAAGATCTCTCTCTTGATTCCCGCCCAACCGAGAGACCCCAAGGACAATCCCTGGCGTAAGTTCAAATATGGACGTGGCCTCTATCAAAGAGATGATTCCCCGAAAAAATGATACACACCCATCCGCTCTCCAGAGCTCAGCTAGTGCTTTATAATCTCCGCGAAATCCCTTTGGATGAAGTTTTTGCACCTTACGGGGTCATTATGCTATAATATATAAGGAAATCACGATTATCATAATCTAGATTTCTCTGTTGGAGGCCATCATGTTCATCAATCGTGTTTCAGAACTTGAATTGTTAGAAAAACGCTTTGCATCGGGTAAAGCAGAGTTTTTCGTGCTCTATGGACGCCGGCGAGTTGGCAAAACCGAACTGTTAGCGCGTTTCTGCGAAGGCAGACGTTCGATCTTCTTCGTCGCAGACCTGGGTTCAGAAATATCACTCAGAACAGCTCTGTCGAGTGCAGTCAATACCACTTTGTTCGGCCCCAATCAAATAAATGCTGTTTATTCCACCTGGGAAGACCTGTTCCAAGCACTTGCTCAGGCTGCTAAAACCGAACGTTTGGTAGTTGTTTTGGATGAATTTCCTTATCTGGCGACCGCTTACCCCCCTCTGGCAACCATCATCCAGCGAGTTTGGGATCAAACTCTGAAGAATAGCCAGATCATGCTGGTTCTTTGTGGATCATATATCGGTATGATGGAAGAAACCGTTTTAGGATATGAGGCACCGCTATATGGCAGAAGGACAGGCCAATATCTTCTTGAACCGCTGCAGTTCAAAGATGCGAGGTTATTCTATCCAGCTTTCAATCTGGAAGATCAGGTGCGTGCGTATGCGGTCTACGGCGGTACGCCGGCCTATCTGCATACGCTTCAATCACAACTGTCTTTGAAAGAAAATATTCTGGATGGAATCCTCAGTCGGGGTTCATTCTTGTATGACGAAGTGCGTTTTGTGCTACAGCAAGAACTGCGCGAACCACGTAATTATTTTGCCATTCTACAGGCCATCGCGGCTGGCAAGACCCGCTTGAACGAGATCAAACAAGCGACAGGGATTGATGGTGTGACTGCCTATCTGGATACTTTGCAGCAGCTTCACCTGGTGGAACGGGTAGTCCCCGTGACCGAAACACAGCCCCAAAAGAGCCGCCGAGGAATCTATCGTCTGAAAGACCATTACCTGCGGTTCTGGTTTCGTTACATTCACCCGAACCGCTCACAGCTCGAACCCGGCGGGGCGCAAATCATACTGGAGAACCAGGTGATGCCCGAAATTGACCACTTTACCAGTCTGACATTTGAGGAAGTGTGCCAGCAATTTTTCTGGCAATCAGGATTATCCGGAAAACTACCCTTTGTTCCCACCAATATCGGCAAGTGGTGGAATGCCAACGAAGAAGTTGATATTGTTTTGCTGGGAGAGACAAACGCTATTTTGGTGGAATGCAAATGGACCAGCAAGCCGGTGGGTGTTGACATTTTGGCTGATCTAGAACGGAAAGCCGAACTGTTTAAGCCTGAACTGGAAAACCGCAAGATTCATTTTGCTTTATGCTCTCGATCTGGCTTTACATCTCAAATAATCAAAGTTTCAAAACAGCGGCAAGACTTAATATTATTAAAGTTGTCGGAGATCATAGGGTAAGAATTCTGATATTTACAGGGGATGTTTTCTCTTTCCGCTGACCTTACTGCTGACGTGATTCCCCAAGAAGGTGTTTTTGGTTTATCTCAACAAAGAACCTGGGCTTTCCTCCTAAACCACCACTGTTATATTTTTCTCAGTATCGCCTGTAATGATGGCAGTCAGGAGGTGGAAACACGATTGCCCACTGGTAAGGTGGCCAGCGACCTTATTCGTCATTTCGTGCCGTGTATTAAATGCCTGAATGATCCTACCGGCCGATCGTTTTTCCGACCGGTGGCAGGCCAAGTTCCTTGCGGATATAGTCTGCATCCATGGTGGGACCTTCTCCATCAAGGGCACGTTGGTCATTGATATATTCAATCTGCTTAAGTGCTTCAATAATTTCCCTACGCCTCTCCGGGCTTTGTACAGCCTGGCGCGGGGTAAGTTTCCCGTCAATGGATGGTTGGTCGAGCCAGTTCGCCGTAAGGCGATGCAGCATCTCTCTATCGAGGGTCTCCATCTCCTCCGCCATTTCGCGGGACGGTTCCCTGCCCGAAATAGGAGGTTTAGCTTCGCTTTTTTCAGTGGCTGCTTCCCAATCTTCGTAGCGGTCGCCCGTATGTTTGATCAGCCCGGAGAGTATATCTTCAAGCAACGCTTTTCCGGCTGCGAGTCGTTCGCGCGATAGACATTCCAGCTCAATCCATTTCGGGCCCAGGCTCAAGTCACCCAGGTTAAGGTAACTGGGCTGGCCTGGTCCCTCGGTCCACTCAGTCCTCAACTGAACAGACCGTTTTTGGGGTTTTTGATCCGCTGGTGGGACAAAGGAACGTCCGCGCTGGATCCAGTTATAGTGCAGCGCCCCGCGATGTCCTTCGGATGGTCCGGCGTAAACAAATTCTTCACCGGCATCCAGCACGGTCTCGACCTGATGCCGTTCGACGCGCAGGAGATACCTGGCCCTGGCGAGGATCAGGGAATGCCCCTCGGCGGAGAGCGGAATGGGCGGTTTAGAAGCTTCTTCCTGGGCACGTTTCACCGCCAGGTGGAGGGTCAGACTGTGGTCCCGGTAGAAATCAGACAGGCTGCCCATGGGATGTTCGGCCTGGTATTTTGTCCAAAGCGCCTGGGCGGTTTCCAGGATGCCGGCTTTTTCCATTGGCGACAGGAGCGTCGCCGAGCCAGTGAAGGATACCCGTCCTGCCGAACGGATGGGACGGAATAAGCCAAACATCCAGCGGGAGACGCTGTACGAGGCGGAAATGTCATTTATTTCTAGGATCTCATCGCTCAACAAGTCCCGCACCACCACGCCGACCCCGGGTTTGACCTCCTGGAACTCCAGCAGGCGTGCTCAATTCCAGACCAGCCAATCCTCCAACATGGCATGTTGTTCGCTGTTCAAGTTCGGGCCGATTTCCTCTTCGAACAGGTCAATGATTCGCTTACCAGTGTGTGTTAAGAAATCAAAGAAATACCATTCTTGGAATCCTGGCATTTCCACATCGTCAAGGTAGAGCGGCGTATCCAGACCAGGCTTTTGTTCGAAATACAGTTCCATCGCCTTTTCAAAATCTGGTTTGAATCGTTCCCCTTTATAGACGAATTCCTGAATGCGCTTGCGTAACACCCTTTCGGTAAAGCTGGATTCAGGCGGGCGAACTCGTGGCGTAACTTCTGCCGTCGGCCTGGGTTTGGTGGAGGTGTAGCGCTTGCCTGTACCTTTCGGTATTTTACGTTTATCTTTTTTACTCATGGATCTTCTTTGTGAGGAGTTTTTGGATGATTCACACGACCGCAGATTACGTTTACTTATCATACCGCAACTTGTTCCAAAAGCAGGTTCAGGATGACCAAAGGTGTATAAGGATTTGATGAAGGAAGGAAAACGCGACCGGGGAGCTCGGCGGGAGGTTTCATGCCGGCACACCGATAGGCGCACATCGTGCTTCGGTAAAGATGGCAAAAGGTTTAGGTTCAACCAACTCCTACAATTTCATATCCCAAAGATTTATATCCTTTTCTTCTTTTCTCGAACATTCCTTTTAGGACAGGCACTTGGTCATCTACATAATCATAAATAAGTACGTCAACTTTCAGGTCATACAGTCGATGAAGTCGACCGGCGTATTGAGCCAAAGTTCCACGCCAAGAAATCGGGAGAGCGAGAAACAGCGTATCCAAACGCGCGTCATCAAAACCTTCACCCAAATAGCGTCCTGTGGCAAGAATCAGCCGTTCTTCGTTACTCGAGACTTTTCTTAACTGCTCTTCGATAAGCAGTCGTTGTTTTTTTCCCATACCGCCCGTCATAACAACAACATTTTTAATTCGTGAATTGAGCTTGTTAGCCAATAGTGCCAAATGTTCACGGCGCTCAGTTAAAAGTACCGGCGAACGTCCGCTATGTACAGCAGTGATCACATCCTCAATAATTAATGCATTTCGTTCTTCGTCACTCGTCAGAGCGCTATACAAACCTTGGATTGTCGTGGGTGAATAACTTTCCTCCAAGGGTGGTGCGTGAAATTCAGTTCGCCTAATAATGACTTTATGTGTAAATGGTCTAGCAGCAGCTTGCTTTCGATCATCTATCCGATATCTAACTGGTCCGCACTGCATGAATACGACAGGTTGGTGGCCATCCTTGCGAGTCACTGTTGCCGAAAGCCCTAAAATATATTTGGCTTTGGCTTGTCTCGCTACGAGTTCGAAACTGCTAGCGGAAATATGATGGCACTCATCAAAGATGATTTGACCATATTCTCCTACAAGATCACTTACCTCTCCCTTCTTCCCAAGACTTTGGATCATAGCCACATCAACCAATTTGGTAGGCTTGGTCCGTCCGCCGCCGATTTGACCGATCTCTTTCTTATCCAGGTTTAAAAATGCAGCTAAGCTGGTAATCCATTGATCGAGAAGCTGTCTGCGATGGACAACCACAAGAGTGTTTACTTTACGCTGGGCAATCACATAACATCCGATTACAGTTTTTCCGAAGGCTGTGGACGCCGATAACACCCCAGTGTCAAATTGTAGCAATCTTTCTGCAACAGTTTGTTGTTCGGGTCGTAATGAACCATTGAACTTCACATGGATGGAATTACCTTCAAAACGCTCATCTTTTATTGCAACCCCGATTTTTAGCGAGTGTAACAACTCCACCACATCATCAAGACACCCCCTTGGAATTCCAAGGTGATTCGAGAATTCTTCGCAGCAACTGATAATGCGAGGTTTGTCGTAAGTTGAAAGGCGCATTGCTTGTGCCTTGTAAAATTCCGGGTTCTGAAATGCTGCCAATCTGATCACACGGTTACGGAATGATGGGGATAACCCTTCCTTCGGAATATACACTTGATTGTTTAAAATCAAGGTAATTTCTTCGGGAAATGGTCCCAGGATGGGCGTTTCTTTTGAAGTTCTAGACGGCAACATCTTCCAGGGTTCTGTTTCGTTTTCATCCACCAAAGGCATTCGAATCCCGGTCAATTCACCTTGTTGTTTTTCAGCTTCTTCGACCACCTCGACGATTCTCGTTTTGTCTATTCTTTGGACAGCCGAAAGAAATGCCCATTGATCGGGATAAGGCGCCAAAGATTGATCAACAAAAACGCTGTTTCCGTGGTCACGTGGTTTCTTCTGCAATGGCAAAGCAATCAGGTTACCGAATCCCCCCTCGGTAATGTATCCTGACTAGGAAAGAGCCTGTCATAAGAATCCAATCCCATTTCAGGTCTGCGACGCATCGTTTCGGTGAGAAGAAATGTTCCCATCTTGCGAGCCATGACTGCCGGCACGGGTTCCGAGAAGAAAATCCATACGTGACCACCGTTTCCCGACCGGGAGCGTTCTAATACTGCCGGGATATTAAGCAAATCGCAGCTTTCAAGAAAAGCCAAAGCGTCATCAGACCAGGTGGATTTATCAAAATCTACTGCCAGGAACCAGCAGTTTTCATCAAGACACATCGGGTAAACGCCAATTGTAAAATCTCCCCCCAACCGATCAGCCGGATCAGCTCCTAAAAGATGAAACCGGATTACATCATTGCTGAGTGGTATATAATCTAGAGGCGAATATTCAGCACGAGGAATTTTTGACTTATTGTGGCCGTTATTGACCCATTCTTTTCGGCCAACTGGCCAGTAGCCCGATTTTCCTGTCCGAACATTCTCAAACCTGCGTGCGAATACATCTTCACGCCCTTTAAATAAACCTCGAAACAAGGCAATTTTTTCTTCCTGACTGGACTGATTAGTGACTGCTACATTCGGTAATTGGAGTGCAGGTTGAGCCGGCTGATCAAGGAGAGCCTTTTGTTGCCGAAGCTTCTTTATACGGCGTATGGTGCAAAAACCCCATCCAAAAGATTTCATGGAGAAATGCAGTTAACAAACCCAAAATCCCACATTCCGCACCCGGAGATAGGCAAGCGGGGGAATTATGGGGGTAAGCTTGAGGAATGGAGCGCTTACGTACGAGACACGTAGGATTGAACTTTTAGGAATAAAATATATGGGGAGTAGTTATGACCGCCCAACGCCTATTGACCCATCGGATTTTATTGATAATCATAATAGTAGCATTTCTGGCTGGATGTTCTCAATTTACTGTGTCATTCGATCAAATGGACATAAGTCCCTTTACTGGGATTCCCTGCGCAGCGCCATGCTGGCAGGGTCTTGTGATCGGGAAATCAACAGAGAGCGAGGTAATGTCAACCCTGCAAACATTGACATTCATTAATCAGAAAACAATCTCCGTCCACCGAATGTCAATGCCGGATCTTGATCAAAAAAACTTTGGTCTGGGGGCAGAAATAACAGCAAATTGTATCCGTCCTGGTGAACGATGTTTAACAATAAGTGTTGAAAGTGGCGTCCTCACAGGAGTTGAGGTCGCCCTGAATTATAAAATAAGACTGGACGAAGGGATTAAATATTTAGGTGATCCCGATTACATTTTTTATCAATGGCTGGGTGCAGAAAATGTTTCATGCGAGATTCAATTGATTTGGATAAGTAGACAGTTTGTTCTGGCCGCAGTTCCATTTACGGGTGATATGGTAGAAAAATATTGCGGCGTTTCCCAGGAAAATGGCAAGACTGTATCCAGTCTAATAATTTCAAAAGCAAGATATGTATCCATGGCGGAAATTGATTCATTGGTATCTCCTGACAACAGTGAAGCTTTCAAATATTTAGGAACAATACCAGGAAAGTAATGGTACAGGCTAAATGGAATGAGTGTCAGGAGGGTCATCGATAATTGCTGGATAGCCTGTTTTTTGGGGTGTTAAAAGAACGCTTGTTAAATCACATTCACCCATATGGTGCAAAAACTCGTAGGGTGCAAAAACCCCATCCAGAAGGATTTCAAGACGGAAAGCAGTTCAGTTACCCTAAAATTGATGTCCGTCCTAGGATGAGCGCTTATTCCTGCATTGGTTGATCCCATTCATTAAATTTCCACCCTTACCAGATCCTTCTGAACCACAAACCGCCAGGCTTGCAAATTCCTAATGGCCCGGGGTATTGCTCTGCTATAAGTTATTAGCATTAAACTTTTCGCGAATCACTCTTAAGGGAACCGCAGGTCTTCAGGTTATGAGTTCCAGTCCTATCCCCGCACTTTTTTCACGTCAAGCTCGTGCTATTAACCTGCTTTCGGACCTGTGATGAAAACAAACCCGAAGAACTGCGATTGGCTGACCAGAAAATTCTTTTAGGTCCGTAAAGCACAGATGTTCTGATTATATCACGAGGTTTGACCCTATTCAGTTTTCGATTTTGACGCTAACACGAACATAATAATTCAAACATCAGCTGGGAGCTTAAGATCTCCTAGAAATTGCTTCGGATGAAGTTTTTGCACCATACGGGATGGATTCCACAGGGTAACTCCTTGGTCAACTACAGAAGCGACTACTTTCCCATCAGGGAATAAAGCCTGTAGGATGCAAAAATCCTATCCATTGCTAGAAACCAGAGCTGAAGTCTACCTTTTCTACGAAACAGTTATCAGGCGGGGTCGGATGGAATATTTACACCATGTTAGTATATCAATGCCCCTCGTAGGGGGCGGGCCAGGCACTTTTGGGAGTAGACTTCCCAGTGGTTAGGAACGGGGACGTCCTGCTCCGGGTGTGTGACGTATGGGCCAGCCGGTGTCCTGTATGAGATGTTTGATTAAGCTCGTCACCATGTTTGGCTGCCTGTTCGGATCCACTAACCTGGGAAGCTCATTGAGCAAGCCCGAGTCCGTGTGTGATGTCCATGCCCAGAAATCAAGGTGCCCGGCCCTTTTTCATTCCATGCGGAGGCGTTGATATGGCAAGTGGCTTGACACGATTTTTCGGATTGGATATCCACAAGCAGTATTTTGTTGCGGTCGCGGTCAACCGGGATCTGGAGATAGTCTTCGGCCCCCAAAGGGTTTTGAATCACCAGCTGGAAGAATGGGCGGAGAGGGTGCTCACGCCCCAGGACGCAGTCGTGCTGGAAATGACCACCAATACCTATCTGTTCTATGATACTTTGCTGCCGCATGTCCATTCGGTCGTCGCAGTTCATCCGCCCAATGTCCCGGAGGTCACGAATGCCCGGGTGAAGACGGACAAGAAGGCCGCCGAGACGCTGGCGCAGCTGTTGGCAGCCGGGATGCTCAAGGGAAAAGGGGTGTGGATCCCGCCGTACGAAGTACGCGACCTGCGCGCTCTGGTGGCTCGTCGGGAAAAGATGGTCCACCTCTCGACTATGGCGAAGAACCGCTTGCATGCCATGGGGCATCGCAATCACCTGGTTCTGCCAGAGAATCCATTTTCGCCCAACCAGCAAACCTGGTGGGAAAGCCAGCCGCTCTCGACGACCGAAAAGCTGCTGGTGCGTTCCGACCTGGAAACGCTCGAATTTGCCCGGAAGCAGGTCGAGCAGGTTGAAGAATGCCTGAAGCAGAAGAGCGCCCAGGATGAACGCATCCCTCTGCTGGTCCAGCTTCCCGGGGTGGCCATGCTCACCGGTATAACGATCCTGGCTGCTATTGGCGATGTTACTCGCTTCCCGACCGCCAAAAAGCTGGTGGGTTATGCCGGGTTAGGCACCCGTGTCCATGACAGCGGCATGACCCATTCCAGCGGCCGCATCACCAAAGCAGGCAGGCGAGATTTGCGCCGCGCCATGGTGAACGCTGCCAACCATGCCGTGGAGGATTATCCCCACTGGAAGGCAGAGCTGGAGCGGCTGGAACCTCATCTGGGCCGGTCCAAGGCCATTGTGGCCATCGCTCGCAAGCTCCTGGTGGCAGTCTGGCATGTGCTCACCAAGCAGGTGGTGGACCGTTTTGCGGATCCACAGCATGTGGCTCGTTCGTTCCTCGCCCATGCTTACAAGATCGGCGTAAGAAATCTACCCAAGGGACAGTCGGCGCTGGCTTACACCCGCGAACAACTGGATCGATTGGGCCTCGGGAAAGATCTGCAGGAAATCTATTTAGGATCCAAGTCCCGCAAGCTGCCGCCCTCAAAGCTGTTGATCGAAAAAGAGTGAGCGGTGTCCCAAGCAGGTCGGCGCTCCTGAAACCAGGATATATTCCGGACGCCCCGGGACAAAGACCTTAACCCGGTATTTGGAAACGGGCTCACCGCTCGCATCCATTATACATCGGGGGTCAAGTGACCGTTTCATTGAGTAATGAAACGGAATGGAAGGGTTTGTCTTTTTAAAGTTCGATGGCGTTTTCCAATAGCCGGGTGGTATTATAATCATCCTCCCCCCACAAAAGGCGAGCTGGCTGGTACTCCACCCGTTAGCTCGTCTTTATTTTTGGCGATACTCTTGACACTTTATTGAGATAATATGGATAGCTTGAATTGAAAAAGCGGGTCGTTTCTGGTAAGCTTCTTTTAGCCAACATTAGAAATGAAAGGAGCTCATATGAAACCAGAAACAACTCGCACCATCAATGATACACCACATTCTCAGCACCTTAACATGGCAATCGAACTCAGCAACGAAACGTGGAAGCTTGGGTTCACCATCGGATTTGGGCAGGCGCCCCGTCTGCGCGACGTGAGAGCCCGGGATCTGACGGCATTGACAAAGGAGATCCGCATGGCCAAAGGGCGGTTTGGTCTGGCAGAGGCCGCACCGGTGCTCAGCTGTTACGAGGCCGGGCGGGATGGATTTTGGCTCCACCGCTTCTTGCAGACACTGGGAATTACCAACCTGGTGGTGGATTCGGCCAGCATCGAAGTCAACCGGCGCAAACGACGGGCGAAGACTGACCGGATGGATGTTGGGAAATTGCTGACCATGCTAATTCGTTACGATCAGGGCGAGAAGAAGGTTTGGAGCATTGTGCATGTTCCCAGCCCGGAAGATGAGGACCAGCGGCAGCTGCATCGTGAACTGATGGCGCTCAAGGCCGAGCAGACCCACTACATCAACCAGATCAAAGGTCTGCTGGCCAGCCAGGGTGTGGCGTTGCCCTTCCAGAAGGATTTTCTCTCCCGATTGGAGACGGTGCGGCTGTGGGACGGCTCGCCCTTGCCTGCTGCCTTGCATGCCCGGTTGAAGCGTGATTACGAGCGTTCCCAACTGGTCAAGAAGCAGATCGCCCAGCTCGAGCTCGAGCGGGAGCAGGCGGTCCGCATTTCGACCGCCCCGGCCCTGGAGCAGGTGCGCCAACTGCTGCGGCTCAAAGGGATCGGGATGAATTCAGCCTGGCTGTTTGCGATGGAGTTCTTTTCCTGGCGCGGTTTCCACAACCGGCGGGAAGTAGGCTCCCTGGCTGGATTGACCCCCACCCCCTACCAGAGCGGTGGAAGTTCCCACGAACAAGGGATCAGCAAAGCAGGCAACCGCCGCATTCGCACGATGGCGGTCGAGATCGCCTGGGACTGGCTGCGCTACCAGCCGGATAGCCAGCTCAGCCGCTGGTATCAAGAACGCTTTGCAAAAGGCGGCAGCCGGGCGCGCCGCATCGGCATCGTTGCCCTGGCCCGCAGGCTGTTGGTCAACCTCTGGCAATACCTCGAGACGGGTACACTCCCAGAAGGCGCCTGCCTGAAACCCAGTTGATCAAGGCGCCCTATGCCTGTCCAATCCTGGTTGAACCACTTCTGGCAGAACGATTGTGCTCCCTCCAGCCACCCAGGCAAGGGATCGCTTCGCTCGGCTCCCTATCGGTCGCCGCCCTTGCCTGGGGCCCGGCCTCCGGGAAATCGCTCTGCTTAAGAAGTGGTTCAACCTGAAAATATCCAGCCGGATCCCTTCCTTCCACTCGCATCCTGATCCTCACAGGATTGGATCTTTGACAGCTTTCGGTATCCCTACCCCCGAAAGAATCACTTCCCCCCTGGTGTGAACTGCCCGTTTTACGGACGGGTTTCCCTCTGGGAACCGATACTGAGATGGGGCAGCTCCTCAAGAGCTTCTTTACTCGCTTTCAAGCGAATACATCATTAGGTGTCTGGTCATGGATCAGCACGGATAGAAGTTGGCCGGAGGAGATTTCTCCTCGACGCTTCGTGAAGCCGCCAGGAATGCAACCGCAAGAAGTGTGACCGTGGGAGTCGGGGAACGCTCTTGAAGAGTTTAGCTGTCGTTTGCAAGGAGTTCGCCCGCTGGCGGTCTGTGGCTCTATTGCTGACTGATCAGTGGGTCACCAGAAACGACCTATTCAAGGCCGGTCCTTTAAATGTTCTTATGCAACAGACCCTTGACAAAATCGCTATCATAGAAGTCCGTACAGGAGCCAGCATACCTCGATCATGGAATTTCCAGAGGGGACCAGCCAAGAATCCAATAATCTCCTGTTTCATCTGGACGAGTTTCCATCATTTTTTGGCCCATCCACGAGTCTGCATCTAGCACTCCCACTTCTACACTGGTGGGATTCTGATAGTCCCCTTGATATTCTTGATAAATAAATTGGTGGGTCCCAGGAACCCATGACCCATCCCGAAATGAGTAGTCGGGGGAGCAAATTTCACGTAGCCTCGAGGTTTCTGTGTCTAAGATATAACCTGGCCCCACCCCGGCCGACCAGAGAATTGAGAAATAGATATATTTTCCATCATCCGACCATTCAAGAGAGCGAACATGATCAAATGGAACCAACCAATTTTCGGGCGTAAGCGCTTCCAAATCCTTCCCATCTCGCGTCAATGTGAACAGTTGGCTGGTTCCCGTCGATGGCTGTGCGAGAACAAATGCGACCCTGGAACCATCTGCCGTCCATGCAGCGTCCGGGTAAATGGGAGCAACATAATTCGGATTCGAACGCCATATTTCCCGCCCGCTGCTGATCTCTCGCAGGATCGTATAAATCGCTTTATTTTCAAATGCCGTATAGATCACCAGGGTCTTGCTGGGATCAACAACAGCATAACCTCCATTGCCGAAATGAAGGCCTAGATCTAGATCAGGCAAATCGAGTTGGGTCGTTTGGGTCTCAAACAATCCGGTATCAATGTTAAATAAAACATACGTATCTGAAATTCCATCACTTTGAAAATCCTCATTTACAGTAATCTTTACGTGATTATTGTCAACCCACCCATCAATATCTTTCCACGAGGCATCGTATGGAAACCTGACTTCCTGCTTTGTTGTCAAGTTATCAATAACCAATTTCTCAGGAGTCTTAGAAAAATCATCCCAAGCAAGCTTCGTCCCATCCGGTGAAAGAACTACATCATAACCTCCAGGAGGAGTCGGTTGAAATGCCAACTTGGGATTAGCACCTGGGATGGATATTCCCCATACTCCTGTAATAGAGCCTGGACCGTAATAATAAAACAAAATGCTGCCGCGATCGAAGACTGAGGTGGATCCGGAGGATAAGGGTTGGATACAGCTCCATTGATCAGGAGACGTCGGAGGCAACTGTTCTGTAGGTGTTGCTTGAACTGGAGTAGGGGTTGTTGTTTGCGTAGATGGTTCGGTCGGAGTTGCTTGAACTGCGGTCGGTGCCTCGGTTGGGGTGTTCGGAACGAAAGCCGACCGGGAAGAACAAGATACCATCAGCATATTAATCAAAATGGTTATGGGTACCCTGATGACTGTTTTCCTCGTCATTCTTTACCTCCTTCGAAACTAAGGCGCTTGGGTCAAATTGCACATGTTCGGCATACCCATTGCCGCGCAAAAATCATCTTGCTCATTTACTGTAAGCACCAAGAAATACGTTTCCTCTCCATTTGATAGATTGGTAAACAAGTATTGATATGCGAATTGATGGCCTTGAGCATAATTGAATGCTTCCTTTTGTGTTTTATAAATGGTGACCCAGCCCTGAGGAACGTTTGAGCTGTTTACATCAATAGCTTTATGTCTCATCACATCCTCTGCCGCCTGAATAAAAATACCGCCCTCGTAAGTTTGTAGATCAGTTCTTAAGGTGTTATCACGTATAGGAGGATAAAGGGCCTGGTAGTAGTTCCAAAAGCTAAGAAAACACTCACTGGTATCCCAGCCGCCAGAACAATACTTCTGCCATTTTTGCGCCGTCGCATCGATGATAGCTGTTGGCACTTCCCCGTGGATGTTTGGTGGCACGTCACCTGTTTCGCCGTATAATAAAATAGCCAGCGCGTCTTCTAAAGTGAAAGCTCCATCGTCCCACCACCAACCAGCTTTATTATTCAATAGTGCCATTAATCCTTCATAGCCCTTCAAATTTGCTACACTCTTGGAGGAATTATCTTGGACCAAGCCTGCCGGTGGATCGATATATGAAATTTCGGGATCGTTGACCGAGGCTTCACAAGCTTCCCTCGGACCCGGGGTTGGAAGTCCCTCGCAGTCCGCTTCACTTGTATGACCGCTTGGGTCGATGTTCCTGATAGGATTGTTATCGACATATGAATATCGGTGGCTCTTTGGGAATCTCCGTGAAAAGGGCACATATGGTGGTCAGGCAAAAAGCCTGTAGCCTTCCAAGTCGAGAAAAATACGCTGATAGAGATGTGCCAAGTTAGTTAATCCATAGCAGCGTCGTTTGAGCACCTTGATTTTGTTATTGAAGCCTTCCACAAAGCCACTGGTTTCGCGCGCCACGAAGAAATTCATGATCTCATTCCACCAGCGAGCGAGTGTGTCAATGAACTTATCGAAGCAGCGCAACCCACTTTTGGCAACCTGGATGATCCATTGTCTGATCTTGGTGCTGGCCGTTTGGACCGATAGGTTCTGGTCAAAAATATCTGTCAGGCGGTTTTGAAAATCATACGCCCGTTTCAAATCAGGCGCAAAGCGGAACAACCGGGCAAGTGCCTGACGTTCTTCAGAAGTCAAAGCCTGCTTTTCTTTGCGAAAAGCCCACATGCTTCCTTTCAGCGTTTTATATTCCGGTTCGGATAGTTTGCGTTTCAACCTTTTGAGTTCGGCTTGGCGCAAATCGTCCGCACCCTGGCGATAAGAGCGGGTCACGTGAAAGCGATCAATGACGAGGCGCACCTCCGGCAGTTCTTCTCGGATCGCTTCGGTAAAGCCTTCGTACATGTCGCAGCAGGCCGATCCAACCGTCTTTTTCAGCCGTTCCGGGATCGAGCGCAGGAATTCGACCACGCTTTCCTTTTGCCGGTCTGCCAAAACACCCAAAATTACGATGCGCCCGCCCTCCATTCGGGCGGTCACGATCACCACAAAATCTCGATGGCCTTTTTTCAAGGCGATTTCATCCAACCCTAAGGTGTCTAACCGCATATATTCTGACCAATCCACCCGTGTCTCTATGCAGCGCTCCAGAATGCCCAGCACACTATCGTAGGATAATCTCTCCTTGATCGCCACATCTTCCACGGTGGCGTTCACCAACTGTAACAGAATGTGTTGCTCGTACCTGAATGTGTTCGGACTATTAGGCTCATGCCAGTCCAAGCGCTGGGAGGTCGTTGGATGTCCATCACACTGATCACAGCGATACCGTTTCGGACGATAGCGAAGATAGGTCGGATGTCCGAAGACGGGCAGATATCGAACCTTCACCCAATCCTCGTAGCCGTGAATTTTCCGGATGACCCTGCCACAGCGTTGACAAACCGCCGTCTCTTTGGTGCTCTCGATCGTGATGATCAATTCGCCTTCTTTGTTGATTTCACTCTTGAGCACACGCACTTCGGGTATTTCTAATGGTATGGTTACCTGTGCATTTGCCATTCTCATCTCTTTAGCTTGATTTTACTCGCCCTTTTTACCCCCCACCTATGGGGGCTACCACGCTAATTCCTAAAGAGCCATATCGGTTCAAGGCTTGCGGATCATTTTGGTCGGGTATAATTGAGTCGGGCTGGATCCACCGGTTAAGATAAGAATTGTAGATATTGGGAGAGTATCTCAAGCAATGATGTGGGATATACCAGGTGTGTATACGGAATAATAGTGAATATTTATGCAACAGGACCTTATAAACAAATAATTCGGTTTAGTGAAGCACCTGGAAAATTTCTTATTTGGGATAAAACCCAATCATTTAGAGGGCTTAGTGTTGGTGATTGTGTAGCGTTTAATGGTGTTGTTAAAAGAGATAATTCATTACTCGTTATGGAAATCGCCTCCACTGAATTATATAAATATAGCAACTGTCCGTAAAGCGACATCCAGCGTAGATAAATATTGATTTTCAATTGTAATGTGCAACGGGAAGACGAAGACCCAAACAGGAAATCAACCCAAAAGACTTGTAGTCGATCGGGGTGGAGATGTGAAATAGCACATTTTGAAGTTCTCCGAGCTGAATGTCACATCTCAAAAAGACAGAAGGACAATAACGCAGCGAATTTATAAATCAATTCTTGTATAGGTTCCTTTAGGCGCTTTCTTGCCTTTTTGGTCGAAGAGATCCCGAATGTTGTCGTCCATCGAAAAATAAATTATTTGCCAACCCTGTTTTGCTAGGCTGAATACCGTATCGACCAGACCAGGACGACGCTCCCAATCGGAATGCTGAAAGGCATCATCCAAAATCAAAAAGGCGGTATCTCCCTGCATGATCCTCGCAGCAAATCCTATTCGGAGGGCGAGGAAGATCTGTTCACGGGTTCCGGTGCTCAGATCGGTTAAATCGAATTCTTCATTGAATTTGTTTATTACCTTGAAAGCACCATCTTCGATCCCAATGCTTGTATAACTCCTTGAAATACGCTCCAGAGGCCCCCTGACGACTTCCGAATCCAGGTTTGCCTTGATCTTCTCGTCTTCCTCTGTCCGAGCTTGTTCTATAACCCGATGGAGCAGATTGCCGGCAATGATCTCGGCCGTGTAACGACGATATTGTTCTGCTTGCATCTTTTTGAGTTCTCGTAATCTCTGAATCAATTCTCCCCAATCCGTCAGCGAGTGGTCTCCTACCGCTCCTTGGATCTCGGATTTCAAATTCTGTAATGACTGATCCAAATTTCCCCGCTCCTCTTCCAGGTGCTCCTTATCGGACACTGCCGCATTGTAGCCAGCAAGACTGTAGGTGATCCCCGGATCCGAATCCTGATAGTCACTGGGGTCTACATTGAGATGCGCGAGGTCCTGGCCGAGTGCCTGTTTGTTGACATGAAGATCGTCTAACTTGCGCCTTACCTCCGTGATGGTTTTTTCCCAAAGACTTGGAGGAACTTTGCTTTTGCCAAGTCCTTTGAAACCCTGGCTGATTTCACCTTCCAGCCTCTTTATTTCCGCCTGGATTTTCTCAATTTCTTGCTCTAGCAGTTGGGTTCCATGATAAGCGCTGGCAATAGCCTCCAACTTGGCCCGCATGGTGGCTAAATCTCTGCAAGGCTCATTGAACTTCTCAATATAAGCCTTTCGAATCCGGTCTATTTCGCCTGCCCCTGCCTGGTTTTTTTGAAATTTTCTTGTCTCCAAAAAGTACCATAGCCCTGATCCAACCGCCAGGAAAACTGCAATGACAGCTGGCAGTCTCTGCCCGAATATCATGAACACAGCCGATACCAGCATGCAGGTAAATGCAACAATCAAATAAACAGGCCGTGCTATTGCGGATGTCTTCCCAATGTGGTTTTGGTATTCTTCAATGGCCTTTTGCAGCCATGGAAGGTGCTGACCGCGCACTTCTGCAGCATTCCGCTCCAGTTGCTTGGCGGCCAAGTCTCCTTTTTTGCGCGAATAGTCCTCGAAATTTCTCTCCAGAGCCTTGAAGTCCGCCTCTTCAATATTTCTGATATCGCCTTCCATCCTCTGTATTTCTTGAGCCAACCGGCACGCAGCGTATTTTCTCGCTGCCTCCTGTCTGTCCAGCTCTTCTTTCACCTGAGCGATTTTCTTATCAAGCTCAAGAATATCTCCATCCGCAAGTTCCAGGTTGACGCGTTCCATCAAGCGGGTGATATTATCTAACTCATCGCGGGCCTCCTTGCGTTTATAGAGATCACCGGAATTCGCTCCCAGGATTTCTCCGGCCTCAATCTTCGCTTCCCGGGTTCCTTTCAAGGGAATATTCCGCTGGATTGTGTTAAGAACACCCTGGCTCGAAAGGAATTCCCTGATCGCATCTTGACTAATCCCGTTTTCAGACTTCTCAATAGCAGTATCGCCGGCTCTTACGACAAGTAACCGGGCTATATTTGCGGGCATGCTCTGACCGCTCTCCTCCCACATCAATTCCAGCTTTACACGGGAGCCAGGTGAGAAAGCAACCGCTTCAGCCCCGAGACCAGATACGATCACCTTCCCTTTTGGTTTCTTGATGCGCAGCTCGTTCTTGAATCCACCAAGATTCTTGAAGAATGATTTTAAGATGAATTCCACCAGGAAAGTTTTTCCTTTTTCATTAAGCCCATAGATCAGGCTGACATTGGCCAAGGTCTTATGAAATGACACCAACGGTCCCAATGAATCCACTTCAATTTGGCTGATTCTGATCGGCATTTATATCCTCCCATAGACCAAATCCATAGCTCGAAATAGGATTTGTTCTTTATCTGGTTCACCTTCTTTACCGATTGGATAATCCACGTCGTCCAATTCACGTTGAATTCTCTCAATAATGAAGTTCCTTTCCACATCATTAGCCACTTTCACTTGAGAGATATCTGGATCCTCCAGGAACTCGAATTCGGCAAACCCATTTTTTATAGCCTTGACAATAGCTCCGCGATCATCAGAATACCCAACCGCAGTTGCTTGGATTTTTATTTGTCTCAAATCGCTCTCGTTCACACTCCAATCGCGCTTGTATTGCTCAATCTGGCGCGAAATGAGACCTTGCTCATCTTTGGATGGCATGACAATAAGTCTCGCGGCGAAATATATAACATTGTTATTGACTCGGCTTTCTTCGATCCCGCCTGTATCGGTATCTAATATGAGAAAACGTCGATAACCGGTTTCGTTGACCGTTACCGGGCAGGGAGAACCTGTATAAAAAACTTTTCCCATCTTTTGGGGAGCATGAAGATGTCCTAAAAATACAAAATCAGGTTTACGAAGATCAACTTCTTTGCGTGTCAGAGGCATGTAGGTCCTGGCACCTTCGTATGGATTGGGGACATTCAAACTCCCGAACCAATCGCCGTGACCAACGAGTGTCCATCTACCACTATATTCTTTCTCGGGGATTTCACCAATTGCTTTCCCCATCGTTTGGTTTTCCCGATAGGGGATTAAACAAGCGTCCCATCCGCCGGCTAACTGCTCGCGTACCGGCTGGTCAAAAACACGAATATTTTTTGCCACAATCTGCTTGTTACTAATGTTTGCGTCGTGGTTCCCCGGTATGATAAGCAATTGGATCTTGGAAAACTCCGATCTCTTACAAATGTCCTCAAATTCAGAATAAGTGGACATGGGGGCATCGAATAAATCACCGGCGATGATGAGTTGCTGCACATCTAGTTTTCTGCACTGTTGAAGGATGTCCAATAACGCATTCTTCCGTTCAGGATGCGCATCGGTCAAAGTCAGATGAAAGTCAGCAGTAATTCCGATTTTCATTTTCGCCTCTCCTTACTTTTTCGCACCTCATAAACCATTAACGCTTCATCCCGTAGTAATCGATTTCCTTGACCGCGGTCTTGCCGGTTTTCAGCGGGATTTAGTACAACTCTTCTTTACCATCACCCGTTTATACTTTGAATTCCTAAACCAAAATAATATTTACACCCTCTCCAGATTGATACTTCCGTATCAAAAACTTCCTCAAAAGTTGCGATTATTGCTTGACCGAACATCTGATGGCGGTAAGCATCCACCAAAAATCTGATAAGAGAACGCCGGTTTACAGGGTCAAGATGCTCCAACGGTTCGTCAATCATCAAAAAATCGCTTTTCGAAAAGTGGTGTGCAATGATCGTGTGAAGCATGATAAGTAAAGCTGTCTTTTCACCACCGCTCAATTGACGTAGATCTAACGTAAGCTTTTCTTTTCCATGAGACATGACGGGATAGCCTTCTGGGTTGTATTCCATCTCCCATCCTTCTTCTTCACGAAAGGATGACCAGAGATTAGCTATCTGTTCATAAATCGTTTTCATGTCAGTATCTTGCTGGCTTTGCAGAGTACCCTCAGTTGCCTTTAATGCTGCTCGGATAGAAAGCATACGTACTTCAATTCGGACAATTTCATTATCCAAGTCTTCGGGGGATTTATAATTGAAATCTTGCAATCGTTTTTTAATTGCCTGATATTCAGCTTGAAAATTTTCCAATTCACTCATATGTTGTCGGACAGTATCTCGTTGCTGCGCTAATTCAGCTTGCCGGCCTCCAGATAGACCTTTGCTAAGGTCTATAATTATTTGGGACAGTTTTTCAAAAGATTCTGTAGGCTGAACTCCCGGCAACTCGGTGTGTGCTAGTAAATTGCGCAGCGATTGGAGTTGTTTGACCTGGTTTTCTAGTTCTTCCATTTCTGCCGACACTTGAGTTTTGTGTTTAGACTGTGATTGGCGTTCAGTATCAAGCTTGGTTACGTCCTGGCGGATCTCTGTCAGGATATTTTTACGTTCCGAATGGGAAATCGGTTTGCGACATACGGGACAGGGAACAGTCTCCTCGCTATCCTCGTAAGGTTCAAGAAGCGAAAGAATACGGTGATATGCTTCTTCCTGACCATCCAACAGGGCAAGCTGGAGCATGATTTCTGCATGGTGATTTTCAGAGGCGTGTGCTCGTTCCTGGAGTTTTTCAAAGTAGTCCAATGTGGATGACTTGGTGAAACCTTGCCATTGTTCTGTGCGAGAGCTGACGGCCTCGTTAAGTAAATCCACTTCCTTTTGGAATTTGTGGATAATGCCTGCGCTTTGCTCAATCGCTCCTACCTCTTGCCCAATCTTATCGAGTTGATTGAGAAACTGTTCCTTGCCAGCTTCGCCAGCACTTAGTTTACTCTCTAAGTCACTCAATGATCGGACTTCCAGGCGTGTTAAATCAGCATTTAAGTCTTGCAACAATTTAAGCCGGCCTTTGAGATATTTCTCAGATGCGGTCAGGGCACTCGAAAACTCGTCCAATTGGGTCAGACCGAGAACAGAGCGGATCTGAGTATCGAGAGCATCTTTTGGTGGCGAATTCAAAAAATTAAATACATCGCCCTCCGCCATGTATACGATACGACGCAAAAAGTCATCAGAGACATTAAGTAATTGCTCTACCTCCTTTGTGACATTGATATGGCTCCGTGCTAGGACTGTTTGATCGTGCAGGCTGATCATCTGAGCATCGCCGGCACGTTCGGGGTTTTGTGTACGCTGGATTTCGTATTCAACATCTTTTGTTACAAACTGCAAAACCACTGTTCCCGGTTTATCCGGATTTCTGAGCAGTTGGGAGCGTTCGCTTCTTCCGAAGAGCGCTGCTTCTCCTGTAAGGGCATATGAAATCGCTTCTAGTATGGAAGTTTTTCCACTGCCATTGGCACCCATCAAAAAAGTGATGCCATTGTTGAAGCGAATTTCGTACTCTTCGAAGGCACGCCAATTGATCATTTTTATATAAGTGATCATTTCTCACCTCGGTGCGGGAGAGTGATTAGGCGTTTTTGTAGCTCATCTTCAGATTTACCGTCCAATGCATCCTGTAGGATTGATAAAACGATTTGCTTCTCTTCTTCAAATGGGAATTTTTGAGCTGCCTTAACTCGTTCTTCTACTTTATATCGCCGATTTGCTTCTTCGTCTATTGAGCGGACGATTTTTTCTGAAAAAATACTATAAAGGTCGCGGCGAACAATCGTTGGTTGCGTCGAGTCATATTTGGGAATTTTCCAGCCTTTTGTCTGCCGAAGGATTACATCTGAGATCACCTTTTCGAGCGGTTCAGCAATTTTCTGTAATTTCCCAATTTGTTTAGGCTTTTCCAATGCCGATTTCAATCGGCGCATGGTGAAAGGTATGGCAAGCAAGTCATCGCTCGTCCACACAACTATGAGAACAGTAGTACTTGAATTGCCCTCAAGAAGAATATTCCACTCCTGTAAAAGCTTTTCCGTGATAACAGGTTTACCATCTGGCGCGTCAAGCAGGATCAAACGCAAGTCATAATCATCTACTTGGATTAGATAATCAGCTAAATCTTGACCGGAGAGCTGTTGATCTGGAATAACCCTTATACGTTCAGCTTCATGTTTTTCTATCAGTTGATTAGCAAGTAGCTTAATCAATCTTTCTGCATTGATCCGGCGTAAAAGTGCATTTCTGGAGTTTTGGGAAAGCGAAGCAAGTAGCTCGTTTGTAAAACCACCTAATGGGGTGTCTTGTATCATGCCTGCGCTCCCTGTTGGTGAGCTTTTATAGCAACGGATTTTGTAAATTCTTGGTTCAATCTGGTTATTTGAGATATTATTTTCTGTCCCTTTGCGGGGTTAAGAGCAAGCTCATCACCCCTATTCATTCTCATTACTGTATCAATTATCATATAATTGATCATACTTGTCATTTGGTCGGAACTTATTGAACAGCCGCGATGGATCAAATCAAAATAGGTTAAACACGTCAATCCTTCGAGTAATTGTGGAGTACAAGTATTTGATCTCAAGCAAGTTTGAGTTCTTACCCATGAAATGAAAAGAAGAAGGTCTTGGTCATTCGAGATAATTAAGACAGGTTGGCCAAACTGTGTGAGATTTAAGCCATAATGGACAAGCGATAAATCTTGATCAGATAACCCATCCTTCCCAACTAAATATTTGTCTGATTTTGGGAGGTTTCGAAGGGCACGAATTTCCCCAATGTCACCATCGAAAACTGTAAATTGTCTACGAATGACTTGAGCCAATGCATTTAGCTGCGGGGGAAGCAACCCTCGTTGACCAAGAATGCCTGTATGAGGAAGGTACTCTTCGGAAACAAGAGCCGTTGAATGAAGGGTATTTTCAATCGCAAAATTTCTTAATAGGGCGAGTTGCTCCAATAACCAAGCTTGCACATCATCCAATAATTTCCTGGCTGGAACAGCTGAATTCTCAGTGCAATACAAATCTGTCAGCATCACTAGAACGCAATTGTCCAAGATTAAGTAGGTAGGTTGTTCAATCGAAGTGACAGGCATTTTGTCCTCTATCCTGAGTATTTCAAACCCTCCAATGCTACTGACCGTCATCTCGTATGCGGAATCGCCTGTGCGGCATGTTCAACTTGGTACGGATTTTCTTCACTTGAGTAGGTGCAAGCCGACAGTTGATAGCTGACATTTTTCCGCCAGTTGATGGCTTACACAAGTTATCAACCACACCGCCAGTTGATCGCTTACATGTTTGTCGGTAAATTATGACCCGGATTCAGATTTTGCGAATTCGGGTTTTCGTTTACAGTTGCTCTATGTGGTGACCATCAGAGATTACCAAACGGAGGCAACTATGAAAGATGAATTTTCGGACCGGCATTACGCAATCCAACAGCGTTTAGCCGGTCAGTCGGTCGATAGCATCTGCCAGACACTGGGCCGTTCCCGGGACTGGTTCCATATGTGGTGGCGACGCTATCAAGCCTTGGGGGCAGCAGGTCTCTTTGACCTGACCCACGCACGCCACCAACCCCCTCATATTTCACCCGACCTGGAGCGGACGATCCTCAATATCCGCCAGCGGCTTGAGTCGTCGTGGCATCCCCATACGCGCTACGGCCTGATCGGTGCGAGTACTATTCAGGCAGAGCTGAAGGATTTGCACATTCGACCCTTGCCTTGCCCACGAACCATCGAACGCGTGCTCCAGCGCAATGGGGTGACGATGCCGCGTGTGCGGCTGGCGCAACTCTTACCCGAACATGTTTACCCGGCTCCACAAGCCCATGACTCAAACCAACTGCATCAAGTAGATCTGGTTGGACCGACCTACCTGAAGGGTCAGCACCAGCGTTACTACATTTTCGTCTGCAAAGACGTTTTTGATGGCGCAGTGTGCCTGAAATTGAGCCGTTCCCGCAAAATGGAAGCCGTTTTGGACTTCCTGGGCGTCTGCTGGAAAAACCTGGGACGACCCGCTCAGGTACAACTCGATAACGCCCGTGAGTTTCTCGGTTGGGGGTCCGCCGCTCGCTACCTTTCGCGGGTCATCCGTCTCTGTTTACGTTTTGAGGTCGAGCCAGTGTTTATCCCACCAGCTCGACCTCAACGCAACGGCAGCGTGGAGAACTTCAACGGCTGGTTCCAACCGCGCTTGTTGCAACACCATTTTACTCGGGTTGCCGCCTTACGGCGCGAACTGCAGCGCTTGCAAGAGACGGTGAATGCCCAACATGCCCAACGACGCCTGGGAGGCTTGACTCCCGATCAATATCGTCGCCGCCGCAAATTGCAGAAGCTGCCACCGCGTTACACCGTCCCCACCGACCCTTTGCCGATCGCGGCCGGGCGCGTGACCTTCATCCGCCAGGTCACGGCGCATGGCAACATCCACTTGCTCGGCCAGGCCTTCAAGCTCGGCAAACGATTGAAGAGACAGTATGTGAAAGCCGTTCTGGATACCCAGCGTGCTCACTTGACAGTCTATGTGCAAGGCCGCATTTCCAAGCGCTGGTCGTATCCTTTTTTGACGAAGTAAGCGACACTTAATCGCATCATCTCTGGCGGTCACCACACACCTCCATGTAAGCGATCAACTGTCGGTGATTCCAAACATTTCTGGGTCAGCTATCAACTGTCGGCCCGCAAGTAGGGATGTTGAACTTATAATTCTCCTCGACTTGTTTTGCATAAGCCGTTGTAATTCCTCTCTCATTTTCATGTAAAACTGATCCGCCCATCCGATCATCTTTTTTTTGACAATCCTCCATCGATCACCGTAGAAATGACTATCGGTTTGGACGGCTTGAACTAATGAGCGCAGGCTAAATGTGGCACTGGTTAGTTTTATTAGCACTACAACGACGTTTCATATTACTACGACGTTTTGCGGCGGGACCCTTTCGTAACCTTGGCGCGGCGCTGATTGAGGTTGTGCTTGCGGTGAGAGCAGTAGGCCAAATAGTTTCGCCGCTGATGGTAGTTGATCGAGGGTAAACCATCTTCGGGATGCTGAGTTCCCTCGGAAATAGTGGGTGCCACCAGTTGCCGAGCCTGAGAAATAGTAAGTGCAGGTAGTTTTTTTAAAGATCAAGCGCAACCGCATCAGGAAAAGGTGCGCCATAAATGTTTGGAACATATGATGATGCCATCCCAACCAGGTCCGCATTTCGTAATGATCCATCCCGACCTCGCCTTTCGATTCTTCAAACGAAGTTTCGATCGGCCAGCGCAAACCGCTCACGCGGATCAACTCTGCCTTTGGGCAGTTGGCAGGGGCATTGCTCAGATAGAATTTCAATTCGGATTGCGGTGCCCAACTGCGGCGCAAGATGAGCCACTGGCGTATGGCTGGCAAGTGGTCATGAACAGGGGTCACACGCAACACCGCAAAGCCGGCTGCCAACGGGCCTTTGCTGCCTTCATGGATCAGATGCCGATGCCAGGCGGTTTTCGGCAGATTGGCTGCCAGTACCCGCATTTCCTCCGGCGGCGGAGCACTGCGCCGGACGCGAGGATACAAGCGGGGGGGTCCCATCAGACTTGGCCCCGGCTCTTCTACCAACGGCGTGCGCTCCCAGACGCGTGTGTCGCTTGGCACTTCGGCCAGGTACCACCGGTGCATCGCTACGATTTCGTGCAAAAAAGCCGGGTTTTTCCCAAAACTTTCGTCAAAAACCACCCACTGAAAGGGAATCACGCCGCGCTCATCCATTTCCTGCAACATATCCAGTGCCAGCTCACCCTCGGTTTGAAATCGAATGTTCTCCGGCAAACCACAGGCCTTTCGCAACAGACGATGATCTGCGTCAAACCACTTCTGCGGAAGATACAATCGTTCATCCAAGAAACCATAGCCTCGCCGACTGACATATCCCAGGTAAATCCCTTCCTGGCAATTCGCGATCTTGCCAAGATGCCCGCAGTATTGCCGCGCCACTCCCACCGAATGCTTCCCTTGTTTCGGGAAACCGCTCCCATCCACAACGACAATCCCATCCCGCTCGCCCATCCACTCAGCCACCCAGGCCTGCAGTTGGGTCATCGGCCCGCGAGCGTCCCATTCACTTTGACTCATGAAGCGTTGCAGGTCTCGGACGGCGTTGGGGACTGCACCCAACAATGCCAGCACCATGGGTTCAATCGTCTTTCGTTCCAGGTTGGACAGCTGCCCGCACAAGTAAAACCATGACCAATCAGCCTGTTCGTGCCGCTGGAAGAATTGTTCAAACGCATGATGGTAATCAATCAACTCTTTCACTGCTGTTTTCACGTCTTGACGAGTAGCTGGTCTCGGGCGCTGCCCACTGGCGGGCGGTTGATGAATTGACCGAGTATGAGCACGGGCAGATGGATGCTTCTTGTTCATGGCGATCTCCTTTCAAGAGTGTTCGCCATGGAGTGTACGCCGGAATTCTTAAGTTTTACGCGAAACGTCGTAGTAATATTCAAAACGTCGTAGTAATACGAAACGTCGTTGTAGTGTTAGGATTGACATGATAGTAGGCTTAGTTTTAACAAGGGATTCCCCCTTATCTATTCGATCCGTCGGAAATAAAACGGAAATAAAAAGTACCTTACAGATATTGTCGCGCAAGATGTGGACTCGGTCAACCTCAATAATACTAATATTTTGATAAAATTCGGACATCTAAAAAGCTTGAAATTGGTACTTTTGCCATCAACCGAGACAGCGATTTCTGGGAGTTAAAAACGCCAAGCATCGCGCTAAGGGCGAGGTTTACAGAATTGTCCATACAATTATCTGAAGTTAAGCGATAAAAGTAGGTGCAAGCCGACAGTTGATAGCTGACATTTTTCCGCCAGTTGATGGCTTACACAAGTTATCAACCACACCGCCAGTTGATCGCTTACATGTTTGTCGGTAAATTATGACCCGGATTCAGATTTTGCGAATTCGGGTTTTCGTTTACAGTTGCTCTATGTGGTGACCATCAGAGATTACCAAACGGAGGCAACTATGAAAGATGAATTTTCGGACCGGCATTACGCAATCCAACAGCGTTTAGCCGGTCAGTCGGTCGATAGCATCTGCCAGACACTGGGCCGTTCCCGGGACTGGTTCCATATGTGGTGGCGACGCTATCAAGCCTTGGGGGCAGCAGGTCTCTTTGACCTGACCCACGCACGCCACCAACCCCCTCATATTTCACCCGACCTGGAGCGGACGATCCTCAATATCCGCCAGCGGCTTGAGTCGTCGTGGCATCCCCATACGCGCTACGGCCTGATCGGTGCGAGTACTATTCAGGCAGAGCTGAAGGATTTGCACATTCGACCCTTGCCTTGCCCACGAACCATCGAACGCGTGCTCCAGCGCAATGGGGTGACGATGCCGCGTGTGCGGCTGGCGCAACTCTTACCCGAACATGTTTACCCGGCTCCACAAGCCCATGACTCAAACCAACTGCATCAAGTAGATCTGGTTGGACCGATCTACCTGAAGGGTCAGCACCAGCGTTACTACATTTTCGTCTGCAAAGACGTTTTTGATGGCGCAGTGTGCCTGAAATTGAGCCGTTCCCGCAAAATGGAAGCCGTTTTGGACTTCCTGGGCGTCTGCTGGAAAAACCTGGGACGACCCGCTCAGGTACAACTCAATAACGCCCGTGAGTTTCTCGGTTGGGGGTCCGCCGCTCGCTACCTTTCGCGGGTCATCCGTCTCTGTTTACGTTTTGAGGTCGAGCCAGTGTTTATCCCACCAGCTCGACCTCAACGCAACGGCAGCGTGGAGAACTTCAACGGCTGGTTCCAACCGCGCTTGTTGCAACACCATTTTACTCGGGTTGCCGCCTTACGGCGCGAACTGCAGCGCTTGCAAGAGACGGTGAATGCCCAACATGCCCAACGACGCCTGGGAGGCTTGACTCCCGATCAATATCGTCGCCGCCGCAAATTGCAGAAGCTGCCACCGCGTTACACCGTCCCCACCGACCCTTTGCCGATCGCGGCCGGGCGCGTGACCTTCATCCGCCAGGTCACGGCGCATGGCAACATCCACTTGCTCGGCCAGGCCTTCAAGCTCGGCAAACGATTGAAGAGACAGTATGTGAAAGCCGTTCTGGATACCCAGCGTGCTCACTTGACAGTCTATGTGCAAGGCCGCATTTCCAAGCGCTGGTCGTATCCTTTTTTGACGAAGTAAGCGACACTTAATCGCATCATCTCTGGCGGTCACCACACACCTCCATGTAAGCGATCAACTGTCGGTGATTCCAAACATTTCTGGGTCAGCTATCAACTGTCGGCCCGCAAGTATCAATATTATTTTTTAGGCTCCCTATTACGAATGGTTACATGCCCACTACCAACTCTTCGTAAGCCGGCTTTAAAATAATTATTTCCTATCGGATGATTAGTTTGTTCTCTTCGCAAGTGGCCAGATGCCGTCATCCCAACCGGCGGCGGCACGGTCGTCCTGGGTGAGTTGCTACGCTCGGCCCTGGCAGCCAAGGGCGCGGCCGTCCACTGGCCGGCAGATCCGGTGACGGCCAATGTGGTCGGCTTTTACAAGTGGGGCTGCCGTGTCCATCGTTATGAAGCCGGATAGCACGCTGGTGGTCGGGGTGCGGATCACCCTGAAACCCGGACGGGACGACGAATTGATCGCATTGGTGCTTGGGGCGAGGAAACTCGCCCCGGCCATCCGGGAAGCCATGCGCAGCGGGGTGGTCAAAGGGGTATATACCCAGTTGGATTTTGGCCTGGACGACCTGGAAGGTGTGGGGATTGAGTTGTAGGATGTGACAAACAAACAGTTGATCGGCTGAATGTAATATTTTTATTCAGTGAAGCTGATCAAAAGAATAATCTTCTTCAGGATTGAGAAGCAGTTACATATGCTTCTACGGCCGCCATAGCTATTCCACAGAAATACCAAAGTTCAGGAACAATATGGCAGAGATATTTAATTGTCGCAAGAAGTGTCTTCCCTTCTTCTAACGTCAATTCACCGAATGCGAGTTCGCTCAACCAGTCACCAAGAAACTTACCCCACTCATTTAGCTCTACGAAGGCAGCTGCTGAAGTGAGACATATAGCTAAAATGTGGCTGAGAGGTAACTGGATCGTTTTATCTCGTCTATATTTTCTAGAAAGGATTCGTATTTCGTTTGCAAGAGAACTACTTCTTGTAATAGATGCTACCGTTGATAGTCCATAGAGAAGATTCAATAATACAGAGATTTCACTAATATTTGCAAGATGATGATTCGCCATTTGGAGGGCTTTAGTGGCAAGCTCTGCATAATCCGCGTCAATATGGAATAAAAGGGCTGAATTTACAAGTACAAAAAAAGACGAAATGTCTCCATAAGAAGAAAGAAGGTTCTCTTGTATATCTTTTGATAAAAGTTCTGGCAGTTTTAGCGGTGATTGTTCACTGCCTTCCAATGGTCCTGGAAGATATAAACGCAACAATTCATTAAAGGGCAGCGAATTTCCGGGCTTTATTTCTACGATTTTTTCGAATAGCTTGGAATCTGATTTTATGTACAACTTATTTATTTCGGAGGCAGCCAAGATACGTCCAAGGAATTCCGCTTTGAGTTGTGTCTCAGCTGCATAATTTGAATTCCATCGTGGTTCAAGGCGTAAGTCAACCAGGTTCTGTATTGTGAAATTCCAGGAACTATTATCAATGGCCCACTGACAAAAGCCATCATCCACGGAAGATCTGAGCAACTGCCGGTGAATCAATGCTGCATGTGTAAGGGCTGCAAATCTTCTATAAAAGGGAGGATATGGCGACAATATACGTTTTCTTGATAATTCAGCATCAACAAGAATAAAAAGTGCTGAAAGCAATCGCAATCCATGGACATCTTTCTCGATATCTTGGTTAGCAAGTTTATCAATTAAAGAAATAATGGGAAATTCAATTTCAGGAATAGATGGCAGCATTTTCAATCCCAATTCAATGGCGCCTATTTGGGATATGCTGTCGCCGTGTTTATCTACTGAGTCTACAACTCTCAACAGGACATCCTTATCTATTCGATTTGGTTGAATAACGATGGAAGAAGAGGAATGAGAAGAGTACAGAAGACAAAATCGCAATCCTTTCTCTGTATTCCAGTTCAACCAGTAGTCTATTAAAAATGCTCCATTTTTATTCCAGTATTCCAGAAACGAAATGCTCCCATCATATCGTCCGACGAGTCTCTCATAATATCGACGAGAAGTAGGAATTAGGTTTGAAACCGACAAAGGCTGATGCCCTATCAATCCTTTAATTGTATTGGCGATGTTTACAGGAGTATCTTCAAGATCCTGAAAATAATCGCCGACTTCATCATCATCTAGAGGCCGATCTTTTAAGATAGACAGCCATTTTTCTCGGTCTACCAATGGCAAATTTATTTTGACGGCTTCTTTTTCTAGACATGCTAGACGCCGAGCAGCATCACTCATAATTACATCAAGATCAGGCAGGTTTATTTTTTGAGAATTATGTATAAGTACTAAATGTGGATTTTCAATAGCTTCTTCAAGATTTTCTAGCTGCCAACTCTGCCCTTGTGCATCTAGAATTTCAACAACCGAATTATCCAAAAGTACTTTTCTAATGGCTTTCAGCAACATTGATCTTGAGAATGGAATACCGGCATCTCCGAAAGTTACTATGCCTAAATCTTGAAGTTTGTATAATTCTCGAAAATCATGGTCATTGATTAATGATTCACGAATTGTAGGCGGAATCGCTGTAATCAAGGCCGCTTTCACTAAAGCCGTTTTTATTCGCAAGCTATTTACCATTTTCTGCCTCATTAGGTAAATGGATTTCTACGACCTTTGAGATTTCCGATTTAAACCAACTAATAATCCATGAAAAGAGTTCCGTGTCATATTTCGTAATTGGATCCAAAACCTTTTCCTCCACCCAATTCCAATACCTTTCTTTTGTTTCTTGGCTCGTGTCTTGCAACGGCGCAAATAGCATCAAAATATAGGCAACACGGCCATCCTTTATAAATCTATAACCATTCTCCATTTCTAGGAAGTGCGCCCAATAACGAAATTCGAGTTGGTTGATGAGCCATTCTGACTTAATTTGTGCAATTGTTAGATCGGTAGCACTACTCCATAATTTTTGTAGTACGGAAATAAATACTCGCCAATAATTCTCCAACCACGGGACATCATTTGGAATTTGTAACCATTTACTCATCCGAACAAGGCTTATATTTTCCCGGATCGCTTTTAACTCAGCCGTTTCTTGTAACTTACCATCGGCAATGGATGCAGCATTTAGGAAGTTGAGTAGCTCTTCTTCCTCTATCGGAATAAAGACATAGGCAGATTGCCTTAGCTTGGTCCTGTAGTCTCCCCGTTGTTCATATGTTATTATTCCTTCTTTACACAAAGAGTTTAATAAATCAAGAGTGGTAGCGGTATAGGCTTTTTCCGTACCATCTTGGATGTATACCCGCTGATTGAGAAATCGATCATCGGAAATAATTGTGTCACAGTATTTAGCCAGACCAATAACTGAAACAGATGGATGCTCAAGAATTGGCTGATTCCCCGGATCTGGACTATTAATACTTCTCCCAAACTTTATCTTTCCTGAAAGAATCCGTGAATGAATAGCGGACCGAATGGATTCTATGGTTTTATCTACTTCTTCAAGACTATTCTCATAACGAATCAATATATCCGTCTCATCAATTTTTTCCGGCGAAACAACTACAGTAAATCCTGCATTATGGATTTTTTCCAGCAATTCTAGATAGGTGAAATGGGAAATAGACAGACTGTCTAAATAGAGGATCGCCTTATCATCAATTTGTGGGGAATTCGGCCAAGGCTTCTCTTGGAATTTTAAGTATGCACTCGCCACTTTATGTTCTTCAGAAGTTATTTGCCCCTTTTCTATTAATTTATCCACAACACATTGGCAACTACAAAGAATTTTCTGGTGAGATGATAAATCAGCTTCTTCTTGTAATAGAGATACCAAAGTGAACACTGGAGCAGAACGTACAACAAATCGTGGTGGAGTGCCATCCGCTCTTTTCGTCTCCGCCTCTGCAATGAGAGCCGCCAATTCATCACCAACTAGATAAGCTAGGTCTACATCAGGTTGAGCATTAGGGTTTAATCTTTCTATAATGCCTCTTGCAAGGAGATCTCGAAATCGATGGGCTACCCGAATGCGGCTGGGTTGATGAAACGCTATTTTTTGTTTTTCTTCAAACAGCCAAGCCAAGCTCGAATGAGGTAAGTAAATTGTATTGAATGAGTCAAGTATCTTATCAAGTATTTTAAGAAGACTCCAAGTTAGCAGAGTGGTGATCTCAAGCCCAATGGGTCTTTGGAGGTCAATATTAATCGGTGGTCTCATGCCACTATTGGATGGAATAACGATCCGATGCCTGGGATCATTTTCTGACTGATTGACATACGCTGGCAAAAGGGTCAGATTAATGAGAGTTCTATTAATAGACTGAGCGGCTAGAAAAATCGGTATTTCGCCATGGCATAATAGCTCACTGATTTCTCTTTCGTGCTCATCCCACCTTGGCTTTAAATCCAGTAAATCTTTAATCGATTTTTGCTGGACCGGTCCGTTGTCTCCAGAGAGACCTGCAGCTTCATTTATCCAATTACGAACATCATCTTCATCTTCCCAACCACCTGCGAAAGCCATCATATAAGCCGTAATCAATGTATTAACATCTTTTCGACCCTTCTCGACTGCCGCATATATCAATGGTTTTGTATGGGGCGAATTAAGATATGCACCTAACTTCGCGGCTGAAATCAGCTCGTCGGCGGTCCGGTTGCGTCTTTGATTCCATTCCTCATCGATGAAATTCAAAAGGTGAGGCCAATCGCCTAGACTTATAGCAACATTCACACTGAGAGTTTTGTAATTAGGATCATCTAGATTTCCTTGAGCTTTAGCTAGTTGTGAACGTACTTCTAAGAATTCCCCATTTTCATACAGTGCCCACGAATAATACAAAATAAGATTTTTTGATTGCTCCAGATATTCCTGCTTATTTTGAATAAAATCTATTATTTCAGTGTAATACTTACCCTTAAGGTATGATGTTACCAATTTTTCCGCGTCCACTAATGAATGAGTCTTTTCAAAAAGGTGCTTTCCATAATAACCAGCGCCTTCCCAATCACCCATCCTTTCTAATTCGTTTACAAGATAAATTAAGTCTACTAGAGATTCTGTCTCATCATATTTCCGTTTTGCTACTTCAATATTCGATTCGGCCCCTACACCATTGATCCGTTCTAGAATGTCCCTTCTTTCCGATGGCGAGATTCCCATTTCTTCAAGTTGTTCCAAGCATTCGTTCGCTTTTTCTGGCATCTCAGCTTGAAGGTACATTTCCATTTCATAAAAAAGGAGAAATTTGCCTTCAAAATACTTTGACAGGTCATCAAAGTAGTATTTTATATACTCAGCTTTCTCTTTGGGCTGACTTTTTGAAACTAATAATGCAAACCTGGCAATTGCGGCATCGGGTGTGTAAGTCCCATGCAATGCTATTTCCCGCTCTATCTCCCTTTCCACAGCTTGAAAATCGACAGGTATATTTGCTTGAAAGGCATGGTGAACAACTCGAAGGCGTGTTTGAGGGTCTCGAAGCATATCTCTTAATCTTGCTTGACCAGCTGGAACCATAACAGGGTCAGATAACTCTAGCCAGAGAACATAATCCATAGCTATTTTTGCGGCATTCGGGCAATTTAATTCTTGTGCTTTTTTATGAGCTACTAAAAAGTTCTTGTGCGATTCATTTCTAGCAAGGAGTGCGGAAGCATCAGATGCTAATCGGAATCCTGAAAAGAACGGGGGTTGAATTAAAACACTGTCTCTCAATTCAATAGGAACAGCTTTTAATAATTGGACCAATGCAAATGTGTGATAAAGGATGGGGGTTGAGTCTAAATCCGTTTCTGTTATTTTATATATATTGTCAAACGCACTTCCGTAATCAGAAATCTGGATCCAAGTCAATAATAGTGAGTTCTTTCCATCCGAATTTAGATCAGCAATATCTATTTGGGCTGATGATAGCCATTTTATGGCTTCTTGAGAACCATCGCTATTCAGCACAATCATAAAAGATACAGTCCGCGATTCGGATGATTTTATATCGGCCAATAAATTTAATGCATCACTCTTATAGCCTTTTTTCGCTAGCAATAATGCTTTAGCTAATCTAATTTCGTCGTTATTGCCGAGAGATTCGGCTTCTTCAACATATTCTTCAGCTTTTGTAGATTCCTCACCCAAAGCTAAGATTCTTGAGCACCAGGCCAATCCATAACTTCTACTCGATGTTGTTCCTCCTGCCAAATCTCCCCTCATTAGTCTATCAGCAAGTACCAACGCAGAACCTACCCGATCATACTCAAGATAAAGTCGTGTCTTTCTAAGAATTTCTATCGCTCGGTGTATTTCCCCTTCAATTAGACCGCTAGGAAAATGTTCAGTAAGATCTGAAATCTTTTTTAACTGATCAAGCCTTTGATTTTGTCCTTCGTTTATTAACTGCTCCATCCGTTCGGTTCGATTATCAATCCTTCCAAGAGATTTCTCCATCCGCTCGACGCCTGAAGCGATCATGATTTCACGGAATTCCGGAATGGAACTCAGCTCATGACGTAGAAAAGGTAGATACTCTTCTATTCCTTTCCGTAGTTCTTCTTGGCTGATACGGTCGCCCCATTCATGATCTAGCTCAATTGCAGCAAACCAAGTAAGTTTTTCTTCGTCAAGATGAGTCAACAGACCCATCACCACTTGACAGAAATCCTCATTGGCAGACAATGGTAAATCCTGCAGAAGAATCTGTGCCACCTTCTTCTCGGGATTTGTCTTCAAATATTTTTGTTCTGCCAGCAAGAGCGCGTTCTTCAACTGCTTTCGTATACGCCTGTATTTCCACCACTTTTTTACGAAATCATTGAATGGAAGTTTAATTTCAACAAAACCCAAATTGAGTTTAAACTCAACAGTGAGTAACTCAAGAATCCCTTCGAAAAAAAAGTCTCTCGACTGCTCTGTCATATTTTTTCCCTCATATCTATTGTAGGGCAAAGTACATCAAAGGACAATGCAAATTTGAATTAGTCACTATCCCATGTAATTGGGAAGATAGACCAGATATTTCGTGCTGCATCCCAGATATAGTAACGGAATATTGCTTGCATCTGAAATTGATCCAGCTTTCATGGTAGATGTTAAAGGTGGGCTGCTGTGTCCATCGTTAAAAAGCAAGGCGGCACACTGGTGGTGGGTACGCATCACCCTGAAACCTGGACGGGACGACGAATTGATCGCATTGGTGCTCACTCGCCCCGGCCATCCGGGAAGCCATGCGCAGCGGGATGGTCAAGGGGATGTATACCCAAATGGATCTTGGTTTGGATGATCTGGAAGGCGTGGGGATCGAGATTTGAAATGATACAACCAGGAGTTTGTTGAATGAGATGTTACATCGCATTCAACAAATCATTCAGCAAACTCCAACGTGGACCCTCGAGCTTTTTCCGCAAAACTCGTAAAGGGTCAACCACGAGATAAACTACCTCCATTAAAGGTCACCTATTCATTCCTTTGCGACTACAGTGTCGTACAACCCATAGTGCGTCAACCCCTCGTGACTCTCGATGCCTGTATAGCGCAGCGAGGCGTCCTCGTAGCGGCGGAAGGCGAACACAGCTTGGTTCATTTGCTCGGTGTTGAACACTTTGAGACGGACAAGAAGGTCGAAGTCCTTCACAGTTAGGCCGGTCACAGCCAGAAACAATTCAGGTTCCAGTTTGGTGATCACATCCTGTAAGGTGTTCTCGCGGAAGTCGGTCAGGTACATGAACGCAGGGATGCGCGTGGCGAACTTGATCAGCTTCTCCTGGACGAGCTTGCGCTTGGACTTGTACTCCTTCTCCTCATCGGTGAGCTGTTCCTTTTGCTTCTCTGTCAGGTCGCGTTTCTTGGCCTTGTTCTTGAGTTCCTTGACTTTCTCGCTCTTATTGATGATCGTCTCGATGATGTTATCGCCCAGTGAGCGCCAGCCTTCAATGCGCTCCACGGCGGCCATCGCTTCGGGGTTGTACAGGATACGGCGCAGAGTGTCGTTGTCCACGTTCACGAGCAGCGCGCTCTCCCACTTGCGGGCCAGCAGCGTGGCCGAGGTGCCTGCCATGGCGATGTCGAGAATGCCGCCTGCATCGATCTGCGTCATGTTCGCGCCGTCGTAGGCTAGCACGGGCAGGAACGAGACGAGATCCTTGACCGCGTTCTCCGGGTTCGACTCGCTGGGCGATAGGCCGATCCCGTACTCGGAAAGCTGCCGCAGTGCGCGCGTTGGCGCGAAGTCGAATACGAAGCAGACAGGCTTGAGAATCTCCTCCTCGTGCGGATCGTCGCCATTGGGGTTCCGGATGGACCACGGCGATTGCACACGAAACGCGGCCTGGAAGTAGGTCTCAGGCGACTTCAAATTGCGCAGCATCAAGATAGATGACCACTGTGGCACCGTGACGCCGGTTGTAAGCTTGCCGCAGGAGAGCGTGATCGTCTTGGTCTCGAATCCGCTTCCGATGGCTTTACGTACAGGCGGCAGCGCATCCAATCCGATGCCCGCTGATGCGCCTGCAGCGACGACCAATTCGTATTCATGCCAGTAGGTGTTGTGCTTCTCGGCCAGCAGGTTGGCCATTGCATGGCAGGCTGCAACGTGGGGAAGGAACCAGAATGAGTGTTGCAGGTAGGGCAGGAGACGCACATCCGAGTAGGGGAACGGTGGCCGCGCGCCTATCTTCAGGTCCTCGACCGCCCTGGACGCGTATCCGCCCCGAATGATGTCCAGCCACTTTTGAACGTCGTCTTTATGTTTGAACTGCGCCTTCGCGCCCATCCCCGAGGCTTCGAAGAAAGCGTTGAGATCGAACTCGTCGAACTCCCCGGCGCTCGCGATCGCCAGCAGCTCGTCCGGCATCTGGTAGGTCAATAGACGCATCTGGGGCAACGCACCGTAGGGGTTCCATTCACCTGGGTTCTGTGCGGCGAACTCCTGCCTGGCGCGCTGTTCGTCGGTGTACGTCCAGTTGAAGATCTGTTCTTCGATGAACTCGCCCGTGGCCAGCGCCTTGAACGGCGTGCCGGAAAGGTAGAGATAGGCCCTGGTTGTAATGGGCAGGAACGCGATCTCGTCCTCCGAAAGTTCGCTCAGATCCTCGTTCACCTCTTCCAGGCCGCTACCGTACTCGAGCCCGGTCTCCTTCTTCGCGACCGCGTCATCCTCGCCCTCGAACAGTTCCTTGGCGGTGTCGCGCCACGCGCCGAAGTGGTACTCGTCGAACACCACAAGGTCCCACTTCTCTTTGTGGATCCATTCGTTCTTCGGCTTGATGTTGCCCGCATCATCGCGGCCAAGCAGGTCCTGGAAAGAACCGAAATAGACGACCGGCCTACGACGGCTGACCTTGCGCGGATCGCCGCCATTGTGGCGGGACAGGTATACCCACCCATCAAAATCCGTGTGGGATTCGAGATCCGTCTGCCATGCATCTTCGACGGCAGGCTTGAAGGTGACGACGAGCACACGTTTGGCACCGAGCTTCTTGGCGAGTTGGTAAGCGGTGAAGGTCTTGCCGAAGCGCATCTTCGCATTCCAGAGGAAGCGCGGGACGGCGTTCATATCCTCCTGCCAGATCGAGTGGAAGTAGGCGTGGGTCTTGTTCACGGCCTCGGCCTGCTCCTGGCGCATCGTGAAGGTTTCGTGATGCGTGCCGCTGAACCGCTGGCCGGTGCGTAGTTCGGTGAGCACGGTCGCCACGTCCGCGACCGTGCAACGCATCCATTCCAATTCGACGTTTTCGAAACCTTTCCGGACGAGCGTGGAGCGCACGTCATGGTCGGTGAAGAAGATGCCGTCGGGACGCCCGGCGGACTCGTCGAGTTCGATCGTATAGTTCTTGATGGCGGCGGTCTTGACCTGCTCGGCCACGCGCTGTTTCACATCGCGCGCCGTCTGCCCGACCTTGAGCAAGCCCCTATGCGCCTCGTCGTCGATCGAGTAGGCATAGATGCGCGGCTGGGCTTCCGGCTTCTGTACAAGGATTTCCTCGATGGTTTTACTCATCAGGATCAACCTCATCAGCATCTTTGCTGGCGAGGTCCATCGGACGGACAACCTTTTCGATGAACGCAATCTCACTTGCCGAGATGCTATATCTAGCGTAGAGGTCCTCGTCTGTCCATTTCCTTGTCCACTCCTGGGTTGGAACGAATGTGTAGACCTTGCGCGTCGTGTCCTGAGATGGCTTGTGCAGAAGTATTAGGAGGCGAGTCAGCTTACAAGAGAGGTAGGACAGGACACTCTCGGCCTCAGCCTTCGAGTCGAACGGGCCGATGCAGAGGTAGGTCTCCGAAGAGATGGTTCCCGGCTCCCCAACGAATGGCGTGCTGATGATCTTGTGCGGGTAGGTGTCCTTATTGCCGGTTCCCGGAGCAGCTCGGCCTGTGAAAACCTTCCACTTATCGATAAGGTGAGTGCCAGTCGAAATTGATCTTCTGGTGACGTATGCCGTACCGCCATTCTGATAAATCAGTAGGTCACCGGTACCCTTCGCGACCTTGCCTTTGAACGTTGTCTCTAGCCCAAACGGCTTTCTGGAACTAACCATCCGGTCGAAACGCTTGCTTTCTGGTAGCGACAGTGTGTGATCTTGCCCGGATTCGACAGCAACGACTTTCTTGAGGATGGACAACCCTTCATTGAAGCGGACGAACACATCCACGCCCTCTTCGAGGAGCGGGCGGGTGGCCGTCGAGATAGGCCAGTCCTTGAAATGGGTAGTGACGCGGCAGGGCCTGGGATCGTTCTGGTCCCAAAGGAAGTAACAAACGCCACCCTTGAGACCCACCCCTGGAAAGACCTCCGCCGCGCTGAGGAAATCGTCAATTGAGCGCAGGCGATCGTCGGCGAGCATCGACTCTCTGAACTCATCCAGTCCTTTGCCACCGGCGAACCAACGAGCAGGAATGACCATCGTCAGGTAGCGCGGTTCCAACGCCTTAGCCTGCTCAACGAAGCGCTGATAGATGGGTGTTGCGCTCGTTCCAAAGCCATCATCGCTCAGTTGATATGGCGGGTTTCCGATGATCACGTCGAACTGCATATCGCCTCCAAATAACTCGGCCGCCCGAGTCTTGATGTTATCGGTATGAATGAATGCATAGGCATGGGTCTCAAGATTATCGCCCCGGTCGAGCATTTTCTGGCTCGCTCCGCAGTTCGCGCACCTGCCATCCACCCACGTATGCTCTGTCCGCTCGAACCAGATATTCCCCGCGTCACTGGCAAACGATCTGGCGATGGAGTGCTTGCCCTGGGCGTGCTTCGAGCAATACACGCTGCGCCGTGCCAGCAGGCTGGTGAGATAGGTGATGCCGATGCCGAACACCTGCATCGTCAGGATATGATCGACGCGCTGCTCGAGGCTCGGAATCTCATCCGCTAGGCCCCTGGTCAGACGATTGGTGATCTCACGCAGGAACACGCCCGACTTCGTGCACGGGTCGAGAAACCGTGACTGTTCCAAATTTGGTAAAGCATCGACCAAGGGGCAAGGAATAACGGGGAAGGAAACTGGCGAGCCTGGATCAGGCGAATAAGGTAGCCAAATCCAGGCCTGAATTGAGGTGATTGCCACAGTGGGCAATCAGGCGGCTGACGTTCAGGGCGGACTGATCGCGTTTGTAGCCCCGCATGGTGCGATAGCGTTCCTTGATCCACCAGCCGATGGCGCGTTCGCAGGCATTATTGGTGCCATCCAGGAGAGGGGTTCCGGCCGCATCTTTCCAGGTGCGGTAGAAGGTCAAGCGCGGCCAGAGGTTCCAGCGGTCGAGGAAGAGATTGCGGAGGCGGTAGGCGAGGCTGGCGGTGGCGCCTTTGGTAGGGGCAGGCGCCATGGCATAACGCTCATACATCGCTTGAACTTCCGCCTGTTGGTCAGGCTGGCGGGAATGGATCAGCTCCCCCAGGCGGCGCAGATCCTCCAGGGCCTGGGAAGCTTGGATGTGCAGTTCGGCCAGGGAAGGATCCCGTCCCAGCTGGATGGCCTGGCTGAGGCTGGCGATCAACTCGTCCGTGTTGCGGCCGACATGGCTCTTGCACACCTGATGGAACAGCCCACTGTCATCCGCAGCAGTTTTCAACGCATCTGCATCATCCGTGACCAGGGTGTGCGCCCCGACGCTCTCGGCGATTGGCTCGATCCACTTCTGCAGGGTCTGCGCATCTTCGGACTCCAGCTGGTCAATGCTCAATACCCAGCCTGTCAATGGATCCACCGTCACCCCCAGGCTCAGCCATTTCCCTTTACATTTCACACTGGTCAGGTCGGCTCCCAACGCTTTCGTCCGATACCCCTGCAGCAGCTCTTGCTGCTTCAATCCCGGCACCACCTCCGCAGCCGCCTGTAGGCTGCGATACACACTACTCTTGCTCAGATTTACCCCCAGGGCTTCCAACATGATCACCACCGCCCCGTAGCTCAAGCCCAACAGGTACAGCATCACCGCCATCCCTTTCAGCCGCTGTGAGACCTGTGCTGCACTCACTCCCTGGGGATACACCCGGAACGTATGCCCGCACCGCAGACACTTGTATCGCCGGGCTTTCACCGTCTCGTACTGGCTATCGCGCACATTCTTCTGGACCTCCTGCATGGGGAAGAAGTGCTTGCCCGGGCAGCCGGGATGAGGGCAATGCTCCGGTTCTATATAGGTATCGGGATCAACTCTTGGTAAAATCAACTTGAGGCGCATGGTGCTGATGTGCCTTTCTGTATGGATTTCCGGGACAATTCACAGTTGCTCCGGAAATCCTTTTATACCACCCAATTTACCAATCTTGGAACAATCACGAGAAACCGCACTGTCTTGTCCGCCCAAAGGTTCGCGCCGCCGTGGTCTACCGCCCACGCCTCGGCCAGCGTGTCCAGCATCCGATTGGCGAACTCCGGCGGCGTGAAAACCTCGTCGTTGGAGAGGTTGGCGATGCAAGTCAGCACATCCGGGTTGCGGCCGCGCAGTGCGAAGCTTGCTTGAGCGCTCATTTGGCCTCCTGCGGGGCGTCGCCGAGCGCAGCCAATTCGTTTGCCGTCATCGGCGAGTAGGTTTTAGCCGGTGTGAAGAGCTCGTGCTTCCCCAGTTGGGCGAAGAGCGATCCCTCCACACTGAAGGCCGACGAAAGGGTGAGGGTGTTGAGGTGGAAGTCGCGCCGCTGGAACTTGCCTTTGCCCAGGTAGCCCCACTCGGCAAAGATGATCGGCTTATCGTCGTGGGTGCGCATCGTCAGCGCATCGCCATGCACGAGGTTCTGCGACAGCACGTAGGACGCGGCGCGATAGAGTTCATCCGACTCATCCAGGTTTAGGTACTCGGCAAAGATCTCCAGAACATTCGCACGGCACTCGGCGATATTGTCCGCCAGCAGCTCGATGCCATAGATGCACATCAACGCGAGTAGCGCATAGGACTGCCGCTCGAAGTCCGATTTTCCGTACTTGAGTTCCACAGCGGCAAGCTTACGTCGTAAGATCTGCACCAGGAAGTTTCCGCTCCCGCACGCCGGTTCCAGGAAGCGGGAGTCAATGCGCTCCGTCTCGTCTTTCACCAAGTCGAGCATCGCCTTGACCATCCACGCCGGGGTGAAAACTTCCCCGTGGTCGGCGACGCGTTGTTTGGACTTGACGATTTTCGTGGGCTGAGGCATTTTCAGCGATTCTTCCTTGAGGTCATTTCAGACAAACGTGTTGGCTCAACGACGAGATAAGGGAAACTCGCCTGTAATCTCTCGCGGCTTCAAATTTGGCACGGTCATTCATCCGGGTTCCTCAGAGAAAGTATACTTCCGTTTTCAGGATTACACAGTCGCCATCCCCCAACAAGACCGTAATAGGTGTTGCTCATGCTGGCCCAAAAATCGAATACCCGACGGGCGGTGATGGTCGTCACCGATTCGCCGGAATCGAAAACTGCCGGGACGTCGCCCAGACATCGAGCAATCTCCTTCTCCTCTTGTTACGAGAGCCGGGAATGGAGCCCCGGCTCTCGTGATGCCAATATCCGCTCGACTGGTCTGGAAGGATGTATTAAATCATGGCGTCGCGATCCGGCAGTATGCCACCGGCCCATGGGGGACATGGTCGATCAAACCCCAGAGAAACAACTCGAAGGTATCCCACCAGGCCGGCAGAAAGTTCACGTAAGTGACGCCCTCCGGAACATATCCCCGTTGGAGATCCCAGGGATTGACGAATCCCTTTAGTGAAGGGAATAAGCCGGCCAGCGTGTAAAAACCGGAGTGCGGCCAACCGACCATCACTTCAACGAACACCTCCACGCCGAAGCACATCCTAGCCTTGACCTTCCCGTTCGGATGGCTGGACTGATAGGAGGAATTCAGGCCATCAATCCAAATGGCCCAATTAGAAAACAATCACTACCAGAACGATCGCGGTCACAACCGCCGCGATCATTGATAAGACAAAGAGGAAAGTCATCCAATCGAAATACAGCTTTACCAGTAATTCCCACAACGTCATCTCCTCGATGGTTTTTCCGTCAAGATCCTTCTTGATGCACATAGGATCCTCCTGTTTTGATGAATGCTGCTTGCTGAACCTACAGGCGCCAGTTATCGGCCGGGCTGGCTTTCCGGTGGGCGCTTTCCACATCGATTTCTGCAATGCGGGCATAATGCTGCACCATCTCCAACGTGGCATGGCCCAGCAAACGCTGCAGGGTGAACAGGTCTCCACCCGAACGCAAATAGGTGATCGCGAACGTATGACGAAATCGATGAGGATAGACCTTTTTGACGCCTGCCTTCTCCCCCAGCGAGGCGACCAGCTGACGCAGGCCATCCCGGGTCAGTGGACGGGAGAAGTGACCGATGAAAAGCGGCGCTTCCGGATCTTCCCCGTCCTCGCGATTCACCAGGTAGCGCCACAGGGCTTTGCGTGAGGTCTTCCCCAGGTAGACGATCCTGCCTTTCCTGCCCTTGGCACCCCCTGCAACCCCATGGCGGATCTGCACCTTGCCGGTCTGCATCTCAATATCGCCGATGCGCAGTGCACACAGCTCGGATGCGCGCACCCCCGTATCCAACAGCAGCATGATGATGGCCTTATCCCGATAGCCGGTCGCCCTGCGCATGCTGAACTTGTGGCGGTCGTCCGTTTTGGCTTCCCGGCAGAAGTCGCAAACTTTCAGAATGGCTTCGACGTCCTCCCGCTTGAAGGGTTCGACCGGGGGGATCTCAAATTTCGGTGCCGGCACGGTTTTCATCACATTGGTGATCTGAAACTCGTCGCTGGCCCAATGGAAGAACGACGCAAGTGTGACCCAGACATTGCGCACAGTCTTCGGGGAAAGTTTTTCTTCGTTGTGGCCGGTGAGCCGGCGGGGTTGATATTCGGTCAGCAGGTAGGCCAGGTACTGGCGCAGATCTACGGCAGCGATCTGGCCGACCTGTCTTTCCCCCAAATATTCCATCCATTGGTGCAAGTCACGCGCATAAGACTCGATCGTCCTTGCGCTCAGTCCTTCAGCGGCCTTGAACTGAAGGAAGCCTTGAACGGCTTTTACGGTTTCCAGGCCCGGCGGTCTACGGTTCATGGAATTTTCTCCTTGAGCCGGGTCCTGCTTAACCGAAGACCGCCGGGCTACTCCATTTTCAGGAGCCCGGCGGTCTTCGGTGTGCTTTCAGTTGCGGGGGCTGGACTCGAACCAGCGACCTCCAGGTTATGAGCCTGACGAGCTGCCACTGCTCTACCCCGCGCCGTTTGGAGCGAGCCGGTATTGTATCACTCCGGCTTATGCGCGTCAAGTTAAAAAAATTGGCTCTTTAGGAATTAGCGTGGTAGCCCCCATAGGTGGGGGGTAAAAAGGGCGAGTAAAATCAAGCTAAAGAGATGAGAATGGCAAATGCACAGGTAACCATACCATTAGAAATACCCGAAGTGCGTGTGCTCAAGAGTGAAATCAACAAAGAAGGCGAATTGATCATCACGATCGAGAGCACCAAAGAGACGGCGGTTTGTCAACGCTGTGGCAGGGTCATCCGGAAAATTCACGGCTACGAGGATTGGGTGAAGGTTCGATATCTGCCCGTCTTCGGACATCCGACCTATCTTCGCTATCGTCCGAAACGGTATCGCTGTGATCAGTGTGATGGACATCCAACGACCTCCCAGCGCTTGGACTGGCATGAGCCTAATAGTCCGAACACATTCAGGTACGAGCAACACATTCTGTTACAGTTGGTGAACGCCACCGTGGAAGATGTGGCGATCAAGGAGAGATTATCCTACGATAGTGTGCTGGGCATTCTGGAGCGCTGCATAGAGACACGGGTGGATTGGTCAGAATATATGCGGTTAGACACCTTAGGGTTGGATGAAATCGCCTTGAAAAAAGGCCATCGAGATTTTGTGGTGATCGTGACCGCCCGAATGGAGGGCGGGCGCATCGTAATTTTGGGTGTTTTGGCAGACCGGCAAAAGGAAAGCGTGGTCGAATTCCTGCGCTCGATCCCGGAACGGCTGAAAAAGACGGTTGGATCGGCCTGCTGCGACATGTACGAAGGCTTTACCGAAGCGATCCGAGAAGAACTGCCGGAGGTGCGCCTCGTCATTGATCGCTTTCACGTGACCCGCTCTTATCGCCAGGGTGCGGACGATTTGCGCCAAGCCGAACTCAAAAGGTTGAAACGCAAACTATCCGAACCGGAATATAAAACGCTGAAAGGAAGCATGTGGGCTTTTCGCAAAGAAAAGCAGGCTTTGACTTCTGAAGAACGTCAGGCACTTGCCCGGTTGTTCCGCTTTGCGCCTGATTTGAAACGGGCGTATGATTTTCAAAACCGCCTGACAGATATTTTTGACCAGAACCTATCGGTCCAAACGGCCAGCACCAAGATCAGACAATGGATCATCCAGGTTGCCAAAAGTGGGTTGCGCTGCTTCGATAAGTTCATTGACACACTCGCTCGCTGGTGGAATGAGATCATGAATTTCTTCGTGGCGCGCGAAACCAGTGGCTTTGTGGAAGGCTTCAATAACAAAATCAAGGTGCTCAAACGACGCTGCTATGGATTAACTAACTTGGCACATCTCTATCAGCGTATTTTTCTCGACTTGGAAGGCTACAGGCTTTTTGCCTGACCACCATATGTGCCCTTTTCACGGAGATTCCCAAAGAGCCAAAAAATTTGGGGATTCTGCAACATGTCGAAGAAGTAAAAGTCAACTCATAAAAATGAAAACCCAACTCAAATTGAGTCGAGTTGGGTCAACGGCGGCCGCTGTCCGCTAGTTGGTGTTGGGGTTTCTTCTCAAAGTCAATCTGCTTGGACCAACGTAGCAGCCATCTTACAATCCATGCAAGTAAAGGCGTAGTAAACAACGCTGACATCAAATTGCGCTAAAAATATCATCCTTCTATGGCAACTTGGGCAATAGGGGAATTCTGGTGCCTGGACCCAATCAGGAAAACCACCAACTTGATTACTAGAAAACGTAGGCAAGTATACAGATTGTTCATATGGTGATTTTTTTCTGGCACCAATTTTGAATTTAGGCGGATACCAAGATTCCTCTATCTCGTTCTCTGTTGCAGTTCTAAGATAGTCAGGCCTGACATTTAGCTTGCTCCATTGGGATAGACCTTGCGTATCGACTTTCGTAAAAATGGATGAATATTCTGCGCAATTAATGCACGTGGAAATCCTGAGAGAATCACCTTGGAGACCCAGGAATTCTAATCGCGGATCTGAAATCTTAAAATCGAAGGGTACAAATAGCGGCCTTTTGCACCAAGGACAATTTTCTTCCAAATACTCCAAGCTTTCCGTATCTATAAAATTTAAAGAATAACTTTCAGAGTAATATAAATTCCGTCTTTTTCCATCACTTGTTAATTCCCAACCAGCAACAGGGATGATTTCTTCGATATTCTTAATGATTCTGCCGGGCAAATCAATCGGGGTATGGGCCAATTCCGCTAATTTTTCTTGTGCCTTTATGCTGCCAATCCACGCCAGAGCCTGGGTCAAGTCAAGCCTGCGTTTTGGGTCCGGTTCCTGATCCAATTTATGGACCACTTGATGGCACACTTCATCAGATGCACTCATAAATAATTTTCCAGAATGATCCAGCTCCCGTTCAAGAATTTCTATATGTATGTCAGATAAGGAACCAGGAACAAGGAAGGCTAAGTTTGTTAGTATTGCCCGACGAGTATTGTTATCTTCCAAATTGAGAGCGTATTTTGCCAACTCCTTTCCTTCCTGAAGGGGTAATGCGTAGTACGCCGATATGAGTTTGTCACCGCCCTCAGCATATCTCGGATAATCCCGACCTTGAGTTAGCTTTTTGATAATATCTACCGAGTCCATTTCTCACACTCCAAAAACAAATCTCAACAAACAGACCAACTATGAGTCGATCAGGAAAACTTTTCTATCACACATTTTAAGCTCAGTGTGTGATATATAAAAAAAGATTCTACTGCAAAAAGGTCTGCGCGCCATTTTCGTAAGGTGAAAGTGGGAGAGAATTATTTGCAATTTTGAAAAATCGAGTAATTGCAGTGGAGATGTCATGTCTGCTGGACACCGCAAAGCATGAAAATGTGCTATACAGGGTGCCAGTCGGCTGACACAGAGATCGTTTTTTGACTGGTGCCACGAGCCTGTAGTGGAGATTGATCCGGATACCTTCAGGCACCGCTAATTGTCGCTCGCTTGTATAGGAAGCACGTAAGACAGTCTCTGTCTTTCTGGGTATCCAAGTCAGCCGCAATTCAAGAGAGGAGATTGCAATGGAAGTTGTCCATACGCATTGTGCTGGCTTGGATGTGCATAAGAAGACCGTGGTAGCGTCTGTCATAGTTACTGATGGGCAAGAAGGTCTGCGGAAAGAGACGCGGACGTTTGGGACCATGACGATTGATTTGTTGGGGCTCTCGGATTGGCTGACGGGCTATAGTGTAACTCATGTGGCCATGGAGAGTACCGGAGAATATTGGAAGCCTGTTTTCAACATTCTGGAGAACAACTTTGAAGTTTTGTTGGTGAATGCCCAGCATGTCAAAGCTGTTCCCGGTCACAAAACAGATGTCAAGGACTCCGAGTGGATTGCTGATCTTCTGCGACATGGGTTGCTGAATGCAAGTTTCGTTCCACCAGTTGGGCAACGGGAGCTGCGTGAATTAACTCGCTCTCGGAGCACTTTTGTGCGCGAGCGAGCGACACTGGTTAACCGAGTGCAAAAGGTGCTGGAAAGCGCCAACATCAAACTGGCGAGTGTGGCTTCGGATGTGATGGGTGTATCCGGGCGTGCGATGCTGGAAGCACTCATCCAAGGTCAGAGCAGCCCGGCCGAGATGGCCGAATTGGCACAGAAGCGGATGCGTGAGAAACGGGATCTGCTGGCGAAGGCTCTGGAAGGGCGGGTCAAGTCTCACCACCGTTTTATCTTGACGGAATTGCTCTGCCAAATCGATAACCTGGACGAAGCAATAGAACGTTTCAACCAGCAAGTTCAGGAATATTGCCGACCTTTTGAAGAAGCGGCAACCTTGTTGGACACTATTCCAGGAGTCGGGCGTGAGATCGCCGAAATTATCGTTTCCGAAATCGGAACTGATATGAGCCGCTTTCCAACCGCAGAGCATCTGGCCTCTTGGGCTGGCGTTGCTCCTGGCAATAACGAAAGCGCAGGCAAGCGGCGTTCTGGCAAGACGACCAAAGGAAATAAGGCGTTGTCCTCTGCACTGAACCAGGCTGCCCATGCCGCCTCACATTCCAGGAACACTTACCTGTCGGCTCAATATCGCCGCGTGGCTGCTCGTCGAGGAAAAAAGAAAGCGACGGTTGCCTTGGAACATACAATCCTTGTGATTGCTTACCATCTGATCGAACGTAAGGAACCTTATCGTGACATGGGCGGTGATTATTTCGATAAACGGCGCCCAGAAGCCACAGCAAAACGTCTCGTTAAGCGGCTTGAGCAGTTGGGTTATTCGGTTTCTCTGCAGCAACCCGCTCTTTGTACCGCTGGTTAGGTATTTTCAAGACAGTCAAAAAAAATTTCATCAACTCATGGTTATCCGGACTTGTATGCGGCTTCTCAAGGGCTGATCAAGAAACGGAGGATGCACGATGGCCAAACTGATCTATTCCGCGTTTACGTCGCTGGATGGTTATGTTGCGGATGAAACCGGCAACTTCGATTGGGCGGAGCTTAGTGACGAAGTCCACGCCGTCATCAACAATCGCGAGAGGCAGATCGGCACCTATCTCTTTGGGCGCAAGATATACGAGTCGGTGGCCGTTTGGGAGTCGCCGGACGTACTTCCCGATCAGACACCAGCCGCGATGGAGTTTGCGCCGATTTGGCAGGCAGCTGAAAAGATCGTGTACTCGACGACGCTGCAGCGGGTCACTACGGCCAAGACGCGGCTCGAGCGCAAATTCGAGGCGGACGTCGTACGGGAACTCAAGGCAGGAGCGACCCGCGATCTTGAGGTGGGCGGTCCGACACTCGCAGCGCATGCCATTCGAGCTGGCCTTGTCGACGAATATCACCTCCTCATCGCGCCGATCATCGCGGGCGGCGGCAATCCCTATCTGCCCGGCAAGATCTCCGTCAAGCTCGAACTTCTCGATGAACGCAGGTTCGACAACGGTCTGGTCTACGTTCGGTACCGAGCGAAGAGCTGACGAAGACAATGACCCCGTCCATCTGAGGCCGCCGGCTAACAAGCGCATCGAGCGGACGCCGTGAGCGGTATCCTGATGTAAGCGCCGGTGCGCCGCTCATGCGCAACACGTTCGAGCGGACGCTACACGCCGCTCGAACGGGGCGTTATTATGCAGGTCTAAAATGTAAGGTATTGAAATGAGCCATTTTATTCCAGTCTTCTATATACCAATAAAGTTCGCAGAGATTCCAAATAGTCTAACGAGTTGGCATTCAGTTGAAGAAATATTATCAGAAAGCTGGGAAAAACGTATAGAAAATGGAGTACGAATAAGTAGTTCTAGAAATTGGTGGTTTCAGCATTCTCTTAGTCTTATTTGTAAAGATTTAAAAATGAATGGTCTTGATTTTTTACTTCAGGAAATTGTTTGCCTGAAAAATGATGACCTAAAATTAGCCCAAAATACACTTGAAATAATCATTAGTCAAATTAAAAGCGGAATTCCACCGCTTAGTAAAACGTCGGAGGAAGAGGGTTCTATCTGGGGATTACGTTATTATTATGAAAATAAAAAACCAAAAAAGTATTCAAAAAAGGAATTGGAAAAGGCGTTTGAAGAAGCACAACCATTAAACGAAATAGGTAATGGTGAAGATATTGGTTATAAATCAATAGTTGATTTCTATTCATTTATAAAATCACTTCTTGAGATTATTAACTTGAGTTTAGAGTTCCAATAGAGGAATCTGGACCTTAACAAAAAGTGGAATTGCTGGTAGAAGTTTTCTTGTGACAGAAAAACTCATCCAACAATTCCGAGACGCAGTATATCAGAATCTGCGCAAACGTCCGGACGCTGTTATGGATCTGATCGATGCCCTGACAGTAGCCAGTCATGTTGAATCTCCAGTGGCTCTGAGCGAAGAAACGCCATTTCGGCGCAAGTTCAGCATGGTCTACGATACACTTCGTAATGCAGAGTTCGATCTGGATAGGCTACCGGAAACCCTGCTGTCATTTCAGCCTGGCGACAGTGAAACGATTGCTGGATATGAAGTATACGGGCTGGATGCGACGCCGAATGAACGTCCAGAGGCAGAGACCTTGCCGGAACGCTGTTCCCTGAAAAGCCAGAAGGACGAGCCGGTGCGGTATGGGCACAAGTACTCCTGGTTGGTGCGGCTGCTGAAATGGGGTACCTCCTGGGTGGCGCCACAGGATCTGCGACGAATAGATGCGGAGTTGAGCGATAACCAGGTAGGCAGCCTGCAAGTCCAGGAATTGGACCAGCGTAACCCCGAGCCCAAAGTGGTGGTGGAAGACAGTCTGTACGGGAATCAGGTCTTTTTGGCAGTCTTTTTGCTGCTGAAGAACACCTTTGCGCTCGTTCGACTGCGTAGCAACCTGATCTTGTACGAGCAGCCGAAGGCTCGCCAGGCGAGGAAAAAGGGCGCCCCTTGCAAACATGGACCTCGCTTCAAGCTCTCCAGCCCGCCTCGGCTACCGGATCGTACGGAGACATTTCAGTTGCGCTCCCAAACGGTTCGTCTGCAGGCCTGGCAGGGATTGCATTTCAAAAAGCTTTCCACGCTGGTGGGGATGCTGCTGCGGGTCGAGTTTCTGAAAGCAGATGGGCAGCCCCGCTATAAAAGACCCATGTGGTTGTTCTGGACTGGGCCACTGACGGTCTCTCTCCAGGATCTCTGCAAGATGTACTTGTGGAGGTTCGCCATCGAGCATATGTTCCGCTTCCTCAAACAGCATATGGGTTTGAATGCCAGTCGCTCGAACGACCTGGTCGGCACAGAGCAATGGATGTGGTTGTGTGCACTGGCTTACTGGCAGTTGCTGTTGATGCGGGAAGCCGTTGCAGATGCTCGCCCAGCCTGGCAGCCCCGCATTCGGGATGGCCAACAGAAAGAACTGACCCCTGGCCAGGTACAAAGAACCGCTTTACGATATTTATTGCAGTTGGGCACACCCGCTCGATCACCCAGAGTCACTGGAAAAGGCACAGGACGCACCAAAGGCTATCGGCCCAACCCCAGAATACGGTTTCCTGTGATCAAAAAGGCGAAAACGGGGCAAAACCCGGCCACTGCAAGCCCATGACTACTTTCTGATTGACTGCATCGATTGTTAAAGTTCAGGTTTTTCGTCAGCGCTTTTTTTGCGCTTAGTGCGCTACTCTAAACTCAAGTATTAAGCAATGTATAAATCAAGATAAATGTCTTCTGTGTGTGAAACCGGATTAACAAAAATACGCCCAACCTGCGCTTGCACCGGACGGCTCAACTGGCGGCGAAAAATCACGCCGGCCAGTCTCGCTTCCCTCCGTGATGGGTCGTTGGGCAGAATACGCTAGCCAAAACTGGAAAGGTTGAGGCTCTTTGGGAATCTCCGTGAAAAGGGCACATATGGTGGTCAGGCAAAAAGCCTGTAGCCTTCCAAGTCGAGAAAAATACGCTGATAGAGATGTGCCAAGTTAGTTAATCCATAGCAGCGTCGTTTGAGCACCTTGATTTTGTTATTGAAGCCTTCCACAAAGCCACTGGTTTCGCGCGCCACGAAGAAATTCATGATCTCATTCCACCAGCGAGCGAGTGTGTCAATGAACTTATCGAAGCAGCGCAACCCACTTTTGGCAACCTGGATGATCCATTGTCTGATCTTGGTGCTGGCCGTTTGGACCGATAGGTTCTGGTCAAAAATATCTGTCAGGCGGTTTTGAAAATCATACGCCCGTTTCAAATCAGGCGCAAAGCGGAACAACCGGGCAAGTGCCTGACGTTCTTCAGAAGTCAAAGCCTGCTTTTCTTTGCGAAAAGCCCACATGCTTCCTTTCAGCGTTTTATATTCCGGTTCGGATAGTTTGCGTTTCAACCTTTTGAGTTCGGCTTGGCGCAAATCGTCCGCACCCTGGCGATAAGAGCGGGTCACGTGAAAGCGATCAATGACGAGGCGCACCTCCGGCAGTTCTTCTCGGATCGCTTCGGTAAAGCCTTCGTACATGTCGCAGCAGGCCGATCCAACCGTCTTTTTCAGCCGTTCCGGGATCGAGCGCAGGAATTCGACCACGCTTTCCTTTTGCCGGTCTGCCAAAACACCCAAAATTACGATGCGCCCGCCCTCCATTCGGGCGGTCACGATCACCACAAAATCTCGATGGCCTTTTTTCAAGGCGATTTCATCCAACCCTAAGGTGTCTAACCGCATATATTCTGACCAATCCACCCGTGTCTCTATGCAGCGCTCCAGAATGCCCAGCACACTATCGTAGGATAATCTCTCCTTGATCGCCACATCTTCCACGGTGGCGTTCACCAACTGTAACAGAATGTGTTGCTCGTACCTGAATGTGTTCGGACTATTAGGCTCATGCCAGTCCAAGCGCTGGGAGGTCGTTGGATGTCCATCACACTGATCACAGCGATACCGTTTCGGACGATAGCGAAGATAGGTCGGATGTCCGAAGACGGGCAGATATCGAACCTTCACCCAATCCTCGTAGCCGTGAATTTTCCGGATGACCCTGCCACAGCGTTGACAAACCGCCGTCTCTTTGGTGCTCTCGATCGTGATGATCAATTCGCCTTCTTTGTTGATTTCACTCTTGAGCACACGCACTTCGGGTATTTCTAATGGTATGGTTACCTGTGCATTTGCCATTCTCATCTCTTTAGCTTGATTTTACTCGCCCTTTTTACCCCCCACCTATGGGGGCTACCACGCTAATTCCTAAAGAGCCAAGGTTGAGACAAGAAGTGGAAATTTGAATTGTGCTATAATCTTGTCCCGGCAAGGATGGCTATTTTTGGTCAACAGATGGCTTATTATAGATAAAAATAGCGATATTGTAGGCGAAGGTCATGATATGGAATGGAACATTGTAATACACGACGAAGATAGATATGTTGAAATTGTCACTAGTGGCATGGTTGATGGTGATGGCACGATAGATATGGCAAAAGCCATAGCTCAGACTATGAAAAGCCGTGGGGTGACAAAAGCTTTAATCGATCATCGCAATGTTGTAGGCGTGATCGGAGATACCTCCGCTACCTATACCCGACCGAAAATATTCCGTTTTATCGGCGTAACCCTGGGTATCAAGATTGCGGAGATAATCAGGCCAGAACATGAGGGGCATTTTAGATTTTTTGAGTCAATATGCCTCAATCAGGGATACCAACTTTCTGTGTTTCAAGATAAAGACAAGGCACTAACCTGGTTGCTTACACAAGTATAAGTTGGTAGCTTCTTCATGATGAACCAGTGTGGGGTATGAGGCTACTATCATTCAATAGTGCACAATGGATTCTGCCCAACACCGGAGGGCGGGCTGGGCTGCGCCCGCCCGAGGGCATGCGCCCGAATTTCACGGCTTCGCATCCGGCGAGTCTCGTCAGTCCGCTCGCCGCTGAGCCATTCCGCTGGTGCGCGGTGCCAGTGAGGGCCGCGAAAGGAGGCATGATCGTATGCTCGGAAAAATCATCACGGACCTGATCCTGGGAACCATCGTGGGTGGAATTCTGGCGGTTGTCACGGCCCCCCTTCTCGTTTCGGTCGAGATCGGCGCCATGCAGACGACGGTCAACGGCTGGACCCATACCCTGAAATGCGGCGCAATCGACAACGGAATTCTCCTTAAAGCCGTTGCCGCTAGCCAAACCGTTGACTCAACTCGACTCTATCCGAGTTGAGTTTCCCATTTTTATGAGTTGAATTTAATCTCACCGACATATTGCACAATCCTATTTGATCAAAATAATTTGGTCCTTGCCCATATCTTTCCCCAGACAGTGAAGACCTCCCTTTTTAGATACCAGGCTCATTACCTAATGATGGAACATAGGCAAAGATTATTAAGAAGTATCCCCACTATTGGGTGAATCGCCGGAGATAATTTTCGAGTTGATCCATGATTTCGCCCTGCGCCAGGCAGAGGAGACGAGCCTAGAATAACCCCAGCAGATGTCTCACCATCTGGATGCTGTCTATTGCTCTAGGGATGATGTCCCGCAAACTAGGAATAGCAATTATTTAAGTTTTGCCCCATACCGATTATGATGAGTGAAATCCCTCACATCGCGGCGTACCCGTAAGTATTTGAGAGATGTAGAAATGGGGTAGCCTAAGCGCGAAGCAAAAGCTATCTTCATGTATTCGGGGATATCAAGAATCTTCTTCACTTCCTTTTCGACGAGGTTCCCGCTGAAGACGCTCATGATCTGAAGGCCTATACCCAGAGACTGAGCCACAAGCCACATATTTTCCATGACACAACCCAGACTCAGAAACCCTAAAACGTCCCCTTCCGAAGCCGGTGCTCTTTTCCTCATATCATAAACCACAATTAGCACGCAGGGACTATCTCTCATCGTACTTTTCAGGAACGAAGGTTCACTGTCACGAGCAATCTGCGCAAAATCAGCACCAGGGGTCCTCCAGGCGGGAGGGAACATGGTGCCCAGGATTCCTACTTTTTTTTGGAGTAGCTCTTCCTCGGAAGAGGAAAGTTGCGCGTAGTTCTCCCTGATGAACACTTCCGAAACCGGAGATTTTATATTTCCTAATTTAGCCAGTAGCTCCTGATCATCGACGACAAGGATCTCGAAATTCTGCATGTTGTGAGCGGTCGGTGCCCATCGAGCTGCTTCCAAAATCTGCTGCAAGTCCTGAGCTGCAATTGGGCGTTTAGGGTCGAAGGGCGCCCTCACGGATCGCCTGTCCTGGATTAGGGTTGAGATTTCCGACATAGTAGCCTCCAGATGAAAAGATTCTGAAACAAATTTCCTCCGTTTCAAAAACCGACCATGACTGGATACGGCCCAGATCGTTTCGCTGTGCCTAATGAGGCTACTGCAAGTTCAATCCTCAGGCATCCATTTTTAGAACGGATCTGAATAGCACTTTGGATGTCATCATTTTTTCATAAGCCAGCGATGCCTGTTCCAATGGAAAAACTTCAATCATGGGTGCGATTTTTGAATTAACACAAAAGGTCAGCGCTTCCGCAGTCTCGCTCTTCCTGGCTACCCATCCTCGTATCGACCGTCGTCCCTGGAATAACTGCCCGGGAACAATTTGTATCGGCTCACTGGGAGCTGCGACAATGATCAACTGGCCGTCAAAACCAAGTCCATTGATCAATGCTGAGATCGCTTTACTATTGGGAGCCGTTGCTAGAATAACCCGCGCCCCGCCAAGTTTCTTGAGTTCATCCGCGGGATTAGAGGCTTCTGTATCGATATACACATGTGCGCCCAATTTATAGGCCAGCTTTTCTTTATCCCTGCCCCGAGACAGCACCACTGTTTTAAAACCCATTTTCCTGGCGAATTGCACCGCCAAGTGTCCAAGACCGCCCAGGCCTTGTATCGCTACCAGATCGCCCTCTTTAACCCCGCTGCCGCGTATTGCAGAGAATGTCGTCCTGCCAGCACACAACAGCGGTGCTGCTTCCAGGGAATCGAATTCAGAAGGAATAAGCTCTACGGCTCGCATGGAAACCGTCATATATTCTGCGTAACCGCCATCAAAGGATATGCCAGGGGTTAAGCTCCTTGTACAATTGTCGAAGTCGTTCCTTCGACACGCATCACATTGGAGACAGGGGCCGCCATACCATCCCACGCCTACCCGTTGGTCAATTTCCCACCCCGCGACATCAGGTCCCAGTTTATTAATCCTCCCAACGACTTCATGGCCAGGGACTCGTGGATAAACAATGCCGGGATAACGTCCATCTTTTGTTATAGCATCGCCGTGACAAATTCCACAGGCTTCCACTTTGATCAGAACTTCACCGTCTTTGGGTTCTGGAATTTCTTTGTTAACCAGCTCAAAGTCAGCTCCGGCCGAACTTATTTGAATTGCTCTCATCGTCGGCATTCAGCACTTCTCCCTAGGAGTATTCCGGATTTGACTCCTCAATGATATTGATCAGCTATAGAGCGATAATCCCATAATGGCTTTTGTATCTGGCATCCTTGGCTTAAGGAATGGCCTCTTGGGTTAATGGCAATAAGCATTCGACCATCGATCAAATCGATGACAAATTGGTTGAATTGTGCCAGCATGTGGGTTATATATAAGAGACATGCATGAGATTGTATGTCATTGTTTCGACAATCGCAACCGTCAGAACCGGATCTTTTCGTTCATGGGTTAAGGAGGATAGGCTGGCTGTACAGGTACATGCCTCCGGTGATACGGTCGTCAGCCTGGCGTACGACAAGCAGGGCTTTTGTCGGCTGCGAGACGTTGTAAGCCAGGTCCACACTGAATGGGACATAATCGTCACCCGGGGTCGGAGCCACATTGGCCTGCCGGGAGCCGATCACGCTCCCCTGCTCCGCGACCAGATCGACGACCAATGGCTGGCTGTTGAAGGGACGCATCAGACCGGACACGTGCAGCTTCCCACCTGAGATATGCGTGGAAGGTGACGGCGAATCGATCACCGCGTTTTCCGTCAGATTTCCAGGCGGATTGATCTGTTCAGTCCCCTCGGAGAGCAGCAGGACGTGGACGGAATACATCGCCGTGGTGTGACCGAACTCGTCCTTGGTGCTGACCGACAGCCGGCCGAGCTCTCCAGCCGCATGTACTTCGAAGGGGATTTCCTGGTAGACATAAGACCACGTTCCATCAATTTCGACCTGGATGATCTCACGCATCAACAGGCGGCCATCCTCACCATAAAGCTCAACGGTGGCCTTATAGTCGAAGGCTGGGAGTACGTAAGCGCGCAGCTTAATCGGCGAGATCACCTTCGAAAGCGGTCCAGGGGTAAGAATCTGGACCGCCCCCGAACCCACCGAAGGCTGGGGATAAAGGGTCACCTCCTGGGTGGCATCCGCCTGGGTCGGCAGCAGATCGGCTGTCCCGGTGAGACTCGCCGCGACCGTTGGACTAGACTCGGCCAGGGTTGGGGTGAGCATGGGAAGTGTCGCCGATGGCACTAGCAACTCAGTAGCCGACGCGGACATCAGAGTAGGAGGCTGGGAGGCGATGGTTGTCGTTGGGATCCTCGTCGCTGGAGGCTCACCGGCTTGGACGCACCCGGCGAGAAGGCAGGCAAGCAGGGCAATGCGGAAAATGACTTTGATCATGGGGAGAATGGGCCCGCCCGCAGCGATTCTGCAGGAGGAAATGAGTTAAAGCCCGTAGATTTCGGCGTATTTCTTGTTGAGATAGCGCAGGTAGGGCGCCGGATCGATCCTGTTCCCGGTCACCTTATGGACCAGTTCCTGTGGCTCGAACTTCTTCCCGTAGCGGTGGACCTTCTCGTGCAGCCAGCCGAGCAGCTCGGAGAAAGAGCCCCCGCGGATTTGCTCCGCCAGGTCGGGGATATCCTGGTTGATCTTCTCCCATAACTGGGCTGAGACCAGATTACCCAGGGCATAGGTGGAGAAATAGCCCATCATCCCTCCAGACCAGTGGACATCCTGCAGGACGCCCCTGGCGTCGTCCGGTGGCGTGACACCCAGGTAGTCCTGCATGCGTGTATTCCACACCTCGGGCAGATCCTTGACAGAGAGCGTTCCCTCCACCAGGGCCATTTCGATTTCCAGGCGCAGCATGATGTGCAGGTTGTAGGTCGCCTCGTCCGCCTCCACACGGATTAAAGATGGCTGGACCCGGTTGATCCCCCGGTAGAACTGGTCAACCTTGACCTTCGCGAGCTGCGGGAAGGTTCTCTGCAAAGACGGGTAAAAATGCTCCCAGAAGGGCAGCGAGCGCCCGACCAGGTTTTCCCACATGCGCGATTGAGATTCGTGGATGGCCAAGGAGGCCGCGGTCCCCATGGGCGAGCGAGCCAGCTCTGGCGGGAGGCCCTGCTCGTATAGAGCATGGCCGCATTCGTGCATCGTGCCAAAAAGCATGGCGTTCAAGAAGTCCGGGTAGATGCGGGTGGTAATGCGTACGTCGTCGCGGCCGAACCCAATCGTGAACGGGTGGGCGCTTTTATCCTGGCGGCCGCGCTTCCAGTCGTAGCCGAATTGGGTGATGACCTCAACACCAAAATCCCACTGCTTCTTTTCATCGAACGGCTGGTGCAGGAAGGAATCATCCACCTGGGGTTTCTGGCCGATGGCTTTGATCAGCTCCACCTGTGCCGGCCGGATCGCGTCGAAGATGGCCTTGACGTCTGCCGTTTTCATCCCTGGTTCAAACTCGTCCAGCAGGATGTCGTAAGGGTGGTCCGCAGGCGGGAAAAAAGCCACGTAACGGTGGCCCATCTCGACCAGTTTCTCAAGGTGTGGACGGAAAATGGCAAAATCAGATTTCTGGCGGGCCTGCACCCACGCCTGGAAAGCCACAGTCGTCGCCTGGCTGAATTCCACCACGAAGTCAGACGGGACGCGCGTGGCCTTGTCGAAATCCCGGGCAGCCAGCCGGATCAGGCGGGCATCGTCCGAATCAGGGTCAAGGGTTTCAGCATACGGCTTGAGCTCGTCAAGCAGCCTGCCCAGTTCAGGCGAGGTGGCCAGGTCGTGGGTGATGCGGCCCAGGGTGCCCAGCAGGTAACCCCGCCCCTCTGCCCCAGCAGGCGGCATATTCACCTGCTGGTCCCAATCCAGGACTCCGGAGGCTACTGACAGGTCGGCGATTTCGCCGAGTTTGGTTTTGAGTTGGAGTATTTTTTGTTCCATACATGATCCTAGAAGTAAATTTTAGATTAGCGAACCAATTGTACCTGATCGTTTTCCTATTGAATGAGAAACCAATACCAGAAATTAGCGGTTGCAGAACCACCCGGGCTGAGCGTCACTGTGACCGATGGGGATTTATTGTTCCAGCCACCAGAGATGGTCGGATCCGGGTGGACATCCACGCAGTATTTGCCTGCCAGTACTGTCACAGAATAGTTGCCCATGGCGTTGGTCGTTCCGGTGATGACAACTGAGCCAGGAGAAGTGCAGCCTCCGGAACGCACGCGGATCGTGGCTCCCGCCACAGGGGCATCGGGTGGGTTATCGTAAACCCCGTTCGTATTCCGGTCATCGAAAACCAGCCCTCGGATCGTCGCCGGCGGGATTGGGGTCGGGGTGGCCGGAACCGGGCAAATGCCGGGCTCAGTCCCGGTTGGCGTGAATCCAACCGCCCAGCGGCAGGTGTTGTCGACCGAGTAGAAGGCTTTCAGCGGGTAGTACTGGGATGTCGACAGCGGCGAGCCGGCATCCGCTATGGTGAAGTGATCATTATAGTCGAACCAGTCCGGGTGGAACATCTCCGGCGCGATCGCCCACGCCCCCCATAGGAAACGGCTCTTGTCCGCGATAAGCGATCGTTTGAATGCGATCTGGACGACCTTGGGATCAGTGGGAGAGACACGTGCCCACGCCGTGTCCGGGTCGGCGCCCTGGCCCTGGTTAAAAACGACCGTCTCGTACCCGTCCCCGTTCGTTGGCGCGTCCGAGTAAATCGGGTTGGTGCTGCCAACGTCGTGGTTCGCATCCTGCCAGACTCCCACCCCGTCCGTGGACCAGGTCGCCTTCGGTGCAGCGGCCATGATCAGGTAGTCGCCGCGGCCGTCCATGTTTAAGTCGAGCTCCAGGCCATAATCCCCCAACAGGCCGCCTTTGGGGTCCTGCCCGACCAGGCTGATGGTCACGTAGAACCAGGTATCGTCCCGGTTAAAATCTGCATTCTTTATATCCAGATCAGGGATGTAGGTCATGCTCTGGTCAAACGGCCGTTCGAACTGGTCGGCGGCAAAATTCTCACCGGCGTTGGCGCGATGCTGGGAAGCGAGCGACGACGTATCCGGATCGGTAATCCGGCTTTCAAAGGAGCCGGGTGGATCTCCAGGGATGACCTTGTGGGCGATCGGTGAAGGTGTCGCTGCTACGGTCACAGCCGGGATAGCTGTATCGCTGGCGGATACGACAGGAGTGATCCCCGAACTGCCCTGGATGGACGGCTGCCCTGTGGGCAAGTTGCACGCTGATGTAATGACAAGGAGGATTGCCAGGAGCAATCCCACGAATGGCGACTTACTCAATTTCCGGTACATATCTCCTCCTTCAGAGGTCAGGTAGGAAAAATTCATTTCCATCTCAGGTAAATACACCGAACCTGCTTCTTTATAAGTAATTATACTCCGCCCGCTTTAATGGTCGGATATGCCATTAGTCCTGGTAGCCTGGAGCCTTGCGCTTCAACCCCTGCACGCATCCACGAAATTGAGGGCACCAAATCCGATCAGAGGGTCAAATACCAATTCAACATGACTTCATGGGAGACAACCGGCACGGCAGCATAGCCAAACTGGTGGATCACCCCAAGCGTGCAGCCCATGCGCTGGTAAAAGCAGCAAGCGGGTACATTAACATTCTGGGTTTCGACCTTCATCTGCTGGTATCCCTGGAGGCGCGCCCAGCGGGCGGCAGTCCGAAAGAGTGGGATACCGACGCCGCAATACTCCGGGAGCAGAATGCGTATATCCCACAGCTCACAGAGACTGGGTCGGGCTTCGAGGGCCTGGTTGCCGCCGGGGATGAGCCCAACCGCCGCACCGCCCACCGGCTTTTTCCCATCCCTTGCCAGGAACAGCCCCCACTCGCGCAGGTCGAATTGGACGGGCCACGCCAGCGGGGAGTCGTCTTCCCTATCATAGCTCTTGACATAGGGCTCGACTGGAATTTCCTTCAACATCAAGCCGCCCAGCCCGCCGTCGACCGAGTCCACCTGAAAAATACTTTTCACGGTGAATGCGCTGGGCACACGGGCATATTCCCATAGATCATCCGGGGTGATTTGGATAATCTCGATGGCCATCGCTCCTCCTTGTTGAAGCCATGTATTTCGCAATAATTATATCCGCAAGACGAGACAAAGCGAAGTTCGGTCTTGCATACCAATGTCAAGATGAAGAAATTAAAAATCCTCTCCCCGGGCCGGGGAGAGGAGGTGGAGCAGGATTGATGATCAATACTAAATTTCTGGACCCGGCCAGGACTCACTCATAGCGGAGCGCCTCGACCGGTTCCAGACCGGCGGCGCGGTTGGCCGGATAGATCCCAAAGAACAGGCCGATCGCAGTCGCGAAGAGGGTTGCCAGCAGGATCGAGCTGATCCCCACGGTAGGGCTGAATGGGTTGCCGGTTGCGGTGGCAATGCGGCCGATCAGCATAGCAATCAGCCAGCCCAGGGCAATGCCGATCAACCCGCCGAAAAGGCTGAGCAGAGCGGATTCAGTCAGGAATTGAACCAGGATATCCCGTTTGCGCGCCCCCAGTGCCTTTCGCAGTCCGATCTCGCGCGTCCGTTCGGTGACCGAGACCAGCATGATGTTCATAATGCCGATCCCGCCGACCAAAAGGGAAATGGCAGCGATGCCTCCAATGAAAATGGTGAACACGCCAGTCACGGTAGTGGCAATTGAAAGCACATCTTGTTGCGAGAAGATGGTGAAATCATCCAGCCCGGGTTTTGAACGATGGCGCTGACGGAGGATCTGGGAGACTTCATCGGTCGCGAGCGTTACCGTACTGGCACTCGTCGCCTGCACCAGGAGCTCGTCAACGGCGTTGGGTGTGGAGTTAGCGATCAGGCGCGCTTGAGCAGTGGTGAAGGGAACAATGATCCGGCTGTCCTGGCTGCCGAAAGAACTTCCGCCTTTCGAAGCCAGCACACCGACCACACGGAACGGTTGCCCGTTGATACGCAGTGACTGGCCAACCAGGCCGTTGTGCCGGCCAAATAATTGATCAGCAATAGTAGGGCCGATCACCGCCACCGAAGCATTCCCAAGCAGCTGGTCCTGCGTCAGGAAACCTCCCTCGGTCACGGAATAATTCTGCATCGTGAAATAGGACGGGGTGGCACCAATGATGCCGTTCCTGGTAGCTTTCCCGGTTGTCGAGCTGACCTCCGCGGCGCCCTGGATGCTGGGAGACACCCCCGCCACATCCGGGGCATTCAGAGGATCAGCGATGGCCTGGGCATCGGCCAGGGTCAGCGGACGCGGGTTGGTCACATCCTCGGTAAGATTCCCCGCGGAAACGAACAACAGATTCGTCCCTATCCCGCTGATTGCGCTGGTGATCGTGGACTGTGCGCCCTGGCCGACTGAAAGCATCGCGATGACCGCTGCCACACCGATAATGATGCCCAGGATGGTCAACCCGGAACGCAGACGGTTGGCGTTCAAGCTGTCGAGAGCTTCGAGGATGGATTGGGCGATGTTCATAGGTCCTCGATCAAGCCATCCCGCAGGTGAATAATGCGATGACTCTGGGAGGCGATATTCGGGTCGTGGGTGATGATGATCAATGTGGTTCCTTTTTTGGCGTTCAAATCAAGCAGCAGGCTCATGATTTCCTTGCCGACCTTGGAATCCAGGTTGCCGGTCGGTTCATCGGCCATAACGATCGCCGGGTTGTTGACAAGGGCGCGGGCGATCGCAACGCGCTGCTGTTGTCCACCGGAGAGCTCCGTCGGCCGATGTAAAACCCGGTCTTTTAACCCAACCGCATCGAGTGCCTCCATGGCAAGCTGCCTGCGGCCTGAGGTCAGACCTGCGTAGCGTAAAGGCAGTTCAACATTGGCAAGGGCTGTGGTTCGCGAGAGCAGGTTGAAGCTCTGGAAAACGAATCCCACCTTGCGGTTCCGGATATCAGCCAGCTGATCATCTTCCAAGTCGGATACCTCTTCTCCATCCAGGGTGTAGTCGCCGCTGGTGGGCAGGTCAAGGCAGCCGAGGATATTCATCAGCGTCGATTTCCCAGACCCGGATGGCCCCATGATGGCGACCACCTCGCCGCGGTTGATCGTCAGCGAGACGCCGCATAGGGCACATACTTCAAACTCGCCCATTTGATAAGTCTTGTTCAGGTCTTTAGCAACGATGACGGCTTCGGTCATTAACCACCTCCACCACCGCCGAGGCGGAAGCGGACGCCGCCGCCACCGCCTGTACGCTGTCCGGAAAATATACCGGAGGGGGGATTCAGAATAATCTCGTCGCCCACTTTGAGGCCACCTGAAACAACCTCACTGGAGGTATCTGAGCTGGCGCCGAGCACGACCGGGACTTCCTGGACAACATTATTGCTAATGATGTAAACCACCTGCTGGTTGTTAACCTGGCGCACAGCCTCGTTCTGAACGAGCAGGACATTCTCCAGCTGCTTCACCACAATCGTCACCGCGGCGGTCATGCCCGGCTTGACATCGGCATCGGCATTAGTCAGTTCGACCGTTACCGTGAAGTTGACCGCCCCCGAGACCACATCGCCAGCCTGAGCCACTTCCACGACCTTGCCGTTGTAGGATTTCCCGGTGATGGCATCAAAAGTCAAAGTAACCGGCTGGCCAACCTGGACGCTGTTGATGTCGACTTCAGACACCTGGACGTCCACCTGCAACCTGGAGAGGTCATCGACACGGAAAGCCTGCGTGCCCGGAGCCACCTGATCACCAACCAGCCCGCTGACCTGGGTAATCGTTCCAGCAAATGGCGCGCTGATGTGAGCCAGCGCAATGGACGCCTTGGCGGCATCGACGCGCGCCTGGGCTGCAGCGATGTCATTCGGATCCGGCCCATTCTTCAGCCGGTCCCATTCGCGCTGGGCATCCTCCAGCTGAGCCTGCGCGACAGCCAATTTCCCGTTCCAATCAGCTATGTTCGCCGCCGTCGGATGACCCGAGTCCCAGTTATAGACATTCAAAGCATTGGTGTACTGCTGCTCCGCCTGGTATAGATTGGAGTAGGCATTTGCTCGAGTGATGTTATCGTCCGCCAGGCCCGAGGTATCGTCGTAATACCCCTGCATCAATTTGACCCTTTGATCGGCCAGGGTCAGCTGGGCCTCGGCGTTGCGGATTGTATCCGGGTCGGCGTGACGCTGGGTTTCATAGTCATAATTGGATTTAGTCGTATTGTAATTATCCTGTGCATTCGCCAAAGCCAGCTGAGCCTGGGCCTGGGCAGTCTTGGACTCGAGCAGATCGTTCAAGTTTTTCTCGGCCGTAACCAGATCAGCCTCGGACAGGATCAGGCCCTGCGGCAGGGAGGTCTGAACCAGGGAGGCGAGCACCTGGCCCGTCGACACCTTGTCCCCGGGCTGGACGCTGACAGTGCCAATCGTCCCGGTCGTCTGCCATGCCAGGTTGGCGGTCTGGCGGGCGCGCACGGTGCCGGTGGCACCCACGATGGCCGTCAGGGTGCCGCGCGCTGCTTTTACGGTTTGATACTGGGTCGTTTGTGCCAGGGCCTGGTTATGGGCCCGGATTAAGACCAAAGCGATCACCACCAGGACAATTGCACCGAAGATCAGCCAGTTGCGTAGCTTGTGATTCTTTTTCTTACTAGCGTTGTTACTCATCTTTCTCTTCCTCCATCAATGAATTTAAATTCCAGGATTGTCCGGAACCGAACTTTGAAATCATGACCGCTCCCAATCCCAGGCAGGCAAATACCAACCACAGGACCGGTCCGAGCCAGGGGATGCAGGTAGGGCCGTACAAAATCAAAAGGCCCGCGAGATAAGGAACGACCGGTGAAACGCCGCGCCAGCCGGCCCGATTGATCAAGCCCCGCCCGAAAGCGTAGGCAACGGCAACCATGCCCATCAAGCTGGCCGCGAACAGGATGGCAAAAAGGATGATCGCAAGAGGAAAAGTAATCCTGGCCAGAACCGAGAAAAAGCTGGCCGCCATCCCCAAAACAGCACCCAGGATTCCCAGCAGGAACAGACGCAGCAGAGGTGAGAAGGAAGCAGGCATCCAGCGCGTCATCTGGCGGATGTGCTTCGGCACGGCAAACAAGATGAGAATCCCGATGATGGCAAGTGAAAAGAAAATGCTGATCGAGGAAATCACCTTCTGGTTCTGATCCAGGACGGTGATGAATGGGCCGCGCGGCATTTCCTGTGTGTTCCCTGCCATAAGCGAATGGAATTCGAAGCCCGATGAAGGGAAAAAGCCGGTTGCAATGATAATTCCAAGCGAAATGGCACAGGCTAAAATGACAAACCATCTCCAACGATTCATCTCATCTTCCTTTACGTAGCGAACGATCGCTTTGTTGCAAAAGCGGGCTCACCGCGAGCATGGCACTCAAGGCCAGGATCAACAAGCCCAGCACAACCGAGGCAGTCATGGGCGCTGCAACCCCGCTTTGCAACCCGGTAAACCCATCCCAGGCAGAGGTTAAAAAAACCTGGAGGTTGCTGAGTGCCAATTGCAGCCAGTCCCAGAACAACATCACGCCCGATCCGGGAAGGTTGACCGAGGAGGGCAGCGCGAAAAACAGAGGATAACTCAACCAGAATCCGCCGACCGCGAGCACCAGGCTCAACCCAAAACGACCAGCCAACCTCTGGTAGCGCCTGAACCTGACATAGCCCTTGACCCGCACTGCAAGGTCACCTGGCACCTGCTCCGAAGGCAGGCGGGATAACATCCGGTCCATCGAATCCAGCTTATCCAGGTTCTTCATCGGACTCCTCCAATCGTTTTTGCAGCAGCCCTTTCGCCCGGTGCAGGGTGGTCCGGACAGTATTCAATGGTAAATCCATCCCTGCAGCGATCTCCTCGTAGCTGAGCCCGGCGTCATAACGCAGCGCCAACACAGTGCGGTACTGCACCGGCAAACTCTCGACCGTTTTTGCCAGGACCCTTAAGCGTTCATCATCTTCCATCACCGCCTCGGGCATGGGTTGCTCATCCGGCAGGTCGCTCAGGAATTCGATATTCTCTACGGCAATGCGGCGATCTTTGCGCCAGGCATCCCGCACCAGGTTTGCTGCGATTGTCGCCAGGTAAGGAAAGAAGCGGCGGTCATCCCGATACCGTGGCAAGGCCTGCCAAAATCGCCAAAATGCCTCCTGGACAAAAGCTTCAGCCTGATCCGTATCTGCTGTCATCCTGCGCACCACGTGGTACAAGTCAGGGGTAAAGGCCGCTACCAGTTCTTCGAAAGCGTCCTCCTCACCCGCGCGGGCCCGGCGGATCAATTCGCGTTCTGCAGCAAAAGAAATGCTCATCAGATATCACGTGCGAGAGGTTAAAAAGTTTCAACCATGGGACCGGCATTTTTAGTGTACGGTCGTCTTCTCCATACCGCCACGTTGCATTGATTTTACCCCCGCGATCCCCATTTCATGAGAATTTAACCACACCTTCTTATAGAACTATTATGCTTAAAACCATTGTGATAAATGTCGCAACCAATGGTGACATTAAAGCCTATAAGGTTTGAGGGTTATTATGTATCATGATAGCAACAGCTGTTGTTCCTCGTTTCGAGGTAGAGGTTCCCATGCAAAGCATTCCGAGCGAATCCCTGGAAATTGACCGCAAGTCACGCGTCTATATGCCTTATCAGGACCCGTCCCTGCGCTCTCCAGCCGAACGAGTATGTGATTTTGGCGACGTCTCCATCCCCCTGGATTCCGATCGGGCGATGCTGGAAGCCTCGCGCTGCATTCACTGCCCGGATCCGGCTCCATGCATGCTGGCCTGCCCCTGCCACAACGACATCCCCTCGGCAATGTGGCTGATTGAACAGGGACGCTATATCGAGGCCGCCCAGCTTTATCGCCAAAGCTCCTCCCTGCCTGAAATCTGCTCGCGAGTCTGTCCGCAAGAACAATTATGCCAGGGATCCTGCTCCTTGAACAAAACCCACGAGCCGGTGCTGTGCGGCTCGCTGGAAACCTTCGTCACCTGCTACGAAAGAAAGGTCCAGGGAGTGACGATCCCCGTCGGGAAGCCGACCGGGAAAAGGGTGGCGGTGATCGGTGCCGGCCCTGCCGGCCTGGGCTGCGCCGAACAGCTGCTCCAGCTCGGGTACGAGGTGACCATCTTCGATGCCAAACCGGCCCCGGGCGGGCTGCTGATCTATGGGATTCCCAACTTCAAGCTATCCAAGGATGCATTTTTCTGCCGCTGGAGCGATTTCGAAAAGGCAGGCGTCAAGTTCATCGGGAATACAACCATCGGTAAAAATAAGACCATTGACGAACTTTTAAAAGAATTCAACGCCGCCTTCGTAGGTGTGGGCGTGGGGATCGATGCCAAGATGGAAATCCCCGGTGAAGACCTGCCCGGCGTCTACCAGGCTACAGACTTCCTGATGCGGGCCAACACCGATCCGAGCCTCCTCCCGGAGGATAAGCGGGACCGCCCGGTCATCGGGAAGCGCGTCGTGGTCATCGGCGGCGGTGACACCGCCTCCGATTGTTTGCGCACCGCTATCCGCATGGGTGCGGAGGAGGTCACCTGCCTGTACCGCCGCACGGAAAAGGAAATGCCGGGTGGAAAAAAGGACCGCCAGCTGGCCAGGGAGGAGGGAGCCAGGTACCGCTTCCTGACCCAGCCGGTTAAATTCATCGCCAATGAAGACGGACACCTGGCAGCTGTCGAATGCATAGAAATGAAACTCGGCGAGCCGGACGCCGGAGGACGCCGCAAGCCGATCCCGGTGGAAGGTTCCAACTTTTCGATTGGAGTGGATGTCGCCATCAAGGCGCTCGGGTACTGGCCGGACCCGGTTATCGGTGAAACCACGCCTGGCCTGGAGGTTCACGATTACGGGTTGATCAGTGTCCTGGACCGGGAAAGCCTTGCCACCAGCCGAGAGGCGGTATATGCAGGAGGCGATGTCGTCACCGGTCCCGACCTGGTGGTCACCGCGATGGTTTCCGGGCGGAATGCCGCCAGGTCTATCGATCAATATCTCAGAACGAAAAAGAAAAAGAAAGCCTCCTGAGGCAGGAAGGATCAGCCCAGGCCGGCTGACGAACCGCACACGGTTCACAGGGGAAAGCATGCCTTGCGCACTATCTTTTTGGGGATCAAAGCGGAGAGGGGAATGAGTTCGCACCCTTCGCACGGAACCACGAGAAGGTGACTACTCCCCACGCTGGGGGGAGCTTTCCGGCGGATTCTGGTAAAACATGATTTTTGGGGAACGGCAGTTATTGAGTTGGGCTGGGGGTGGCCGTTAATGTGGGGGTGGGGGTTCCGGTCGGCGTAGTTGTGGGGACCGGTGAAATGGCAGGGTTCGAGCCGGTAAAACTCCACCAGGTGGAGTTATCCGCCAGAACGGACGCAGTGGAGGTCAGCACTTCTACCTGCCAGTAATAAATCAAACTCGGGTTGATCCCGATCGTGGTGGTATTGGTAAACGTGATCGTCCAGAACGTATCGCAGACATTATTGTTCAGCGTGTCATAGCAGTACAGATAGGCCGTCGCGCCGCTGACGCTTTGCCACTGCAGGGTCACGCTGGCAGGAATGCCGGAGGCCCCATTTCCCGGGGATACCTTGCTGAACCCGCCGCTGATTGTTGCCATGGGCGTCTGCGTCGCAGTGGGGGAAATCGTAGGTGTGAAGGTGGGCGTCAGGGACCGGGTCGCGCTGGCGCTTGGGCTTGGAGTGGGGCTGAATGTCCTGGTAGAGGTCGATGCGGCCGTAGGTGTCGACGTGGGAGTCATGGACGGTCCCAGGCTGGCGGTTTTGCTGGGGCTGGCGGTCGACGACGGCGTCAGCGTCCCGGACACGGCCGTGAAGGTGGGGGTAAACGTCGGAGTAGTAGGAGGGACCGGGGTGATGGCGGGGTTCGAGCCGGTAAAACTCCACCAGGCGCCATTATCTGCAAGGAAGGACCGGGTGGAGGTCACCACTTCCACCTGCCAGTAATAAATCAAATTCGGATTGATCCCAACCATGGCGCTGGGCACAAACGTGATCGTCCAGAAAGTATCGCAGACATTATTATTCAGCGTGTCATAGCAGTACAGATAGGCCGTCGCGCCGCTGACGCTTTGCCACTGCAGGGTCACGCTGGCAGGAATGCCGGAAGCCCCATTCCCCGGGGATACCTTGCTGAACCCACCGCTGAGGGTTGCAGTGGGCGTCTGCGTCGGCGGAAGCGGCAATGTCAGCGTCGGGGTCTGGGTCGCGCTGGTGCTTGGCCCTGGAGTGGGGCTGAGTGACCTGGTAGAGGTCGGTGTGGCCGTAGGTGTCGATGTGGGAGTCACGGACGGTCCCAGGCTGGCGGTTTTGCTGGGGGTGGCGGTCGGCGACGGCGTCAGCGTCCCGGACGCTGCCGTGGAGGTGGGAGTAAACGTTGGAGTAATAGGAGGAACCGGGGTGATGGCAGGGTTCGAGCCGGTAAAACTCCACCAGGTGGCATTGTCAGCCAGGACGGACCGAGTGGAGGTCACCGCTTCCACCTGCCAGTAATAAATCAAACTCGGGTTGATCCCGATCGTGGCAGTATTGGTAAATGTGATCGTCCAGAACGTATCGCAGGTATTGTTGTTCAGCGTGTCATAACAGTACAGATAGGCCGTCGCGCCGCTGACGCTTTGCCACTGCAGGGTCACGCTGGCAGGAATGCCGGAGGTCCCATTACCCGGGGATACCTTGCTGAAGCCGCCAACGATTGTGGCAGTGGGTGTCTGCGTCGGGGTAGGAGTAATCGTAGGCGGGAAGGTGGGTGTCGGCGTAGATGAATTCGTCGGGGTCGGGGTCGGAGGGGTAAATGGCGGGGAAGTCAGGCTGACAGTCACCGTCATGGGCGTATTCGATGGGATGAAACTCCACCAGGTCCCGCCATCGGCGGGTGTCGTCCCGGAGGAATTCACTGCCTGAACCTGCCAGTAGTAGGTCGTTCCGGGGGTCAGGCCGTTCAGGGTTGAACTGGTCGAGGTGGTGCTCGTCCACGAACCATCACAGGTGTTGTCACCGCTGGTATCCAAGCAGTATTGATACGAATCGGCATTCGCGCTTTCCCCCCAGCTCAAGGTCACGTCTGTTGGTTCAGCCGGGGCGGCATTAATTGGGCTGATTTTACCGAAATCCCCCGGAGTGCACGGCGCTGTCGTCGCGCTGGCCGTATTGCTGTCCACCGATTGGACAGTTTGACGTACAGAGCGGATGGAAAATGAATAACTGGTATTGCAAGTCAGGCCGGACACTGTGGTGCTGACCGTCCCGCTTGGCAGATTGGCAATAAAATTGCCGTTGATGTAAATCTTGTATTTGTCAATATTGGCTGGCTCATCCGTGGACAATGTCCAGGCAAGGTTAATCTGGGAGGAGGAGGCAGCGCTTGCAGTGAGATTCGTCGGGGCTTGAGGCTGAATGTTGAAATGCCACACCGGTCCGGTCGTGGAACCATATCTGTTGCTGGCAGTCACCTGCCAGGAGTAGGCTCCGCCTCTCTGCTGCCCCAATTCCAGGCTCGAACAATTCCCACTCGGGTCGAGATCGATGCTGCCGCCCCACACATGGATACTGCAGGAAGTTCCGTTCGAGCTCCAATAAAGCCAGGTGTCGCTGCTGCGATCCAAAGTGGTCCCATCCGCAGGCTTAGGATTGGCGGGAGCGGTCGGTGCATTTGTATTCCCCGGTCCCTGGTATGGAACTGCCAGAATACCGTCGATCACATCGCTGTCGATATTCTGGGTAACCCCGCCCCAAGTCTCATTATGCGCTCCGGCGTACTGGCGGATACGCTGGTGGTTGGCCCAGTCTTTATCCGTAATGCAGGAGCCACCCCAGACAGTAGCCGAGGGGGTGTAGGTGGTGTAACTCCATCTTGCAATCCAGACCGCATCGGGGACATGAGGGTTGGACTCGAAATCCGTCAGGGCGGAGGAGCAGGGTGTTCCATAAACCCCGGATCGGTTGCCTTTCGCAGAAAGCTCCGTGGTCCAACCGGAAATGAAGGATTTCGCCGCCGTCTTGCAGGCGGTATCACTCTGGTTATAAGCCTCCAGATCATAATAAATGATCGTGTTGGACTGATTCGGATCGGTCAGGGAGAGCACACCCGCTCCACTGATGGCACTGTCAGCCTCCGCGACCCCCTGGTTGTAGGCTGTCGTGGGGTCATAGCTCATACGGGACTTAAACGACGAACACGCGGCCTGGGGGCCCACCCAGATGGGCATGAATTTCCAGCCCTGCTGGTTCAGCTGGGCGACAAAGGAGGCTGTAAGCGCAGCGTTGGCACAGGCGCGTGAGGATCCGCCAATATACAGGTTCACCGCCGCATAGGGTCCGTTGGACCACCAGGCCTGCATTTGACTCAGAGAGGAAATATCACACTCGTCGTATCCGCTGCCCGCGAAGGTCTCGGCATCATTTTCCTTATTAAATTGATAGCTTATGAAATTGGACTGCGATGCGCCGGTCTGACCTGTCCCCGCAAAGGGGGAGTATGCTGAAATCGCGGAAGGCAGAGGCAAAGCCAACCAGGTCATTCCGCCGTCTACGGTCCGCAGGAGTTGAATCGTTTGAGTGCAGTCCACCGAGCTTTTCGGCTCGATCGTGTTTGCACCTTCCGTATTCGGGATGGTCTGGGAGCAGCCTCCGGACATCCCCTCTCCCCATCCAGCTTCCTGGCTTGCCATGGACACCTCAACGACGCCGCCGGATTTTCCATCCGTGTTGGCCAAGCTAGAATATGTTTGGGTATCCGTCTTTCTGATGATCTGATTGCTGCGTGGAACGACCAGTACAAAATGATCCGGATCGAACAGGGTAAGCGCTGGCTTGGCGTCGACATCCACATTGCCATCCAGGGTTGTCGTATCGTCCAAGCCCCAGGATTGTCCGCCATCGCTTGTGATATAGAAGTCGATACGTACTTTCTTCCCATTAGCGATCATGATCGGCAGCAAGCCGTGGTCTGGATCCGAAAACTTAGGAGGCAGGTATACCTGCTGCTGGCTGGGATCCCCGCGCGATTGAATGAATGCCTCGGACTGCCAGATCGAGCCTCCATCCTGGGTCCTGTATAACTCGTCCCCTGCCGCTCCGCCGGCAACCCATCCGATTGAACTATTTATAAATGTGACGGGTTCTCCTATGGGGATGGTCAAGCGGGTCCAGGTGTGGCCCCCATCGGCGGTGCGGAATAGCGTACCCAGGCTGAAATTAATACTCGTGGACTGTTTGATCACAAGCCACCCGGTTTGACTGTCCAGCATTTGCAGATAAACGGCCTGCGCGATCGCGCTGACATCTCCCGGGGAAAACAGGGGAACAACTTCCGTTTGCCAGGTGGATCCGGCGTCTGCAGTCCGGGCGATGGCATAGACGGGATCGTCACCGCTCGTAACAATCAAGACGACCCAGCCGTGATTCTCGTCGATAAAATTTACATCTGCGATTGTGGCCTGCTGCGAGTAAGAAGGAGTGATGTCCTTCCAGCCCGCTCCCCCGTTGGTGCTCCAATACAACCGGTTATTGAGCAGCAGCCAGCCCTGATCCACCAAGACCATGTGGAATCCCTGGATGCCTGAAGTATTCATCTTGATCGCTGCCGATAAATTCAGCCCCTGCAGCCGCGCGGCAGCTGGTAAGCTGCCCATCCCGGAGAAAATGAAAACGAATCCCAAAAGAGCAGTTAAAACTGCAGTTTTAATTACCCGGGGATGCGGCAACGCAGGCATGTTCTGTCCAGCCGAAAATTGGAATCAATGTTCATCATTAATGTCGGCGACTCTTTCCCGGTGGCTTCATAATTAATTGTACAGGGGAAGGAAAAGGAGCACAAGCGGCCTCCAGCGGAAGTTTCTTTACAATCATAATCCGGAAAGAGGTGCGCTGACGGGAAGAGGGATTAACAATATCTTTACAAAAGTATCCTGTAATATCCAGGCATTCGGAGCTGGGGACTAGCCAGGCAGGGGTCAGAGAGGGGCCCCGCTCATAACAATTGGTCGGCCCTGGGTGCCCCGTCGAGAAAATGGGTGGGACTCGGGCAAATATGCCGCCAGGCATAATATGAACAGTGGGTTGCTTTTGGAGGGCACTTTGGGTGCAACTCCGGACGGCCGCGCCGAAAGCAGCCTTCCACCTGTAGTGCGCGTACACCGCGAGCCGACTGCCAGGGTCAGTGCGGGTCGTCCGCGAGGAGCGGCGATTGCCAGAATCACTGGTCTGAATCCCTGTAGATGAAATCGGACCATTCTCCACAAAAGCTGAAGTTCCCCACCTCGAATCCCATTTCTGGTTATAATCTCTGCATGCTCTGGCTTATTCGTATCCTGCGTGCAGTTCAAATATTGGTGTTCAGCATACTCATCATCATTCTCCTGGGCGGCAGCACGCAGTTCAATACCGATGAAGTGGATCAAATCCGCAGCTTCACACGCCCGGTTGAATTTGATTTCGTCAACTGGACGGTGGGTGCTTTCGGCGTCAAGCTGGCCCAGGCTGTCCTGGATACCCCATTTTACTTTAATGCCACCAGCCAGCACCAGATTGTGGTCGATTATCTCCACTTAATGGATAAAATTTTGAAGGACGAGGATAGTCTCAACCTGATATACTCCAACCCCACCATCCATGATCCAGCGGCCGCCTCGATAAGCCTGCGTGCAGAACTGGCGGGTCTTTACTCGCAGCAAAGCCAGATCGCTCCACCTGCAGAGGCCATCCTGCAGGAGCAAGTCAGCGCTGTCCTGGCTGAGGAGGGCTTGACGACCGGCGGGCAGCCGATCCCACCCGTCCTTTTCCATATCAGTCCCCTGCCCTACAACCTGGTGGTGTCGCCCCGGAATAAAATCCAGCAGGATGCTGCAATCTCACTCATCCCCGACCTCCCCGTGGACCGTCAGGCGGAAATCGAAAACAGCCTCGACAAGGCGTTAAATGTGTCCTCCCTGGTCGTGCCAATTGGCGGAATCGCCACTTACCCGACGATGGTCATGCGCACCACGGCCCTGGACTGGCTGAGCGAAACCGTCGCCCATGAATGGACGCACAACTGGCTGACGCTGCGCCCGCTGGGCTTGAACTATGATTTAAGTCCGGAAGTGCGCACAATGAACGAGACGACCGCGGATATTTCCGGCCATGAAATATCGGTGGCATTATTGAAACGCTACTATCCGGAACTGGCGGCGGAATACCAGGTTTCCGATATCAACTTTGCAGCGAGTCCGATCGGCCCGGGAACCTTTACCCGTCCGCCTTTCGACTTTCAGACCGAAATGCACACGACCCGCGTCCATGTGGACGCGCTGCTCGCCCATGGCAAAATCGACGAGGCGGAAGCCTATATGGAGCAGCGCCGCCAGGTATTTTGGGACAACGGCTATCCCATTCGAAAACTCAATCAGGCCTATTTTGCTTTTTATGGCGCCTATGCCGATGTACCCGGTGGAGCTGCCGGCGAGGATCCGGTCGGACCTGCCGTCCGGGAACTGCGCGCCCGCAGCAAGTCCCTGGCGGATTTTCTCAATACGATCGGGGCGATGAGCACTTTTCAGCAGTTACAGGCGGCCTTGCCAAAATGACTATGCGCAAAATCCTGCTCCTGATGGTTCTGCTGATCATCCCCACCGCCTGCAGCAGCACAACCCCGAGCGGTCCTAGTCCTACACCCCTCCCCACCCTAAAACCAACGGCGACCCACTTGCCCGCGATCATGCCCTGCATGGTCATCAATCCACTCTCAGCCACTCCACAGCCGGTCCTGAACGCCGAGTTTGGCGACCGCGGCCATGTCCTTGGCCCCACAGATGCACCCGTCACCATTGTGATCTTTGGAGATTACCAATGTGCGGCATGTGGCTACCTGGACGCGGTCATGGAACGGATCCTGGCGGCGCATCCGAATGATGTCCGCCTCATCTACATCCATTTTCCTCTGGTCCAGGACAACAAGGCCCTCCTGGCCATCCAGGCTGCAGAAGCCGCTGATTTGCAGGGAAAATTCTGGGAAATGCATCATCTCCTTTATGCGAAACAGGCCGACTGGTCTGGCCTCGCCCCGGTTGATTTCCCAGCCTGGGCAAACCAGCAGGCAGCCGGTCTCGGGCTGGATGTGACCCGTTTTCAGGCCGATTTCCAGGGAGCGGTGGTAGCCAAACGGGCGAAACAGGCAGCCAACTCAACCACCAGCATCCAGCAAAGTCTCCCAATCATGTTCATCAACAGTGACAGCGCCTACACTGGCCGGGTGGATTTTCCCGGTCTTGACCAGGTGGTCAGCCTTTTTGCCTTGACCAAACGACAGTTCAATGCCTGCCCGCCGATCATCATCGATGTGAACAAATCTTACACGGCAACCCTGCACACGATCAAGGGGGATATCCTCCTGCAGCTATACCCCATCCAGGCTCCACTGGCCGTCAACAATTTCGTCTTCCTGGCACGCGCCCATTGGTATGATGGGATCACCTTCCTGCGTGTCCTGCCCGGCATACTCGCCCAGACCGGGGATCCGAGTGAGACCGGGCTTGGGAATCCCGGTTATTTCTTTGCAACGGAAATTCCACCAAATCTTTCCTTTGGCAAGCCGGGTGTGGTCGCCATGGTAAATAGCGGTCCAAATACAAACGGCAGCCAGTTTTTGATCACCGAAGCCGCCAATTCACAAATGAATGGGCAGTACACCATCTTCGGCCAGGTTCTCTCAGGACTGGACGTGCTCTCCTCACTTGCAGCCCGCGACCCCATTCCCATTCCTGTCCCACCCCCGGGGGATGAGCTGATCAGTGTCACCATCACGGAACACTAGGAGTTTGTGCAATGATTGCAACCCCTCCATGGACAAAACGAAATGCGATCCTGCTCGTCGTCTTCAGCGCTCTCGGAATCCTTGGACTGCTGGGCAGGGGAGGGTATGTCGTCATTGCGGGAATCATCTCCTTCAACCCAGCCTCGAGCACTGCCGCTGACGATCTTGCCAGCCCTGTCCTGGATGCAATCAGCATGATCTTTTGTACCCTCCTGCTCATCCCCACCATCTATTACAACATCCGCAGGCTGAAGAACAAGGGTGTCCGGGAGGGGGTGATCCCGGCAGTAAAAATTTGGCATCTGGTCGTGGTTGCCGCTGTTTGGTTCTTTATTGTCCTGTCCGGCAGCCTCCTGGCAGGCAGTTTCAGATATGGATGGGTTGTCGCCGCGCCTCTTTTTCCATTTGGCCTTGCGCTCCCGGTGGCCGGTCTGGCATGGATCGCGGCAGGCGGACTCCCGGCCGGCTCCCGCCTCCGCCTGTGGTCGGTGTTCGGGATGGGCATGGTGGGGAGTACGTTCCTGGCTGTTATCGCAGAATACCTGGTGGTTGGCGTGGGTCTGATCGTTCTTGGCGTCTTGGTGCTCGCTCATCCCGAACTGCGCTCCGTTCTCGCTCATTTGAAAAACCAATTGAATAATGTCAGTGACCTGCAGTCTGCGGTGACCATTCTTGCACCCTACCTGGAAAACCCGCTGATCTTGGGAACCATTACATTATTTTTTGCGGGGATCGGACCGATGATTGAGGAGGCAGTCAAGCCGCTCGCCATCTGGTTTCTGGGAAAAAGACTGCGCAGCCCAAGCGAAGGTTTTGCCCTGGGAGCCCTGTGTGGGGCTGGTTTTGCCCTTCTGGAAGGGCTGCTGGCTGCCAGCGGCTCTCCAAATATGTGGGCAGTTGGCATGGCCGGCCGGGCAGTCAGTTCACTCATGCATATCACCGCAAGCGGGATCATGGGCTGGGGCATCGCCAGCGTACGTCTCGAAAAGCATTACGTCAGGCTGGTTGGAGCGTACCTAGCTGCAGTGTTGATCCATGGCTCATGGAATGGTTCGATCATCCTGATGGTATTTGGCAGCCTGCAGATTTCCCTTTCCAAGAATACACCCGGCCTCGTATCCGCCTTAGCCGTGGTCACCGGGTTAGGGGTGCTGCTGCTTCTCTTTGGACTGATGTTGGTCCTCCTGCCGGTGATCAATCAGATCCTGCGCCCAAGGGCCCCAGTTCAGCTGAAAGCCCCAGGCCAATATGATGTATAATCGCCCCGTTTGAGTCCCGATTTTTAAAAGGAATAATAATGAATTATATTCTTCAAGCGATTAACTTCATCCTGCATATCGACAGTTACCTGAATGCGATTATCATCCGTTTCGGCCCTTGGACTTATGGTCTGCTTTTCTTCTTAATATTCCTGGAAACTGGTTTTGTCGTAACCCCCTTCCTGCCGGGTGACTCGCTGCTCTTCGCTGCCGGGACATTCGCTGCACGGGGGGCTTTAAATCCCTGGATGCTGTTCATCCTGATGTCCATTGCGGCTGTCGCCGGAGACACGGCAAATTACTGGATTGGTCACGCAATTGGCGCACGCGCCTTTACCGGTGAAATCAAATGGCTGAAAAAGGACTACCTGGATCGGACCCACGCCTTCTTCGAGAAACATGGCGGAAAGACCATCTTCCTGGCCCGCTTCGTGCCGATCGTTAGGACATTTGCGCCGTTCGTTGCCGGGGTCAGCGAAATGACTTATGGGTATTTCATCTCCTACAACGTCTTCGGCGGGATTGCCTGGGTTGCCTTGTTTACCTTTGCCGGTTTCTTCTTCGGCAACATCCCCTTCGTGCGTAAAAATTTCGAGATCGTAATCGTGGCGATCGTGTTCATCTCCCTGGTGCCCGCAGTTGTGGAATGGTGGAAAGCCAGAAACGCAAACAAAACCGGGAAATCCAAAGGGAACAGCAAGGATGAGAAAAAAGTGGACGAGCAGAAACCGAAGGTCGTGACCGACTGACCTTTTTGATATTGGCCAGGCAGCCCGGATCACTCCTGCCCTAGGTTATTTAGACTCGGTAATTCGCAGTCCAGAGGCAATAAAAAACTCACCCGGGAATTCCCCGGGTGAGCCGCGTGAAGCACCGGTCGGCAGGCAGGTTTCAAGGAGAAACCAAAAATGGGGGAACCACCTTGCCAGTGATCAATAATAATGCGGAGCCCAGCAGAGCAACGACAATGAACAGCATAAAGGCCAGGAAAAAGCGCCGCTGGGCATTTAGGCCGAACGCCCGGGCAAGGTTCTGCTGGCGGCGTGGAGTTCTTTGGCCGCTTGGGCGCCTCGGGTGGGGATTCCTCCTCTTGAAATAAGGGGGAGGAAGAGGCTTGATTGCGCAAGTTATCCAGCATAAGTCACCTTATCCATTACTCGTCCATTAAAGTATATCACACAACCCGCCTCAGGTGAATTTCGCCAAACTGGACCGAGAAGGCCTCCCCATCCGGAGAAGTGAGGCGCAGGCTCCCGTCGCGGTTCAGCCCCTCCAGCCGCCCAGCCCTCGCTGCCATTTTATCTGTCGCGACTTCCACCTGCTCACCCCGGAAAGCCAGGCAATGCTCCCACTCATGCAGGAATTTCTGCGAGGCGACCAGGGGCCGCCAGGCGAGCAGGGCGACAAGGATATCCCGGAGGAGAGACACTCGCGCTATGCGAAACTTGGTTACTTCTTGCAGGCTGGTCGCAGGGAAAGTCAGCAGTTCTGAGGGAGGAACCGCCTCCGGCCGGACATTGATCCCGATGCCTAACACCATGTGTTCCACCTTTTCGCCCACCCAGGCAGCTTCGACCAGGATCCCACAGACTTTTCTGCCCTCAAGCAGGACATCGTTCGGCCATTTGATTGCCGCACTCAGGCTTAATTTTTTCAAGGCGTCCACAACTGCCAGGGCCCCCAGTCCCGAAAAGCGCGACAGGTTTTGAGTTTCCCCGGAACCAAGATTCAGCACCAGGCTGAAGGCCAGCGCCGCGCCCGGCACGGTAACCCATTGGCGGCCGCTTCGTCCTCGCCCGGAGATCTGTTCCTCTGCAACCACGAGTGCCAGGTCGGGAGCGCTTGCAGAAGCCCACTCCAGGGCAACATCATTCGTCGAACCGGTCTGCTTAAAAAAACGCAACCCGCCCAAGGGCAGGTCACGGATAGCACTGCGGATCAATTTTTCATCAAGAGGATCGATGTCTATGGAAGAACGTACCATGGATCGATAAACCCGCCGTTTAAGCGCACTTCGAAGTGCAGGTGTGCCCCAAACGCGTTTCCTGTGGCACCCGCCAGCCCGATGGTCTCCCCGCGGTTGACGCCCTGGCAGGTTGTGACGTACACTGCGCTCAAGTGTGCATAAAGGGTCACATAGCCATTGCCGTGATCGATCATGATCACATTTCCGTAGCCGTGATTCCAGTTCCCATCCGCCAGGGCTAGCGTTACGACACCGGAATCCGCGGCAAAGATAGGTGCGCCTTCCCCGGCTGCGATGTCGATCCCGAGGTGGCTGGGAGAGTAATCATTCCCGGAAAGATAATGGTTGACGGTCGGCCAATGGAAGCCAATGCCCACCGGTCCGCCGCCGGAGCAGACGGCCTGGCCGACATTGGCCGTGCCCGAAGCGCCGCGGGCGATGGTTGGAAAGATCCACTGGACCAGGGCCCGCTGACCGCCCGGCACCATGACATAATCGCCCTTCTTGATGACGGGGTTGGTCAGGTCGAAATTATTCCCGGGAAAGTTCAAGATGTCATCGACTTTCGCCGAGAATTGTCCAGCCACAGAATCAAGCGTATCCCCATCCTGCCACTGGTAATAGACCCCGTCCACCGGCGGGATTTTTAATACCTGTCCGACCCGCAGGCTGTCCGGGCTGTCCTGGAGGATGTCATAGTTCGCCCAGAGAACGGTCTCCGGCTTGATATTGAAGGCCTTGGCAATGCTGAAAACGGAGTCGCCGGTCTGAACGGTGTAATCGACGATATCGAAATTGGCATTGGTGGTGATGTCCGTTTTCAGAATCACCTGTCGCACTATGGCCTGCACCGCTGCGTTCGAAATGGCTGCTGTCGTGGGAGACACCGCTTGACTGGCCTGCGTTTGCGTCGGTTCCTTGGAAACCGAGGCAGCAGTAGGATATACTTTCCACAGGGTGAAACCAACCAATGCGGCGACAATCAGCGCGGTCAGCCCCCAGCTGATCCAGTTAAACATCCGAGACGATCCGGTACTCTTACCATTCAGGTCCATAAGCCGTTTTACCCAAACATCCTCAAGAATTTTTGATTATACAACAATTTGATGAGAGGAAATTAATAAAGCAAAGGGCCGGGGCGTTTTCCAGCCAGATCTAAAGACCTTCCGTAAGCGTCTGTAGGAATTCCTCATTATTTTTCGTTTTAATCAGGCGCTGCAGCAGGGCTTCCGTCGCCACCGCCGAGTCCATACCCGCGCCCTGCGGGGGTGCTGAAACCATCTGAATATACATCCGCCGCATCAGCCAGGAACGCTGCAGCAAATCCGGTCCAAGCAATAAATCTTCACGACGGGTGGAGGACCGCTCGATATCCACGGCGGGGAAGATGCGGCGTTCCTGCAGCTTCCGGGACAGGATCAGTTCCATATTTCCGGTGCCCTTGAACTCCTCGTAGACCACATCGTCCAAACGGGAGCCTGTGTCCACCAGGCAGGTGGCGATAATGGTCAGCGATCCGCCTTCCTCGAGGTTGCGGGCGGCTCCAAAAAAGTGCTTGGGCGGATACAAAGCCGAGGGATCCATCCCGCCGGAAAGGGTTCGGCCGGAAGGGTTGACCACCAGGTTGTAGGCGCGCGCCAGACGGGTGATTGAATCCATAAGGATGACCACATGTCGGCCGATCTCAGTCAGACGTTTGGCGCGGTCCAGGGCAATCTCCGCGGTGCGGACATGCGAGGTAACCGGCTCATCGAAAGTCGAGGCAATCACCTCGGCGTCCACCGAGCGGTCCATGTCGGTAACTTCCTCCGGGCGTTCGCCGATCAGGGCGACCATCAGGCTGACATCCGGATACTGCGTGGAGATGGCATTGGCGATCTGCTTCAAAATGGTCGTTTTGCCCGCCTTGGGCGGGGATACGATCAGTCCGCGCTGGCCGCGCCCGATAGGTACGATCATATTGATCAGGCGGGTGGCGAGAATGTCCCCTTTCGTCTCCAGGTCGAAGCGTCGGTCGGGAAAGATTGGCGTCAGATCCTCGAACCTTGGACGGCGGCGGGCCTCTTCCGGGTCAATCCCGTTGACCGTCTCGACCTTGACCAGTCCCCAGTGGCGCTCGGATTCACGCGGCGGCCGGACGTGACCTACAACCAGGTCGCCGGAGCGCATCTCATATCGCCTGAGCTGCGCCTGGGAAACGTAGACATCATCCTCGCTGATCGTATAGCGGGCAGAGCGCAGGAAGCCGATGCCCTCGCTCATGATCTCCAGGATGCCGCCGCGCACGTCCAGCCCCTGCTGTGCGGCCTCTCCCTGACAAACACCCAGGATCAAGGCTTCCTTTTTAAGCCGCTGCGCATTGGCGACGTTGAATTCCTTTCCCATATTGCGCAATTCAGCCAAGGGTTTATTTTCAAGTTCAAGAATGTTCATGTTGAGCTCTCAATTTTCCGGATAGATTGAAGTGGGAATGCACAGGCGAACAAGCGCCCCCGAGGCGGGCTTGTCAGAGCTATTACATTTTAACAACAGGGGTAATATTCCAAGGCGATCAACTTGTCATCCAAAAGGAGGATGAGTCAAGCGGTGTGATTGGGTGAATTATAGCACGCAAACGATTTGGGTGCAAGCAGTCTGCAAAAAAAATAACAAGCGGTCTGGGATGAGGGGACCATCCAGGCCAGCCTGTCACTGTTTGTTTAAACCGTTCAACCAGGATGGTCAAGCGGTTTCGATGTCGTGTTTCGATGTTGTGCCTGAAGCCAGGCAGGGAAATCCGTTTCAGTCATTGCAAATTCCTTCCCATGATCGCTTTCCGCCTCCTCTGTCTTGGCAATCCTTGCAAAGCGATCGCCAGCAAAGCCCCTCCTTTTGCTCCTTCTCCCAAGTTGACTTGCGGTCTACTCGACAGACTAAAGTTCGACCGAGTAGAGATTGCTTCCCTTGTTCTCTTTTAATTTGTAGATGTAAAAAGAAGCCCAGCTTAGACCTTTATACCCTGGTCAGCCCTCAGGCCATTCGATGGGTAGAAGGGACGAATTCAAGTCATTTCTCCCTTTATTTTTGTACGCCCTCCCTGCCTGGTCCACGTGGCGGAAGGCAACCTTCCCCACACGCCGGATGTGGCTGGGGCTCGTTTGACGTATCTTGAAACCTGACCCTTGTATTTCTTTCCGATGCCCAACCCGATGAGCGCAAAGCTCTGCATGTATTGCCGCTGGACCTAAAGATGGAAATCGGCGATGGGGCGCCGACCGATTGACAACCTTGATCAAGTCCCCAAAAACCAGTATGGAATCGCTGTTGGTAGCTTGGTGTACGCTCCCAGCCGAATTTTGTGTGCCAAGAATAGCTCAGCGGGTTGCTGTTCAATCCAAAAAAACGCACCAGAAGCTGTTGATCCACACGACTCCCTGCCGTGACACCTGGCAAGAATTCGGATCCAGCCCTCGCACTTCGCTGGAGAATGGCAAGGAAACTAACACAATTTCTTCACAATTTCCTTACCGGCCTGTTACACTGGATGGCTATACTTCTCCCAGTTGAATCCGAATTCTGCACGAGGTGAAATAATGAATACTACATCCTCACGACCCACAAAATCAACCAGAGGCTTTTTCGCACGCTGGCCAAAATGGCTGCGTTGGACAGTCCTTGCCGTGGTCCTTCTGGCACTGGCCGGAGGCGGCTACGTGTATTATCAATCCCGCCAGACGGCCTCCAGCGCAGGCGCACAGCCCGCGCTGCAAACCGCGGTGGCGCGGACGGGTAGCATTACCCTGTCGGCCAGCGGGACGGGAACCCTGATGGCGTCTGCCCAGGCCAACATCGGCTTCAAGACAGGCGGTACCCTGACCCAGCTTAACGTCAACGTGGGCGACCAGGTGAAGGCTGGCCAGCTGCTCGCAGAGCTGGACGACACGACCCAGCAAACCGCACTCGCCCAGGCCAACCAGGCGCTGCTTGAACTGACCTCCCCCATGGCCATCGCCACCGCCCAGCAGACCATCGCCACGGACGAACAAAACCTGATCAATGCCCAATGGGATTTGAACAACCTGCTTTACGCGCACAACAACCAGTCTGCCGTTCAAAGTGACCTGGCCAGCCTGGCCATGGCGCAGGACCAGCTCTCCAGAGCCCAGAAAATATATGCCAATACCCCCGGTTCGCCGGATACGGATCCCGGGAAAGCCAATGCCTACCAGCAGCTGTATGCTGCCCAGCTGGCCTACAACAGCGCCGTAGCCCAATACAACTACCTGACCGGGAAAGTGGACCCGGTGCAGCTGGATGCGAAGAAGGCGACGGTCGCCATTGACCAGGCGAAATTGACGGAAGATCAAACCCTCCTGGCGGCTCTGACCGGCGGGCAGGTGAGCGCCAACGCGACCGGGTCCGGATATGTCCAGCTCCAGCAGGCCAGGCTCGCCCTGCAGACTGCACAGCAAAATCTCGCCAACACCCAGCTGATCGCCCCCATCTCCGGAACGGTGATGTCGATCAGCAACCAGGTCGGCGACACGGTGAGTTCGGGGACGTTCATGACGATCGCAGACCTGAGCCAGGCCGAAGTTCAGATCTTCATGGACCCGAGTGACTGGAGCAACATCAAAGTGGGGCTGGAAGCAGACGTCACTTTCGATGCGCTGCCAAGCCAGGTGTTTACCGGCAAGGTGACCCAGATTACGCCGCAGCTGGTGACCGTTCAGGGAAACCAGATCGTTGAGGGTCTGGTCCAACTGGACCAGACCCAGGGCTCCGGGCCGGCCGATCCCATCAACCTGCCGCTGGGGGAGAGCGCCTCGGTCGATGTGATTGCCGCCAAGGTCAGCAATGTGATCCTGGTCCCGATCCAGGCGCTGCACCAGCTTACCCCCACCAGCTATGCGGTCTTCGTCATGGTCAACGGCAAACCGACCCTGCGCCTGGTGCAGGTCGGTCTGCAGGATCCAACCTTTGCCGAGATCAAATCCGGTCTGAAAGCAGGTGACGTGGTCACCACCGGCATCCAGGCCACCGTAAACAATCAAACGACAACAGGAGCGACGACCCCATGAGCGCAACACGCACCATCATCGAGACGCATGATCTGACCAAGGTCTACGGCATGGATGGGGTCAGCGTGACGGCGCTGGAGGGGGTCAACATCCGCATCGAGGCGGGTGAGTTCGTGGCCATCATGGGCCCCTCCGGTTCGGGCAAGAGCACCCTGCTCAACATCCTGGGCTGCCTGTCCACCCCCACTTCCGGGACCTACCTGCTCGACGGGGAGGATGTGAGCAGCCTGGATAAAGATAATATGTGTAGTGAAGGTAATTGAAAACGCGGGTTATTTCTGGTACGCTCCTATTAGCCGAATAAATTTAGAAAGGAGCTCAAAATGAAAACAGAAATAACTCGCACGATCAATGATACACCTTTTTCTCAGAACCTTTACATTGCGATCGAACTCAGTAACGAAAAATGGAAGCTTGGGTTCAGCGTCGGATTTGGGCAAAAGCCTCGCCTGCGCAACCTGGATGCCCGGGATCAGGCAGGATTGGTCGAGGAGATCCGCCTGGCCAAAGAACGGTTTGGTTTACCGGAGAGCACGCCGGTGTATAGTTGCTATGAGGCTGGGCGAGATGGCTTCTGGCTGCACCGTTTTCTGCAAAGCCAAGGGGTCACCAATCTGGTGGTGGATTCGGCCAGCATCGAAGTGAACCGGCGCAAGCGGCGGGCGAAGACCGACCGAATGGATACTGGCAAGCTGCTGACCATGTTGATGCGCTATTACCAGGGTGAGAAAAAAGTCTGGAGCATTGTGCATGCTCCCGGCCCGGAAGATGAAGACCAGCGCCAACTGCACCGTGAGTTGATGGCGGCCAAGGCCGAGCAGACCCATCACATCAACCGCATCAAGGGGCTTCTGGCCAGCCAGGGCGTGGCGCTGCCTTTTGATCAGGGCCTCCTCTCCCGTCTGGAAGCGGTGCGTTTATGGGATGGTTCGCCTCTGCCTGCGGCCCTGCATTCCCGATTGGAGCGTGAGCACGAGCGCTACCAACTGGTCAACCAGCAGATCGACCAACTCGAACGCAACCGGGAGGAGGCGGTCCGCACTTCGGCTGCTCCAGCAGTGGAGCAAGTACGCCAGTTGTTACGGCTCAAGGGCATTGGCATGAATTCAGCCTGGGTTTACGTGATGGAGTTTTTCTCCTGGCGTGACTTCCACAACCGGCGGGAATTGGGCTCCCTGGCCGGGCTGACCCCCACCCCTTACCAGAGCGGTGAGAGCGCCAAGGAACAGGGCATCAGCAAAGCGGGTAACCGCCGCATCCGTGCCATGGCCATCGAGATCGCCTGGGCCTGGCTGCGCTATCAGCCCGATAGCCAACTCAGCCGCTGGTATCAAAAACGCTTCGCACAAGGTAGCAAACGGGTGCGCCGCATCGGGATTGTCGCTCTGGCCCGCAGGCTGTTGATCGAGCTGTGGCAGTACCTCGAGACGGGTGCCCTCCCAGAAAACGCCTGTTTGAAAACCAGCTAACCCGAGGTAGCTTCCAGAACACCTGCCCTTTACCAACCATTTTCCCTGGTGTGAGCTGCCCGTAAGCTAGACGGGTTTCCACTCGGAAACCGAGACAAAGATGGGGCAGCTCCCCAAGAGCTTCATTCGCCTCCAAGCGAATACATTATAGGGTGTCCGGTCATGAACCGGCACGGATAGAAGTTGGCCGCAGGAGATTTCTCCTCGACGCTTCACGAAGCTGCCAGGACTATTTTCGGAAGGATTGAGATGAAGGAGCAGGTGCGTGCTGTTGAAGGTTTTGTCCCTGAATTGAGTTTGGCCGCGGTCTGGGCAGCGGTTTACCAGAAACGACCTGAAAAAGGCCGGTCCTCAGAAGTTGCATATGTATCTGGCCTTGACAAGATCACTAACATAGAAGTCCAGCTGGCAGCCATCCGCAATTCCAAGCTGGGGTTTGTTTTCCAGTCCTTCAACCTGCTGGCCCATACCAGCGCGCTGCGCAACGTGATGCTGCCCCTGATCTACGACCGCAGCCACCGGGTAGCGCGGGAAGAATGGGAAGGGCAGGCCCGGGAGATGCTCACCGCGGTCGGGCTGGGGGACCGCATGGACCACAGGCCGCACGAGCTCTCCGGCGGCCAGCAGCAGCGCGCCGCCATTGCCCGGGCGCTGATCACCCACCCCGTCCTGATCATCGCCGACGAGCCGACCGGGAACCTGGACAGCAAGTCCGGGGAGGAGATCATGCAGCTGTTCCACAACCTGCACGAGCAGGGGGCGACCCTGGTCATCGTCACCCACGACCCGGTCGTCTCCGCCCACACGGAGCGGGTCATCCACCTGAAGGACGGGCACATCGACACGGTCGTACACAATGGAAATAACGGGAAGAAGCATCCCGCTGAAAAGGAGTTGAGCCATGAATCCGCGTGAAGTGCTGCGCATTGCCTGGGAGGCGATCGGCAAGAACAAGGTCCGCACCCTGCTGACCATGCTGGGCATCATCATCGGCGTGGCGGCGGTGATCATGATGATCGCCGTCAGCAACGGCACGGCCGCCACGATCCGGGACCAGATCACCAGCCTGGGCGCCAACCTGATCTTCATCACCCCCAATTTCACCCGCAACGGACCCCAGCGCGGCGGCACGGATACCGGCGGCCTGGTCTATTCGGATGTGACCGCCATCCAGCAGCAGGTCGCCAACGTGGCCGGGGTGAGTGTCGAACAGGGGCTTAACGCGACGGTGATTGCAGGAAATGTGTCCCTGAGCAGCATTGCCGTTCTGGGCTCGCTGCCGGATTTCCTGACCGTGCGCGGGATGAAGGTCACCGACGGGCGCTATTTCACCGATCAGGAGAACACCGACCACACGAAAGTGGCGGTGCTGGGCTCCAGCCTGGCGCAGCAGCTCTTCGGGACGGCTGAGCCCGTCGGGCAGACTGTGCTGGCCAACAATACTCGCCTGACCGTGATTGGCGTGATGGCCAAGAAAGGCCTGGTCGGCGACGTGGACTACGATGCCCGCCTGTACACCCCCATCCAGGTGGTGCTGCATTATTTCATCCCCTCCCGGTTTTCCCGCTTCCTCGGGCAGCAGGTGCGCACCATCTACGTCCAGGTGGCCGATCCCAAGAAGATGAATGACACCATCCAGCAGATCAACCTGCTCCTGCTGCAGCGGCACAAGATCGCCTCGGGCGGGACAGCCGATTTCACCATCACCACCCAGCAGGACATCATCGGCACCCAGGAGTCGACCACGGCGGCTTTCCGCAACCTGCTCGCCTGGGTGGCGGGGATTTCGCTGATCGTCGGCGGGATCGGCATCATGAATATCATGCTGGTCAGCGTCACCGAGCGGACGCGCGAGATAGGCCTGCGCCAGTCCGTAGGGGCCACGCCAGGCGACATCCGCTGGCAGTTCCTCTCCGAGGCCCTGCTGCTGAGCATCATCGGAGGCATTATCGGTATGGCGGTCGGGATCGGCGGGTCCTGGATCTTCGGCAAAGTCGGCGGGCTGCGGACGGTGATCGTCCCCAGCTCGATTCTGCTGGCTTTCCTCTCCGCGGCGGCGGTGGGCGCATTCTTTGGCTTCTACCCCGCCAACCAGGCCGCCCAGCTGGACCCCATCGATGCCCTGCGGCATGAATAACTCAAATCAAAATAAGGATCAATCCCCATGAAAAAAATATTCTTCCCCATCTCTGTAGTCATGACCATTCTCGCCCTGGTGCTGGCCGCTTGCGCTTCCAAAGCCAGTTCCAGTGCATCTTCCGGTAACAGCGGCGGCCCGGCCGCCAATGGAACCCCCCAGGCGAACGGCACTCCCGGTGCACGCGGCATCGGCGGTACTCGACCGCTGACCCTGGCCGGCCAACTGGCGGTGGGCATCTTCAAGCTCGAAGGCACGAATAACCAGGTCACTGCCCAGCAGGCCTCGACGCTGGTGCCGCTCTGGCAGGCCTATGCCCAGCTGATGACCAGCAACACCACTGCCCAGGCTGAGGTCGACGCGGTCGTCTCGCAGATCCAGGGCACCCTGACCTCGAACCAGGTCAACGCCATCACGGCCATGAAGCTCACCAGCCAGGATGAATTCACCACCATGAGCGCTCTCGGCCTGATGAACTTTGCAGGCGCAAACGGCACCCCTGGCGCAAACGGGACCCCGCGTGCCGGCGGCGGAGGTGGGTTCTTCGGCGGCGGTGGCGGTGGCGGCTTTGCCGGTGGCGGCGGTGGCTTTGCCGGTGGCGGCGGTGGTGGCTTTGCCGGTGGCGGTGGCGGGGGCTTTACCGGCGGCGGTGGAGCAGGCGGGACAGGCGGAGCGGCCCGCCCGACTCAAAATGCAACTCAAATAGCCGCCCGGGCGCAGTACGCCAATCGGCTGCCCACGCCCTTGATCAATGCGCTGATCAGTCTGCTGCAGAAGAGAGCACAGTCGTAATCCAAACAACAGCCCAGGGCAAAGTCTTGGATTAAAAGGTCAGTTCTGGATCGCCACGACATAAAAAAATTCCTCGCTGAGCTGCTTGCTATCGCTGCCTGCAGACCATCTATTCGCTCCCGGAATTGGGCGTGATATCCACCAGGATCCGGCGTTGATATTCCCATAGGCGGCGGTATAGACCATTTGCAGAGAGCAAATCGTCGTGGGTGCCGCGTTCCACGACATGCCCGGCATTGAGTACAAGAATTTCATCCATCTGCTCTAGTCCCACCAGGCGGTGGGTCAGCAAGAGCAGCGACCGGCCCGCGCTCCAGGTAAACAGGATTTCAAGCACCTGGCGTTCGGCAACCCTGTCCAGGTTGGCTGTCGGTTCGTCCAATATCAGCAGAGAGGCACCCCTAAGGAAGGCACGTGCGATTGCCAGCTGCTGGCGCTGCCCTCCGCTCAGGCGGAGGCCACGCTCCCCAAGGATAGTTGAATAGCCACGCGGCAGGCTCAGTATGAATTCGTGGATCCGGGCCTGCCCGGCAGCCTTCCAAATCTCCTGCTCGGTCGCTTCCGGCCTGGCGATGGAGAGATTCCGGTAGAGGGTGTCGTTGAAAAAATAAGATTCCTGGGTGACTGCACTTATCCGGCTGCGGACATCAGCCGCTCTGAATTCCCGCAGGTCGCAGCCGGAGAACATGATCTGACCCTGCGAATACTCCCTGAAGCGCAGCAACAGGGCTACCAAAGTCGATTTCCCGGCCCCGCTCGGCCCGACAATGGCCAGGTGCTTGCCCAAAGGCAGGTCGAAGCTCACTGCATCCAATACCGGCCTTCCCCCTGGCGGGTATGAAAAATGCAGATCCTTCACCGCCAGGGCAGCAGAAGCCCCAACCGGCTTTGGCACAGACCGGTCGACCACTTCCGGCTGTGCATCCACCACGGCAAACAGGCGCCGAGCCGCAGCGATGTTTTCGGAGGTCCATTGTGCCGCAAGCGGGAGGGGCAACACCGCCTCAAAACCAGCCAGGGCAACGAGCACCAGGGGCGCCAGGAGAACTCCTGGCAAAACGCCCGGGTGGACCAGGTTGATCGCCAGGACGAGTACGGCCCACATCCCCAAATTGGAGAACAAGAAACCCAGTCCGTTCAGCAACCCCCGCGCCCGGGCCGCCTGCAGCTGGAGAGTGCCGTATTCCTTGCCTTTCGCCCGGATTCGCTCGAGAACATCCCCGCCCCTTCCAAATGCGGTCAGGTCGGAAAGCCCTTGAATAGCTTCCACCAGGAGGGTGTGCAGTCCCGCCCGCTGCATAGACAGTTTTGTGCCTAGAGTGCGGGAGGTCCTCTGAGCGATCCAGGGTAAAACCACTCCCACCATAAACATAAACAATAAAAAGGCTTGAGCCAGGGCTGACCCAAAGCGGGCCAGGAACACCCCCACGAGGCAAGCAATGGCCACCGCCACCAGCGGCGGGGCAACAACTCGAATATAAAAATTTTCCAGGCTGTCCACGTCGGCGACGATCGCGGAGAGCAAATCGCCGGAATGCAGCTGCATCAGGCGGGCCGGGGCGAGCGGTTCGAGAGCCTGGTAGAACCAGACACGCAGCCGTCCCAAAAGGCGGAAGGTAACGTTGTGGGAGACGAGGCGCTCCAGATACCTAAAAATTCCCCGGGCGAGCCCAAAAAAGCGCACCCCCACTATCGCCAGCTCCAAACTCCCAAAGTCCGGATGCAGTGCGGCTGAGGTAATCAGATAGGCCGCAGTTCCCATTAAACCCACATTACTGCCAATCGTCAGGATGCCCAAGAGAACGGAAAGCCCGACCCAACCCCACGAGCCGCGCAGAAAACCCAGGAGCCGCAGGAGTGTGGACCGGGATCTCGGCGGAACTGATTCACGTAAATCCGGTGGAACGCCCTCAAGACTCCCGGACGACACCCAATTCCACCGGTCGCCTCCGGATGAGGAGGAGGCTCTCTCCCCTTCCGACCCTGGGTGCGCATCGATCTGCACCAGCCGGGTGTAAATTCCTCCCAGAGCAAACAGCTGCGCATGAGTCCCGGTTTCGACCAGGCGGCCCGCATCGAGGACGAAAATCCTGTCCGCATTGTAAACAGTGTTCAAACGATGGGCGAGGGTGAGCACCGTCCGGCCCCGCCGCAACCTCTGGATGGAAGCCTCGAGCAGCGCTTCGTTCTCCGCATCCAGGCTGGAGGTGGGTTCGTCCATGATTAAGATCGGGGCGTTTTTTAGGAACGCCCGCGCCAGGGCCAGCCGCTGGCGCTGCCCGCCAGAGAGACGCGCACCCCCCTCCCCGACGAGGGTTTTGGTTCCTTCCGTAAGTGAGCTGACAAATTCGTCCAGGGCAGCGGCCCTGAGCGCCTGAGCCAGTTCCGCAGGCGTGGCGTCCGGCTTTGCAAGGCGGAGGTTGGCAGCAATAGTATTGTGGAAAAGAAAGGCCTGCTGCGGCACCCAGGTAAAGGAGCTGCGCCAGTCATCCCGGGAAACCTGAGATGATCTCGCCCCGTCGAGAAGGAGCGTACCCGAATCGGGTTCGATGAAACGCAACAGCAGGGAAGCGAGCGTGCTCTTCCCGGCACCGCTGTAACCGACAAAGGCAACATGCTCTCCCTGCCTGATCTCAAGGCTGATCTCCTGCAGGGCGGGTCGGCTTTCACCGGGATAGGTGAAGGAAATATTCAATAATTCGATATTTCCTGCTCCAGATCGATTGGGCCTCGTTCGATCTCCGCATCCCGTTTCCTCCGCCTCGGGAAGACCTAGGATTGCAAATATCCGCTGAGCCGCGCTTTGTCCGGACATCCCGGCATGAAAGCGCGCCCCCAGCATCCGCAGCGGGAGATAGAATTCTGGAGCCAGGATAAGCAGGAAGAAAGCCTCCTGGAAAGCCAGGTGGCCGTAGAGCAGGCGCAGCCCCACCTCGACAGCCAGGAGCGCGGTGCCGATCGTCCCCACCAGCTCAAGGACCAGTGCTGAAAGAAAGGTGATCCTGAGCACGCTCAAGGTCACATCGCGGAAGCTGGTGCTCGTTTCCGCCACCGAGCGCAGGCGGTCCTGGCTGCGCCCGTACTGTTTGAGCGTCGAGAGTCCCTGCAGGCTGTCGAGAAAATGGGCGCTCAGACGGCTGAGCGTATCCCACTGGCGTTTGGTCAGGAGCTCGGCGGCTTTGCCGATCAGCACCATAAAAAGCGGGATCAGCGGGGCAGTCAGAAGCAGCACCAGGCCTGAAAGAGGATCACGGGGAAACACAACTGCGAGGATGAGCAGGGGCACCAGCGAGGCGGTGACGAGCTGCGGCAGGTACTGGCTGAAATAGGCATCCAGCGCCTCGACCCCTTCCACAGCCGTTGTGGTTAGCTCCCCGGTCCGTTCGGCCCGGGCATAGGCCGGACCAAGATGGACAATCTTCGCAAGCAGCCTGGAGCGCAGGTTGTTCTTGACCTGAACCGCAAGTGCCGCCGCGCTGGCTTCGCTCCCCCATATCAAAAGGGTGCGCAGGCAGAGCAGCGCGAGGATCAGGCACAAGGGACCCCACACTCCCGCCAGGGAGAGTCCGCTCATGAAAACCCCATCCACGGCCTGGCTCAAGGCAACCGCCTGCAGGATGGCCAGGATGCCCCCCAGCACTCCGGAAAGGATTATCGCGGCAAGGACGAGCCGGTTGTCACCGGCAAGGGAAAGGAGGCGGCGGTTCATGCTCTGAGTTTCTGTATTTTATCTTAACCAGTGGACCCAGCCTGACTCAATTATACTCGACCAATACAATCCTAAATCCTTAAACCGGTATACTTATGTTCAGGATAACCCACTTCGGTACAATGATCCAACCGGACATTGCCCACTTTGTGTAACAGCACTCATTGGTGGAGCAATCGGTGCCATCGTCGGAGCAGTTGGATATACTGTCTATGTTGCCGTTTCACACCAGAACTTTAATGCTATTCACATGTTGGAAGTTACTGGTGGTGCAGCAGCTGCTGGTGCGTTAATTGGAACGGGCATCGGTGCTGTAGCTGGGATCGGCATTGCCGAGGCGACGATCGCCAGCGTTACAATTGCGGGAGCAGCTGCAGGAGCCGACGAGGCCTGCGGCGGCGATATGTGTGCTGGCGAGATCCAAGATGCCAGTCAAGCTTTACAGGACGATGCGCCCGAAATTGAAAATACGGCTGAAAACACTTTTAGTGATATTAGCCAAGCTGGAGCTTCTTCAAAAGCACCGATCATTGGCGAACCTCAAGTAACTTCAGATCCATTTCATGCCTCCGAATCTAAAGCACTTGCTGAGGAATTTTCGCAACAATCCAGCAGTCAAAGCGTCTATTTAAACAGAACGATTAATACAATAACAGGTGGACAAGTTTCATCTAACTTAAGACCAGACGTTGCAGTAGCAAATTCTGATGGGTCATATAGTTTTGTTGAAATAGTAAGTCAAAGCCAATCAATCATTAGTCAAGTACAAAAGATGAATGATATGGCAGAGTTATTGAGTGAATATGGTATTACACTTGCTGCAGGTCATGTAATACCGAATTCATATTAATAAGGTGGAGCTATGAAAAATGGACAAGTTTAGAGAATATTGTCTTCAACTACGCGAGCATGTGTCTAAATCTGAAAATAATCCGGAGGCAGCACGAATTTCCATAGAAGCAATTAGTAATTTCGAGAGGGTCATGGAAACCAATGTCCTTTTAGAAGAAAACCTTCTTAATATAATGGCTGCAGCAAAAAGTCGAAATCAGGGACCATATTATATAGGCACAAATTTGATATTGAACTTGTTAAAGGATTTTCCTGAAGTTCAGAAGGATTGGCGAAAGTTGGCAGTTTCTAGCTCGGCTTATGAACGATGGGTCGCTATCTCAATTTGTCGTGATGAAAGAATCACGTTCAATTTCGCGATGGAGTTAGTTCAGAGAGCCATCAATGACAAGTCGTCAAAAGTGCGATTATTCGCCATAGAATGCATTTTTACTAGGTGCCTTAATCAACTTTTACCAGAATTGAAAAAAAGAGCTCAAGTAGAAAAAAATAATAAAGTTATACAATATATCGAATGGGTCATAAGCAGAATGGAATAGAAAGAAAAAAGGTTGATTTAGTTCTTTCCAAGAATTCGATATCGAGAATCGTCGTATGAGTGCGACCTGCAACTGATGGACGTTTCGTTTCCATTTCATATCATGGCTTATTAAATCCATCAGATAATAGCAAATTCTATATTGCTGTCTTAGATCAGGACAATGGGAGTGTGGCGTATCTAAAAGGGTATACCGTTATCGATTAAGCGATCACGCCATAACTATCCAGTCATCCATTTATTTCTGGATTCAGAAAAAATCTGAGGTTGCAGATAATGCATTCAGCCATCCAATATTAACTCTGGCTGAAGGAGGTGGGACAGGCCGAGACGTAGCTCCTTAACAAGCATTGTCTGGGCAGGGTCCAGAACAGTTGCACCCAAAACATCCACCAGTGTCATCATTTCCTGCGGCGAATGCATTTCAGATACACTAGGTGAGGGCAGCTCCAGCCTTTGCTCAACCGCCCCCATCGCTCTAAAGTAATCCTCAGCCACAGTCTGATCGAGGGCGCGGGCATAGATCATGGTGGTGTTCAACTTCTTATGCCCAAGGAATCGCTGGATAGATGTGATCCGGCAACCGGCATTGAGCAATTGTGTGGCTGCGGTATGGCGCAATCGGTGAGGGTAAACCTTCACACCCACGCGTTTTCCGGCAGCCTTGATCCGGCGATGGACAAAAAGCTTCCTGAGAGGGGCATTGCGGAAGAGAAATACCTGATCGCCTGATCCGGTCCCGCGCACAGCCAGATATTCCTTGAGTGCATGGACGGAGGTATCCGTGACGTAAACGGTGCGATCTTTCCGGCCCTTACTATCCCGGATGTTGATTATCCGTCCACCCAGATCCAGATCTTCCAGCCGCAGCTCTTCCGCTTCGCAACTGCGCAGCCCGCACTGCCAAAGCAAATAGAAGATGGCGCGATCCAGCAAGGCATTCCGTCTGTGATTCACCAGCTTTGCCTGAACCGCTCGTTCTTCGAAATCGTCTCTCAGCAGCCGAACCTGTTCATTAGTGAGGTGTTTTGGCAAGGAATCAGGCGGCTTCAGCCCCGGGATTCGCAGCAGCGATTGCGGCACAGTATGACCTTCATCCTGCAGGAATCCCAGGAAGGAGATCAGGCAGCGAAGCTCGGTGTTCACACCTGATACCGAACGGCCTTCGTCCAAGCGTTGATCCACGTAGTCCAGAATGTCCTGCCGCTTGAGATCCCCCAGCTGGCGGATATTGCGCTCTTCACACAGGAAGCGCCAGGCGTGTAAATACGAGCTCCAAAACCGTTGAATATTGCTTTCCACTCGCGTCAAACGCCAGTTCCGCTGCTGGATGTGTTGGAAACGCTCGAGTTCGCTAACCAACCAAGCCGGAAGACCTTTTGTGTGTTGAGCGACATCGAAAGGTGTGATTTTCGAGATTTCTCCCAGTCCGCGCTCCAGGCGCAGAAAGCGGCGGAACTTCTCCAAACCGTGGCGACAGGCAGCGAGCCAATCTTTTCCGGCTCCCTTCGAACGCACATATTCGATTGCACGTTCCAGATCGCTTTCGAGATCGATCTGCACATGAGGTTTGAGATTCAATCCCAGGACATGGCCTGCCATGGGCAGATAAATCGTGTTGGTGGAGTACTCACATGCTCCACCGCCAAGCAACCAAACATGATACCGCTCCAGCAGTTCGACATTTTCCTTCGGCCAATAGCAAGTGGGCAAGGGACGCGGAGCATCCAGCGAGAGATGTTGATCCCGGGCATAGTGCAGGGATTGATCATAACGCCCGGCAGCGGTGGTGGCTTTCTGGGGCGGGCACATCAGGACCACCCTTCGATCTTCGGGCAGGCAGCATAATAATCGGCCTGCACTTGATGATCGTTAGCCATCACATAATTCTGGGTGGTCTCGATCCAGCGGTGGCCCATCAGTTTCTGGATCGAGGTGACCGGGACATCCGCATTAACCAGGTCGTTTGCGAAAGAATGTCTTAATCTGTGGCAAGTAATGGTTACGGTGCTCTGTTTTCGATAGCGCATCAGGCGTAGATGAATGGCAGTGGTGGAGAGGCCTTTCAGCTGATAGCTAAGAAAGACGAAATCGTTGGTTGCGCGTGGCCGAATCGCCAGGTAATCCCGCAGGGCACGTTCCGCCTGGGGCGAGAGATACACCGCCCGCTCGCGTGAGCCTTTTCCGCGTGTGACCAGGCGTGGATAAGGCTCGTCCAGATAGAGATCGATCAATTGCAGGCTGGCAACTTCGGATATGCGTAACCCGCACCTTAACATCAGCAGAAACATGGCACGGTCCCGGATATCCGTGATCACTCCGAAAAACCGGCGCAGGTCTTCTTCCTGCATGGGACGCGGCAGACGCTGAGGCTCCCTCAGGTGATGGCGGTGATGGATGACCGGACACACCAGTTGATTGTCTTCTGCGGAGAGAAAGCCGTACAGCGAGATGACCGCCGCCAGACGACGATTGATTGTGCTGGGCTTGAAGCCTTGCTCGGCCTGCGAGCTGATGAATCGATCGACTTCGCGGAAAGTGATTTCCCTGGGATTGCGGTCCCCGACGACCTCGACGAACTGGCGCAGGTCATAGCCATAATCCCGCCAGGTGCGCGCTTGCGGATTGCGGCGGCGCATCCAATTGACGAACCTTTCGATTTCGGCTAACATCAAAAAGCCTCCTGTGCTGCAGAATGTTTGGACTGGCATCCACATTCTACTCGCAGGAGGTATATTTGCTGAACTTTTTTTGTTGTGATCGTGCGTACGCACGATCACAACAAAAACCCACTCCGCGAGAACCAAGAGTGGTTAAGATAATGCTTATAAAGTGTGGCGCTGCAACCCATCAGGCCAACCCGGCGATCAGCGCGGCTGCCTTTCATGCCTACGGCTCAAGCCAGAAGCCTATCAACAGACTTTGGAGGTCCACTGAGAAACAGAATCAAACAAATGTTGGAGGCAAATTCCTTCAAACCTCCAACACAGGCAGACCTCATCCAGTCCCTTCAGATCGGCTTAGTAGGTCAGCTCCTGGGGGTCGGCTTTAATCCGCTTGCGGAAGACCCAATACGACCAGGCCTGATAGGCAAGCACAAACGGCAGGAAAATCAAGGCAATGATGGACATCACCTTGAGAGTGTAAGGCGATGATGCAGCTGTGGCAATCGTCAGGCTGTAGGCCGGGTTAATGGAGGAAATCATCACCCGGGGATACATGATGAGGAAGCAGGACACCAGGGTGAGTGCCAGATGGGTGCCCATCATGGCAAAGGCCCAACCTTCCATCCTGCGAGAGACAAAGTACCCGACGAGCAGGAGCGCAGCAAACGAGGCGATCGGTACGACGCCCGGGTCGATGCCCAGATGGGTCAGGAGGTCAGTGTAGAAATAGGTGGTCACGAGCAGCACAAAGATGCAGATCACGGTTGGGAGCCACAATTTCCGGGCAGTACTTTGAGCGCGCTCCTTCAAGCTCCCGGTGGTTTTCAAGCAGAGGAAGATCGCTCCGATCAGAAGAAAACCGGCGGTATTGGAAACGCCGCCGATCAGGCCGTAGGGGTTGAGCAGCGTCCAAAACGATCCAGTGTAGGTCATTTGAGCATTGATCGGGACCCCTTTAGCCAGGTTGGCGAACGCCACTCCCAGTAGAATGGAGGCCAGCAGGCTCCCGCCAAATGTCGCCCAATCCCAAAAACTCCGCCACCTTGGACTGGATTCCTTGCTGCGGAACTCAAAGGAAACGCCGCGCACGATCAGGGCGAACAAAAGCAGGAAAAAGGCCGGATAGAAGCCGCTGAACAGGGTCGCATACCAGTTCGGGAATGCGGCGAAGGTCGCACCACCAGCGGTGACCAGCCAGACTTCATTGCCGTCCCAATGAGGACCGATGGTATTGATGATCGCCCTCCGCTCGGTATCATCCTGGCCCAGGAAAGGCAGGAGCATACCGACCCCGAAGTCGAAACCTTCCAAGACGAAAAACCCGACATACAGCACCGCAATCAGGACAAACCAAAGAATGTTAAGAGCCATGGCCTGCCTCCTCAGTGCTAATCTTCGGTTTCAGGTGAGTCGAGCGAAATGGTATCGGCCGCTTCAGGTGAAGGCCCGGCTCTGGCCGTCCTGAACATCAGGTAGGCATCCGTGCCCATTAAGGCCGCGTAGATCAGCGCAAAACCGACCAGGCTGAAAAGCACCATGCCGGTGGTCAGGTTCGGCGATACGGCCTGATCCGTCCGGAGCAGCCCGTAGACAATGAACGGCTGGCGCCCAAGTTCCGTAAGGACCCAGCCGCTGGTATTGGCGATGTAGGGAAGTGCGATAGCTAGCACAAACAGCCCCAGCCAGCGCATCTTTGGTCCGACCCTTTCCCGCATGACATGGTAGAGGGCATAGGCCGCCAGAGCCAGCATAGCAAAGCCCGAGGCCACCATCAGGCGGAAACCCCAGTAGGTGAATACAACCAGCGGGACATAATTGATGCCCTGTCCGTACTGCGCCTGGTACTGCTGCTGCAGATCGTTGATCCCGGGAACCACTCCCGTTAGCCGGTTGTAATACAAAAGGCTGAGCACGTGCGGGATGCGCACCTCCCAGACCACATGCCTTCCGCTCAAATCCCCGATGGTCAGGACCGAGAAAGAAGCCGACTGTTCGGTCTGATACTCCGCCTCGGCGGAGGCGGCCTTCATCGGCTGGTTCGTCAGCAGCCAGATGCTCTGTTCGTGCCCGCCGATGATCACGAGCACTATCGCAATCAGGCCGACCACTGCGGCCACCCTGAACGAACGCGTGAAGAAATCCACCTCTTTCTTCCGGATCATTTGATATGCGCTGATGCCGAGGACGAAGAATGCTCCGGTCGTCACACCGGCGGTCAGCGTGTGCTCGAACATCAACCACGCCTTCGGGTTGAATACAAGTGCCGCAAAGCTGACCATCTCCAACCGGCCGTTCCTGACCACAAAACCGACCGGATGCTGCATGAAGCCGTTAGCAATCAGAATCCACAAGGCGGACAGCGTGCTCCCTATGGCCACCAGCCAGATGGTGGCGACATGCAGTCCTTTCGAGAGCCGCTCCCAGCCAAAGATCCAGATGCCCAGGAAAGTCGACTCCATGAAAAAGGCCAGCAGGGCCTCGATCGCCAGGGGCGCCCCGAAGATGTCCCCCACATAGCGGGCGTAGCCGGACCAGTTCATGCCGAATTGGAACTCCATGACAATGCCGGTGACCACCCCCATGGCAAAATTGATCAGGAACAGCTTCCCCCAGAATTTAGCCAGCTGCTTGTAGACGGCGTTGCCACTGCGAACATAGATGGTTTCGAAGATGACAACGATCCAAGCCAGTCCCAACGTCAGCGGGACAAAGAAAAAATGATAGACCGTGGTGAGGGCAAACTGAAGCCGCGACAGGAGCTCTGGAACAACCATGATACCCTCCCAAAACTAGAATTGGATTCGATCTACATCAACAAGCGTTCTCCTTGTTTTCTTAAGTATACCGGATAGCCAAAAAATAGCAAGATTGCGAAGGAAAACCAGACAAACATGTAGCCCAAGTTCGATCCGTCGTCCGCCGGAACGGCCTGGGCAGGATAAGCGTAGGGCAGGCTGGCCTGGGATGGATCCGGGGTTTCTTGAATGTAAAACGACAGGAGCGGGTAGGGCATCTGTTTTTGCATGCGAGGAAGGTTGACCAGATTCCAGAACGCCAGACCCGTTTGGCCGGGAGAGGGTGTGGGATCCGGGACTCCCCCGCCCATCTCCGGCTGGGCCGGCAGGCGGATCACCCCGCTCACCGTCACCATGCCACTGCGATTATACTGACTCCAGGAAGAAGGTGTATTATCCTTCAAAGGGATCCAGCCCCTCTCGACCAGCACTGCCCGGCCATCGGACAGGACCAGAGGGGTCAGCAGGGCGTAGCCCATATCGTCCCCCCAGGTCTGGGTCCAGACCTGGTTGCGTATGGCAACCTGGTGGGAAAGATCATAGCTCCCTGTCACCTGGACCGATCGGTACTCCATGCCTGTCAGGTCCTGGGCAAGGACCGTCTCATTCAAGACAAGGGTTGGCGCGACCTGCATCGCTGAGAGATGATCGTTGAATGCATGGTTTTCCTGGTACCGGTTATACTGCCAGATACCCAAAAGAACCACCACCACAATCCCGGTAGCCACCAGGAGTGTTGTCCACCACCAGCGCCGTGAGAACATCAACCTCAACATTGAAATTCCAGGCGACCGCTCCGGCTATTTTGTCACTGCCGGAGTCGGTTGCGACTTCTTCAACGGCCAGAGAATCAGGCTGTATAACCCGAGCAATGCCCCCATCGGCACCCCGGCGATGCTCACTCCTTCGAGGCGGATCCAGATGGTCAGCGCCCCCTGGACATCCAGGCCGAAGTACTTGGTCGGCTCAAAGGAACAGGTGTAAGCGATATTACCGACATGATTCAATGTCAGGCTAGCCGAGGATCCGGCCGGGATGAAAAGCGGGCCTAGGGTGTGCGCGACCAAATCCTGATTGTGTACGAGCAGCGTATCCCCGACGACGATGACCATATCCTGGGGAACATCGCTGGTCCCCTGGGATACCTGTTGGGATGTGCCCGGGGGGATGACCAGATCAATGGTCTCCGGCGGCCGGCCGGTTGTGTTCACCTGGAAATGGAAAGCCAGCTCGCTCAAGATTCCGCCGAGAACGAGGCCGACCGCCAGGGAAATCAGGATTTCGAACGAGAATCGCCCTGCCCATGGCTTAGCTGTTCTGGAATAAATGCCGCAGGTCAACAACGATATCGTCGGGGGAACCCGGCTCATCGTAGGTTAACCGCAGATTTCCCGAGGGGTCAATCAGGTAAAGGTAGGTGGAATGGGTTTCCCCTCCATTCAAAACAGTGACCCCATAATCCGTCCAGACCTTGGAGAGGACGGCCTGGGTTCCGGTCAGGCCAATGAAGGATGGATCAAAGCGGCTGACAAAGGCTCCCATCGCCTGAGGGGTATCCCGGGCGGGGTCGGTCGAGACAAAGAGGACCTGAATCCGATTTCCCTGGTTCCCCAGGGCCAGCTCGACCTGCTTGAGGATCGCCATCGTCGCCGGGCATTCATCCGGGCAGTTGGTATATCCGAAGAACAGCAGGACATATTTGCCTCGATAATCGGACAGGTGGACCGTCCCACCGGTCTGGCTCACCAGCGAAAAATCCGCGGCGGGAGCAGGGGGGTTGATAACCGAGCCGCGGAAGGACTGATTGGCGTGCACGATATAAAAACTTCCAGCGGTGGCGAGGACCAAAACGACCAGGATCCCCAAACCAACCCAAAGAAATTTCTTTTCCATTTTTCCTCTCTTTCTTTTATGTAAACAGGAGCAACCCCAGCGGGGCAGCTCCAAGGATTTAGTGAAGTGTCCCGATCAAATACAGGGACGGGTAGAAGACGATCCAAACCAGGTCAATAAAATGCCAATATACGACCGAGGCTTCCACAGCCCAGTGTTTCTCTGCGGTATAACGCTTCCGCATGTTGTTACGCAAGACGATGGAAAGGAAAGTGACTCCGGTCAGTACGTGGAAGGCGTGAAAACCGGTCATCGCATAAAAGATGGCACCCTGGATGCCATCCGCCGGGCCAAAAGGAGTGATGCGCCATTCGACACCAAGCACACCGGCGATGAAAAGCAGGCCGAAAAAGATGGTGATGGCCATGTTAAGCATGGACTGCCGGCGGTCGCCATGGGCCATGGCTGTCTCGGATCGGTTGGCGAAAAACGAGGAAAAGAGCAACACCGACGTCACAGCCAGTCCAGTGTACTGGTTGAGGTCTGGCCGGTTCAGCCCGAGCAGGTTGTAGCGGGAGACGAGCAGGCCGCCGAAGATGAATCCATCGGAAAGCATGAAAAACCACAGCCCGATGCGGTTTGTGGTCAGCTTATAGGCAAAGGATTCCTGGTCCGGATCTTTGTCCTCTTCGAACAGGCGGGAGATGTGCATGTAATAGTAAAGAACCAGGCCGCCCTTGATGAGGGCCATCAGGGCCAGGAGCGGCCAGAAGCCCAGGAAGATGGCCACAAGGAATTCGAGAATCGTCAGGACAGCCAGGGCGACAAAAACCAGCGCCCCAAGCCGCAAGGCTGTCGATTTATTGGTGGCTTCCATCTTGTCCCTCCTCCAGGAACCTGACATACGGAGCGTTGGGCAGGCCGTAGTCATACGGATCGCCGACCACCTCCAGCGGTTTGTCGTAGTTGTGCAGCGGCATGGGGGAAGGTGTGGACCACTCCGGTGAGCGCGAGCCCCACACATTACCCGTCGCGACTTCGCCCTTCTTAAGGGTCAAGAAGACGTTAATGAAAAAGACCAGGACGCCCAGCGCCATGATGAAGCCCATGATGGTCATCACCATCATGTAAGGCTGGAAACCAAGGGACGGGTCATAATCGGCGACACGGCGGCGCATGCCCAGCAGGCCAATGCGCATCATCGCCAGGGACATGATCGCGAAGGATGGCGTCATCAGCCAGAACTGCAGTTTACCCAACTTTTCACTCAGGCGTTTGCCGGTCATCTTGGGGAACCAGAAAAAGATGGCGGCAAAAAACGGGAAGATATATCCGCCGAATAGCGTGTCGTGAAAATGGCCGACAATGTAGTAGGTGTTATTCAACTGCAGGTCGGTCGAAACGGTCGCGTTCGGCGGACCGGACAATCCGCCCAGCAGGAAGATGACGATCCCGCCCAGGATAAACAGCATCGGTGTCGGGAAGGAGATTTTCCCCTGCCAGATCGTCGCCACCCAGGAGAAGAATTTGACTCCGGTCGGCACCGCCACGAGCAGGGTGCTGTACATGAACGGCACCTGCAGGTAGGGGGCCATGCCGGCGGCGAACATGTGGTGCCCCCAGACCAAGAAGCCGGTCAGGGCGATTGCGATGGAGGACAATGCCACCCATTTGTATCCAAACAGGGGTTTCCGCACAAACACCGGCAGGAACTCGCTAATCACTCCAAGGCCCGGCAGAACAAAAACATAAACCGCCGGATGCGAATAAAACCAGAACAGGTTCTGGAAAAGGATCGGATTTCCGCCCTTGACCGGGTCGAAGAAACCCATTCCCAGCAAGCGCTGGAGCATGACCATCTGGAAGGACAGGCCGATCAGCTGCGTGGCGGTCAGGCTGATGATCGAAGTGGCGATGGCTGCCCAGACAAAGATCGGCATGCGGAAAGGGGTCATGCCCTTGGCGCGTAGTCTCGCCACCGTGACCAGGACATTCAAGGCGCTCAAAATGGACGAAAAACTGGCCAGGGAGACACCCAGGAAGAACATCTGCATTCCCAAGGGTGCCCGGACGGAAAGCGGCGGGTAACCGGTCCAGCCGGTATCAAACCCTCCCATGAAGATGCTCGAAAGCAGGATCTCGCCAGCTGGAACAGCGATCCAAAACGAAAAAGCATTCAGGCGCGGGAAGGCCATATCCCGCGCACCGATCAGGAAGGGGACGGTATAGTTCATGAAGGCCGAGATGCCGATCAACACGGAAATCAACATGACGATTCCGTGCAGTGACATCAGGGTGTTGTATTCAATCGGCGTCAAAAACTGCAATCCGGGTTCGGCGAGCTCCGTCCGGAAGATCAGGGCAAATACCCCGGCGATGCTCATCAGCAGCAGGGACAGGGTCAGGTACTGAATACCGATGGTCTTATGGTTGGTCGATGGCCCAAAGAAACGACGCCAGCCCAGGCGGGTTTCGTCGCCGTGGTCGGGGGCATCCTCGCCGTTCACCCATTTGAACCAGTCGTCGAAGACTCCGACGCCGTAGATAAAAAACAGGGCTCCGAACAGGCCGCCGACGACCACCGACGGTTCGGCCTTCCAGGGCGGAAGATGCATCAGGATGCGGACTCCGGTGACGAGGCCAATGCCGAAGGCAGTCCCGATGATCTGCCAGATCCAGCCTCGAACCAAGCCAAGGGAAAAGAATTTCTTCATTCGCTCTCCGTTATTTCAAGCTTTCAATGTAAGCAACCAGTGTTGCGATCTGATTTTTGTCCAAGGTCTGTCCGAATGTTCCAGGCATGACATTGGGTGAAAATCCCTTCACAATCTGAAGGTTGGGGTTGGAAATCGAATTGGTCAGGTAGGTCTCATCGGCCATGACGGTCGTCCCGTCCGACAAGGGCACGCGTGACTCGTATAAATGCAGCCAGGTCGGACCAATCTTCGTCGTTCCATCTGTCGAATGGCAGACCGTACAGCCATACTGCCCGGCGAGCTGCTCCCCCAGAAGGGTCGGATTTTGAGCAGCATTGGCTTTTTGACTGGCGACCCAGGCATCGAAATTCTGCTGGGTGACGACATCCACCCCGGTCACCATGTAGGAGTGGTTGGAGCCGCACAGCTGCGAACACTCGACCTTGTAGTTGCCGATCACTGTCGGGGTGACGCGCAGGTCAACCGTCCGCCCTGGGAGGATGTCCTGCTTCACGCGGAACTCGGGCACGAAAAAGGAGTGAATAACATCCTTGCTGGTCATTTGCAGATCGACCTGCTTGTCGAGCGGCAGGTAGAGGTCGGTGGTGGAAATCCCATAGTCCGGATACTGGAACTGCCAGTACCACTGCCCGGTCACCACCTTCACGACCATGGCGGACGGATCCACCCGGCGCTCATCCGCCAGGTTTTGCGCGCCGACATAGGCCAGCCCGATCACAAAGATCAGCGGAATGATGGTCCATATCACTTCAAGGGTGGAATTCCCCTTGAAGTTTTGCCCCTCCGTCGTGTCCCCTTTCCTGCGGCGGAAAAGGATGAGTGAGTAAACCAGTGGAACGATGATCAGTGAAAAAACAAAAGCAGTCGCCCAGACGTAAAAACCGAAAAGCTGATCCGGGTAGGCCGCCTGGGCACTGGCCTCGATCGGGAATAAATGGATACTGGTCAGCCCGGCGTGAATGGCAAAGGTGCTGGCAACGATCAGAACAACCACGATTAAGAAATGCTTCATTTTCGCACAACTCCCCTGTGGAGGATTACAATCAACCCGGCTTTCTGATCCTTGGTAAAGAAATGATATGAATTCCTGGTACAAAAAAATAACAGTGGCAGTATATCATTCTAGCCTTCAATCAAGAATATTTAGACCCTATTTGTTAATATAATTATAATCCAACTTGTGAAATATTGGACATTTTTTCTGAATGATGTATAATTTGCATGTTTGAGCAAGGCATTTTTGGCAGGGAATAAGGCGAATCGATGATCCTAATACTAAAAGCCTGCTTGCTCTTGTTTGCTTGCGAAATGGAATTGCACGCTCGCCCAAAGACCCAGGGGTGCTGGTCCCCGCCCGGATCCTCCCTGGCAGCACTGCAGGCACAGGCGCAATCCCCAAGCCTCGCCGGATCAACTTCGTCCAACCGGCTGGATCTACCGTCGACCCTTCCCGACTTCGGCCGCCTGCCAGAAGCAGCTATTCTCCAAATTCACAGAAGTTCTCGCTTTTCTCCACCTGTCTTAAGGCAGGGCTTTTTGTATTCACACGTGATTTGAACTTCCCAATCTCAGAGGAAAACGCATGGGCAAATCGCTCGCCAAACTTCTGCAGAAACCGCTGGTGCAGATCGGCCTGGGACTGATCGGAATCGTGCTGCTCGGGGGTGCTGTTTGGGGCATCAAGGAAACCCAGACTCCGCCTGAGCAGCCGATTCAATTCCCGCACAACATTCACGTGAACCTGGGCATTCAGTGCCTGTACTGCCACCCAGGGGCCCTGGATGGTCAATCCCCCGGCCTGCCCACCGAGGCCAAGTGCTATGCCTGCCACCAGCAGATCTCTGTCAAGAATTCCGAGATCGACAAGTTGATCGCCTACGTCAAGAACAACCAGCCGATCCCATGGGTGCCGGTGGCCATCCTGCCGGACTTCGTTTACTTCAGCCACCGCCCGCACATCGCCGCCGGTTTGAACTGCGAGACCTGCCACGGGGAAGTCAGCCGCATGACGGTGGCCGTCCCGCAGCAGATGAACATGGGCTGGTGCCTCAACTGCCATCGGGCAACGTACAAGAACGATCCGGTCATGCTGGCCAAGCTGACCGATTGTGTGACCTGCCATAAATAACCGGGCACGAAAGGAACACGCAATGAGCAAAAAAATCACCCGGCGGGACTTTCTCAAACTGGCTGGCGCAGGGACTGCGGCAACGGTGGTGCTCACCGGCTGCGGCCCGATGTCGCGCTACGTCGTCCGCCAGCCGTACACCCAGATGCCCGAATACACCTATAACGGGACGAGCACTTTTTATGCAACCACCTGCCGAGAATGCCCCGCCGGCTGCGGGATCGTCGTGCGGACCATGCAGGGCCGCGCCCTGAAAGTCGAGGGGAACAAAAATAATCCCATCAATCTGGGAAAAACCTGTTCACGGGGTCAGGCTTCCCTGCAGGGACTGTACAATCCGGACCGGATCAAGAATCCCGCCCGGCAGGGAGTTCGCGGCAGCGGTAACATGGCGGACATGAGCTGGGATGAAGCCGTAGGGGTGGTAAAAAATGCGCTTGGCTCCACACCGCCGGGCCAGATCGCCTTCCTGCTCGGGCTCACCTCGGACCACCTGGCTGATCTCGTCACGGATATCTGCACCAGCCTCGGTTCGAGCCTACCTCTGCGCTACGGGGCATTCGAAATATTCGAAGGGCGGGCCACGCTCGCAGCCGCGGCGAACCAGGTGCTGGGCACCTCTGCAGTTCCATTTTTCGACCTGGCCAATGCAGACGTGACCCTCTCCTTCGGTGCCAATTTCCTTGAGACTTTTCTCTCCCCGGTCGCCTTCACGCGCAGTTTTGCTGCCATGCGCCAGGGGCATCCCGGAGTGCGCGGGACCCTGATCCAGTTCGAGCCGCGCATGTCCCAGACCGCAGCCATGGCGGATGAATGGATTGCCCTCGCCCCGGGTACGGAAGGGCTGCTGGCTCTCGCCCTCGGTCGGGCAGTTGCAGACCTAAAGGGCGGCTCGCTGCCGGGCGCCTATCAAAAGGTGGACGTGGCGGCACTTGCCAAAGCCTGCGGGGTCAGCGAAGCAGACATCCGCCGCCTGGCAGGGCTGTTCGCCAATGCCAGACACCCCCTGGCCATCCCCGGAAGCGCTGCCCTGGGAAGCAGCAACGGTCTGGAAGCTGCCGCGGCCATCCTGACCCTGAATATCCTTGGGAATAATCTCGGGCAACCCGGCGGCGTCTTCCTCACTCCTTCCCTGCCGGTCCACGAAAATAACCCGGTCATTCCGAACACCTTCCAGGACATGGAAAACCTGGTGGAAAAGATGAAATCCGGGGGGGTGCAGGTCCTCTTCATCCACGGCGTGAACCCGGTTTATGAGCTTCCGGACACGCTGGAATTTTCCGAAGCCCTGGCTTCTGTCCCGCTGGTGATCTCCTTTGCCTCCTTCCCGGACGAGACGGCAATGCAGGCGGATTATATTTTCCCGGACCACACCGGCCTGGAGGCATGGGGCTACCAGAAGGCGCTCACCGGCGGGGATCGGCCGGTGCTCTCCGGCTCCCAGCCGGTGGTTGTGCCCTTCTACAACACACGCGCCGCCGCGGATGTGCTCCTGGCGGCCGCCCAGGCGGTCGGCGGAAATCTCGCCGCGCAGGTCCCATACAAGGACGAGGTTGAATACCTGCAGCAGTCCGTGGGCAAGCTCTTGAGCCAAAACGGCTTTTTCAATGCTCCGGAGATCAAAACCTTCTGGGCAAAGTGGCAGCAGTACGGCGGCTGGTGGAATGCGCAGGCGGGCCTCGGGAGCCCGTCCGCGCCGAATGCGCTGAACCAGAGCCTGGATCAAACGGCTCCGGAATTCGACGGGGAGGGCGAATATTACCTCCATCCGTTCCTCTCGCCGATCCTCACGGACGGCTCGGGGGCCAACAAACCCTGGCTGCAGGAGAGCCCCGACCCGACCACCACCGTGATGTGGAACACCTGGATCGAAATCCATCCCGATACGGCTGCCAAGCTCGGCGTGAGTGATGACGACGTGGTGAAAATCACCAGCCCCTTCGGGGAGCTGGAGGTCTCCGTTTACCGGTATCCTGCCATCCGTCCCGATACGGTCGCAATTCCCTTCGGACAGGGCCACAGCGCGTACGGGCGCTATGCCCAGAACCGGGGAGCGAACCTGGCCAAACTGCTCGGTCTGAGGCTCAACGCGGCAGGCGACCTCGCCTTCTCCGCCTTTAAAGTAAAGATCGAGAAAACCGGGCGCAAGCGCCCCCTGGCCCGCATGGAGAGCCGCCTCGGTGTATATGGCAGCTTAACTCAATAGGAGGTATGCATACATGGCAACACCCAGTGATCAAACCGACGGAAAATGGGGCATGGTCATCGACCAGGACCTGTGCACCGGCTGCCAGGCCTGCGTGACCGCCTGTGCGATGGAAAACAATATTTCCTTTGTTGGCGAGGAGGATGCCGGCTATGGGCGCAGCATGCAGTGGATCCGCATCGAACGCTTCTGGACCGGCAGCTTCCCTGAAGTCACGACCGATTTCCAGCCGATGCTCTGCCAGCAGTGCGGGAAGGCGCCCTGCGAACCAGTCTGTCCGGTGTTCGCTTCTGTGCACAGCGAATCGGAACAGATCAACGTGCAGGTTTACAACCGCTGTGTCGGCACACGCTACTGCGCCAACAACTGTCCCTACCAGGTGCGTGAATTCAACTGGCGTGACTACCCGCGGCCGGAGCCGCTCTCTAACCAGCTCAACCCGGACGTGACCGTCCGCCGCCGCGGGGTGATGGAGAAGTGCACATTCTGCGTCCAGCGCATCCGCCGGGGCGAGGACCAGGCGCATGCGGAAGGGCGTGAGGTGATGGACGGCGAGGTCGTCCCCGCCTGCGCACAGGCCTGCCCGGCAAATGCCATCACCTTCGGCCGCCTGGACGATCCTGCGAGCCAGGTCAGCCGGCTCGCCAGGAGCCAGCGCGGGTTCAAAATGCTGGAGGACCTCGGCACGTTGCCGAGGGTCACCTATTTGAAGGGAGGCTCGAGCCATGGCAGTAACGGCTAGGTCCATATCCCAATCCGGGGCGCTCGGGAGCGAACGGGAGGACCCTGGTGAACATCTCATGCTCGACCCGCGGCCGCGCGGCGAGATGAACGCCATGGTCATGGAGTCGATGCAGGTCACCAGCTGGCGCTTCTGGGCGGTGACGGCTTTCCTGGTGCTGGTCGTGGCGGTCTGCCTGGTAGCTGCCTGGAGTTACCTGATCGCCAATGGCCTGGGAGTGTCCGGAGCCAATCGGCCTTCGTATTGGGAGATGTTTCTGGTCAATACCGTCTTCTGGATTGGCATCGCCCACGCCGGCACCTTTGTCTCGGCGCTGCTCCGGGTGCTCAAAGTCGAGTTCCGCCGTCCCTTCACGCGCGTCGCCGAGCTGATGACCGCCTTCGCCTTGATCAATGTGGGGTTGAGCGTCTTCATGCACCTCGGACGCGTTTGGCTGGCTTACTGGTTGATCCCCTACCCCAACGAGCGCGGCCTGTGGCCGAACTTTCATTCCCCGCTGACGTGGGACTTCCTGGCAATCAGCACCTACCTGGTTGCCAGTACGATGTACCTGATCCTGCCGCTCATCCCGGACCTGGCCATGGCTCGCGACCGCTCTACTGGCTGGCGCAGGCTGCTCTACCGGGTGCTCTCCGTAGGCTTCCGCGGCACTGAAGCCGAATGGGCCCACCTGAAGACGGCCATGAACATCTTCGCCTTCACGGTCCTGCCGATCATGTTCACGGTCAGTACAATCGTCTCCTGGGATTTCGCCCTGGCCATGCGCCCGGGCTGGTCCTCGACCATCTTCGGCCCCTATTTCGTCGTAGGGGCGGTGCACTCCGGACTCGGCGCGGTGGTGATGGTGATCGCAATCATCCGCAAGACAATGAAGAACATGAAGTACTTTTTCCGCCTGGAGCACTTCGACGCCCTGGGCAAGCTGATGCTGGTGCTCTCCATCCTGTGGGCTTACTTCTTCTTCAACGATTATATGGTCAACTGGTACGGAGGCGATTCCTTCTCGAAGGCCCTGCAGCAGTTCATCGAGTCAGGCCCGGTTTCGTGGGTGTTTTTCACCGTGCTGATCTGCAATGCGCTCATCCCCTGGCTGACGCTGTGGAACAGGAAAGTCCGCCGGGCACCGGGAGCGATGTTTGGAATCGGCCTGCTGATCAACGTGGGCATGTGGTTTGAGCGCTATATGATCATCCCCCTGTCTTTGACCATCAACCGCATGCCGTTCACCTGGCGCATCTACATCCCTAAAATCGAGATCCCGCTGACCATCGGGACCATTGCCCTGTTCATCCTGCTGTACATGCTCGCCTCACGCCTGGTCCCGCTGATCCCGGTCTGGGAGGTGCAGGAGGGCCAGATGATGCACTCGCTGCGCAGGGTCGGCAAGGCCACCGTGACCACGACCACGGACATCGAGTAGCGCGTAAAGGAGAGAATATGGCAGATACGACCGTCCTTCTGGCCCTTTTCAAGGACATCGATCCGGCCGCGCAGGGGATCGACCGGCTGCATGGGCTCGGCCTCGCAGACGACCAGATTAACGTCATCTCCGGCGTACCGGTCCTGGAGCGCGTTCTTGGCCGCCCCAAACAGCGCAGCCGAGTACCCCTGCTGTCCCTCGCCGGGGCAGTCTGCGGCTTCCTGCTGGGAGTATTTTTTGCCTTCGGAACCCCGCTGCTCTTCCCGGTTACCGTCGGCGGGCAGCCGTTACTCCCCATCCCGCCAGGAATTATTGTTTCTACCGAATTGGCCCTGTTGGGGCTGCTCGTCGGAGCATTCCTTGGGGTTTTCTTTGAAAGCTACCTGCCCTCCTATGGTCCAATGATTTACGTCCCTGAGATCAGCGACGGTCAAATCGTAGTCCTCTTCACCTGCCCAATGAGTGAAAAAAAGAAATATGTCGAGGCGATGACTGCCGTAGGTGCAGAGTCGGTCAAGAGTGCGGAGGCGAATCCCTTATGATAAAGATGGACAAAAAGGAAAAACTCAGGCGCGCAGGGATCCTCGTCGGGGTCGTGATCGTCCTCTCCGGCATCCTCCTGATCTTTTCGTTTGACGTGATCAAGATCGACTGGAACAGCTTTATGAAGCTCCAGCCAGCCTTCCAGCCGATGGAAAAGCCCCTGCCGGTTGCAACGGATTCCATCCCGATCGATGGTCCAGCATACATCTCCGGCATGGGGGCACCAACGAACCCGGTGACGGCGGATGCGGTTTCGATTTCACGCGGCGCCGAACTCTTCAGCATCAACTGCTCCCTGTGCCACGGTCCGCAGGGGAAGGGCAACGGGCCGGTGGCTACTTACCTGCAAAACAAGCCCGCCGATTTAACCAACGCGGCCATCCAATCGTTCAGCGATGGCGCAATCTTCATGGTGATATCCACCGGGGTTCAGGGAAAAATGCCGGCCCTGAACGAGAACCTGAACGTCCGGGAGAGGTGGGATGTGGTCAACTACGTCAGGACGCTGAAATAAGGGAGCCTTTCCGCCGGACGATGTAGGGAGATAAAAAAATGAAGCGTGATTTCAGAACCGCGATGATCCTGCTCGCCTTCAGCCTGCCGGTGCTGGCAATTGTCTTCATTACTTCTTTGTATTTCAGCAACTGCGGTTTCAGCGGGGATTGTTCGCAAGCCAGTCTGGCCCAGATCATCCACACCCCCATCCCCAGCCTGATCCCGGCCACCATGCCGATCCCCACGGAGAGCGGGTTGTCGACCACGGGGCCGTCGAAATGCACCGTTTCAGCAAAAACCATCCTTTCCGCATGGGTTTCATCCGGCGCTTCCGAAGCCCAGGCCTTTAATTTCACCGATGACAATAATACCGCCTGCCAGGCCACCTTCGTGGACCTGCAGACCCTGTTTACCGATTCCAACCTGTGGTACTCGGGAGCGCTGGCCTGTGTCTCATGCCACAATTCCAGCCTTTCTCCCGCCTATGCCCAGATGGATTTGAGCAGCTATGCCGGCATTATCGCCGGGGCGCACCGCACCTCTCCTGGTGTGAAAGGGGACGACATATTAGGCGGAGGGAATTGGGACCAGTCCGTGTTGAACCAGATGCTCTTCGTACAAAAACTGATGCCCTTTGGACGCCCCCCGGGCGCCGTCCCGGACGCCGGGCCGGTGATCCTCGCCGGCAGCCCGGCCTCCGGGGCAGCCGGAACACCGTCTGCTTCAGCGACCACAGCGGGGGCGGGCCCCACCGAGGAAGTGGAAGTGCCGGCTCCCTCCAACCCGGGCGGGCCGGGGGCAGCCGTGACCCTGACCGGGGACGCGGCTTCGGGTGCCAAGGTATACACCTCCGAGTGCGCTACCTGCCACGGCCAGGCCGGCGCGGGAGGCGTGCCCAATCCCGGCTCGAATGACGGCACCGTCCCACCGCTGAACCCGATCGACCCGGGCCTGGTGAATACAAACTACACCACCTTTGCTCAAAACATCGACCTGTTCATCCAGCACGGCTCCGCACCGGAAGGACCCAATCCCACCTTCTCCATGCCGGCCTGGGGCGACAAGAACCTGCTCTCCCAGCAGCAGATCGCGGATGTGATCGCCTACGTCATCAGCCTGAACGGGAGCCCGCAGTCCGTCACACCCACCCCGACCTCCACCGAGGAAGTGGAAGTGCCGGCTCCCTCCAACCCGGGCGGGCCGGGGGCAGCCGTGACCCTGACCGGGGACGCGGCTTCGGGTGCCAAGGTATACACCTCCGAGTGCGCTACCTGCCACGGCCAGGCCGGCGCGGGAGGCGTGCCCAATCCCGGCTCGAATGACGGCACCGTCCCCCCACTGAACCCGATCGACCCGGGCCTGGTGAATACAAACTACACCACCTTTGCTCAAAACATCGACCTGTTCATCCAGCACGGCTCCGCACCGGAAGGACCCAATCCCACCTTCTCCATGCCGGCCTGGGGCGACAAGAACCTGCTCTCCCAGCAGCAGATCGCGGATGTGATCGCCTACGTCATCAGCCTGAACGGGAGCCCGCAGTCCGTCACACCCACCCCGACCTTCACCGAGGAAGTGGAAGTGCCGGCTCCCTCCAACCCGGGCGGGCCGGGGGCGGCCGTGACCCTGACCGGGGACGCGGCCTCGGGTGCCAAGGTGTACACCTCCGAGTGCGCTACCTGCCACGGCCAGGTCGGCGCGGGAGGCGTGCCCAATCCCGGCTCGAATGACGGCACCGTCCCACCGCTGAACCCGATCGACCCGGGCCTGGTGAATACAAACTACACCACCTTTGCTCAAAACATCGACCTGTTCATCCAGCACGGCTCCGCACCGGAAGGACCCAATCCCACCTTCTCCATGCCGGCCTGGGGCGACAAGAACCTGCTCTCCCAGCAGCAGATCGCGGATGTGATCGCCTACATCATCAGCCTAAACAAATAACCTGATGCTCAAGTGTTGAAAGTTCACACTAACCAAAGAGACCCCGCTCCGAAAAAAGGAGCGGGGTCTCTTAACGCCATCTAAAAAAGTTGGGTTTAGATTACCACTTCAATCCATAGTGAGCGAGGAGCAAACGCAGGAGCAGGTCGGCGACCATGCCCAGGATCAGCAGGTTGCTGTACAGCCGGTTATGGTGGAAAGCGAAGGCGGCAAACCAGGTAGGCCAACCGGGCCAGCCCTTCGGGGCTTCCGTCGGGCGGGGTTTGGTCAGGACGCCGACATTGATCAGGGCGCGCTTTCCCGCGAAGAAAACGATCAGCAGGATGGGAGTCCAGAAATGCGGCACAAAAATGAGGTAAAGGACAATGGCGTACATCAATACAAACACGGCAATGTTCAGATAGCGGGCGAATTTTTCCCCGACCCGGACCGGCAAAGTTCCGACGCCTTTTTTCTTGTCTTCGGAGGATTTGTCAATGTGCTTGCCGACATTGATGCTGACCACGCTCAGGCCGAATGGGATTCCTGCAAGGGCCACATTCCATACGTTCCCATCCCAGCCTTTTGCAAGGACAATGTACACCGCAGCCACCATGATCGGTCCCCAGATCAAGAAGATGAAAAGCTCTCCAAGGGCAAGGTACTTGAGCGGCCAGGTGTAGAACAGGAGCACCAGTGCCCCGAAGGCAAACAAACCGATGACCACCGGGGAAAAACCGCTGTAAAAAAGCGCAAAGATACCGGCAGCCGTCGCCAGGAGTCCGCTCACGCCGAACCAGACCAGCTGCTGGCGCTTGGTCCAGAAACCCTGGACGAGCGGGTGTACCCCATACTGCGTACGGAAGTAGTTGTCTTTATCAACCCCGCGGCTGAAATCGGTGTAGTCGTTGAGCAGGTTGTTGGTGCCATGCGCGAGGAAAAGCCCCAGGGTGACGATCAACCAGGGGAGGAAATCAAACTTGTGATAACTGATGGCCAGCAGGCCGGCGATGACACACGAATATAGCGTCACGATGGTGACTGCCGAACGGGTGGCGATGAACCATTTGGAAGCAACGTCAAGATGGTCCCATTCTTCCTTCTTATCCATTTTGACCAGGCTCGAGAGGGCTGTCCTCCACATCGCAAAATTGATGTTCATTTTTTCTCCCTTCTAGTAGCGGTGCTTAGAATCCAGGTGCTGGAGCAAATATTGAGAAACTGACCAAAAACATTTCGGCGCCTTTGAGGTGGAGGCAGTTGAGCGTGGCTTCAACACCTCATTGGGTGTCAGTGATTTCATCCAGATTGTCCGGATGAGTAGATAGGATTAGTTATTTTAATCACTTTTCCCAAAACATAAAAGACCCAATTTATCTTAAATTATGCCTGCACCCCATGCTTCGGGTGAAAATTGCCCGCCTCGGCTTTCTCCACCACTTTTTGAATAAGCTTGCTGAACATCCAGCCGTGGATCGGGTAAAGCAGGTACCAGTAGGCTAGTCCCGGTACCCCTTTTGGTTCAAAATAAGCCGTCTGGATGACCAGGTTCTTCCGGGAAGGCTGCGGGAGCACTTCAAACTGCAGCCAGGCCAGGCCAGGCACCTTCATCTCCGCACGCAGGCGCAGCAGACGGCCGGGTTCGAGCGCCTCCACACGCCAGAAGTCCAGCGCGTCGCCGACGCGCAGTTCATCAGGGTGACGGCGGCCGCGTCGAAAACCCGGACCGCCCACCAATCGGTCGATCACGCCGCGTGCCAGCCAGATCCAATCGGCATACAACCAGCCGCGCCTCCCGCCCAGTCCAGTGAATATTCGGAATACCGTCTCAGGGCTCGCAGGAGTCAACCTCTGGCGGCGCTCGAGCAGCAGACCTTCACGGGTTGTCAGCGTAACGGGAGTCACATCACCCATAGCGGAAACTTGTGCATCACTCCAGCGGGTCTCCACCTGATCGGCAATGATGCGCATCAAGGCACGCTTCAGGGAAGTGTCATAATCGCGCGGTTTGATCTCCGGGAAGAGGTCTTTGGCGGAGTCGTCTTGCACTACCACTTCATTGCGCATCCCTTCGATGAGAGCCCGGGCCAGGTAGGATGGAATGGGCGTCACCCAGGCCAGGAAGGCTGCGCACATCGGCGGCTTCAGGAAAGGAACGATCATCATGAAACGCCGCAGCCCGCGCTCGCGGGCGTAACCGTGCATCATGTCGTGGTAGGTCACTACTTCGGCCCCGCCAATTTCAATGATGCGGTGGCTTCCCACCTGATCCTCCGAAAGCTGCAGCGAGGCAATCAGATAATCCAGCACATCTCTTACCGAGATGGGTTGAATGCGCGTCCTCACCCAGGTGGGACATAACAGGAGAGGCATCCCCTCCACGGTGTAACGCATCATCTCGAACGAAGCGCTGCCGGATCCGACGATGATTGCCGCCCGAAACTCAACCACCGGTATGCCGGATTCAGAGAGCACCTTGCCAACCTGGTGTCGGGACTGGAGGTGTTCGGAAAGCTGGTAACCAGGATTGCCCAGGCCTCCCAGGTAGACGATCCGTTTTAATCCTGCTGCACGAGCCGACCGCCCGAAGTTGGTTGCCGCAACCAGGTCCCTCTGGGGAAAGTCCTTGTTGCCGCTCATGGAGTGGATTAAATAATATGCGGTCTGCATCCCCTCCAGGGCCCTGGGCAGGGTTTCAGGATCGAGCACGTCGCCGTGGACCACCTCGACCTGATTCAGCCACGCCCGGCCCTGCAGCCGGGAAGGGTTGCGCACCAGGACGCGCACGTGATGGCCGGCCTCGAGCAGTCTCGGCACCAGCCGCCCGCCCACATATCCTGTCGCACCTGTCACAAGAATTTCTTCAGGGGGCATAGGTAGGTCCCGTTAGATCAACGTCATCGCACAGCCATCCGCCCGGGGATCGGACGCTCCGGTCAGGATGCCGGTTGAGGGGTCGCGCAGGATCACCTGCCCACGCCCGAAGAGGGAACGGTCCATGCCACGCATCCGGAAAACTTCGTGGCCGCGTTTGGCCAGTTCCCGCACCGTGGCGGAAGGAATCCCCCATTCAAGGGCTACTTTTCCACCGGATGTGCCGTCTTCGATGCAAAACCGAGGCAGGTCCAGCGCCGACTGCGGGTCGAGGCCCTGGGCAAGGGCAAGGAATACCTGGAGGTGTCCCTGCGGCTGCATGAATCCCCCCATCACCCCGAAGCAGGCGAACAGGTCCTCAGCAGTAGCCGTATCCCCTGATGTTGAAGGCTTGGAACGCCGCCGGGTGATCATCGCCGGGATGATGGTGTGGTACGGCCGCTTCCCCGGAGCGAGGGCATTGGGATGTTGCGGGTCGAGGCTGAAATTGTGCCCGCGGTTTTGAAGGGTGAACCCCCAGCCGGACGGGAGAATGCCTGTGCCAAAACCCATGTAGTTGCTGTTAATGAAAGAACAGGCATTGCCGGATTTATCGACCACACTGAAGTAGACTGTATCCGATCCCCCCAGCGGTGCACCGCGCTTGGCTTCGAGGCTGGCATGCTGCGGATCAATCTGTTTCCGGCGCAGGGCGGCGTATTCCTTCGAAATGAGTTCGGAAACGGGGATCGGTGCAAATTCCGGGTCCGCCACGTACCAGCATGCATCGGCAAAGGCCAGCCGCAGGGCCTCGATTTCCAGGTGCAGCCGGTCTGCGCAGATTGGATCCAGGGGTAACAGGTCGAAGCCCTCCAGCAGGTTCAGGGCAATCAGGGCTGTCAGCCCCTGGCCGTTCGGGGGGCATTCCCACAGGCGGAAATCCGCGTAGGTAGTGCTGATCGGTTCTTCCCAGGTCGAGACGTGGGCAGCCAGGTCGGCTGCGGTCATACAGCCCCCGGCCTGCTGGACGACCGCGGCGATGGCCTCGGCAATTTCGCCTTCGTAGAAGACCCTTTTCCCGCCTTCGGCAATTTTTCTGAAAGTCCGTGCCAAACCGGGATTACGAAAAATCTCACCCGGGGTTGGCCCACGGCCGTCCAGGGTCATTTCCCGGCCGTTCAAGGCCTCCTTCAGCTGCCGATCCGCCCCCCGCTGCCAGAAGTAGGAGGTAAGCGGCGCCACCGGGAAACCCTCCTCGGCGAGGCGAATGGCAGGAGCAAGGATCTCCGCCATCGGCAGGGAACCCACCCTTTCGACCAGGTCGCACCAGCCCGCACAGGCGCCCGGCACCGTGACCGTGTACGCATGAAAAGGCGGAAGTTCATCCATTCCCTCCCTGGACAGCCGCTCAAGGGTCAGCGCTGAAGGAGCGCGCCCGGAACCGTTCAGCGCCAGGAGACGCCTCGATCCAGCCTCATAATAAAGGGCGAACATGTCCCCGCCGAGGCCGGTCGAGGTCGGCTCGGTCACGGCGAGTGCCGCGGCGGTCGCCACAGCCGCATCCGCGGCATTGCCGCCTCTCGCGAGCAGCTCCAGCCCGGCAGACACAGCCAGAGGCTGCGAGGATGCGAGCATGCCGCCGCGCCCCATCACCGGCGAGCGGCGGGAGGCAAATGTCAGTGGGTCGACTTTTTTTATCATGGAATATACCCATAAACCTTTTTTGGGCTGCCAGGCGGCTAGTTTTTCTGCATCGCCTGGCCGGGAAGGGCTGAAACCAGGACCTTATCCACGCGCTTCTTATCCATTTGCAGGACCTCGAAGTGCAGCCCGTTCCAATCGAACTTGTCCGCTTGAAGCGGGATGCGCCCCAGGTGCATCATCACAAAGCCGCCCAGGGTCTCGTACTCGGCCTCGTCCGGCAACCGGCTGAGGTTGAAGATTTCCTTAAACTCGTCGTTTGGCAGCCTGCCGTCCAACATCCAGGAACCATCCTGGCGCTGGACTGCCTGGGGTTCGCCCTCGATTTCCCCGACTATTTCTTCGAGAATATCGGCCAGAGTGAGCATGCCCTGGACCACACCAAATTCATCCACCACCAGCAGAAGCTCCCCCTTGCTTTCCTTGAACATCTCCAGGGCGCGCGAACCAAAAGCCACCTCCGGGATAAAGAGCGGCGGCCGGATAATCTGCTTCAACCCTTTTCCATCTTTCAAGTCTGCCAGGAGCAAATCCTTGGCCTTGACCACTCCCAGGACGTTATCCAGGCTGTCTTCGACCACCGGGAACCTGGAAAAAGGGCTTTCCTTTACTTTTCGCCGGATCTCCTCCAGGGTATCGTTCACGTCCAGCCAGACAATCTCGTTGCGCGGCGTGATCAGGGCGTTGACCCGCTGGTCGGAGAGGGAGAAGACGCCTTCAACCATATCCTGTTCGGATTCTTCAAACACCCCGGCCTGGGTGCCCTGATCCAGCTGGACCAGCAGTTCTTCCTCCGTTACCGGCAACGCCTGCAGCGGTTTGACCCTCAGCAGGCGGATCACGAGGTCGGAAGACTTTGAGAGCAGCCAGGTCACCGGCGAAAAAATGACCGCAACAAAAGCCAGGAATCCGGACATTCTCGCCGCCAGTCCTTCCGGCCTCTGCAGAGCGAGGCGTTTGGGGACCAGTTCACCCATCAGGATCGTAAAGTAAGTAATCAGGATCACCACGACGGTCAATCCGACCGAGTGGGCATATCCCGCCAGCGCCGGAATTTTTTCCAGGAGGGAAGCGAATGCATTCCCGAGGGTCACCCCGGCAATTGCGCCGGTGAGCACACCCACCAGGGTGATTCCGACCTGGACCGTTGGAAGGAAGCGGTTGGGATTCTGGGCCAGGCTGAGCGCTTTGCGCGCTTTCGGATCACCTTCATTAGCATTCTGCTGGAGGCGCGCCTTGCGCGCCGAGAGAATGGCCGTTTCTGACAGTACGAAAAGACCATTCAGCAAGATCAGCAAAACAATTGCCAGAATTTCAAAACCAATAGCCATGACAATCCCAATTCGACGAGTGAAAGGACCTGTCCCCTCTATTTTACCAAATCTGCCGTAAAGCCCCGAGGTCTGAGCTGCTGGCAGCCAGGCGGTGGAAGCCTCGCCCTGGTCGGCAAGCTGCAATATCCGATCCCCCGGAAGGTGGACAAGTCAATGGCTGCCTCAACCGGACCTATACAATTTCAAAAGTTCCCTTCTGCCTGGTCACCCGCATGCGATAACCAAAAGTGATCCATGCCAGTGCGCCATAAATGGCCGCGATCAAAATTTCCTTAGCAGCCAAAAGGAACACACTCGAATAGGCAGCTCCATCGATGAGAGCGCGCACGGCCAATAATCCGTGCGTTACGGGCAGGAGGTATCCTATCGTTTGTATAAATGGCGGTAATGCCCTGAGGGGAAAATTAATTCCGCAAGGGATGATCATTAAATATGCCAACGAATTGCAGATCATAAAACCCCAGCGGATGGGAAGAGAGATGGCTCCAATCAACCAGCCCAGGGCGGCAGCTGAAATAATCGTGATCAGGATCACGGGAATCGATCTCAATAAATTTACCAGGGAGATTTGGACATTGAAAACAGGGATAAGAACTGCAAAGGATATCGTAGTACTTAAAAACGCGTCACCGTATTGGGACATACTTTTCCCCAGCATCATGGGAAGCCAGTGAGCAGGGGATGCAATCAAAAATTGAAATGTGTCGGCCCATTTTTCCAGTTCGACTACCTGCTCCATGGATAACATCACCCCAAAAACGGCAATCTGGATGGCATTTCCAACCAGGGCAAAGCGAGCCAGCTGAACACCCCCGGCTGCCTTTGCCAAAAGCACAAAGAAAATGGACTGGAGCAGTATTCTGGGAAGATGCATGCCAAAGAAGATCGTCGGGGTGAGCTCCACCAGATAATTTGCCCAGGAAGCCCGGGCTCCGCTCCAGAAGAGGCGAAAACTTGTCCGCATTACCACTGCTCCAATGTACCCGCACGCAGGGCCAAATATTCGATGCGCCTGTACAGCAATTGCGCAATCATCAGATAAATCATCGATAAACCGACGATCCAGAGGTAGTTGGGGAGCATACTTCCACTGGAACTTCCGGCTGCCTGATTCAACAAAACATTTCCCCAGGTGGGTGTAAGCAGACTGGACAGGGGATGTGTCCACAACGGCAGCAGGGTTAGCGGCACGGTCAGGCCTGAGAGAATATAGACTGGGAAATTAGCCACTGAAACGAATTCACCGGCATTCCGGGTAAGAATAAATAAGGATCCGAAGATAAGGCCCAGGCAGGTAACCGACAGCACCACAAGAGCCAGGCCGATCAGAAAAGCCAGGGGATGCACGATCCCAATCGAAATGTGAAACACAATCATTCCGGTGGCAAATGTGACTCCCATGGCAAGGATGGAGGTGATCGCGTTCGCAAAACTTTTTCCAAGCATGATGACCGGCAAAGAGGCGGGTGTCGCCAGAACCAGGGACAGCGTGCCATACTCGCGCTCGCCCTGAATGATTTCGCTGGAGGTGAAGAGGTTGTTGTTCCAGATCGAAATGAGACCTGTGCCAATAATTGCATAAAGGCCCAAATTGGATTTATTCCCGTACAGATAGGTGCTCACGGTGATCAAGGTAAACAGGAAAGGATGGATAAAAAGAGTGGTAATAAAGTATTGGGATAAAGCGCGTTCCTTCGATTGAAGGATAAACGAGTTCCAAAATATCTTAAATGTCGCCCTGAGTTCGTTCCTGATTCCCATCTGATTATGCCTTCGTCGATTCACTTCCCACTAATTTAACATAGGCATCTTCCAGGGTGGGTTGACGCGTCACCACCTTCCGCACCAGCACACCGCTCAGAATCTGCATGAACTCCTGAACCAATTCTGCCCCAGCCGGCGCCTGGATCTGCAATAGCTGGGTCTGGTCAAGCCGCTCCAGGTTCACAGCCAGAACGCAAGGATGAGCCTTGATCTTTTCAATCAACTCTTCAGGAATGCCGAAACATTCAATCTCAACGACCTCCAGATTGGCGACGAGTTTTTTAAGAGTGGAGGGGGTATCGACAATGACAATCTTGCCTTTTTTGAGAACAGCGACCCGATCGCACAGAGCGTCCATTTCAAACATGTAGTGAGAGGTGAGAAAGATCGTTTTCCCGGCCCGCTTGAGTCCCAGAATCATCTCTCGCACTTCCCGGGCCGCCAGCGGATCCAGTCCAATGGTAGGTTCATCCAGGAACAGCAGTTCAGGATCATGGATTAAGCCTCGGGCAATATGCAGCCGCTGTTTCATTCCCCGAGAATACCCCTCAATCCGTTCATTTGCCCGATCGGTCAGGCCGACCATCTCGAGAAGTTCGGGAATACGCTTTTTTGAAACCTGCGCAGGCACCTTATACAGGTCCGCAAAGTACTGCAGGTTGTCACGACCGGACAGCCGCCAGTACAAGCCGCGTTCCCCTCCGAAAACCAGCCCGATGCGCGGACGGATTTTTTTAGCATCCCGGTCAACCTCCAGCCCGAACACCTGGGCCTTCCCGGAGGAGGGAAGCAGGATCGTCGCCAATATTTTTGTGATGGTTGTCTTGCCGGCGCCGTTCGGGCCAAGCAAACCGAACAGTTCACCGGTTTGAACGGACAGGTCAACCCCGTCCAAGGCCACGATTTCTTTAGGCTTGCGCCGGATGATCCCGGTTGTGGTTTTATAAACTCGTTTTAGATTTTCAGCAAAGATGACAACCAAGACAGGCTCCTTATGAAGACACCAATCGTCCAGGTCCCGGGACTATCCGGCCCAACGCGGCTGCACTCGCACCAAAAATTTTTTCAACCAGGCTCGTGATGATTTCTCTGATGGAAGCGTCATCGCGACTGGACGCTCCCCAGACCAGATCCTGTCACTTCTGCCTCGGAAGAGAATGGACATCCCTCTTTTAGTAGACTTCGATCCCCTCCCCTGTCACTGCCTCCCCCACCTCCCAGACCGGCTGGTCGAGTTCTGCGGCATGCTTCAGGAAAAGCGCAAGCCGATTTTTTGGGACGGCCAGGAGCAGTCCACCGCTGGTCTGCGGGTCGAAGAGCAGCATCTTCATTTCCTCCGGGATGCCCGGTGCGAAGGTGATGGCGGGTCCAAAACTGACCCGGTTGTCTGCCGCGCCGCCGGGGAAAGTCCCCATCCCGGCATATTTCTTGGCGCAGGAAACGAAGGGAATCTTTTCATAAGACAGTCGCAGCCCAACGCCGGACGACCGCGCCAGTTCAGCCCCGTGGCCGAGCAGGCTGAAGCCGGTGACATCCGTGCCACCGTGCAGGCTTAATTTCACTGCCAGCGCACCTGCTGCGCGGTTGAGCCGTTTCATCCATTGAACCACCTCGGCGACGTCTTCGGGTGCGGCCTTCTCCTGTTTCAAGGCGGTGGTCGTCACACCGAAACCGAGCGGCTTGGTCAGTATAAGGGCATCCCCCGGCCGCACCCCGCCTTTGGTCAGCAGCCTGGAGGGGTCGACAAAACCTATCACCACCAGCCCGTATTTGGGCTCGTCGTCCTTTACCGTATGCCCACCGGCAATCACAACACCCGCCTCACGGGCTTTCTCCGCCCCGCCTCGCAGGATCTCGCTGTTGACCTCCGGCGGCAGATCTGTCCTGAGGGCAGCCACGTTCAACGCCAGGAACGGCTGCCCGCCCATGGCATAAACATCCGAAAGGCTGTTTGCCGCGGCAATGCTGCCAAAGTCATAGGGGTCATCCACGACCGGGGTAAAAAAGTCCGTGGTCACCACCAGGGCGCGGCGTTTATCCAGCTTCCAAACCGCGGCATCGTCCGGGTCATCCAACCCGACCAGGAGATCCGGGAAGCTGTGGGCGTCAAAGATGTTGTGAAGTGGACGCAGGACCTGCGTCAGCGTTTCCGCATCCAGCTTCGAAGCTCAACCTGCGCATTTCGAGTAGCTGGTCAGGCGGATCTGGCGTCCGGACGGGAAAACTGTGTTCATATTTCTCCCAAAACTTCTGTTAAATAAAAGTGCCAGGTTTCAAATTCTAGGTTTTTTCCATTAAGGAACTGTCATTTGATGTTCTTTTTTAATAGATCCGAAAAGATTGATCAAACCGAGGCTAACGAATGCGATCAGGGCTACAACAAAGATGTCTCCCAGAATAGTCAAGGGGATGAGCAGCAACCCCAGGCCATTATGTCCCAACCAGGCGATGGGCCAGCCGCGCGCTTCAGTCACGGAATCGAGACAAATCTCCAAACAATCCTGCGAATAGTGAACGACGTACACGAGGCCGGGGAGCAGCACCAGGATTCCGATCAGCCAGGAAAGTGAGAGAAGTTTCCCTAATCCTGGATGCTTCTTTCTGAGAAACTGCGCCAGAACGAATATCCCCGGGATAAACAAAACCGGAAATCCCAGGAGCAAAAACCAGACGCAAAACCAGGCCAAAGAGTTAAGCATAAGGACAGTCTTTGATTGACGGAATTGAAAAGAATGATAAAGACCCATCAATATTATAGCAATATTCCAGAGCACCTGATCGTTTCAGCCAAAGATGTTATTTAGCAGTGAAAAAAAGGAAACGCTCAATTTCCTCGTAAATACAGGGTATATAACTATACTAATTCTATTGACATACTATGTGTAATATAGTATAATGTGCTCAATGGTGATAGCATGAAAACAGACGAAGCAATCGATAACCTCATCCTGGAACTGCGTCGCGGCATGCTCGTACTGGCTGTTCTGAGCCAGCTGAATGAAGAGCAGTACGGTTATTCGCTGATCAACAGCCTCAAGGAGAACGGACTGGAGATCGATCAAGGGACTCTCTACCCCCTCCTGCGCCGACTGGAGTCGCAAGGCCTGCTGCAATCCAAGTGGCGCATCGAGTCCGACCGGCCGCGGCGGTACTACGTCATCAGTGCAGACGGGCAGAAGCTCCTGCCCAAGATGAAACTGGAATGGAACAACATCGTAACTTTGATGGATAAAATGCTGAAGTAGAAGGAGAATGTGATGAATCTGATGGATATTTACGTTTCCGAGATCGGGCGGCGCTTGCCCCCCAAGATGCGCGCTGACCTGGAGGCTGAGATCCACTCGGCATTGGAAGACATGCTCGAAGAACGCAGCAAAAAAGCCGGCCGCCCGGTGGACGATGAGATGGTTTTCGATGTCCTGAAGGAATATGGGGACCCGGAAAAAGTGGCGGCCTCCTACCTGCCGGAGCGCTACCTGATCGGACCCAGTCTCTTTCCCATTTTTTTAATCCTGGTCAAGGTAATCCTTTGGGTAACCGGCGGCCTGGCGCTGGCCGGCTTGGGCATCAGCCTGGGACAATCGGCGGCCAATTTTCAAGCTGGTTTCGAGATCACTATTAAAGCCCTCGCCAGTTTCTACACATCTGCTTTGACCGCCATCGCAAGTGTTGTTTTTATCTTTGCGATCATCGAATGGGCGCTCTACCGTGCCGGCGAGAAGCTGGATGTAGAAGGGTTGCCAAAGAAAAAAGAGTGGGACCCGCATGCTCTGATCAAGATCCTGCCCCCGAACCGGATCAAACTTGGCAACACCATTGCAGAGATTGTCGGCACCTTCGTGGCCATCTTCCTGTTCAATTTCTATCCCCAGGCATTCAGGCTTGGCTTTTCCGCAAACGGAAATTGGTATGTTGGCGTGGGGAATTGGACTTCTGTCCCGGTCCTCTCCGCGGCTTTCTTCCACTACGTCCCCATCCTGACCGTGTTCTGGTCGCTGACCATCATCCTGGACATCATCCTGCTGCGCCTGGGCTACTGGAACACCCTGACCCGCCTCTTTTCGATCGGGCTGAAGGTCATGACCATTGCCATTGCCGCAGCCATGCTCGCCGGTCCATCGCTGATTGCATTGACCGCCAGCAGCTTTCCACCCGGTACGCTGAACGCGGACACCGTGCGGACCATTCTGACTTTAGTGCCCCAGGTTGTGCACATTGCACTCTGGCTGACCATCATCGGGGGAGGCTTGGAAATCATCGGGCGTATTTTATCCCCCCTTACAAACCTCAAATCAATTTCCAATTAGAAAGAATTGGAGAGATGACCGGGCGGGACACTGATCCTGCCCGGTTTTTCATTTCAAGCGGACAGCTGACCTTCTGAAGACTGGGAGCCAGGGAAACCTGGCGTTGAGAGGGAGCAATCCTCCTGGCTGTCAGGCGCCAGCCAAGGATTAGATTTTACATATTAAAATAAATCCATGGAAGCCATGGAAAGATCAAAGGAGAATATCTGGAAGTTGTACGTTATTTATCTCATCGGGGGTTTCTCCTTCTTTTATAACTCGATCGAAACCCTGTACTATCGGCATTTTGGCTTGAGCTTCCAGCAAATCGCAATCCTAATCAGTTCTAGCTTATTAACGAGCATGGTTTTAGATATCCCGACCGGAGCATTTGCCGATCTTTATGGTCGCAAAAAATCAGTGATCGTTGCGTCCTTTTTTAACTTTTTAGCGATTTCTCTGCTTCTTCTAGGTTCGTCTTTTCCCTGGTTTTTAATTGGGTTTTCCTTGTGGGGCGTGGGGCTGGCTTTTAATTCTGGCGCGGAGCAGGCTCTACTTTATGAATCGCTGGCCAAGATTGGGAAATCCGAATTATTCACCCGGCACATGGGCCGAATGTCAGCGATTTTTTTTAGTGTAGACATCATTTCGGGAACTTTAGGACCCCTGATGTTCATGCTCCATATCCGCCTGCCATATTTGATTAGCTGGTCTGCTCTGATTATTGTCCTCCTGCTTGAATTGGGCCTTTATGAAGAAGTTCCAAAAAGGCCCAACCCAGACAGGAACATTTTGAGACAACATCTCAACCAAATGTTAGCCTCTTATAAGGAGGCCTCAACCAGCGGTGTTTTTGTGTGGCTGACCCTATTTGGATTGCTGTTTTATGCCACCAACCGGGTCGTCTCGGAAACGATATCTTTACCATTTTTAATCGGTATTGGCTATTCTTTGCAGAATCTTGCGGCGATCGGGTTTATCGGCAACGTCATCTCTTTCCCATTCACCTTTTTCACTGACAAAATAGAGGAACGGCTTGGGGATAAAACTTCCTTTGCGAGCTTGGTTCTTGGAGTACCGATCATCGTTGTCCTTTTCAGCTTGAGCCGGAGTGTAGTCCTCACTGGTCTGCTCATCGGTCTTTATTTTGGCCTGATCACGTTCAGGGAGGTGTTGACCCAAAGCTATCTAAACCGCCATGTTTCAAGCGAGAATCGGGCGACAATGCTTTCAATCTCATCCATGGCCACAAACTGTGCGACGATCCTGCTGCTTCCCATGTTTGGTTCATTTGCGGATAAAACCTCGACCTCGGCCACGTTGTGGTTGATCAGTGGGACGATTGTGACCGTCGGAATTTTGCTATTGTTCACAATTCCAGGAAAAGGGGCGTCCCACAGCCTCAATTAATAAAACAAGGCAGAGAAAAAACCTCCGCCTTGCCCAATCAAATCCTGATTGGTTAATGCCAAATGCGAAAGGAAGTAGTCGAGCTGGAAGTTAACCCCTGGTAGTCCATCTGCACATCAACCTGCACGAGTGTGCCAGCGGCCTGGCCAGTAAACGGCACGGCGGGAACCAGGCTGACCCCGTTCGAATCGGTGACCAGCGGATAACTCAAGCTTTGCCCATCCGGCAGGTGCACTGTCAGCGTTCCGGTCGCCCCGAGCACCGGTGAAAGCGCCTGGTCCTGAACCACGACAAAAACCGACTGGGTATCCGTCTGCAGGGTCACCGCCTTCCCGACAAAGGCCATGGCATGCAGGGCGAGAACCACCGGGCGGGCTTCGATGTCAGGGCTCAGCGGCTGGGCTGGGTTCAACCGGATCGGGTCCTCGTGAACGGCATTAAAAAAGTCCTGGCCAAGACTTGCCAGCACGACGTTCTGACCAGCGGTCAGCTCGGGGTGCCATTCGAAGCGGGCCAACTGGAAATACTGCACCAGACCGCCGTCCGGCTGGAATTCGAGTTCGGAAATGGGATTCCCGAAGGCGCCCGTTCCCCCGTACTCATCGAAGAACCGCAGAAAGTCATAGCACACGCCGTAGCCGTTTGCGAAAATCCGACAGGCTCCCGGAGTGGTCATGTTCACGGAAGGCGCACCTGGCGTATACAGCAGGGTGCCCAGGGCAGTCAGCTGGACCCGCTGCCCGATCGGCTGATCTGCATGCAGTTCAAAGCGCGCCCGCTGGAAGTATTGAACGGTCCGGCCGCTGCCGTCTACAGTCGTGAAGGCTTCGGTGAGAGGGGCGCCGAAAACGACCGCCGCATCCGGAACGCTTGAATAAAATGTCCAAAATTCACCGACTACATTGTGGCCCGTCTGAGGGAAATATTGTCCACTCTGCTGAGCCTTTACTGAAATCCCACCTGCTCCCAGCAGCGCAACTCCAAGAATCAAGATGATAATGCGCTTAGAGACTTTCACTATCCATATTATACACAATCGTGACTCGTGAAACAAGGTGTTTCATGCATGAAAATTGAGCAGAGCCTGGACGATCCTGCCGGCTGCATGGCCATCCCCGAAGGGGTTGGCCGAGTGCGCCATCACTGCATAGGATGATGAATTGTCCAGCAGGCGCTCCGCTTCCTGGATGATCAGCTCCGTGTTAGTCCCAACCAGTCTCAGGACCCCGGCCTCGACCCCTTCCGGCCGCTCCGTGAGGGTGCGCAGCACCAGCACCGGCACACCAAAAGCCGGGGCTTCCTCCTGAAGGCCGCCGGAATCGGTCAGTACCAGGGTGGATCGCTTCATTATATGGATGAGCATCAGATAATCCTGAGGCGGGAGTAAACTAATGTGAGCAACCCTGCCGAGCGACCGCCTAACCGGTTCCTGCACGTTTGGGTTGAGATGAACCGGATAGACGATTTCCACATCCCCACGACCTGCCAGGCTTTTCAAGGCGGAACAGATATTCGCAAGCCCTTCCCCAAAGTTCTCGCGGCGGTGGGCAGTCACCAGGATCAAACGCTTTCCATCCTGGCCAATACCCAGGCGGGCCAACAAACGGGTGATTTCTTCCGGTTCAGGTTGTTTTGCCACCGCCTGCAGCGCGTCGATGACCGGGTTGCCGGTCACGGCAATCGCCGCCTCATTCACCCCTTCCCGCAACAGATTCTGGCGTGCCCACTGGGTGGGAGCAAAATGCAGGTCGGCGACGACACCCGCCACCCGCCGGTTGATCTCCTCCGGGAACGGCTGCCATTTATCATGGGTGCGCAGGCCGGCTTCTACGTGCCCCACCCGGACGCGCCGATAATAGGCCACGAGCGAGGCAATGGCGACGGTGGTCGTATCCCCCTGGACCAGGATCCAATCGGGTTTGACCTGCGCCAGCACTGGATCCAGGTTCGTAAAAATCGCCGCGCTGAGATCTGCAAGGGATTGGTCTTCCCGCATCAAGTCGAGATCGAAATCCGGCTGTATGTCAAAGAGGGTCAATACCTGGTCAAGCATCTGGCGGTGCTGGGCGGTGACACAGGTCAGTGATTCGATTTCCGCCGTGCGCTTCAGCTCCTGAACGACTGGGGCGAGCTTGACTGCTTCGGGACGGGTTCCAAAAATGGACAGGACGCGCATAGACAATGGCAATTCTGAATCAGGGTCGAATGACCTTATTCCTCGGCTTGGGCAGCAAGTCCCTTCGAATCGCCCAAACGAAAGTATTTGAATCCCTCCCCGGACCACTCCTGACCTCCCCAGCCATTCACGGTGTCCACCAGGATCCGGGCGGAGGTCATTGCGGAAAGCGACTGGACGGTCAAGTGGCGAAATTCGGCGTGGTTGACGAGCAGGACCACGGCCTCTGCATCGCTCAGGGCAGCAGGCAGATCCGGGACGGCAGTCACACCCGGCAGATCCGCAGAGGGTTTATTTGGTTCGAAAGCTTTAACACTGGCGCCTTCGTCCTGGAGCAGATGGACGACTTTCACCGCGGGACTTTCACGCAGATCGTCCACGTCGGGCTTGAAGGCCAGGCCAAGAGCTGCGATGCGTTTGCCCTGAAGGTCCCCGAGCGCCTTCCTGATCAATTCAACCGCAAAGTGCGGTTGTCCATCATTGACCTGCCGGGCATGGTAAATCAAGGGGGTCAATTGCGGAGCGGCCTCAACCAGGAACCAGGGGTCCACACTGATACAGTGCCCACCCACGCCCGGACCGGGGTTGAGGATCTTGACCCGCGGATGCAGGCTGGCTATGCGAATCGCCTCCCACACATCGATGGCAAAATGCTCCGCCAGCCGCGAGAACTCATTGGCAATGGCAATGTTGATATCGCGATAAGTGTTTTCCATTAGCTTGACCATTTCAGCGGTGGTCGCGTCGGTCTCGACGATTTGCCCTTTGACGAAAACAGAATACAGATCCCGTCCCGCCGCGGCTGACTCGGGGGTGATGCCGCCAATGACCCGGGCGTTCTCGATCAGCTCACGCAAAATCTGCCCGGGCAGAACGCGTTCGGGGGAATATGCCAGGAGAAAATCCTTCCCCGCTTTCAAACCGGACCTTTCCAGGATTGGTGCGACCAGATCCACGGTGGTGCGAGGGGGGGAAGTGGATTCAAGCACAACCAGGTTGCCCTTGCGCAGGACGGGAACAATGGCTTCGGTGGCAGAGGTCACCGCGCGCATATCCGCCTGCTTGTACTTCTGACCGTGATAGTCTCCTGTCCGATCCTCATAAAATGGGGTGGGGACGGCAATAATGAACGCCCCGGCTTCCTGCGGGGTTTCGTTGACCTGCAGGTGGCCGCTGAGCAGGGCAGCTTTGACTACATCGCGCAAGCCGGGTTCCTGGATGTGGATCTCCCCCTTGCGCAGCGTCGCCAGGACATCCGGATTCACATCCACGCCAGTCACCTGGATTCCGTGGGTGGCAAAGGTGCTGGCAGTAGGCAGGCCGATATACCCCAGGCCGAGGACGCAAATTTTCTCGATCTTCACGGAGGCTCCCTCTCTGACCATGTCCGGCTGCTGACCGCCGGGATTGGCATGTATTCTAACCTAAAAACCTCCCCCAGTAAAACTTCCCCGCCCTGTGCAGCGTAGATATTAGTAACGAAGAGGTTGTCGAATGGATGTATAATCATTTCTGCCCCTTCGGAAAGGCAGAGCCATGAATATCCTTCTTGATCCCAGCATCGCCTATCTCCTGCTTGTTTTTGGCACCATCTTGCTCATGATGGCTTTCCTTACCCCGGGCACGCATGTGCTGGAAATCGGCGCGTTGTTTTTACTCGCCCTGGCAGGATTCAGCATCTACCAGATCGGTTCCTTCACCATCTGGGCGCTGGTAGTGCTCATTATCAGCCTGGTCCCATTCATTTACGCCATCCAGAAACCCAAGCGGGAACTTTTCCTGGCGGTGAGCTTCCTGCTCTTCATCATCGGCTCAATTTATCTCTTCCCATCGAAGGGCTTCGTCCCATCCGTCAATCCAATCCTGGCGGTGATCGTTTCCATATTCACGGTCGGTTTCCTGTGGCTGGTCACGCGCAACAGCATCAAAGCGAATGCTGCCCGTCCGCTCAACGACCCGGAGGTTCTGATCGGAAAGCTGGGCCAGGCCAAAACCGGGGTCCACGAGGAAGGGACGGTGCAGGTAGCCAGCGAACTATGGAGCGCCCGGAGTGACCGCAGCATCCCAGCCGGCAGTTGGGTGCGGGTGGTCAGGCGCGAAGGATTCATCCTGATCGTCGAAGCAGACAATCAGAGGGCAAAATAATGGGTGCACCAAAGTCAAACCTGGTGGATGTCCAATAATTTTGCAATCAATGATCTGATCATTAATCCCCGAAGGAGGAATATATGGCAGGAGTTTCAACAACAGTACTTCTATGTGCGGTAGCTTTCGTCGTTATCGTGGTGCTCGTTTTACTCTCCAACGGCATCCGCATCGTGCCGGAATACCAGCGTCTGGTCGTTTTCCGCCTGGGACGGGTGCTGCCCCAAGGCCGGCGCCTGCTGGGCGGTTCGGGACCGGGCTTCACCCTGCTTATCCCGTTCATTGATCGTCCGGTCAAGGTGGACCTGCGCGAGCAGATCCGTGAAGTCCCCCACCAGGTGTCGATCACTAAGGATAACGCCCCGATCTCGATCGACTTTCTGTGGTACTACAAGATCATGGACCCGACCCTGAGCGTCGTCGGAGTCCAAAACTTCGAATTGTCAGCAGCCGGTATGGCCACCACCACACTGCGCTCGGTCATCGGCGGTATCCCGCTGGACGAAGTGCTTTCCCAGCGCGAGCATATCAACCAGACCCTGAGGGTCAAGCTCGACGAAGTAACCGAGCGGTGGGGAGTCAAGGTGACCAACGTCGAAATCCGCGAGATCATTCCACCCAAGGACGTCCAGGATGCGATGAACAAGCAGATGTCCGCTGAACGAATCCGCCGGGCCGTGGTAACGGAATCCATGGGTACGCGTGAAGCCGCCATCAATGTGGCCGAGGGGAATAAGCAGGCCGCCATTTTGCAAGCCGAGGGCTCCAAACAATCCGCCATTCTGGAGGCTGAAGGACAAAAGCAAGCCCAGGCCCTGAAGGCCGAAGGTTTCGCGGTTGCCCTGGAAAAGATCTTCGCGGCTGCCAAGACCATCGACCAGAAGACGATGACTCTGCAGTACTTCGATACCCTGCGCACCCTTGGCCAGGGCGCCGCTACCAAGTTCATCTTCCCGCTGGAGTTCACTGGCATGATCGAAGAGTTCATCAAAGGGAAGAGCAAATAATTTAGACGAATAAAGGTCGTAGGAACAGGTAAAATAGAAGCCTCTCGCATAGCTGCAGGAGGCTTCTTTTATTAAGAAGCGATATTTAGCGCCTCGCCCTCTTTTCTTTATGGATATTCTTCCCGCATCAGTCTTAGACTTAGGTGGTTTGCGCCGCGTTGAACAGGTCTGCTTCCCCAAGGATGCCTGGCCGCTACTCGACCTGATTGCCGTGCTGACCTGGCCGGATATCGTCCGGCTGAAAGCCGTGGTCGACGCGCACATGGTCGGCTTCATCGCCGGTGATCCGCGCCCATCTGAGAACATGGCCTGGATCGCCTCCATTGGCGTCCTGCCGGAGTACCAACGCCGCGGCATCGGACGGGCCTTGTTGCGCGAGTGTGAAAAACTCCTGCTGCAGCCACGCATCCGTCTGTGCGTACGGGCGTCCAATCAGGGAGCCATCCGCCTGTATCAAGAAGAGGGATACCTCACCTTTGACAGCTGGAAAAGCTATTACCATGATGGGGAGGATGCCTTGGTGATGGAAAAGATCCGCGAACACCTGTCCGGCGGATGGGCCTAAGCGGTTATAATCAGAAAATGGCTCCAGAAAAGCTCCCCCCACCGAACTGGGTGGCTACAGCCCCAGCCTTGGAGCAAATAACCGCAGAACTTGCCAGCCAGCCCCGCCTAGCCGTGGACACAGAATCCAACAGCCTGCACGCCTTCCGCGAACAGGTCTGCCTGATCCAGTTTTCCACCCCCTCTACCGATTATCTGGTCGACCCGATTGCCCTGCAGGACTTGTCCCCCCTGGCGCCCATTTTTTCGAACCCCGCCATCGAAAAAGTATTCCATGCTGCAGAATATGATCTGATCTGCCTGAAACGCGATTTTGGCATCACCCTCTACAACCTGTTCGATACGATGCAGGCAGCGCGTATTCTGGGCTACAAACAGGTCGGGCTGGACGCCATGCTTGCGGTGAAGCTGGATATCAAAGTCAATAAGCGTTTCCAAAAAGCAGACTGGGCGCGCCGCCCGCTTACTCCTGAACTGCTGAACTATGCCCGTCTGGATACACATTTCCTGCTGAAACTGCGGGACATCCTTCAAGAGGAGTTGGAGGCAATGGACCGCTGGGAGCTGGCGCAGGAGGAGTTCGTCCGTCTTTCTCATGGAAACGGCCAGACCAAGGCAGAAATCCCGGCATGGCAGCGCATCGGGGGCACGCAGAAATTCAGCGAACAACAGCTGGCCATTCTGCAGGAGCTCTGTGACTGGCGCGAAGAGCAGGCCGAGCGGATGAACCGGCCCATATTCAAAGTGATGGATGACCGGCGCCTCGCAGCTCTCGCCCAGGCTGCTCCGGAGACCCTCGAAGAAATGGAAGCCCTGGAGCTGACCCAACGCCAGATCAATACCTACGGCCGGGACCTGATCCGTGCCATTTCCAGCGGTCGGCACGCCAAGCCGGTCGTGCGCCTGCGATCCTCCCGGCCGGATGAAGCCTTCCTCAACCGGTTGGACGCACTGAGTGAATGGCGGAAGCGGACCGCGAAGGGTATGGGCGTGGAATCGGATATCATCCTGCCCAAGTCATTCATGCATGCGATTGCCGAGAAATGCCCGCGCAACCTCGAGGAGCTCGCCGCTCTCATGCCACATTCCCCCTGGCGGTTGGGTCAATTCGGAGATGAGCTGCTCAATCTACTGGGCGGCCTATCCACAAAACCGGGATAAAAAATCTGCAAATAATTGCCCTTTGGGAAGAAGTATGCGTATTCATTTTAATGGAGCTGCGCAAACTGTCACCGGATCCCAGTACTTGTTGGAAATCAATGGATCGCGCCTGCTGATGGAATGCGGCCTGTTCCAGGGAAGCCGTGAGGAGACCTACACGCGCAACCGGTCGTTCAGTTTCGATCCGAAAACGATCCAGGCGGTCCTGCTTTCACATGCCCATATCGACCACAGCGGGAACCTGCCCCACCTGGTCAAGCAGGGATTTGGCGGTCCGATCTACGCCACCCCGGCTACAGCAGACCTGGCAGACATCATGCTGCGGGATGCCGGCCACATCCAGGAAGCCGACGCGGAGTTCATCAACAAGAAGCACCTCCATGGAAGAGGTGTTCCGGTTGAACCGCTCTACACCCTGGCGGATGCCGAACAGATAAACCAGTATTTCCAACCCCGCGCCTACAACCAGCCATTCGATGTTGTTCCCGGACTGAGGGCCGAGTTCATCGAAGCGGGCCACATCCTGGGTTCCGCGGCAATCCGCCTTGAAGTCCAGGAGAAGGACCACCGGAGCCTCATTTGGTTTTCTGGAGACATCGGACGGCGCGGCATGCCCATTCTGCGTGACCCGGTGCTGCCGTCTAACGTGGATATCCTCATGATGGAATGCACTTATGGCAACAAACCCCACACCGACCCGATGGAGGCGCACCGCGAGTTCCATGAGGTTGTCCGGCGGACGATTGCGCGCGGCGGCAAAGTCATCATCCCGGCATTCGCCGTCGGCCGCACCCAGGATCTGGTTTACAGCTTGAACCTGATGGTCGCCGCGGGAGAACTAACCCGCATCCCGGTTTGCGTGGACAGCCCTCTGGCTGTCCAGGCCTCGCAGATCTTCGAGCATCACCCTGAATGTTACGATGAGGAGACCCAGGAGTTCATTCACACCGGGAAACATCCGGCGCTGGAATTCAATGGGCTGAAGTATATCCAATCAGTCGAAGAATCGAAGGCATTGAACGACCAGAAAGGCCCGATGATCATTATTTCGGCTTCCGGAATGGCCGAAGTCGGGCGCATCCTGCACCATTTAAAAAACAACATCGAAGACGCCCGGAATTCAATCCTGATCGTCGGCTGGCAGGCGCCGAACACGTTGGGGCGGCGGCTTGCGGACCGTGAGAAGACGGTCAGGATCTTCGGGGAGGAGTACACCGTCCGTGCCGAGGTCGTCACCATCGGCGGATTATCCGCCCACGCCGGCCAGGACCTGCTGATGGAGTACACGCTGGCCGTCAAAGGCCAGGTGAAGCAGATCTTCCTGGTGCACGGAGAGCCCCCTGCAGCTGCCGCCTTCGAAGAGTGCCTGCACTCGAATGGGTTCAACCAGGTAGCCTACCCCAATTTGAATTCCAGCGTGGAGCTGTAGCAGGCACAATTGATCCGTGATGCCACACCCCAAGTCGTATGCCTGGTCAGGCGTGTGCGGCAGTTAGAATTTGAGATATAATACGCCCCGCCAAGTCCGTAAATCAGGATCACATGCTCAATGGGAAGATGACCTTTGATCCTGAAACCAGGACCGCCATATTTGGAGAGGTGCCAGAGCGGTTGAATGGGACGGTCTCGAAAACCGTTGTGGTCCTTTGGGCCACCGTGGGTTCGAATCCCACCCTCTCCGCCTTTTTATTTACCACTGCTATATGTTCAGTCTCGTCTAAAACCGGACCGGACTCAGATTCTCTCATAACTCCGAACTCGTACAGGTTGTTAAATTCCAGTCTCAGGTAAAACAGGCCTCGAAGGGCGGAACAATGGACTGCTTCCGCCCTTCGAGTTTATTGATACGCATGTGAACCGGTCCAGCCTTCCAAAGAGGGAATTTTTACTGATTGTGGAATGTTCAGGAAGTGTGGTCTTCCATGTAATCTATGTCGTATGCTTTGTTCACTTCAGCTATATTATTCGGCTTTCGCTTTCTCAATCGATTCGCCTTGTGATGAATAATGGGGTTAACTTCAATTGTTCACCAGTTGGATAACAAACACACCGCCACCAAGTGTCCCTGCATAGAGGATGGTCGGCGTTGCCGGGTCAATCGCCAAGGCGTAAACACTGATATTGGTCAGGCCGGTGTTCACCGCGCTCCAATTTCTACCGCCGTTTATGCTTATAAACACGCCGCTGTCCCATTTTCCCGCATAGAGGGTGTTCGGTTTCGCCGGGTCAATCGCCAAGGCCTCAATAGTAGTATCAGTCAGGCCGGTGTTGACTGCACTCCAGTTTTTACCGCCATCCGTGCTCTTGAACACGCCACCGCTATCTGTCCCTACATAGAGAGTGGTCGGCGTTGCTGGATCAATCACCAAGGTATTCATAGCAAAACCCACGGGTCCGGAGAAGGGGCTGGTGAAGTTCTCGCTCCAGTTTCCGCCGCCATCCATGCTCTTGAACATGCCGTCGGCAAATGTTCCTGCATAGAGGGTGGTCGGTATCACCGGGTCTATCGCCAGGGTGAGAACCGAAGAAATATTCAGGCCGATGGTGACCCAGCTCCAGTTCTCTCCTCCGTTGGTGCTCTTGAACAAGCCGTTTTCCGTCCCTGAATAGATGATGGTTGGTGTCATCGGGTCAATAGCCAGGCTCCGCACATAGCTAACGGCCAGGCCTGTAGTGACCGCACTCCAACTCTCTCCTCCGTTCATACTTTTGAATACCCCGCCAGCCGTCCCTATGTATAGATTCGTTGGTGTCGCCGGGTCAATCGCCATGGCGTAGACTTCGGTACTGGTCAGGCCGGTGTTGGCTGCGCTCCAACTCTCTCCTCCATTGGTGCTCTTGAGTACGCCCTTACCATCTGTCCCTGCATAGAGGGTGGTCGGAGTCACCGGATCAATCGCCAGGACGTTAATTTCGCCACTGGTCAGGCCGGTGTTGGCTGCGCTCCAGTTTCTACCGCCATTTATACTTTTGAACATGCCGCTGTCCCATGTTCCCGCATAGAGGGTGGTCGATTTCGCTGGGTCAATCGCCAAGGCATCAACGAGATCTGTCAGACCGGTGTTGACCGCGCTCCAGTTGCCACCGCCATCCGTGCTCATGAACACGCCTTTATCTGTCCCTACATAGAGATTGGTCGGCGTCTCCGGGTCAATAGCCAGGCTCCGCACATAGCTAACGGCCAGGCCTGTAGTGACCGCACTCCAACTCTCTCCTCCATCCGTGCTTTTAAACACCTGGCCGCCGCATGTCCCGGCATAAAGTATGGTTGGTGTCACTGGATCGATCCCCAGGGTGCAAACCGTTTTGTCGGTCAGACCGGTGTTGACCGCGCTCCAGTTATTACCGCCATCCTTGCTTTTGAACACGCCACGGTCCGGTGTCCCGGCATAGAGGGTAGCCGGTGTCGCCGGATCAATCACCAAGTCGTATACAAAGGTATTACCCAGGGCGGGTTTGACCACGTTCCAGTTCTTTCCTCCGTTCGTGCTCTTGAATAAGCCTCCTTCGGTCCATGCATAGAGGGTGGTCGGCGTCATCGGGTCTATCGCCAAGCTCCGTACATTGCTAGCGGTCAGATCGGTATTGACCGCGCTCCAACTCTCTCCTCCATTGGTGCTCTTGAGTACGCCCTTACCATCTGTCCCTGCATAGAGGGTGGTTGGTGTCGCCGGGTCAATCACAAAAACATTAACCTCTCTAAACGTCAGGTCGGCATTGACTGCCCTCCAGTGCCCGCCGCCATCGGTGCTTTTGAAAACGCCGCTGCCAGCTATTCCCGCATAGAGAGTGGTTGGCGTCAGTGGATCGATTGCCAGGGCTGTGATGTTCCCGCCTTCAGGACCGATGTTTACCCAGATATTGGGAGGAAGTACCCTCTTCGTTGGAGTGATTGTGTTTGTCGGTGTCGGGGGAATTTGGGTCGGGGTCAGCGTCGGGGAAACTTGGGTCGGGGTCGGCGACGGAGGAACTTGAGTCAAACTCTGTGTCGGAGGAACGGGAGTCGAGGTCGGCGTCAATCCACACGCCAAAGAAGCAGCAAGTAATAAGATTATTATCAAAGCCAAATATATGCTTCTCTCTATCGTCGTCAAATATTTTGTCTTCATGCTATGGACCCTCCCGGAGTAATACACTGGGACAGTGACCCAGGTGCCTTTCGTTTATAAGACAAGTGGAAAGAAGAAGATGGTCTTACCTGCTTAAAGCGCTCTTATGAGCCGCTTATCACTGCATCTGATAACCCTTTGATCATTTCCACAGTTTCATAACCGTTCATCCGATTAGCTGCTCGTATTTCACAAAAAGTATAGCATAACCGGCTATTACGAAAAGCAGAGAACAGCCGGTTATTCAAATGTTTAAAGCAGGGTAGTCTGTTGGACGACATCCGCACATGCTTCCTCGGCTTCTCCAGGAACCCCAGCTAGTTGTCTCGAGTTTCCGGCCCGTTTGGTGCAAAAACCATATCCTGCGGGTTTCGAGGTAGGAATTGTGGTGTAAGCCGGTATCCTTGGGCTCAAATGTGGATATAGAAGGCTTGGATGATCGAGAAGCCCATCCTAAAAAGCTTGAAAATACACGAGTCCGGAGTTATACGGGATTCCTGTATGGTGAGTCCGGATTGGACTCGGATTCTCATATAAAGCTGGAATCGTGCACAGGTTGTTAAATTTGAGTCTCCTGGAAGACTGGACTAAAAGAGTGAAAGTTTTGCTCACTTTCGCTCTTTTGAGTTTCAAATATTTCTGCAGGAGTGGAGCCTCAAACATGCACATCAGATCGGCCACCACCCCGCTCTTTCCAGCGGCCGGTCGGGCGATGAGCAGCCAGAGCGATTGCCTCCATAATTGTCTGGCAACTCGACCGGACAGATTAATAGTCAATTATGGTAAACTACGGGGAAATATAAAGGACTTGCTTGATATGCCTGATCCGATTATTCGTGCCGAACATCTTTCTCGCACATTTGGCGAAGTCAAAGCGGTCGATGATCTTTCATTAAATGTGCCCGCAGGAATTGTCTTTGGGTTTCTTGGACCCAATGGAGCAGGAAAAACAACCACGATACATCTTTTATTGGGCCTACTCGAACCCACCCGGGGCCAGGCCTGGGTGCTGGGTTTCGATACACGCACGCAGGCGGATGCGATTCGCATCCGCAGCGGCGCGCTGCTTGAGTTTGCCGGTCTTTATGAACGCATGACCGCCGAGGATAACCTGGATTTATACGGGCGTATCTATCAGATGCCCGCCTCAGAGCGAAATGCGCGTATCAAAGAGCTGCTTACCCACCTGGACCTGTGGGACCGTCGTAAGGAGCAGGTGGGCAAATGGAGCCGGGGGATGAAGCAAAAACTGGCGGTTGCCCGCGCCCTCTTTCATCACCCCCAATTGATTTTTCTGGATGAGCCGACCGCAGGATTCGATCCGGTCGCGGCAGCCTCCCTTCGCACCGACCTTGCAGTTCTGGTGGCTCGAGAAGGCGTGACCGTTTTCCTCAATACCCACAACCTGACCGAGGCAGAAAAACTTTGCGCTCAGGTAGGCGTGATCCGCAAAGGCAAACTTTTGATGGTTGGCAATCCTGCCGACCTACGCCTGAGTAAGGGCAGCCCCCACCTAGAGATCACTGGGCGCGGGTTTACCGGGCAGATCCTGGCTTTGCTGCGGGCGCGGCCAGAGGTTGCCAGTGTAGAGCAGGAAAATGGCAGTTTGCGAATCCAGCTACGCGATGAGGCTGAGGCCAGTCCGCTGGTAAGCCTGATCGTCAAATCTGGGGGTGAGGTGGAGGAGGTACGCCGGGGCGAGAGCAGCCTGGAGGACGTTTTCCTGACGCTGATGAAGGAAAATCAAAATGAGTGATATCTGGACGATGGTTTGGAAGGAATGGCGGGACGCTCTCCTTCCGGGAGGCAAGATGGAATCCTTGCGTCCCATTGTTTTCATCGCACTCCTGGGAATTATATGGCCCTTGATCACCGGAAAGACCTGGCTGACGCTTTCCACTGCCATGGTGTTGCTGACCGGCATCTTCCCCTTTTTCTATATTCTCAATTATATTGGCGACGCATTCGCCGGAGAGCGTGAACGGCACACCCTGGCAACTTTGCTGGCCAGCAGGATATCGGATCAGGCGATATTGTGGGGAAAGGTCATTGCCAATGTCGGCTACATTTGGGGGATGACGCTGATTGCCTCGTTTATCGGTGTGGTGGTTGCGAACCTGGCGAAAAGTAAAGGGCCGTGGATATTCTATACGTCGGTCAGTAGTTGGCTGACAGTGCTCATCTTTAGCCTGCTGGCCGATCTCCTGTCTGCCAGCGGCGGGATATTGGTCTCCCTGCACAGCGCCACGGTCCGGCAGGCGCAGCAGACCCTCTTGTTAAGTTCGCTGGGGCTGTGGCTGGCAACTTACCTGGTGGTAAGAGCGCTGCCGTCGCAGCTGCTCCAGGCCATGAGCATTTCCCAGGTGGTTCTGGTTGTCATGCTGGTTCTGGTCGTGATCGACGCCACCCTACTGGCCATTGCGATGGTTAGCTTCCGCCGCTCGCGCTTGATTATAAGCTGACCCTGAAACTCCCCGCGCCTGAAGGCGGTGGCCTTCCAGCGGATTCGGCAAAACCGATCTCAAAGAGCGAAAGCAAAACCTGCTTTCGCTCTTTGAATTTTAAAAAGGTCAATCTGGCTCAGATTGTCGAAAAAAAGAGGCTTCGGCTGCTCAATCGAATATGCCACACTAAAATTTCTTGTTGGGCAGGTGGCTCGGTGGAAATTGCAAATTGCCTATTGACTCGAACCTGAAATCGTGCTAATGTGTTGTTGAAGCGCTTCGACTACGCGCTTCGACTACGCGCTTCGATGAATTGAAATAATAAGTTCACAAAAGACCACGGAAAGTGCTTTTCCCTGGGCGAGCTCCCCGGATGAAAAAATCTCGATTTCATCAATTAGTTTAAATTATCTCTCCACCCGCTATTTCTACCTATGAGGAGGCATATTATTAAATTGACCATCCCGGGCAAGGTCCCATACTGAAGAAATCTCAATTTCGTCAATTGATGTAGAAGTTGGTTCTCAACCCTAGGAGCAAGGAGGCTCATTATGTTTTCAAGACCTAAACAAAAAAAATTAAGTCCATGGGTATTATTAGGATTGATGCTTACACTGGGACTGATCCTGCCCTTCTTTATGGCGCCGGCAAAGGTCCGCTCGGCTTCCACCTATCCTTTCCAGGATTACACCCAGCCTCTGGCTACCCGCTTGAACGATCTCATGTCCAGGTTAACCGAGGCTCAAAAAATCTCCTTGTTGCACCAGTATGAACCCGCCATTCCCAGTTTAGGAATTGCCTCTTTCAAGACGGGCACTGAGGGTCTACATGGCATTGCCTGGTTGGGCACAGCCACGGTCTACCCTCAAGCCATCGGGTTGGCTGCCACCTGGGACACAGCGCTGATCAACCAGGTTGGGAATGGTGTTGGTGCGGAAGCCCGCGGTTATCTTGCGAAAGAACCAACATTATCCAACCTGTCCATTTGGGCACCTGTCGTGGACCTGGAAAGGGATCCGCGTGCCGGGAGATTTGAGGAAGGCTATTCGGAAGATCCTTTCCTGGACGGCCAAATGGCCATTGCCTTCAGCAATGGCATGACTGGTGGTGATCCGTTTTACTACCAGGCCATCCCGACCCTCAAGCACTTCGAAGCCTACAACCAGGAAGCCAACCGGACCACCGAGAATGTAAGTATCGATGCCCGCAATCAGAACGAATACTATTTGATGCCCTTCGATTACGCCATTGCCGGAAACGCCGCCCATTCGATGATGACGTCCTATAACGAAGTGAACGGTGTACCGAATACGGTCTCCCCGGTGATCAATAATACGATCAGAGCCTTATGGAACCCTACCGCGTTCTTTGTGGTCTCCGATGCTTACGCCCCCAGCAATCTCTACAGCGCTCAAGGGTACTATTCCGACTACGAACATGCGGCGGCGGGCATGATTAAGGCTGGTAACTGCAGCTTTACCCAGGATGGCACTTCGCCAACCAATACGATCAACGCGATTACCTCGGCCCTCAACGCCGGCCTGATCACTTCGGCCGATATTGACAAATGTGTCTCTCAGATTCTAACCGTGCGCTTCCATACCGGCGAGTTTGACGTGCCTGCCAACCCGGCCAACCCATATAAAAACGAGGGTACTGAACAAATTGCCTCATCAGCGCACGACACGGTGGCGCTGCAGGCCGCCAAAGAAGCGATTGTCCTGCTGAAAAATACCAATAATATTCTTCCGCTGAGTAAGAACATTGCTTCAGTAGCCGTCATCGGCCCGCGCGCCAACGATAATCTGACGGATTGGTACAGCGGTACAATGCCGCACTCGGTCACGCCCCTTGCCGGAATAACTGCCTATGGTGTCAAGGTCAACTACGCCCTCGACAATACCAATAATGCAGCTGTGAACGCTGCCTCTTCATCGACTGTGGCGATCGTCTTTCTCGGCAACGATCCGTTGTGCGGCGGCGGATATGGCGGGTCATGCCCCAGCAATGAAGGCAAGGAAACAATCGACCGGCAAAATATTGATTTATCCTCAGCGGATTTGAGTCTGCTCCAGGCAGTCTATAACGCGAATCACAACACGATCGTTGTGCTCGTTTCGAGTTTCCCATATTCTCAAACCAATTGGCCCAGCGTGCCTGCCATGATTTATACGGCGCATGGCGGGCAGGATGCCGGTACGGCCATCGCCAATGTCCTGTTCGGCGATTATGCTCCCGCCGGCCGCCTGACCACAACCTGGTACAGCTCGCTCAGCCAGATCCCGGCGATCACGAACTATGACATCATCACCGGCCATCGCACCTACATGTACTTCAACAGCACCCCGCTGTATGCCTTTGGCTACGGTTTGACCTACACCACGTTCACCTATTCCAACTTGAGCCTGAGCACCGGTTCGATTCCCAGCAATGGACAGCTGACAGTCAGCGTGGACGTCACGAACAGTGGCGCGACGACCAGTGACGAAGTAGTGGAGCTCTACGAGCATGATCAAACCACCAGCGTCACGGTGCCAATCAAAAAACTGGTGGGTTTCCAGAGGTTGAATTTCACTCCTGGTCAAAAGCGAACTGTGACCTTCACCCTACCCGCCAGCCAGCTGGCCTACTGGAACACCAGTACGAATAGCTTTTACGTGGAACCGGGCACCTTCAATATAATGGTCGGACCTTCATCGGACAATATCAAGCTCACCACCAACCTGACCGTTACTTCCGGCGGCGGTTCGACGCCTACACCGACGCCCACTGCGACACCCACACCGACGCGGACGCCGACGCGCACCAACACCCCAACCGGCCCGACCAACACCCCAACGCACACAGCCACCCCGACCATCACACCCACCAACGGCACGGGTACGAAGTACGAGGCCGAGAATGCAGCCCTCTCGGGCGGCGCAGTGGTCAACACGGACCACACCGGCTACTCCGGGACTGGCTTCGTCGCCGGCTACTACGGCAGCGGCACCGGGCAGACCACCACCTTCACCGTCAACGTACCTTCCGCGGGGAACTACGCGGTGGATCTGCGCTATTCGAACGCCATGGGCTCCACCCAGACGGAGGATATCTACGTCAACGGCGTGAAGGTAGCCACCGGCAGCTATGCCAATTTGGCCAATTGGAATACCTGGTCTGATAATACCGTCACACTGACCCTGAATGCGGGCAGCAATACGATTGCCTACAAGAAGGACAGCGGCAACGGCTGCATCAATCTGGATTACATCATCGTCCCGTAAGAGAAAATGAAAGCTGGCAGGCGCCAAATTGCGCCTGCCAGCTTCATTAATAAACAGAAATGACCTTGCCAAGCACCATAAGGAGCAAGGGTGATTTCAGTGGTGGTTAAAAAGTCATTCTGAGAACAAACGGTCCCTGGGGTGTGTGTCATCAGCGGGCAGCAGCGTGACGCTGACCCAGAACGCCGGGAACAACTCGGCCGCGTTCCAGAAGAACAGCAGCAACGGTTGCATCGACCTCAACTAAATCATCATCCAATTGGATTCTCGACCAGACTGATCGCCAAAAGGAGAGAAACATGAATATACGGAATGCACGGCCAAACCAGCGGTTATGGAGCCTGAGGGTACTCCTGATTTTATTTCTTCTCGCCTCCCAGATTACATTTACCAGCACAGCCTTGGCGGCGACCTATGCGGTTACGATCAATGGTTCGAGCTCCGGCCGCCAGTTTAATGGGGTCGGCGGCCTGAGTGGTGGTGGGGGGACCTCAAGATTGCTCTATGATTACCCGGCCGCGCAGCAAAGCGCCATCCTGGATTACCTGTTCAAACCCAATTACGGCGCCTCCCTGCAAATCCTCAAGGTGGAGATTGGCGGCGATACCGACACAACTGAGGGCGCCGAAGCCAGTTCCCAGCGTACGCCGACCGATCAGAACTACCAGCGCGGGTATGAATGGTGGCTGATGCAGCAGGCCAAGGCGCGCAATCCCAACATCAAGCTCTACGGGTTGGAATGGGGCGCGCCGAGCTGGTTCAGCGGCGGATTCTGGTCGCAGGATAACATCAACTACATCATCAACTGGATCAAGCATGCCCAATCGGGTTACGGTTTGACAATAAACTACATCGGGGGCTGGAATGAACGAGGTTACAACAAGAGCTGGTATGAAAATCTGAGAAGTGCGTTGAACAGCAACGGTCTAAGCAGCGTCCAGATCGTCGCCGACGATGCCGCCAGCGGCTGGTCGGTCGCGGACGACATGACCAGCGATGCCACCTTCAAGGCAGCGGTGGACATTGTCGGAGTTCATTACACCTGCGGCTATCTATCGAATGGCGCCAACTGCTCCAGTACCGCCAACGCTCAAAATCTCGGCAAGCCTCTTTGGTCCAGCGAGAATGGTTCCCAGGACTTGAACACTGGTGCAGCTGCCATGGCCAGGGCGATAAACCGCGACTATATCGATGGCAAAATGGTTGTGTACATCAATTGGAACCTGATCGCGGCGTATTACTCCACCTATCCGTTTGCCAATGATGGTTTGATGTCCGCTCAGCAGCCCTGGTCGGGAAACTATGGCGTGGGGAAAAGTATCTGGGTGATGGCGCATACAGCCCAGTTTGTAGAGCCGGGCTGGCAGTATCTGGATAACTCCAGCGGATATCTGGGCGGCAACCGCAACAACGGCAGCTATGTCGCACTCAAATCGACCAATAACACTGACTACAGCGTGATCATCGAGACGATGGACGCAACTTCTGCCAATACAATCAACTTTAACGTGACGGGGGGATTGTCCACCGCCGCCGTCCATGTGTGGTCGACGAACCTCAATTCGTCCAGTTCGAGCGATTACTTCGTTCACGCCAGTGACATCACCCCCTCGGGTGGCACCTTCTCGCTGACGATTCAGCCTGGATACGTGTACAGCCTCACCACGACCACGGGACAGAGCAAGGGAACGGCTAGCTCGCCCGCCTCGGCCAGCATGGCATTGCCGTATACAGATAATTTCGAAAGCTATACCGTCGGGGCGATGCCGAACATCCCGAAGTATTTCGCCACGACGATGGGCGCCTTTGAGGTGGAGAACTGCCTGGGCGGCCGCTCCGGAAAATGCATGCAGCAGGAAATTACTCAGGAACCTATAACATGGTGCTGCTCCAGTGCCCTGCCTCAGAGCGCGATGGGTGATCCAGGGTGGACAAACTATACCGTCTCCAGCGATGTGCTGCTGCCCCAGGCCGGTGCAGTCGAACTGGTTGGTCGCATGACCGCCCAATACGAGAATAATACTGGTTCCCTGATCGGCTACCACCTTCAACTCAGCAACACCGGGAGTTGGCGCCTTTATTATTTGGGCGGTGGCACCTGGGCCTCTCCGAACGATACCACGCTGGCATCGGGGACGGTTTCGTACGGGACGATCATATGGACAACGCTGGCGCTGACCTTCAATGGCAGCAACATTCAAGCGTTCATCGGTGGAACGCAGGTTGCGAATGTCACCAATAGCAGCTCAGGGAGCGGTCAGGTCGCGGTACAAGTTCAAGGGTGGTATCCGGCTCAATTCGACAACTTCAGCATCACGACTGGCGGCAGTGGACCGACCAATACCCCGACGCCCACACCGACGCCAACCAACACTTCGCCTGGTCAGACCAACACCCCGACCCACACAGCCACCCCGACCAGCACCTCGACTGGCGGCACCAAGTACGAGGCCGAGAACGCAGCCCTGTCGGGCGGCGCGGTAGTCGCCACCGACCACACCGGCTACTCCGGTACTGGTTTCGTCGCTGGATACTATACCGGCACAGGGCAGCGGACCCAGTTCACAGTGAACGTGTCAACTGCGGGGAACTACGCGGTGGATTTGCGCTATTCGAACTCGATGGGCAGTACCCAGACGGAGAGCATTTACGTCAACGGGGTGAAGGTGGCGACAGGGAGCTACGCCAACCTGGCGAATTGGAGCACCTGGGCGGATAACACCGTGACGCTTGCCTTGAACGCCGGGATCAACACGATTGCCTACGAGAAAGACAGCGGCAACGGCTGCATCAACCTGGATTACATCAGTGTGCCCGGCGGTGGGAGTGGACAGACCAACACGCCGACATTCACAGCCACCCCGACGATCACCGCGACCGGAAGCGTCAACCTGGCACAAGGCAAGCCGGCCAGTGCGGACAGCTCCCAATCTGCAAACCCGGCGTCGAGCGGCAACGACGGCAGCACTAGTACCCGTTGGTGCGCCAACGATGGCAACCTGAATCACTGGTGGGAAGTTGACCTGGGGGCTTCCTACAACCTGACTGGCTCGGAGGTGATGTGGGAATTCAACGGGCGTGTCTACCAGTACCGGGTAGATGTCTCGACGAACAACACCAGCTGGACAACGGTGGTGGATAAGACTGCCAATACCAGCACAGCGCAGGTACAGGATGACAGCTTTTCCGCAACCGCACGCTACGTACGCATTACCATAACAGGTCTGCCGGCCAGTCCGACGACCTGGGCAAGTTTTTATGAATTCAGGGTCTTCGGCAACTAAATTTCAGGTTTTGTTTTAAAGGCATGCCCGTCGAGGCACGCGAAGCACCTTGGCGGGCATGCCTGCGATAGATAACCGGTAAAGAAAATTCAATGTGGTCAACAGGATTTTTGACTGGTGTGATGCCCAAAATGGGAGAAGAAGGAGGTGCAGATATTCAAACACAACCAAATTTGCGCTGCCAAAATTAAATTGTAAGGAGGTGATGATCATCAAGCATAACCTAATCATCAAGCAGAACCTGGTAAGTGCACCCTAAATTCAGTCGTTGTCAATTTGAGGAGCGCTCGTTGCGACGAGGCATTCTCAGGCCAGCCTCTTGTAATAATTGGTGTAATTCCAGGGGAAAGTTTCGCTGCAATCAGATTGACACCTGAAAACTGTGATTTACATAAATTGAGTAAACCCCAAAGAGGAGATAATCTAATGAATAAAAAAATGTGGAGACTTGTCGTAGCAGGGCTGCTCATTGTTCTTGCCGTCTCAGCTCTCGGCGTCTCAGATATACGAGTATCTGCTGCAACTACGGCGACTGTGACTGTAAATGCATCTACGGTCACGCATACCATTCCGGATGCTTTATGGGGAGCCAATCTGGCGGCCTGGGAAAGTACGGAAAGCGGGACTAACACTACCTTTAACAATCTCTTGATTAACCAGGGCAGTAAATATTACCGCTGGCCGGGCGGCTCATGGGGGGATATCGACATCTGGGATAACATGGCGTGCAATGGAAGCTGGGTGATTACCTATCAACAAACCCTTAATCTGCTCAGCGCTGTCGGCGGGACGATGCAGCCGATTGTCAATTCCAGTGGTTACTGGTGCGGCACTCAACATACCCAAGCGCAGGCTGTGCAGGAAGCGGCCAACTGGGTGACCGACATGAATGTTACCCGACACCTCGGCGTCAAATACTGGGAGATTGGGAATGAGGTTTACGGCAGTTGGGAACAGGGAAACACCGACGGCACGACTTACGGCAATCGCTATGTAGCCTTTTACAAGGCAATGAAAGCAGTCGATCCGACGATTCAAATCGGTGCAGTCTCCACTCCCTATGATGGCACAGGAACAGACACCTACAACTACTGGATGAAGAACATGCTCACGGTCTTCAAGAATAATGGGATTACTCCCGATTTTCTCATTATTCACGATTACCCTTATTATTCCATGGCTTACAATGAAACGGATAGCGAGGCTTTGCTGGGTGCCAGCGGCGTAGGGAAGATTGCCACGCAATCTGCCAACCTGGACACGATCGTGAGCACATACCTGGGGAGCCAGTATGTCGGCCAGGTAAAGTATGCCTTCACAGAGTTCAATGCCGATGACGGTACTTCGAATACCCAGCATTCGATGTACCTGAATGCGATGTTTGTTGCGCAGGACTTGATGGAAGTCGCCGAACGCGGCTGGGTAGTCGCTCAACCCTGGGAAGAGGCGTACTATACGAACGTCGGAGGCACGGTGCGCCCCACCTGGTATATCTATCCACTCCTAATAAGCGACTTTGGGAAAAATATGCTGACGGCTTCTTCCAGCAATTCTTTGATAAGAGCCTACGCCTCGAAGGACAGTTCAGGGAACCTGACAATATTCATGGTGAACAATTCCCCAACCGATGCCTCTACTGTACAGGTCAATATTTCAGGATTTAACGCTTCAAGCAGCGCACAACAATGGTTAATGCAACCGGCGGGCAGTAGTGGGAGTAACATGTATGAGAGGACGGACCTGCAGGTAAACGGGGTTACCGATCCCAATACCGCGACGGTAAAAACCCTCGCCGGGCAGGCCTTTACCGCCGGCAATAGTTTTTCCTATAATTTACCGGCAGCTGGCATGGTGATCATGAAATTGAGCCCCGGCAGCGGCGGTCCGACAGCCACGCCGACGCGGACACCGACGCGCACCAACACACCGCCTGGCCCGACCAATACCCCGACGCGCACCCCTACAAGCGGCGCGGGTACGAAGTACGAGGCCGAGAATGCAGCCCTCTCGGGCGGCGCAGTGGTCAACACTGACCACACCGGCTACTCCGGGACTGGCTTCGTCGCCGGCTACTACGGCAGCGGCACCGGGCAGACCACCACCTTCACCGTCAACGTACCTTCCGCGGGGAACTACGCGGTGGATCTGCGCTATTCGAACGCCATGGGCTCCACCCAGACGGAGGGCATCTACGTCAACGGCGTGAAGGTAGCCACCGGCAGCTATGCCAATTTGGCCAATTGGAATACCTGGTCTGATAATACCGTCACACTGACCTTGAATGCGGGCAGCAATACGATTGCCTACAAGAAGGACAGCGGCAACGGCTGCATCAACCTGGATTACATCATCGTCCCGTAAGCTGAAATAGAAGATGGCAGGCGCCAAATTGCGCCTGCCATCCAATTCTTGAGATTAGCCTGACTCTGACTGGGAATATCGGTGGCTACCGCAATCGGCCCAATAGGCGTCCGATGGCTCACCTTCAGAGAATATTCTTGCGCCCCGAAATTCAACACAACCCATCCCTATTCACAAGCTAGCCAGCTATCGCTATCCTGGAAAGTTAGTTGAGATCCCTGATATGATAGGGAAGGAATAAGGAATTAATACCCTTGATCGAAGCTTGGTTTTAGTGCCGGGTAAAGTGCGCGGTAAAGCGGATACGCTTTACGATAAACATTCGATTGAGCCGGATCGGGGCGCGTGGTGCCAGTGATTTTTACAACTGCAGTGCATGCTGAAGGCACATCCTTCCACACTCCTGCCGCCACGCCGGCCAGCAACGCCGCGCCATAAGCGGCGCCTTCGCTGGTGTTAACTGTCACGAGTTCAGCTTCGAGCGCGGAGGCAAGGATCTGCCGCCACAGTGCGCTCCTGGTTCCGCCACCCGAGGCGCGCACCTGCCGGATTTTGCTCAATCCAGCGTTTTGAATCAATGTAAAACTATCCTTCAGGCCAAAGGCAACACCTTCCAGTACAGCGCGAGTCATATGTCCACGCCCATGGCGGAGAGTCAGTCCGATCCACGCCGCGCGCGCCAGCGGGTCAGGATAGGGTGTCCGCCCGCCACTCAGATAGGGAAGGAAAAGCAAACCTTCGCTCCCCGTCGGGATGGATTCGGCTTCTTTTATCAGATCGTCAAAACTCACCCCAGGAGTAAGCGTGTCACGATACCACTGAAGACTGCCGGCTGCCGAGAGCATCACGCCCATGAAGTGCCACATCCCCGGGACAGCATGGCAGAAAGAGTGAAGCCGGCCTTCAGGTTCGATGAGTGCTGATGAAGTGGGGGCAAAGACCACCCCGGATGTGCCAACTGTGAGCGCGACCAAACCGGGCTCTACAGCCCCGACCCCAACTGCCTGAGCCGCCTGATCTCCGCCCCCCGCGGCGACGGGCGTACCGGGTTTTAGGCCGGTCTGTGCAGCTGCTTCGGGTCGGATCCTCCCTGTGAATTCGGGACCTTCAAAAGTGGGAGGCAGCCATTCAACGGAGATGCCGAGGGCTGCGACCATTTCCGGCGACCAATTGCGGGTCTTCAAATCGAAGAGGATCGTCCCCGAGTCATCCGCCTTGTCCATCGCAAATTCACCAGTTAACCTGTAGCGGACGTAGTCCTTGGGAGTAAAATATGTCTCGCTTTAGTGTAGATTTCCGGCTCATTTTGTTGGACCCACAGAACTTTGGGTGCAGTGAAGCCTGTCAGTGCATCGTTGCCGGTAATCTGGATCAGCCGGTCTTTGCCCAGCCGCTTGCGGATATCGTCGCACTGTTCGCCAGTGCGCTGATCGTTCCACAAGATGGCGGGACGCAGCACGTGCCCTAGCGTAGGGTTTGCGCAATCAGAAGGCAAATCGTTTATCCAGATTCAATTTTAATCGGCTGGTTGAAGCCCAACGGCAGCTGAAAAGCGGGCACGCCTTTCAAGAACAGGACAATTCCAGGGAAGGAACTATCGGGTGCGAATTGCAGAGAAGTGCCAGAGGATGTTTGTTGGACAAGGGCGGCACTGTTGGCAGCGACACGAACCAACTTCTTGGGACTGTTCAAGGTTCGTGTCAGCTTGAGTGAAGAATGGACAGTGCACTCTTTGAGCCAGGGCACACACCAGCGCACCATGTTAGCCGCCAGTCCAGTGAACAGCACTTGCAACTGGATGCCTGCCGGAGAGCGGCTCATGAGATGCTGGACGAAGAACGTTCCTTTCATCTCTTTGTTTCCGGCTTCGATGGTTTGGCGTTGGTTGTAATGTTCGAACCAAATCGGCAAGGATGGGATGGCATTGTCGTCGCGGTAAAGGATCAAGACTGCATACTTATACCTGCGCCCGATTTTGAAGCGCTCAATGGCGGCGGTCAGGGGATAGGGACAGTCGCGCAACTGACATTGTCCCCAGACTGTCATCTCAGCATTCTCTCCAACCTTGACCCAGGGAACTCCTTTTTTCAGGCGGGAGCACAAGGCGGTTGCCGTTTGCCCGTTGGGAGCCTTGGTGTTGGGACAATAGCCCATCTCCAACAGCCAGGTCAGATTTCCACCGGACGAGAAACCGGCATCCGTGCGCGCTTCCACATAAGGTGGGGGATCAGGATTGGCCAGGTTGTCTTTCTCAAGGGTGGCCTGCCAGTCAAGCAATTGAGTCAGGCATCCCATCTGTTCGTGCAGATGATCCTGATGTTTGCCGATCCTTTGCTGCGCCGTGGCGATCTGCGCTTCCAGACGCGGCAAACGCTTGCGCCAACCGGTCATTTTTTTCTTCAAAAGGGCCTTTTGGGGCCGGGAAATGGGGTTTTTGAGGGTCTGCTCGGCGTGATAGCCCTCCCCAATGAGCCTCTGGCGGATTTGCTGCAGACGGTTTCGTTGGGCCTCCTGCTGGTTCAACAAACGACGCGTCCGTGCGACCCTTGCCTCTTGCACCTCCAAACGCTGTTGCACCAATTCCGTTCGCCGACGCGGCCGGATATGGGTCTGAGCTTCCGCAGCTCGAACCAGTTCTTTCACGCAGGAGGACGAAATCGTGTCCCCAGGGTGATGAAAGCCTGCCAGCCACAAGCGCTCGCCTCCCGCATCCGTCAGACAGACCCGCGCCAATTGATAACCCAGCTTCACACTGTCATTCATCCATCCAAACGCCACTCCTGGATAGCTGGTGCTGGTGGAACTCACTGCCTGTCCGGTGAGATCAAAATCGTAAACGATCGCCGCACCCCGTCGCAGCAATTCATGGACTCGATTCGCAATGAACGGTTGGCTGAATTCTTCGATCACTTTCTCCACCGCCACCACCGTCTGCTCGTTACAAACATCCAGCGTCCGGCTCACACTGCTGTAGTGCGCAAAACCCGCTTGCCCCCACGCTCGCGCCACCACCTCGTCCTTCACCAACGGCCGCACGCCATCATTGAGATCTTCAAGATGTTCCATGCCGCTCGTGATCCCAGCCAGAAATTCCACCAGCTTGGTCTGCGGACGATACTTGCGTGTCTTCTGCCCAATCGGTATTTGCATCAGCCGCTCAATCAATCCATGCTGGCTCAAGAATTCACCAAATGCCACCAACATGCCATGCGCTGTGTTGGCCATCGGCCAGTCTGATGATTTCGTCGCCATTTCTGGTACCTCCGCTCCCACAGAGGTTACCAGCCCTGGCCGTAGCCCTACAAAATCAAATCTGATTCAACGTTTTGCCTTCTGATTGATTGCGGTAGGACTGCCAGTCACCCGACAGGCCCGGCTCGGATCCCGGCGTACGAAATTATCGTACCGGGCTCTTCAGAAGTACTCGCTTCCGCATGGCCTTCCTGCCATTAGGGGCTCCGCACCCATCTTTCTATACCGTTTGGGGCTTTGGACAATGCGTGGTTTCTCGATTTCGAATTGTTCAATCAGCTGGCAGAACCCGGCCCAAGTGTAACTACGCCGCTGGCTACGTCAATTCAAGTATTTCTTTAGTAGCCATTTAACTCCACGATAGAATTGCACCAGGCTAGGGTAATTACCTATCACTCCATAGTAATTATAGTGTCCTCGAAGCTTGGCATTCACCAGTTTGAACAACTCTGGAAGCCTCATACTCCGGCTTCCCTTACACCATTCCTTGAAGCGCTTCAGCGAATTTCTCAGGTTCTTGCGAGCTGTGCGACGGCCTACATGCGGTTTCCCTTTCCGGTCTTTCCCCCACCGAAATTCAAAACCAAGGAAATCAAAACTGGTCTTGCCCGGCAGGATGGCCGCGCTGAACGGAATTATCCGCGTTTTGTCCGCTGACAATTCCAGCCCAAACTTCTCCAAACGTTTTCCCAGTACTGCGTAAAAACGTTGGGCATCTTCCAGTTTTTCGAATGCACAGACAAAATCATCAGCGAACCTGATCAGGAATGCTTTCCCGCTACAATGCGGGATGACTACTTTCTGAAACCACTTATCCAGTGCGTGGTGCAGGTACACATTGGCGAGGATGGGTGAAATGATCCCTCCTTGAGGCGAACCCGTCTCCGGGTGCAGCACTCTCCCATCTGTGTCCAGCACTCCTGCATCCAGCCACTTCTTGATCAGCCACAGCAATGCTTTGTCATCAATCCGCTCTGCCAGCATATCAAGCAGCAACTCATGGTTCAGATTATCAAAGAAGCCTTTTATGTCAGCTTCTACCAGGTAGTTGTACTTCCCAAATTGCAACTTCGCGGTCAACTCGGCTACTGCGTCGAGCGCTCCGACGTTCGGTCGATACCCATAGCTGCAATCCAGAAAGTCCTGCTCATAGATCGCTTGCAAGATGCGTTTGACTGCCAGTTGCAATAACTTATCTTGAGTGGCCACTAGCCCCAACGGGCGAAACTTGCCATTCCCTTTCGGTATGTATCGCCTTAGGATGAGTTTGGCTCGGTATCGCTTCTGTTTCAGATCATCCACCAATTGGCGGATGTTCTCATCAAGGTTCTGCTCATAGTCTTCGGCACTCACCCGGTCTATGCCAAATGCCGCATCCTTCCGGATGTACCCCCAGCTGTCCTTGAGCATCTCCTCGTTGAGCATCCCAAACAGATTTTGAAACCGATAGCCCGGCTGCATTTCAGCCTTCAACGCTATCGCTTGCAGTGAGGTTTGCACGCTTGCCTTCTGACCCTGCATGTCCAGTTTGTGTTCTCCTTTACAAGCTACGTACTCCTGTCAGCTCCTTCCCCGTGTGAACGGCTTTCCCGTCTCTGAGTACTATAAGCTGATCTGACCCCCGAAAGGCCATCGGCTCTCCTACTTGTCATTTCGGTCGGCCTACCTGTTCGGCCAGTGGCGGGCACCCCGACACGCTGGTTGCTCAGGAACCTTTCGGGTCTCCCAAGTTCTCGACGCTTCTCTCAACACATGCCACGCTCTTTGTCGACCCCGGCAGACCCTCGGAATGCTCACCAATGCGCATTCTCTGTCTTGGCTTCTGGGTTTGTGAGCTCATCGCCATCTGCTTTTTGGACAGTTTTCACCATCCCGTAATTAACGGGGCTGTATCAAGCTTCAGGAAGTGCGAACTTCCCTGTGGCCTATGTCGTTCCCTGTGCACGCTTCAATGAGGTTGTTCAGTAGCTGGTGCCAGTATTTTGTGTCCCTGTTTTCAGGCTCGTTGGTTTCGCTGACATCCCTTCACCAACGCCAAGGTTTTCTCTCCAGGACGGTTTACCTCAAACCTGTTTAAGCTACCTCCTTCATCATTGCAACACTCGGTATGAACGGCTGGTTGGGCCTTGTTCAACGGGGACTTTCACCCCGCAAGAAACGCCAAGCTTCCTTGGCGCACCACAAAAGTTACGCTAGACCATCCAACAACACCAAGCCATGCATCTGCCCAGTCAGCCCAAGCGCTGCCACGGCTTCGCCCCCATGGCCTGCCTGAAGCAACACCGAGCGAATACTGCCTATCGAGGCCTGCCACCACTCCTCGGGGTTTTGTTCCGACCACAGTGGCCGCGGCGTAGACAGGGCATGCGGCGTGGATGCAGTGGCCATGACCGTTCCCTTTTCATTCAATAATAAGGCCTTTGTGGCTGTTGTGGAGACGTCAACGCCTAAAAGAAAGGTGGGACTGGTCACAGAGACTCTTCATAAAAAAGTCAGTGGGGCGGCGCATCCCCTTTTGTGTTAAGCGCCACCCCACTGATGAGGAGAAGAATGCAATAGAAAGTTGAACCTGCTACCGAACGCCCAATAGTAATTCAATGGTCAACTGGTCGAGACGTTCGTACTTCATACCTCGTTTGCCCAGGGTAAAACGATCAAAAACGTGAGTTTTTAGATTGGCAGATTTTTCCGGCGAGTATTTACCAAAATATTGAGCCATACTACCATCATCAGAATTGATCTCCGCCAGCAACGCCTGGATTTCTTTATCGCTGTTAAACTGCGCAGCCTTCTCTTTCAACATGAGATACGTACGCATGCAGCCGCGGGCAAAATCCTTGACACCCTCATAATCTTCAGTCCGGTAGGCATGCGCATCAAAGTGGCGACTGCCTGGGTAGCCCACATCTTCCAGAAATTTGACCAGGAAGAAAGCTGCCTTGAGGTCGCGTGATCCGAAACGCAGGTCCTGGTCAAAGCGGCCGGGGTATTGGTCATTCAGGTCAATGTGGAATAGCTTACCAGCTTCCCAGGCCTGCGCCACACCGTGCATAAAATTTATCCCTGCCATATGCTCATGTGCTACTTCGGGGTTGACTCCGACCATCTCAGGGTGGTCAAGGGTTGCAATGAAGGCCAGCATGTGGCCCGTTGTGGGATTGTAGATGTCGGCGCGGGGTTCGTTCGGCTTAGCCTCCAATGCAAATTTCAGGTCATATTTTTTATCGAGCACATATTCGCACAGAAAATTCATCGCCTCGCGGTTCCGTTTAATGGCTTCGATCGGGTTCTTGCCGGCATCCGTCTCGGTGCCTTCACGCCCGCCCCAAAACACGTAGACCTTCGCGCCCAGCTCAGCCCCCAAATCAATTGCATTCATCGTTTTCTGCAGGGCATAAGCGCGCACCTTCGGATCGTTTGCTGTAAAAGCGCCATCCTTGAAGGCGGGATCGCTGAAAAGGTTGGTGGTCGCCATCGGGACAACTAACCCAGTGTCCTGCAAAGCGATCTTGAAATCTTTGACAATCCGGTCACGCTCGAGGGAAGAAGCGTCAATCGGGACAAGGTCATTATCGTGGAAATTGACACCATACGCACCAACTTCGGCGAGCAGGTGGACCAGTTCTAGCGGCGACTTCGTTTCGCGCACTGGACCGCCAAAGGGATCGCGACCGATGTTCCCGACCGTCCATAAGCCAAATGTGAATTTGTGTTCAGGCAAGGGTTTGTATGGTTCCAACATCGAAATCTCCTTGGCAGCTAACAGAAATCAAGAGGGGAAGCAGGTCAACCTTACGGAATGGACTGACCAGCCACTCCCTGAAATAGCAATAAAGATTGGGCTATTCAGAAGGATGCAGTGAAATCTTTAAATGATTCGCTTTATTGGACGGTGTCACAAGCGTACCGATGGGTGTGCTTTCTTCTTTACCACCAGTTACAGACTTGACCGATTTGATCCCTACCAGTAATAGTTTCCACGGTTTGGATGCCCCTTGCCGATCCACGGTTAATATTCCACCTTCACACTTCACCTCAAATTTCAGGTCTACATCCCCTTTTATGGAAGGGATAATCAATGAGACAGATTTTCCTTCTTCCAATTCATACACCTGCAAAGTGACACCCTCCCCATAATCATAGTCAGGTCGATCCGTATGGTTCCCCATGGCAATGACGGAATTAGGTCGTACCATCAAGGGAAGACTCATAAAATCATGGGTCTCACGCACCCAGCCTGGTCCGGTGATGGTTTCGCCGGTAAAGAAATTCGTCCAACGTCCCTTTGGAAGATAATATGAAACTGCATTATCCTCCGAAAAGACCGGTGCAACCAGGAGGGAATCGCCTAACATGTATTGTCGATCAAGATAGTTGCATGTCGGATCATCTGGAAATTCCAGCAGCATCGCCCGCATCAACGGGATGCCCTGATCCCTGGCTTCGAGCGCGTGGGCAAACAAATACGGCATCAAGCGAATCTTGAGTTTGGTAAACTTCCGCAGGACGTCGACAGCTTCCTCATCGAATAACCAGGGGACACGGTAAGATTGATCACCGTGCAGACGGCTGTGCGAAGAAAGCAGACCAAAGGCAATCCAGCGCTTATAAACGGCAGCCGGAGGGGTCCCCTCAAAGCCCCCAATATCGTGACTCCAGAATCCAAAACCGGACAAACCCAGGGATAATCCCCCTCTCAAGCTTTCCGCCATTGACACAAAGGTCGATTCGCAGTCTCCGCCCCAATGCACTGGGAAACGCTGACAGCCGGCGGTAGCTGATCGAGCAAAGAGGACTGCCTCACCCTTGCCGAGGCGTTCCTGCAATACTTCAAAAACCGTCTTGGTGTAAAGATAACTGTAGTAGTTGTGCATCTTGATGGGGTCCGAGCCGTCCCAGTAGGCGACATCGGTGGGAATCCGTTCTCCAAAATCAGATTTAAAACAGTCTACGCCCATATCAATCAGTACACGCAGCTTGTCGCCGTACCATTGCCGGGCTGCGGGGTTCGTGAAATCCACGATTCCCATGCCGGCCTGCCATTTATCGGTTTGCCAGATGTCCCCATTCGGTTTTTTTAGGAGATATCCATTTTGCATACCTTCGGCAAAGAGGGGTGAGCGTTGGGCGATGTAAGGGTTGATCCAGAGACAGATGTGCAAGCCACGATCCTTGAGTCGCTTTAGCATTTCCTCAGGGTCGGGAAACGTGCGCTCATCCCATTCGAAATTGCACCAGTGGTACTCTTTCATCCAAAAACAATCAAAATGGAATACATGGAGGGGTAAGTCACGGTCTGCCATGCCCTGGATAAAACTCGTCACCGTAGCTTCATCATATGAAGTGGTAAAGGAGGTCGTGAGCCACAAGCCAAATGACCACGGGGGCGGCAGTGCTGGACGTCCTGTTAGGGCAGTGTATTTTTCGAGTACCTCTTTAGGTGTAGGGCCATAAATCACAAAGTACTCCAGGGACTGTCCGGTAACACTGAATTGAACACGGGAAACTTTCTCTGAAGCTACCTCAAACGAAACAAGTTCGGGGTGGTTAACGAAGACTCCATAACCTCGATTCGTCATGTAAAAGGGGACATTTTTATAGGCTTGCTCACTGCTTGTACCGCCGTCCTGGTTCCAGATATCCACCGCCTGGCCGTTCTTGATGAAAGCAGTAAAATGCTCGCCAAGGCCGTAAACATATTCCCCCACCCCAAGTGAAAGTTGCTCGTGCATATAGCGACCATTACCATCTGTCTCAATAATGCCCATACCCCTGGGCCCACTCATCGTGATGACCTGGTTATCGGCCAAATATTCAACACGCCAGGGACGTGCATGAGGAACGCGAACGGACAACCGCCCGCTCTTGAGGATCGTTTCATTGTCATCATGGTGAATATCCACACAGGCCGGGGCATGTTCCACCAGGTCAAATCGTGGCAGTCTGGGTTGCTCACCGGAAAAATGGATGAGTTTCACGCGGATGACATCCGGCATCGGTGAAGAAAATTGGATGGCGAGCAGTGTTCCGTCGTGTGTATCGCCTCGATTGGTTACGCGCAACGTAGGCGCATATACAGTGAACGAATCCTGGGCAACATCGACATCATATACCTGTGCCGGATGAAGCGCCTTTACCTCTTTTGGTATCGACCAGTAACCGTCTGTAAACTTCATAATTTTTTAATGGCGAGAACCGCTTTCTGAAGCAGGTATTGGAAACCGCCACCTCCTCTCTAAAATAAATGTGAAAATATAATGATCTGGCACTCGACTGCAGAGATATAGTCTTACAGCAGCCTACCAACTTGGGCCATGGGGTCCAGGCTAAGACCGTTTCCGGAATAAAATTCTTTACGCCCAGGATCAACCTGGTACAAGCTATGGCTTTACCCAACAAGCCACTTCCAACTAAATTTAGAACGTGTTCTTTAATTTAGGAAACCTGTCATCTGGCTGAGCCTGGGGTAATGTTGACTCGGTCAGGTAATCTCACGGGCACGCGCCTTGCCAACTAGAGCGCCCCTCTCAAGTGAAACACCAGAGATACCGCTTATAAATTAATATATGTCAGAGTTATTTAATGCCTCCCGCAGTGATCCCTCTGGTGAGTGTCCGCTGGAAGATTAGGAAGAATATTATGCATGGAAGGATACCAAGTAGTCCTGATGCACTTTGCGCGGTGACATTCATTCCGTATTGTCCCTGATTGATGGCCAGGGCCAGGGGAACAGTTTGGGTTGCATTGGTTGGCAGAAGGATTAGGGGCAGGAAGAATTCATTCCATGTCCAGATGAAGAAGAACACAAACAGCACTGAGAGTGTCGGCAGACTAAGTGGCGCGACGAGGTACACCAACAGGTCCAACTTACTGGACCCGTCCATGATGGCTGCTTCGAGTATTTCCCGAGGAAATGTGCTAAACACCGACGACAAAAGGTATGTGCCAAAGGCGCTTTAAATCACCGTAAATACCAAAATAACAGCGGTTTTTGTGTCATATAAGTGTAAAAACTTGGCAAAATAATAAAGAGGATAGGCTAGTGCTTCTTGGGGTAGAAAGTTAGCCATTAGAAAGAACACTAGGATCCATACTCTTCCGCGTATCTTTCCCAACCCCAGGGCAAATGCATTTAAGAGTGACAATACAACGCCAAGGATCGCCACCCATATACTGATCACGGCACTATTTTCCAATGGTTGTGAAAAATTAACCCGGTTCCAAAAACCAACGAGACTGGTAAAGTTTAAACCGTGAGGCAGACTGAGCGGACCATACCGGGCAAACTCAGGTTCGGTTTTCACTGCGTTAATAGTTACCAAAATAAATGGCATGAGCATGAGTAGCAGGAATATAGCCAGAACGATCAGGGTAATCCATTTCACGATCCCCTTGGTCAAAGGGTATTTTTTAGCAGCCATCAGACACTCTCCGCAAGTTCATGTCGTGACTGTAAGTTAATGAAAAGAATGGTCAGAAGAATAATAATCACAGCCATTGCCAATGAGACAGTAGATCCATACCCCACTTGTTGCGTTTCAAAAAATTGTTTATAGGCATAATAGGATGGAACTTCAGTGGCGTTCCCCGGGCCGCCTCTTGTTAAAGTGTAGACCTGGCCAAATATTTTAAGGGTGTAAATCGTGGTCGTCAAAACCACTACCAATATTTCCGGCTGAATCAGATGGATTGTGATGTAATAGAACTTCTGGAACCATGAGGCTCCATCAATGGAGGCTGCCTCCAATAATTCAGGCTCAATCCTCTGCAAGGCTGCCATGAAGATCACAATCGGATAACCAATCTGAAACCAGACCATCACTACCATGACTGCCACCAGTGCTGTGGAAGGATTCCCCAACCAGTCACGTGTCAATGAAGAGAGTCCTATAGATTTGAGTACAAAGTTCACAACCCCCCAGTCTGGCTGCAGTATCCAAGCCCATACGATGCCAATTACTGCCGACGGTAAAATCTGGGGTAAATAGAAACCGGCGCGGAAAAAGCTTGAAACTCTTTGGCCGAAGTTGTTCGTGATGAAATCAAAAAGAAATGTTGCCAACAACAAACCGACAATCGTCGGAATAATGGTCATGGCAATGAGCAAAATCAGGTTGTTCCTAAACGAAAGCCAAAAAACGGAATCACCGATCAATGTCTGATAATTACTTAGACCGGTCCAAACCGGTGTGCGAACACCCCGCCACCTGGTAAAGCTGATCCCCACGTTGGTCAAGAAAGGAATGATGATAATGATCAGGAACATGGCAATGCCAGGGATTAAAAATATGCCATATCCTTTGTCGATAGATTTTGTTTTGTGCTTCATGTATTCATCCTCTCTCCTTTCTAAGGCAGTGCTCTTGGTCAAGAGCACTGCCTTAGATTTCAAGCTACAAGCCGCGGCGGCGGTTTACTTTTTTATGGCTGCGTTGTAAGGAGCCGCAATCTCGTCCAAGAATTGAGAAGGAGTCTTTGTTCCATTCATCAGTTCCTGGGTGGCTGAAACCAAGTCCTGGTAGTAGCCATTTACGGGCCAATCGGGATAGAACCCGATTCCGTCAGAGGCGACCAGTTGTGCGAAGAGCGAATTGAATTGTTGTGTTGCCGGGTCGGTAATCTGAGTGGTATCGGCATTGATCGGAAGACCGCCATCATTACCCATGAGAGTCTGAATTGGCTTGCTTAGGGTAATATCAATGAAATCATAGGCCAGGTCTTTGTTCTTTGAACCAGCAGGGATTGCCCACAGGTTACCACCAGATCCTGGGCTGATCTTATTGCCAGGCCAGAGCTCCACGCTCCACTTGAAGGGCAGGTTGGCGGATTGTAATCCACCAAACAGCCAACTGCCACCCATCAGCATTGGGTTCGTGCCAGCTTGCCAGGCATTTTGCATATCCTGGGCTTTCATACTGACGGCACTCTTGCTGATATATCCTTTCTGAACCCAGGCAGCCATCTCGGTGGCTCCATAGGTGAACTCCGGGCCATGGAAATCGATGCCTTTGAGGAGTTGGTAGTTCGTGACAAACGTTCGGTCAGCCTTGCTGAGGGCCAGCATGTAGAAAATTTGTTGAGCCGGATACTCAGCGCCTGCCGTGGCGAAGGGCGTAATCCCTTTGGCGACAAACGCATCGGCTGCTGCATAAAGCTGATCGGCTGTGGTAGGCACCGAGATGTTGTACTTGGTGAACATGTCCTGATTGTAGTAAAGCATGACAAACTCACCATAATCGGTGACACCATACAGGTTGCCGCTGCCCATGATGCCGGTATTGGGATCATAAAGGCAGGTGGTTTGGATGCTGGGGGAAAGGATCTTATCCCACCCGCGCTTTGTGGCCTCGGCTGTCATATCTGTCAGCAAGCCATCCATGGCAAATGTGCCGGCGTTGGCTGCACCCTTGTTGATTTCAATGAGATCCGGTGCGCTGCTTGAGTTCAAGACCATTTGGGCGGTTTGTTGAATCTGCTCAAACGTATGCAGTTCAAAATGGATCGTGACTCCCGGGTGAGTTGACAGGAATTGTGTCTGAGCTGCGGCCCAGGCTTTTCCCAAGGCCCCGTCGGGCGGTTCGTAGTACCACAGGTCGAGAACGCGCGGCGCTGAGCTCGTTGGGGAGGCCGCAGGTGCCGCAGTTGCGGGGACCGCAGTGGCTGCAGCTGGGGCTGTTGGCGGAACCGCTGTTGCCGGTGCTGCCGTTGGCGTGGCTGACGCGCAAGCGACCAATCCGAGGATCATGCTGCCTGTCAATACAATGGACAACAGTTTAAATATTTTTGAAAACATCTCATTCTCCTTTGATTATTATGTAGAGAAAAAGCGTCCAAACTTTATGACCATGGACATGAAACTGAGAGCGCAAGTTTATGGTTCCAGGAATTTCACCTCCTTTCAATTGGACGCTCTCTCGAAGATTTATTAACAGGTTTAAGGAGAACAAAACCACTCGGAACAACCGTAACTTTCATAATATGCCTTTAAGCGACCCTGCCAAATATACGATTAATTAATTCGGTGATATCGTATATAATAAAAAAAGCAGAGTTACTTGATCAGGCCCAGGAAAAATCATCCTGGAGTTGTTCAAAGTGCTTTGCTGACCAAGGAGATACTGACTCACTTAGCGGTAGGCAGTGTCTCCTTCCTTATATATTTATCTTCGAGAAACTCCTTTCTTAAGAAGTAAGAAGCAGAGATATATGAGAAGAAGAAAATTGGGTTTGAGGAATTTCACCCTGCTTCTTTATGGGTCACAATTTTAGATTTGTCCAAAACCCGAAGACATGGACCAGTACTTCCGCGTACAATAAGGCGACACGGCACGAGCTTCTGGAGAGTTTCTTGTTCTTCTGCTTCAAGTTGTTGGATTAACAACTCAACACCCAGGCGGCCTAACTCAGCGGCCGGCGTATCAGATGTTGTTAATGGGGGGGTCATCAACTCTGCCACCCGCGCGGATGAGACGATGACAACCAGGGAAAAATCATCGGGAATGCGCCAGCCCCGGTCGGCAATGGCTTGCATAATGCCGGGAATAGCACGCTCATTCATCGTGATGAGTGCCGTTAAATCTGGACGCTCGATCAATAATTCATTGAATGCCTCGCACCCGGCCTGTGGCGTTGTCCGACAGAACCGCGCTACGCCTTCCAATCCGACAGCCTGGATTGCCTTCGTGAATTCAGCTCCGGCACGAACAACCGGGCCATACCCTGCATCAAAAGCTGACTGAGATTGGTTTAGAAACGCGATATGTTTGTGTCCCAAGCCCGCTAAATAGTTGACTACTTCCTGGGTTGTCCGCTCAAAATCAATATCAACATATCCAACACCATTTGTGTCCGCACATCGTCCGATCATACTGAAAGGGAAACCAATCTCGCGCAATAAGTTTATGCGTTCATCATTCAAGCGTACTTCCATAACGATCACTCCATCCACCAACCCCTGTTGTGTAAATTGGCGCAGTTCATTTTGATCATGCATTTCGGACGGCCACAACGTTATGTTATAGTCGTTCTCCCGGGCAGCATCTGCTGCGCTGGTAACAAACTCAAGTTCTGTGATACCCAGGCCACGGTCTGAAGCCGGAAAGAGGAGAGCGATAATTCTGCTCCTTTTGCTGGCCAGCCCGCGGGCGAGCGCATGAGGCCGATATCCCAGTTCTTTCATCGCCGTGAAGATGCGCTGCCGCGTTTCTTCCGAAATGGGGCGCGTACCGTTCAAGGCATAGGAGACCGTACTGAGAGCAACGTTAGCGCGCTTGGCCACATCCAGCATTGTTGACAATAGGCACCTCAAGGACTTAAGGGATAAAGTTGGTTGCTAAATTGTCGAAGCGAATAGTCGAAGCGCTTCGATTTCATATTAGCACGAGACTTATTGCATGTCAAGTATTAACTGACCGAGGATTCTGCAATACGGACTTCTATGATAGCTATTTTGTCAAGGGTCTGTTGCATAAAAATATTTAGGAGACCGGCTTTGAACAGGTCGTTTCTGGTGACCCACTGATCAGTCAGCAATAGAGCCACGGACCGCCAGCGGCCGAATTCCTTTACACTTTTCAACAGCGTTCCCCTACTCCCATGATCACACTACTTGCAGTTGCATTCCTGGCGGCTTCATGAAGCGTCGAGGAGAAATCTCCTCAGGCCAACTATCCGTGCTGGTCCATGACCAGGCACCTAATGGTGTATTCGCTTGGAGGCGAGTAAAGAAGCTCTTGAGGAGCTGCCCCATCTCAACATCGGTTCAGCAGGCAGCACTATTAATTAATATATATATTGTATAGTACAGTGTGACGTCACAGTGTGCCCCCACACAGCAACGTAAAAATCACATTTGTTACTATATTGACAAGCCCTACACGCCCCTGCCGCGGGCTATGAGTCCTCGCAGGGGGCCCCCTGTATTTTTATTTTCTGTTCAGCATGCCGTCGAACAACGGATCCAGCTGACAAGGCTGCACGTCTGAAATTTTCGACACCTGGCGATCATAAATATCTTCAAATATGGGATCCCGGATAATGCCGCTTTGAAGCTGATCCCAACCGTCATACGCCAGTCTAACTGATACACGCGAAAGGATGCTCGCCATCATGCTTAAAAGGGTGTTCACCATCATGACCAGGAGAAAAATCGTCGACGATGCCGTACAGGGCATCATCGTCGGCGGCGTGCTGGGGTTTGTCACGGTAGCGCTCTTGATCAATAATATCCAAAATGTAATATAATTCTTGTTTGAGTATGAAATCGATCTTCATGTGGAATTTTAGTCCAAAAAGATCCGTCTTCCTGGATGTCATCCAGGGTATCCTGATCGGTGCCGGACTGGCGTTTATCACGGTACTAATAATTCTCCCAAAATTCTATGTCAAGAAGATCAACGGCTGGACCACCGTTTCCGGATGCGGCGAGCCCGGAAATGGGATCCTTTTGCGCGGCGCGTGCGCCATCACTTTTACGGGCCCCATCAACGCACCGCAAGAGGCGATGTACTGGACGACGAAAGTAGATGGCGCGGGCCAAAAGCTCTCCGGAGGGCACAACTACAGCATGCACTTTGCCGCAGGTCAGCTCCCGCCAAACCAGGCCTTCTGGTCGCTGACGATGGGGGATGCGAAAAATCACTTTGTGGCGAATCCGCTCAACCGGTACAGCGTCAGCGATCGCTCTGGGCTGGCGCAAAACCCCGACGGTTCGGTCGACATTTTCATTCAGAACTCGGCTCCGGTGGGGCACGAGTCCAACTGGCTGCCTGCGCCAACCGGCAACTTCATCCTCTGGCTGCGCGTGTACCTGCCGGGTCAAACTGTCCTGAACGGCAAGTACCAGGTGCCGCCGGTCGTCGAAGGTAAGTGATGCCTGTTATGAAGCGTAAACATCTACTCATTTTCGGTTCGGTCATGGTTGTGGCATGGCTGTTTGGCACGTTTCTCCTCATCTACTTTTGGCCGCACTTCGTAAGCAACTTCTACAAAAAAGCGCTCCTCCAACAAGGGTTCGGCAACGGCCCCGTCCCGATCAATACCCTCTATACGGAGCCTCAAACACTCTTTGCGGAGCCCATTACTTCGCAGCCCGCCTCAGGCTCGAAATTGTTGACCACCGGCGTGAACCACGACACGCTCCTTACGGTCGGCTGGCTAGACCTCTCCCAAGGGCCGCAAGTCCTGCACGTGCCGGACTTCTCCGGCCGCTACTATAGCGTGCAGTTCACTGACCCGTTTGACGTCGACTTCGCCTATGTCGGGACGCGCACTACCGGCACGCAGGCGGGCGACTATCTCATTACAGGGCCGGGCTGGAAGGGACAGGTACCGGGCGGCATGACGCAGATAGCCTCTCCGAACAACTCAGTGCTCGTCATCGGCCGAGTGCTTGTATACAATGACAGCGATCTCCCAACCGCCTATGGGCTCGCGAAGCAGATACAGCTAACATTATTAAACCAAAAGTGATTGGATAAAGCCATGAGCAAACTCTACTCTTACCTTGCGATCCTCGTCGGCGCGGTATGCGTCTATTTCTTCGTCCGTTTGTTCGCCTTTCCCCAAATAAGAACTGTGCGGAATGATGTGATCCAAGGCTTTCTGATCGGCTTCGGGCTGGCGTTTGTCACCGCCCAGATTTACGCCAGGGTCAAGGCCACCAAGGTCAACGGCTGGACCAGCATGTTCGGATTGGGCGAGCCAGGCAACGGCATGGTGCTGCGGGCCGCGCACGCCCAGTTATTTCCCGGCCCGGTGAACACACCAGAAGAGGCCATGTATTGGTGGACGAACTCAGATGGCGCGCGCCATGCGCTTTCCGGAGAGCACGACTTCGTCATGCACTTCCCGCCGGGAGGACTCCCGCCGAACAAGGCATTCTGGTCGATTACGATGGGGGATGCGGGGAATCACTTTGTGGCGAATCCGCTCAACCGGTACAGCGTCAGCGATCGTACTGGCCTGGCCCCAAACCCCGATGGTTCGGTCGATGTATACATTCAAAAGGCGGCTCCAGCAGGGCACGAGTCCAACTGGCTGCCCGCGCCTGCGGGCAAGTTCATCCTCTGGCTGCGCGTGTACATACCCGGCGATGCCATTCTCCATGGCGAGTATACGGTGCCGCCGGTGGTCGAGGTGTAATGATGACTCATCTGGAGCATTTGCTTTTATTCGGTTCTGTCATGGTCGCCTCATGGTTCCTTTTCACCTACTTTTGGCCACGCATGCTTCTGTACGTGTTCAAGAGAGCGATTCTCGTTAAAGGGTTCGGCGACGGCCCCATCCCAGTCAATACGCTCTATACGGAGTCCCAGGCACTTTTTGCAGATCCCCTCCACGCGCCCGCCCCGGCCTCAAAATTGGCGACTACTGGTGTAAACCACGACACGCTCATGACGGCTGGCGTACTCGATCTCTCAAAAGGACCGCAAGTCCTGCACGTGCCGGATATGGCCGGCCGCTACTACAGCGTACAGTTCACTGATCCGTCGAAAAACACCAATTTCGCCTATGTCGGCACGCGCACCACGGGTACGCAGGCGGGCGACTATCTCATTACGAGGTCGGGTTGGAATGGACAGGTGCCGGGTGGCATGCCGCAGATATCCTCGCCGAACAGTTCGGTGCTCGTGTTCGGACGCGTGCTCGTGTTCAGCGACAGCGACGTGGCGACTGCCTATGCTCTTTCGAAGCAGATACAACTGACACCACTAAGCGGTTGGCAACCCGGCCAGCCTGTGCCACCCGCGCCACCTGTGCCCTGAAAGGGTATGAAAGGGTATACCCTATAAATAATGTCATGCGGTTTGTAGTGCAAGGTCTCAAATAACGTATACCACCGGCTCCAGTCGGACCCATGGAAGAGCCCCAAGGACCGCTCGCAACCGCGGCGCGTTTTCTGAATTTCGTGCCATAATGACCGTGTCGGCTCGCCAATCCGCCCCGCCGGTGAGCTACTCCGTTAAATCAACTCGACTCAATGTGGTTGAGTTTTATCGTGCGACATATTGCACAATCCCGACCGAAATTCAGGGGTTGCGCAAATTCGCGACATCATTGATAGGGATTGCCGGATTTATCGCCGAGTACTCCAAACCGATATCAAACCTGAAGCTCCTGGAGCTCTCTGCAGGTATGGCGGTTTAAAACCTCTCCGATTTTAATTTATGGCAGGTGCTGCGAAGGAGGAATTATATCGCTATCCAGTTCACCGAAGGTGGTCTGTCTTAGGATTAAATTTTCGCCCTCTCACGTGCATAGTGGCGCCTGGCTTTGGCGCGATTGCCGCAGATGCGCATATCGCACCAACGGCGGCTCCCGCCGCGAGTTGTATCCAGAAACAGCCAGCCGCATCCACCGCAGCGCTTGACACGCCCCAGCCTCTCAGACGTAAGCAGATCGCCCGCTGATTGCACAACCCTCCAGAGCAGACTGTCCAGTCCAGGATCCTCCTCCGCCCATTCCCAAACAAACCCACCGTCTTCAGAACGCACCTGCAGATGCGACAGGGCCCTGGAGAGGCTCCCATTCAATAGGGCCAGATCCTCGACCGCCGCGTTTCCTCCCCCGGCTGAGGCAGTGAAAACTCAATAAATTGCCGCGCGCAGTGCACGTGCTTCTTCCAGGACAGCCTGTGCTTCGAGGTCGCGTTGGGCAGCAGACTGCTGCAGATATTCAGCTTGAGGCTGGGTCAAGACTCCCAGCTGAAGACCCCACTGCAGCAAGGCTGGGTATCCTCCAAAGAAATCATACGGCTGCTCACCGGGGTCCCAGCTCCTGGTGTCAACGAAATTCAGGCACAGCACTCCCCCCAGTAATTTTAAATTGCTCGGTTGCAGACTCATGGTAGACCTCCTCCCGAATTATCTAACCGATAAATAGTTGTTGACAGGTTATTGGTTGTGGGGTATCATCTAACCTGTATTATATCTCAAAATGGTTATGTATGACGACAGTTCACAATACTAACCTTATTTTCAAGATCCGGAGGACCAGTGTATGTATCATCGCTTTCATTCCTTATTACGCGCCATTGCCATGGTCTGCTTCCTGCTCAGCGCCTGTGCCCCAAAAGGATCTGCCCCAGTCCCCGCAGAAACAACTACGCCTGACCTGGCCGCCATGACCCCGACGATCATCCTCCCGACCTCCTCTGCGACCTCCTGGCCAGTCGCTTCAACCTACGAAGATGCCCTGCCTCTCTTTAGTTACGATGGCTCCACGCCGTTCGATATCAAGGTCACCTCTCAGGAGGTTCAGGCGGGTGCAACTGTTCAGGACCTGACCTATCAGGCTGCAGATCCCCAGTTTACTTCGATAACCGGGGGCCGGATTGCCGCCTACCTGGTTAAGCCAGCCGGGAATGGCCCGTTCGCGGGGGTGCTCTTTCTGCACGGCCTGGGATCAGGCTGGGGAAACAGAAAAGAATTCCTGGACGAAGCAGTGAGTCTCGCCAGCCAGGGAGTGGTGTCCCTCCTGCCTACGGGTCTGTTTCCCTGGGTGGTATCCTTCACCGGTAATGCGGAGGTCGACCAGATGAACGTGATTAAACAGGTAATCGAGCTGCGTCGATCGGTCGATTTCCTTCTGACACAGCCAGGTGTCGATCCACAGAGGATCGCCTTCGTGGGACATGACTACGGTGCCATGCACGGCGCGGTGCTTGCGGGCGTCGAGAAGCGGATCAAGGCGTACGTCCTGATGGCCGGGGACAGCAATTACAGCGACTGGGACTTCCAATATTTTGCCAAACCAGATGACGAGCAGGCCTATCGCAAATTAATGTCTGCGGTAGATCCGGTCGCCTATCTACCCCATGCGTCACCAGCTGCGATATTTCTTCAATTCGGGGGACTCAATGGTTATGTGACCCAGGATGCCGCCAACCAGCTGGCACATGCCGCCGTTCAGCCGAAAAAAGTCAGCTGGTATGCTGACGCCGGGCATACCCTGAATGCTCAGGCAAGAGGCGATCGGCTAGACTGGCTGACGACCGAATTGAACTTGAATCCACTACCATAAGCATCTATTGACCGGAGATAGATAACGAGGCATCGGTGGGTGGTTGATTAGAGATGTCTTTAGGTGTGATACCTCCATCTACAGCCTCTGAAGTGGATAAACAGTTTTACCACTGAGTCCGGAGTTAGATGAAGCTTTTCAAGGGGGTTATAAGTAAAAAAATATTCGCCGGATGATGAAAATCGCCCGAGGATATCCGGAACGAACTCCAAATTGGAGAAAATTTATACATATGAAACCAGATCTGACGGACGCTTCAGCTGTGGAGTTGTTTGAAAGAAGCGCAGCTGCATTCCCAGATCGTATCGCCGTCAAGGATGTCGGTCGAGAAATCAGCTACCAGGAACTGAACCGGCGAGCCAATCAGCTAGCCTATTCCATCCTGGCTCACGACCCCGGAAACGCCCCGATCCCCCCTTTTCCTCGGATATGATATTCCAGCGATCGTTGCCATGCTGGGGATCATAAAAACTGGCTGCCCGTATGTAGTACTCGACCCTTCCTACCCGGCTGAGAGAAACCGGTTGATCCTGTCTGAGCTGGATGCCCGGCTCCTGGTCACCGATCGCAACCATCGGTCATTGGCAGATGAATGCACAGCTCCCGCCCAAAAGCCTCTCTTCATTGACATGGATGACCTGTCATCCAACCTCGAGATTGAGAATCCCAGGATCCTCATCCCCCCTCAGGCATTGATCTTCATCATGTTCACGTCCGGTTCGAGCGGGACACCGAAAGGAGTGCTGCGCAAATCATCAATTCGAGGTTCACACCTCGCTCCTATTTGCCTCGAAACAAAACCTTTCCCCCGAGGATAGATTGGCTTTTTTCACGCCGTTTACATTCGTGGCCTCCAATAATCTACTCTTTAGAACCTTTTTCTTCGGAGCGACGGCATGCTTATACGATGCCAGGACACGCGGTCTGAGCGGAATGGCAGAGTGGCATGATACCGAAGGGATCACAATTTTACAAACTCCACCATCGGCGTTCCGAGCCATCTTTGAGCATCTCCCAAATAATATGCTCTTCAAACAGATCCGCCAGATTACCCTTTGGACAATCCGCAGGCCGTTTTTCAGACCGACTTTTCCGCCGAAGAGCGGGACAGGTAATCACCCGAAATCAACAGGCCAATAAGATGAACCGGGTGCGGAATCTCATTCAACTGTACTATCGGCCGGAGCCAATCGATTTCCCCGTTACCTTGTTCTCAGCCAGCGAGCGGGCATGGTATGTTCGCTGGGATCCCATGGAAAATTGGCACAATTTCCTGACAGGTCCTTTCGATATCATTCGAATTCCTGGCGATCACTTGTCAGCCATGGAACCGCCGCAAGTAGCGGAATGTATCCAAAAAATTAGGGAACGAGTCCAGAGATTCGAAAATACGAATTAGGAGCTGGGCTTTCACCATCTCATGGGGGAATATCAGCCAATCTGGACAATCTGACGGCCAAATTGACCTTAAATCCCCTACCTTAAATGTTTTTTGATCCAACAGCGGTAACCAAGGTTCAAGCCTCATCGGGCCACGATCGGCATGATCTGCTGCCAGGTTCTGCCGCCGTCAACCGTCATCACCAAAGCGATTTGACCGGCGTTGCTGGCCACTGCCCAGCCGGTGTTGAGGTCCAGGAAGGAGAACTGGCCGTCCCAGGTGACCAGCTTTGCCAGCGACCAGGTTGTGCCGCCGTTTTCCGTGCGGTAAATCACGCGGCCGAGTGCCAGTCCGGTTTGGGTATCGGTGAAGAACAGCCCGCCGTATGGAGCGTCTGATACCGTGAAGTCGGAAGGCAGGGGAACTGATTGCCAGGTCTGGCCATCGTCAAGCGTCGAGTAGAGATAATCGGACTGCAGTTTGTAGGTGGCATTATCCAGGCACTTGACAAGAATGAGCACGGACTGAGTGGAGAAGCCCTGCGGGGAGTACGTACCGCAAGAATTGTTGTCAAACCAGGCGGTCGTACCGGCTGGGGCTGGCAGGTCAATTCGCCTCCAGGTCATTCCCCCATCCCGGGTGAGTAATATATGCGGGATGGCGTCCACTCCTTGAGAGTCTCGCGTCAGCCAGCCAGTGTGTGTATCCACAAAGATCATTCCTGTCTTCGCATAGGACTGGATGTCACTCTCGGTATTGGTGTCCAGAATGTCCGTCCAGGTCGCCCCACCATTGCTGGTGGAATAGAGGGCCACGTATGCAGCCTGCATCCCACTCCCGAGATAAACCAGCAGCCAGCCGTGTTGGCTGTCAGCGAAATCCAGGTACCAGGGGCTGAAGGATATAATTTGGGCCTCGGGCGTATTGATTACCCCGTATGTCCACGAAGTGCCGCCATCATGGGTGAACCATACCAGGAGATAGGATTGAACGCTGCCTGAGTCCAATGGGGGGCCGTATGCCACCCAACCGGTGGATGAATCTCTGAAAAATCCAAGGGCGACAACCGTATCTCCGGCAGCGGGGGCTGGCTGCGGTGGGGTGACATCCCGCCAGGTCATCCCGCCGTCTTGAGTGTGAAATACATGGTCCTCGGACTGGACCAGTCCACCGATCCCCCAACCCTGATTGGTATCTACCATGTGAACATACGTGATATCAATCTTCGTGCCCACTGCCAGGTGTGCGAGCGCCGGCCCAAGGGCGGGTGTTGGTGGGATGGATGTCGGAGGGCCAGGCATTTCCGTCGCCGCTGACGGCGTGTCGCTGGCCGGGATGACGGTCGGCTGTAAGACAGAGGGCGTATCTGACGATTGGGCCCCGGAGGGCATATTCGTGCCTGGCAGCGCCTGGGCGGAAGTTGCCGTCGCTGCGAGCGGGGTGGGGGCGATCCAGGGCAGATTGCAGGATGCCAGGATCGCCATGATCATCATCCCGAACAAAAAAATAATAGAGATTCTGTTTGTCCTCATGAATTGCCTCCTGAACTATCTCTGTCACCAACCCTTCCCCACCCGTTGTACAATCCTAACCAATTTCCATTCTTCCCTATCATTACTCTGGCCATTATTATCGCACCAAATTGCCGCTCGCACAAATATCTGAAACCAGTTCACCGAAAACTCATCACTCTTTCCAAATCAGATGCATTCCTTCGAGCTGGTGTTCCGCACTTTTGATTTTAGTCTCGCCTCATTCCGGATTAGACTCGAGGCCTCCGATGCCTCCGGAACCCGGCACCTAGTATAGAATTCGCGAAGCTAAAACGGCCTCCCCTACCGAAATCAATCCAGTCATTCGATAGGGGAGCATTTTTCAAATCACGCCCTAAGCATCCATTCACCGGGCAGCAGGGAAGTGCTACTCGACTTTGCCCTCCTCGTTGCCGGGGGCGGTTTCCTTGGGAGGACCGCCCAGTTTGGGCTGGACCGGTGAACTGTCCAGGTACTGCTCGAGCAAGGAGGGGGCATCCGGGTGGTCGACGTGCAGGGCCTGATTGTAATCTCCGGCGACCACGGGCGGGTCATAACGTACCGGCCGGTTGATCCCGAGAAACTGCCAGAATCGGGCAATTCCCACCAGCAGGCTGTAGCGATACTCCTGCATTTTGAGAGACTGCCATTCTACGATCGAGGCCATTGCACCCCGGATACGTGCCTTGTCGCGCACGATGCGGTGGATCTGTTTCGGGTCCCGGTATCCAAGCGGGGATAGAATTACCAGGTGCGCCGACAGGAACAAGAGGCTGAAGGAAATCAACCGCACCCAGCCGCCTTCTTCCCACTTACCGATGATCTGGAACACCCACACCGAGCCCGCCAGGATGGCCGTGAAGAGAGCCGCGCGCGAAGCCCAGCGGCGTGCCCAATCTTTTAAGGTGTGCAGTATATGCTGCCGCATAGCCAGGCCCATGATCGTGATTGGGATGAACACCCCCACGCCATAGAAGGGAGCCGCAACATCCGTCCTGCCCTTGACGAGCAGCATGATGATGACGGCCAGTCCAAAAGTGATCGTCACCGAGCGGGTAAATGTCCCGCGTTTATCCCGGTAGATGATGGCCTCGGGAATTTCCCCAATGGCCACATCCCGCCATTCGGTTGCCTGGGCATCCTGGAAAGCAGTCATCGAGGCGACCGCCAACAGGATGACGGCCAGACCCTGGTAGACCCAGTAAAGCAGCGCTCCGCCCGGGATTTGTCCAAAGCCGATCCAAGCCAGGTTGCCAACCAGTGTCCGGCCGTTAGTGCCGTCAAAGACGTTGAAGTGAATGGCAAATATGGTCAAAATAATGGTGGTCGCGCCACCATAGAATACGAAAGCCGTTTGCACAAAGCGGCCAACGCCTGTCTTCCCACTGTAGAAGCTCCAGATATTATTCAGCCGAGGCAGCTGCTTCTTTCCCCATTTAACCAGGGGAACATCCTCGTTGATAACGAACTGGATGCCATTGGACATGGCCTCCAGCCCGGTCAGCGCCACCATGCCTTTCATGGAACCTGTCAGGATATGATAAATCGCATCCGCTAAAGTGGCAGATTTGCTCTGAGCGATTGCAGGGGCTGCTGGCACGCCGTTGTGGACGGCAGCAATCAGGCCGCCCCAGTTTACGAGGGTGAGCATGAAGAAAGTGGCCAGCAGCCCAAAGCTTATGAAAGCCGATTCCCCGCGGCCGCGGATGGTGAGATACCAGGTCACTGCAGCCAGGACAGCACCGATGGCGAAATGCCAGTACCATGCGGCATTATAAGAATTGGTGATCGAGAGCAGCTGGTCGGATCCGGAGAGGGCCGAAACCACGATCGTCAAAACATAATCTTCGATAAGGGTCACCGCAACCATCAGACTGAAAGTAGGTTTCAGGTAGCGCATGGAAGCAGTATAAGAACCGCCTCCTTCATTGAACGGACCGAGTGAATACATGTAAAGCACGCCAAAACAGATATTGGCGAAAGCGATCACCCCTGCCCCAACATAGGCCCATTTCTGCAAATTATAGGGCCACAGAACACTCATCAGCTCACCGGTGCCGTAAAAATAGGACGTAAAAAAATCTGCGCCGAAGAGGGCCAGGGCGGCCAGCATGGCGATCTGCCCGGCCCCATGAATTTGAACCTGTTCCTTCTTTTCACGAGGAGCAATCCGAAAAGCGATAACAACAATGACGATTAAAATTCCAATGGAGAATAAACTCATTCTTCTCTTTCCGTATTCTCGAGATTTCAGTCTTTTACTGGCTGGTCCGAAGACGATACCCAACACCCGGTTCGGTCACGATGAAATGCGGGCGGGACGGATCAGCTTCAAGTTTTCGGCGCAAGTTGCTCACATTGACCCGCAGGAGGTGCTCGGCCCCTTCCTTTTCCTCTTCGCCCCAGATGAAGCGGATGCACTGCTTATGGGTGAGCACTTTCCCGGCGTGCTGGACCAGGACGCGCAGGATGTCGTACTCCGTCGGGGTCAGGGCAACTGGCTGTCCATCGACGGTCACCTCATGTCGGTCCAGATTCACGGCCAATCCACCGGCCTGGAAGAACGGTTCGGCTGGTGGAGGCGCCGAACGACGCAGAGCCACCCGCAACCGGGCGGTCAGCTCGCCAACGCTGAAGGGCTTGGTGACATAATCATCAGCCCCGGCGTCCAGGGCTGCAATCTTGTCGTCCTCGCCTTCGCGAACCGAGACCACAATGATCGGAATCTGGGTCCACTCGCGCAGCCGGCGGGTGATGTCAATGCCATCCATATCCGGCAAGCCCAGGTCGAGGATGATGGCGTCCGGGCGTTTGGAGACCGTGGCGGAGAGGGCCTCTTCCCCCGTAGCAGCCTCGAAGACCGTGTACTGACTGCTGAGAGAAGCGCTTAGGAAGCGACGGATCGGACGTTCGTCGTCTACCACCAGGATGCGCACCGCCTTTTCTATCATAAAATGCCTCGCATATCCCTGCCACGAAAATGTCGACCAGGAGGAAGGCATGGTTCCTCAGCAGGATGATTAGCATGGCCAATGTCTGCCCCTGCCAATGGCGGCGGGAGAACAGTCAAGGAGGCTTCTACAGGAGCAGGCCCTGGAGCCCGTTGAGGAGTACCTTCTTTTTCATTCCGCACCCGATCAGCCACTTTGAGAGTTATCCAATCGGAAGCATTTTACAGAAATGGTTGTCAATACCCCGTCAATAAAGCCATGAAACCCCTCAAGAAAATGTCAAGACGGATTAATGGCCCGGAACCATAAAAAATCCCTCCCCGAGTTTCGGGAAAGGGGGGGAAGGGTCAGGCGTGAGGTCTAATGCAGACCGGATTGATTTTTTTATACAACCAGAACAAAAGCCTAAGAAACGCTTCCGGATTAGATCCGATAAGACCAAAGCCAAGCATAAAACTGGATTAGCCTTTATCTTTGTCCGAGGATGATTTAAGGATTCCTGTGGCGTCCATGGTTGAAAGAACCCCAAAAATCATTCCTGGACGATCACAATGATCCTGAATATCAGCGAAGGGATCATACACTTGGGGGTCAAATTACGACAGGCTGGATTGCCGGTGGCCGTTAGGTTGGCCTGGCCGGGATTGCGCGCTTCATATACCCCCTGGGCGCCTCGGATGACCAGAATGTTAGGGACCCGGCTGAGAACATTCTGATCGTCAACACTCACCGACCAATTGTACTGTTCTAAGCCAAGATTGAGCAGGAAGCGTTCGCCAGGGTGGAGGATAAAGGTTTTGCCGCTATCGGCCAAGGTAATGCCCGTTGTTGGGATGGTTTGGGGCGTAGATCCCACCTGGGTGGTTTGGCCTGTGGGTTGGACGAGGATGGCCGGGCAGTTGCAGATCACTGCAGGAGGTTGGATGATCCCGGTGGGCGGGGTTGCAGCGACTGTCGTCGGACAGCTGCAGACGGCCGGACCATTGCTGAAAGCTTCAGTCTGACCCACTGTTTCCCCTTCAACTGGGATCTGCGTGGAAGGGAGGGGATTTTCCAGGCGTGTACAGGCTGCCTCTGTAAGCAGCACGAACAGGACTGTCAGGACCGAGAGGGCAAGTTTCATGGTAGCCTGAACCTCAGCTATCCATATGACGCTGTTCGATCCATTTGAGTTCCGACTTCTATGCAGGTCTTTTAAATATCAAATATCTGCCCGGGCAGGGTTTGACTGCGTGATCTGTAAGCGGATGACCAGGAAAGCCGCCAAAACGCCGAGCAGACCGGTGATCAAGGCCATGCCATCTGCCCCGCGCCAATCGACGAAAACCCCACCGACGCTGGCGCCAAGGAACTGTCCCAGGCCCAAAAAAACAGAATAAAGTCCCATGATCGCCCCCCGGTCAGTGTCGTGCATTTCGGTAATATCTGCGAGATAGGCCAGGGCTGCCGGTGTAAAGCCGCTCTGGACCATGATGCTAACCACAAGCAGGACAGCCAGGGGTGCCACCCATGGGGCTGTCAATGAAGGCTGATGGTTGATGGCATAAATCAAAATGCAGGAAATGATCAATCCCCCGCTGCCGATCAACATGGCGGTGGTCTTTTTTAAATTTGGGAAGAAGAGGCTCCATAACAGAATGCCCAAGAGAAAGAAGGCAGCATACATGGCGCGCACATTCCCGGCGGTAAAGCTGTCGAACTGCCCGACCAGGATTTGATGGCCAAAACCACTTTTATCGGTCAGGATGCGAGCCGAGAGGTTAATCCAGATCCCCAGGACGGCATTGATGGCAATCCAGGCCGGAGCAAAACCGGCTACACGCGGGCTGCGGATGATCGCCCAATAGCGCCTGAGTGTCTCCCGCGGTGAAATGGATGGACTCTCTGCCCAGCGGAATTCCTTCACCCGGTTGAATCCGAAAAACAGGACGACCAGGCTGAGCAGATACACCAGGGCATTGACGGCGAAGGCGGGGCTGGTAAAAGGGACCCCGAAGATTCTGGCTGCCGTCCCAAACGTACGCCACAGCCAGCCGCCAAGGGAAAAGCCAATTGCTATCCCTCCGATGGTAGCGATCTCAAAAAAACCTGCGATGCGAGTACGCAGTTTTGGAGAATCGGCTGTCGCCTCGGCAAGATACCCGAGCGTGGCGGGCGCATTGCTGGCTGTAGAAAGCCCCTCCAGGAGCCGCGTGAAGACCAGCAGCCATACGGCAGTTGTAACAGATGTAATCAGAACAGCCAAGACCCCGAATACAGGGCCAAAAATAATGAACCATTTGCGCCCGAAGCGGTCGCTCCAGGCACCCAGGACCAGCGCTCCGAGCAGCTCAGCGAGGAAGAAGGTCGCAATGATGATGCCCCCCAGGGTATAGGAGATCGGATATACGTTCTTGGCTCCAACGATTGCCCGCAAAGGGGCGTTGGGATCCAAGGAGGCAGCGTGGATGGCGTTAAAAGTAAAACTGGATATTTTCCCCCATGGCGCCCGCCGCGGCACGCAGCAACATGCTGCCGACGACAAGCGCGACCAGGGAGCGGAGGACGGAGGAGGGCGATGGGAGAGGATGCGCTTCGGTCATGGTGAATGGGTGTTGCTAACGACAGGGCTCCTTTGTCCCAAGCAAAGCACCGTATCCAGGAGCGGAGGCTACGCCCCGCGGACGGCATCCGCCTTGCGCCTTTATGCGTTGGTCAGGAGGCTATGCACGCTTTTCGGGAAGTTTCGTCCCACAGGAGGCACAAAAACGTGCTTCCGGCAGGTTGGACGCACCACATTGGATGCAGAAATTCCCGCCAGGCGCCGCGGTCCCGGCTGAAACGGGGGATGAAGCCTCGAGCGGAGCCGGTGGCGCTGCCGGCGAATCGCTGGTTTTATTGACTTCCTCTTTGAATCCTTCGGCAGCTTCTTTTGTCCCCTTGCGGAATTCACTGAGTGCCTTGCCAAGGCTGCGTCCCATCTCGGGTAGCTTGCTGGCCCCAAAGAGCAGAAAAGCTATCACGATAATGATCACAATGTGGATGGGTTGGATTCCGAATGGCATATCAATCTCCTTTTCTAATCGAACTTCACTTGACTTGCTTTCTTTTCAACCCACGATCTCTTGAGAAGATTTGGAGGTTTTTAGCCGCCGGTTTTCTATCCTGACCGCTACCAGGATGCTGCTTTCATACAGGATAATCAGAGGGATCAGCACCACCATCGGCGCAATGATCGGATCGGAGACCGGCGTGACAACTTCTGCGAAAACAAACATGACGAAATAAGCGATCTTGCGCTGCTTCTTGAGGATTTTCGCAGACAGGATGTGCAGCTGGACGAGGATCGTGATGACCACCGGCAGTTGGAAGGCAACCCCGCAGGCAATCAGAAAAAAAGTTACAAAAGAAACATAACTATCTGCTTCAGGGAGAAAATCCACCTGAGGTGGGAAGAGGGAGATCATCACATGGATCATCTCGCGAAGGAGCAAATATCCAAAGATGACGCCAATGACAAACAAGCAGGAGGAGGCGAACAGCCCCAAGAAAATAGCCCGGCGTTCACGCTCCAGCAGCGCCGGTACAATAAATTGATAGACTTCAAAACCCCAGATCGGGAAAGCAGCAGCAATCCCGATATAGAGCGCAAGTCGGAATCTAACCATGAAACCATCCATCAGGCTGAACGCTTTCAACTGCAATCCTCCCGAGGGGAGCAGCAAAACCTTCAGGATGGAATCGGAGAAAACAAGCGCGACGGATGTGATGACCAGGATCGCCACCAGCGAGATCAGGATACGCCGCCGCAATTCTTCCAGGTGATCGAGAAAAGGCATCATTTTTTCAGGCATAATCACGACCTGACTAACCTATCGATAAAAAGACACACCGAAGAACATTAAATTTAGGCGTTTTTTTCAGGGAGTTTCGTCCCGCAATGATTACAAAAAAGCGCCTCGAGTGGATTCGGAGCACCACAATGGATGCAGAAATTTCCGGCGAGCCTTGGATCAATGGATGGGGTTGGGGTAGGGACAGAAGTGACTGGGGTTGGTAAAGCCGTTTTTTCCGGTGACGCATTGTTCGTGGTCGGCGAATCGACGGGTTTTTGGTATTCCTCGCGGAAGCCCTCCGTCATGTCCTTTGTACCGCGGCGGAATTCACTGATCGCCTTGCCGATGCTCCGCCCCATTTCCGGCAATCGCTGAGGCCCAAAGACTAGCAATGCCACAACCACAATAATTACGATATGGATGGGCTGAATTCCGAATGGCATATACTTTTCCTTTCTAAAAAATTATAAAAATCAACAGGTTCTTTTTAAGGTTAAGAACCCGGGTCTTAATATTTCCAGATGTATGCGATGGTTTTCTATAATCGGGCAGCATCGAACAGCTAGAATTACTTATACCACAATCATCTTGCCATGTTAAATCACTTCTAAAAACTTTTTGGCTCCTCCTCTGACCTGAGAGCACAAATGTTCGTGTACCCAAGATAAAAAGTCATGTCAGACAACTTTTCCAATGCATCCATTTTGCGGTTTTCATTGTTAAGCAAGCTGAAACCGCCAATACACTCTGACTCTTTTGCGTGCTCTGCGAAATCGGCGGTTCAATTCCAGATGAGAATGCCTGGAATTTTCACATCAACGTATTGCTGGATTTTTGAGGCTTGAATTTAGAGACCAATTGTGGCATGATTGCCCTCAAACGAGGACTATCCGGTTCGAGGAGAATGGCTTATATTCGCGGCCAAGCAGCCGGCCCTGGCTGGCGTTTTGCAGGCTGATTACGAGAAGTCATCCCGAGGAGATAAGACAGGCAGGTTGCCAGCCTCCTGGTTTAGAAGCCAGAGCTGCTTTTCTATATTATTTATATCTATGAACACATCCGACGAAGCTTCCCCCCTCACGATCGCCTCCCTGAGTCCATGCCTTCAAAGCTGCGCATCCGCATCGGTTTGATCATGACCGTGCTCGGATTCCTGGTTTTTCTGCTTGGTGCCAAGACGTCCATTTTTATCCCGAACAGCAAACCCTATATAGGTTTCATTAAAATATCCGTATTCTTGGTGGGCCTGGCAATCATCTGTATCGGAGGGTATATCAGTCTTCTGGCTTTTTGGAAAAATGGGGAACGCACCATTGCAGCCGATATCGGCTCGCGCCTGGTGGCCACCGGCTATGTCGTCGCGGTCTTCTCCGGCATGGCGGATGTATTTGGTTTCGGGACACGACCTCTACCCGCGGTTCCCTACTTCGGTCCCTTGCAGGCACTCGGGGTGATGATAGGCGAGGCGATTGTCGCGATTGGATTCATCCTTTTGATTCCATATCACAAACCAAAGCAATCCAGGTCGACCTCCGCCCGCAAGTGATAGTGATACTTGAGAATTAGACCTACCCAATGTTATAATCCTCCCTATCATGAACAAACTGGCACGCCCACCCTGTTGAGTCGTCCATAAAAAGAGACCCCTGCCCAGCACGGCCCACCGGGCCTGTTTTGCGTTTCCCCATTTACGCCGAAAATTAACCTTTGAGATCCTGGACGGCACCTGACGCCGCCGCCTTTGCGCGTTTGGGCGCGGCCCGCCCGGCCTCCTTTCTGTCCAATTCATTCCCACCGACAGAATGGAGGCTACAATGGAAAGCATCCGGGGCAAAACATCCCTTGCACTCGATGCGGCCGCACTGACAGACCGCCAGGCGGTTTTTCACCACACATTAATCGATATCGGAACAGGAGATGGACGCTTCGTTCAGGCTCTTGCCAAAAAGCAGCCGGATTGGTTCGTCATTGGGATTGACGCCTGCCGCGAGAACCTGAACCGTGCCTCGCGGGCTGGAATTCCCAATGTGCTCTACCTGATCGGGAGCGCCCAGGCGCTCCCAGCCGAACTGGCCGGCCTGGCAGATAGGCTGACCATCAACTTTCCGTGGGGCAGCCTGCTGAGCAGCCTGCTCGCTGGAGACCCGAACCTGCTGGGTGGAATCCTGTCTGCAGCGAGGCCCAGGGCAAAGCTCGATATTTGTCTCAACAGCGAAGCACTGGCCTGCGCAGGCACCGACCTTGTCAACGGTGCAGCAACGATCAGCCGGATCCTGGATGGGAGCGGGTTCCGGGTGCGCGCCACTCTAGCCCTGGGTCCCGCTGAATTACGCCTGTTCCCCAGCACCTGGGCTCACCGGCTGGCCTTCGGCCGCAATCCGCGCGCCCTGATCCTGCGGGTGGACTTGCCCCACAACCGGAGGCAGACCGTCTAAATATATAATCGAAGCATAACTGCTTATAATCCCAGCAACCCAATTGTCGAACGCGGGATATGTCTATGGTTTTTTAGTCAAAAAAGGGCAAGTTTTGATCCACCCTTGGTGTATTGAATACACCTTAGTTAAAGGCCTGCACCTGGCCCACCGGTTCTGCCTGTCTCTCAAGGCCGGACGTGGTAATTCCCAATCACGACCCACTTGTAGGTGGTCAGCTCACGCAGGGCCATGGGCCCGCGGGCGTGCAGCCGCTGGGTGGAAATGGCAACTTCGGCCCCCAGACCAAACTGCGCGCCATCCGTGAAGCGTGTGCTGGCATTGACATAGACGGCTGCCGAGTCCACCTCCCGGATCCAGCGCCTGGCATGCCCGGCATCTTCGGTCAGGATCGAATCGGAATGTCCCTGGCTGTGCGCATTTGTATGCTGGATGGCTTCGTCAAGAGTGTCCACGACCTTCAAGCCCAGCACCAGCGACATCCACTCTGTGTCAAAATCGCCCGGACCGGCTGGAACGACAAGCCTGGCCAGGGAAGGGTCGAGGCCCGCAAGACAGGCATAGGCCGCGGGATCGGCACGGAACGAACCTCCGGCAGGAGCAAGATCTCTAACGACGCGCGGCAGGAAATTAGAAGCAATCGAACGGTTTACAAGCAGGGTATCCAGAGCATTGCACACCGAGGGCCGCTGGGTCTTTGCGTTGTAAATCACCGGTAACGCCGCCTCCAGTTTGGCAGTTTCATCTACATAGATGTGGCAAATGCCGATCCCCCCGGTGATAACCGGGATACGGCTGTTTTCCCGGCAGAATTGGTGCAGCTCCGCACCGCCGCGCGGGATGAGGATATCGACGTAATCATTCATCTGCAGCAATTCCATCACCCGCGCCCGATCCGGGTCGTCAATGAACTGGACCGAATCCGTGGGAAGGCCATGCTCATCCAGCGTTTCGCGGATCACCTTCACAAGTGCCCGGTTCGTGCGCAGGGTTTCACTTCCACCACGCAGGATCACCGCGTTACCCGATTTCAATGCGAGACCCGCGACGTCGATCGTCACATTGGGGCGCGACTCATAGATGACACCCACGACCCCCAGAGGCACCCGGTGTTTTCTTATGCCCAGTCCATTCGGCAGAGTCTTTTCATCGAAAATTTCCCCCACCGGATCAGGCAGGGAGACCGTCTGGCGCAGCTCACCGGCTATTTCCTCGACCCGGGATGGATTCAGGGTGAGACGGTCGACCAGGGCCGGTGACAACCCCGCCTGCTGACTTTCGGCCACATCTTGTGCATTGGCTGCCAGGATTGCCTCCGACTGATCCAGCAGATGCTCTGCCAGGCTGGTCAAAGTTTCATTTTTTTGCTGGGTTTCCGCTAGGCCCAGCAACCGGGCCGCCTGCCGAGCCTTTTTTCCCATTTCAATCAGCATGCCATGCTCCATTCCAAATGCTCCTGCAACCATTCACAACAAGACCAGGTTGTCTCTATGGATGACTTCGTCGTCCGTGCCGCTGCCCAGGATGGCTTCGATTTCATTCGACTGCTTGCCGGAAATCAGGGCGAGGTCCTCTGAATTGAAATTGACCAGCCCGCGGCCGATTTCGCTGCCGGAAGGGTTGACCACTCTAACTGTATCCCCGCATTCGAACTCCCCCAGAATGCGCGTCACACCCACCGGGAGCAGGCTGCTGCCCCTGCGCAGGGCCTTCTCCGCACCCGCATCAACCCTGATGGCTCCCTGGATGTTGTTTCCTCCGGCCAGGATGTAGCGCTTGCGGCTCTCCAGGGGGGTGGTCACCGGGGAAAATCGGGTACCCAGACGCTCCCCGGCGACCAACCGGTTGAGCACATCCCGCTCGTCGCCTCCGGCGATGAGCACTGTCGTTCCGGAGCGTCTGGCCAGGTCGGCTGCCTGGAGCTTGGTGAGCATTCCTCCTGTGCCGAGCTTGCCCGCAGCTTTCCCGACCGCATCCCATATCTCCTGAGGAATGGACGGCTCGTCGATGTCCTTGATCAATTCAGCCGTTGGGTCGCTGCGCGGATCTGAGGTGAACAAGCCGGGCTGGTCAGTAAGCATCACCAGCAGGTCGGCTTCGATCAGGTTTGCCACCAGTGCAGACAGGTTGTCGTTATCGCCGACGCGGATCTCATCAGTGGCGACCGTATCATTTTCGTTGACGATTGGGATGACCCGCTGGGAAAGCAACGCGATCAGGGTATTGCGAGAATTGAGATAGCGGCGGCGGTCCGCCAGATCCATTCGGGTGAGCAGTACCTGGGCAACGGTCAGCTTGTAGATATCAAACAGCTGTTCGTAAACCGCCATCAAACGCGGCTGCCCCACCGCGGCCAGCATTTGCTTGGCAGGGATATCCTTCGGGAGCTGGGGGAAAGCCAGTCGCTCGCGCCCGGCAGCCATGGCTCCCGAGGAGACCAGGATGATTTTGTGGCCCCTGCCATCCAGCTGGGACACCTGGCGTGCCAGCTCAACCATGCGTGACGGCGAAAGGGAAGGCGTACCGGCTGTGAGCGTGGACGTCCCCAGCTTGACCACAATGCGAAGAGGGCCATTCGATTCCATGTTGGGGGCAAGTTTATCACAGGAGGCACTTTGGAGGGGGAACCTTCACCCCGATTTTGGACGGTGGATCTATATCCCGCACTCTCGATCCACCTGGTTAAAAAAACAATCAAGGCCGGCGCACACACCGGCCCTGAGTTACAACACACCAGCATTAGCCTGTAAACGGGAACGGGCGGATGTGCTACCAACCCCCTGTTCTTAACCGGTTCCTGATCTCATCCTGTAAAGCCGACAGCATTTCCTTATAGGCTTCAGTATACGCGGGATGGTCATGTGTTGCCTGGTCTTCCAGCCGCTCGAGGAGGTAAACAATCCATGAATGCCAGGAGCGGGGATTGTCGATCATGGTGGAAACCTCTTTAGCGGTTTCATCCAGGGTGGCGCGGAGTTCGTCTTCATTACTTTTACCCATTTTCACACTCCTTCGTGTGTTCGGGATAATCAAAATCGCCAAGCGTCAACAGGTGCCCCAATCATGCACATTGTAGCACCTATCGCAGCCTGGCGACAAATAGGATGGGACAAACTAGGCGGTCGTCTGCGGCGCCTGGCGAGTCTTGAGCAGCTTGAGGCGGAAGGTCTCCTCCCGTTCGCGCTCCTCCAGCGAACTCTGGATGAAAGTGATGGTCGCCTCGTAATCCGGGATGAAAATATACTGCAGCGCATTGACCCGCCGCTGGGTTTTTCGCAGCTCGACAGCCAGCCGCCACACCGACGTGACCAGCCGGGAAAGCTCGGGAACGCGGGTAAGCACTTCGCGGAACAGGGAGCTTGCCTCGTCGAGAGTGGCCGTGGTGTCCCCCAGGCTGTAGGAAATCTGCAACGGCTTGCCGCTTGCTTCAATGAGCGGCAGAGCAATTCCCATCACCCCGCGGTACTTGAGCTGAACATCCACGGTTTCGTTCATGGCCAGGGCTGCCCATTCGACATGCTCGCTGCCCATCATCAAGCGGGCTTTTTCGAGGGCGCGGTAGGCAGAAGCAGTCAGCTTCTCCATCTCCGCCTCAAGCGCCTCAGCGTCCGAGGCCAGGCGTACCAGTTCCTTGGCCAGGACCACCCGCTTCTGATCCAGGATTTCGAATCCCTCACGGGCAAACTGGAGCTCCTGCTTCGTGCGAATCAAATTGCTGCGGGTGGGCGGGACGTTAATGCGTGGCATGTTTCCCCTTGTAATACTTATGGATCTCATCCAGGCTGACGCGGGTCAGCTCTTCCTGAGGCAGCATGGAGAGCAGCTCCCAGCCGATCTCCAGCGTCTGTTCGATCGTCCGGTTTTCGGTAAGGGCCTGATTGATAAACTTGTGCTCGAAGGCCTGCCCGAATTTCAGGTACTGCTGGTCGACCGCATAGAGTTCCTCTTCACCGATGACCGACGCCAGGGCGCGCACATCCTGAACATGGGCATAAGCCGCATACAGCTGCGAAGACCAGTGGCTGTGGTCGGCACGCGTGTGTCCATCCCCGATGCCGTCCTTCATCAGGCGTGACAGGCTGGGCAGTACGGAGATCGGCGGGTAGATCCCCTCGTGGTCGAGCTCACGTCCAAGGGTAATCTGGCCTTCGGTGATGTATCCGGTCATATCCGGCACCGGATGGGTGATGTCATCGTTGGGCATGGTCAGGATCGGGATCTGGGTGATCGAGCCCTGGCTGGTCTTGATGCGGCCGGTGCGCTCGTAGAGGGAGGCCAGGTCACTGTAGAGGTAACCGGGATACCCCTTCCGGCTGGGCACCTCGCCGCGGATGTTCGAGATCTCGCGCAGGGCCTCGCAATAGTTGGTCATGTCGGTCAGGATGACCAGCACGTGCATCTGCCGCTCGAAGGCCAGGTATTCGGCCAGGGACAGGGCGGCACGTGGAGTTACCAGCCGTTCCACCGGCGGGTCGTCCGCCAGGTTCAGGAACATGGTCACCCGGGTCAGGGCACCGCTTTCGGTGAACGAATTGCGGAAATAAGCCGCAACGTCATGCTTGACACCCATCGCGGCAAAGACGATGGCAAACTGCTCCGATTGGGTCTGCGGCTGTCCGGCGGGGACGCCCAAGGTCGCCTGGCGTACGATCTGGGAGGCGAGCTGGTCATGCGGCAGGCCGGCTGCCGAGAAGATCGGCAGCTTCTGGCCGCGCAGCAGGGTGTTCATGCCGTCGATGGTCGAGATGCCGGTCTGGATGTAGTCCACCGGGTAAACACGCGCGGTGGGATTGATCGGCTGCCCGTTGATATCGGCGTACTGGTCAGCCAGCGGCTCCGGGCCCCCGTCCAGCGGTTTGCCCAGGCCGTTGAAGATGCGCCCGAGCATCTCCTCGGCGACCGGGATGTGGAAGGGCCTGCCCAGAAAGTGGACGCGCGTGCCGTCGATGGACAGGCCGGTGGTACCCGCAAAAACCTCCACCACGGCCACGTTCTCTCCCACCTCGAGCACCCGCCCGAGGCGAAGCAGTCCTTGAGGATCGATGATCTCCACCACCTCGTCGTAGCCCACGCTGCCAGTGCCCTCGACAACCACCAGGGGTCCTTCAATGCGGCTGACGCCGACGACTTCGTTGACGCCCAAGTCCAGGGTTTCGCTCATCGGACCTCCACTTCCAGCTTCTGCAGCTGCTCGTCGATCTCTTTCTGGATGTCCTCCAGCTTGCTCAAATCTTCGTTGGCCACCAGTGTCTTCATACGGATCAGGGTGCTGATCACCGGAAGGTCATGGATGACAGAGATGGGCGCGCCCAGCTTGATGATCTGCTGCGCCTTCTGGTGGAAATAAAGGATCAGGCTCAACATGCGGATCTGCTTCTGCACGGTGGAAAAGCTGTCCACCGGGTCGAAGGAGCTTTGCTGTAAAAAGCCTTCACGAAGCAGGCGCGCGGTTTCGAGGACCAGGCGCTGCTCGTCCGGCAGCGTATCCGGGCCAACCAGCTTGACAATCTGCGACAGCCGGTCTTCCTCGCTCAGCAGTTCCATGGCCCGCGTTCGCAGACCGTACCAGTCCTGGCCCACCTGCTCCCGCCACCAGTCCGCCACATCCTCCATGTACTCGCTGTAGCTGTCCAGCCAGTTGATGGAGGGATAATGACGGGCCGAGGCCAGCGCCTTGTCGAGCGCCCAGAAACAGCGGATGAAGCGCTTGGTGTGCTGGGTGACCGGTTCGGAAAAGTCGCCTCCCGGAGGGGAAACGGCACCGATCACGCTGACGGAACCAGCCCCTCCGTTCAAGGTCTCTACTGCCCCGGCCCGCTCGTAGAACTCCGCCAGGCGGTCGGCCAGGTAGGCCGGGTAGCCTTCCTCGGCGGGCAGCTCTTCCAGCCGCCCCGAAATCTCGCGCAGGGCTTCCGCCCAGCGTGAGGTCGAATCGGCCATCAGCGCCACATGGTAGCCCATGTCGCGGTAATACTCGGCGATGGTGATTCCGGTGTAAATACTTGCCTCGCGGGCTGCGACCGGCATGTTGGAGGTATTGGCGATCAGCACGGTGCGCTCCATCAGCGGCCGGTTGGTGCGCGGGTCGATCAGGTGTGGGAACTCCTGCAGTACTTCGGTCATCTCGTTGCCGCGTTCGCCGCAGCCGATGTAAACGATCACCTGCGCGTCTGCCCACTTGGCGATCGAATGCTGGGTAACTGTCTTGCCGGAGCCGAAGGCGCCGGGAATCGCAGCTGTGCCGCCTTTTGCCAGCGGGAAAAATGTATCCAGAACACGCTGCCCGGTGATCAACGGCTCGGTGTTCCCCAGCCGGGAGCGGTATGGTCGCGCCTTGCGCACCGGCCAGTGCTGCAGCATGGCCAGTTCCTGCTCGCCGGCCTCCGTGCGGACTTTGGCAATCGGCTCATCAATGGTGTACTGCCCTGCCTCGGCCACCCAGGTCAGCTTGCCCTGCACGTTCGGCGGGACCATGACCCGGTGCTCGAGGACGGAGGTTTCCGGGACAACCCCCAATATCTCACCGCCGGTCACTTCCTGGCCTTTTTTGGCCTGCGGGGTGAAGCTCCACTTATCCTTCCGGTAAAGCGGCGTCAGGTGCAACCCGCGGTGGATGAACGCACCCTGGCGCATCTCGATCACCGGGAGCGGCCGCTGCACACCATCGAAAATGCTGCGCAGCAGGCCCGGCCCCAGCTCGACCGAGAGCGGCAGCCCGGTCGTGAAAACCGGGGCACCCGGATGCATTCCGGAGGTTTCCTCGTATACCTGGATCGTAATCGTTTCGCCAACCAGGCCGATGACCTCACCCACCAGGTGCTCCTCGCCGACCTCGACCAGGTCGAGCATGTTTACCTGGCGCGAGCCGCGCGCCTTTACCACCGGTCCGCTGATCCATATTACCGTACCGACCTGTTCGATCATAAGGCCTCTCCCATCAAGATGTGAAATGCGGGCGAGCGGAGGGAATTCTGCAATCGGCCCAGGCGCGTTTCCAGGGTGTTGTCATACTGCATGCGCCCGTCCTTGGTCTGCACGATCACTCCCGTGCCCTGTTTGAGAAGCCCCTTGAGGCTCAGAGAGACATTTAATTCCTTCGAGATTTTTGAGAGGCGTTCCCTGGTCAGGAAGCGGCGGGTGACCGCATCCGCGTGGATCTCGGCCGCTTCTACTCCGAGATGGAGCACGGCCTCGCGGAGCAGCTGGTCGGCGATTTGACCGTACTCCTTCCAGCGCTGGATGCTTGACACCTGCTTCCTGGCTGCTTCGAAAACCTCAGCAAGGATTTTTTCGCGCTGTTCCAGTTCCAGCATGCGCGCACTTATCTGGGCGGAAGCGATGGTTTGGCGGCGGATTCGCTCGGCATCCCGGGTGGCCTGTTCGAGGATTTGCTCGCTCTCGGCCTTCGCCTGCTCGCGAGCCTGCTGGGCGATCGCCTCGGCTTTCGCCCGGGCGGCAGACAAGATCCCTTCCGCCGCAGTATCTGCTTCACTCATTACTGCCTGGGTGAGCAGGTCTATATTTCCTTCTACCGGTGTCATACGCAAACGCTCCTGTCTACTCAATGTCGCCCGTGATCTTGATCCCGATCGCCCGTTTCACCATTTCGCTCAAGGGTGTTTTGGCCGGGCGGACCTTCTCGGGTGCAGGAATCTCGACTACCAGCGGGACGGTTGAGTGCATCTTCAATTGGTCCATTCTCGTCGCAATCATGGAAGCCACATCGTCCGTGACGAGCACGATCCCGACATCCGTCGAGGAGAAAACCTCGTCCAAAGCCAGGTTGGCTTCCGCCGCGTTTGTAGCGACCCGGCCGCTGACACCGGCGAGCGAAAACCCCAGCACGGCATCCGGATGGCCGATGACCAACAATTTCATTCCAGCCCTACCGGTTCAGGATGAGAACGGCAACGATCAAACCATAGATGCCGATGCCTTCAGCCAGGCCGACAAAGACGATGGCCCGACCGAACGTCTCCGGCTTTTCAGCGATCGCTCCCAGGGCAGCCGCTCCGGTGTTGCTGACGGCGAACCCGGCAGCGATGGTCGCCAGGCCCGTGGAAATGGCTGCTGCCAACGAGGCATACGGATCGACCGTCGCCGAAGCTGCCCCGGCTGCGGCCATCACCGTCTGCGGTGAGAACAGCCAGATCATGCCGATTGCCCCGATCATCAGCGCCAGGATCAGGTTGAATCCCTGCAGCCCGAGGATCAGGCCTCGGGTGGCCTTACCCGGCGCAGCGCGCTTCTGGCGGAAAAAATAGATCACCGCCGGAACCATTGGAATGAGACCCGCAAGGACTGCCAAAACAAGTTTAATCATCATAACCTCCTTGAATTTTGTTCCTTCAATATTGGATGAGGATTTCCGTGGATGTGCATGAATATGAAGAGGGTTCTGTCATTTTTCCGCCTTGGATTGCAGAGTCAAAGGCATATAGCGCGTTCCTCCACTGGAGAAGAACTTGCTGAAGAATTCGTAATATTCCAGACGCATGCTTTGAATGCCAACGATCATCCCTTCAAATCCGATGATGAACAGGTTGCCAAAGACGACCACAAGCCAGTACCCCAACCCGTGAGCGGGGCTGATTAGTGCAGCCAGGATGAAAACCACCGCGCTCAGCCCCGCATGTGCAACCGCAAAGGCACCGACACGCACATAAGAGATGCTGTTGCTCAAAAAGCTGATCAACGCTTCGAAAAGCTCGAAAAATGAACCGGCGGCATAGGTGATCAGGTCGTCTTCGACGATCGGGCGGTGCCCACTGATCAGGCGTTTCAAGGTCTCCGAGAACATGACCATCAGGGCGGCCAGAGCAGCAACAATGCCGAGGATGGAGGCCGGGACGATGTATTTTTTCGTGATGACCTCGACCGCCAGAGCAACCAGGGACCAGTAGAGTGCCAGACCGGCCACACAGTGCGGGTCGAAGAGCAGCCGGCCCCAGTCACGCTTTTGTCCAGCATTGGTGATAGAGATGAAAAATCCAAGGCTAAGCAGGACCACTCCGGCACTGATAGCAAGGACCAGGGTGTTGAGGATACTGTCCATTGGGCGGATCAGCAGCGGCCGGAGGATATTCTCGAACCCGAACAGGTTACCGTATAAGAAGCCGAACAGGATTGCCGAGAGTCCGCAAAAGGTGACAATGCCGCCGAAAGCGGCCATGCTCCGCAGGGCTTTGATCCGCCCGCTGGTCAGCAGCGCGCCCAGGAGCGCCAGAAAGAGACCATGCCCGATATCCCCAAACATGGCCCCGAAAAGAAACGGGAAGGTGATTGCGAGCAAAATGGTCGGATCCATTTCCTCGTAAAGCGGCTGCCCGTAGGTCGTGACCAGCTGCTGGAAGGGACGGAACAGTCGTGGGTTGTGCAGAACGACCGGTACGTTCTCTGGATGACCACTGCGTTTAAATGCGGAGGTTTCGATCAGCAGCTCCCTGGATACTTTATTAAGACCCTGGATAAAGTCCGCCACCCGTTTGGACGGCACCCATCCGCTGATCAGATAGGTATAGCTGAACCGGCTGAAACGGGTGATGGCATCGGCCAGGATGCGGCTCCTGCGCGCCTGCCACAGCGTGGATTGGAGCTGCGCTTGGTTCTCCCTGCCCAGCCGGGCGAGGACCGCCTCCTGTTGTTCGATATGCTCCTGAATTTCCACGATATCGTTCCGGAGGGCGTGAATGATCGCAGCAGGTGTGCCCTGGTATTCTTCCGGAACACTTAATGGATTAATGTAGGCGCTGCGCGCTGCCCGGTCAAGGACTTCCTTCTCATGCTTCATCCCTGAGAGCCAGACCACCGCTCTTTCGCCGTCCTCGCGCAGCCTCTCGAAGACGAACGGGATCCGCTCCAGGCTGGTCTGCAGACGGTCGATATTGGCGACCGGGATGACCCCGATAATGGAATAGATATACCCCGGATTTCGAATCGTGCTCAGATCAAGATCGAGATCGGCAATCGGCTCGATCTGATGAAAGATGCCTTCAAGCTGCTCCTGCCGTTTTTGTTGTTCGGCCAGCTTTTCCCGCACTTGTTTTACTTCAAGGTCGATCCGATCGATGAAGGGAGAAATCTGGTCGAGGGCTGCCATGGCTACCCCCCCGGCGCTCGGGGGCATGCCTTCCTCGAGTTTCAGAGCCTGCATGATCCCCAGGATCCGCCGTTCCAGGCTGGAATAGGCAGCTGCTGCCTCTGGCCAGGCGTCGGGTGTGAGGGGCGCTTTCTCCATTTCCTGTGCCAGGCTGCTGCTGTCCAGCTGATGAAAAACGCCCTGCTCCGCCAGCTCCCTGGTCACCGCAAGCAGGTCCCGGGAGGGGATGATCAAATTGACCTGGGTCATCTCTTGTGGAAAAAACATTTGATCTCCGTGAGCTGAGGTTCTAAAAATAAGGGTTGCGATGCCAGAGGATGAATTTCACGCTGGCAGCCTCATTTGGGCGCGGTTCCAATGGTCAGGTAGGGGCGAAAATCATCCACGCTCATCCGGGAGGATTTGGCCTCGATGAGAACGGTCAGGACTTGAATCTCCATTTTCTTCAAAACCAGGTAGGCAAGCGGGATGCCGATATGGAAGGGATAGCCGATGAAAGCCCGGCGGCACTGCTCGATGATATGCCGCTGCAGCAGGATCTCCACCTCCGGCAGACCGAGGCGGGGCTCCACAAGCAGCGAGGCAATGTTCGGGAGGTTGGGATAAATCCTCGCCATGACCTGGGCAATGTCTCCTCCAGCGGCAATCGATCGAATATCCGCGTCGCGAACCCGGTATCCGCCCGGAAGGGTGTAGTTGATGATCTCCTCCTCGGACAGGTTGTAGTAAACCCGGTAGCGGATGGCCCACAGCAGGTTGTTCACGTCCAACATGGCCCCGACGGTGCCCTGCGCCTGCACCCTGTCCGCCCTGGGCAGGCGGGTGATGGCAAGTGCCATTTCCCGCCAATAAGCCAGATCGAGGGCGACCTCCAGAGGAAATAATTTCTGTTCCTGGTTGTAGCGCTCCATGGCAAGCGCAAGTGGGGTGTAATACGGCGTGCCCCGCAGCAGCTCGATGGCGGAGGGAATGCTGCCGGACTGAAGCATGGCTTCTGCGGGCAGGCTGGAGAACGCGCCGAGCGGGAATAGCACATACTGAATCTGGTCCCAAGAAGCCCCGGCAAGGATCCCGCGCAGCACCGCCTTCAGATTATTCACTTCAAAGTTGGCATACAGCGCGGTCAGCATCGGGCAGGTACGTTCGGGGGCCAGTCGGATGAGCGTGGCAAAAGTGTCGGCCATCTGGCTCTCGATCTGATAAACCGCCCTTTTCGGAGTAAGGGATTGCTCATCCACACGCAGCAGGTAAGGGCCATAAACACTTCGCCGAAGCAGGCCGATCAACGCGGAGTAATCCACGCTGTTGATCAGGTCGGTCCACTCCTCGGGAGCGAGCAGAGTGGATACCCTGGCCCGCACCCGTGTATGGATACCTGCATATCCAAAAACGCCGGTGGCGAACATGCAAGCTACTCCTTGCCAATCACCCGGTTGAGCACGTAGGATACGGCCCGATCGAAGTTATTCATTGCCTGGGCCTTCGTCCGTTTCGCAGCCTCTTCGGCCAGGTCAAGGATGCGTTTGCTTTCATCCTCGGTACGGGCATCCGCCAGGATGCGGCGGGCCTGCTCCTGGGCTTCGTGGTGGGATTTTTCGATAAGCTCCCGTGCTTCGTGCTCGGCCTGGACGGGCAGCTTTTCAGCCTCGAATGTGGCTGTCTCCAGGGCTTCGTTAGCCCGCTTTTCTATTTCGAGTACTTGTTGGATGCGTTCTTTCATTCTGGCTGGCCCTCGCGAAAATCATCACAAATGGATGGACTGTTTTTTATCCTGATCTCAACGGATTCTTCGCCTCATCCCGATCCCTAGTTGGACACCACGAGTGATTTCAAGGCAGCTTCGGCTGCCCAGGGAACCTCGACTTCAGGTTCAATGCTCTCCAGGGCCTCCAGGACTTTCACTGCAGATTCGTCCAGATGGCCCTGATCGTTCAAGACGCGCAGGACGCGATGGGCGCCCTCACGCAGCCGGACCGAATCGATATTCTTCTTGAGCGCCTGGAACAGCGGCCCCAGGCCGGCCCGTTCCAGGGCAATCAAGCCTGCCATGGCATTCCAGCGCACGCCGAAATCGTCATCGTCTATGGCCTGGATGAGCGCCGGAGCAACTGCGGGATTTTTGATTGCGCTGAGAACTTTGGCTGCCTCCAGGCGGGAGTCCTGGTTTCCTTTTCTTAATTCCTCCATCAGGGCGGGAAGAGCGGCCTTCCCTTCCTGGATTAAAAGCTGGCTGGCGCGCCTGCGGGCACGCCGATCCGGACTTCCCAATTCCTCGATCAGGCCCTGGATATTTTCAGGAGTGTCCTGCTCAGAACCATTCATCTTTCGGTGTCCCTCCACATTCCAAATCACAGGGTGGTTGTCACCGCCGCGGCGAAATTGTTTATCTGATATGCTTATGCGAGTTATTCTTCATTAAAATAAGGATAATGTATACCTTATTAGCCTGTGTTTGCATTTTAATTCACAACCTCCCCGGAGTCAAGGAAAACAATTAAAATTTGATTAGAACACGACAGCCCCAGAGGTCTCATTTAGAATTCCACTTTCACACAATGGCCGGCGGACAATTGACAATTCAAACAATATGACTAATAATCGTTCCGACAAAAACAGGCTAAGTTCGTTTAATCGTTCCGGAAATCTTTGCCTGGTTTTTATGACTGATTTGGGTGTTTTTTTAGGAAAATACGGGTCAGGAGGATTCCCATGTCCAACGAGCTGATCATTACCGTTAACGGAAAACCACACACCGTCCAGGCCACCCCGGATACTCCCCTGCTGTACGTGCTGCGCAATGAACTCGGACTCAGCGGTCCTCACTTCGGTTGCGGGGGCGAGAACTGCGGCGCCTGCATGGTGCTTGTCGGTTCGACCCCGACGCGGTCCTGCCACCTGCCTGTCTCCGAAGTCGGCCGCTCGCGTGTGACGACCCTGGAAGGACTGATCGAACAGGGCGAAATGCATCCCGTTCAGCGCGCATTCATCGATGAGCAGGCTGCCCAGTGCGGCTACTGCATCAACGGGATGATCATGACTGCAGCCGCACTGTTGTGGAAAAACCCGCACCCGACGGACGAGCAAATCCGCACTGCCCTGGATGAAAACCTGTGCCGCTGCGGCGCCCACCTGCGCATCCTGCGCGCTGTCCGGCGTGCCGAGAGACTATTAGCCGGAGAGGAGGCATAATGGCCAAACCCAAAGGAACGGCCTCCAAAAAGCAGCCGCGCACCCAGGCTCGCCCAGGCTCCGGGCGGAGGGAGAGTTTCTGGGGTGAGCTGACCCACCGTCTCGACGACTGGCTGGCGGTCGAACCGGACGGGACGATCACAGCCTTCAGCGGGAAAGTCGAGCTGGGCACCGGCGTGCGCACCGCCCTAGCCCAGATCGTGGCCGAGGAGCTGGATGTGCCCCTGGATCGCGTGGTCATGGTCATGGGCGATACCGATCGTACACCGGACGAGGGCTATACCGCCGGGAGCATGACGATCAGCTCAAGCGGCAGCGCCCTGCGCCAGGCAGCCGCCGAGGCACGCCGCGTGCTCCTCGAAATGGCCTCCGAAAAGCTGGATGCCGCGTTGGAGGAATTGGATGTGCATGAAGGAGTGGTCTCGGTCAGAGGTCATCCGGACCGACACGTGGCCTACGCCGAATTGATGGGCGGGAAAACCTTCGACCTGGTGGTCTCGGACCAGGCACCGTTGAAATCCACAGCGAGCTACCGCATCGTCGGGAGTTCCCAATCCCGCCAGGATCTCCCCGGAAAAGTGACCGGCCAGCCCAGCTTCATCCATGATCTGCGCCTCCCCGGCATGCTGCACGCACGCCTGGTGCGCCCGCCGAGTGCGGGAGCGAAGCTCAAATCGATCGACGAGAGTTCGGTCAGGGGTATTCCCGGTCTGGTCCAGGTAGTCCACCAGGGCAATTTTCTTGGAGTCATTGCCGAGCGTGAGGAGCAGGCGATCCTCGCCGCCAAAGAGCTCAAGGTGACCTGGGAGGAAACTCCATCCCTGCCGCGCATGGAGGAGCTGTATACCCACCTGCGCGCCCTGCCGACCGAGGACAGTCGGATTGTCGAGCAGGGGGATGTGGAGGCTGCGCTAAAGCAATCGGCCCGGCTGGTGCATGCAACCTATTTCCAGCCCTACCATGCCCACGCCTCAATCGGACCATCCTGCGCCGTCGCCAATGTGAAAGGCGACCAGGTCACAGTCTGGTCGAGCACTCCCGGGCCCTACCCATTGCGAGGTGCGCTCGCCCAGCTGCTTGAGCTCCCTGAGGAAAATGTGCATATGATCTGCCTGGAAGGCGCAGGCAGCTACGGCCAGAACGGATCGGATGATGCCGCCGCGGACGCGGTCCTCCTTTCCCGGGCTGCAGGCCGGCCGGTGCGCCTGCAGTGGTCGCGCGAGGATGAATTTATCTGGGAGCCGAAAGCGCCGGCGATGGTGATGGAGGTGGACGGCGGCCTGGACGAGGAGGGCCGGGTGACCGCCTGGGATTATCAAGTCTGGTCTCCCTCCCACGTGGCTCGGGCGCGCTTCGGCGGGCAGCTCGTAGCCTCACAGCTGCTCTCCGGGCAGGGTGCCCCGCAGTCCCTGTTTTCCTTCGGCGCTGAGCGCAACGCACCGACCAACTATTCCTTACCGGTCCAGCGGGTGACCGTCCATTATCACACCAATCCTCCGCTGCGTTCCTCCTCCTTCCGCAGTCTGGGCGGTGCGGAGAACACCTTCGCCAACGAATCCTTCATGGACGAACTGGCGGCCGCGGCGGGCGTGGACGCATTGGAGTTCCGTCTGCGCTATCTGGAAGAGGAGCGCCTGAGGGAGGTCCTGAATGCCGCTGCCGAGAAGGCTGGCTGGGAGGCACACCCCTCCCCGCAGCCCAGCAGTGAGAATGTGGTGCCAGGCCGCGGGGTCGCCTTCGCCCGCTACGAAAACGAGCAGGCCATCGTTGCCTGCATTGCCTTCGTCGAGGTGAACAAGACCAGCGGAGCGGTACGCGTCAGGCGTATTGTCCTTGCCCACGACTGCGGGTTGATCATCAATCCAGATGGCCTGAAAAACCAGATCGAGGGGAACATCATCCAATCCCTCAGCCGCGCTCTCAAGGAAGAGGTCCACTTCGACCAGTGGCGGGTGACAAGCCGGGATTGGGATACCTATCCCATTCTTACCTTTTCCGAAGTCCCGGATGTTGAAATCGTCCTCATTAACCGGCCCGACCAGCCGGCCGTCGGTGCGGGGGAACCGTCTTCAGTGACCACCGCCGCGGCGGTCGCCAACGCCATCTTCGACGCGACTGGCGCCCGTGTTCGTCAGATTCCGTTCACACCTGACCGGGTTCTGAAAGCTCTGGGCTAATCCTTCTCCAGGCAATCAAACCAGCTCTTGCGACTAAAGAATATAAATTCCCGGGTGGGCGACTATCCCACCCGGGTCACTTTTTCAGCCCTCAATAACGGCTCGCTGCGAGCGGCGTCCATTTCCATCTTCCCCGTTACCAGGATCGGCTCCGTTGAGCTGAGGATGCTCCGCGCTCGCCGGTAAACATCCGGGAACACGATCACATCCAGCATCCCGTCCAGGTCCTCCAGGTTCAGGAACATCATCAGGTCACCCTTGGCCGTTTTGCTGCGGTGCGAGCTTTGGCGGATGCCTGCCACAGTTACGCGCTGGCCGATCCGTTCGGCAGCCTCAATCGTTGTGATCGCCCCGGACGCCGAAACCGCCTGAGAGGCCAGCTCGAGCGGATGTGCATCCAGGCTGATCCCCAGGAGCTCCTGCTGGGCAGCCACCTTTTCTTCAAGTGTCCAATCTTCTCCACCGGTCTCGCCCCACTCGAACAGGCTAGGCTGGCCGGAGCGCCAACCCCCGGACTTTAACCGGTTTAAAATCGCCGGGATCGTTCCAAAGCCTCGCAGCCCCCCGATGCGGGCCAGGTTCTCGGCCTCCTGAGGGCGCGGGTCGGCCCGGGTCAGGAAATCCTCCAGGGAGCGGAACGGCCGGTTGTGCAGGATCCGCTCGATCGTTCGCTGGGTAAGCTCCTTGACCTGATCCAGTCCCATGAATAGTGCCTTCTGTCCGGGTGATACCCTGTCATCGATCAGATCGGCGTAGACGAAATTCTGCCCGGAGGAATTGACATGCGGCGGGCGGACAGTCAGTCCCATCCGCCGCGCTTCGCTCAAGTAGACCCGCTGGCTGTAATACCCGCCCCAGTTGGCAAGCACCGCGGCCATGAACTCGCCGGGAAAGTGCGTCTTGCACCACGCCGAATGCCAGGCCACCCTTGCATAGGAGGCCGCGTGTGCCTTGGGGAAGCCGTACCCGGCGAAGGCGGCCATCATCTCCCAAACCCTCTCGCCGGTTTCCTCCGGTATTCCGCTGCGGGTGGCCGCCTCGCTGACAAACTTCCGCTCCAGCTCCTGCATCTTTTTGCCGGGGTCAAAATGGCTCATCGCCCGGCGCAGCAGGTCGGCCTCCGCCAGGCTGAACCCGGCCAGCTCGTGGGCGATCCTCAGCACCTGCTCCTGGTACAGGATGACCCCGAAAGTTTCCCCGAGCAGCGCCTCCAGGGCTGGATGAATGTGGCTGACCGGCTCCTCCCCCTTGAAGCGCCGAACGAAGGCTTCTTTCATCCCACCGGAGAGCGGTCCCGGGCGGTAGAGCGCCAGGGCCGCCATCAGGTCATCCTCAGCAGCGCGCCCGGATTTCGCGCAGGGTGGCGCGCATTCCCGGGCTTTCGATCTGGAAACAGCCGATGGTATGCCCGTGCTCCAATCGGGCTGAGGTCTCGGGATCGTCGGAGGGGATCGTCTCGAGCACATCCAGCGGGCCGGCATGCTCCGCGGGTTTACTCATCTGAATGAACTCGGCCACGTCACCGAGCACGGTCAGCCCGCGGATCCCAAGCAGGTCGATCTTGACCAGGCCGAGCGCCTCGACTGCCCCGAGGTCGAGCTGGGTGATCGTAACCCCCTTGCTGCCCGAACGCATCACCGGTACCAGGTCGGTCAATACCCCGGGGGCGACAATCAGCCCACCGGCATGCACCGATAAGTGACGCGGCAACTTCAAGAGCGCTTCGGCTTCATCAAATATGCGCCGGTAGGAAGGAGAGGGGTGCTCCAGGCGCAGCTCGGCAAATGGCGAGGCAGGTTCCTGCCCGGGTTCGCCCTCCTGCATGCGGGCGAAAAATCCGTAAGGCAGCTGGTTCGTGAGCTCACGCAGCTCTCCAGGCGACAGGCCGTGGGCCTTGGCCACCTCCCCCAGCGCCGAGCGCGGCCGGAAGCGGTTGATCGTTCCGACCATGGCAACCCGCTCTGCCCCATAGACATCGAAGACATGCTGGATGACCTCATCCCGCCGCCGCGAGCACAGGTCGGTGTCGATATCCGGCGGCGTGGTGCGGGCCGGGTTGAGAAAGCGCTCAAAAAACAGGTCCAGGCGCAGCGGATCCGGGCTGGTGATGCCCAGGCAGTGTGCCACGAGCGAGGAGGCTGCCGAACCGCGCGAGGAGAACGGCACGCCGGACCGGCGGGCGAAATCCAGGAGCTCCTCCACGATCAGGAAGATCGGCTCGAAGCCCATGCGGGCGATCACCTCCAGCTCGTGGTCGAGACGAGCCCGGACCTCCCCCCCGATCTTGCCGTAGAGCTCCCGGGCACCGGCTTCCGCCTTCTGGCGCAGATACTGGGCAGAGGTCAGGCCGGGCGGGAGAGGCACGGTGGGCATGCGGGCGATCCCCAGCGGCAGGTCGAATTTGCAGCGGGCAGCAATCTCCTCCGTTGCTGCAAGAGGTGCTGGAAAATCTTTGTAGCGCGCCTCCATCTCCTCCCGGCTGACAAAGTACGCCCCGGCGGGTGCTGCAGAAGACGGGGGAATGCGCCCGAGCGGCTGGTTCAGGCGGATGGCCGCCAGGGTAGTCTGCAGCGTCGCCTGTTCAGGCGTCAGGGTGTAGACCGGATGGGAAATGACCGACGGAAGCGACAGCTTATGGGCCAGGATTGCAAGGTGCACTCCCGCAGCCGGCTCCTGGATGTTGACATACAACCGGTCTTTGAAAACCTCTTTCAACTGCTGCAGGCGCCCTCCCGTGGGATCGCCCTGCTCACCGCTCAGGGCAATCAGGTCGCGGGAGTGTGCCGAGAGCAGGCTGATCGGGCAGGCTGCCTCGGGCTCCGGACTGAGGGCCAGGGCACTGCTCAGGCGGCATAGGTTCGACCAGCCTTCCAGGCTGGTCGCGAGCAGCGCCAGCCTGCCCGTCTCCAGGTCAATCTCCAGCCCGAGCAGGGGCTGTACCCCCTCTTGCCGGCAGGCGATCACAAACTCCACGGAAGCACTCAGCAGACGGTGATCGGTCAGACCCAGGGCCGGCATTTCGTTCGCCTGTGCCGCCCCGGCGAGCTCGGCGGGCTGCAGCAGCCCCTCCTGCAGGGAAAATGCCGAATGCGTGGTGAGATGAATGAACATCGGCCTAATTGTATAGCAATCCAGTACCTGGCGGTATAAATCCGAATCTGTGTTTATGGTAATATAAGTACAAAGGAATTATGAAAATCAACCTTGCGCTCGCGCAAATCAACACCCGTCTGGGGGGCGTCCAGGCCAATCTGGAAAAGCACCTGGCCCTCGTGAAGCAGGCCCGGCAGGACAGGACTGATCTGCTGGTCTTTCCCGAGCTTTCCCTGACCGGCTACGTCCTGCAGGACCTGGTCCCGACAGTCTCCTGCCGCCCATCTGCGGACGACCCGGTCTTCAGCCCCCTCTTGAAGGCCAGCCGGGGCATCGACCTGGTGGTGGGCTTCGTCGACGAGGACAGCCGCCACCGCTTCTACATTGCCTCGGCCTATCTCTCCAAAGGTGAGGTCATCGCTGTGCACCACAAGGTCTACCTGCCGACCTACGGTATGTTCGATGAAGGCCGTTTCTTCGCCCCCGGCGACCGTCTGCGTGCTTTCGACACCCGCTTCGGACGTGCCGGCCTCTTGATCTGCGAGGACTTCTGGCACGCCTCCCCGCCCTACCTGCTCTGGCTGGATGGGGCTGACCTGCTGCTTTTCTCATCCGCTTCACCTGGCCGGGGCCTGAACGGCGGGCCGAAGCTGGAGTCCTCCGCCTGGGTGGAACATACCAACCAGGCCTATGCCAGCCTGTTCACGGTATTCGTCGCCCATGCCAATCGGACCGGGTTTGAAGACGGGCTGAACTTCTGGGGCGGCTCGACGATCTTTGGCCCGGACGGCAAGCTGGTGGTCCAGGCTCCTTATTATGAAGAATCCCTGACAACGGCGGAAATCGATTTGAACCAGCTGCACCGCACCCGTGCCCGTCTGCCGCTGCTGCGTGACGAGCGACCCGAGCTGGTCCAGCAAGAACTGGAGCGGATTCTGAAGTGCTCAAACGGATCCTTATCGTCTGGCTGGTCGCCAATTTTGTGATCGTGGGTCTGGCCTCCCTGCTGCATGGGGGATGGTACATCGGATGGACGCGCAATGCTGCCATCGGGGTATTGTTCCAGTTAGGACTCGTCCAGATCTGGAATCTGGTGCTGCCTTTGCTCGTTCTGCGTTTCTGGTGGACTAAACCGATGGGTCCGCTGAGGGAGGCACTTGGCTGGCAGTGGCACGGCTGGCGGACTTTCCTGGCAGGAGTATCAGCTTTCATCCTGGTCCTGGCTGCTGAGGTCCTCATCTTGCGTTTATTTGGTTCATCCATTCCCTACAGCCTTCCGGGCACGCAACCGCTCCACTCGAACAGCCTCCTGGGGGCGCTCGGTTTATTATTGCTGATCGTAGTATACGTTGGGATAACCGTTGCCGGCGAAGAGACCATGTTCCGCGGCCTGATGCAGACCCAGCTGGCAAAATACGGCTTCTGGACCAGCCTGCTCCTGCCTGCCCTGCTTTTTGGCCTTCGCCACCTGCCGGATGATATCTTCTACGGAGCTCTTTGGCACGCAACCCCGCAAATGTGGCTCAGCCGGCAGCTTCAGCTTTATGTTGGAGCGATCCTGTTTGGCCTTGCCCGCCATTACGGCCGGAGCACCTACGCCTCGGCTATCCTGCACGGCCTCGTATTTTTCCTCATGGTGCTGTGAGCAAACCTTCTATGACTGACCTGACAATTAACACCGACCTGGTCCGCAAAATCCTGACGGAATTCATCCACAGCGAAATCACCCGAACCGGATACACCCGGGCGGTGGTCAACCTGTCCGGCGGGCTGGATTCAGCCGTCTCCTGTGCACTCTCTGCCGAAGCCCTCGGCGCAGAGAACGTGCTGGCCCTCCGCCTGCCTTACAGAACTTCCGCCCCGGATTCGCTCGAGCATGCCCAAATCTTGATCGACCAGCTGGGCGTCCAATCGCAGACTATCTCCATCACCGAGATGGTCGACCCATTGATCGCTCGCGACCCTGAGATCAGCCAGGTGCGCAAAGGGAACCTTATGGCACGCGCCCGCATGATCGTCGCCTACGACCAGTCAGAGGCCTTCAAAGGGCTGGTGGTCGGCACTGGCAACAAGACCGAGATCCTGCTTGGCTACACGACATTGTACGGCGATTCGGCCTGCGCCTTGAACCCGATCGGCGATCTGTACAAGACCCAGGTGCGGCAGCTTGCAAAGGCGCTTGGAATCCCTGAAGGTATCATCGCCAAGCCGCCCAGCGCAGACCTGTGGGCTGGGCAGACCGACGAGGGGGAACTCGGTTTCACCTACGCCGAAGTGGACCAGCTGCTCTTCCTGCTCGTCGACCAGCGCTACCACCCCCAGGAATGCATCGAGACCGGGTTCGACGAGAAGTTTGTAAAGGTGGTCGTCGAACGGGTGCGCAAGGCCCAGTTCAAGCGCGTTCTACCGCCGATTGCCAAGCTCAGCAACCGGACGGTTGGGTACGATTTCCTTTATCTGCGGGATTGGGGAACCTAACATCAATGCATTTGGCTCTGGGAGGGTAAAACATGCGCATCAAATGGATCTCAATAATCACTGCTATGACACTCCTGCTGCCCTCCTGCGGGCTTGCACCATCCATTCAATCGACTCAGGAGGAGGCGGCTATCATCTAAGGCCATAAGACTCTTATACCCTCGGGAATTTATGATGAAGATTCTCTAATCCAAGATATTCTTGAAGTATTTTCTGTCGGACTACATGTTTGGGGTTGTCATACGAAAAGGTTTCTTCTTGTAAAATGTATATCAACCCAAAAGGCATTTTTTCGATTTCTCCTTGTGGTATAGCTTTAAACTTACTTGCTCCAATTCTTTTAATCCAATCTAGAGTAAAATAATTGAACCACTCAATTGCCACTGGTACCTTCATGGTGTCGACATCGGAGCGAGTGTCCCAGTACCACCTTGCTGTTGGTGGAGCCTTACGCTTCAACACAGCATTGTCTGGTTGTAAGGTCATTATAAGATTACGAAATAGATCACGAAGTCCGTTATAAGTAAATACCCCGGTTGAAGTGTCCAAATGTCTCTCCTCAAAATCCAGGCTGATAATTGTCGTCAGTGTTTTATTTTCCTCCGTGTTTTGCAATACTGTTAACAGGTCGATCCCTTCAATCCTTGTTCGAAAAATCATCATCAGACGGTTTAGATGGGATTCTCCACCTTTCATTTGCTTGAAATTAATTGAACGTTCCTCGATAGCCTCTTGAAGGCTATTTTCACTTATGGAAAAGGGTTTCCCGTTGTATTCCGCAAACACCAAAGCAGGATTCAGGATTTGTAATCCCGAGCTATACGCGAGAAGCGTTGTGAGCGCATCTCGTCCCTTGAACCACCGAAGATCGAGAGAATAGTCTCCCGGCCTATATACATGATTCGTTTCATCCCAGCGCATAAACACCTCCAGCCTGATGTCAGTGTGCTATTTTGGTCCCTGGAAATAAATCACTCTAATTGGCAATACCTTCGCCAAAAATGAACTGACAAAATAGGGCTAATCGGGTAAAGTTGAGGTCTCACCCAACAACTTACCCCGAGAAGCCCATGACAGACATTCTAGCACTTTTACAAAGCATAGCACCTCTGATTTCGAAAACGACTTTGCGCCAGTTGAGCCGGGTCATCCTGGGAATGCTGATGATGACCGGACGAGTAACGATGCTGGGGATCTCGCGCTGGACCGACAAAGGCGGTAGCTATCGGACGATCCAGCGCTGGTATCACACCCAGATTCCCTGGGCGGAAGTGATGTGGAGCTTCTTCCAGAAATGGCTGTGGGATCCCAAGGATGAGTACATTCTGGCAGGCGACGAAGTGGTGTGCGGGAAAGCGGGTAAAGAGACCTATGGATTGGATCGCTTTTTTTCGAGTTTGCAACAACGTCCGATCGCGGGGCTGGCCTTCTTTGCTTTTTCGCTGATCCATGTTCGAGAAGAGAAATCCTACCCGGTGCAGATCGATCAGATCGTGCGGAGTGACGAGGAGAAGGCTGCCAGCAAAGCCAAGAAGCAGGCCAAGAAGAAAGAACCTGGAGAAAAGCGCCAACGTGGACGACCGAAGGGCAGCCGGAACAAAAAGAGTGCCGAAGTCGTGCTCAATGCCGAGTTACAGCGGATCCAGGTGGCGTTGAAGGCGTTTTTGCAGCAAATTGGCAAGGTTCTGGCGCTCAAATACCTGGTCATGGATGGTCACTTCGGCAATTATCCGAGCGCATGGATGGTGACCCAGACCGGATTGCAGTTGATCTCGAAACTCCGCCAGGATGCGGCTTTGTACTTTTCTTATATCGGTCCCTATCCAGGCTGTGGGCCTCATCCGAAATATGGCGACAAAGTGATCGTTCGCAAAATGGATCCGAAGTATTTGAAGGAGAGCAAGCTTGAAAAGAATATTCGTACTGATATTTATCAGGCCAAACTACTCAACAAGGAATTTGCTTTACCGCTCAATGTGGTCATTATCCTAAAAACCAATCTGGATACTCAGGCCCAGGCCCATGTCATTCTGTTCAGCACAGATTTGGAGTTGAACTACAACAAACTGATCCAGTTCTACAGCCTGCGCTTCCAGATCGAGTTCAACTTCCGCGACGCCAAGCAATATTGGGGCCTCGAGGATTTCATGAACATCGAAAAGATCGCAGTAACCAATGCTGCCAACCTGGCCTTCTTCCTGGTCAACCTCTCACAGGTGCTCTTGCGCCGTTTTCAACGGAACAATCCAGATTTCAGTATCCTGGATTTGAAGGCACACTATCATGGCTATCGATATGCAGTCGAGACAATAAAAATGCTTCCGGAAATACCTGATGCCATTATTTTGGCCGACATTTTTGAGCAAATTGCTCGTTTGGGCATGATTTACCCGGCTTTGGAACCTTCCATTTCAACATAATTGGCGAAGGTATTGATTGGTATATTCATTGAATCAAAAAAGGTTTGTAACGTGTCCGCTGTTGACAAATTATTTACGTACCATTCGACTTTAGTACCGGACGACTGTGCAGCAGCGACTTGAGCCTCTGCCTCGGATAATATACTGTCACTCGCCCATGGTTCTGTGAGAACAAGGTCATAAATCGAATTTCCTGATGAGGATTTAGCGTCAATGAGGATGCGATTTGCTGCATCCCAAGCATCAAAATAAACATTTCGTTCACCATTATTCACAATATAATTTTTATTACTTGGATTGCCAAATTGTTGACGGATATACTCTTCATAATCTGCTCCACTTGAAGTACCTCTTCTTGCCCCCCATTTTCCAGGTTCGCTCCCCGATCCCCATTCGAATGGACTACCACTTGCGCGCCACTCACTGATCGCTTTTCCTATTCCGTAAACGCTTAGGGCAATGAATGCAACATCCAGTAATATTCTAGTGATTGTACACCACGTAATCCCTGTCTGATTAATCATAATCTGGCCGGTGTTATAGATATCCAAAGCTGAAAGGGCAATTCCTACACCACCGATTATGATCATTGCGATCGGCATAGTCGCGGCTATGGCACCAAATACACCACCAATGAGACCTGCTGAAAGCGCCTGTGATCCTACCCAAGCCCAGAAACTCATTGATTGAGCATGTCGTTGCATTTCACAGCCACATTCACCAGAAAGCGCCCATCCGTAATTAAGGGCAGCAAAACCACCTCCTACCGCAACTCCAATTGCTGCTCCAACAACGAAGCCCACGGCAGCATTTAACAAAATTTCTCCAAGAGCCTCGAGCAAAATACCAGCTGCTGCAGCTACCTCTACCTGATGACCGCTTGGATCAACATATAACGTAGGATTGTTCAGCGCGTAAGAATAACGGTTGAGTGTTTCTGGGTTATTTTGATCTCCTGCCCATGCATCCTGAGTAATAAATCTACCTTGGTAACTGCTCAGCCATATGAGTCAAAAATCTAGAAAAAACAGGATAAAAGATTCTTGTCAAAGTTTCCCGATGGACGGACAATGGAGCACATGGAGCCGATCAAGATCCATCGGGAAGAAGAGATCCGAGCGATCTACCGCCAGGGAGAAGATGCGGTTGCGGAGCTGATTCAAACCTTGGAGCAGAGTCTCTTGCTTCTCTCCCAAAGAGTACAGGCACTGGAAGATCGGCTGGCGAAGGATAGTCATAACAGCAACCAGCCACCTTCCAGTGATGGGTTGAGGAAACCGGCACCGAAGAGTCTCCGCAAGCGCCACGGCAGGAAAAGCGGCGGTCAAGCCGGCCATTCGGGGACGACCCTGCAAGCGGTAAGCCATCCCGACCGGGTGCAAGTGCATCGGGTTGCGAGCTGCCGACAATGCCACTCTCCCCTGACGAAGGTCAAGGCGGATGCCATCGAGAAACGTCAGGTGTTCGACCCGCCGCGGGTACGGATCGAGGTAACGGAGCACCAGGCAGAGATCAAGCGCTGTCCTCGCTGCGGAGCAGTGACCCGGGCAGACTTTCCAAAAGGGGTCTCGCAGCCGGTTCAGTACGGACCCGAGATCAAGGCCCAGATGGTGTATTTGAACCAGTACCAGATGATCCCTTTGGAGCGGGTGAGTGAAACCCTGTCCGAGTTCTATGGGCAAGGGGTGTCCGAAGGCACGATCGTGGAGGCCTGCCAGGAAGTCGCCGGGCAGGTCCAAGGGGTGAATACGGCCATTCAAGATCATCTGACCCGGAAGGAAGCCGTGGTGCACTTCGATGAAACCGGAACCCGGATCGGCGGTGGGCTCCACTGGCTGCATTCGGCCAGTACGGGGAAATTGACCTTCTATGCCGTGCACGATCGGCGAGGCCAGCCTGCCATGGATGCGATGCAGATCCTGCCCGCCTTGCAAGGACGGGCCATGCACGACGGTTGGAAGAGCTACTTCGTCTATCCCTGTGCCCATGCCCTGTGTAACGCCCATCATTTGCGGGAGCTGAAGTTTCTCCAGGAACGCTATCCGCAGGCATGGGAGACCGGTCTGATCGATCTGCTACTCGAGATCAAAGAGGCCGTGGAACGCTCCACAACCGCCCACCGTTCCAGCCTGCCCCCCGCTCAGCGGAAGGCGTTTGAAAAACGGTATGATGCCCTCCTCCGACAGGGATATCGGACCAACCCTGCACCTACCAGACCAGACGATCAGCCCAGGAAGCGAGGCCGGATCAAACAATCGCCTCCTCTCAACCTGTTGGACCGCTTTCGGGATCACAAAACCGCAGTCTTGGCTTTTATGTGTGATTTTAAGGTTCCGTTTGATAATAACCAGGCAGAACGCGATATTCGCATGATGAAGGTCAAGCAGAAGATCTCCGGTTGCTTCCGTTCGAGCCGTGGGGCTCAGACTTTCTGCCAAGTGCGTGGATATCTATCGACCGCTCGCAAAAATGGCCAAAACGTTTTGGCGGCGTTGCGCCTGGCATTCGCTGGAAACCCCTATTGTCCTCCATTTGTCTCATTAACTGGCTGAGCAGTTACCTACCTTGTTTTATTGCATAATATCTCGCACGCAAATACAACAAACCGTCAGGATCCGTGTATTCTCCACTGAAACCAAAAGCAGAAGTGCTGTTTCCTAAATTGCTTACAATATCGCCATAAGGATCGTAATTCTGAGTAGGGGTGACAGTTCCATTAGCATCCGTTATCTGCCGCACGGACCTGATGGAATCATCTAGGGGATATTCCGTGTCGGATCCTTTTGCCTGAGAGATGAGGCCATTGCCATACAGGTAGATATATGTGTTGTCGTCGAGTACCTGGGTCAGACCGGAGGCCAAGTCGAGGGTGAATTGCGAAGTTTGGCCGTTCACGGTTTCCTGCAGGCGGTCTCCGAGGCCGTTATAGGAATAACCCACCGTGGATTGCTGCCCGCTGACCGCGGTAAGCTGGTTGGCGGAATCATAGGTATAGGTGTTCGTGCCATCCTTCAATAGATTCCCATTGGCATCCCAAGTGTAGGGGACGCCAGCTACACTGGTCAGACGATTAGCGTTGTCATACGTGTAGCTGGTGCTGGTCGGCAAGCCAAGGATGGTCGAATCCTGGGTCAGCCGGTTGCCCATTGCATCGTATGTGTAATGGAAATACTCCCCATCCGAATAATCAGCCGCAGTCAGCCGGTAAAGCGGATCATAGGTGTAATTGATCGTGACGCTCGTCTCCCCTCCTCGTCCGCCCGGGAGGGTCACGGCAGCCGTCTTGCAGCCGGGTATAGTGCAGGTGTTCTGGTCACCGCTCCAGAACTGGACACCGTTGTAATCCGCCCGGAAGCGATAGCTGCCCTGCGGCAGGGTGAAGGTCACCTGCCCATGGCTGTCGGTGGTGCCGCTGCGGCCGGTGTAAGTATCCACGTCAAAGGCATAAACGCTCAGGCCGGGGTACGGCTAACCCGTCTGGCCGGCGACCGTGACGGTCACCGGTTTGGTCACCGTAACCGCATCGGCTGTGCAGCCCGGCAGGCTGCAGTCATTTTCGGTGCTACTCCAGAACTGGGTGCCGTTCAGGTCCGCCCGGAAGCGGTACGAGCCCTGAGGCAGGGTGAACACGGCCTGCCCATTGGCATCCGTCGTCCTGTTGTAGCCGGTGTAGGTCGTACCATCAAAGGCATAGACTTGAAGCCCGGAGGCAGGCGTACCATCCATGTCTTTCACCGTCACGGTCAGAGGGAAGGTCACCGTAATTTCAGCCCCCATGCAGCCGGGAAGCGTGCAGCCGTTTTGATCCCCACTCCAGAATTGGGTCCCGTTCAGGTCCGCCCGGAAGCGGTAGCTGCCCTCAGGCAGGGTGAACTGCGCCTGGCCATTGGTGTCTGTCGTGCCGCTGTAGCCGGTGTAGGTCGTGCCATCGAAGGCATAAACCGACAGTCCGGCCCTAGACGCGCCGTCGGTATCTTTCACCGTCACCGTCAAAGGCTTGGTGACTGTCACCGCATCGCTCGTGCAGTCCGGAACCGTGCAACTGGTCTGGAGATCACTCCAGAACTGCGTCCCATTCAAATCCGCCCGGAAGCGGTAGCTCCCATCCGGCAGGCTGAACACTGCCTGCCCATTCCCATCGGTGGTCGCCGCGTAGCCGCTGTACGTTGCACTGGCATCTGTCCCCGTCAGGGTGAATGCATAAACATTCAACCCGGCCTGGGGGGAAAACCCAAAGTTTTTGTCTATCACCCTCTGAGAGGTCCCACAATTGTTATGATTATAATACGATAAATTTGACCTTAATTCAAGTATTTATCCCGGTGATTACTCATATCTCAAGAACTCCGAAATGGATAATGCGGGAAAGGCTGGAGAGCGGTCCAGGAGAGAGTGGCGACAGTTTGCCAAACAGCGCTCAAACCGCGGAGCAAGATGTAAGGGCCATCCCGATCTGTTTTCAGGCCGAGCTTGCCACCTAGTTTACACAGCCAGAGGACTGCTTTGGGCGGCCAGCGTTTCATGATGTGGAAGACGAACTGAGCAGCCACCAGGACCAGAGCGAAAACACGGCGCATCCGTTCTACCGTATGGACCCGCAGGTCTTCGACATCCAGGCTCTGCTCCTGGTCAAAACGATAACCGTGTTCAATGCGTCCGCGTAAGCGCCAGTCGTTGTAGATTTCCTGAGCAATGGTTTCATTCGGGATGGGTATATGGGTCAAGAGAGTCAGAATGCGGCTTTCGAGGTCGCTTTCGACCACCAAGGCCCACAGCTCCTGGTGGGATTCCGGCAGGCGGATCTGGAACCAGCCCATTTGGAGATTGGCCAATCGGGTACGCCCGGCGTGATGGAAGGCAGCCTGGTAGGTAGCCTGCCAGAGAACACAATCGACCAAATCCTGCAAATGCTCGGTTTCCCAGCGATCCAGGCGGGCGTTGTGGACTTCCACCAGCCATTCCAGGTGGGTGGCGGTGATAATAAACTCATCCGGCTCCAAAAAAGCAAAGTTTTTTTCGCAGGGACATCGGGACGATGTGGTCATCCCCGCCCGAATCCATCACATACCGTCCCGGTGTCCTTCTGGGAAATCGCTGTTTTTGGCCGGGAAAAACCCAGCGGGTGGTGCGGATCGAGCGGTGGATCTCCCGGTTCTGGCTGCTGAAGTCTGCGGTTTGATACGAGAACCAGTTTGCATACGAGAGGGCGGGTACCGCCGTGTTGACCACGGTGGCGGTCATGGCCGGATAGCCACACTTGCACTTGAGTGCGGTGCAAGTGCGCGCCAGCCGGGCTTCGCCCTCCCGTTAGGTGTCGGGACCTTCGGCCAGATTCGGCGGCGTGCTCTTGTGCACCGTACTGACCCCCTGCAACTTTTTGGTATATGGCTTCTCGAAGTTGACCGGATCCAACGCCACCCCCAGATTATCCTGCTGTTCCTACGCCACCGACCGACAGGCAATCTGGTACATCCCTTTATAGAGCTGATGATGATTGAACCTCTTAGTCTCGACAAATCGATAGATGCGTTTCGCGGCTGCCCAACAATCCAGTTTCTGTCTGGAAACACTTTGGGCCATGGCGGCAATCACCGGCGTCTCTTGCGCCAGAATGCCGCGGACCGTCAGGGCTACCGCTCGCCGCAGGCGTTCTTCTGGCAACAATTCAGTTATCGGAGAAAGAAAATCGTCCATCGTTCGATCCAGTTCTTCAACCGGCATCTTGGCGAAGATGTCCGTGAGAGGTATATTCCACATGGCTCTGCTTCCTGGGTAAGATTTTGTTCGGCAACAAATTATTACCAAAGTTGGCAGAGTTTTTGTCCTTCACTTATACTTGTGGGCATTCACCGGTGACTCGCGGGTTGACACCAGGCAATAACTGACTATAATTATGGTCAATGACGCGTCAGCCAAAATTCGCGATTGTTTACTCACCGGAAGTGGCCGATCACATCGACGCAATCGAGCGGAAGTACCACCCCTTGATTGAGAAGGCCATCGACGAGCAATTGTCGCATACACCAAAGAGGCTGACCCGTAATAGGAAGCCGCTCGAAGAATTACCTGGGCCATTTGGTTCTACATGGGAGCTGCAATTCGGTCCAGACAACCGATTTCGGGTATTCTACGAAGTCATCGAAAACGAAAAAACTGTCTGGATATTAGCAATTGGCATCAAAGATGGTAGTGTGTTGTTTATTGCCGGAGAGGAGTTTCAATCATGAAAATCGCATCACTAGCCGATGTAAAGGCAAAACTCAGCGCCTATCTACAGGAAGCAGAGACTAACGGTCCCGTTGTGATCACTCGCAACGGCAAGGCGGTTGCCATTCTGCTTGCCCCAATCGACGATGACGATCTGGAGCGTATCCTGTTCTCCAGATCTCCACGCTTTCAAGCTTTGCTAAACAAATCCAGACAGAGCCTCAAAGCCGGCAAAGGAATTCCACACAAGGCTTTCTGGGAAGCAGTCAAAGAGAAAAATGGCGTGTCGCGCACATCCAAGAGCTAGTTGAAATCGAATTTAAATCCATTTTTTTGAAATCAACCAAACCCCAGGAGGATCAAGCATACCAGGAGCGCGTTGACTCTTCCCTGAAATCTCCCCATCGAAAACCCATCACTCGCTACATGTTTCACCATACCAACTCTTGGGGTTTTGTTAGGCGTTTTTAATGGTATTTTTGACGCTAAAAAGATTAGGCGGCGTGTCGTCACTCGAAAACAATCACATCATTAGCCTGGGTTATCTGGAGAAATTCCAAATTTCGTCACTCAATAAAATAAACACAGAAAGGAAAGGTTGGCATGGCCACTTATCTAATGTTTGGCAAGTATTCAGCGGAGGCAGTGAAGGGAATCAGCGCCAAACGCACCAATGCTACCATTGCTTTGATAAAGAAGTATGGTGGAGAACTTAAATCCGGGTATGCACTGCTCGGAGAAGTAGATTTGGTTCTCATCGTAGACTTGCCCGATACCGAGCGGGCAATGAAGACCTCAGCGGCCTTGACCAAACTGCTGGGGATCTCCTTTAGCACATTACCAGCAGTAAGCATGGAAGATTTCGATAAACTCATGGGATAGCACCGTCCAGAGCCAGGCAGCTTCCTGGGATTTCTTCAAATTGGGTTGGCGTAGCCGTCTGACATGGCATGCCGCCGACCACCCCTGGCGGCGCGGCGGGGTCAAGGCTATCACCGGCGATGACTTGTCCAGTTGTATGTCCTCAGAACATTTGGGACAAGGTAAAAGCCGACTATCTTGCCAGGCATCTTGGGACAGTCATCGTCCCCCGTTACTTCTTGAAGAGATCGGTGTGCGCGCCGGTGCGCAACAGGCGCAACCCCTCCCCCACGATGGCATAGATTAGCACCCAATCCGGCTCGATATGACAATCCCGTGCACCCGCATGACTGCCGCGCAAAGGGTGATCCTTGTACTGTTCTGCGTGCGTTTCACTGCTAACTAATTGCTCTAATACCTGGCGCAATTTCGCCATATCATAGCCACGTTTCTGCATGCGCTTGTAATCCTTCTTGAATGAAGCAGTATAGCGAAGGACAAGCATCTATGCTTCCAATTGGGCAATCAAGTCATCCATGTTCGCAGCTGTATGCAGGCCGCGTCCGGCAAGACCATTTTCAATGGCTTTTGCAGTTGCCTCGTTGGGGATGTGCACATCAAAAGGAATCCCCTTATTAAACTGACCTGGGTAAAGAACAGATTCACCGCCTGTGTGGTGGTCAAGCCAAGCGCTTTCAGCACAGCCTCGGCGTTCTTCTTAACCTGCGGGTCCAGCCGGACAGTGATCGTAGCAGTTTTATTCACAGGAACCTCCATATAATAAATGTACTGCAATTGTATCACGCGTTTAGCGTCAGTGATTATCTGTGAGGGGTTTTGGTTTTGAGGTAGTTTGTTGGGTGGAGTTTGGGGGATATCGACTTTGCGCATTATCTTCTCTGTTCCTCTCCCCCTTCGCAGACCCAACATTTTATTCAATACTGGGCCAATCTTCCTTCCAGCGGCCGCTGCACACAATGTTACGGAAGACCCGCATCAAGTTGATATGCTGACCCGCCTCGCGCATCCCGGAACCTTTCAAGCGGACTTCCACCACCAGCCTCGATCTCTCGAAATGAAAGTATCCAACTAGCCGTCGAGGCAGGCGGCAACGGCACACGTGAAATGCTCGAGGGCATTCTCAAAGACGAGCAGGCCCACATCAACTGGATCGAAGCCCGGCTCGACCAGATCAAGTTGCTAAAAAATAAGGTGGAAAGCGGAATAAAGATATCGTTTTTTGAAAAGATCCCAGCGGTTTTATGGATAATAATAATCGTCGCCATTGTTTTGACAGTAAGTTATTTCATTTGGACATCGCAGCCGAGGGCATCATTACGGATCCAAAGACGGGGAAAGAATCCACGAAGCAATTGGAACGCATCGATTGGGAGGTATTGTTCGGCAGTTCTTCATCAGTCGCTCAAAAACGCGCTAACACCCAGCAATTCTTCAAGGGCCATAAGCAATAATGTAATGGGGAAATTAGGCACATCCACACTGTGCGGATGTGCCTACGGATAACCGATGCAAACTTTAATTCAAGGATTGGGGACCAGCTCAATATGCCCCGTCACATAGTGATATCCGGTGGCAGCGGCTCCCGGAACATCCTTCCGAATATCAAATTTACCGTTGACCAGCGTTCCACCCATATTTGGCGGTAACACGGTTCTTGTGGCGCGGGGTCCCTCGCCGCAACCGGGACCTATAGCAAACAACGGATCAAAATATTGGGGGCCTTCCTGCGGTGTTGGATTTAAACTAACCGTCAGGCTTCCGTCCGAATTTTTCTGGAATGTACCGCTGAGTACGGCATTCCAATTTAAAATGCCGCTCGTCCAGTTAAAGTCGCAATGTGTACCTTCTGTTGTGGCGACAGTGGTAACCTGCACAGTCCCTTTCATCGTGTTGTCCGGCTGGCCGCTGGCTATAAAATTTGCGACTTGGTTTAGCGTACTATGACCACCATACGCCGTTGTATCAAGGTGGGTTTCCCAACTGCCCTTGATCGTGAACAGGCCTGTATAGGACGTGCTTTCAGCCGGGGGCGTCGCAGTTGATTCGGTCTGGCCCTCTGGCGCGCCTGTCGGTGTAGCCGTTCCTACGGCTTGGCTGGATGCCAGGGTCGCTGTACCGGTAGGCTGACTCGGTGCTGCTGGAGTGGTCGCGGATTCCGTAGGCAATGCCAGCAAGTTGCAGGCTAATAATAGCAACCAAGCGAGCAGCAGGAATGCTGCTCGCCAGAGATAAATTTTCAATGGAGATTTCATTTTTTTATCTTTACCTCCGCGGGCAGAATTTAAAACCATGGGTGGATATTTTCTCTTTATAGAATAGACTTTATTCGAAATAGAGTGACTGGATATTGACGAAAAATGGATAAGTTGGACATGGGACACCTCCTGAGTAGAATGGCTAAAAAGCCAACTACCTGTTCGAATAGGAGAATATCTCTGCTCACCCGTATTTTACACAATTCTCCGAAGTTATGTGCATTTCTCAACCAGTTAGACCTCTAGCTCTCCAAGCCTCAACGTCAGCACATCTTGAATATTGCGGATGCGCTCCTGACCTGCGAGGACGAAAAGACGTTGTCCGCGCTGCAGCGTCAGTTTTTGGCAGCGCCGGATGCTTCCAACATGGCGGATTGTCTGCGGATCAGTCCGTGGAGCGCCGAGGCCATGCGTTCGGCGATACGCGCCAATCAGATGGAATGGGTGCTGGCTCAAGCCGAACAGCAGGGTGTGCCCAGGATGATTTACATCAACCTGGACGACTCGCTGGGCGAGAAGGACAATCACACTTCGCACCTGGAGACGGCGGACTGGTTTCACAACCAAAGCGAAAGCACCCGGAACCAGAATCGTCACCAACCATTCGCTCTCGTAGAACAATCCTAACCGATGTCTAGACTTTCATATCGTTATCCTGACCATTGTCGCGCATAAATACCCGTCACTCCTTAAGAATCAAAACATCTCCTCCTGGCAGCCTCTCAATCACCCCACCGGGCACGACCGCTTTCGCAAAATATTCCTCGACCACTGGGAGCGCTACTGCGACCTCCGCCTGGCCGACGAAGTCCCCTTCGATCAGCAAGCTTACGCCCGAGACATCGTTCAGCGCATGACGTTCTGCCGTGACCCGGAGGGCAGCTATGCCAGGTGGGTTTGTCCCGGCTGCCAGTATGAACATCGCGTCCCCTTCTCCTGCAAGACACGCTTTTGCCCCTCTTGCGGCAAGGTCCGCGTGGACAACTGGGTCAACGATATCGCCAAAGACATGTTCGATGTGCCACATCTGCACATCACCCTAACCATCGATGACCTCCTGCGGCCTTTCTTCTACGCCGACCGCTCGCTGTTGAAACTCCTCCTGCAGGTTGCCGCTCGGGCCGTCCGTGAAGTCATTGACGACATCACTCCCGGCCTGCGTATCGGCATGGTTTACACCGTCCATACCTTCGTTCGCGACCTCGGTTTCAAACCCCATGTCCACCTGGTCTTGACCAAAGGAGGCTTGAAAGATAATACCTGGGTGGAGATCGATGAGATCCCTGGCAACCGCCTGGCCTCCAAATGGCGTTACCTGCTCTGCAAGGCCTTGCGCCAGGCGCATCCCCATGATCCAGATCTCCAACACGCCATCACCCAGGGCTACCACGACCATCGTGGCTTCCAGGTCTATACCGAGAGTTTCTATCCCAAAGGCCTCGAAGCTGCCAAATACATCGGCCGCTATCTCGGCCATCCCCCTCTGGCGACTTCTCATCTGACCGGCTACGATGGACAACAGGTTACTTTTTGGTATATCGACACTTCCACACACCAGCTCAAGACGGTGACCTGCTCCGCTCTGGATTTCATCTCGCTCCTGGTCCCCCACATTCCTCCCAAAAGCATGCAGATGGTGCGCTACGCCGGCCTCTATGCCCGCAACCTCAAACATAAGATCGCACCCATCCTGCTCGCCGCTCTGGAGGCCCTCCGCCTCCAGTTCCCCCTTTTCGATATCCAATCGTTGCTCGTTACTGCTAAGCATCTTATCTGGCGTGAACGCATCCAAGCCAGTTTCGGTTACGATCCACTCACCTGCCTTCGCTGTGGTCGCACTCTCGAACTGGTCGAGATCTGGGAGCCAAAACGCGGCCACATCTGGATGAAACGCTGGCTCGAAACCCATCGCCTGCGCAAGGCCGCTCGCGATTCAATGAGACAAATCCAGCAAGCTCGCTCCACCCGCTACCAACAACTCACCTTCAACTTCGATCCCTGAGCCCATTCTTATCTACGTGCTTCAATTTCCCTTGCAGATATCATCGCAAGGTATTTTAGGATTGCAACAGTCCGGTTTTAGAGGATTTTCTGACATTCACAAACCGATGGAAATTTGAGAAGAGCTATCCCGGAAGGCTGAATCTGTCCTTATAGAACTAGGGGAAAAAGTATAATTTCCTAGACATCAAGCAGATGGGCATCCGGGCCTCCCTTTCGGAGCAGTGATGCTGATCGGTTGAAGGTGCAACCACGCAGCCGTCGAAAGACCGATCATTCAGCTATCTAAACTCTTACGATGAATATCCGGCAAACCCCGGCCGAAGGGTTTGGGATGGGGCCTGAAAGCCCTGGGCGATAATCGAGAAATATTAACTTGCGATAATCACTGTTTACAAAACTTATCCCCCTTTTCGAAGAAAACAGCCAAAAAAGTACTTCCTCCACTGGCAAATAATTTAAAATTGCTTATTCCATTCCACGGTGATGAGGACACAAAACACGTAGAATTATGAACAAAAACGACTCCATCATTGTTACCTCCTCCGGCGACGGAATCCTGGGCGACCTCGTTCCCGACTTCGAACTTCTGCTCGCCGACCGGCTCAGCAAGTCCGGCAAGCTGGCCTCACAACGCTCCCAACGCGCCTACCGGGACGATGTGCGTCGTTTCAATGCCTGGCGCAAAGCGCGCCCGATTACAAAATCCCTCATTGAAGAGTACCTGGCCGAACTGTCCACGGACAGGAAATCCCCGGCTTATCTCGCCCGCAGCCTGGCGGCCATCCGCTGGTACATCCGGGCAGTCAAGGACCTGCTGTACGACAACGAGGCTGTCAAGGCTGCCGTACACAGGCTGCCGGCAGGCCGCCAGGAGGAAATGCTGAAGCAAATCGACCGCGCCTTGGATGCCCAGAAGCCACGCGGGGAACGCGCCGCCGGTATCGAAAAAGAGCGCTATGTTCCTGTGCAGGAGTTCGAGGCCTTGATCGACGCCTGCCTGGCCGACGATACCTATGCAGGGGCGCGCGACCAGGCCATGTTCGCCCTGGCTTATTCAACCGGACCTCGCGTCCACGAGGTGGCCGGGCTGAATTTCAAGGATATTATCCCGGTAAAGGCGGACGAATTGATGTACAAGGTGCGCATCATTGGAAAAGGCAACAAGGAAAGGCAGGTGGCGCCCCGGCTGGTTGGCGGAGCGGCCCAGTATATGCAGGAGTGGTTGAAGGTGCGTGGGACCCAGCCGGGAGCGCTCTTCTGCTATATTACGCGGCCCGGCGAAAATTCCGGAGCCAAAGGACACCTGTCCAGGATCGAGCGGCACCTGTCAACATTTGCACTGGGGAAGATTCTGGAGAAAAGGCGACTCCAGGCCGGCCTGGAAGAGCTGACCTGGAACGACTTCCGGCGCACCTACATCAGTGACCTGATCCGCAAATTCGATCTGGTCACCGCTCAAAAAATCGTTGGCCACAGTTCCCCCAATGTCACCTCCGTGTACGATCGCTCCTGGCAGGACAAGGCCGAAGAAGCGGCCAGGCTGCGAGCGATCTCCTATAAGTCAAGAGGCAGGAACGAAGATGCCCGGTAAACCCCAAAAATAACCTCCAGGAAGGCCCGGGAGAAAATCTTCGCCGAAATTCAGCCAGCGCTAAGATGAAACGGGTGAATATGACAAAAAGTTATATTAGGGAACACTGCACCCACAGGAGGAGAAATCATGACTGAAACTGATAAAAAAGACCGGGAAGAAGAGAAGGAATATGAATCCCCGCTCGAAGAGCGCGTTCTTTACCGTGACTATCTGAGCGGTACCCAAATTGTCGGGGTCCAGGTTGTGAAGATGCCGCTGGGCGGTAACGGGCGGGACCAGGAACCTGTGAAAAACATATCGGTGGTAGATCGCCTTTTAGACGAACCTCCGCTAAAGTCGCTTGACGAGGAAGTTCCCTGCCTGATGCTCAATCAAACACCAAAAATAAAGTTGAAGGCCAAAGAAATGGCAGATGCAGTAATGCCCCTGCTTTGCCCGGTTTGTGGAGGACCGGCGCACATCGATGCCAGTGTCGTTCAGGGGTTGGACAATCTGTTAAAGGGGTTCCAGATCGCCTCCGTGGAAATTGTTTGGCGACGCCCCGGCGATTCAGAGAGGAGTGTTTACACCACCGATGACCGCCCTGATGTCATTCTGATGAACGCCTATTCTTATTGTGAACAGGCCAATCCGAACGGCTCCAACGTGCCCATGGTGATGGTATGGCTTGAAAAAGCGCCGAAGGGCAAAACCATCGAAGACGAGTACGATGACGCTGCCGATGATGCCATGATGTTTTTGCACACTTTAAGTGTTTGCCTTATAAGAGATTTGTGAGCACTGAAGAATTAGTTTTCGAGGAAGTTCCTTGAGTAATGAAGTTGTATGCTGGCGAGAGCTATAGAAAGCGAGGAAAATGTTATGAAGCACAGGATCGCCCAATGGACAAGGGAGTAACTGCCCCACGCGGTCCCTCGAAATCCGCAAGTAAAGCGGTCGCGCTTTATGATTATCAGCCTGAGGCCGAAAGCGGTCAGAGCGTTGGGGAACAGATTTAGAGGATTGGAGACGGCCGGCTCACTGGTCGGCCGAGAGAAGAGAATTGTAAGCCGGATTTCCAGGTACCGCAAAAGTGCTAACGAGCCGGTACCCTTCGTAAAGAGTGCAGGGACGAGCAGGCTTCCTGAAGCTGCTTTCTGGCTCCCCTGCTTTTCCACCATTTCTGAGCCGAGTCACTGGCTTTGATGTTAATCTCCCCGAACTGGAATCCTGGAACGCCGAGAGGTATCTTGAATTCGACCTCAAAGGCGTCCAGAAATTTCTCGAAGAATGTTTCGCCGGAATCGTTTGCCATGGTTGGACCCTGATAAGGGTATTTTAGGGCGGAACGGCATCTGGCGCAATGTGGCTTGACATGACATAATCTTGGGTGCACTATTCGATTATTTTGATGATGGCCTAAAAAAAGCCGTCTTTACAGATCGGCTTCGGTTATCCATGGTACTCGGAATTCTATGGGAAAATTGATAAGGCTTTTATTAATCTCTTTGATCAATATAATGCGTCTCGTTTTGAATCCCGGATATACCACCTGATAAGGATATTTATTGAAAGCATAGTGCTCGCTCCGGAGGGAAAAGCATTTCAAGCTGCCAGCTTCCCCTCCCCCACCACCTGCCATCGCACCCGATAAGAGTCTAATATCACCTTGAAAAAATTTCCCCTCCAACTATTTTTCAAGTGAGTTTGAAATTCTGGAGAGTTTCGTATTTCCTATCTCCTCCTCCCACTCCCCCACCCCAGCTAGGCGAATTCTATTTGTTTGTCCATCGTGAGATGTAATTCAAAACCTTCCGATACTGGGAGATTTGTTTTGACGGCCCAACTTATATGGGGTCAAGCTTGGTTTCTATGATCTTACATCTCCTTCCGTTTGTGATTCATTGAAGTTCCTTTATGCAACGGCAAATTGTCTTGTGACCTTACAGCAGTTGGTTGAGCCGTCGAGCGGAGCGAGGTCAGATCCACCTGCTTTGTGTCAGGTCCCATTCGCAATCAGCCATTCGACTGCATCTTCGAACGAAGTGAATGCCTTGACTTGAACGCCTATGTTTTGGGCACAGAGTGCGAAGAATCCTGCCCGGTCGAATCCGTCAAGCGGACAAAGAACAGCGGTCCTTCGAGAAAAGGCCTCACCAAGTTTACTGAGTTCAGTCGCCAGATACCAAAGGTCGGTCACAGACAATTCTATCTGCGTCTTTCGAACGTCTACGATTATTTCGTAGTCGCCTGAAGGGGTCGAGACAGACGCGATCTCCACCAACAGTTTCTTGGACGTATCGAAATCGAGCTGCCCTTCGGGCGTCACTTTGATGAAATCGTGTGCATGGATAATTCGGATATTGGTTGACATGATTGCCTCCTTGTATATTTATTGAGGCCTGTGATTCAATCAATGGTCCTTGTTAATTGCTCTGTTCTGCTTCACCTTTAATCAGCATACAACAAATCCTCACTGGAATCAACCCCGGAATCATACGCCGCGATGACGGGGTGTTAAAGATGCTCTTGGCGAATTCTAGAAGATTCAATTTTAATAACAGGGAAAGTCCAGCATGTATCTTTTTTTACGAAAGATGTAAGATCGGAGAAAAGGAAGAGTACGGAAGATCCTTGTCCTAACGAAGAACAAATCCGCCGATTGTCAGAACTAGGAGATTCTGTGCATTGCTACTTTACGATCGGCTTCATCAACCTTTTTTGAAATCGAGTATTCATAAATGTTTTCACCACAGCTGGGTCAAAGTGTTTGCCCGTTTGCTCTAGGATATGCCGGCGCGCCTGGGTTTCAGACCAGGCCTTTCGGTAAGGCCGTGGGGAGGTGAGTGCGTCCCAGACATCGATTACGGCAAAAATGCGGGCTGCCAGCAGGATCAGCTCGCCCTTCAGACCGCCCGAATAGCCCGTGCCATCCCATTTTTCGTGATGGCAATACGGAATGTCCAGTGCTGGATATAGGTAGAGAATGGGGGCGCGCAAATCATAGGCGTTCTGTGGGTGCATGTGCAAGATCACCCACTCCTCTTCCGTCAGCTTGCCGGGCTTCCTGAGGACCTGATCCGAAATCCCCATTTTGCCAATGTCATGCAGGAGCGCACCCCGTTTGGCATTCATGAGATCTTCTCCGCGGATCCCGTACCCCTTTGCCAGCTTGACGGTCATCTCGATCACCTGGGGGGTGTGACCCACGGGCTCCCCCTCGCGCAGGTCCATGTCTCGTCCAAGGCACTCGACGGTGGCATCCTAGGCCAGGGTCAGTTCGATCAGGGAACGCTGCCGAGTCTGGGTCTGGGAAAAGTCCTTTCATCCTGCATTGGATATCTCATTCAAGAAAATTTCGACGACATGCGGATCAAACTGCTTCCCTGCTTGCTCTTGGATAAACAATCGGACTTTGTCCTCTGGCCAGGCTTTCCGGTAGGGCCGGTCGGAGCAGAGCGCATCCCAGACATCCACCACACTGAAGATGCGTGCCACCAGCGGGATCTGCTCACCTTTCAACCCCCGGGGATACCCCGTCCCATCCCACTTCTCGTGGTGGCAGTAGGGAATGTCGGTGGCTGGGCGCAGGTAAATGATGGGAGCGAGCATGTCGTAGGCAAACTGAGGGTGCTTGCGCATGATCTCCCGTTCTTTGTCGGTCAAGGGACCGGGTTTGCGCAGGATGTCATCCGGAACGCCCATCTTGCCCATATCGTGCAACAAGGCTCCCCTTCGGATATGGACCAGCTCCTCGCCCTTGAGGCCCATGCTTCTTGCTAGGCGCAAAGTTAACTCGGTCACCCGCCGGTTGTGCCCTTCGGTTTCTTTATCGCGCAGGTCCATGGCTCGCGACCAGCCCTCGATGGTCTCGTCATAGGCCATCATCAGCTCCGAGTTGGAGCTTTGCAGGTTCTCGAAGAGCTGAGCGTTCTCGACGGCGATCGCCCCCTGACCCGCCAGCATTTCCAGAAAGGAGAGCCGCTCCTGGTTCGGGTCGGATGGGCTGCGCTGGAAGATCTCTAGCACCCCTTTGACCTGGCCTTTGGCAACCAGCGGCACCCCTATGTAGGTTACAAAGCCTTCGCGGGAGAACTCGGTTGAGCGCCGCAGCTCGCCGGTGTTCCTGTCAAGGTCCTGGATGATGACCATCTGCCTCTCGCGTGCTGCCCGCCCGGCATACCCTTCCCCCAGACGCAAGTCGGTATGCTGGAGGGCCTGGGTACGGAACCCCTGCCCGGTAGAGTAGCGGAAGGACTGGGTGGTGGAGTCGAAAATCAGCACGTCCGCGGCATGCGCTCCAAACTGGTTGATGACCTGTTCCAGCAGAATGCCCAGGGTGAACTGGATATCCATGCTGCTGGAGATTGCCATGTCGACGGTGTGCAAGGAGTTTAGCTTCTGCATACGCTGCTCGGTCTGACCATATAGGCGGACATGCTCCAAGGCCATGGCCGCTCGTTCGGCAAAGACGGACATCAGGCGTTCATCATCTGGGCTGAAAGCGCCTGGTTCCGAACTCTGGATATCGATCACACCGCTCACGTTCGTCCCCACCTTGAGCGGGATAGTTAATTCCGACCGAGCCGCTTCCCAATTGGGTATAAAGCCCGGGATCGAGTGGACGTCATTAGAACTGATTACCATGCCGGTACGAATTGCCTGTTGAACCTGGCCCGGACCACCCAGGGTCAACTTTTTGTCTTTCACCTGATCTGCATAGGGCCCCCCTACCGCGAGGCGTACCAACTCGTTCGAATCCTTCTGGACGAGGATCAGGCTGCAATTGGCCTGCCCAAATTCCTTCAGGACAACGTCGACGATCGTTGTCGCCAGGCTTTGAAGGTCAAAAGGCGTGCTGGAAAGCAGGGAGCCGGTGGCGCGGTACAGGCGGTCGAGCTCTTCATTACGCTCCTGGAGCACTGCGGTCTGGCGAGCCAGGGCCTCCTCGACCTGCTTGCGTAGGGTAATATCGCGTCCATATACATTGACATAGCCTGCTTCCACAATAGGGGCTAGGATACAAGAGAAAACCTGCTCACCACATTTAATCTCTACTTCTTTGCCTTTTTTCGAACTGAACACTTCTGCGATCCAATCCTGCCATTCTCCCGGCATGGCCTGCCCCATTTGGATATTCCACATTGCTAATAACGGCTTGCTCGACCGATTGGCATATAGGAGCATTCCATCGGGTGCTATTCTCAATATCGGACTTGGGTCCTCCTCAGGGAATTTCGACAGGATCGTGATCTGCTCCTCGCTCCGTTTTTGTTCCGTGACATCCATTATGGAGAGAAGGACCTTGTCCAGAATATCTTCATGGCCCGGGGCAATCGACCAGCGTAAGCTAACCACCCGCCGCTCCCCGTCTAGTGCATGGTTAATCCCTTGAAATTCAAGGTCGGATTTTCCTTCCGCAATGTTGATCAATTCTTCTTGCAAACCTTTCCCCGATTCACCTAAGATCAGGCCAAGATTATTAAAGATATCAGTTTTATTCTTGGCCTTGTACAATTTCAAGGTGGCCTGGTTCACATCCACGACTTTGATCATTTTGAGGCATCTGGTAATTTCTCCCGGTTGACTTTCAAAATAATCCCTGAAATCCGTGATACCTTGCTTGCGCAGGTTTTCAAGAAACAGCTTCACCGCCGAAAAGTCTTCCTCCCAGAGCGAAATAGGTAAGTCCTCGAAAAGGCCGCGATAGCGCTCTTCGCTCTCGCGCAGAGACTCTTCCGCCCATGTGCGCTCGGTAATATCTTCAACAGTGCCTTCATAATACAACGCCTTGCCTTCTCCGTTCCGGATGACCCTGGCGCTTTCGCGCACGAAGATCGTCGTACCATCTTTCTTTTTCCAAGCGGCTTCAAGCCCCCAAATCTCCCCCATGCTTTCAACTTGTTGACGGAATTCATCGCGTGGATATTGGGGTTCGAAGCCGGACTTTTCCAGGTCGCGGTGAGCCAGGTCCTCGAAGGTTTCATATCCAAGCAATCGGATGAGCGTTGGATTGGCCAGAAGAAACCGTCCTTCTGGTGTCGTCCGGTAAAGGCCGATGGACGTGTTCTCAAAAATGCTCTGGAACCGGTGTTCGCTCTCCTGTAAAGCCTGTTCGGTGCGCACATGCTCGGCGGTGTCATGGATATTCCACTGCACGATTTTCTCGCTACCCACGCGGTAAACATTGCTGACCAATTCCACGTCCAAACGTTTGCCATTTTTGGTTTCGAGCGGCAATGTTCTGTAGTAAATATGCCTATTAGCCTGAAATTTTCGAAATGCCTTCTGGCTTGCCAGTACATATTTGAATGGACCAAAGTCCCAAGGTTTTTGACCTAAAATTGCCTCATGAGACAAGCCAAGCATTTTCTCCAGGGGCGGGTTGGAATCGGAGATGACCCCTGTTTCGGCATCCAGAAGTAATATCCCCTCTTGTGCGTTCTCAAATACACGCTGGAATTTCCTTTCAGTGGCTTTCGGGGTATCCTCTTTTACCCTCTTACCTTCTTTACCGGTTTGTTTCGCCGGCGTCGATTGGACACGCGGCGTGCGTTCGATCTTCTTGGGGCCTTTCATGATTTTCTCTGTCTTTCTGCATACTGGTCACTCCCTATTAATTAAACCATTTACGAAACAGCGATAAATATCTGGACGACCTCGAGTGCCTGGCCAGGGTACGCTCTGTCATCACTGATCGTGACCTTCACGCTTGTTCTGACTTTATGTTTGCTTTTTCAGTATTCATGCACCCATTACTTGCATCTGACGGAATAGCGTATCACCCTGTTGCCAGGCCGTCATCGGAAGGTTGAGGACTTTTTCCTCCACATTTTGATGAGAAGGCGTTCCCTAGCTCATGAATCCAAAATCTTAAGGAATGATGAAATCCAGAAGCAAAACGGAGCAGGTTGACCTATTGGTCCGCCTTTTCCATTCACATGGTGTTGTTCTACGAGTAGAAGGGATGGCTGAAATTATTGATGGCCGAACTCATTCAGATTGCGCATCATACCGATCACATCGTCCCGGCTGAGCATACCCTGAATCTGATCATCCTTCATCACGGGCAGCTGGTTGACGCCTTCGTGGTCCATCTCTTCTACTGCAGCCCATATCTCATCATCAGACCGAACCCATTTTATTTTATCGGGCGGGATCATTACCTGGGCTGCCGTGGTGGTTGACCAGTCCGAACGAGGGATTGCCTTGACAGCATGCACAGTCAGCAAGCCGACCACCCTGCCATTCTGTTCCACGATCAGGCCGCGTTTTCCCCTACCCAGGATTTGTTCGTTGACAAGTTTCTCTAATGTTTCATCCGGACTCACAACCGTGTAGTCGCGTCGCATTGCATCGGATACATGACGACTAGCAAATAGATCGCGAATGGACTGCTGCCGTACCTGAGAGGCTGCCGCGCTGTCCAGGAACCAACCGATGAAGGCAATCCACAGGCCATCGCTTAAATCGCCGCTGAACATCTGCCACACACCCAGGAGGATAAAGAGAAAGGCGATAAATCGCCCCAGATAAGCGGCGATGAGGGTGGCCCGGCGAAAATTGTGTGTGATGCCCCAGACGATGGCCCGAAAGACGCGGCCACCGTCCAAAGGGAATCCAGGGATCAAGTTGAAAAGCGCCAGCGTCCCGTTGATATAAGCCAGATACTCGGCTATGGCCAGCAGTGGAGCCAGTGTTTTCACCATACTTTGAAGCAACCCGAAGAAAAGCGCCAAGGCAAAGCTCACCACAGGGCCGGCCAGGGCGATCCAAAACTCGGCACTGGCGCTGGGTGGTTCACCCTCGATCTGGGCCACACCGCCGAAGATGAAGAGCGTAATACTGCGCACCGGGATCTTGTAACGTATGGCCACGATCGAATGACCCAGTTCGTGCAGCAGCACGCATCCAAACACCAAGACGGCGGTGGCTGCACCCGCGATCCAATACTGGGCAACCGGCCAGCCTTTGAATTCAAGGGGGAAGTAACTGGCGGCCAGCGTCCACGTGATCAGCGCAAAGATCAGGAACCAGGAATAATCCACCCTGATAGGAATTCCAAAGATTCGGCCTAAATAAATCGTGCTCTTGTTCATGCTCTTTACTCCCTTTTATTCTTAATTTTTGCTTCAATTCATAATACCCTCCTCTTGCCGAAATTCCATCGGAAGGCTGAGGATTTACCCCTCCACGTTTTGATGATTTGCTATTTCCAAATCCGCGATATATAGATAAAAAAAACCGCCGTGAGGCGGTCATCACTTTCCTGGGTGGGGAAACAAAGCGCATTATTCTTCCAATATCTCCGCCTCATCCAGGGAAGACACTCCCTTCCGGAGTGCATATAAAGCTGCCTGAACTCAATTGGCCAGGTGCAGTTTGTTGAGAACGTTATCGATGTGGGTCCGAACTGTGGCTTCACTGATCACCAATCGCTTGGCAATCTCTTGATTGCTGATCCCCTTCGCAACCATGTGCAGGACCTCCAACTCCCGCCCGGTGAGTGGGTCGGGCGTGGGGGGATCTTTGGATGGATGGCTGATTTCTTCCAGCACCTTGCGGGCAATGCTCGGCGGCAGAAATGGTTCCCGGCGATAGACGCTCTCAATGGCAGAGATCAATTCTTTGGGTTCAGCGTCCTTGAGCAAGTAACCCAAGGCACCTGCTTTTATGGCTGGAAAAACTTTGTCGTCTGCTGCGAAACTGGTCAAAGCCAGGATGCGGGCATCTGGTTGCTTGGCCGTAATCTGGCGGATGGCTTCGATCCCATCCACGCGGGGCATCACCAGGTCCATCAGAATCACATCTGGTTGGAGCGTTTCGGCCTGGACCACGGCCTCCAATCCGTCGCCCGCTTCGCCCACCACTTTCATCCCTTCCACCTCCGCCAACAGTGCACAAATGCCCTCGCGTACAATGCCCTGATCATCTACCACCAGCAACCGAATCGTTCTTTTTGCCATAGGGGCCACCTTTCAGATTTTGTCAAATGAAGAGCTTGTTTCCGCTTCCTTCATGGGGACGGTCACTCGCAATGTCGTCCCTCCCTGCGGAGAGCTCTTAATCACCAACTTTCCTCCAACTCTGTGGACGCGTTCCCGGATTCCGCGCAATCCCATTCCGCCGCTTTGTCTGGCGACCTTTGGGTCAAATCCGATGCCGTCATCGTGGATTTCCATCGAAATACTCCAATCATCGAATTTCAAGCGGAGGGTGATCTGATGAGCCCTTGCATGTTTTACGATGTTATTCAGGCTTTCCTGTGCGATCCGGTAAAGTTCCTGGCTGATGGATATGGACACCCGTTCCACCCCTTCCACCTGGATCTCGGTTTGGAGACCGGCGCGGCCTTCCACGGCAGCCAAGCGGGCCTGCAAGGCTGCGATTAATCCCTCTTTCTCTAAAACGACCGGATGCAGCTCGAAAATCAGCAGCCGCATTTCCAGGATCGCTTCGCGGGTCATGCCGCGCAACTTCTCCAGGTTTTCCAGGGCGACCTCTTTCCTCTCCGAAGAAAGGGCCATGCGAGCTGCTTCAGCATACAGGTTCGCGCTGAACAAGGCCTGGCTGACCGAATCGTGCAGTTCACGTGCCAACCGACCTCGTTCTTCATTCACGACATTCTGCTCTTCCTTCTGATGGAGTTGGGTGTGTTCGATCACGATCGCGGCCTGGTCGGCGAAGAGACTGATGATACGGATGTCGTTTTGGGTAAAGCCTTCGGGTTTATTCCCTGCGGCGATTGCACCGATCACGGAAGAATCAACGCGCAGCGGGGCAACCATTAGAGACTGGAGTTCCAGATCGCGAAAGAAGCCCTGCTGGAGGCCGGCTGGATCATTGACCAGTACCGCTTCACCCTTGTGGATGTCAAATCCTGCCAGCGGGACCTGGGTGGGGATACGAGCAGGAACGGACGAGGTCTTTCCTGCTAAATTGGTCACCCTCAGCCATTGATCACTCTCCAAAAGTAGAACTGCACTTCCCGTGGCACCGGTCAACTTGAGGGCCTCGTGGCAGACAATATCCAGGATTTCCTCCAATTTTGCTTTCTGGAGCAATCCGCTCGTGATCCGCTGCAAAGCCTGGGTCTCGGCCAATCTCTGGCTTGCTTCTTCGTAAAGCCGGGCATTCTCAACTGTCAATGCCACTGAATTCGCAATCCCGTTCGCCAAGTCAACTTCTTCTTCGGTGAAGGAATGAGGCTCTTTCAGGCTGTAAATAATGGCAACGCCCAGTGCCTGATCGCCGACCCTGATCGGCACGGCGAGGATGGAGCGGAGGTCCAGAGGAGGAAACAGATCAGGCCTTGCTCGTGGGTCCGACCTGGCCTCCTGACTCACCATGGGTCCCTTGCGATCGAGCGCTTCACGAATGAGGGGAATTTGCCTGGGGTCCAGCTTCCAGTCTCGTACCAAAACGCGTTGGGCGCGGTTTAAACTCTTCGTGTCAGTCCGGCGCTCGAGCCTTCCATTTTCAGCATTCAAAAGGTAGATGGCGGTGTGGGGCACGCCGGCGGCTTTTGCCAGCATTTTCGCCACCCGTTCCAGGACCCGATCCAGTTCCAGGGAGCTACCCGCCATCCGGGTTGAACGCAGCATCAGAGCGGTACGTGCCTTGGAATTTGCCAATTCGGTATTCGATCGGTGCAGTGCTGTAACGGTACGCTTGTGAACTGCGATTTCCTTCCTCAAAGCTTTATTTACCTCGGACAGGTCGAGAGTCCTCTGGTGCACGCGTGATTCCAATTCCTCATACGCCAGTGTCAAGGCTTCTTCGGCCCGCTTCCGCTCGGTAATATCCCGGATGCTTACCCGATGACCGAGGCTTTGGCCGCCCGCGTCGTAAATCGGCTGCCAGGATGCACTTGCCCAGCGCAAGCTGCCATCTTTATTTCGTATGCGTAACTCGGTGTCATTCCCTTGGGAGCCGGCAATTGCTTCAGCCTGGATTTTGGCTATCCTTGCTCGATCTGCCTCATCGACAATCGGCATTGGGTAATCCCGCATCACAAAACATTCCTCCACCGAGTAGCCGGTAAATCGCTCAACGGCAGGGTTTACCCATAAAAGCGCGCCGTCAACCCCGAACCAATTTTCCCAGTCGTAGGTGTAGTTGGCGATCGCACGGAAACGCTCTTCACTCTTATTCAGTTCAGCCGTCGTTTCCACAAGGTGTAAGTGTTCAAGCCCTCTCGATGCCAGACTTTGAACCAGGTCAACAATAAACGCCATCAGGGCTTCGATTCTGTCCGCCGAAATAATGGGTACCTTTTGTAATGCTTCCATGTAAGCTTCTTCATTGAAACCAAACTCGCGCGCCTGGCGGAGAAAAAAATCCTTGTTGGCGGGTTCGTGCAAAAATTGCCCGAGGAAAATATTCGCTACATGTTGGCCATCGACGATGATCGGACTGGCATATACCATCAGACCATTCATACACTGATTACCTGCATAAGGACCATCCATCAGATGATTAGAGAAGTAATGGTCACTTTGCCTGCAACGGAATTCCGTTTGTGGGTAGGCCCGATGAAACTGTATACAAATGTTTTGTTCGCCTGCCGTGGATAAGATTCCGCCCTGCGGATCTACCAAAGTAGATGGAATTCCCGTGGCAGAATAAAGAGATTCCATCATTTGAGAGAAGCTTTGGATGTCGATCAACTCTGCGAACCGATATTGCATCAGAGCACCATGTTTCTCTAATTCCAAAAAGAGTCAACCTGGTATTAATCAAGCCAATAAGGGTTACTGAATTATATATGACCATTATCATACACTTATTCCATCTCTGTCAATTACCTAGATTGTGAAGAGCAGCGGTAAACCCAGGAACGCTAACCGGTTCCCCTGTTATAAAGGCTGACGGGCAGCGACCTTTTTATTTTCAGCCTTTTTGCGCAAAATCATTCGCAAGCATATCCTCATCATTATGTGGATGTAAAAATCCTCGCCCTTCTGATGACATTTAGGTCGCATGGTCGTATGCTACATGCATGATAAATAATCTGCATCAACATAGAAAGAACGATATCACTTCTAATCGCATGGTAGAAGTTTTGATTTGCGATGACGAACCTCACATCCGAGAGGCGCTCAAATCGCTACTTTCCACCTATGGGTTATCGAAATCTGATGACACAATCCCCCAGATAGAAGTAGTTGGTAATGCAGCAAACGGCCGGGAAGCCATACAAATGGTTGAAAAATACCTTCCGGATGTGGTCCTGATGGATGCGCACATGCCGGTGATGGATGGTTTTGAAGCTACCCGGGCGATCAAAGCCATCAGGCCACAAGTTAAGGTCATCATGCTGACGCTATATTCTGAGCTGCAACAGGCTGCCGAGGCAGCCGGGGTGGATGCTTTCCTGCTCAAGGGATGCCCGGCCGAGAAATTAATCGATACGATCCTGATTACATCCAATCCAGACAGCGAGCATGCCTGATGGAGAGCTCGCAATGGATGAAAAGTCGCAATTCAGGAAAGGTAGATTACCCGTGAAGCGGATTTCAGCTCGGTGGGGGATCGTGCTGATTACTGTGTGTCTCACCGCAATGATGGTGGTAGCGATCAGCCTTTCGGTTGTTCTCACCCCGGCCATGGCTCAAGCAGCAGCCGCACCCCTGTGCGGCGACGGCTCCGCCCCGGATTACGGTCTCAGCTACGACCTGAATCAGCCAGATTGGGTCGTGGGTTGGCAGGATTATTCCTCAGAGCGGACCGTGAGTGAGGTCGACGACCTTTTCGACCAGTTGGATGCCGATTCCATCGCCCAGACAATGATCCTGATCCTGCCGCAGGACCAGGTCGGGAACCGGGTCGACTGCGCAGTTCATTTCCTGCGGTACATGAAACTGGGCCTGCCAACGGGCGAGCGCAAGGATAATGGCATGGTCTTTTTGATCGTGGTCGAACCCAACGCCATCGATGTGCACTACGGCGTAGGTCTGGGGCTGCCTGCCCTGACTGCCTACGACCTGACGAGCCTCAATCGCGCTACCGAGGCCGCCTATCAACCCAGCCATAGCATGGATCAGGCCTTGCTGGCCCTGGCGCAAGGGTTCGACACCGTTGCTCGCAGCAAATACGCACCGCTGATTTCCCCAACCCCGACCCCGGGCGGGGATGACCAGCCACCCGGCATCACGGCCGAAGGGGGTCAGCTGTGTTTCGGGATCTTGATTTTGTTGTTGATCTTTGGGATCCCCTTCTTAGGCCGCAGAGGAATCTTCTTCAATCGCTCCGGTTTTGATGAAGATGAGTGGGGAGGGCGTTCCGGTCGGTGGGGAGGGCGTTTCGGAGGGGGTCGTGGCGGAAGTGGCAGCGGCCGCTCCGGGCGCGGAAATTAGTGAAGAAAAGGAGAGTGAAAGATGAAACATTCTATCCAACTGATAATCCGAATTTTGCTCCTGGGAGCCGTGTTCGTTAGCATGAACGGTTGCGGCGTTGTGAGCACAGGCGCGAACGATTACAACGATTTGGTCGCCTTGGTACAAGGTGTCCAGTCATCCGCGTCCAATTTTCAGCTGGTGGTGGATACACAATATGCCAAAATCCAGGCCAAAACACAGATCACCAAAGATTACTATGATGCTGTGAACAGCAGCGGCGAGGTCTGGACCGGTAACTTCCGTTCGCAAGCGGATGCCATGACCAACCTGTTGAATAATTACCGCGACGCAAACGGCCAGCCGCTGGACCCGACCAAGCTGAACTTGAACGAGTTGCAAAGCAAGGGCGCGTTGCCCAACGGCCTGGGCCAGGGTTTTTCGCTGTATGTCAATGCCATCACCCAGGCTCCACCACCCGTGCCGGATGCTCAAGTCACCCTGGCGCTTGGCGACACCATTGATGAGTCCATGAACACCATTCAACTGGCCGGCACTGACTGGAATGACGCGGTCCAAGCCTACAACACCCGCCGGGCGCAGATCTCGGGGGAGATTGTGTCGCAAGTCTCAGCGTATTTCGGTTTTCCGCTGCCTGTAACCTATCCATATTATCAGGGCGGTAATGCCGGACAGCCTGTCCAGAATCCGCTGGCAACGCCTAATAAGTAGGCGAGACTTTTGTTATAAAAAACGCGTAGCCTACCACCCTTTCCGCTGTATAGGCAATGGCGCTGATAGCAAGCAACCTATCTCGGATAAACAGCACGGCCAAATTGTTATGGAGACCGCCAGAAGGCGGTCTTTTCTATTCATATAACTTTTTACGCAAAATCATTCACTAGCATTTCCTCATCAAAATGTGGATGTAAAAATCATCACCCTTATGATGACAATCGGATCGGAGGAGTGTATGCTTCCTGCATAATATTCAATGTCTCTCAACAGAGACAAGATAATCTCTAAGGAGGATTATTTTATGTTGACCGAATATGCTCGGAGATGGTGGGTATTGGCGTTGCGCGGTGTGATTGCCGTGCTCTTTGGACTGGCAGCCATCATCTGGCCTGCCATCGCCTTGCAGGTGATTGTTCTGCTCTTTGGCATCTTCGCGCTGGTGGACGGCCTCTTGGCTATCGTCATCGGCGTGATCATCCGGCGCGAGGTTTACCACTGGTGGGCATGGCTGCTGGAGGGATTGGCAGGTATGGTCATAGGCGTGCTGGTCTTCCTCTGGCCGGCAATTACAGCGGCGGTATTAATCACACTGATCGCTGTCTGGGGTCTTGTAACCGGCATTTTGGAGATCGCGGCCGCAGTTTATCTGCGGACAATCATCGAAGGCGAGTGGCTACTCGTGTTGGACGGTATTCTCTCTTTGCTCCTGGGAGCGTTCCTTATCCTTTTCCCGGTACTCGGTGCACAGGTCCTTATCTGGTTGGTTGGAGCTTATGCCATCCTGTTTGGTATTCTACTGTTTGTCCTGGCGCTTCAGCTGCGAAGGCTGGGCAAAACACTCAAGCTCCAGTCAGTTGAAATAAACTAGAACGAGCGGATAGTGTACTTTCCCTCTCCGCGCTCAAATCTGAGACAATTCTACCGAACAAATAAAACCAGCCTATCCTGCTGACACACCTGATGAAGAAAAATGGAAGGTAAGCAATGAATACTTCAGACTCTATTAATGATCTTTTGGGATTTGATCCTTCTATCGAATTGAACAGCTTTCGAGACGCGTTGCGCCAGTTGTTCGATGAGGGTTGGACCAGCCCACGCGATGTGCCAGTAGCTGTCCTGGCCTCCACCATCGTGCCGATCGACATCCTGGATACCGGCACAGCCCTCGAAATCCGGGCGAATATGCCGGGTGTCAAAACCGACCACCTTGCTATTACCTTGAAAGGGGACACCCTCATCCTAAGGGGCGAGATTACACCCCCCACCGAAGAGGAAAATGCCAGTTTTCTGCGCCATGAGCGCCGCGCCATAGCATATACCCGCTCGCTGACCCTTCCGCTGCCGGTGGATGCTGACCGCGCCGAGGCGCACCTCCATTATGGCGTGCTGACCCTCATCCTGCCAAAGAGCGCAAGCTCCCTGCCGAAGACGATCAAGGTCACAGCCAGTGAAACCAGCCCATCAGGAGCGCGCTCCTCTAAGGCCAGATTGCATGCCTGATATTTTTTCTCGCCCCTGGTACGCTCGTCCCCATCTGGTTCAGCGCTCGCGCCAGATTGTCGGAGTCCTGACCCGTCACGGCCTGGATTGGGTGGTGGAGCAGATCGGGCTGGCCAGCAACCGGCGCTTTCCTCGCCGCTTGGAAAGGCGCCGGCTGGCTGGCCCTGCTCTGAATCAGGCTGAACACCTGCGCCTTGCCCTGGGCGAGTTGGGCGGCGCGTTTGTCAAGATAGGCCAGTTGCTCAGCACCCGGCCTGATTTGATCCCACCTGAATATGCCAAAGAACTGGCAAAACTGCAAGACGATGCTCCGGCTGTGCCGCTGGATGGGATCCGCCAGGTTATTAGACAGGATTTGGGCAAAAAACCCGAAACGCTTTTCGCCCATTTTGAGTCCAGGCCATTAGCCTCAGCTTCGATTGCCCAGGTGCACCTTGCCAGGTTGCAGAATGGAGAAGAGGTGGTGGTCAAAATTCAGCGGCCTGACATTTCCGTCGCCATCGAACAGGACCTGGAGATCTTGGCCGGGATGGCAAATTGGGCCGCAGCTCACTCAGCCATCGGACGGATATACAACCTGTCAGCCCTGGCTGACGAGTTTGCTTACACATTACGAAACGAGTTGGATTTCCAGCGGGAAGGGCATAATATCGACCAATTCCGGCGAAATTTCTCCAATGACCCGAGTGTCTATATCCCGCGCGTGTTCTGGGAATTGAGCACCGATCATGTCCTGACCTTGGAGCGCGTGGGTGGGCTCAAGATCACTGACCTGGCGCAGTTGGATGCGGCCGGAATTAACCGGCACACCCTGGCTGAAAACGCCGGCCGGCTGGTAATGCGTATGATCTTTGAGTTTGGTTTTTTCCACGCCGACCCGCACCCCGGTAACTTATTCGTTCGCCCGGATGGTTCGATCGCCCTGATCGATTTCGGGATGGTTGGCCGGCTTGACGACCGCCTGAAGGATGCGTTGCTGCGCATGGGGATGGATGTTGTACGCAACGACAGCCGCCGCCTGGCAGATGAACTGTATGCGCTAGGTGCGGCCGGCGGTGGGGCCAGGCACCAAACTCTTGAGCACGATCTTCAGCACCTGCTCGATCGTTATGCGAGCGGTTCGTTAAAGGAGTTGGGTGCTCCACAAATGATCGACGAGATCCTGGCCATCTCTCAGCGGAACCAGTTGCAGCTGCCTGGCGAGTTGGCATTGCTTTCTCGTGTCTGGAACATTGTCCATGGCCTTGGCATTAGCCTGGATCCCGACTTCCGGCTGCTCGAATTTGCCAAACCTTACCTGAAGCAATTCTACATGGAGCGGCGTTCACCACAGGTAATGGCCAGTCGTGCAGCCCATGCCGCCTTGGATGCTGTTGAGCTTGGCTTGTCCTTTCCGGAGCGAGCCGGACGCTTGTTTACCCAGTTGGAACATGGGGATATCAAACTCAATGTTAATCACGTAGGCCTCGAGGAATTACTGCTTGAGATGAAGCGCATGGTGAACCGGATCGCCCTGGCTGTCCTGCTGGCGGCTACGATCATTGCCTTGGGGTTGGCCGTGGTGGCATACCATCCAAGCAGTTGGGAACACATCGCCAGCGCGTTTTTTGCCGTAGCTTTCCCGCTGTCGCTGGTATTTGGCGCATTCTTGATGGGATCCATCTGGCGTTCGGGGAGAAAATAGCTGCATGGTCGGGGTGCTGAAAGAAGAAACCTGCTTGGGCCGCCGGAAGGCGGCTTTTTATTGAATGGATCTGGAACTACGCGTTTCGTTGGAATGACCTCATTAAAACGTGGATAAGAAAATCCCCACCTCTCTGATGGCAATTGAGACCCAGAGGGGTATCCTATGAAAGGTGATCCAAATCTGAGCTGGTGAGTAGAGTATGCTTTTCCACTGTGCGCTCCAACCGGAGGCGATTCTACCAAAAAGATTTAACCAGGCATTTTTGCCGACCATTAGAAAAAGAAAAGGAGAAAAATTATGCCGATCACACGTGTGAAACAAAACAACGAAATCATATCGCTGCGCGATGCCGTGGATCGAATGCTCGCGGAGAGCTTCATCCTGCCGCGCACCTGGATGGCCCACTCGCTTGGCACTGAGTTCATCCCGCTCGACATCTACGAGGAAGCCAACGACCTGGTCGTCAAGGCGCCTATCCCGGGTGTCAAGCCTGAAGATCTGAATATCGAGGTTCGTGAAGACGTTTTGATCATTTCCGGCGAGACAAAGCAGGAAAAGGCGTGCAAGGAAGAAAACTATCACCTGCACGAACAACGCTATGGCCGTTTCGAGCGCTCGGTGGCATTGCCCTGTGCCGTTAATGTTGACAAGGCCAAGGCCAATTTTGAAGACGGTGTCCTGACCCTGATCCTGCCCAAAGTCGCAGCAACCAAAGGAAAAAAGATCGCGGTGCAGCCGAAGGAAAAGCCGGCGGTAAAGCCGAAGGCAAAGCCCGAGAAATAGCCAGCCTCCCCGGTTCTAATCCATGTCAACAGTAGATGTGAGCGTACAGTGGCTAAGCATACCCTACCCAACATAGTTGATCTCCTTGAGACGGAAGGTTGCTGGCAGGGTCGGGTGAAGGGTAAGTAATGGCTCTAAACAGCATAAGGAATGAATAAAAGAGAAATGAAATGGAGGTAAGTTATGGAAAAGTGTCTGGCGTTCGTATTAGGAGGCGGGGGGGCACGCGGCGCGATGCAGGTAGGCGCATTACGCGCTCTGTTCGAAGCCGGTTACAAGCCGGATCTGCTGGTAGGGACCTCAATTGGAGCAGCCAATGCAGCTGGCCTGGCGTGGTGGGGCGCCAATCTGGATGGCGTCGCCTCGTTGGAAAGGGCGTATCAAAGTATAGCGGAAGGCCACCTTATGGACTCGCCTGGGCGATTAGTTTGGCATGCTATCTCGGGGCGTCCATACTACACCAGCACGCGAGCGAAGGAATTCCTGATCGCTGCAGGGATTACGTCAGATATGCGTTTTGATCAGGTTCAAAACGTGCGCCTGGGTTTGGTCGTTGCGGAAATGGGTTCGGGTCAGCCGTTGATCTATGGATTGGATCCAGGCCAATCGGTCCTGGAAGGGGTGCTGGCATCCTGCGCCGTACCGCCCTGGTTTGCGCCGATCGAAAATGATGACCAGCTCATCGTAGACGGAGGCGCGCTGAGCAACCTCCCTATTGAACCTGCCCTGATCATGGGGGCCACAGAGATCATCGCCCTCGATCTGAACGTTTCACCCACCACATCCGGACCTATACACAAACTCAACCAGTTGGAGAAGAGCGTCTCCGCCTTCATGAAGCGCGAGATCTACCTGGAGACCGCATTGGCTGAGGCGAAAGGCGTAGTGGTGCACTATATGCGGTTGCAAAGCTTCCCGCCTATTCAAATGTGGGATTTCAGCACTTATCAAAACCTGATCAAGATCGGCTATGAAACGGCTACCCAGCATATGTCGGATTGGAATCAGATCAAGCGATCTAACCCGCTTACCCGGCTATGGTCAGCACACATTGAGCCTAAATTCCACCCAAGAAGAACGAAAACAACTATGGCGAGAAGAAAAACAGGAAATACGTGAAAGACAAACTCGCTATGGGATTAGCTATTTCATTGGAGTGGCCTCATCAAAACGTGAACAAGAAAATCCCCACCACTCCGATGGCGATCAGAATGTAATGAAGTATCCTGTGAAAAATGAACTCAAAGATTAACAGACAGGTCAACCAAAGTTCCACAATCTTAAAGAGGATTTAGATTCCATGCTCCCATTAAGAGATGCCTCACGCCGCCCTCTGCATTTCCCAGTAGCTACCGTTTCAATTATCGGATTGAACTTCATCGTATTTTTCTTCGAACTGACGGGCGGGGATCCGTTCATCAACCGCTGGTCGCTCGTGCCGGCGGATATCGTCGCAGGCCGTAACTTGATCACCATTCTTACCGCCATGTTCATGCACGCCGGTTGGGAACACATCCTGGGAAATATGCTTTTCTTCTGGGTTTTTGGCCCAGGGATTGAAGACGCCATGGGTTCTGTGCGATATACAGTCTTCTATCTGCTCGGCGGCTGCGCAGCTACCTTTGCCCAGATCGCGATCGACCCGAGTTCCACCATCCCCAATCTGGGCGCCAGCGGTGCGATCGCCGCGGTCATGGGCGTCTTCCTGATCACTTATCCGCGCGACAAGATCAAGACCGTCCTGCTCCTGGGATGGTTCGTCACCATTCGCTCCATCCCGGCCATCTTATTGGTTGGGCTTTGGTTCCTGACCCAGCTATTCAGCCAGGTCGGGGCTCTGGCTCAAGTAGATACCAGCGGCGTAGCCTACATGGCGCATGTGGGTGGTTTTCTATTTGGAATGATTGCCGGAAGGCTCTTTGAAATCCCCGCTCGCGTCGAAGAGCAAAGGTGGAATGGATGAGTCTGATGATCAGTCCTACCCCCGATGCCCTCGATAAGGATCCGGTGACCGCCCCACTCAGTGAGGCTCGCGGCCCATATTGGAGCCAATCGATTGATCAGCTGTTCACCAACCTTAGAAGTACGCCTAAAGGCCTGTCATCGACCGAAGCCGCAAGGCGTTTGAAGCAGGTCGGTCCCAATCTATTAAAGAAGCGCCGAAACGTATCGGCAGTGGGCATTTTTCTCAACCAGTTCAAGAGTCCGCTGGTGCTCATCCTTATCTTTGCCGCGTTTGCGTCCATTTTTGCCCAGGATTGGACGGACGCGCTGATTGTCCTCTTCATCGTCCTGGTCAGTTCCATCCTGAGCTTTTATCAGGAATTTCGTGCCTCGTCCGCAATGGAAAAGCTGCGGGCGCGGTTGACCAGCAAAATCACGGTTCTGCGCGATGGGCAGCCCCGATCGATCCCTGTTGAAGAAGTCGTGCCCGGCGACCTGGTAGTGCTCACGGCCGGCAGCCTGATTCCGGCGGACGGCGTCCTGCTCCAAACCAGGGATTTCTACGTCAACCAAGCCGTTCTCACCGGGGAGACCTTTCCGGAAGAGAAACAAATCGGCGTCGTTGCGGCCGGTGCCGGAATAGCAGCGCGTACCAATTGTGTCTTCATGGGGACCAGTGTGCAGAGCGGGACGGCCAGCGCCCTGATCGTGCAGACGGGTATGGGGACCGCGTATGGGGAGGTTGCCGAACGCCTGGCTCTGCGCCCACCGGAGACGGAATTCGAGCACGGCATCCGGCGTTATAGCAATTTGCTTACAGAAATCATGTTCGCCCTGGTGGTGGCGATCTTTGCGATCAATGTATTCCTGCATAAGCCGCCCATCGATTCTCTTTTGTTTGCGATCGCATTAGCGGTGGGCATGACTCCGGAGCTTATGCCTGCAATCATCAGCATCACGCTCTCGAAGGGAGCGCAGCAAATGGCGGCGCGGGGTGTAATCGTACGCCGGCTGAACGCCATTGAAAATTTCGGCAGCATGGATATCCTGTGCACCGACAAGACTGGCACGCTGACCGAGGGCGTGGTGAGGCTGGATGACGCCCTGGACCTGAACGGGAAGTCCTCCACTGCAGTGATGCGCTTCGCCTACCTCAATGCCCGCTTCCAGTCCGGGCTGCCCAACCCCTTGGACGAAGCCATCCTGGCCCGAGGACGAGAGATGGGTCTGGACACCGGACGGGAGCAAAAAATAGACGAAATTCCATACGATTTCATTCGCAAACGCCTTAGCGTGGTCACGCAGGGCGGCCAGGGACCGTGCACCCTGATCACCAAGGGCGCCTTGGATAACGTATTGGACATCTGCACCCAGGTACGGGAGGATGGGGACCTGGTCACTCCTCTTCTCCCGACTCGGAAAGACCAGATTAACCAACGGTTTGCAGCCTGGAGTGGACAGGGTTATCGGGTGCTGGGTTTGGCGATGAAAACGGTTCCCCAGGAGGAGAATTACTCCCGCACCGATGAACAGGATCTGACCTTTATGGGTTTCCTGCTATTCTTCGATCCGCCCAAGCCCGGTATCCAGAAAACGATTGCTAACCTGGCGAAGCGGGGGGTACAGCTCAAGATCATCACCGGCGACAATCGACTGGTTGCCGCCCACGTGGCCGAAATCGTCGGGTTGGATGCAAGGAGCATCCTGACCGGTGGAGAAATTCATGACCTGCGCGACGAAGCCTTATGGCAGCGCTCTGAAGGGATCACCTTGTTCGCAGAGGTGGACCCGAACGAGAAGGAGCGCATCATCCTGGCCCTCCGAAAAATGGGACACGTGGTCGGCTACATTGGGGATGGCATCAATGATGCGCCGGCTCTGCACGCGGCGGACGTAGGACTTTCGGTGGAAAATGCGGTCGACGTGGCCAAGGAAGCTGCTGACTTCGTGCTGCTGCGCCGGGACCTGGACGTGCTCTGTCAGGGGATCGAGGAAGGACGGACGACTTTCGTAAATACTTTGAAATACGTCTATACCACGACCAGCTCCAACTTTGGCAACATGATCAGCATGGCCGGGGCATCGCTCTTCCTGCCCTTCCTGCCGCTGCTTGCCAAGCAGGTTCTTTTTCAAAACTTGTTGTCCGACGTTCCCATGCTGGCCATTGCCGGAGATAACATTGATCCGGAACAAGTGGGTATGCCTCGCCGTTGGGATGTTAAATTCATTCGTAACTTCATGATCCTCTTCGGCTGGATCAGCTCGGTTTTTGCATTCATTACTTTTGGAGTACTGATCCTGCTCTTGAAAACCACACCGGAACAGTTCCGCACAGGTTGGTTTGTGGAGTCCATGCTGACGGAATTGTTCATCGTCATGGTCGTGCGCACCGCGAGGCCGGCATTCAGGAGCAGGCCCGGAAGGGTATTCTGGATCACCACTGCAACAGTCACCTTAATAACGGTGATCTTTCCCTATCTGCCGTTCGCCAGGTTCATGGGGTTTACCCCATTGCCGCTTTCCATCATGATGGCGCTGTTGGCGATCTTAGTTCCATATCTTGCGGTAGCGGAGGTTGCGAAGCGCAGGTTCTTTGCGCGTCAACTAACGCTTGATTCAAGCCAAGGCAGAAGGATCGGGTACCAAGGTCTTTAGCCTGGCGATTGTATAAAAATGACGGATTATTGGACTCAAGAAAACAGGAGGTAGGTACCTATGGCTCAATCAAGATGGGAAGTAAAGATCGGATCGCCGGTTATGGCGACGGACGGCGAATGCGGTTGCCTACAACGGCTGGTCCTGGACCCACACCAGGAGCGGGTCGTCGCCCTGCTCGTGCGGCAGCGCGGGATGGCTATCTCTCATACCTTTGTCGTGCCCGAGGAAGAAGTGGCTGACGCTACGGAGAACGAAGTGCGATTAAAACTCAGTCGGGAACAGGTGGATGCGCTGCCTGAATATAAGCCCGATAGGACGCTGGTCGTGAAAGATCGGTGGTACAAGGCGGATAAGGAATCGTACGCCGTACGCGGAATGCAAGGGCTGGAGATTGGGTACTCGCCAACCGCACAGCAGCCGGGGAAGCTCGAGGATCAACTCGCCAGGCCTGAGCGGGCGGATCTCGCCCTTGAGTTGCGGGCCGGCCATCAGGTGTTCTGCTCGGATGGTCACGTTGGAAAAGTTTCCCTGGTGCTGCTGGATCCCCAGGGACGGGTGAAGGGATTCGTCATGCACGCCGGCCACCTGCCCGGCCGTAACCTGATCGTACCGGTCGCATGGGTCCATGAGGTCGACCGGCAAAATGTGCACCTGTCCGTTGAAAAACATGCCTTGGAGAACCTGGCGGATTACAGCCCCGATTTTGTCCTCGCGGCTGAGGTGGAGAACGCCTTGTGGGCGAACGAAATCCTGCGTGTGACGGATTATAAGGGGATTAATGTAACGGTTGAAAATGGAATCGTGATTTTACGAGGCCATGTAGTCACGCCTTCGAATCGATACCGCGCAGAAGATGCAGCCCGCTCGGTTTCGGGCGTGTTGGGCATCGAGAATCACCTGGTCGTGGACGAGGGGTTGGTGGTCAAGGTGGCCCAGGCGCTGGGTGCCGACAAACGCACATGTCTGGAGAATGTGTTCGTTGGCGCTCAGAGCGGTGTCATCATTTTAAACGGTGAGGTTGCCAGCGCACCCATCCGTGAGGCTGCCGAAGAGGTAGCCGCCAGTGTTCCTCAGGTGCGCGGGGTCGTCAATTATCTCCGTGCTCCGCAGGTCGTCGTCGACCCTGAAAAGCAGCAGGTCCTGCAACCTCCCATCGGCCGGGAGGTATATGCCACGGACATGTTCTTGGGATGCGTAGAGCGAGTCATCATCGATCCTCATAACCGCCGTGTGACTGCCTTCGTGACCTCCGGCAATTTCACCGAGCTGCTCCACGCAGATGAACGTGGATTGCTGGATGAAAATCCACAGCGGGAACGCCATATTGTTGTCCCGGTTTGCGCCGTAGTTTACGAGACGGACAGTTCGGTGCTGTTGGCCATCAGCACTGGTGAAGCTGCCCAATCTCGTGATTTCAATCCTGCCAATTTTGTTTCCCCTCCTGAGGGTTGGCAACCGCCCTATCCCTATCATTGGGAAGATGTGCTATTTGAAAGGAAGGATTAAATGGACTCAAAAAACAAGACCCCTCAACAAGACCTGGACGAGGCGAAGAAACGCCGTGATGCCTTACGACGTCAAAGGAACTTCGGCCTCAGCTATATAATTGCCAGCTTGATTGGGTTGTGGCTGTTCCAGCAGTTTGTCCTGGCCCCGCTCGCAATCCAGCAGACGCAGATCCCTTACAGCGAGTTCAAAACAAAACTGAAAGCGGGAGAGATCAGCGATATTACCCTCGGTGACACGAGTATCGTGGGTGAAATGACAATCCCTGGCAGCAGCGGTCAAAAAAGTCAGACCGTGCCGTTCACGACCGTGGCAGTGCCAAATGGAGATTCTCAATTGATCCAGGAATTAGATGCCGCAGGGGTGCAATACCAGGTCCAGCAACCTCCCAGCCCGCTAGGGCAGTTCCTGCTGGCCTGGGGCCTGCCACTGGCGGTGCTGGGTGGCTTATGGTATATCGGCTACCGGAGCACGGGGAAGAGAGGAGTTGGCGGCATGGGCAGCGTCTTCGGTGTGAGCAAAAGCAAGGCTACCGAGGTCAAGCCCGAGGAAGCCGGAGTCACCTACAAAGACGTGGGTGGCTGTGATGAAGCCATCACCGAATTGCAGGAGATCATCCGCTTCCTGAAAACACCGGAACAGTTTGCGGGATTGGGTGGGCGCATTCCCAAAGGCGTGTTGCTGGTCGGCCCGCCCGGAACCGGCAAGACCCTGCTGGCAAGAGCCACTGCCGGGGAGGCGGGCGTATCCTTCCTTCAGACCAGCGGCTCGGAGTTCGTGGAGATGTTTGTAGGCGTGGGCGCGGCGCGGGTACGGGACCTGTTCGAGCAAGCACGCAAAGCCGCGCCGGCGATCATCTTCATTGACGAGATCGATGCCATTGGCCAGAGCCGCGGAGGTGCGAAAAACATGGGCACCAATGACGAGCGCGAGCAGACCCTGAACCAGCTGCTGGCCGAGATCGATGGTTTTAAGACCGATGCCCATGCACCGGTGATCCTGATGGCGGCCACCAACCGCCCGGAAGTGCTCGACCCGGCGTTGCTGCGCGCCGGCCGTTTTGACCGCCAGGTGGCTGTTGGCAACCCTGACCTGGTCGGCCGATTGCAGATCTTGAAAATCCACAGCCGGAAGGTCAAGCTCGCCTCCGATTTCGACCTGGAGCGCGCCGCTCGCATCACCCCCGGCTTCAGCGGAGCAGACCTGGCCAACGTGATGAACGAGGCAGCCCTCCTGGCCGCCCGCCGCAATGCGGAAGCGGTCACCCTGGCCGACTTCGAAGCTGCGATCGAGCGCGTCGTGGCCGGTCTGGAAAAAAGATCACGCGTCATGAACGAGCAGGAACGCACCGAGGTGGCCTACCATGAGTCAGGCCACGCCCTGGTCGCCGGGCTGGTGCCCCATGCCGATCCCGTGGCCAAGATCAGCATCGTGCCGCGCGGTCGAGGGGCACTGGGCTTTACCATGCAGATGCCTACGGAAGATCGCTACCTGCTCACCACCGATGAACTGTATGACCGGATCGCGGTGATGCTGGGTGGCCGGGCCGCCGAGAAGGTGGCTCTGGGAATCATCAGCACCGGCGCCAGCGACGATATTCAGCGCGCCACGGAATTGACCCGGCGCATGGTGACCGAGTTCGGGATGAGCGAAAAGCTCGGAACAGTGCGATACGCCGGTCAGCAACTCCAATATCTGGGAGAAATGGTGGCCGAGGATAGCCAGATCAGCCCGGAAACACGGCAGACCATTGACGCCGAAGTACAGCGCATCGTCAGCGAGCAGTATGAGCGTGCCCAGAGCCTGCTGTCGGAGCACCGGGCGGCCCTGGAAGCTTTAACCCGGCAATTATTGCAACAGGAAAGCCTGGATGGAAGTGCGGTAAAACAAGCCCTGGAGGCAGCATGAGATGAGCAACAAAAACAATCCAAAAAGCCAGAAGCATGTTCTTATTTTAATGGCCGATTTTGGCTACGGTCACCGCAGCACTGCCAATGCCCTCGCGGAAGCGCTGCAAGAAACCCATGGAGGGGATTGCATGATAGAAATCATCAATCCCCTGGGTGATGAACGCGCTCCCGCATTTTTGCGGGACGATCAGGCCAATTACGACAGATTAGTTAGAGAGATGCCCGACTTGTATAAACTGGGGTATCAAGTCAGTGAAAGACCGGTGGCAAGCAGCCTGATCAAGAGCGCGATGACGCTGCTGTTATTCAATGTCTTACGTGAGATCGTCCATCAGCATCAACCGGACGTCATCGTTTGCGCTTATCCGGTATACCCCGCTATTGTATCGGAAATATTCAGGCTTGAGAAACGTCGCATCCCCCTGGTTACTGTCGTCACCGACCTGGGGGTCGTACATAAGTTGTGGTTCCATCCGTCGTCCGATTTGTATATGGTGCCCACCCAAACCGTCTTCGATCAGGCAGTCGAGGCCGGACTGCCTCCCAATAAAGTGAAGATCACCGGCATCCCCGTCCATCCGAAACTGGCGAAAGAGAAACAGGACCGCACCTCGCTCCGGCTGAACCTGGGATGGCGTGCGGATCTGTTTACCGTCCTTGCCGTCGGTAGTAAGCGCGTCGAGAACTTGTATGATTCCCCGCGTGTCTTAAATCATTCCGGCCTGCCGCTGCAGCTGGCCGTCGTCGCGGGAGGAGAAGACGACCTTTTCCAGAGCTTGGAGGAAATCGACTGGCATCTGGAGGCGCATGTATACAATTTCGTGACCGATATGGCCCCTCTCATGAAAGCGGCGGACTGTATCTTGACCAAGGCGGGTGGGCTGATCGTTACCGAGGCCCTGGCATGCTACTTGCCCCTCATCCTGGTAGACTGCATACCCGGTCAGGAAACCGGTAATGCCGACTTTGTAGTCACTGGCAACGCTGGCGATCTTGCCAGGGATCCGATTGAAGTGCTCGAGGTAATGTGCCACTGGTTGGAAAAAGGGGAAGAACTCTATAAGAGCCGAGGACAGAATTCTCGTCGTTTGGGACGCCCGCGGGCAGCGCACGATGTGGCTGAGTTGGTCTGGGGTGCAACGATGGCGCCGACCAAGTAACACTATTCGCCATTCACCGAGAATCCCGCTTTTCCTCCACACGACTGAAGCCGGTGGCATCCAAACGGTTTTCTCGGTGAGATATACGACCGCCAGGAATTATAGGTGTTTCGATATCGCTTCTATTGTGTTTTTGTTTACACTCATTTGACGAATCCCTTTGAAATCAAGGATATTATTGGATAAATAATGGAAATGAGGAATATGGCAACAGTAGTATTCGTCAGTAATCGGGAAGCGCTTCAAAAAGAAATTTCAGTATTGCTGCCAAAAAACTGGACTCTGTCCGGCTATACAAGTGTCGCAGATGCTCAGCGTCATCCGGATTTTTCCTCTCAAGCATTAGGTGATGATTACATCTTCTTCATCGACGTCACCGACCAACCCGACTGGGTCGGCTGGCTTTCTGGTTTACACTCACGGCAGGCGAAAGTTGTAGCCATTATCGATGACATTGGCCAGCGCGACACCGCCATGCAATCCGGAGCAGACGATTACCTGCTCCGGCCTCTGCTCGCCTCGGAAATACAGGCTCGCCTGGAGTGCGGCCGACACGACGGCGAGATGATCCGGCGGCTCCTCATGCAGCTTTCTCAGAGAGACCGCCAGGCGTCCATCGGCCGGCTGACCTCCCATATCTGCCACGAGATCAACAACGCCATGCAGTCCACCCGCGGGGCGCTGGCGCTGGCGCTTGAAGAGCCCGAAGTGCCTCCGGAACTGGCCTCCTACCTCACCCTTTGTAAGGATGAAACCAAACGGGTGGTGGACCTGGTAGACAGGATGCGCCAGATCTACCATCCCGAAACCTTAGAACCAGAACCAATATCGGTCGACAGCCTGCTTAGAGAAGTGGTCAAGGCAGCCTCGGAGGAATTGGACCATAACAATACCCGGCTGGTTGAGGATTTTGCAGTCGACCTGCGGCCGGTCAGCTGCGTCCGCGACCAACTCTATCTGGCCTTTTTGAGCATGGTGCTTAATCTTTCCGAGACCATCGGAGCAGGCGGGGGAGGGGAGATGCGCGCGAGCCTGCGAGTGGTCGAGGGCTCCCTGCGGCTGACGATTGGTGTTGATACTGTGCTCCTGCAGGTCGAAGATTCAGCCGATGTAATTCTTCCTGTCGGGCCAATTGCCGCCGCAGAGGCTCTGCTCGGGCTGTCACCTGCAGCCGAAATCATCCGGTCTCACCGCGGCAGGGTTGAAATCCAGCGCGACGAGCGTGAACTGAACATCCGGGTCACCTTGCCCGTTCTGTAAGGCCCGCTTCTGGGAGACGCCTACTTGGACAAACCTCGTATCCTGATCGTCGATGACGAACCCAACGTTCGTTTTGTACTCGAAAGAACCCTGGTGAAGGATGGGTATCTTTTGGAAACGGCCGCGGACGGTGCGGAGGCCATCCAGAAACTTGGGCAGGCGGCGTATGATCTGCTCCTGCTTGATTTGAATATGAAGCCTGTGGATGGCATCCAGGTCATGAATGCGGTCCGTGAGCGCGGCTCGGATATCGTCGTGATCATCCTCACCGCACATAGCAGCATCGAGAGCGCGGTCGAGGCGCTGCGGCTGGGGGCCTTTGATTACCTTTATAAACCTGCCTCTCCCGAAGCTATCCGCCAGCGTGTCAGCGAAGGGATCCAGTTTCGCCAGCAGGCCCTCCGCCGCACCCGCCTTCTGACCCAGATCGAAGGCCTGCGCCAAAGCCTGGCCGACTTGGACAAAGAGATCTCCACCTTGGGACAAGGCACCTCCCCGCGCCGTTTCTTGCGCAGCGGCAAGCTGGTCATCGATAAATATCATCGATCGGCGACGCTGGGGGAAATCCTCCTTGATCTGACCACGACGGAGTTCGACCTGCTGGTGGCCCTGGCCGAAGCAACCCCCGCGCCTGTTTCTCCCCGGCAGCTGGTGATGAGCGCCTTGCATTACGAGGCGCACGAAGCCGAAGCGAGCGAAATCATTAAATACCATATCCACCAGCTGCGGCAGAAAATCGAGGTGGATCCCGCCAAACCCAAATATATCAAGACGGTGCGCTACAAGGGCTATTTGTGGAGCGGAGGAGTATGAGAACTTGATTCACCTCTTGCCTCCAATACGATGTTATCAAAATTCTGGGCCGTCATTCCTTTGCGGCCCAGATCGATTTTGGGGGAATAGGCTCTTTCGAATGGTTCCCTAACCTTTCCTAACCTTTCCTAACAGCCTACAGCTGGCCAATTTGCTATAGTGAAAGCCGGAATAATGTCTATGGCCGATAAATGGATTCTGATCGTTGACGACGAGGACAGCATTCTTTCGATCCTCAAGAACAGCCTGATCAAACTGGGCCCTAAGTATCGGGTCGTGACCGCATCCAATGGGTATGCGGCGCTTGCTCAACTCATGCAAGCCCATTTTGACCTGGTCGTGACGGACTACAAAATGGCCGGCATGAACGGGCTGGAGCTCCTGGAAAAAATTCACCAGGCACAGCCCGAAGTGCGTGTGATCTTGATGACGGCCTACGGCAACACCTCCGTTGAAGCCGAAGCCTCGCGCTTGAAGGCGTACCGTTATTTGTCCAAGCCGCTTGAGATCGAGACCTTTCGCCAGGTCGTAAAAGAGGCTACCGGCAGCGTCGCAGCCACGCCGCGTGGCGTCTTGGTCCTGTCCGAGCAGGATTACCGCGAGGTCGACCGCATCCTTTCCGAGCTGCAGGCCGCCGTCGGGGCGCGTTGCATCTTCCTGACCGACAGCGAGGGCAAGTACATCGCCCGCACCGGAATCGTGGCCAACCTGCCTCTGGCCAAGATCTCTTCCCTTTTGGGAGGCAGCCTCGCCACCCTGATAGAGGCCGGAAGGATCATCGACAATGAAGAAGAGGCCGTCAACCTGGCCTATCGTGAGGGGAAGCACGACAATTTGTACGTGGCCAACGTCGGCCTCCAGTTCCTGCTGATCATCATCGTCCCGCGTGATTCGATCAACAGCCGCCTGGGGACGGTCTGGTATTCGGCCCAGGTGGCCGTCGCTACCCTGCGGGAGAAGTTTGCTCATGGGGAATACACCACGCCCGACGACCTGCTCGGCGGGAACCTGGAAGAGGCCGTCTCCGAGGAACTGAGCAAGATCCTATCGCTTTCCAGGGAGGAGCGACCTGCCGCAAATCCCAGCGGAACGCCCCCGCCAGCGGAGGTGATACCGGCCGGATCGAACAGCCCGGAAAGCCCTGCGAAAACGATCTGGCCCTCCCCGCCCAGGCTGTTCAGCCTCGATGAGGCCCGGGCAAAAGGCATCCTGCCCCCAGGGTTCACCGACCAGCCCCTCCGGAGCAGCTTAGAGAAAGAAAATCCTGATGACGAATCCTGAAATGAAACCCCCCATTGATTTGCCGAGCGGGATCACGCTCTATCCTTCGCACGACGAGGCGATCGAGCGCGTCCTGAGCGATTTGATGCAAAAGTCCCCAGCGCAGTTCATCCTGTTGGCAGAGGCGAGCGGCCAAATCCTATCGGCGCTGGGGGAGAGGACCACGGCCGATCTGGTGGCGCTCAGCTCGCTCGTTGCCGGCGATCTGGCCGCCAGCCAGGAGATCGCTCGCCTGACGGATCAATATCAGAACTATCAATTGATCCTGCGCGAGGGTCCGCAGACCAACACCTTCATTGCCGAGGCCGGCCAGCATATGGTGCTGTTCGTAAGGGTCAGCAAGGAGGTACCGCTCGGATGGGCGCGGCTGCTGATCCATGCAACGAGCCGCCAGCTGGCGGATATCGTCACCACGCCTCCCGAGGAAGTTGGGAAGTTGGATCTGGGGCTGAGCGAAGAGAAGCTCTCTTCCCTGATGGATGGTGAGTTGGATTCCATTTGGAAGGGATAAGGCATGCAAATCAACTGGCAATTACGTGAGCTCAATTTGAAAATCGTGTATTACGGGCCAGCTTTAAGCGGAAAAACGACCAACCTGGAACAGATTCACGCCCGTGTTGATCCCGCCCACCGCAGCGATCTAGTTTCCTTGAAGACGCACGAGGATCGCACCTTGTATTTCGACTTCCTGCAGCTCGAGCTTGGCAAGATCAATAACCTTACCCCCAAGATCCACCTATACACCGTCCCGGGACAAAGCTATTACGAGGCCAGCCGCCGCCTGGTTCTGCGCGGGGCGGACGGGGTGGTCTTTGTCGCCGATTCGGCGCCGGAAAGCGCCAACGCCAATATAGTAGCCTGGCAGGACATGGAATCGCACCTGGCTTCCTTCGATATGCCCATCGAACGTCTGCCGATCGTTTTGCAGTGCAATAAACAGGACTTATACGGCGCCCTTCCACCGCTTCATATGCAGCAGATCCTCCACCTCTTTGCCGTGCCGGCGATCCCAGCGGTGGCGATGCAGGGTGAAGGCGTGTTCGATACACTCAAGGCAATCACGCGCGGTGTGATTGCCTGTGTGCAACATCAAGCTGCGATCGCATAAGGAGAAAACATGAATCAGGCATCCGGTTCGGTTCAACTGAACAGTTTGTTGGCGCAGATGAATGATGAAGGCGGGTTTCCGATATCGGTGTTAACCGACGCCCAGGGGCTGACCATCGCCTGGTCGGCGACGCATGGCTTGGATCCTGAACGCCAGTCGGCGGTCGTGGCTTTCATGCAAAAGTCGGTCCTCCAGGTCAGCAAGCAGCTGGGCATGGCCGAAGCCGACGAAATCTCTTTCTATGATACCAACGGCCAGCATCTTGTCTGCCGTCCGTTCAATGTGAACAACTATGGGTTGATCCTGGCGGTCCTGGTGCCTGAAAGGGACCGCAGCTACCGCCGGGCGACCAATGCCGCGGTCCATAAAATCCACAAGATCTGGAATCAATTCTGGAAGTAAAGATCATGGGCATGAAGGGCAATCTACGTGACATGGCTATTGCTGACCTGATCCAGAACAACTGCCAGGAGCGCAAGACTGCGCGTCTGCGCATCCAGCATTCCGGCCAGCAGGCAATCCTGTATTTCAAAGATGGGAACGTCGTGCATGCCAGCCTCGGTGGACAGGCTGGAGAGGAGGTGATCTACGCGATTCTGCGTTGGGAGGAGGGTGGATTTAACCTGGAAAGCGGCGTCAAGCCGCCAGCCAATACCATCAAACAAAGCTGGTCAAGCTTGCTGCTCGAAGGGGCGCGACGGCTCGACGAGACCGATCACGAAAACGAAATCAATCTATTTCAATCCGATCCTGATAACCACTTGGAGGCTAATGAAATGGCAAAACTGGATGATATTCTCAAGGAAATGAGCGGCGAGGTCACAGGCTATGTCGCCAGCGCTTTGGTGGGCGCGGATGGCATCAATGTTGCATCGCACACGAGCAGCAAAGCTGCCAACCCGGATGACATCAGCGCCCAGGGGACCATGCTGCTCAAGTTGGTGGACACCTCGGTGGAAAAACTGGGTGCCGGCGTGATTGAAGACAACCTGACCACCACGGAAAATGCCTATATCCTGATGCGTTACCTGCCCGGGAAACAGTATTACCTGGGTATGGTCGCAAATCGCAAGACCGGCAACCTGGGAAACATGCGCCTGATCAGCAAAACGTATGCTGAGCGTCTTTCGAAGGCCATGCCGCGCTAAAGACAGCCTCTAGTCAAAAAGGAGAATTCGATGGCTAAACTTGATCAGCTCATACAGCAATTCCGCAGCGAGTTGGGCGCCGACTTCGTCTCCACAGATGTGGTGGGGATGGATGGTCTCTCGATCGCCGGCGGTTCGATCGATCCAAACTTCAACTCAACCGATGCCTCGGCTCGCTTTTCGGTGGTGATGAAGTTGGCTGAAAAGTCAAGCAGTAAGCTTGGAATGGGCAAAGTGGACGATAACCTGGTCACCACGGACAAAGCCTATATCATCGCCCGTTTCATCGGCGACGGCTCCTATTACTGGGGCGTGGCAGTCACCCGGAATGCTACTCTGGGCACCGTGCGCATGCTGATGAACGAGTACGCGGACCAGCTTTGGGACGCGATTCCGCGCTAAACAACCCTGACCGACATTCAAAAAGGAGAACAAGATTATGGCAACCGATCAAGAAAAAACTGCTCATCGCCTGCGCCTGTGGGCCCTGACCGCTCTGGGAATGACCATGGGGGTATGGGACATGGTGGAAGAATCAGCCACTTCGCTTTCGCCCGTGATCGGGGAGAACACCCTCACCGAGCTTGAGAAACAGCTTGGCCTGGAGATCGCCGGCGAAAAACCCGAGGACATCCTGGTTGAACTGGGGCGCATCTTTGTCGACGAGTATGGCTGGGCCAGCGAGGTCAAGGTGGCGCGCACGGATAAAACCATCCAGGCAAGCCTGCTCAACGCGGTAGGCATGCCCGAGTTTACCAACGTGCAGGATCACGGCGTTGAAAAGCTCTTCAGCCATCCATTTTTGTGCACCGGGCTGGCCGCCCTGGCCAGGGCAGGCGTCAAGGCACGCGGCGCGGTCGAGCTGGACAAGGCCGCCAAGAACCAGATCGTGACCTTCGAGCTGCTCTAGCCCCGGTTCGCCGCCTCAAGGGCAAGGATATGCTCTCTAGACCTATCCTTGCCCTCCTTTTTGAAAACGCATGAAAGATCCGATCGTTCTCCGCCGCAAGGACACGCTCCAGCCGGTCCAGGCTGCCTACTGGAAGGATCTGCTCTACCGGGTGGTCAAGATCGGGACCGAGCTGGAAGTGGCCCCTCCCAAGGGCACTGACCGCCCCACATTCGAAGCCGGCGTGCGGCAGGACCTGCAGCCTTCCCTCAGCCTGGATCTGCTGGGCGCCAACGGTGTCCTGGATGTGACCCCCGAACACTGCGGGATCGAGATCCGCATCATCGGCCGCCAGCCCCACTTCCGCGCCCTGCAGCGTCAATACGCCACGATCATGGATGTCCTCAAGGCCAGGGGGGCCCGCCCGCGGCACACGTGCGGCCTGCATTTTCACCTGCTGACCCCGGGTCTCGCCGAACCGGTGCCGGAGATCGTCCTGGCCAATCTGTGGAACCTGACCCGCCGCTACGCCCCGGAGCTTAAATTCATCACCAGCTGCGGCGACAGCCGCCAGAGCCTGTGCCGCCGGCGTCAGTACAACAGCCACATGGAAATGATCTGGCACTCCCCGGGCCTGGAGACCATGGCCGAGATCCAGCAGAACCTCAAGAACAGCCGCTTGGTCCCCGAGCATCAAAATTTCCTCAACCTGGAGCATCTGGGGTTTACCGAAACTGGGGCCGTGCTGCCGTTCCACCTTGAGTTTCGCTTCCCGGATGCGGATATTTCCCCCACCTCGGTCACCGCAAAAACCTTCCTGTTCCTGGCCATGGTGCTCAAATCGGTCGACCTGGCGCAGTACGGCGTCGTGCACGTTGGCAAGATCTACCCCTGGCGGAGAAAGGTGGAACTGATCAACCTGCTCAGCAATAACGACGGTAACCTGGCGGCCAGTGATACCACCTCCATCAGCGACGAGACCCTCGAGGAGCTGCGCCAGGGCTGCTATGAGCTGCTTGACCTGCTGGCACCCACCTTTGAGCGCTTTCAGGATAACCCAGCACTGGAGGTGCTGTTGAGCCTGGCCGAACAACCCGTCTCCCTGCTGCGCTGCGCCGGGTACGGCTGGGAGGAGATCGAGGCACTCCTGGCGGCCAGGACCAGCCAGGATGAGATCGGCGTCGATCAGATCGACCGCCGTTTGATGCAGCGCATCGAACTGGGCGAGTGGGCAGGCATGTCCTCACAGGAGAGCTGGAAATGGCACGCTGCCCGCGAGCTCACCCTGACTCCCCAGGATCTTGAGCGGCGGCTGGACAAACTACGCGACCTGCGTGGCATGCGCTGGGATGGCCGCCAGGGAACAATCGTCTTCAGTAATTGACTTAAGTCCAAAGCTATGTGCGGGATCGCGGCCGTGTTCCTTCATCCCCAAGAACGCAAACCATCTGAATGGGCTGCCATTCGGGAACTGTTCACGCGCAACCTGGTCTTTAACGAAGAGCGCGGCAGGGAGGCCACTGGCTGCGCCGTCATTGGGCAGGACGGCCAGGTGCGCTTGCACAAAATGCCGATGGCTGCCTCCCGGTTCGTCACCCTGCCCGAATACGGGTCGCTGCTCGGCTCAGTCGATTCGACCACCACCCTGATCCTGGGGCACACCCGCCTGTCCACGCAGGGTGATCCGGCGCTCGCTTCCAATAACCACCCCCTTGAAGCCGGACCGGTTTTTGGCATCCATAACGGGCAGGTCAACAACGCGGATGAGCTCTTTGCCAGCCATGGACTGCCGCGCCAGGGCGAGGTGGACAGCGAGATCATCTTCCGTTTCCTGGAAACGATCTCCCCGGCCTCACCCGCCAGCGATTACCTGAAGTCCGTCCGGCCACTGATCCGGCTTCTGGACGGGCAGTTCACATTTTTAGCCTGGGATCAACGCCGTCCGGAAAGGCTGCTGGTTCTCAAGCACAACAATCCGCTTTGCGCCCACTACCTGCGCGATTGGAACGCTCTGGTTTTTTCCTCGCGTTATATTTTCCTGCGCAAGGTCTTCGGGAACAACGTTTTTACCGAAGTGCTGCCGTCCGACGAGCTCCTGCTCTTCGAGGCCGCTTCCCTCCCGGAAGCGGGTCTCCGGCCCGCGGCGGCTCTGAAGCTGTATGAGGGGAAAAAAAGCAGTGACGGGTGAAACCATTTTAGTGATCGATGACAGCCTGGAAATGCGCAGCCTGATGGAGCGTTCCATCCTGGCGCCCCTGGGCTATCAAGTCATTTTAGCTCCGGATGGAAAATCCGGGTTGGAGGCGGCGGTCCGCAATTCCCCCGACCTGATTTTTCTTGATATGAGTATGCCGGGCATGTCGGGCCTGGAGATGCTGGTTGCGCTGCGCCGGACGGAGTGCAAGTCCCCGGTGATCTTCATGACCTCCTTTGGAACCGAAAATATCGCCGTGGAGGCCTTCCGCCTGGGGGTGCGGGATTATCTCAATAAGCCTTTTACTCCTGAAGAGGTCCAGTGGGCTGTCGACCGGGCCTTGTATGAGTCACGTCTAGCTCGCGAGCGCGAGGAGTTGAGCCATCGCTTGTTGACCGCCGAGGCGGTGCGTGTCACGGTCATTACCCTATCTCATTATCTCAACAATAACCTGATGACCATCAGCGGGTCCCTGACATTGTTGTACGAGGCTTTGGAGCTGGGCCGGCCCGAAATGGATATATTTGAAGTCATTCAAAAAGGCAAGGAGGGCGTCAAGGGGATCCAGGCGATCATGAATGTGCTCTCGCGAACCACGGACATCAAGTTGACCCCCTACTCTAACACCACTCCCATGATTGACATCGCCGCGGCCCTGGAAGCTGAATTGAAGAAATTAACTGCCGCCTCCAAAAAAGATGAGCGCCAGCCGGGGGGGACGGCCAGGAAAAGAATTACATAATTGTCAACCGGCACCGAGGTCGTTCTGGAAGGGATATACTAAACTAAAAGAGCAGACATTGCCGGATTTCCGTTTTTCTATCCATTGATTTGCACACTTTTTCAGCCTATGAAACCAAATACGATATCGAACAAAAAGGAAGCCCCACAGACAAAGGCCATCCCACACCCAAGCAGCGCACAGACAACCGCCGCCTGGAAGCAGCGCAATGAATTCATTGCAAAGACGTCCGGACAGCTGGTCTACGAGAGGGAACTGGTGAGCGGCACCATCACCTGGTGGGGAAACGTCAAAAAGATGCTTGGATACCATCCGTCTGAAATGGCTGGTGGCATTCAACAGTGGCTGAAATTGATCCACCCCCAGGATCGCAAAAGTGTGCTGCACCTCCTGAACACCGCTCGGAAGAACCACATCCCCCTTGAGGCCAATTATCGTTGTAAACGAAAAGACGGGCGCTACATCGAGGTGCTGGACTGGGGTCTCTTCATGCCTAGCCCCAAGGGCTCGCCCGAGCGGATGACCGGGATGATGCTGAACATCACCGAACATGATCGTACTGAGATGGCCCTGCAGGAGAGCGAAGAGCATTACCGCAGCCTTTTTGAAAGCGTGCCGGTCGGCCTTTACCGTTCCACGCCTTCAGGTCAGATTTTGGATTTCAACCTTACGGGCGCCAAGATGTTTGGTTATGAGAAAGTGGAAGATATCATTGGACAGAACGCGATCAATCTCTGGGTGAATCCGAAGGACCGAAATCGCATCAACCAGGCTGCCAGCCGTGAGGGGGTGTACGAATTTGAGAACCAGATGAAAAAGCGGGATGGCACAATCATCTGGGTCAGGGACCTGGGCCAAGCCATCCGGGATAAAAACGGCAAAGTTTTCTGTTACGAAGGCGGCCTGGAAGATATTACCGAGCGCAAGCAGGCGGAAGAGGCCTTGCAGAAAAGCGAGGCGCGCTATCGGGCGGTGGTTCATTCCGCCCTCGACGCCATCATCAGCGCCGATTGCGAGGGCAGCATCGTGGGTTGGAACCCCGGTGCCGAAAACATATTTGGCTACACAGAAGATGAAGTCCGCGGACAGCCACTGACCTTGTTAATGCCGGCCCATTTCCAGGAAGGGCACTTGGCTGGAATGAAGCATATACAAATTGGTAGAGAGAAACATCACATCGGAAAAACCGTTGAATTGGAAGGGCTGCGGAAAGATGGCAGGGAATTCCCGCTGGAACTTTCCCTGTCAGAATGGCAGGCGGGGGATGAGAGATTTTACACCGCCATCATCCGTGACATCACCGAGCGCAGGCAGGCAGAAGAGAAGATCAAGGAAAAGGAGGTGCGCTACCGCGGCCTGTTCGAGGATTCCCCGATTTCCCTATGGGAAGAAGATTTTTCGGCGGTCAAGCTCCGCCTGGAGGCTTTACGGAAGCGAGGTGTAAAGGATTTCCGCACCTATTTGGAATCCCACCCGCAGGTGGTGGCGGAGTGTGCAAAGCTGGTGCAGGTAGTAGATCTCAACAAAGCCGCCCTGGAACTTTACCAGGCCGAGAATAAAGAAGAATTGTTTAAGAACATGACGACCTCCTTTTGCGAAGATTCCTACGGAAGCTTTCGCGAGGAACTGGTCAAGATAGCAGAAGGAAAAACCCAATTTAAAATGGAGGGCGTGAACCGGACCCTGAAAGGCCGGCGGCTGGATATCAACCTGAGCTGGTCGGCCGCGCCGGGGCATCAAAGCGACCTATCCAAAGTCATTGTCTCGATCGTTGACGTCACCGAGCGCAAGCAGGCGGAAGAGAGGTCGCGCGAGAGCGAAGAGCGCTATCGCAGCCTGGTCGAACTTTCCCCGGATGCCATTTTTATCCATAACGCTAGTGTGATCCGGTATGCCAACCCCGCGGGCCTTAAACTGATGGGCGTGACAGGCCCCGAACAGGCCCTGGGAAAACCGGTGCTCGATTTTGTCCATCCGGATTATAAGGAAGAAGTAAAAGAACGCATGCGGGTGTCGGCCGAAGAACGCAAAGCCGTCCCTCTGATCGAAGAAAAGTTTATACGTCTGGATGGGTCCAGCGTGGATGTCGAGGTGGTGACAACGCCTTTCACCTTGCGCGGCGAGCCCAGCACGCAGGTCATTGTGCACGATATCAGCGAACGCAAAAAGATGATGGAGGAGCTGCACGCCAGCGAGGAACGCCTGCGTTCGATCATCGAAAATTCCCAATCCGGGATTTTCACAATAGATCAAAACTTTAAATTTACTTACGCCAATGGCGAGCTGTGTCGAATGCTAGGTACCCCGCTCGAGAATGTGATCGGGCAAGATTTTCAGACCTTTTTGGACGATGCGGATCGGACGTTCGTCGTGGATCGTTATCTCCGCAGGCAGAGGGGTGAGGAGGTTCCTGCGCGCTATGAGTTTGACATTCGCCGCAAGAGTGGTGAGAAAAGGCGGGTGGAAATCAGCTCCTCAATCGTCACAGATCCGCTGGGAAATGTGCAGACCATCGGACAACTGCTGGATATCACCGAACGCAAGCGGGCGGAGGATAACCTCCTTCAGCAGCTTGCCTTTGACGAGTTGCTCACCAACATATCGACAGGCTTTGCCAGCTGTCTCGGATCCGAGATCGACGAGCAGATCCAAGCCAGCCTGGCGGACATAGGCGTCTTTTTTGGGGTCGAAAACGCGTTCATTGTCCTGGCCGCGCTGGATTTAGGCACCTGGAGCATGCCCTATCGTTGGCTGGCAGGGGACAGGCAGGAGGCGGCAAAGGATTTTACGGGCGTTTCAACGGAGATTTTTCCCTGGTCCAAGAAAATGCTGCTGGATGGCAAGGTCATTAAAATTGACACTTTGGACGATTTGCCTTCCGCCGCGGCGGCTGAACGCAAGCTCTACAAGCACCAAGGAATGAAATCCGCGTTGGAGGTGCCATTCCATGGCCTGGGGGGATTAGTTAATGGCTGCATCGGTCTAGGCTCATACTCGCACCGGATGCAGTGGTCGCCGGACGATGTACGGCGTTTGGGAATCGTAAGCGAAACGATTGCCAACATCTTTGACCGCAAGCGCGCAGAGGACGAAAGCCGCCGCCGCACCGAGGAGCTGGAGGTCCTGACCAAGCTCTCCGCCGCCATGCGTGTTGCGCAGAGCCGTTCGGAGATCATCCACACCATCCTGGAGCAACTGTCCAAGCTGCTGACAGCTGAAGGCGCAGTGATATTCATGAAAGACGATGCCACGGGAGAGATAGTCTTCGAGCAGGGATACCGGGAATGGGAACATTGGACCGGGATGCGCCTTGTGCCGGGCGAGGGCATCAGCGGCAAGGTGATCTCCACCGATCAGCCCTATCGCAACAACAATGCAGCTGAGGATCCGTCCTCCATCGACCCCAAGCTCTTCGGCGACCTGACCTGTGCGGCCTGCGTCCCCTTGATCGCCAACGAGCTGACCATCGGCGGATTATGGATCGGCCGCAGAACCCCGATTTCGAACCAGGATATGCGCCTGTTGACGGCGATCGGGGACATGGCTGCCAATGCCATCCACCGGCAGGCGCTGACCGAGGATCTAAAAGTCCAACTGCAAACCCTGCAGCAGACCCAGGATCGGCTGCTGCAAAGCCAGAAACTGGCCGCCATTGGCGAGCTGGTCTCCGGAGTTGCCCACGAACTCAACAACCCCTTGACATCCGTAGTGCTTTATTCACAGCTTGTGCAGCAGGAAAAACTTAGCGAATCCGCCAACATTAATCTCAGCAAGGTTACCTCCGAAGCCTTACGCGCCGGGAGAATCGTCCGCGGCTTGCTTGATTTTTCCCGCCAGCGCCCCATCCAACGTGAAATCATCCAGATCAACGACGTTGTCAAGAACAGCGTTGACCTCCTGGCCTATGAATTGAATTCCCATAACATCAAATTGGAGACCGAGCTTTCCCTGAACCTGCCCCTGGTCATGGCAGATCCCCATCAATTGCAACAGGTGTTTGTCAATCTGATCCAAAATGCATGGCAGGCGATGAGCGCAGCTCATGGCGAAGGCTACCTCGCAATCTACACAGAAACCGGCCCGTCACAGTACTCGGCCATGTCCCCCGAAAAAAGCAAGATGGTCCGGATTTGCTTCAGGGACGATGGTCCGGGCATCCCCGATGATGTGAAGGACCGTATTTTTGATCCGTTCTTCACCACCAAGCCCGAAGGCTCGGGGACCGGCCTGGGGCTGTCGATCTGTCACGGGATCATTGCTGAGCATGGCGGGCACATCTGGGTTGAAAGCGCCCCCGGACAAGGCGCAAAGTTCGTGGTTGAATTGGCGGTGAGCTCAATAGACGAGATCGTTGCCGCGAAACCGGTCGACAGGCAAACCCTCGCCTCGCCGGCGAAAGATTTAAGAATCCTGGTTGTGGATGACGAACCCAATATCCAAAGCGTGCTGGCGCAGTCCTTGCAGCGCAGAGGCTACATTGTGGATATCGCCAGCAATGGCCTAGACGGTCTGGCACATTTATCCAGAGCGTCTTACGACCTCATTTTGTGCGATATACGTATGCCAGGAATTAATGGTGTGGATTTTTACCGCCAGGTGCAGGCGAAGGATAAGAATATTGCTAAAAAGATCATCTTTATCACCGGAGATACAGCAAATAAAACAACTCGGGATTTTATCGAAGAGAATCAAGTGAAATGTCTGCGTAAACCCTTTGAATTAGCCGACCTACTGCAGGTTGTACAGCTGGCGGGAGAAAATTAGCAAGCGAGATAAGCGCTCCGGAAATACCTGGAGGTGCGTGGACCGGGTTCAGAGGACCACGTTTTTCTGTTCTGTAACGCGCCGCTCAAGTAGGGGTAGCGGGCCTAAAGGGAGGCAGACGGCCTTCCTCTTGGTGTTCAGCCGGTCAGGGGTTATCCTTTATATGGGTACGGTTTCGGCTTCTGCCTCGACTGCACACTGGGTTTCTTCTTGCGAAACTTCGAACAGGCCAGTCAGGTACCCGACCCCAAGGGCGACCTCCCAACGCAGGCCGACGTCGGATACATGCTGACCCAAGAAGAATTCAACGCCCTCATTCACGCCTGTCAGTCCGACCTCAGCCCCCAGGGCGTGCGGGATCGAGCCCTGTTTGCTGCAACCGCCGTGGCCGGCTTTCGCATCGGAGATGTGCGCAATATAGACCTGACCGGCGTAAAGAAAGACGACGGCAACAACGGCCCTTCCTACCGCGTTACGACCAAGACGAAGGGAAGCAAATTGCGCACAGTCCCCATCAAGGGCGGCGCAGCTCTTTGCCTGCGCGATTGGCTGATCATTCGCGGAGATACGCCTGGAGCCCTGTTCGTCCCGATAAACAAAGGCCAAAACCTGACCCACCTCGAAAATCCTGATGGAGGCATTACCTGCCCACCGCTCTCTCGCAGCGGGCTTCGCAAAATACTTTTGACAAGGTTGAATGAGGCCGGCATCAAGATCAAGCCCGACGACAAGCAGCGAGGTCGCGCCTGGCACGATTTTAGGCGAACGCTGGTGAGCAACCTTCTAACCAGGATGGACCTTTCAGCCACCCGGAAATACATTGGCCACGCCAACGTAAATACAACGGCCGGCTACGACATCCGCCCGGACGATGAAATCGAGCGGATGGCCGGCGAGAGGTTCGTGCCCTATGGACAGATGGTTTTAGCCAACATCAAGCCGAAGAAAGGGGACGCTGATGGCGAGTGATCTCTTTTTGAGGTTCATCGTTTTTCCTTTGATTAATGGTTGAACCCATGACAGGGGTTCGCCGAAAAAACTTTGATCCTATAAAAAATAATTATAGCCCTCTCACTGGGAAATTATCATTTGCCGTCATGGCTTAAAAGTGATCACCACGTTTCCTTTTTTGTGCCCTGCTTCGACATACCTGTGCGCTTCGGCGATTTGCTCCAATGGATAGCGCTTATCGATAACCGGTTTGATCTTCCCCTCCTCAATAAGGCCTTTGAGGAAAAGCAGGTCTGCAAGCTTTTGGCTGCCTGCCCCGGATATTACTTTTCTACTGTTTGTCATTGAGGTCCAGCGTCCCCGCACCATCTGGGATATTCCCGGGTTGCCTAAAAGATATCTTCCATTTTCATGAAGGGATCTGATGCTTCGTGAAAAGGGACTCTTGCCAACGACGTCGTAGATCACGTCATAGGTTTCACCGTTCCTGGTGAAATCTTCCCTGGTGTAATCGATCACGTGGTCAGTCCCAATCGAGCTCAACATGTCCAGCTTTTCCGTGCTGTCCACGCCGGTGACCTCTGCCCCGTAATACCTGGCAAGCTGAACTGCGATGGTGCCGATGCTTCCGCCTGCACCAACAATTAAAACTTTTTGTCCCTTTTGCATGTTGGCATTTCCAAGAAAATGGACGGCTTCAAGTCCGCCAAGTGGTATGGCAGCGGCTTCCTCGTAAGTAATATTGGCAGGTTTTATCGCGAGGGCCCCTGCTTCAGGCAGACAGATATACTCGGCATAACCGCCCATCCCAAAACTCGTGGGTCCAAAAACCTGGTCACCTTCCTTAAATCGTTTTACATCCTTGCCCAAAGATTCAATTTCCCCGGCAAATTCCTGCCCAAGGATTTTTATTCTTGTGGGTCTTTGAAGGCCTGCATATAACCGCATTGGGAGTGACAAAAAGAGAGGAAATTTAAGACTGCGCATCTCACAGTCACCCATGGTAACAGTTGTGGCAACTATTCTTACTAATAGTTCATTATCTTTGGGGGTTGGTTTTTCAACCTCCTGAAGCTTGAGGACATCCGGGGATCCATAATTTGTCCACACAATTGCTTTCATTAGATATTCTCCAGGATCATATGACGTTTCTTATTTGCCACTGTTATGACGACATTTCCCTTTTTGTGCCCTTGTTCCACATACCTGTGAGCCTCGGCTGCTTGTTCCAGCGGATAGCACCTGTCGATGACCGATTTTATCATCCCCGCCTCGATAAGCTTTTTGATGAAGAGTAGATCTTTCGCCTTATCGTTTGCTGGCCTCAATCCTGTAGCCATGAACCTTACTTTCCTGCTGCCTGCCATTGAAGTCCATAATACTTGAAGCACAATCACCGGTGAAGAGACCGTTGCAAGATAAACCCCATTTTTCGCTAGAATATCTTTACAGCGTGAAAACGAACTCTTGCCTACGGTGTCAAAAATGATGTCATAGGTACGGTCAGTTTTGGTAAAATCCTCTTTAGTGTAATCAATGACCTTATCGGCTCCCAGAGATTTCACCAAATCAACATTCGCAGTACTGCATACCCCGGTGACTTCCGCCCCGAAGTACTTGGCAATCTGTATTGCAGAAGTGCCTACTGCTCCAGACGCTCCATTGATAAGAACTTTTTGTCCTCTCTGGATATTTCCCTTATCTCTAAGGAAAGGCAGAGATGTTAATGCCCCGTTGGGAACAGCCACGGCTTCCTCATAGGTCATATTGGCCGGTTTACTTGCCAGTGCCCCGTCTTCAGGCATGCAAAGGTACTCGGCATAAGCACCTAATATACTCAGCCCGGTATTTCCAAAAACTTGGTCACCTTTCTTAAATCGTTTTACAGCTTTTCCAACCGCTTCTACATCCCCGGACAGATAAAACCCCAGAATAGGTTTTTTGGGTTTCCCAAGGCCATTTAGTCCTGGGGATTTTCGCATTCCCGGATCCTCTGCTGCTATGGTTGTGGCGACTATTCTTATTAGTACTTCATTATCCTTGGGGGTAGGTTTTTCTACTTCTTTGAGTTGAAGAACATCCGGGGTTCCGAATTTTGTGTATACAATCGCTTTCATTTTTGTGTCCATTCCAACAAGATCCTTTCTGGGAAATAATTAGAGACAATTTGTATGTTTCTATTGTCTATCAGTTGCTGTCTCGAATACATTGTCTTTATCCTTTACCACCCCACAGCACGGCAGCCCGTGAGACGGGCCGCCGTGTGCAGCTCCGTTCATGCCGCTTCCTCAGCAATCTCCCGAGAGCCTGGCGTCACGGTCTTCACGCCCACCACGAGCAGGTAGAGAACCATTGAGATTTCCGCAATTGCGGACGGGATGACGATGAAGCCGTGAATCGTTAACCCAATATTGGGAACCAGGAACGCTGCAAGCAGGTCCACGAGGTAGCAGACGCCACCCACGATCAGTACGATGCCGAGCCACTTGGGGAACATCCCTGATTTGTAGGCGAGATACCCCAGCGGTACCAGCCAAAGGCCAAAGAAGATCTGCGCGATGAGGGTCCCGTAGTGCTGGGTATCGAGCAAGAGCAGCACCAGGGCATTCGACCCCGCGCTGCCCAGGGCGGCCGCGTAGGTCCCTTCGGTTGCAACCCGCAAGGCCTCGAACTGGAAGACCGCATTGAGACAAATGATGCCGGTCGTGAGTGCGACGAGAACCAGCATTGCCCTCGCCATGCTCTTGTGCACTTGCTGTAGCATGGTGTAAAGGGTCATTGCCAGGAAGACAAAGAATGTCCCATCCAGCAGGTGGGCGACGACGCCCATGCGGACAAGAGCGGAGTTTGCAATAACGTTCGCAGCTGTGGCAACCGCGTTGCCGGCAATGTACATCTTGGGATCCACAAATCCTTCGGCAAAACCTCCGAAGATGCCGACGAGCAGGTAAAGGATGCCGGCGATCCTCGCTTGGTGCTTGGGTGAAGATATGATGTCTTCGTTTCTTTTGGTGGTGCTAACATTTGTATTCATTTTTTTCCTTTTTTTGAAAGATATGGATGAATTTATTCGATTGGGATCTGGATGGAGCTGGAGTCGCATCCTGTTCCTGGGGTTGGAAATCAGCAAGAAATATTGTCAAATGGAAACCTCCTTTCCAGGCAGCCTGTCTCCCTTTACTGTTGGATCTCCGACCGCATCTGACTGGCCTGGTTCAATAGGAACGACGGAGACCAATGGCATGCCCAAATCGCGTACTTTTTTCAACAATCCATGCAATGCGGCCTGGTCAACCAAAGGACCGGTTATAAGGGTATTGCCGTTCTCTTCTAGCGTGACGGTCATGCCACCAAACCAGTCGCTCCACCGGTCATCAAGGTGCCCCTTGATCTGAATTTCGTAAAATCCAGGCTCGTCATGATTCTGATTTGTTTCGTAGATTTCACTCATTGCGTGCCCTCGTGCATTATCCTCGTAAGGAAGAATATCTATCTAATTGCCTTGTTTCTTATCTTCTACCCAAGGATACAAAAAAAGATGGTGAGGCGTCATCACCACAAGTGGTGATTAATGTGGTGATTTATTGATTGGGATGCTTCGAGGGAAATTAAAAGCCCTGGCAGGCGTATTGAAACCATCTGCCAGGGCCATGGTTTGTGTTTGAATGTTCGTTATAACAATTCGAGCTCCTCAGCTCGGCAGACAGCCATCCGACGGTTGTTCACCCCGAGTTTGTTGTAAATGCTTTTAGTGTGAGTACGAACGGTGTTCAGGGACACCATTAATTCGCGTGCAATTTCCGGACCGTTCAATTCGGTTTTAAGCAGCTTTAGAACTTCAAGTTCACGTTCGCTCAACGGCTCGATCAAGTGTTGAGAGACAGGCGTTCTGCCTTCAGCCTTCCCAAAGGCTTCCAGTAATTGACGCACATAGTTCGAGACGGTACCGTGTTTCGTAGCCTCTCGCAGCAGTGCCCCCATAGGCAGTCCCTCATCTATAAAGATGCGGATGAATCCCCCCGGCTCCGCCAGCTCCAGTGTGTCACCTAGAATTTGCACGGCCTTTTCTTTTTCACCCTCCATGTATAAAGCGACCGCCTGTAAAATCATAATCTTGAGCTGTTCATCATGCCAGCCCTTAGCCTCTGCCTGTCTTCGTTGTGGCTCCAATAGCGCCAGCGCCGTAGCCGGGTTTCCCTGCTCCAGGTGGACCCGGGCTAGGCTGATGGGAAGGTCTTGTGTTTGGGCCAGGTGAGCGGCTGCAGTAAGATTACCCTGGCGAAGCAATACAAGCACTCGTGCGGCGGCTACCTCAGCCTTCCGATGCGCGAAGTTATGCTGGCGCAAGAACTGGTCGGCCTCGGCTAAAATAGCAGCCGCGCCAGCCACATCCCCCTGGGCAAGCTTCAAGCGGACGAGAAACACCTCACAGGTGGCAGGTGTGTCAACGTTTTCCATCTGCAGCGCCAAGTGGAGACACTGCTGTCCGTGCTGTTGGGCGGTATCCAGGTCGTTCCATTCGTAGAGTACACGCGCCAGGCCAAGATACGCTTCGCAGGCAGCCGTCCATGGCGGATCTCCAGCCAGTTGCAGGACGCGCCGGTAGCTCTCAGCTGCCAGGTGGAGTTGGTTTTCTGTTTCCTGTACCTGGCCCAGGCTGGTTGAAGCTGCCAGGGTGATCATGATATTCCCGGACGCTTGGCTGATCGATATGGCTTCAGAATAGGCCTGGCTGGCCGCGGCTCGTTCTCCCTGGAGCTGGTAGGCAAATCCCAACGTCCAGGTTGTCGTTGTGCGCAATGGCAGGTTGTCGGGGTGCAGATACTCCAGGGCGCGGCGCGACTGGGTAATGATGGTTTCCGCCTCGTGCCAGGGGACAGCCAACATGGCCCGTATGGCGGCTATTTGTCCAACAATGTCCCTGTTCTTGGCGTCCGGTTCGGCTCCTTGCAGGGCAGCTTCAGCCGCTTGTAGTTTCTGTTCGACACCGCTGATCGTTTCGCTTACCATCGTAAGCGCTGAGGCATACATCACCCACAAGGAGGGTCTCGCATCCAGTACTGTTGTCGGTAGTGACGCCAACCAGTCCAGGACAGGGGTCATTGCGCCGCGATATTGCAAGGGCATCCCCTCGCCTTCCACCAGTCGTGCGGCGCGCTCAATGTCATTGGCGGCAGCCGCATGTTGAAAAGCTTCAATCTCCAGGCCATTGTTTTCATACCATAAGCTGGCACGAATGTGCAATTCGTTCACGAGGCTTTGTGCATTTTTTTCAGATGAGGCGAGTCGCTCATGGAGTCGTTGCCGCAGCAAATCAGCAAAGAGATGGTGATAGCGGTACCAGCGCCGTTCGTTATCCAATGGGAGGATGAAAAGATTGGCGCGTTCGATGGTTTCCAGGGTTGCCTGCCCGGAACCAACAGGGGACAGCAGGACGGCATCACAAAGGTCGCCGCACAGGCGATCGAGGATGGATGTGCGCAGTAGAAAATCCTGGACACTTTCAGACTGCTTCTGCAGGATTTCTTCAATCAGGTAGTCCAATACGAAATGGTGGCTGCCGGTGAAAGATTTAATGAAACTGGAGATGTCGTGACGTCCTTGCATGGAGATCGCCGCAAATTGCAGGCCGACGATCCAGCCTTCGGTGCGGGTTTCCAGTGCGGCGATGTCTTCCGTGGGAAGATTCAGGCCCATCACCTGGTTGAGAAATTCAGCAGCTTCAGAAGGAGTAAAACGCAAGTCTGAGGCGCGCAACTCGGTCAACTGGCCCCGGGCGCGTATCCGAGCCAGGGGCAGGTGTGGATCCTCACGCGTGGCGATCACGAGGTGCATCTGCGGTGGCAGGTGTTCGAGCAAAAAGGCAAGGGCATGGTCAACCGGTTTGGCATCGATCAGATGGTAATCGTCAAGGACGAGAATGAGATTGCCTGGGAGGGTGGCGATTTCATTTACAAGGGTTGTCAGGATCAATTCGATGGATGGCGGCTGAGGGGATTGGAGCATACCCAATGCCCCCGATCCAATATTCGTCATAACAGTCTGCAAAGCCACGATGATGTATGTAAGAAAGCGGAGGGGGTCGTTATCCCCCTTATCCAGCGAAAGCCAGGCAGCAGGTCGTTTGGGGTTGGAAATCCATTCGCTGACCAGCGTGCTTTTTCCAAAGCCGGCGGGAGCAGAGATGAGGGTCAGTTTACAGCCTGAAGAGAGACCCTGGTTCAGCCGCCCGATCAACAGGGGGCGAACGACAACTTTTGGTCGATGTGGGGGGATATAAAGTTTAGTGGTTAAAATTGGCGCCGGCACTTAACCATTATAAGGCACTCCCCATAATCCAATAAGCGGTAAAAACCAATAACGACCAGGGCCAACCTCTGGGGCTAGACCCTGTTTGGTGCAAAAATCCTATCCATTGCCAAAACCCAGAGCTGAAGGCTCGCTGTAGTAATCGTGGATGACGCCACCCAAGACATCTCGTCTATGAACCGGTCCCCTTGTGCTCCTGACTGGCCCGGACACAGGAAAGCCTTGATCAATGCCCTGGTGAGGACGAGCATGGTTGTAGTATTCAGCATACTCTTTGAGAACACGGCACAAGTGGCTCTCATTCAAGATTAAGATATGATCCAGACACTCCTCGCGAATCGAGCGCACCCACCGTTCAGCGAAAGCATTCGCCCTGGGAGTTCGAAAAGGCGTATAAACGATCTTGATCCCTTCAGAAGAAAACATGGTATCGAAGGATGAGGTGAATTTCTTATCGTTGTCGTGGATGAGATAAGCCATATCTTGTGGATCATCCTTCAGATACCAGACCAGTTGGCGAGCCTGCTGCGTAACCCAGGTCGTATCGGGGTTTGTCGTCCAACCTGCCAGATGGACGCGTCGAGTGCCCAGTTCGATAAAGAACAGTACGTAAATGGTTTTGAGCCAGATGGTCTCCACCATGAAGAAATCACAAGCCAGGATCTGACCTTGGTAATACCCCAGGAAGCTGCGCCAGGAACCAGACGATCGCTCGGATGAAGTTGCGATCCGATGTTGCTTGAGGATATTGCGTACGGAAGAGACGCTCAGGTCGTGGCCTAGTTTGAGCAGCTCTCCCTGGATCTTGTCGTACCCCCAGTGCGTGTTCTCTTTCGCCAGACGCACAATCAGGGCTTCCAGTTCAGACGATATCCCGGGCCTACCTGGCTTTGCTTTTCGTTATAAACGTCCACTTGCGCCGAACCAGTTCTCGATGCCAACGAAGTACGGTGTCGGGCTTGAAGATCAGCATGATCCGATCGAGGCGCTGACGCGTCTCCCTTGTGGATTGGTTCACCTTGTCAGTCAGGATCGCCAGGATCATTCTTTCGGGATCAGAAATTCGTGGCGGAGATTTACCTTTGCGTAGTAAGATACGAACCTGTTGACGAAGAACGATGATTTCCAAATCTTTGTCGCTGTTCGTGACACCCAGGATCGTGAATAGGTCCAGGAAAAATGTGAGTATCTGCATCAGCGACCAATAGACCATCGATCCCTCGCCTGTTTCAAGATTAGTAGAGCTTACCATATTCGACGAGGTCAGTCGTTTTATTTTATCGATTCATTTTTGTACAGAACGGCTATAAGGCACAACCGGATGGAATATTTGCACCATACAGGCTTTTTCACGGAGATTCCCAAAGAGCCAGCAATCAACTACGGTCATCTTGTCATCTTGCGTTTACGCGGAAGAATAATATGCTTGGGTCCCTCTAAAGAGATGGATGACCGCCATGAGGCGGTCCTTTTATATTTGGAGCGCAGGCCCGAAAGAAGCGAATCATCAAAATGTGGATGCAAAAATCCTCATTCGCCCGATGACATTGGGGGCGCAAGGGCGTATGCTACAGGCATGATATACAATGCGCAACCACACAGAAAAGTCGATACCCTTTCTCATCGTATTGTAGAAGTTTTGATATGCGATGACGAGCCTAGCATTCGAGAGGCGCTCAAATCGCTGCTTTCAACATGCGCTTTATTGAAACCTGATGAGCCGTTTTCCAAAATAAAGGTGGTTGGCGAAGCCGCGAATGGCCGAGAAGCTTTGCAGACGGTCGCAAAACACCAGCCGGACGTGGTCCTGATGGATGCGCAGATGCCAGTGATGGATGGTTTTGAAGCCGCTAGGGCGATCAAGGCCGCCTGGTCACAAGTTAAGGTCGTCATGCTAACGGGATATTCTGCACAGCAACAGGCTGCCATGGCAACCGGGGTGGATGCTTGCCTGCTCAAGGGATGCCCGGCCGAGAAATTAATCGATACGATCCTGAGGACATCCGAAACGGACAGCGAACATGCCTGATGGAGAGATCGTCATGGTCATCGAATTTGTAGCATTCATCTTCGACGGTGAAAATGGGCAAGCAAGACATTCGAAAAGCTCGACCGCCTGGATCAGAAATGCCCACGCGGTAACCCGGCAGGAAAACCCCGCCAGTATTGGACAAGCACCAGCTGCCTTGAAGGTGGCTGAAGACAATGCGAGAGGCGGAGTCTATATCCATCGTCCCTCAAGAATGGTTCGCTTCGCAGCATTGACGGATCAAGAGATCAGAGGAGGATAACTTTATGCTAGCCGTATTTGTTCGAAAATGGTGGGTGTTGGCGCTGCGCGCCGTGGTCGCCGTGCTCTTCGGGATGGCCGTAATTATCTGGCCGGTCATCGCCTTGAAAGTGATCGTCCTGCTCTTTGGCATTTATGCGCTGGTGGACGGCATCGTCACTGGGGTCCTGGGTGTGCTCATCCGGCGCGAAGAGGACCGTTGGTGGCTGTGGCTCCTGGAGGGATTGGCAGGAATTGCCATAGGCGTGTTGGTCCTCATCTGGCCGGCTATTTCAGCCGTGGTATTACTCTACCTGATCGCGGCCTGGGGTCTTGTAACCGGCGTGACGGAGATCCTGGCTGCCATTGGTCTCAGAAAAATCATCGCGGGTGAATGGGTCCTCATACTGGATGGTTTTCTTTCCATACTCCTGGGTGCGTTCATGATCGTTTATCCAAAACCAGGCCAGCTCGTCCTCATCTGGGTGATTGGAATATATGCGCTCCTGTTCGGCATTTTGCTGTTTGTCCTCTCGCTGCGGCTGCGAAGTTTGGGCCGTACGATCAAGCGTGAATTTATGGAAACCCCTTGAAAGGATCGGGAAGGGCTACTTGTGCGTGGAGTTTGATTTTCTGCGCACTGCATCCATTTCCAAAACCGTAGGAAAAAGATAAGGACAGGAGATAAAAATGATTGACATTCCCGTGAAAGCCGAAGTGCAATGTATGGATGGCAATGCCGGGCGCTCGACATACGTGATCGTCAACCCAATCAACCAGCTCCTGACGCACCTGGTGGTGAAGGACAACCACTCGCCGTTTGGCGAACATTTGGTGCCTGTTGAGATGGTGGAAAAAACCACTCCCGACTCGATCCAATTGAGCTGCACACGAGAAGAGCTGAGCAAGATGGAGCCGTTTGTATACCAGGAATATATTCACGTTAAATCACCCTTTCATAAAGAATGGAGAGACTCGTATCTAATCTGGCCATACGTACCCGCTTTTGAAGAAGAGGACAGAGAAGAAGAGGACAGATATGTAAAGGCGAAACATAAGAACATCCCGCTGGCTGAATTGGCTGTTCGCCGGGGTGCCCGTGTCGAGGCTGCGGATGGTTATATCGGCCAGGTTGAGGAGTTGTTGGTCAACTCGAAGAACATGCACGTCACCCACCTGGTATTGCGGGAGAAGCGCTCCTGGATGCGAAGGGATGTGACCATCCCGGTCTCGCAGATCGATCGGGTCGAAGAGAATTCGGTTTACCTGAAATTGGATCGAGCGAGCATTGAAGAGCTTCCGACGGTACCCGTACAGCGTTGGTCCCTGTAGGGTTTCCAAGGGATTTTGCCGGAACGGCAAAGATCGGTATTGCCCCGTGATCGTGTAGTAAGGCGATCATGGTACGAAAACCCATGAAAAAGGTCTGGAAGCGTGGAAGACACATGGCGTGTAGGGTGCAAATATTCCATCCGATCCCGCCTGATAACCGTTCCGTAGAAAAAGGAGCCTTCAGCTCTGGTTTCGGACAATGGATAGGATTTTTGCACCATACACCCTGCCAGTGGGGTTGAACAACGAAGACAAGGGGAAGCGAAGGGGTTTTATAATTGAGCTATGGCTGCGCCGCTCCTGGCCACGAAACTTTACATCCCCCCGCCTCGGCCTCATGTCGTCCTCCGTACCAGCCTGATCGAGCAGTTGAACGAGGGCTTGGATCGCAAACTGACCCTCATCTCCGCCCCTGCCGGTTTCGGAAAGACCACGCTGGTTAGCGAGTGGATCGCCGGAAGCGGACGAGTGGCTGCCTGGTTGTCATTGGACGAGGGGGATAACGACCCTGTCCGCTTTCTGGCTTACCTTGCCGCGGCTATGCAGACGATTGCACCGAATATTGGAGCAGGGGTTTCGGGCGTGTTGCAGTCTCCCCAGCCGCCGTCCACCGAATCCATTTTGACGGTTCTGCTCAACGAAATCACGACCTTCATTCCAGATCCCTTCGTCCTCATCCTCGATGATTACCACGTCATCGATGCCAAACCCATCGACCGCGCCCTCACCTTTCTGCTGGAGCATCTGCCCCCGCAAATGCATCTCGCCATCGCCACCCGCGAGGATCCCCAGCTCCCTCTCGCCCGGTTACGCGCCCGGGGCCAACTGACCGAACTGCGCGCAGCCGACTTGCGCTTCACCTCTGCCGAAACGGCCGACTTCCTCAATCAAGAGATGGGCCTGAACCTCTCCCCAGAGGACATCGCCGCACTGGAAAACCGGACGGAAGGCTGGATCGCCGGCTTGCAATTGGCCGCCATCTCGATCAAAGGACATCAAGATACCGCCGGCTTCATCGAGTCTTTCACCGGCAGCCACCGTTTTGTGATGGACTACCTGGTCGAAGAAATCCTCAAACGGCAGTCGGAAAGCATCCAGGCTTTCCTGTTGCGCACATCGGTCCTCGACCGTCTGTGCGGTCCGCTTTGCGAGGCTGTCCTGCCTACCCCCTCTGCTTCCGGGCAAGAAACCCTGGAACATCTCGAACGTGCCAACCTGTTCATCATCCCTCTAGACAACGAACGACACTGGTACCGCTATCACCATCTCTTTGCGGATTTGCTGCAGCAACGTCTTCACCAGAGTACATACGATGTAACAGAATTGCATCGACGGGCCAGCATCTGGTTTGAAGATCACGGGCTGGAGATTGAAGCCTTTCAGCACGCGGCGGCAGCCCATGACATCGACCGCGCGGCGCGGTTGATCGAGGGAAAGGGGATGCCCCTGCACGTTCGCAGCGCGCTGATCCCCGAACTGAACTGGCTCGAATCGCTGCCAGCCTCCGTGCTGGACGAAAAGCCCATCTTATGGGTGCTGTATGCCGGGGCATTGACAACCGCCGGCCAAACAACCGGCGTCGAACAAAAGCTCCAAGCTGCCGAGACTGCTTTGCAAGGCGCCGAAGGAAATGATGAAACCCGGGATCTCCTGGGGCGGATCGCCAACAACCGGGCCACCCTGGCGATCAGCCAGTACCAGTTCGATACAGCCATTATCCAAGCGCACCGTGCGTTGGAGTATTTGCATCCCGGCAACCTGCCTGACCGCGCGATCACCACCTGGGCACTGGGCGTTGCTAACCAATTCAAAGGCGACCGCATCGCGGCTGGCCGATTTTATGAGGAAGCCATATCCGCCAGCCAGACGATCGGACATGCCTTCGTCACCAAACTGGCCACCATCGGACTGGGCAACATCCAGGAGATGGACAACAAGCTCGTTTTAGCTTCCGAAACCTACCTGCGGGCCCTGCAACTCTTTGGCGATCAGCCGCTGCCCATCGCCTGCGAAGCGCATCTGGGCCTGGCACGTATCTCTTACGAATGGAACGACCTGGAGGCAGCCCAACGTCACGCGCAGGAAAGCATCCAGCTGGCCCGGCAGTTTGCAGATGTCATTGACCGGTTCGTTGTCTGCGAAATATTTCTCGCCCAACTCATGCTCGCAAGGGGAGATGTGGCCGGCGCGTCCTCGCTATTGGCTCAGGCCGATCAGTCCACGCGCCAGTATCACTTCGTTCATCGAATGCCCGAGGTGGCTGCCGCACAGGTGATCATCCTGCTTCATCAAGGCGATCGGACGGCAGCTGCCCGTCTGGCCGGGACGTATGACCTGCCCATCAGCCGGGCGCGAGTATCCCTTGCCCAGGACGATCCATCCTCCGCGCTGGCAGTTCTGATGCCCTTGCGCGAACAGATGGAGGCGAAGGGCTGGAAGGACGAAGCGCTCAAGGTTATGGTTCTCCAGGCAGTCGCACTCCAGGCCCATGGCGAAAGGGACAAGGCAGCGCAGGTGCTAAGTGAGGCGCTGACGCTGGCCGAGCCGGGCGGCTTTATCCGCCTCTTCGTTGACGAAGGCTCCCCGATGGGGGAGCTATTATCCGAGGCGGCTACTCAGGGGGTTAAGCCGGTCTATACCCGTAAATTGCTGGCTGCATTGGCAGCAGAGGCGCAGAACCGCAAAGGCCAATCGGGTTCGACCCTCCGCCCAATCCCTCATCGAGCCATTGAGCCCGCGCGAGCTCGTCATATTGCAACTCATTGCCAGAGGGCTATCCAATCAGGCGATCGGCGAGCGGCTTTTCCTTGCCTTGAGCACCGTCAAGGGACACAACCGGAACATCTTTGACAAACTGCAGGTGCAAAGTCGCACCGAGGCTGTCGCGCGGGCACGCGAGCTAGGCCTGTTGTAAGCGGAACCCGATTGGTCCTCAAAGACCCTCTCAAGACATCGCTCTAGAGCTGACCCTCCCGGTCATCCCAAAACAATACCCAAAAACAATACTTAAGTAGCTACCCCTTCATACCGGATCGCCGGTATACTCCCTGTACAGCGAGTGAATGGCACAGGACGTTATGGCGCGCGGCAATAGGTATCAGGGAATGTCCAATGACCTGCTCTCAAAAACCGACCGGGGCAAACCCATGGTGTATCAAGTCAGGATCGAGGGCCATCTGGGGCGCCAATGGGCAGACTGGTTTGATGGCATGACTATCGCTTTGGACGAGGATGGCGATACGCTGATCACCGGCCCGGTCATTGATCAGGCGGCGCTCTTTGGGCTGCTGAAAAAGGTGCGCGATCTAGGAATACCATTGATCTCCGTCACACGCGTGGATCATGACCCGCCGGACAAATCAGAGGCCAGATCATGAAGCTTGTTCAAGGGAAGGTAAAAATGGGTACAGACGAAACAATCCTCTCAGCGGGGAACAGGAAAGCAATGCTTTCAACACTATGGATATTCGCAATGTTTAACTATCTTTATTGCGATGTCCTGGCATTGATGAACTCGGAGTATCTACAGCAACTTTTAACCAGACACGTGGGCAGTATTCACATGTCCCAGGGGTACTTGTTGGGAGCCGGGACCTTGATGGAAATTCCAGCTTCGATGGTCCTCCTGTCTCGCCTATTGATGTACAGAGCAAATCGCTGGGCAAACATGATCGCAGGTGCGTTGATGACTGTCGTTCAATTGTCGTCCCTGTTTGTTGGATCGTCACCCACTATGTACTATTTATTTTTCAGGACGATCGAAATTGTGTGTACTGGATTCATTGTCTGGTGTGCCTGGAAGTGGGTTGATCCCGAGGGGAATCCCAATACAAAAGATCATGAATGGCATTCGACGGACACAACTGCTCTTGAATCTGCCTGATATCCATTCAAATGAATCTAATCAATACCTTTCAAAAGAGGAGTATGAAAATGAACCCGGACAGAAAGGCTGCAACCGTTGTAGGGGTGCTATTTATTCTCGGGTTTGCAGGCGTACTGACCGCCATTCTCACCGGTCCCGTTCTCGCCGCTCCAGATTATCTGATCCAAATCTCTGCAAATGGTAATCAGATCATTCTGGGAGCGCTCTTTCAGTTCATTATGGCGGCTGCATGTGCCGGCATTGGGATTTCACTGTTCCCGGTCTTAAGAAGGTATGAGGAGGGGATGGCCCTGGGCGCTGCCGGTTTCAGACTGATCGAGGCGGTGTTCCAGATGGTTGGCGTCATCATCCTACTCTTGCTTTTGACATTAAGCCAGGAATTTGTCAAAGCCGGAGCTCCGGGGGCACCCTATTTTCAAACCACTGGCGCCTTGTTTCTTGCTGGAAATGCCTGGGTAAATAACGTGGTGGTGCTGCTCGCTTGGTGCATCGGCGCCCTGATGTACTATTCCATCTTTTATAGGACCAAACTCATTCCTCGATGGTTGTCCATTTGGGGCTTGGCTGGATGCACTCTCACCATTGCATCAAGCTTGTTGGTCATGTTCCATCTTATCAGTCCCATGGGGACGATCCAGGGCACCCTGAATCTTCCCATCGGTTTGCAAGAGATGGTCCTGGCAGCCTGGCTGATCGTGAAAGGGTTCAATCGGTCCGCGGTCGCTTCCGAGTCTGCCCGAGGGACATGAGCTCCGTGCAGGTCAGCAGACCTGCAAAAGGGAAACCGTTCATATGAAAGCGATTGTTTGTACAAAATACGGACCGCCTGAGGTCCTTCAGCTCCGAGAGATAGCAAAGCCTGCTCCCAAGGACGACGAAGTCCTCATCAGGGTTCAGGCAGCTTCCATCAATTCGCGCGATTGGCGCCTTATGAGAGCCAATCCATTCTTCATCCGCCTGATGGCCGGGGGATTCCTGAGACCAAAATACAAAATCCTCGGAGTTGACGTCGCCGGGTTGGTTGAGTCAGCCGGCCCGGACGTCAAACGGTTTCGGCCGGGGGATGAGGTCTTCGGATACTTGTCCGATGATAGGGGCACCTTTGCCGAGTACGCATGTGCCGGGGAAAATGAAATCGCTTCGAAACCAGCCAACCTGTCGTTTGAGCAAGCCTCGGCAGCGCCGTTGGCCGGGATCACCGCCCTGCAGGGTCTGTGCGATAAAGGAAACATCCAACCAGGGCAAAAGGTGCTGATTCAGGGTGCTTCAGGCGGCGTGGGGACGTTTGCCGTCCAGATTGCCAAATCATTCGGGGCTGAAGTGACGGGAGTGTGCAGCACGAGAAACCTGGATATGGTGCGTTCGCTTGGGGCAGACCATGTGATTGATTACACAAGGGAGGATTTCACCCGAGGAGGCAGGCGCTATGACCTGATCCTGGCCGTGAATGGATATCACCCGCTATCCGATTATCTGCGAGTCCTGACTCCAGAGGGTCGCTACGTTGTTGTGGGAGGTTCCATGGCCCAATTATTCCAGGCTGCATCCCGTGGGCGAGGGAGTTCAAAAGCTGGGAGCCAGAAAATATCGGTTGTCTCGCTGGTGCGCAACCAAAAGGATCTGGCATTGATGAAAGAACTCCTCGAAGCCGGAAAGGTCGCACCGGTGATCGATGGAACTTACCCGCTAAGCAAAACCGCGGATGCTTTCCGTTATTACGAAAAAGTGCACGCCGCGGGAAAAGTCGTTCTCACCGTGCCGCTCAATGATAACGACCAGTAAGAAGATGTACCAAACAAGCCAAATCATTTTGGAGAAAAAAATGAAAACAGACGAAAAAGTATCAAGGATTTTGGGAGTTGCCTTTCTCCTTCAATTCGTCACCTCGTTCTTCAGTGGAACGGTTCTGAATCAGACCTGGTTCGTGGCCGGGAACATCACGGAAACCATGAGCAGGATTGCCAGCCACGCATGGTTGATGCAGGCAAACATCCTGGTGGATATGCTGACTGCTTTTGGCATCATCTTCCTGGGCGCCGCACTTTTCGCCACCCTGCGGAAACAGAACGAGCTGGTGGCCATGCTGGCGTTAGGGTTATATATCGTCGAGGCAGCGCTCCTGGCTGCCAGTAAGATGCCGGCTTTTGCTCTCCTGCGTACCAGCCAGGAATACGCAGCAACCGGGCAGACTGCCGTTTTGCAGACGATGGGCAGTTTAGCATTGGAATCGATGAATTTTGTGGGGAGCACGCTGCATATGTTGACATTTTGTCTTGGCGCCCTTCTCTTTTATGCCCTGCTCTACCAATCCCGGTTGATTCCGCGCGGTTTGTCCCTCTGGGGCCTGATCACTGTTTTCCCCTGTCTGATCGCAACGCTGTTGGCCCTATTTGGCTATCAGTTGCCATTTTGGGTATACCTCCCTTATGTACCCTTCGAGTTTGTCGTTGGGATTTGGATCCTGGTCAAAGGCATCCCTAAAGCTTCTGAACTCAAACAGCAGATGATGGTAACCCGTGGTTAGCCATCGCTAAAACCGCATCTCAAACCACTATGGATTTTCCTTGGGAGGATGTGCAACATTGCAAGGAAGAAAGCCGCCTCAGATAAAAGGCGGCGTCCAGCAGGAATGGCGATCTTTCGCCGCACGGCGGTTTGCAACGTGCCAAGCTGCGCTTCGTCGATCATCCCGTTTGAAGCATGAAATTAGGATGGAGGCCAAGCCTCTGTTACCCTATAATGAATTGTCATTATTCGGGATAATATACATATCGAACATAAAGCGAAACAGTCAAGGGACTTCCGATCACACCTCCCCACCGGGTCGGCCACATCAATAAACTAGGATCGCTCACTTTTCGAGCATCGAAACGAAAGAAAAAGGGTGGTTTCGGGGTCTCGTCCGGAAAATCAAAAATGCTGTCTCCCTCCCCCACCAAGGACTGCTCAAGGTTCAGGCAGCCGTATTGGACAGGCTCAGGTTGATCAGAGAAACCAGCCCCTATGCTTTTTCCTTTTCCTCCACCCAGCGGATGAGCGCGAAATTCTCCCTGACGGTATTGTACAAGCGCTCGTCGGCCGTCCAAAGAGGATAGGCAAGATGGTCTGCTAGCGCAAGGTAATGAGCATCATAAGTGTTGGGCCGTTTGAATTGCTTCGCCAGGGCACTGGCAGCACGATGGAGCTCGGGCAGGTACAAAGCCTGGATATCCAGGGCCAGGAACTGCTGCAGTGCCTTCTGGCCGTCCCTTGAAGCAATTTTCCCCTGCAGAACATTGCGATAGATGGCAGAGGTCACTTCATATCCGAGCAGGGTCGGTGCGACCACATTCACATCATCCGCGATCCAGCTTTCCCATAGATCGGTTGCCGAGGCAGTGTACCGCTCCGGCAGCAACATCGCAACAATGATGCTGGCATCAACGCAAGCCGTTGCATTCATCATCGCGTTCCTGCCTCATTTGTTCGATTGTCCCTGCGCCTGCGGGAAGCGCCCCATATTTTTTGATCATGGCTTTCTGATACCGCCGCAACTGTGCGACCTGTTCGAGTCGCTGGCGGCGACGCAGTTCGCTCTCCAATGCAGCAGCTACCAGGCTGGAACGCTGGCCGGCGGGGACAGTGCGTTTAACCTTTTCCCACAGGTCGTTGGGTAAGGCAATAGTGACGCGCGTTACCTGTCGCATTTACTCCTCCTTTATTGCATAACTACGTTGCATAATATTATACAATAACCTTTCCAAGTGTCAATGCCCGCAGCACTGAAACTCCCTGGGGCTGAAGCCCTAGGGAGTTTCAGGAACGCCAGAGAGTCCAAAAAGGGTCTCAGCGGCGGGGCCTGGAGAGCAGCTTCTTCAACTCCAACAGGAGTACAACCACCCCGGCCAGGGCAACCACCAGCAGGAACGAGGGGAAAGGCAACGCTGTCAACCGGACGAGATGGTTCACGAAGGGTATATAGATACCTGCCAGGAGGAAGAGCACAGCTGCCAGGCCCCACAGGTTCATCACCGGATTGGTAAAGAGCCCGGTGGAGACGAGGCTTTCCGTATCCGACCGGGAAACGTAGGCCATGACGATATGACCGATGATCCAGGCAGTGAAGGCAAGGGTCTGGGCGCCTGCCAGGTCGTGACCCACGCTGAACGTATAGACGAACACTCCACTGACCAGGGCGAACAGGACAAGGCTCTTGATCCCCAGATCGGCGAGCACACGGGAATTGAAAATCGGCTGCCTGGGATTGCGCGGCTTGCGTGAGTAGATGTTTTTCTCTTTGGGTTCAGCTACGAATCCGGCGGAGGCGGCCAAATCCATGAAGAGCTCCAGGATGATGATCTGGATGGGGGAGAATGGCATCGGCATGTTGAGGAGCACTGGCAGCAGGAAGATCAGGATCAGTGCCAATTTGATGCACAGGTAGTAGCGCATGCCCTTCTGCAGGTTATCGAAGAGGACCCTGCCCTCGAATATGCCCTGGGTGATGGTGTTGAAATTATCGTCCGCCAGGATCACATCCGCCGTATCCCTGGCCACGTCCGTACCGCGTTTTCCCATGGCCAGTCCGATATCAGCACCTTTCAGGGCCAGGACATCATTGATCCCGTCGCCGGTTACCGCCACGATCTCATGGTTATCCTGGAGAGCCTTGACAATGCGATACTTGTGCTCGGGGGTTGTCCTGGCGAAGACCGACCGCTCCCTGACGATGGTGCGCAGTTCTTCGTCGGTCATGCGGTCCAGATCCGCGCCTGTGACCTCACCCTCGACCGGAATGCCGGTCTGCCTGGCGATGGAGGCAGCTGTCTCGGGGTGGTCGCCGGTGACCATGATCGTGCGGATGCCGGCAGAGGCTGCCCGGGCAATCGTTTCTTTCACTCCCGCCCGGGGACTGTCTTCAAAGCCGATCAATCCGACAAAATCCATCCCCTGTTCCAGTATGTCAAGATCCTGGTGGATGGCTTCAGAGGGTACCTGTTTCATTGCCACGCCGATTACCCGGCGGCCGGCACGGGTCTGCCGGACCAGTTCGTCCCGGGCGGAAGGAGGCACCTCATGGCATGAAGCGAAGATTTCTTCAGGCGCGCCGCTCTTGAAGAGTTCATAAATTCCGTTCAACCGGCGCAGCATGCACCTGCTCTTCTTCCCACCGCCAAATGCCCGCTCCCGGATGATCTCGGGCATGGCCGCGGCGCCTTCCGGGCGAACCTGGCTGAGGATCTCCTGGTCGAGGGGATCGGGAGCATAGTCCGAAATGCACAGCGCCGCCCGGTAGAGCACCTGATCCCCTACTTCTGGATACACCAAGGCAACCTTCATTTTCCCTTCGGTGATTGTACCGGTTTTGTCCGTGACGATCACCGTGGCATTCGCCAAGCTCTCGGTTGCGCGCAGTTTCTTGATCAACAGGTTTTGTTTGGATAGATTATAGGAGCCCAGCCCCAGCACCATGGTGATCACGATGGGCAGTTCCTCCGGGATCACAGCGAAGGCCAGTGCCAGGCCGGTCAGGATCATAAGCCTCCAATCCTGGCCACGCAAAAATCCCAGAAGAGGGATGGCGATGGCGAAGAACAGGGCCACATAAACCAGCTGACCTGCCAGTTTCTTCATGGCCAGTTGTAGCGGGGTGCGCGGGATCTTGATGCCTTTCGTCTGTGCAGCGATCTGACCGAGCCGGGTAATGGAGCCGGTGACCGCCACCTTCATCTGGCCCTCCCCGCCGACCACAATGGTACCGGCAAACATCTCATCGCCGGCTTTCTTCTCGACCGCTGCGGATTCTCCCGTCAAGGCTGACTCATCTACCTGCAGGTCGATGGAGCGCTCTGCCTCCCCATCGGCGGCTATCTTTGTCCCGGTGGTGAGGATCACCACATCTCCTGGAACCACCTCGGAGGACTTGATCTCCATAACCTGGCCATCCCGTTTGACCACCGTCTTCAAGGCCGCCAGATCGGCCAGAGAGGCAATGGCTTTTTTGGCCCGGAACTCCGTCACCACCTCGGAAAGAACCAGCAGAATGATCACGCCGAAGATGGTCAGGGCATCCCCCAGATTCCCCAGGATGGAGTAGACCACCCCGGTGATAAGAAGGAGGATCATCATCGGCTCCCGGATTTCCTCCACAAAGATATCAAAGAAGCGTACCGGCTGGGGCTTATAGAGCTCGTTCGGGCCAACCTTTGCCAACCGCTGGCGGGCTTCCTGGGAGGATAACCCTTCGTGGACGAATGCATCCATACTGTTACTCCTCACAATACCTTCGCCAATTATGTTGAAATGGAAGGTTCCAAAGCCGGGTGAATCATGCCCAAACGGGCGATTTGCTCAAAAATGTCGGCCAAAATAATGGCATCAGGTTTTTGCGGAAGCATTTTTATTGTCTCGACTGCATAGCGGTAGCCATGATAGTGCGCCTTCAAATCCAGGATGCTGAAAGCCGGATTGCTCCGTTGAAAGCGGCGCAAGAGCAGCTGGGAGAGATTGACCAGGAAGAAGGCCAGGTTGGCGGCATTGGTCACAGCGGTCTTTTCAACATTCATAAAATCTTCCAGGCCCCAATATTGTTTGGCGTCGCGGAAGTTGAACTCGATCTGGAAACGAAGACCATAGAACTTGATGATTTTGTTGTAACTCAACTTCAGATCGGTGCTGAACAGAATGACATGGGCCTGGGCCTGAGTATCCAGATTGGTCTTAAGCATGATGACCACATTGAGTGGCAGAGCAAATTCCTTGTTGAGTAGTTCAGCCTGATAAATATCGGTCCGGATATTCTTTTCGGTGGTGCTCTCTTTCAAGTACCTGGCGTCCATCTTGCGAACGATCACTTTGTCGCCATATTTCGGATGAGGCCCACAGCCTGGATAAGGACCCGTATAAGAAAAATACAAAGCCGCATCCTGGCGGAGTTTCGAGATCAACTGCAATCCGGTCTGGGTGACCATCACTGCGCTCGGATAATTACCGAAGTGACCATCCATGACCAGGTATTAGAGCGTCAGAACCTTGCCAATCCGCTGCAAAAACGCCTTCAACGCCACCTGGATCCGCTGTAACTCGGCATTCAACACGACTTCGGCACTCTTTTTGTTCCGGCTGCCCTTCGGTCGTCCACGTTGGCGCTTTTCTCCAGGTTCCTTCTTCTTCGCCTGCTTCTTGGCTTTGCTGGCAGCCTTCTCCTCGTCACTCCGCACAACCTGATCAATTTTCACCGGGTAGGATTTCTCTTCTCGAACATTGATCAGCGAAAAAGCAAAGAAGGCCAGCCCCGCGATCGGACGTTGTTGCAGACTTGAAAAAAAGCGATCCAATCCATAGGTCTCTTTACCCGCTTTGCCGCACACCACTTCGTCGCCTGCCAGAATGTACTCATCCTTGGGATCCCACAGCCATTTCCGGAAGAAGCTCCACATCACTTCCGCCCAGGGAATCTGGGTGTGATACCAGCGCTGGATCGTCCGATAGCTACCGCCTTTGTCGGTCCAGCGCGAGATCCCCAACATCGTTACTCTTCCGGTCATCATCAGCATTCCAAGAATGATCCGGCTCAACTGGCGCAAAGTCGTTTTTGAGATCAGAGGTGCTATGCTTTGTAAAAGTGCTAAAATGTCTGTCATGGGCTTCTCGGCGTAAGTTGTTGGGTGACACCTCAACTTTATCCGATTAGCCCTATTTTGTCAGTTCATTTTTGGCGAAGGTATTGCCTCAATTAGAAAATTGCTTGGGTGGTCTATTATTCCAGATACAATCTTCTCAGACGGTCGATCTCTTGTTCGGTCAAACCCAACCCATTGCGGACATATCCTTCGAAGGAACCGTATTCCCGATCAAGAGCATCAAACGCCACGGAAAGGTAGGCTGGGCGCACCTCCAATAACGTCTTGATGACTTCAAAAACTCTCTTGCCTCGTCTCAATCGGAGGAGGGCAAGGGAAAACCAGGAAAAAGTGGCTTGATATTGCTGATTGGAGAGCAGGTAATCTTCCATGATCTCATCTGGCAGCACTCCCAGTATGCGCAGGAGAATCGCCGCCACATACCCGGTGCGATCTTTCCCGATGGAGCAGTGAAAAAGAACCGGGCGGCCGTCTGCCGACAATAGCTCTTGAAAAAACCGTCTCATTTGAAATGCGTGGTGAACAGCCAGCTCGATATTCGCATTTATAAGGAATTGAACCGGGTCGATAAGTCGCAGGTCGTCCTGGAGAAATGTCTGGATGGAATCGCTCAACGCCTGGATACTGCGATCCAGCAGGGGAATGGCAACCATGAATATGTTCGTCCCGGCAGGGAGGGCATCCGGCTGCTCATCCATTTCCTGCTTTGTCCGCAAGTCAATGATTCGATCGAGATCCAGAGAGGCCAGCCGCTTGAGATCGTACCCGGTCAGGTTGTTTAGATGTCCAGAACGGTAGAGCCTCTTCCATTGAATAGACCTGCCATCTACGGTTCGATAACCTCCCAGATCACGAAAGTTCTTTACCCCGGAAAAATCCAGGAGGCGCAGATTCTCTTTACGCGGGAGCCGTAGATCAATCCAACCTGTATCCAGTCGATCGTCCACGTGTAATATCTCCTATCTAGTGCTGAAACTTAATTTTAAAGGTTGGTTATTAACGCCGTGTTATGAGGAGGTAATGTTCCGATTAATTTGAGGGGTTTTTTTGTTCATTCCCCCTCTTTCAATAACCGACCGACCATCTTCCTGGCTGCCTGCTCGCCCAGAGTGGGATATGAATATCCCCGCTTTTGTGCAACTTCTTTCGCCGGCCATCGAAACAGGTCCGTCGATTATTGGGGCTCCCTATGGAACTCCCTGTGATCATCCGGTTGAAATTGCTGGATTGGCTAAAGGAGATCCTGAAGACCGAAGAAGATCCGCGGTTGTGCCCGGCCCGTCATAAAGGTATCATGGTGCCATCTCGCGAGTTTGGACCGTCGTCGAGCTGGCGTATGCAGTTCTTTTCGTTTTTCGGACCATTTACCCAAACCCGCCTTATATCCCCAGAGCTGAAGCTCGGAGCTTTACGGCGGGTTTGGGTAATGAATGCTTCAACCATCACCCCTTAACCATCCACTTGGAACCCCTCCCCTACCAAGCGGACACATTACTTTACGGACGAATGCGCAGCAACCGCTTTTATATTTCTATTCGACATGATGATGTAATGATGGCACTATATGCTATAATGTTATCAGAGGTAGATGATGATGATCCGAACACAGGTTCAATTAACAGAAGAACAGTACAAGCAATTGAAACAACTGGCACTGCGGCGTAAACGATCGCTGGCAACCCTGGTTCGCGAGGGAGTGGAAAAGGTATTGAAAGAGGCCGATGAACCTAATTTGGACAAGACCCGCCAGCATGCTCTTTCGATTGTGGGCAAATACAGCTCTGGAAATAAAGATGGGTCAACTCATCACGACAAATATCTAGCCGAAAGCTATAAGTCATGATTTATATCGACACGTCTGCCCTCTACGCGGTTTTTGACGAAGATGATGCCAATCACAAGCGAGCAAAAAATATCTGGGCCTCGCTCATCCAAGCACAAGAAAGCCTTGCAACCAATAACTACGTATTGGTTGAAACGACCGCGTTATTAAAACATCGCTTTGGGATAGGCGCGGTGCTCGACTTACAAAAGATAATGCCGTTGCTTCATATTGACTGGATAACACTGGAACACCATCACGTTGCAGCCTCGTCAATGCTCTCAGCTAATATACGCAACTTGAGTTTGGTAGACTGCAGTAGTTTTGAAACCATGCACCGCCTTGGGATCGAAAAGGTCTTTGCTTTCGACAATCACTTCCGCCAGCAAGGCTTCGAGGTTATCGCCTGAAATTCAGGATCACATTTAATTGCAAGGGACTGGTTTCACCCAAGCCGGCAGGAGCGATGAGAGCGTCCAGGCGCTCTTTCTGTTCGGCGGCCAGCAACCCGCTCACCACTTCCCCCAGGTGCGTTTCTGCCTGGGCCCGCACTTTAACCACCAATCACTCCAGTACCGTCAGCCCGGGCCGGACAATCTTTTCTCGTTGCAAAAAGCTGAAGGCGGCTTCCAACAAACCACGGGCATGATCATATTGCCTGGCCTCCTGCAGAAGCCACGCACTGAGAGAGCGCACTTCGGCGGGGCGGCAATCCCGCCAGCCCAAATATTTGCGCACCTGCGCGGCATGCCGCTGCCACATGCGAGGCCCTGCAGCAAATATTATGTTGACGAAATGTGGCCCCTGGTAACACGGATGTTGGGTTAGGGCCAATTTATTGCAAATATAATCCTCAGCCGAACGGCAAACAGATATGATATAGATCGAGTTATCCGCCATGGAAAGATAGCGCAGCGAAATAACTCGCTGCCCAGGGGATAACAAACTGAAGAAGGAGGGCGAAGGCCGCAGCGATCTCAATTGGTTTATGGAAGGATTCCTGCAAGGCCACTTTGGAGGAATGCTGCCTGAGGCGTAACAGCTTTGGAAGGACCAGGATTACGGCGAAAGCCACCCAGACCAATAAAATCCAAATCGGGACAAGGTGTATGAAAAAGATGGTGATAACACCTGAACTGATCCCTGTCAAAAGCAAGGCCAGCATCAGCCAATAGGCAGCGCGTTGGCCGATCAAATTGGCTGTGTGAAGGATGCCAGCTTCCCGATCGCCCTGCAGGTCGCGCAGTTCATTAAACAACTCTCCATACAGGCTGATCCCTACCACAAACAGAAATGGGAACACCCAGCGGGAATATGGGGCAGGCTTGAAAGTGAAATAGGCGGACAGGAATTGCAACCCGGCCAGCATCAGCCCATGGGAAACCAGATCGGCAAATGGCCTGGATTTCAGGCGAACCCACCGCCAGGAATAAAGGTAAGCAATCACCAGGCAGCTCAGGCCGGTGATCAAAGGCCAGATGCCAAGGAAAGCGAACAGCAGCCCGGCGCTTATTGCAACGCAAAATGAGGCCAGCCGGCCAGCCCTGGCCGAGAGGTCGGCTGCCGAAACCGGGTTTCGCTTTACTTTGGTCGGGTTGAGGGCATCGTCGGGAGCATCTTCCACATCATTGATCATGAATGCAAAGGCCACGGCTAAGATATTGGCGGCCAGTACCCCGAGTAATCTCCAACCAAGGACCCCGTGTGCCGCGGCCGCACCCAACAATGAAGTAATGATCACAAAGAATGGATATTCGTTATAACGGGTTAATCGGATTAACCCGTTCATTCGCTTTTTCACAGTTCACCTTCCTTTCTGCAAATGCAAAAAGGCCTTTTTTATGGTGCTACCTCCACATAGACAGGCGTCGCGCCAACGGTGAGTGGAAGCACTCCGTTGGAGGCTGCGAGCGTTTGCGTTTCCAGCTGGCTTTGGCCAGTTTCTGTGGGTGTCCAGGTCATCCGGGCGGAGGCGGCGGGGAATGCCAGTTGGACCGTCGTGGAAGGAGGCACCTGGCCGGGCAGGTAAAGCTTCCCGTCGTCGTACCAAAGCACCCAGACGGGTCCGGTCGGCGTCGCGAAGTGGTATGCCCAGACCCCGGTTCCCAAGTCCATTTTTTCGACCGATGAGAACCCACCGATCTTTTCCACGACCAGCTTCAGCGCCTCGTAAACGGGGCGCGGGTTGCCGGCCTTCCTGGCTTTGCTCCATTCCTGCCCGTTGAAGGGCAGGCTCCCTCCGGGCGTTTGGTTCGTGATGGTCGTATCGGTCATGCCCATGAACAGGGAAGCCCCCAGTATGGGCACGCTGGTTATATCCGCTGCCGGGATGCCCGTCTTCCAGTCTTCCAGGTTGCCGATATTGATACCGAGCAGCCCTTCGCCCGTCGAGACGACGATTTTCCTGGTCAGGGTGCGCGCCGTTTCAGCGTAGAGCCAGGATTGGGCCGCCGCGTGGTCTGGGGCAGCCAGGTCGGCAACAGATTTTAGCGTTTCGACAACCGAGTCGCGGGTCGCGAGCGTGGCCGGGGCGAAGGGGACGGGCGGCACGAATCCCCCATAGCCGACAAGGCTCGACATGGGAAAGGCGTCGCCGATCCAGATCGATTTGCTGCCACAGCCGTCCGTCCTGAGCTGGTCTCGAATCCAGGCGGCAGTGAGCGGGATCTCCGTGTAATTGCCCAAAGCATGAAAATCCACAATGTCGTAAGCATCACAGGCCGCCAGAATGGTCTGGATTTCCGGGACGCTCTTGCGCATATATCTGGGGGTTTGTGCCAACCGGCGATTGATTTCGGCCTGGGAAGGGTTGCCGTCAAACACGTCGGCCATCAGCAGGCCCACCAGAAGGACGTTTGCCTGAGGATCAGCTGATTTGATGGCCGGGTAGGCGATCTTGAGCAAGCGGACATATTCTTCAACACTGCCAGGCCAGTAGCCGGTGAACTCGCGCTCAATGCCATAATCGTGGATGGGATAGAGCAGGCCCGGCATGTCGTCCACTCCGTCGCCGTCATAGCGCTCGACGACGGCAGATACGTAATCGGCATAAGCATTCAGGTACTCTGCCTTGGGAAAAGTGTCTCCTGGATCGGTGAGTGATGGCTGCCTCGATGACGCCCAGGGTGAGAGGGCCGCCAGGTCCATTTGCAAGCCGGTAAAACCAGCCTGTTGGTATTCGCGTATGAGGGCATCCAAAGGCCCCCAGTCATATTGTCCGGGTTTGGGTTCGATATTTCCCCAGATGACATAGGCATCCTGGATTTTGGCGTAGGAGACACCTGTGGTGGCATATGCCTGTGCCAGGCCCAAGATGGCGTACTCGACTGCAATCGTAAACCTGGGATTCTGAGACGGGGTTTGCGGCGTTGTTGATAAAGGCTGCGTCGGGGTTGTAGATTTCGGCGTGGCCTGCCCGCAGGCAAGGCTTGAAAGCACAAGAATGACGATCGGGAGCGATAGCCGATTCATCGGATGCATATTTTCCTTTGGCACTTACATTATATAGATATAGCGGTTGTCCGGCAATATGCGCCGGTACAGGGCTTGCTTAAAGTCAAAACGAGGGGGTAGAAAAAAGACCCTCTTCGGTTAAACTTTTGGTTGCGAAACACAAAAGAAACCGAAGGAGGTCGAAGTGGAATTATCACAGAAGAAGGGCGAGTATTTGATCTGGGCAGCCTGTATGCGAGATTTAGTGAGCTGGGCGCCACGCGGAAAGCCAGAGGAAAACGGTATCGACTGGAAACAATTTTGACCTTGCTTGTGTTGGCTAAACTGTGCGGGGAAGATAGACCGAGTGGGATTGCGGAATGGGCCAAAGAGCGGGTGGAGTGGTTGTGTGCGGAATTGAAGTTGCAGCGCATGGCGATGCCTCATCGCAGCAGCTACACGCGCATCTTGGAAAAGGTAGTAAGTTGGGTGGAACTGGAACAGCTGGTGACCAAAGGGCTGAGCGGAGAACGCTATTTTGGGAAACAAGTTCTGGTGGCGATAGACGGGAAGGTATTACGAGGAACGTTGGATGAGGCTCAGAACGGGGTGTATCTGTTGGCGGCCTATCTGCCGAGGGAAAGGCTGGTCGAGAAGACCGAGGAGATTGTGCCCAAAGAAAGGAAATGGACGGTTTACTACTTCGGTTTTGCGCACATGGGATGGACTGAGGCTGCGCGACAATATGCTCGTAAGGCGGCAAGCAGTTCTCCCCAGGGTAAAAACTGGTACCCAGCCGGAATGGAGTTATTGGACCTGGACCATATCGATGAAGACCTGGATGCATGGTCTGGATAGCCGCATCCCTGTGCCCTGACGAAACGAGTCTTTGTGACATCCGATTTCCCAATTCAGCGGATACATTTACCCGGAATTGTTTGCCTAAACTCCCCGCAATGCCTATGCCAGGCATAATAATAGAATAAGGCGAGTATCCCATAACGTCACGGGTTGGGGTAAAATAGAGGCATGTTCAAAGGCGCTTTTCAAGCTACAGTCAAAATTTTTCGCCCCATTGTGGAGGATATTATGTGGGCGGTAATTACTTTTGTTGCTTTGTGTTTCGTGTATTTCCTTGATGTATTTCACTTCAAGGGCCATGTTCCCGGCGAACTAATCCCATTTGTTTATATTTTATTTGTTCTTGGTTCTCTTTTCGTTCTTGTTTACATTTTCAATTTTATCAAGATAGCAATTTTTGGTGCATCAGAACGAAACAAAAACATAAGACTGGTTTTAGAGAAATACAAGGTTGAAGAGAAAAACCGCGTAGGTATTAGGATTTATAACGATTATCCTGATGATCTGATAAATTGCTATATGTTATTAACTCACCTTACGCAGAAGTAGCGTAAACTTGGTGGATGGCGAAAGAAGATCTGCTTGATTTATACAGTGACTATCTGATCAGTGCCTTTGGGCCAACCACCGGAACCGGTTTATCGGCGTTGTTGAATGGCGAAATCAGTCATGATAGTGTGCAACGGTTTCTAGCCGGTGAACGAAAGACGTCTGAAGATTTATGGCGGACGGTCAAGCCACATATACGCAAGATTGAAAGTCCAGAAGGCGTTTTGATTGTGGACGACAGCATTGCCGAAAAGCCATATACGGATGAGAACGAGATTATCTGTTGGCACTACGATCATACTCAGCAGCGCAATGTCAAAGGCATCAATTTTGTTACTTGCCTGTATCACAATCGTGGCCTGTCATTGCCGGTTGGGTTTGAATTGATTGCCAAAACGGAACATTACACGGACCCGAAGGATGGCAAAGAAAAGCGACGATCACCCAAGACCAAGAATGAGTATTACCGTGAAATGACACACCAGGCGCTGCGGAACCGGATCCAGTTCAAGTATGTGCTCAACGATGTCTGGTTTTCAGCCGCTGAGAACATGAATTTCGTCAAAAATACGCTCAAAAAGGATGGCTCTTTAGGAATTAGCGTGGTAGCCCCCATAGGTGGGGGGTAAAAAGGGCGAGTAAAATCAAGCTAAAGAGATGAGAATGGCAAATGCACAGGTAACCATACCATTAGAAATACCCGAAGTGCGTGTGCTCAAGAGTGAAATCAACAAAGAAGGCGAATTGATCATCACGATCGAGAGCACCAAAGAGACGGCGGTTTGTCAACGCTGTGGCAGGGTCATCCGGAAAATTCACGGCTACGAGGATTGGGTGAAGGTTCGATATCTGCCCGTCTTCGGACATCCGACCTATCTTCGCTATCGTCCGAAACGGTATCGCTGTGATCAGTGTGATGGACATCCAACGACCTCCCAGCGCTTGGACTGGCATGAGCCTAATAGTCCGAACACATTCAGGTACGAGCAACACATTCTGTTACAGTTGGTGAACGCCACCGTGGAAGATGTGGCGATCAAGGAGAGATTATCCTACGATAGTGTGCTGGGCATTCTGGAGCGCTGCATAGAGACACGGGTGGATTGGTCAGAATATATGCGGTTAGACACCTTAGGGTTGGATGAAATCGCCTTGAAAAAAGGCCATCGAGATTTTGTGGTGATCGTGACCGCCCGAATGGAGGGCGGGCGCATCGTAATTTTGGGTGTTTTGGCAGACCGGCAAAAGGAAAGCGTGGTCGAATTCCTGCGCTCGATCCCGGAACGGCTGAAAAAGACGGTTGGATCGGCCTGCTGCGACATGTACGAAGGCTTTACCGAAGCGATCCGAGAAGAACTGCCGGAGGTGCGCCTCGTCATTGATCGCTTTCACGTGACCCGCTCTTATCGCCAGGGTGCGGACGATTTGCGCCAAGCCGAACTCAAAAGGTTGAAACGCAAACTATCCGAACCGGAATATAAAACGCTGAAAGGAAGCATGTGGGCTTTTCGCAAAGAAAAGCAGGCTTTGACTTCTGAAGAACGTCAGGCACTTGCCCGGTTGTTCCGCTTTGCGCCTGATTTGAAACGGGCGTATGATTTTCAAAACCGCCTGACAGATATTTTTGACCAGAACCTATCGGTCCAAACGGCCAGCACCAAGATCAGACAATGGATCATCCAGGTTGCCAAAAGTGGGTTGCGCTGCTTCGATAAGTTCATTGACACACTCGCTCGCTGGTGGAATGAGATCATGAATTTCTTCGTGGCGCGCGAAACCAGTGGCTTTGTGGAAGGCTTCAATAACAAAATCAAGGTGCTCAAACGACGCTGCTATGGATTAACTAACTTGGCACATCTCTATCAGCGTATTTTTCTCGACTTGGAAGGCTACAGGCTTTTTGCCTGACCACCATATGTGCCCTTTTCACGGAGATTCCCAAAGAGCCAAAAGGATTTCGTCATGCCACTCAAAGCCAACCGCAAAGTAGCCTTGAGTTTGAGCGCCAAGCAGAACGGCCAGTACCAGAGAGTAGAAACGCTGGAGCTGGAACCAGTGCAGCCGGTGACGGTTTATTTGGAGAGCGTGCTTTTTCCTCTCCTGCTGATCAAACAAGTCTTCACAAACGAAGATGGCTCTACGGGCACAATGTATCTGGTGACCAGCGATACTACCTTATCTGGTGATGGCATGACCACTATCTATCAAAAACGATGGAACGTGGAGCCCTATCACAAATCCTTGAAGCAAAATGCTTCTCTGGAGAAATCACCCACGCAAACGGTGACCACCCAGACGAACCATTTCTTCGCAGCCTTGTGTGGCTATATCAAACTCGAACTGCTCAAAGGCACCACCAAACTCAACCATTTCGCTCTCAAGTCCAAATTGTATCTTCAAGCCATTCAGTCCGCTTATGCTATGCTCCGTGAACTCTATCCAGTTTCACTCGCTGCGTAAGGTGAGTTATTAAGAAAGGCTGTGTTTGAATGGGAAGATGGCCGAATAAGTCAGGTTGAACTATATGACGATAGCCTGATTTTTTCATGGCGAGAGACTAAGGATGAGACTATAACCATAAAAAAGGGTGTAAGTTCGATTGTAAATATAGCAGAAGAAAACTTTATGCATGTGGATTTTCTAATGTCAAAAGAGAGTAATTCTTATCCCTCTCAACAACAAGGCGAGTTTCAAAATGGGTCACTCACAGCAAGGTTCGTGATCGAAATTGAGATAATTGGGAAAGTTGGTGATAAACCTGTTTCCAAAAAATCTTATTGGGCAGTTATGTATAAAAGTAGCACCATGCCAGGTCCAATTGCACAACAAGTTATTGGAAAGACATTCGCTTTTCTAAATCCATCGGAGATAAATATTGAGCAAGTTCAATTCATCGGGAAACCATCCCCCCATGCACCAATTATCAAACAAGACGATCATCTAAAGAGATTGACCAGGGTTATTGAAGCGCGCATAAAGGACGGCTCTATAGGAAAAGGCATGTAAGACTACAAAAAAAGGATGAATAAATATGCCAAGCCTCGATTCCCCAAAAACCTCCAGCTATCGTAAGATTGCCTTCGACAAGTATCCCCCAATCTGCGCCTATTGTGGCTTCGGCATCAAAGGTATTCTTCAGGTGGCGCACGTCAACCAAAACCACAATGACAATTCCCCCGAAAACTTGGTGATCCTGTGCCCTACCTGTCACAAGATGTACGACGGCAATCTAATCCCACGGGAAACGCTCATCACACTGCGAGATAACCCCCGAAAAATCGACTGGTCAGCCAGTATGAAGGATGCAGGAGTAAAAGCGGCCAAAAAACGCAAGGCTAGAGCAGCCGGAAGAAAGGCCGCGGATACACGTCTCAAGAATCAGGTGAAAAAATGAGCAAAAAACAGACAACAAAAAAGACACCCCCTAAAGAAGAGGCTGTCTTTACGAAAGATGACTTCCTGAAAGCCTTGAAAAAGGCGACTAGGCCGGTTTCCCCGAAAACTTCACCCTCGACAGGAAAGAGAAAAACATCGGGGTAACATCATTGCGGTGGTTGTAGCGGAAAGCATACTCGTCCAGATAGTGCTGGAGATAATCGGCAGAAACTGCATGATAAACGCCCCGGATACCGTTCTTGGACTGAGACCAGAAACCTTCGAGAGTGTTGGTATGAGCATTGCCCCAAACATAAATCTTTTCAGCGTGAGGAACGATCCCGTGCTTGTAGCCCATCGCCGGAAGAGCGTCATAAACATTGAATTCGTCCGTGTAGATTTGCGCGCCCTTCTCGACATTGGCGTCAACGATGGGGAGGATGGTGCGGGCCTGGACATTCTCAACCGTGCGGACTTCGAGATTACCGCCGCGCTCAACCGTTCCGAATACCGCCGTCTTGGTCTTGGTGCTGCGTCCCTGGTTGCTGGCAGTTCGCTTATCGGCGTGCTTGTTCTTCTCTTCTCCGCCGAAGTAAGACTCATCAAGCTCAACCTCTCCGCCAAACTTGGCGAAATCTTCGGAGAGCATAGAGCGGACCTGCTTGCACATTCTCCAAGCGCATTTGTAAGTAACGCCGGTTTTGCGCTGGATTTGTTTGGCGGAGATCCCACCACGGGTTTGCGCCATCAGGTAGATTACATAAAACCAGACGGTCAAGGGGGTGGGGGACTTGTGGAAGATCGTCCCAGCGGTGGGAGAGATTTGAGCGCCGCAGAACTCGCACCCGTACACCTTGCGGGTGGTGATCCGGTAGAACTTGGCATCACGCCCGCAATTCTTGCAGGTGATGACTTCGGGATACCATTCCTTTCGGATGTAGTCAAGGCAGGTTCCGTCATCCGGGAACATCTTGTAGAAGTCTTTCAGTGTGAATTTCATCATCGGCGATTTAGTAGTCATTGGATAGGTTCCTTATGACCAAAAGTATATCTCAAACCGTCCGTGCTGTCAAGGGATACTCACCTAGAATAATAGATCGAGCTAAGCCATGATGGGCCACATACTACCTTACTGCCAGGATTTCCGGTCGCTACGGATTAAGCGGATTAATCTTGACTACTGTCCCGCTCCCATTCGCACCTGGAGAGGTTACTTGAACGATCGTCATCCCCGTGACGTCAAAGTGTCCTGCAAAGCTTGCTTTCCAAAGACCGTTTCCACCTGCAGTAACCCACAAATTGGCGGTCTTACTACCATTAAACACTTGTACAAATATTCTTGCTCCGCCCAGGGAGGTTCCGGATATCGTATCCCCAGCCGAATCGATGTGGGCGACTGTCAAGGGCACAAGAGTGACTGACTTGGTGTTAGTGCCATTATTGACCTCTACCTCCATCCCTGGAATAAGGTTCACGCCGACATCCTCGTAGAAATGGCCCGTTTGGTCGGTCGTGGAATTCCCTGTAAACAGAAGTCCTCCGCCTAGAGTGGCAAATATGTAAATCGTCACCTGGCTTTTCGAAGGCCAGTCATACCCGTCCACACCGTGAGGGATAAGAAAGCCATTGATGTGCGGCGTTGCCGTACAACCTGCAAGCAGGAATAACCCCAGCCCTGTGAAAACAAGAAACGATCTGCTTTTCATCCGGACATCCTCCCGGGGTCGGCTAAAATGATGGGTAGAATTCGCCAACCCTTCACGAAAAGCGCCGCGATCCGTGGTTAGCTTTCACGGCTGGCTGCGAGTCATGCGCATTTTGCAGAATGCCAACCAGGTTATCCTGGTGACATCCGGCGCGAAGTATTCAGCGCAAATCAACGTCCGCAACACCCAGGGACACTGGCAGATCTTCTTCCCGTACAATACTATAACGAAATTTCCGGCTTGGCAATATTGAAGCGGAAATTTAACCGGTAACCATCTCATCCAGCGTCTCGACGGCGCGTTCCATCTCCCTGACTTTCTGCCTGCCGTACTTCATAGCTGTTTGGATGGAGTGACCGTACATCTCCGCCCACACTTCCAGGCTCGCTCCGGCTTGGCGTAGCATGTAGCATACATTTGGTACAGGACGTAGGGAGTGACCTCCACTGGCGGATCGAGCCGGTTCAGGCCTGTCCGCTTCCCCGCCTCGACGATCAGCCGCTGCATCGAGCGCAGGGACAGGGGCTGGTAGTAGCCAGCCCACAGCTCCACAAACAACGCGCCATGCGGACGCCCAGCTTCTCCCGTACCTTCAACAAGGCTTCGAGAGGTTCACGAGCTGGCTTCGGTAGCGGGAACATCCCGCTCCCTGAAGCCTTTGCCCGGCTGGATGTGCAGCACCCTAGACTTCCCGAATGCGGTTTTTCTCGTCGACCAGGACGATCCTCGGCGACCATTCGGCGGGCAGTGGTTCGGGGACCTGAACAAAAGTCATGATGATGACATGGTCGCCGGTTTGGAGCAGGCGCGCTGCCGCGCCGTTGCCCTGGATGATCCCTGTGCCTTCCGGCGCGGCGATGAGATAGGTCTCCAGGCGCCTTCCGTTTTCCACGTCGGCCACCAGTACGAGCTCGAACTCGCGCATGCCGGCAGCTTTGAGCAGGGCTGAATCGACGCTGAGGCTGCCCTCATAGTTGACGTCGGCGCCGGTCACCACGGCGCGGTGGATTTTGGAGTTCAATAAAGTTCGGTACATGGTCACTTTCTCTCTGAACAGGATGATATGGCCAGGTGATATTTTTTGTGGGCGACTGGCGGAGGCCCCTCAAACTCCGGAATGCCGGCGAGAATTATCCAGACGGAAGGATTAAGGGCATCCGTTTTCTAACAAAGGAGTTGTGTAAAAATAACTTCCGCACTTTAAAAAACGATCTCAGATATAACCTGGCGCAGAGCGTGGTCTGATCGTGTAATTCCAGTTGGGGCAGGTTGAATGCCGTTCCAAGTTCAAACCTTGGATCACATCATCCTCCACTTTGATCCCGCGCTCATAGACTTGGTTCACTTGGAAGGCGGCTACCTGGAGCCCCGTTTGTGTGTGGTACCGCGAATGTAGGCCAGCATCGTCCCCAGAGTACGTAATGGTTTGCCTGTCCAATTGAGGCTGATCGGACTGAACAAGCGGTGTTCGATCGGGTTCCATTTCGAGGTGTTTTTCGGATAATGGCAAACCATCACTTCCAAGCCAAGCCGGTCAGCCAACTGTTCTTGCAGCTGGAGTTTCCACAAGCGCGAACGCCAACTATTACTGCCGCCACCATCACAGAGCGTCAACAGGGCAGGTGCGTTTGGGAAATCGTACTCCCCAAAGGTTTGCCACCAGCGGGCGATCATATCCACTGCGAATTGAGCCGTGTCGGCGGACTGACTGACGTACACATAGCCGCGATTATGGTTCAAGTCATAGATGCCATAAGGAACCGCCTTGCAAATGGCTTCTGATTCAAAATCATGGTCGTTGACCGCTTCGGCTGTCTGGCACCAACACCGTCCGGCGTTCCGAAAATCGCCGATCAGCTCTTTTTTCTTGGCATCTACACTGATCACAGGCCAGCCATGGCTCAAAAAGAGCTGTTTTTGCGCCTGGATGTACTCAAATTGCAGGTTGCGATCCGGATGCTGCGAACCAGCTAGCTTCTTGGAATTGACCTTGAGCGAATAGTTAGCTTTTTTCAATAACCGTGCCACAGTCTTGGGACAGGCCGGATGCCCGCCCTTACTCAACTCCTTGCTCAAATGACGCAGGCTGCTGCGCACCCATTTCTGTTCGCTCATCGGATTGCCAGCCGTCTCAGGTTCAATGATCTCTTGCAATTTGCCTTCTATCGCCGGGTCTTTTTTTCGACCCGGGGCCTTCCGCCACCCGCATAACGCACCTGCTCCGTCGGGCGATCCACGAGCTTTTGTTCCAACTCTTCCCGCCCGCGCTCGATGGTCTTCTCATCCATCCCAGTGATCTGCGAGAGCAAGCGAACACCACTCTGGCCTACCCGATTCGATTCCATCGCCACAAACCAACGCCGCTGTTGTTCATCCAACCGGCTCCCTCGCCACCAGATTGATCTGTCCATGGATCTTCTTATCCGGGTGTTCTCCTGGACTCTGACAATGAGCACATTGACACTCATGTATTGCTGAGATCGGCATTTTGCTCTCCGTGTTCTTGGGCGTTGCGCTTTCTTACAAGCTCATCATCTATCGCCTATTTATGAATTCAACTAATCTGCTGATTGATATTCCGGCGGTTTACAATCAGCAATACGATAAAGTAACCAGCGGCGAAAAAACTCAAGTAGCCGATAGCAAAGACGATCCACAAGACGGGGTCACGTTCTCGAAAGTGAAAGAACCAACCATATCCTTGCCGAAATCCACTGGACACGATGTTCCAGAGGTAGAAGAGAAACTCTACGGACAGATAAAACACCATTAAGGGAAAGCCTGCTTTTTTCTTCGAAATCAGGAGGAAAAAACTAATCAGGAACAATGCCAGGACGGATCCCATGATGAAGGTGCTTCTTATGCCAGGGAGCGGATGTTGCGGTGAGTAATAAAGATGGAAGAAGTAGACAATTTGGGCAGCGAAATTCGATAGTAGTATGACAAAGAGTAACCAAGCTTGGGTCAGGAAATTGCGATTCATATTTGCCTCAACCGATAAGATACCATATTCTATGCAGCCCAACACGGGTTATGCCTCAATTTTTAATCGTCATTCGTGATTCCGCTTGAAAAACCGGAAGTTATTTTTACACGCTTCCTAAAGCGCGATGAAAGCCCCCCTGGTCTCGCGGTCAAGGATGCCGTTCGTCGTTCATAAATCCAAAAGATTCTGATGAGCAAGAACAATTTATCTGGTTGCTATTCAGTGGGAGCACCCTGGTTGGAAAATCCTCGGGCAGAGAGGATAAGACGTACATCTTGCCATCTCCCCAGATCCAGATATGCCTCACGCGGTCATAAATGTGATTTTCAAGGAGTTGAAAACGCAAGGATAGCAAAGAAAAAGGAGGCTCTCTGCCATCGTAAAGAATACATCCTCCAAATGCCGGAAACCGGGGAGAATGCCGCGCCTTACTACTTGACGATCGGTTTCGTCAGCCTTTTTTGAAATTTCATATTCATGAAATTCTTCACCACCGCCGGGTCAAAATGCTTGCCCGTTTGCTCCTGGAGGTAGGCGCGCGCCTGGCTTTCGGGCCAGGCCTCCCGGTAAGGCCGTGGGGAGGTGAGTGCATCCCAGACATCGATCACTGCAAAGATGCGGGCTGCCAGTGGGACCAGCTCGCCCTTCAGGCCGCGTGGATAGCCCGTGCCATCCCATTTCTCATGATGACAGTACGGAATATCCAGCGCCGGATAAAGGTAGATGATCGAGCCGAGCATATCATAGGCGTACTGCGGGTGCATGTGCATGATCACCCACTCCTCTGCCGTCAGCACGCCGGGCTTATTGAGGATCTGCTCCGAGATTCCCATCTTACCGATGTCATGCAGAAGCGCACCCCTTTTGATATGAATGAGATCCTCACTGCGGATGCCAAACGCCCTTGCCAGTTCGACGGTCATCTCGGTCACCTGGGAGGTGTGGCCTACGGGCTCCCCCTCACGCAGATCCAGGGCGCGCACAAAACCTTCGACGGTGGCATCATAAGCCAGGGTAAGTTCAACCAGGGAGTGCTGCAGGGTTTGGGCCAGAGAAGAGCCTTCTTCATTCGACATTGGATACTTCCTTCAAGAAAATCTCAACGATATGCGGATCAAAGTGCTTGCCGGTCGCAATTTTCGCAGGCGGCCCCTTTGCTTCTGGCGATGAGAAAGAGTGGGAGGAAGTGCGCCGACAGCTCGATCAGGAACTGGCGAAGTTTCCCTGGCTGACTCCGGTAGCAGTCGAAATCGTTGGCGGAAGGTTCGATCCTGCGAAGCTGCGCTTCCCCCTGACTTTAATCCCTGCCCTCAAACAAATGCCCGCCAGCGACTTACGGGACTGGACGGCGATCCGCGCCTGGGCGGGCAATCTTGCCGTAAAGCTTCAGCCAACTTTGTCATAAAAGGAGTAGAAATGAGAAATGCAACGAAACAAACGGTTTCAATATTCGACGTTATTATGGGGCTTGCCGGTATCGAACATGGTATCGGCGAAACACTTCAAGGCAACATCACCCCCAGCGGGATAATGGCTGTATATGGTGAATTTTCGACCATTAGACGCTAAACAAGTACGCTGGCGAATAAGAACGCTTCAGAAGATCACGAAGCTGATTGGGTTAGAGCGCGTTCAAGCAAGTCGCTGACCTTTAATTCCCTGGCCCAATGACGCAGGTATTCCAGATCAATATCGCCCGCCTTCGTTTTTAGCACACCGAGAATGTCCCGCCATTGACGGTCAGATACTTCGTCGCCCAAGCGATACCATTCCAATTTTGAGAGGATTGTATCTTCTGGGCTGGCGAATTTTGCACTGACCTCTGTCCCTAAGGAAAAGGTTTGACGTCTTGCACGTCTAAGTTGGGACTGAAGGAAGGGACGCGGATGAGGGATGAAAACATCGACCTTAAACATGGTGTCGCGATGGATGATGTTGAAACTGGAGTTGCGCTGGATTGACTCGGCAATCATATCCTGGTCAATATAGAATTCTGCTTCCAACTCTGAAACGAACGGCAGGATATGCTCAGGGCGCATTTCTGCAATAACATCTGAATCCTGCGTGGTGCGTACCAAGCCGTAGAGCGTGCTGGCCAGGGAGCCACCAATGAGATAGGGTACTCCAAGTTTTTCCAAAAGCCCTGTTACTTTGAGAGTGACCTCAATTGGTTCATTTAGCATGGTCGGTTTCTATATATACCTTGCGCGCCAATTCCTCCCCTAGCAACAGTCCTGCCAGTTTAAAGCGCAATTCAAACTCGCTGGCCTGCGGGAACTGGGTACGCAACCCTGACAAGGCCAGCAAGCGCGCCGCGGCATTCAACTGTGCCAGCATGTGCATCTTACGGGTGGGGCTGGCCTGCCGCCACAACTGGATTTGCAGGGCTTCCATTTTAGGATGGGTATCGGGGTACAGGGTGCTCATGAGTTCAGTATAGCACAATCGATAATTTACTTATCGCCATGAATATAATGGTTTACTCAGGCTCTTGATGATGTTCTTCAACGATCAGCCTCTTGAGAGAATCCTCGCCTTTTAATATTCCAGCCCCCTTTCGAACCCGATCCTTGGTAAGAGGCACAAATGCCAACACACCACCGTAGTCTACCTGATGGTGTAAAAATCTTGTCCATTGCCAGGAACCAGAGCTGAAGGCTCCCCTTTATACGGAACAGTTATGAGGCGGGATCGGATGGAATATTTGCACCATACAGCCTGCTTCAATTCGTTTTTCTGCTCGGATACTTGAGGCCAGACGCAAGGTCCACTAAGCAGGCCATAGTCACCCCATTCACTGTCTCCGAGGCCGTTGTACGTCATCAAGAATGATCTTAATGTTTACCCCTGCTCGCCCTCAATATCCTTGCGGGTGACTGTAAGGTAGGCGACGAAGATGACGATCAAAATTGTTAAGCACAAGCTGACCAGTCCCGTACCCAGTCCAAGGCCGCTTACACTTTGTGGCTTTCCTACCCAGTCCGCAAACGTGGCACCAAGCGGCCGGGTTAGGATATAGGCGAGCCAAAAGGCGAAGATCTCGTTCAGACCCAATAGCCAGTAGGCCAATGCCGGCAAAGTGATCAATCCGGCAAACATCACACCCGAGGAAAAGTAGCCCAGGTGCATTGCCGTTTGTCAATACCCAAACTTTGCCCAAACCTTGCCCCAGGAGCTTTGCAAAGAGGCCTTGCCACCTCCCCACACCCACCCAGGGTACTGCCGACGAGATGGCAGCTACCCGCATCAGATGTATCAGTTGCTTGCCGGTAGAGTGCAAAAAATCATATTCTGCATCGCGAAGGATGGACATTCCAGGTGTCCTCGTATTAATCCCCGAACCAATCTTCTCCAAAGAATTTGCTCTGTTCAATGAAAAAACGCTTCACCTGTTCCCGATCGATGTAATTGAACAACGGAGCTGTCGGGATCACCCCACTCACATTCTCGGCCCCCACCCACCTGTAAAGCACATTCGCACCTCGAAAATTCACGCGGGGGGTATTCAATTCGGAGCCAAACACGAAGACCGGGTTCACGTCATTCTGCTGTGCAGACTCGCAGGCGCCGGAGATGATCGAGAACTGATAAAACGTGCCATAAGTTTCATTGATGAATAGCCCAATCGTTGGATGAGGCCTCTTGTAAGGTGTCCTCTGCGACTTCTTGACCTTCACTGCTGCAATGTTGGTTGATTGGAATAAGTATATAACAAATTCTCCCAGAGACTCTTACACCATCTACCTCAAGAGTGAAGAGGTTCGTTCACCACTCCCCCTTCACTGTCGAAGACCATGATCCGGTCTCTTCCTGTCCGCTTTGCCTGGTATAAAGCAGTATCTGCCTGTTTCACCAATGATTTCAGCGTCCAAACCGGCGTTTTGTGGGACTGTTAATCCGAAGCTGGCGGAAATGGGACGCTTGAGATCAGAAAGATCCGCAATCCTGGAACGGATTTTACGAACGACTTCGAGAGCACCATTCACACTGGTCTCCGGCAATACCAGGACAAATTCATCCCCGCCGATCCGGGCGACCATGTCGGAGTTCCGGCGGCCTTGTGAGAGACACTTTGCCAGCTGCTTCAAGGCCTCGTCTCCCGCAGGATGGCCGTAGGTATCGTTGTATTCTTTGAAGTTATCCAAATCCAGGAGGACGATCGCCAGACCGCGGGCAAATCGCTGGTGGCGGCTGACCTCGTTTTTTAGAAAGAGGTCGAAATAACGCCGGTTGTACAGGCCAGTCAGGGCATCGGTCAGGGATAGTTCGGTCACCCGGGCGTGCAATCGCGAGGTGTTAATCGTGGCGGCCATCTGTCTGGCGAGGACCGCGCAGGGCTCCAAATCGCTGGCATCGAAAGCAACATACCCGAGCGCCTCATCTTGGAAGACCAGCGGCAGCAATAGGAGATTAAGCAATTCGTCGTGAGGATAGAGCCCCTTCGGGGGGAATTCCCGGCTGGTAAACCGCGGGTAGGGTTTTCCCCTGGTGCTTTTATTGAGCACGATGCTCCCTGCCACGGGGTCGTTTTCCTCCGCCTCAAACAGGACCACCCTGGCGTGCCGGATGCCCACATCGGCCAGGTGCGCATCCAGGATGGCGACGGCCTGGCGCTCGTCCAGCGTTGCGCTCAACCGGGCAGTCAATTTGCTCAAGGCCTTGACAGCGATCTCCCTCCGGTATTGATGGCGCTGGTCGTTCAGCTCGCCGCTTTCGCTGATTACCGCGCAGAGCCTGATGCAGAAGGTCCTCTGCCAGCCGGCGCGTCCGGATTTCTCCCCAATTCAGCGGAAACTGCTTCATCTCCAACCGCAGGACCGAGATCATTTCTTGCCAGGGGTCAATTGTGCCGGTCTTTTCCAATTCATCCAGGAACTCGATCAGGGCTGATTGGAAGCGGTTCGGGTCATGTTTCTCAAGGCTCTCGAAAAATGCATCCACCAGCGAGGCGGCCGCGAGACGGTAACGCTCCTCGCCGGGGAAACGAAGTTCCGAGGGCAGCACGGTAAGCATGCTGTTTACCAATCGATCCTTCTTCGACTGGAGATTTTCCCTGCGCCTGTCTATCCTGGGTCGGCGTGAGAGGCTAACAGCGGTGAGCGAGTTCTCTTCGACTGATGAAGACACGCACTTGGGTATGCAGCCGCACGACCGGCGCAGCACCAGCCGGGTGGGGATGCGGACCGACTCCAGGGGGCCCTGACCAGTGAGATGATCCAGCAGCATTACCAGGGCCTGTTCGCCGATCACGGTCAAGGGGACATGTACGGTGGACAGGGGCGGCGTTTGCACCCCGGCATCCGGCTGGTCATCGAACCCAATGACCGCGATGTCGCCTGGAATTTGCAGCCCGGCCTCCCGGATCGCGCGCATGGCTCCAATGGCGGAGTTGTCATTGCTTGCAACCACGGAGGTGAATTTCACGCCCGATGCCAGGATCGCCCGCATCGCCTCATAGCCGCCCCAGACTGTATGCCAGCCATGCGCGACCAATCCCGGATTCACCTCTAAATTATTGGCTGCCATTGCGTCGTGAAAGGCGTGGAGTTCTGATTTCGCTATCCCCTTCGTCCAATGCGGCTCCGGCGATAAAGGCAATGCCTCGATGGCCGTGCTCGACCAGGTGAGCAACGGCCTGGCCGATGCCCTTATGGCTGTCGACGGTGATCGTGGGGCCTCTCTCCCCCGCGGCAATGAACATGACCGGGTGTCCTGCGAGCATCAGCTGTTGGATATACGCCGATCGCTCATCACTGCGCAGGGGATTGAATACAATCAGCCCATCGGTATTCCACGGACCCACCGGAAGGAAATCCGCTTCCGGACAGACTTCGGGCCAGGCCGGATAGATATTATCCGCAGTCTCGGTAATCCTTGCCATGCCCCAGGACAGCATCAGGTGACATCTCCGAATACGGGCCGCAGATTGAATGCCCCGGATGATGGCAGCCCGGTAGTAATCCGGTGCAGTCCCTTCCAGGGTGGACCATCCAGCCAATATCCCGATTGTTGGCAGGCCGCGCTTGAAATGGGGTGTGCTCATATCCTTCCTGTGGCCGTATCGTTACCAGTCGTTCTGTCCACGGAGGTCACCCTTAAAAAGGCTTCAACGACGGTGGGATCGAAATGCCTGCCGGATTGCTCGCGAATATACTCAAGAGCTTTTTTCTCCGTCCAGGCCTTGCGATACGGTCGGTCCGAGGTGAGCGCGTCCCACACATCCACCACTGCAAATATGCGCGCAGCAAGTGGAATCTGCTCGCCTTCGAGCCCGCGGGGATAGCCGGTGCCATCCCATTTCTCGTGGTGACAATACGGGATTTCGAGAGCCTTTTTCAAGTAAAGGATCGGAGCGAGCATGTCGTGGGCGAATTGGGGATGCTTGCGCATGATTTCCCACTCCTCCGGGGTGAGCTTGCCGGGCTTGCGCAGGATACTATCGGGTACACCGATTTTACCAATATCATGCAGCAAGGCTCCCCTTCGAATGTGGACCATTTCCTCCATGCCAACGCCCAGATTATTGGCGAGCTGAAGCGTCAATTGGGTTACCCGCAGGGAGTGGCCCTCAGTTTCTTCATCACGAAGATCCATAGCGCGTGACCAGCCCTCGATGGTTTCATCATAAGCCATCATCAACTCGTTGCTCGAGCCCTGAAGGTTCTCGAATAACCTGGCATTATCGATGGCGATGGCTGCCTGGCCCGCCAGCATCTCCAGGAAGCCGATTTTCTCCTGTTCAAGTTCGAGGGGTTCCCGATGGAACACCTCCAGAACGCCCTGGATCTGGCCCTTGGCGATCAGAGGGACTCCGATATACGTGACAAATCCTTCGCTCGCAAGATCCGCTGAGCGCTGCAGTCCAGCTGGGTTTTTGTCGAGGTTTTGAATGATGATCGTATGCCGCTCGCGGGCTGCTCGTCCGGCGTGCCCGTCCCCAAGCTGGAGGTCTGTATACTTGAGCGCCTGTGTATGGAAGCCTTGTCCGTTGGAATACTGGAAGGTCTTAGTAGCCGGGTTGAAGACCAGGATGTCTGCAGCGTCTACGCCCAGTTGTTTGACGACCTGGTCGAGGAGGATGCCAATGGTGAAGTTGATATCGAAACTGCTTGCAATCGCGGTATCGATGGTGCGCAAGGAGAGCAGGTTTTGCATACGGCGTTCGGTTTGCGTGAACAGGCGGGCGTGTTCCAGCGCCAGGGCTGCCCGCTCGGCGAAGATCGACAAGATCCGTTCATCATCGCTCGTGAAGGCGTTTGGAGCCGCGCTTTGGACATCGATGGCGCCGATCACTTGCTCGCCGAGCTTGAGCGGGACGGTCAGTTCGGACCTCGCCAGGTCCCAGCCGGGCACATATGCAGGATTTTCCAGGACATCGAAGACATTAGTCGCCTTGCCAGTGCGGATCGCCTGTGCCACCAGACCGGCACCATCCAATGTCATTGGAATTTCCCTGACCTGGCTCGCGTAGGGACCGGCGATTGCAATGCGCCTCAATTCGTTCGAACCATTTTGAATCAGGAACACGCTGCAATTAGACTGGCCGAATTCTTCTTTGATCACATCGACAACCGTATTGGCCAGGGTTTGCACATCGAAGAGGGTGCTGGAGAAAAGCGACCCGGAGGCGCGATAGAGACGGGTCAGCTCCTCATTTTTCTTTTTCAGCTCTTTGGCCTGATAAGTCAGTGCTTCCTGAGCCTGTTTAAGTTCGGTAATGTCCCTGGAGATGCCGAAGGTTCCGATGATGTTTCCTTCTTCGTCGCGCAGGGGCATCTTGGTCGTCGAAACCCACGTATCGGTGTGATTGGGCCACGTCTCCTTTTCGATCACCCCCACCATGGGTTCCCCGGTTCGGAGGATTTTCTGCTCGTCCTCGATCGCTGCCTGAGCGTGTTCGTTCGTGAAAAAGTCAGAGTCCATCTTGCCGATCACCTCGGCAGGGTCATTCAGGCCAAATGCAATGGCATGCGACCGGGTGGTCCGGATAAACCGGCTCTGGAGATCCTTGAAATAAATGTGGTCAGGGATATTAACCAACAAGGTGTCAACCAGGTGCCGCTCCCAGGCCAAAGCCTTATCGGTCAGCTTGCGTTCGGTGATATCCCGTACGATCACCTGGGCGCCCGGCTTTCCATGGTCGGTGAAAGGGATTGCGGCAACCTCCACGTCGACACTCGATCCATCCAGGCGCAGGTATTTCTCTTCGAGGAACGGAGCCGGTTTTTTCTCATCCCTCAGTGCCACGATCCTTTTTTCTACAATCCCCCGATAATCCGGATGCAGTAGATCCAAGATCTGCCTGCCAAGGACTTGCTCCGGGTTTGTCGCTCCGAAAAGCCTTACGCCAGCCGGGTTGATGAATGCAATCTTCCCTTCGCTCTGGATAAATATGGCGTCTGGAGTGAGATTGACCAGCCCACGATAACGCTCCTCGCTTTCACGGAGCGCTTTTTCCGCCCGCTTGCGTTCGGTGATATCCCGGTCGATGCCCAGCACGCGCTCCTGGCCGCCCAGGGTCACCAGGCACGAAGAGGCCTGGATCGGGAACGTGCTCCCATCTTTGCGTTTGTGTACCTCCTCGACCGTAATGGGCCCTTGCTTGAGTCTATAATAGTACTCCTGGCGGTGGGTTTCTCCTTCCCCCGACCCTCCCTCGAGTTTCTCGTGGCGTTTATTGCCCAGCGAAACCTCGGTGGCAGTTTCACTCGACACTGCTCGGATATCCTTACCGATCAAATCGGAGCGGTCGAATCCGTTCATTTCACAAAATGCCTTGTTACAGTATTCAATCAGCCACGGCCCTTTGGCGTGGTCGGTTGGGTTGATGATGACAATCCCATCCGGAGAATTATCGAAGAGGGCCTGGAAGCGGTCTTCTGCTTCCAATAATTTTGCTTGCATATCTTTCGACCGTTTGATATTGGCGATATCGCGTTCGACTACCATCAGGTATTCCATTCCCTTGATATATATTATTGAATAAGTGCAGCAAACCGGAAAAAACGAGCCATCTTGTTTACGGCCAAGGACCTCTTCGGTAAGAGGTTCTTGTACTTTTATATTTGCAAGAATATTTTTGGATTCCTCCACTCCGGCACACAATGAGCTGAATGGACGGTGAAGAAGGTCTTTTTTTCGGAGGTAGGCATGCATGCGCCAGGCTGCTTCGTTGCACTGGACAATCGGACATTCGCCAGAGAGGTCATGGATGTCGATGAGCAGGATCCCATCGGGCGAATGCGTAAAAAACACCTGCAGGACTTCTTCGCTTTCAAAGAGCTCCGCTGTTGGAATATTCTCGCTCATAGGTCCACCTGTTTTTTTCAATAATCATACAGATAATCACTCGCCGGGTAACTGGTGTGGAGGGAGAGAAATGGATTTGCAAACACCTTCTTCGAATACCTTCTTAATGTAAGACAACTTATAATTATTATAAATATATTGCCTTTCATATCACCTTGCAGGACTGTCACACATGTCTTACAAATTTGTCGGGTTATGGGTGGGGATGAATAAAAGCTACTTTTTCAGTGTTCAACTTGGCTTTGTTTTGTTCCAAATACGCCGTATGGTGCAAAAATCTGACCCTGGGGATTTCGAGGCAGGAATTGCGCAGTTTTCCAGCACGTATAGCCTAAAAACATGATCTTAGATAACGGGCTGGACGGAATTGCACAATTCTTTTTGAAGAAAAAGAAAAGGCGGACAAAAAGTGATGCCACGATTATTGAAATAGGCAATCGCTGTTTCTTCTCAAAGATTAAGAGAGATGAAACGGGGGACCAAAGCCGTAAGATAACTGTTCTGAAAATAGAATCAAGCGATCATTAAAGCCCTGTGCATTCCCCGGTGCTATATCGACCATGGCTGCTTTCCTTTTGCCGGCAGATCTTGCACGATCAACAACGGCCCCTGGCCCTACAGAATAAAATGGATAGCGAACGATCTCTTTACGACCTAAATATTTAGCCACATATGAATTATAATAAGATAAATGTGGCTAAAAGGAAGGTAACCATGTTCATTGGAAGGGAAGAAGAGCTTTCTTTCTTGGACAGCGTGCTTACCAGAAGCCATCCCGGCCCGGCTCAGTTGATCCTGCTCTATGGCCGGAGAAGGGTCGGCAAAACCAGCCTCTTGCGGCAGTGGATTTCTCAAACCGGAATTCCATTCACATTCTTTTCGGCGGACAAGGAGCCGGCGGCCCTGCAGCGCAGGAAGTTTTACGCTGCCATCCTGGGACTCGAGACCGCCCAGTCACCGATTTTCAGCAACTGGACGGATACCTGGAATGCAATCGCCCAGGCGATTGGAAGCCAACGGCAAATCCTGGTCTTCGACGAACTCCCTTATGCCGTCGAGGCTGATCCGGCCATTCTTTCCTCCCTGCAACACACTTGGGATCAATCCTTGAAATCATCCAACATAATCCTGCTCCTGTGCGGATCGCAAATCCACACGATGGAAATGCTGCTCACTCATCAGTCCCCTCTCTTTGGCCGGATGACCGGGCAGTGGCACCTCCAGCCGCTGCCCTTTTCCAGCTTGAAGCAATTCCTCCCAGGCTGGTCAGCGGAGGAGCGGGTAGCTGTCTATTCGATGGTGGGCGGGGTCCCGGCTTATCTGGAATGGCTTGACCCGAGCCGGTCCCTGGCCCAGAATATCCGCGAGGTGGTGCTCTCCCCGGGCAGTATGTTCGTGGCCGAACCCATGTTCCTCCTGTACGAAGAGTTGCGCGATCCTCTTGTGTATCTTGCAATTATCCAGGCAATCGGTGAAGGAGCTCATGCGCTGCGTGAAATTGCGGAGCGGAGCCTGATCGACTCGGCGCACCTTTCGGCCTATCTCGCCAGGCTCCAGGAGTTGAACCTGGTGGAACGACGCCTTCCTGCACTTATCCCGACGTCGAGAACCCATGTCTCTCGAATGGGGCGTTACCATCTCCGGGACGCCTATTTCCGTTTCTTCTTCCGCTTCCTGGCGCCTTATCGAAGTTCCATTCCATACGACCTTGATCGCGTGTTGGCCCAAATTCAAGATGGTCTGCGAGCTTTTGTGGGTCAAACGGGATTTGAAGAGTTATCGCGAGAATGGACCATGCGCCAGGGCCGGGCGGGAGAACTGCCTTTCGATCCCGAGGGCGTTGGAAGCCATTGGAGCAGCAAAGTACAGGTGGACTTGGTGGCGATCAACTGGCAGACGCATGACATCCTGTTGGGAGAATGCAAGTGGGGCACCGGCCGGGTTGACCGGCAGGTTGTTCGCGACCTGATCGACGACAAAACGCCCATCATGTTGAAGGAATTACCCGACGAGGGCCGAGGATGGAAGGTGCATCATGCACTCTTCGCCCGCAGCGGCTTCACGCCGGCAGCGAGATCTGAAATGCAAAAACACGCCGCGCTGTCTGTGGACTTGAAAGTCCTGGATCATGGCCTGGGCTAACCGCTCTCCCATCCCCAATGAGATGTGACTGGCAGGGATTGGCGAAGGCGAGCTGGCGTGAATTGACAAGTATTCTGAAAATAATTTTCAGGAAGCCTCAGGAGCCGTGCAATGATTATCAGGACAACAACAGAGAAGGTTAGATATCTGCTAAAATTGTACTTAGGGTAACGAACGGTTGGCGGCGAGTTTGGTTCGAAACGATTTTCCGAGAAAGCGGGACGCTGCTGCTGTAAAATGGCCGTTTTTGCACGTGAGCTCCCAAAATATTGCCGTTTTTTTGGCCCAAAGTGGGGCACCTGCGCAGAGCAATTTTCCAAGGAAATGGAAAATTTCAAATGAAAACAATTCTGGTAATCTTGCTTTTTATTCTGGGAATACTCGCTGCGCTTGCGATAGGCGGCGGGTTGCTGGCACTGCTGGCCTATGGCGTCGGGTGGCTGCTTAATTTTGTGATGCACTTTGATCCCTTTCAGGCAACGCTGATAAGCCTGGCCGGAGTGCTCATCTTTGGTATTCTGGCAGAACGTATATGGACGGCGATTACAGGCTTTCCGCCGTTTTCCAGCGAATATGAAGATGATGAAGAAGAAGATGACGATGAAGAATCGATCATTTATCCTGGCATTCCGCGCTGGCGGCAGCCACTGAAAAATGTTGATTTTGCCAACGCCAAGCCCGATGACCGTTGTCCGTGCGGCAGTGGACGCAAGTATAAAAATTGTCATGGCGCGAAAAAACCGAAATAAACCGGGTGGAATGCCGCGCCTTACTACTTGACGATCGGTTTCGTCAGCCTTTTTTGAAATTTCATATTCAGGAAATTCTTCACCACCGCCGGGTCAAAATGTTTTCCAGACTGCTCCTGGAGGTAGGCGCGCGCCTGGCTTTCGGGCCAGGCCTCCCGATAGGGCCGTGGGGAGATGAGTGCATCCCAGACATCGATCACTGCAAAGATGCGGGCTGCCAGCGGGATCAGCTCGCCCTTCAGGCCGCGTGGATAGCCCGTGCCATCCCATTTTTCATGATGACAGTACGGAATATCCAGCGCCGGATAAAGGTAGATAATCGAGCCGAGCATATCATAGGCGTACTGCGGATGCATGTGCATGATCACCCACTCCTCTGCCGTCAGCACGCCGGGCTTATTGAGGATCTGCTCCGAGATTCCCATCTTACCGATGTCATGCAGAAGCGCACCCCTTTTGATATGGGTGAGATCCTCCCCGCGGACGCCAAATGTCCTTGCCAGTTCGACGGTCATTTCGGTTACCTGGGAGGTGTGGCCCACGGGCTCCCCCTCGCGCAGATCCAGGGCGCGCACAAAACCTTCAATGGTGGCATCATAAGCCAGGGTGAGCTCAACCAGGGAGCGCTGCAGGGTTTGTGTCAGGGAAGAACTCTCTTCATTCGACATCGGATACCTCCTTCAAAAAAATCTCGACAATATACGGATCAAAGTGCTTGCCGGCCTGCTCACGTCCGTGAGCAAGCACTTTGTCCTCCGGCCAGGCTTTCCGGTAAGGCCGGTCGGAAGTGAGTGCATCCCAGACATTCACCACGGCGAATTTGCCGTCCGAGGCCAGCTCGATCAAGGTGCGGTAGTTTTCCTCGCTCAGGTGGAGTTCCTCCTCGACCTGTTTGCGTTCGATCGCACGGCGGATGGAATGCGCCAGCAAGTTGCCGTCCACCTCGCCTTTGACCAGGTGGTCCTGCGCCCGCGCGTACTGCCGTGACCGCTCGGCCATCATCTTGCAGACCGGTCAGCAGGAGGATCGCATCGAGCTCTGAAACTCCCCAGGGCTGAAGCCCAGGGGTTCTTGGAGAAACATGCTCGGATCCAGCTTCGTTCCAAGAGTTTTCCTCGCACTACGCACGGTTGAGCAGCCGCCTCTCGGCACCGGTTTCCCGGTGCTGCCCTCCCGCCGTAGTGCCCGGCGAGCCACTTCCGATGGCTTTTTCCAGCGCCACTTTCTCCGGGCGAGTCAGTGGTCTGCCTGTCGGACGGTCGGTTTCGTCGACGTTACTCCTACCCTGTCGCCAGGGACGGAGATACTTGGGATGCGCCTGTTCGATCAGCGCGGCGACATCGGCATGGGGCTCATGCCGACCAAGTGGATGAGCGGATCACTGTCCAAGTTTTATCCGCGGACAGGTTTTACCGCCGAACCTCAGGCTTGTTAAAGTGCCTTATCGATTAAAGAATTGGTGTTCTGATATGTCAAGATTGTTTTCTATGACTCGCCAAGAACTGCCTGCGGCAGGCGGCATTTCATCCCCGGCCATAAATGGCGGGGCATTCACGCCGCATATCCGGTAATCCGCTCAAAGCCCTCGCTCTCGTCGCACTCTCGAACTGATCAAGATCTGGGAGCCAATAAAGAGCGGCGGACGGGCTGGAAGGATTGGGCTATGCCAAAAAAACCTTCCTCCAGAAAATAGACGAAGGGGTGTCAAGCATTCCAAAAACAGGTGCATCCCCCTACGATAGATTTGCTGTTCTGTTATTTAGCTTCAGGGGCTTTTGGAGCTTCTGGCGCTTCTGGAGCTTTTGGAACTTCCGGCTTTTTTTTACTCGCAAGAAAGACGATGCCGGCCGCAGCGATGACCGCACCAACGACCGCCACGGCAATTTTAGTATAGCTAAAGCCATGCTGCGGGAATCCAAACACGCCCGCCAGCACGGCGACCACAAACACCAGAACGCCTACGACGACCAAGACAAGACTAAGCGTTTTCCTTGACATTCGTGCCTCCATGGATCTATTTGATGATTTTATGTCGACCTTGTATGCTGAACACAACTCCTTTAGGAACCAGTCTCGTCACCGACCATACGCTACCCGTAGTACAATCCCCACCAATGTCTATACTTCTTGATTGCAACCGCAGCTATTATCGCGCTTAAATGCCCGTTGCACCAGCGGCACAAGATGGCAGATGTCCAAGATGGAGGCATGAAAGAAATCGAACGATATTAGGATGTGGGCTGGGTTGCCAGTGCCTCGATCACTATATCCCCAATACCACGATTTTAAGCCGGAAAACCGGCGCTTGGGAAATCGATCGCAATGACTCCGGCGCTACCCTAGATTGGGGCTTCACCACCGCTGATGCGCGTATCAAGCTTAAAAAACTCTACCCCTCAATCCATGTTTGACAGTCGACTAGGCGCGTTTCGCACCAAAAACTAGAGTAACCATTTGATCAACATACGCACAATGGATTTGCGCTTCACTATCGAAGAGGCGACTTGGTCAAGTCTCCTTTTTCCCTTGGAGGTCAATCGTCTCGAGGTTTCCCCAACCCCCCTCCCTCCGAATTTGCACCTGGTAAGGATCAACTTGCACAAGCACACACCACTCCGCGCCCTGTTCTCTCAAGAGGTTCAGCTCACAATCTGAAGCACCTGAAGGGATGACCTGTGCTTTCCCTTTCAGTTCCCAGGATGGGGTCAGCAAGGTTACAGTGGGTTCATACTCCAGGTTGAAAAGGTGATCAGAGATCCTTGGCACCAGGAGGTACAGGTCCAGGTCTATTACTTCGCAGGCAAACTCGCCTGCCTGCACTCCAGCGGGTCCGCTCGTCGCCAGAATCGCTCTCCGAGTGGCCCTCAATGCTTCCACTGCACGTTGACGGGCATAATCCAGCATATTATTCTCGATATTCCATTTTATATACACGGTTTCGCTTTTGCCAAAACCAACCGGCCTGCAGTTATGCTGGAATTAGCATACCCGCAAGCCGGTTCGGAGTCATCTGCCTAAAGTTAGATTTCTGGTTAGATTTCGAACAAGCCCAATCCTCGTGCCCGCGCAACTGCCTCGGTCCGGTTATGGGCATCCAGCTTTACCAGGATGTGGTTAATGTGGCTTTTCACCGTCCCAACTGTGATCACGAGCTGCTCCGCAATCTCATGGTTCGAAGCCCCCCCAGCCATGAGGCGTAGCACATCGAGCTCGCGTTCGCTGATGTGTTCGCCAGATTCCAAGTGGGGCGCCTGAGAAGAGGGAGCTGCTGCACCCAACAGCGTAACATCACCCTCTCGCTCGGTGCCAGGGGTCTTCCGCAACCCGATAACGGCCAGTATCTGTCCAATGTAATCGCGAGATTCCACCCGAAAGGTTCCACTATTAGCGGCCTCGGCGAGCAAGCGGTTAAGAACCGAACCCTGGTCGAAGATACGGAGATAGCCTTCAGGCTGCGCTGCCACGAGCGCACGCTCGAGCGCCGCCCGGGCGCGGTTCTCCTCACCTTGCGTATACAAGGCCTGGGCCTCCAGCAAGGAAAGTTCGATCACCCGGTTCGTCAGGCCGTGGGCCTCAGCGAGGTTGAGCTGCTGTTCGAGGTAGGACCGTGCCGCTTGCGTATTGCCGATGGAAATCTGAGCGCGGACCCAGGCAAGATAGGCCAGATAATAAGCTTCGGCGGCCCCCAATGGACCCATTCCGGACGGGAGGACTTCATTACCAAGTGGAGGCGAAAAGTCCCGGCACCAGGCAGTTGCCTTGGTTAGTGAGCCTGGGGCTTTGGGTGCTGTTCGCAAGGCATGAATAACCCGCAGTCCACGTGTGCAAAAAGCAATATCAGGCCAGGCTGCTTCCAGGTTATCAAGGTACTTAATCCCCTCTGACGGATTTCCCTTGATCTCATATAGGCGAAACAGCGCCACGTACGCGGTCATCAAGTAATAAGGGTTCATCCCCCAACCCATCAAATCCAGTCCATGGCGGAGATGATATTCTGCTTCCTCCAGTCGATCTTGCTCCATAAGAACGCAGCCCAACGCAGTATCCAGGCAGCCCAGCGCGGGCAGTTCCTGCTCGGGGTGTGAGAGCATTGCCGCAAGGTCTGCCTGCCCCTGCCTGCAAATTTCGGCGGCGCGGCGTAGTTGCCCCTGGTAGTGCGCGAGGCGTGCCAGGTGGAAAGTGGACTCCACAACCCCAAAAAATAAGTGCTCCTGCAAGGCGATTTGCCTGGCCTTTTCCAGGACTTTGGTTGCAGCTTGCGCGTCGTGAAGCGCCATATTGGCATAGCCGGAGAAGAGTAACCCGCTAAACTGGCCAGGGTCTCCCTCAGGATAGTAACCCAGGAAGACCTGGGCGAGGGCGAGCTGTTCCTGGGGGTCAGCAACTGGGTCGGGGGCCATCGCCAGGAAGGTACGGACGACGGCAGCAAGAATGGTATGCTCGTAAGCCAGCTGTCTGTCCGTCATTGAAGAGACAACCTGTTCGGCCTGCTGCAACCGCGCCTCAATCCTACTCCGGTTCTCTCGACGAAAACTATAAGCCAATGCCAAACACTGCAGGATGCAGAGCATTGGACGTGTCCCCATCACTTCCTCTGGGAATGCCGAACACCATTCGTAGATCGTCGAGATTTCACTGTGAATGATCATGGTGAAACTGTGCTGTTCGACCAAGGCCGCCGCATACACCCAATCCTGGGTCTGAAACGCATGCTGGACCGCCTCGCGCAAGAAACCGTGGGCTGCATACCATTCACTGGCCGCACGATGCAGCGCAGCTACGCTCTCCGGCTGGGTCTTGCGTAACCGGATTTGCAGGAAATCCCGAAATAGATGATGATAACGATACCAATATCCCTGGTCATCAAGGGCAACCACAAAGAGGTTGGCCCGATCTAATCGGTCAAGAATCGCCTCCCCATGAGAGGTTTCACCTAAAATGGCGTCGCATAAGGGAGTGCACATACGCTCGAGGATGGATGTCGACATGAGAAACGACCGCGCTTCCTCCGGCTGGCGGTTGACCACCTCTTCCATCAGGTATTCTACAAGATAGCGATTGTCTCCAGTAAAGGAAGCGATAAAGCCCTCTTTGTCTGAACGTCCGGACAGGGAAAGGGCGGCCAGCTGCAGCCCGGCAATCCATCCCTCAGTGCGTTCTTCTAGCACTGCCACCAATTCTGGTGACAACTCGAGCTGCATCACCGCGTTCAAAAATTGTGCGGTTTCATTTTCGGTGAACCTGAGGTCGGCGGCGCGAATCTCATGCAATTGTCCTCGTGCACGCAGGCGGGCCAGCGGCAGCGGCGGATCCGAACGGCTGCCGATAGCAATGTACATGTTCTCCGGGATGTGCTCCAAGAGAAAGGCAATCGCACTGTGGATTGACGGAGCGCCGATCAGTTGATAGTCGTCCAGGACCAGCACGCAATCGCGGTCACTCAAGGCGACGGCGTTGATAACGGCAGGCAGGATCCTCTGCAGATCGATCTCGGGCGAGGACCGCAGGAGCTGGGCGATGTGGTCCAGCTCAACTGTCAAGCCAAGGGCCTGCGCCAGGCTGGCGACGAGATAAGAACCGAAGAGGACCGGGGTGTCATCGCTCGAGTCCAGTGCATACCAGGCAACGGCGACACCGTTTTGCTGCAGAGACTGGGACCACTCAGCAAGAAGCGTGGATTTGCCGTACCCGGCAGGGGCGACCACCAGAACAAGATCGGCACCGGCCTTGGGGGTGAGCCGTTCGATGAGACGCATGCGCGGGACGATGCGCGGCCGGGGTGTGGGCACGCGCAATTTGGTGAGGACAAGGGGTGAGGCCGCGGTTTCCATTATCACTGTTTATTGTACTCCCGCCCTCAGAGATCATAACGAGACACCTAGATCATCCCATCTGAAATAAATATAACCCGGAATCTAACCTTTGATAGATGACGGGCAGCAGGGTTAAACGCTATGATACGGTCACGCCAGAAATCGAATGCTATTTATAGGAGGAGAATTTTTCGATGAAAAGAATGGATCAAGGTACAAATGCCGAGATCGTCGACCCCGCCTACAAGGGTCTCTATAAAGTCGGCGCAGCCGCCGCCCTGATAGCGGCAGTGATCTTTAGAAGAAACCTGGACGCGGAATATATGCTCCTCAGAAACGTCGGGATGATCAAGGTTGGGCCCCTTGCACCACCCAGTACGGTAATGGCCTGGTTCATGCTGCTTCAGGATAACAAGCTGCTCGGACTCACCTTGCTGAATCTCTTTGACCTTGTCAATTATGCCCTGGTGGGATTGATATTTCTCGCCCTCTTCACGGCCCTCAGACGCGCCAGTAAATCTTTCATGGCACTTGCTGCAACCCTTGGCTTCTTGGGCATCGCAGTCTACTTCGCATCGAATCAGGCTTTCTCGATGCTTTCCCTCAGCAACCAGTATGCGGCTGCGACCACAGAACCTCAGAGAGCAATGTTCCTCTCGGCCGGGCAAGCAGTGCTTGCCATTCATAATACCGCCAACTATTCGGGCACGGGGATCTACGTGAGTTTTCTGCTCGTATCCGTTGCCGGCCTGATTATCGCAGTGGTCATGCTGCGGTCCAAACTATTCAGCAAAGGTACCGCTTATGTGGGAATTCTGGCAAATGCATTTGGATTAGGTTATTACATCACATTGGTCTTCTCACCCGCTCTTGTTTTCATCCCCTTATCCGCGTCTGCCCCGTTTTTGTTGATCTGGTACATCCAGATTGGCTGCCGGCTCTGGACTATTGGTTCAATTCGAGTCACATCTTCCAATGATAACGGGACAATTCGCAAGAATGCTTTTTCCCAACAGCTTTGACAATTCTTAATCAGATGAAATAAGACATCTTTAGAAAAGGAGCATATATCCAATGGAAATCAAGGTTCTCATAGCTTTTGCTTCTACGAACGGCTCAACACAAGAAATTGCCGAGGTAGTCGCAACAACATTGCGCGAACATGGGCTTACGGTCGATCTTCAACCGATGCGCAAAGTGCGGTCACTTCAAGGATACCGTGCGATCATACTGGGGGCGCCGCTCTATATGTTTCATCTACACAAAGATGCCCTCAGTTTCTTGTCAAGGTATCGGGAAGCTCTTGCAAACGCATTGCCGGTCGCAATTTTCGCAGGCGGCCCTTTTGCCTCTGGTGATAAGAAGGAGTGGCAGGAAGTGAGTAGACAACTCGATCAGGAACTGGCGAAGTTTCCCTGGCTGACTCCGGTAACAGTCGAAATCGTTGGCGGTAAATTCGACCCGGCGAAGCTGCGCTTCCCATTGAATTTAATTCCAGCCCTCAAACAAATGCCAGCCAGTGACTTACGGGACTGGACGGCAATCCGCACTTGGGCGAGCAGCCTGGTTGCGAAATTTCAGCCAACTTTGACATAAAGGGAGCAGAAATGAGAAACGCAACGAAAGTAACGGTTTCAACATTCGGCGCCATTATGGGGCTGGCCGGTATCGAACATGGTATCGGCGAAATACTTCAAGGCAACATCGCCCCCATTGGGATAATGTTTCCGTCCTGGCCTGGATCAGCATTTTTCCGCATCGTGGGAGGGGAGCCAGCAATGACGATCATTCCCAACCTGCTCGTAACCGGAATCCTGGCCATACTATTTTCCCTGGCCTTCCTGGTCTGGGCAACCTTGTTCGTCCAGAGGAAGAACGGCGGTTTGATATTAATCCTACTATCCTTCGCCATGCTCCTGGCAGGCGGAGGCATCTTCCCACCGGTCATTGGAATCATCATTGGCGTTCTTGGAACCAGGATCAATGTGCCGTTTACCTGGTGGCGCGCATGTCTCTCTGTTGGTCTCCGGCAGTTCCTTGGAAAGATGTGGCTGTGGTCTTTCGTCGCCTGCTTGATCGCCTGGTTGTTGCTCTTTCCTGGCATAAACATCCTCGGGTATTTCTTCGGTGTGAATGACCCCAACCTTACTTTACTTCTGATCTTCTTAGCTCTCGGCTCTCTTTTTTTTACCATCTTTTCTGGATTTGCATCCGATAGGCAATTTTGAGTCATTTCTACCCATCTTTTTTGTCCCGCCACCTTATTTGAACAGTACCAACCTGGAACCCTCTTCCGGGTGGGGCCATTGTCCATTGCCCCTCATGGCAGAGGCAAGTGCCGAGACCTCCCCCAAGTGGCGGAGGGCGACACTCCCCAGCCGCTAGATGTAGCCGGGGAGTGTTTGATGTATTATGAATCCATGACCCGCGTATTTCTAGCTGATGCCCAACCCGATGAGCGCAAAGCTCTGCGTGTGTTGCTTTTGGATCTCAATATGGAAGTCGTCGGCGAAAGCGCCGACTGGTCGACAACCCTGGCCAGGGCCCCAAAGACCGGTTTGGATATGCTGCTGGTCGATTGGAGCATGCTGCCAACCGATATGGGAGTGCAGTCCATGGCTCGACTGCGCCTGGTCTGTCCGAACGCGATCGTCGTTGTCCTCATCAGCCATCTGGATGTTCGCCATCAGGCCGCCCTCTCCGCCGGAGCCGATGCATTTATCAGCAAAGGTGAGACGCCCGAGCGTGTGGCCGAACGCCTGCGAGCTGCAGCCGAAAGCATACGCGTATAGGTTTTCAGGCGGGTCTCAAGAGGGCAAGCGGGTTGAAAACCGGCGCATGAAGCTGCCCTGAGCGCCGGTGTAAACTGGGACGGCTGTTCCAAAGAATCGGGACAATTCCATCATGAACAAAGATGTCTTCGAAGGGAAATGGGAGCAAATCCCGGTCGTAAGATTATCTGAAGTAATGATGGCATAGGCAGTCCTTTTAGAAAACAATCCCATTGCGACCATCATGAGATATAACAACAAAAGCCCAAGAACCCACTGGTTCAAAGGGCTTTTGAAACATTGGCGAGGTTAGCGGATGGATTTGGGACTCAAGAGTGACCCTACCGGGCAGGGGGGATTCACTCCATAAGGAACCGGGTTCCCCACGCTGGAAAGCTTAGGCGCTATCTACGACGCACTGATTGGCGAAGCACGCTTTGCATCAACGTTTTGGGAATTTCCAGCATTTTCATCTTCCAGTTGTTCAAGAGTTCGAGCGAGTATCCTCTAGTTGGTTGTTGAAGATCCGATGGGCAACATCAAGCAATTCAAAGACCTCCGGATCGTGAACCCGATAATAAACGGTCGTCCCAGCTTTGCGGCTCTCGACAATATTCTGATGACGCAACACGGACAGTTGCTGGGAGACACTGGAAGATTCAATCCCCAAGCGATCCTGCAGGTCAGTAACGCTCAACTCACCTGCCCGGAGCAGTTCCAGGATTTTGATCCTGGCAGGGTGGGATAAAGCCTTGAAGAATTCGGCTTTGAAATTGCGGAGCGAATCTTGCATGAAGTGAGTTCCTTGGGATGAAGTAAAATTTTGTTTGAAACATGAATATCTTATTTAATTTGAATATTATAATCAAATTATATGATAAGATTACTGTCCGTCAAGGGGCGTTCTTTGGGAATCTCTGTGAAATTTTAAAAGTTAATTTGGTTTGGAAACAAAATGGAAAACCATTTACTGGTTGAGGTGAAAGAAGAATATTCACCCTTCGCCCGGCTGATCGAGTTGGGGCGGCAGAAGAAATACGTCACAATTGATGACATCCTGCACTTCTTCCCTGAAGCCGAAAAGGATATCGAGCAATTGGAGGAGGCGTTTTCGGCGCTCTTGAGCGCGGGAGTTGCTTTCGTTGAAGACAGCCCCGCCAGTGAACCTCCTGAGAATGAATTAGTTGCCGTGGAAGAAACCGAGATCAGGCCTGAGCCAGAAATTTCGCTGGATGACCATCTCGCCAATATCGATGCCTCCGACGCCATCGGGCTGTATCTCAAAGAAATCAGCCAAGTCCCGCTGCTGACAGCGGCAGAAGAAGTCGAACTCGCCCAGCGCTTAGAGCACGGACGGACGGCGCGTGAAGAGCTGGCGCGCGGCAAGGTCAGCCCCCGCCGCCGGGTCGAATTGCGTCAATTCATCGAAGACGGTTGGTCTGCCCGCGAGCATCTTATTACAGCCAACTCTCGCCTGGTAATCAGCGTCGCTAAAAAATATATGGGACGCGGCGTTCCATTCCTTGACTTGATCCAGGAAGGCAATATCGGACTCATGCGGTCCACCATGAAATTCGACTACCACCGTGGCCATAAGTTCAGCACCTATGCCACCTGGTGGATCCGTCAGGCCGTGACGCGCGCGATTGCCGACCAGGCACGTACCATCCGCGTCCCGGTTCACATGGGCGATCAGATCAACAAGCTCCTGCGCGTCCAGCACCAGTTGACTCAGCGCCTGGGCCGCGAACCAACCGTCAAGGAGATGGCTGAAGCGCTGGAAGTGTCACCCGAAAGAATCGAGAACTTAATCAAGGTTTCGCGCCGGCCGCTCTCGTTGGAAACGCCAACCGATAATGAAGAAGATTCGGTGCTTGGTGACTTTATCGAAGATGACGAAATTGCCCGACCCGATGAAACCGCGACCTATAATCTGCTGCGCGAAAATTTACACGAAATCTTGAACGGATTACCGCCCCGCGAGGTGCGCATCCTGCAACTGCGCTATGGCTTGCTCAATGGGCAGGCTTACACGCTGGAGGAAGTTGGGCGCAAGATGGGCGTGACGCGCGAGCGCGTCCGCCAGATCGAAGCCCAAGCCTTGAACCGCCTGCGTCACCCGTCCATCCACCGCAAACTGCACGACTACCTGGGTGATTAACCACTGTCCAAATCTCCATCACAAGGTTAATAAGCATCCCAAAGGAGGAAACATGTCGAAAGTCGCCGTTGTCACCGACAGTACTGCGTACATGCCTCCTGACCATCTGGAAAAATACAACATCACTGTCACGCCTCAGGTGCTCATCTGGGGCGATGAAACCTTCCTCGACGGCGTCGACATCCTGCCGGACGAGTTCTACAAACGGCTGGCGACCTCCAGGATCATGCCGACGACCTCCCAGGTCGCCATCGTCACCATGAAGGCCGCCTTTGAAAAACTGCTCGCTGAAGACTACTCCGTTCTGGGGATTTTCATTTCAGCCAAGCTCTCCGGGACAATGCAGTCCGCCACCCAGGCGCGTGAGATGCTGCCGAAAGCGGCTGACAAAATCGCGATCGTGGACTCCAATTCAACCGCCATGGCAATGGGATTCCATGTCCTGACCGCTGCCCGCGCTGCCCAGGAGGGGGCCAATCTTGCCGAGTGCCAGAAACTGGCGGAAAAATGCCGGCAGTACACCGGCGTCTTCTTCGTCGTGGAAACCCTGGAATTCCTGCACCGTGGCGGGCGCATTGGCGGCGCACAGGCCCTGATGGGCACCGCCCTGAACATCAAGCCGGTTCTGGAACTCCGGGACGGTCGCATCGAATCGATCGAAAAAGTACGCACCAAGCGCAAAGCCCTGGACCGCCTGATGGCACTCGTCAGCCACCAGGTCGAGGGGCGGACCCCGATCCGGCTGGCCACGCTTCATGCCAACGCGGAGGCCGAAGCCCGTTCCCTGCTGGAAACCGCCACGGCGAAGCTTAACCCGGTCGAGACCTTCTTCACCAGTGTCAGCCCGGCCATTGGCACCCACGCCGGCCCCGGGACGGTCGGCCTGGCATATATGGCTGGGATGGATTAACCCTCCAACAAATGCCCCTACAATTCTGCATCTATCAGTATCATCGGCAGAAGAAGCGGCCAATGCATCTTATTTTGCAACAAAAGGCAGGTACAAAATGCCAACTGGCAGTGTGTGGCGAGTTTTGGATCCAGGCAGATCTTCAAAGTTAGAACAAGTCACGAATATTGGTCATTTATTCACATTGAATGAAATCTCTGCAAAGCTTCCCCCAGGGGTATATACCACCTTCAGGACTTTCGAGGGTCATAAAGTCTTGCCCCTCGAACCTCAATTTGGCCGCCTTGAAGAATCCGCCGCCCTGATGAATGCGCCAGTTGCGCGATTAGATAGAAACCACATCCGGGCCGCTCTACGAGAGGCAGTGCAGGTATACCGGACCCGGGATAAACGCATTCGCCTGACCCTTGACCTGGAAGATGCCCCCGGAACGATCTATATTTCGATGGAGCCATTAACGATACCTCGACCAGCAGATTATAAAAAAGGTGTGATCACCCTGACCCGCTTGGGCGAAAGGGAAAATCCTAAAGCAAAATGTACCTCTTTCTTATCTTTTGCAGAAAAAACCCGGGATCAGGTCCCAGAAAATGTGAATGAAGTTTTATTGGTCAACAACAAGGGGCAGATCCTGGAGGGTTTGAGCAGCAATTTTTTCGCCGTCAGGCAGGAGGAGATTTGGACCGAGGACCAGTATGTGCTCCCCGGGATCGTCCGGTCGATAGTATTACAAGTAGCAAGGAGCGCCGGGATTCCTGTCCATCTTACTGTGCTCCAAATTTCAGAGCTTGAGTCTCTTGAAGAAGCGTTTCTGACCAGCGCAAGCCGTTCTGTATTGCCAATTCATAAAATTGATGAGCAAATCGTTGGTAGGGGCAAGCCTGGCCCAATCACCAATAAACTCATGGATCATTATCATCAGCTGATCCAACAGCTGGTGGAGGAAATATAATGGACTTGATCCGGTTTCAATCGCCTTGCGAACATGCTTTGATCAGGTCGTGGAAGATTTTGTAAGGCCCATATACTGCACCTGGGGATAGGCCCGAACATACATCCCGCGTCACCCGGGGCCACATTTCGTCAACATAATACTTGGCGGCTCCTAAAAACGCCTCCATCGCGCGCTCCGCAAATAAATCTCGCACTAAACTGAAACTCCCCACCTAAAAGCGGGAGTTTCAGTGGTGCTATTCATCGCTGTCACCTGTCCCTTTTCACTGTTTCTCCCGTTTAACTTATAGGACACTGTTCAGGCCGAACTGCTTGCTATTAAATTCTATTGACGAGATTGCCTTTGACAAAACCCACGGCCTCATTCTCTGAGCCTCTTTCGGATGAAACCATCCTGGTTTCCTCCGCCCAACGCGATCCGGCGGAGTTTGCCGCGCTTTATGACCGCTACTTTCGACCCATATACCATTACCTGTATAGCCGGGTTGGCAGTGCCTCCGAAGCCGAGGATCTGACTGCACAAACCTTTCTGGCTGCGCTCGAGGCATTGCCTGAATATCACCACCGTGGTCATTTCGCCGCCTGGTTGTTCACGATCGCACGTAATAAAGCCAGGGACTTTTACCGCAATGGAGCGTCACACACCTCGTTGGATGAAAACCATCCCGACGAGTCAGAAGATCCCCTTTCGCAGGCCGTACACACCGACCAGCTCGAACAACTGGCAGACCTCGTCAGCACATTGAAGGAGAATGAGCAGGAACTCATCCGCTTGCGCTGTGTAGCAGACTTATCCTTTGCCGAGATCGGCGTTTGCCTGGGGCGGAAAGAAGATTCGGTGAAGAAAACCTATTACCGGCTGCTGGCCCGTTTACAGCGCCAGCTGGAGGTGAGCCATGACTGAATTGATCCCCTCGCCGGAGTTTGAAGATAAGCTGCGCCTGGCGCTGGCGACTCCTGATCCCGATCCGGATTTCGCACTGGCCCTGCGCTCAAGACTGTCTGCTCCTATGGGTACGCCGGCCCCGCATCGGTCATTCCGGCTGCGCCCTGCCTGGGCGATCCTGCTTGGGCTGGTACTGCTTGTAATCCTGGTCGTGTTGGCAGTCGGCCCACAGCGCGTGGCGGCGGAGGTGCAAAAGCTGCTCGGCTACATCCCCGGCTTCGGGATCGTGGAGCAGAACGTATCCCTGCGTATACTTGAGGAGCCGGTAAGCCAAACGCGGGACGGCATCACGGTGACGGTAAAGCAGGCATTCCTGACCCCCGATAAAACGGTGCTTACCTATACCGTGGAAGGTGTTCCGTGGTCGGCACTCTCGCATCAAGAAAACGTTGTCGGCTGCTCCGCAGGTGCAGATCTTCATCTACCGGATGGCACGCTGCTTAAATCCACGGGTGGCGAAAGTAAGTTGCAGGAATTCACTTTTGATTACCCTCCCATCCCGGCCAACGTGAACCAGGCGACCTTCGTCCTCCCTTGCATCATGGAAACATTACCCGGTCTCGCCCCGGAGAATTGGGAACTGCCGCTGCGCTTTACTGCTACGCCGCCGGACCTGACCGTCATGCCGGTGATCCAGATATCGCCTTCGCCCGAGCCGCAGATCAATACACCCGCCTCAAAAAATCCGCTGGCGCTGCTCAAGGTGGTCGATACGGGCGACAATTACGTTCTGCTGGGTGAGTTCCGGCCGTCGGATGCCCAGGACCTTTCCCTCCCCGCCGGTTCCTATTGGTCGCCAACCGAAGTGAAAATCACGGACGCCAATGGGCAGGATGTTTTTTACACAAGCCCCACTGATCCAAGTCTGCAACTGCCGCCCGATCATTCAGACGCGGAACCTTGGGCCTATCAAATCGGAAAAACATTCGCTCCACCGCTGATCATTACCTATACCGGCAGGTATACCATTCCGGCGGACCCGACCGCGCGGGCGGAATTTTCGTTCGATGCCGGGACGAATCCACAGCCGGGCCAGGAATGGGTGCTCAACCAGGACTTCGAGTTGGCCGGCCATAGGGTTCGGCTGGTTTCAATTCAAATGCTCTCGCAATCGGGATACGGATTCTCCTTTGAGTCTTCCGACCCGGCTGTCCAAACTCTAAGCGTGGACATTTCCGGCTATCTTCCAAACGGTAGAGCTGAACCAGAAGGAGGCAATGCGGGGCTTACACCAGGCAAGTGGAGCATAGAACTGCTCGATTATGACGTACTTCCCAAGGGAAAATTGAATGTAGTGCTTTCCAACCTGACCCTTTATGGAGATTACAAAACCTGGCAGGTCCAGTGGAGTCCAGAAACACCTCAACCCGGCTCGCCTTCGCTGTATGGCATCGGCCTGGCGGTTGACAAGTACATCCCGCTCGACGACGGTTATTACCTGATCGGTCATACTGCATGGACAGACGGACGCCTCACCAATGCCGCGCCAGGGGAATGGGCGCTGAAAGCTTATGACGCCAAGGGGCAGGAGGTAGCGCTCGAACCGGCAAGCTGGCAGGAGGCCGGGCTGACGCCGGGGGCGAATCAATGGCTGTATCGTCTCTACGGAAAAAGCTTCAATGCTCCCCTTACCCTGCGTGCTACCCAGATGGATGTGACCTACAAACAGCCGGTAAAGATGACACTCGATTTGCGCTCGTATGGCTTCGACGGCTCGGATGCTCAATTGGGTATAGTTTGGAAATTGGGAGGCATCCCGCTGAACGTGCCTGGCCTGCCGGCTAGCGTCTTCAAGGTCACTTATATTAAACTGGGTGATATGAAAGGCTTTGAAATAGGCATCAATGCCGATGTGGCTCTGCAGGGGCTGCCCCTCACCATCGAGAGCGGCTTGGACACCACCGGGATGTCCCAGGTCGGCAGTGGAATTGGTTCGAACCGGGATGAGGTCAGTGGGCTGGTGCTCTCCACCGTCCTCACGGACGCCAAAATCACCTTCCCTCTGGTGCTCAGCACCAGCGATGCAACCGTCAATGGTGCATGGGAAGCGACCTGGAACCCGCCTGCAGGCGAACCGAACGCGACCCCTGCCACCGCTGACCAGGCCTGTGTCACCCTGGATACCTGGAAACAGGCAGCGGGGAAAAACCTCCCGCCGCCCACCGGTTTGCCGGAAAAGGTTCTGGTGTCGCACGGGGTACTTTCCGGTCCCTCCCTCTTTATTTCCAGTCTGGATGGCCGCGTCAACCAGGGGCTGGTATTTGGTGATGGTTCGCTCTCGCCGGACAGCGCACAATTGGCCTACAGCGGCGCGGATAATCGCCTTTATGTGATGGCTATCTCGACAATGCACAGCATAGCCCTGACGAACGGCACTTCTGACATGCAACCGTTGTGGTCACCGGATGGAACGCGAACCGCTTTCACGCGTCTGACCGATAAGGGGATGAACGTTTTCGTGATGGATGCAGACGGCCGGAATGTGCGGGCCCTGACGGACACGACCGATAACACAATAGCAGCCGGGTGGACACCGGATGGCCAAAAGGTGATTGTGGTGATCACTCAGGATAGCGGCGATCTCGCTCATCGGTTCATCCCCACGCGTGTGGGGAAATTTACGGCACGGTTTCACCGCTGCAAATCGCAATTCGGTTCATCCCCACGCGTGTGGGGAAATTGCGCTGCCTGACTTGCTCTAAGATAGTACCCAGCGGTTCATCCCCACGCGTGTGGGGAAATTTCGTCTACGTATGGACCGGCGCCAGTCACATCTTGGTTCATCCCCACGCGTGTGGGGAAATTCAACGGCTGCGCCACCTTTTACGACCGCTACCAGGTTCATCCCCACGCGTGTGGGGAAATTGTGCCATTCCTCGAGGCACTCCAGCGTGCAGTACGGTTCATCCCCACGCGTGTGGGGAAATTGTCGCCAGTCTTGGCCAGAACATAGCAGCGTTCCGGTTCATCCCCACGCGTGTGGGGAAATTTAGTGCATCCAGTTCCCAAGAAGAGTTGCCGTACGGTTCATCCCCACGCGTGTGGGGAAATTGTTACGATGCAGAGATACCGCCGGATTATTTACGGTTCATCCCCACGCGTGTGGGGAAATTGGTAAGCCCCTGGAGTAAGTCATCTACGGAGATCGGTTCATCCCCACGCGTGTGGGGAAATTGCTACTACTGGTTCCTGAAGTGCCGCTTCATGAGGTTCATCCCCACGCGTGTGGGGAAATTGGTTGGAGCCTTGGAGCCGTGCATGTCTGTGATTGGTTCATCCCCACGCGTGTGGGGAAATTGTCTTTTCTGACCCACACCTCTATCGGAATCTTCGGTTCATCCCCACGCGTGTGGGGAAATTGACCGGGATGGCCAGGTACTTGCCGTTCTTCGCCGGTTCATCCCCACGCGTGTGGGGAAATTGATGGCGACGTCGTAAGCGACCCGGCGATACTGCGGTTCATCCCCACGCGTGTGGGGAAATTATCTGGCCATCTGCGGACGTTCCAGCCGTTGGCGGTTCATCCCCACGCGTGTGGGGAAATTTCGCCGCGCGCCACGATGCGCTCACGGGTGGGCGGTTCATCCCCACGCGTGTGGGGAAATTGCAAGGGAAGCCCGAGTGTCTTTGAGCGTCTCGACCGGTTCATCCCCACGCGTGTGGGGAAATTGATCGAGTCGGTCCTGACGCACCAGGTAGATACGGTTCATCCCCACGCGTGTGGGGAAATTCTACTAAAACAGAGAAGTGCAGTCAAGTCCTCTCGGTTCATCCCCACGCGTGTGGGGAAATTGCCAGGTTGACCGGCATCTCGGCGCACTTCGCCCCGGTTCATCCCCACGCGTGTGGGGAAATTGGTCGAGGGATGGACCCTCAGTTTCTGGCCATCCGGTTCATCCCCACGCGTGTGGGTAAATTGGACGCCGAAGTCCCTTTAGCCTCTGGGGAAGCGGTTCATCCCCACGCGTGTGGGGAAATTGCCTTCTCCTTTTCGGCATCTGCCAGCAGGGTCGGTTCATCCCCACGCGTGTGGGGAAATTGTGGAAACGAACGTGGAATGGCTTGCTGATTATCGGTTCATCCCCACGCGTGTGGGGAAATTTTTCTCCACAAATGACACATCTTTTCCCGTCCCTCGGTTCATCCCCACGCGTGTGGGGAAATTTCGAGGGCCTTCTTCTCGCCGATCGCCGCAATGCGGTTCATCCCCACGCGTGTGGGGAAATTCCGCCGAGCGCGGCGGTTTTAGTCAGTGCTATTCGGTTCATCCCCACGCGTGTGGGGAAATTCCGCCGCTGCATGCCCGCCAGGATCACATCGCCGGTTCATCCCCACGCGTGTGGGGAAATTACAGCCTTCAAGTGAATACATTGCCGGGCTGACGGTTCATCCCCACGCGTGTGGGGAAATTTTTTTTGACGGCCCGCATCCGGCGAGAGCCAAGCGGTTCATCCCCACGCGTGTGGGGAAATTGACAGGTTCATCGGCAGCGGTTTCAGACCAGCCGGTTCATCCCCACGCGTGTGGGGAAATTGTCGATATCCAGCTTTGCGATGTCGCGGAAAAACGGTTCATCCCCACGCGTGTGGGGAAATTCAACCGAATACATCCCGCCTGGCGCCGCTGCTCGGTTCATCCCCACGCGTGTGGGGAAATTACTGGATGCGCACCAGGCGGGGGGTCACGCTCTGCGGTTCATCCCCACGCGTGTGGGGAAATTTCGCTGGCCAAGGCACCTATCGCTTCTGCCAGCGGTTCATCCCCACGCGTGTGGGGAAATTTTCCAGGTTGGGAAGCCTGCGGCCGGTCGGCTGCGGTTCATCCCCACGCGTGTGGGGAAATTTCATGTCGATCAAGTCCGGGTTGTAGACTCCAGCGGTTCATCCCCACGCGTGTGGGGAAATTCATATTAGGAACTGTAGGCAACAACATCCTATCGGTTCATCCCCACGCGTGTGGGGAAATTTATGGCGCAGACGAGGTGAATAATGTATTACTACGGTTCATCCCCACGCGTGTGGGGAAATTGTGTTACCGTCTGGCTGGGTTCAACCGTATTACCGGTTCATCCCCACACGTGTGGGGAAATTGGCACCGTTGACCTCCTCGAAGCTGGGTACAATCGGTTCATCCCCACGCGTGTGGGGAAATTCCAGACCCTTACCGATGGTACGATGACGTTTCACGGTTCATCCCCACACGTGTGGGGAAATTTCGAGCCCGGGGTGGTCCCGAAGTCCACGCCCTCGGTTCATCCCCACGCGTGTGGGGAAATTGCCGGAGGACGACCTATCGCCGTTATCCTTACCGGTTCATCCCCACACGTGTGGGGAAATTCCAACCTGCCCTCGCCCATTCTCGGTAGGGGAGCGGTTCATCCCCACGCGTGTGGGGAAATTGAAGCCGGACCAGATTTACCCCCAGAGCACTTTCGGTTCATCCCCACGCGTGTGGGGAAATTGAGCGACGAACCATCGAAGATCATTCCAAACAGCGGTTCATCCCCACACGTGTGGGGAAATTCAGCCCGCGATGGCTGCACGCTGACACTCCTACCGGTTCATCCCCACGCGTGTGGGGAAATTTCAAAGACATCATCAAACACCATAGGCAGACTACGGTTCATCCCCACGCGTGTGGGGAAATTTTCATAGTCGACCATGTCTCCAGCGGCTTTCCACGGTTCATCCCCACGCGTGTGGGGAAATTGCCCAGGGCTGGGTCAAGGTGAGTGCTTGCATCGGTTCATCCCCACGCGTGTGGGGAAATTCAGGTCGCTCCTCGCCTCTGCGCTGTGTCCATACGGTTCATCCCCACGCGTGTGGGGAAATTTGGGCGTCCAAGAAAGCCACCGAGGTGGCCATCCGGTTCATCCCCACGCGTGTGGGGAAATTTCGATCGAGAGATCGATCAGGAACTGCTCATCCTGGTTCATCCCCACACGTGTGGGGAAATTCAGGCCGATCGCTTATGTCGTCGGCGTGTGCGGCGGTTCATCCCCACGCGTGTGGGGAAATTGCTCGGCGCTGGTCATTGACTGCGCCAACCTGCGGTTCATCCCCACGCGTGTGGGGAAATTTTAGTCAGTGCTATTCTTGGCATTGTTCACCTCGGTTCATCCCCACGCGTGTGGGGAAATTCCTTTGCCGCCAAAACTCCCTACCTGATCACAAACGGTTCATCCCCACGCGTGTGGGGAAATTCCTAATCCTTCGCCTGTGCCATAGCCAGTAGTCGGTTCATCCCCACGCGTGTGGGGAAATTCATCTAAGTGATCTCGGTGACCTGTCTTGTAATCGGTTCATCCCCACACGTGTGGGGAAATTTACATGCACAGCTTGGCGGTGTACTTCAGCGGGTCGGTTCATCCCCACACGTGTGGGGAAATTCATCTAAGTGATCTCGGTGACCTGTCTTGTAATCGGTTCATCCCCACACGTGTGGGGAAATTTACATGCACAGCTTGGCGGTGTACTTCAGCGGGTCGGTTCATCCCCACACGTGTGGGGAAATTGATGGCCTCAACCGGCTCATGCTGTTCGTCGGCGGTTCATCCCCACGCGTGTGGGGAAATTGCTGTGCTTCGGGCGCGCTTATCTGATCCCAACCGGTTCATCCCCACGCGTGTGGAGAAATTGCTGGAAGGGAACGAAGACACCTACATGGGCGACGGTTCATCCCCACACGTGTGGGGAAATTTTCCGGCATCTCTACCAGTTTTGGGGACCTGTCGGTTCATCCCCACGCGTGTGGGGAAATTATCTTCAGCCGCCTGGCGATGTCGGGGCTGTTCGGTTCATCCCCACACGTGTGGGGAAATTCCGAACTTACGGTTCAGGGCGAGGCGGTGTCTCGGTTCATCCCCACACGTGTGGGGAAATTTCAGGCGACTACAGGAAGCAGTCGAGAACCTGGACGGTTCATCCCCACACGTGTGGGGAAATTGTCCCTGAAACCAAGCCTCCACCCCCCCCAGCACGGTTCATCCCCACACGTGTGGGGAAATTCCTGCCAGCTAGCATGATTCTTTGGGCCAATACCGGTTCATCCCCACGCGTGTGGGGAAATTCCTGCGCAGCGGAGAAGTGACCTTCGATGTCAAGGTTCATCCCCACACGTGTGGGGAAATTATCTTTATAAGAGCTCTTCTTTGTCGGATCGCCCGGTTCATCCCCACACGTGTGGGGAAATTGTTCCATGACCGCATTCCTGCTTAATCCAATTCCGGTTCATCCCCACGCGTGTGGGGAAATTATGGAGCATGACGAAGTTCAGATTGTCGCCGTTCGGTTCATCCCCACGCGTGTGGGGAAATTGAAGCCAATCGGGCACACAGTCCTGCCAACTAGCGGTTCATCCCCACGCGTGTGGGGAAATTTTTCAGGTTCGTTTCTTTTTCGTTCCCTGTAATCGGTTCATCCCCACACGTGTGGGGAAATTGCAATGACATGACCCAGATCCTGGTGACGCCGCGGTTCATCCCCACACGTGTGGGGAAATTAGTCCAGGGGACTTTCAACGCCTCGACCAAGGTCGGTTCATCCCCACGCGTGTGGGGAAATTGAGATAATCTCGTAAACGAGGCACACGCCATGCGGTTCATCCCCACACGTGTGGGGAAATTGAAACACTCATCCGTGAAAACCTTTGGGATAACGGTTCATCCCCACGCGTGTGGGGAAATTAATCTGCGTACCTGTTCGCGGATTACGTTGACTACGGTTCATCCCCACACGTGTGGGGAAATTGACGAGGCTGCATCCTTACTGGTCGGCCTAGGGCGGTTCATCCCCACGCGTGTGGGGAAATTCAACGGCGCCGGCGAGATCGCTCCGGCGGTCGACGGTTCATCCCCACACGTGTGGGGAAATTTGTGGGTCACACGATGGTGGATGGTGGCTGTTCGGTTCATCCCCACACGTGTGGGGAAATTTTAACGCTATGAGGAGGTGCCCCCGTGGGGGTTCGGTTCATCCCCACACGTGTGGGGAAATTGATACCGCCAATGTCTGGGTTGCGGGTCTAAACGGTTCATCCCCACACGTGTGGGGAAATTGTCCATCATCGGGCTCAACTTATCGAGTATCGACGGTTCATCCCCACGCGTGTGGGGAAATTGTAAATCCCGGATCGGCGTGTTCCGGTTTCGCCCGGTTCATCCCCACGCGTGTGGGGAAATTGAGAGTAAACACTATCCCGCAACGTATTGGCAACGGTTCATCCCCACGCGTGTGGGGAAATTGGTTCGACAAAATCAAGTTTTACATCATTGGACGGTTCATCCCCACGCGTGTGGGGAAATTGCCCCGGCCTTCTACCCGCCTGGTCCTTTTCGTCGGTTCATCCCCACGCGTGTGGGGAAATTCTTCGCTCTAACTGTTTTGTCCATTTCATACTCCGGTTCATCCCCACGCGTGTGGGGAAATTGTTGAGGGGTTGAACCGGCTGGGTCCGGGCCGCCAGGTTCATCCCCACGCGTGTGGGGAAATTGCAGAACCTTGCGATCGTTCGGCGCCGCCGCCACGGTTCATCCCCACGCGTGTGGGGAAATTGCGAGTCGTCCTGGGTGGCTTTGGCGGCTGCCATCGGTTCATCCCCACGCGTGTGGGGAAATTGATATCACAACCCATGACATTCATGATTTTTGCCGGTTCATCCCCACGCGTGTGGGGAAATTACTATATTTTGGTCAATTCGAAGTTATTGTCCATATCTGGCGGTGGTGAGTCTTCTTCCACGTCTTCACCTGGCTGAAGAGGCACCTGGATCAACTGGATACCTTCCAACTCAACAATTCGACGAGTGGTGTCGCCGCTCATCCGCATCATAAAATGCTGCTCGTTATTGGTTGACCAGAGCTGAACAACGCCACCCATTCCGCGTGCCTTGCAACATTTTTCCCATAAACATTCACGCACCATGGCATTGACATGCCCAACGAATACCCCACTACGCGGCTCGATCAACCAGCGTGTCAGTTCACCACGCAATCGTACTGGAACCTTCTCCAAGATCATGACAATCATCAGGATGCCTCCTCTTCTTCCTCGGGAGCATCCCATAGAGGTCCGGGAAGAGCCGGATCGCCATCATAGTTTTCAGCTTCCGTGAAGGCCGACGCGTCAACTTCAAGCAGGCTATCGATGTCCGGCAGAATGCGTTCCATAATTTTGGTTTCACGGAACTTTTCCCGGCAAGCGGCACGGACACGTGCCTCGGCCTTGTCTTTTGACTCTGCAACAGTCTGGAATGCCAGTGGGAGAGTGATCTCAGCTTTATACAAATCGGCGATATCGTAGACGAAGGAGAGTTGCTTCCCGGTATGGATGAAACCCAGGGCCGGCGAGTAGCCGCCCGAGACGATGGCTGTATGGCACAGACCGTTGAGCAGGGCGTTTGCAGCGGAGATGGCGCGGTTGATGGGGTCGCTGTTACCCCAACTGGCACGGTCGTAACTACGTCCGTGCCAGGGGATACCGTAGGTTTTACTTGCCTGGTAATAAGCGCTCCGCACACGCGCCCCCTCCATGCCACGGATTTGTTCCAAAGTCAGGTCTGCTGCGAGCGGTTCGGGGAATCGGTGCTGGTACATGCGCCGGATCACACCCAGGCGCAGTTCCGGGTCACAGGACATTTCCGCTTGTCGCAGGGTATGAAACGAACGGCGGGTCTCTCCGGTCCCTTGAGCGTAGAACTTCGTCCCATCCTCCCCCACCCATACGACCGCACAGCCGTTGTCGGCCAGAGTCCGGATGGCAGCGTGGGTGATCTTCGTACCCGGACCGAGTAACAGCACGCCCAGCGTTGCCACCGGTATCATCACCCGACCCTCGTCCTGGCGGATGTATTCGATGGCGTGTTCCTTCTGGTTTAGGACGGCGTGCTCAACGTAGAGGTAACTCAAACTATCCCGTAATTTTGGCAGTTCATGTAAATCTTGCATATCCATCTTCCCTTTCGTACAATATTCGGTTGTTAAGGTGCGGATGGAGACAAAGCCTGCCGCGGGGCGTTTCCTGTGTCTCCGACAGGGTGGGCCCTTTGGCCAGCTCTCAGTACAAAATGTACTACCCGCGAGCGGGGGCGAGCGACAGGAGGCCGAATCCCAGCCCCTTACCGCTGCCGATGCCGTTTTGCAGAGATGCGAGCAATTTCTCCGGTTCGTAGACTGTCAGCAAGCCGTCGAACTGGACAGAAAGGAACGCGAGTTCCTGCCGTTCGTCCGCCTGCCAGCGTTCTCCTTTTACTTTGGCGTCGTTGGACGTACGTGCCGAGACCAGCCTTGCCCCGGACGCTTCCAGCTTGCGTTCCAACCACTTCAACTGATCTTCTTCACGGATTAGTCCGACACGTCTGCCCTGTTTTTTACCATCGCGGTCTTTCTTGACCGTGGGATTTGCGCGCAGACGGAACACGAGATTCTGGCCAGCTTGCAGCCCCAAGTCGAACGTTTTCACCGCTGGGTTATCATTCACTCCAGGAGGACAGTCCGCCAGCGGGAGCAGGTAATTCTTCTCCGGAACAACCAGAAAGCCCCAATCCGGTTTAGGCGGGGACTGGACCAGCAGGATCGGGATGCCGCTCCGAGGATGGATCTCCAATCGAAACATCACTCGGTCATCCTTATCAGCGCGTCCGGCAAAGGCGTGCATCACCGTGCGGTGCATTTCGTAAGGATTCGCGAGTTCGCTGCGCACCTGCCGCGAGCGAGGGTTGAGAAAGAGTCGGGAGAGGTAAGTCATGCCGCCTCCGTTCTCGAGATTTGAACGAAATCAACCGTGGTGCGCCGGGGGGCGAACCGACGCTGATCCTGGCGGAAAGAGATGGGTTGGTCCGGCCTTACCAGATCGCCCTTTGGGTCTTCCAATACCAACCGGACTGTACCTGGCGGATTATTCTGTCCCATATAAGGGTAATTCTGAAGCGCCTTGCCCAGACTGGCACCGGGCTTTAATCCATCAGAAATTTGGACCGGCAGCCCAGGGACAAATGCCTTGCGCCCCAAAAATAATGGCCAGACAGGATTCTTGAGCGCGGCTTGAATTTTCTCCAGAAGCGCCAGATCTTTCCCTTCCAGCCCGATGAGGAAGACTGCATCAGCCAGATAGTATCTCGTCGATGGTTCAGTTTCCTTGATCCCGCCGCCAGCCTTTAGCACTTTAAGGGCGGTGTGATAGTCTCGGCTCAAGCGGCCCTCGCGGTCCACGCGCACGCCCATTCGAAGCGCGGCCAGCGGAGCCAGAGCTTCATCATCGTTCCGATCTATACCCAGCGCGGCGCAGATCAGCCCCAACACCCCACTTTTGGACGGTTCTAATCCGGTATCGCGCACGCTGAACCGGCTCTGCACCCCCCAAGACTGCATCGGCCCAACCAGGCGGAGCAGTAAAGTGTTCATCGCTTACTCCTTGGGAAGTTCGGCCAGCAGGGCCTTCACCCACCTGTCAAGGTTGGGCACCGTCGCGTCTTTCAGGTTGTCCAGCCCAGAATCCCCGTTGACTGCCAGGGCCACTGGCTTAACGCCATCGCTGTCGTAGGCATGGGTCAAGCGACCCCAGTAGCCGTCCAGAGCAGCGATAGAGGCGCTCATCAAGCCGCCATCCCGGCCAGGCTTGACCGGAGTCTCGAAGGCATTCACCAGTGACCATGAGTCGCCGTCCGAGCGCGCCACGCCCAGGAGAAAATCCGGCGGGTTCTGAGCTGCAAAGCCATTCTGTTTGCCGGTTGGCACGGCCTTGGCTGCTGCGCGCAGGAAAGCTTCCACGGTTTTGCGCGCCAAGCTTACGTCGTCACCCAGGTTCTTAACCAGCAGTTCCCAGTCAATGCGGGCATAGCGATAGAAGCAGGCGCTGTTGAAACCGATCACACCCATCATGCCGGCTCCAGATTCTTCATCGGTAGACAAATCATCCACGGCAGTGTAAAAATCCATTTCCATACTCACGCGGTGCGTGGAAAGTGCGTGGGCTACCTGACAAGCGGCATCGATGTTCAATTCGGGTTTCTCGGCAAGCATACGCCCGAACAAGGCAATGTCGGGCGCACTGGTGCGGTCCTTGAGCGCCTTGAACATTTCCTTCGCCATTGCCTCGATTGAGGGGCTTTTACCATCTTTCAGATCGGCAATGATCTCATCCCAATTTGCCAGCAAGTTCTGCTTGGCAGTCTCGATCTCGCTCCTGCTCAGGTAAAGCAAGACACTGGTGTGGCCCCTATCCATTTTGCTATATTGCACTGCAAATGCATCGGATACTGCTTGTGCTTGCTCTTCGGTCTTGCCAGCCGTGACCAACGGCTCGACCAGCAGACGGGCCATCCAGCGTGTTCGCACAGCATTCTCGACTGCAGTTGCTTTTGCAAATGCCGGATGCTGGCGGATGGCGCGCTTGATACACTGCGAGGAGATGCGCGCCCGTCGGACGCCGCCGAACTCGCTGTCTTTCGGATTGCCGGTATCGTCCCGGTTAAGGTTGGAAGGAGCAAAGTTCTGGAGGATGTGTATTTCGATGTACATGGTTTATTTCCTTTCTGTTCTATCTCGGATGGTGATTATTTGGCTGGTTCTTCGGCGGTTCGAGCGCCTCCCCAAAAAGCGTTGGCCCATCTCTTCTGGACGGAATAGCGGGGATCGTCGCGTTTTACATCCCAATTCTGCAGGTCCCAAAGCAGCTCGTTCCAGTTGACCGGCACTTCTTTGGACTTCAGGAAACCGACTGCTTGACGCAAGTAGAAAGACAGGTCATCCATGTGGGCTGCCAGCAGGGCGGTGAAGCGCCGTTCAAGAGCATCATCATTTTCCCGGTTTGGGTTGCATGCCCGCAGGTGAGCTCCCATGTTGCCTGTATTTGTCGATTTGGGGTGCAGGGCAAAGAGCGAGGCCACCAGATAAAAGGCGGCTTCGCGCTCAAGAGTTCGTTTTTCCTTGAGCCATGGCTCCACGTAGCGGAACGTATCCGCCACTGTGCCGGGCGGCTGGCCCAGTCCTCGCCGCAGGGCAGCCAGCGCTCCGCGTTCCTGCCTCTCTGCCAGCGATTGCAGATAAGTGATGAAAGGCTGGATTTCTTGAGATGAACTTGTCATGTAGTTACCTCCTTTTCAGGTTCAGGAAACAATTCCTTGAGACCATATCCCAAGCTGCCGCGGGCGCGCACGGCGGCCTTCAAGGCATGAACAGCATCGCCTGCCTGGTTCGCGGCTTTTTCAAGCGCTTCCCAGGCGATTTGTTTCAGGGCGGCCTTCCATTCTGTCGCGGCAGTTTCCGGATCATCGGGCAAACCTTTGAGAAGACGAAAGAAGGGAACTTCGAGGGCTCCCCAAAAATCACGCTCGATTGACCAATGCAGATAAAGTTGTTCGGCTTGCTTTTTAGTAATCTGGTTGATCTCCCTCCAGTTTTTCCCATCGGCAGTAGGAGCGACGATCAAAACCGACATCCAGCTTACTGCACTCCATAATTTCTTTCGGGTTTCGGTCGCAAGCAGAAGGGCAGATTTAAGTTTTCCCACCAAGTCGCTATTTCCAAGAAAAGTCAGCGGCAATGGAAGGTGTTCCTCGCGGAAAAATTCCACCTTGGCCTGGTCATTCGCCATACCCAAAGCCATGTATCGCAGTGTGCTGCGCTTCCCAATGTAGTTTTTGTCTGCCAGTAAGGCAACCCAGGCAAAATTTGCTGGTGGATGATGGCCGGTTTCTTTGACGTTAAACAGTGCAGAACTGTCTCGCCACAGGACCTTATCCTCGGTGAATTGTACGGAAAGGTAGCCCAGTTTTTCGTCTCTGCGATAGTTCTTGAACGGGTCCAGTTGGGAGGGACTCGATCGTAATCCGGGCGCAACAGTGATATGAGAAACATGAGGGTCGGATGCGGACCCTTCGGGGAAGAGCAGGATACGGCGATTTTGCCAGGTCAGGTAATCCAAGTATCCAGTGGGGGTTTCGCGATTCTTATATGGATCATCAGATTCCCAGGCTGGAAGGTCTTGATCGATGGTCTGGACATCAGGTGGATAATCTTCTCCATAACGCAGCCAATTTAGTGCAAGTGTTTGGAAAAGGGTATCCCCTTCAACCAGAAAGATGATTCCTCGTCCCCAGGGTGCGTCCGTAAAATTTTGTTCCAATCCGGCCAAGCCGGCCAGCCCAAAAGATTGGGCAACAATCAGAATCCTCGCAGCCTTGGCTGGGACTACCTCAACACCCACCTCTTCGGTGTGATGATCAAACAAGGCAGCATTGTTTCCCGATGCCATATCCATCGCTAGAGAAATAATGGATTTTGGCTTCACCCGTTCATCTCGAGCTTGGTAGAACGGCCTTTGTGAATCAAATAGGTCAAAGCGATACTGCCACTTGTCAAGATAGGTATTCAGCCATGCTTTATCCCACGTACCCGCTTGCCAGAGTTTGTTCCATGCGGCGGCACTTTCTGGCCCACGCAGGGCGCTATGCAAAACTGCCAACAACAAGCGGTAGATGGAGGCGGTTTCCAGCGGTGAATCCCCGGCGATGCCGCGCAGCGTGTGCGCCTGTTTCAACACTTCGCGCAAGCTCAACTCGCGCGTCCGGCCATCAGCCGGGATGCAGGGGATCCAGGGCTGTTCAACGAGATTGAAAGAATAAGTCATGCGCTCTCCTTTCTGATTTCAAGGCCGGTTTCCCGGTCCAAGACCAAAGTTAATGAGGTGCCTTCGAGATGAAATTGGCCATGTTCATCAAACACGACAGGATAGTGATAACGCAAAGCGGCTGTTTCCTTCCAGGCAGGATGTTCACCCCGGTTCATGAAATAATTCACCACATCGCGGTGCTGGACAGTGACAACGCGGCGCAAGAGCTCTCGAGTCTGGCGGCGGTCTGGTGCGTTCTGCAATTCTACTTTTTCACCTTTGCCTCCCGGCTCGAGCACCTGCCCGCCCCCGGCTTTGTGCAGGCATACCAACGAGACACCCGGATCCGCGTAACGGGTCAAGGCGCGGAAGGTTTCGTGGACTTTGGGATCCTCTTCTTCTAATCCTTCATTGCGGCCGGACATCAATTCCTCATCATTCGGCGCGGGGATCAGCCGTTTCTTGGCTTCGACGATCTCCTTGACACTATCGCGTTGTGCCTTTTCTTCAGCCTTTTCCACGGCTCCGGCCATGACCGAATCCCCCGGCATCGTTTTCGCTCCGTAGACACTCTCGATCAAACCGGAAATTTCCTGTGGAAGAGTTAGGCCATGCTTCCCATTCAAGGCCAGCCAGGTGCGCAAGAGCACAGCGTATTCATATACATACTCATCACGGCCAAATTTGGGCAAACCATCTATTTCTTCTGGGCGGATGATCACCATCACAGGGTTCTTCAACAGTGCCGGCCGGTCCGCATCGTTTTCAGAATGGCGGTGCAAGCGTCCAGCGCGTTGGAGCAGGAGGTCAATCGGAGCAAGATCGGAAATCATGTAGTCAAAGTCCAGATCGAGGCTTTGCTCAATCACCTGTGTGGCAACAACAACCGCCTTGTGAGGTCGCCGACCGCCCTTGGTGAATTTGTCAAGAACCCTCTTCTCGATTTCCTCACGCCAGTCAAACGGGAAACGGGCATGGAACAAAATCAGATTCTCCGGTTCGACAATGCCGGCTTTTTTAACAGCCTCGTACACCTCCTGGGCGCGGGTGACTCGATTGCAAATGACCGCCGCGCAGCCTCCTGCTTTCAAACGGCCTGCCAGTTCATCCGTCAAGCCAGTTACCTCTGCGTCGATCCAAGCCAGATTAAGAGTACCTGGCGCAGGTTGTGGCAGCGGCGCAACCCGTACTTGTTGACCGGTCACCAGAGTCAGGCGCGGGTAGTTCGCTGAAGGTAGCTCCACCTGCTTCTTTCCCAGCCAGGCAGCCGCCAAACGCTGGCGTGTATTTTCCGGCAAGGTCGCTGAAAGCAGAATGACGGACGTGCCAATTGTCCGCAGCCAGGCTAGCAGGCGCTCTAACAAAGTAGACATATAGGTATCATAGGCATGGACCTCGTCGAAAACCAAAACTTTCTGTCCAAGCCCGAATAAACGTACGAAGAAATGCCTGGTCTGTAAAACACTCATCAAGGCCTGATCAACCGTCCCTACACCAAAAGGGGCGAGGAGCGTGCGCTTGCGCGGCAGGAACCAGCCCTGAGCGCGGATGCTCCCGGCACGTGGTGCGGATTCGTCATCAGCAACGTCCTTTGATTCGGGTTCGTGGTCTTTTTCGGCTAACAACGCGCCGCCATGAACAAGGTGATAGTTGATTACTTCATCTGGATAGCGACTGGACAAAAACCGTTTGACCCGATCGAACATCTGGTTGCTGGTAGCCTGTGTAGGCATGGCAACGTAAATTCCGCGACCCCTATTAGTCTGCAGCCAGGTGTCGGCCAGATAAAGAGCCGTTTCAGTCTTACCGCTCCCGGTCGGGGCTTCAAGGACAAGCAGGGCCGGCTGTTCCAGATTCTCGGCAACGTTGAAGACTGCTTGCTGTACGTCACGCGGTGGGAATGGAAACATTTGTGTAAAACTCTGGAGTTGACCATCAGATTGCCAACCAATCCATCCCAGATGGCACAAAGCATCCTCCGCCAACTTCATAGAATGCCGGGCATATTCCTCCGGCTCAAAAAAACTTGGCTCAAAAGTAAAATACTCCGACATCGAACCGATCCAATCCGCTACGCTGACCAGTCCGGAAAATAATGCCAGGAGAGTATTTTCTTCTTGGGGATCACCTGGGAATTGAAATGCAGCTGGTGGAGAAAAGACCCCCCTGACAACTTTTATCAACTCAACGCGAGCCGAATTCCAGGTTTCGTCACCTTTGTCGGCAATTTGACGATCCAGAGATTGAAGTTCTATCAAGGATGGCCACGACCCATGATGGCCCCCTACTGCCCGGCCAATCTTTTTAGCAATATCAGGGGAATGCCCCGGCTCATCTGGCAGCAGTCTTTCCAGTGCCCATGCAGAGACCTGACCGTGCGGCGCCGGTTTGGGAGTGGCTTCAGGGAAAATAAATCCAATGTCTTTTAGGACACTTACCGCAGGTGGATACTTTCGTTGAAACCCCGGTCCAGCCTTGCCCAGGTCGTGCAGGCTCGCCCAGAAAGCCAGAATCCGCCCCGTCGCTTTTATATCCAGATTCAAGAAATCAGCGAAAGTCCGCCTAGTCTGTTCACTGAGCGCGTAATCCCATAATGCTAAAGTACATTCGCCCACATCGATCAAATGATAAATTAGGGGATGAATTTTCTCACTACCTTCTTGATCGGTTTTAGCCCACAGGTAGAAGTATTTCGGAGGCTCCATCACTACCCTCTCTTGTAAATTTCAGTCAGTTTTTCAACTTCGCTTTGCACTGCCTCGCGCAGGCTTTCAGGTGCGAGCACTTCCACGTCTGCGCCCCAGCCTCTTATCCAATTTTGCATTTCTTTTGGTTCTGCCACCCTTGCCTTCCATAAAAGGCTACCATCTGCCTGTTCATCCACTTGTTCCGAGCGATGCCAGCGGGTCTCCTGCACCCGTCGGGCGACACGTGGATGGAATTTAAGCACTACCTCCACCGGCTCTCCCTCGGTATACCAGATGCCCCAGGCGTCTGCCAGCAGGTCGCGTGGGTTGAAGTCCGCAGGAATGTCGTAAAGGTCCCGTGTCAGCTCAACGCGCTCGATGCGCTCAATCTTCAATGTGCGCATTTTACCGGGCGGCTCGCTGTGTCCGATGACGTGCGTGGTCTGCCCGACGGCGTAAGGCTCAATAAAGTATGGGCAAAAGATGTATTCAGTTACCTTGCCAGTGCGCTCGCTGCGGTGCCAGACCTGCACCTTGCGCTGCTCGGCCCACGCCAGAGTCAGCCGCTCGAGCGCCTGCAGGTAGACCGGATCGTGACGCTGGGCGGCCTCGTCCATCACATCCGCCGACTGCTGCACATGCCGGCTTATGCGCGGCGCCAGCTGCTCTAGGGCAAGTCCCAGCTTGCGCAGGGCAGAGGCCGCATGCGGGTTCTGCCGGTCCATACGCGTGGCCAGCAATCGGGAAGCCAGGTGCACTGCCATCGCCTCATGCAGCCCCAGCCGGACATTCACCAGGTAGGACTGCCGATCGATGAACAACCGGCCATCGTCGTTCTCGTAATAGGGGAACCGGTTGGGCATGTCCCGGAAATAGCGGTTGACCGTCGAACGGTTCACATCCAGCCTGCGGGCGATCTCGGCCTGGGTCAAGCCTTCAGGGTGGGCCAGCAGCAGGGCTTCAATTTGCAGCAAGCGGTCGGCTTTGTTATCGGCGCGCGACACAACTTCCTCCACAACCGAACTGTCGATAAATATAGATTAGCACAACAGGCAGCCAGATTCTGCAACATTGGATCATTTCTTTGGGCGGAATGGCCAGAGCCCTCCCTTCTCATCTTCACTGACCAATAACCCCCTTCTCTCTAATGCCGGTAATGCACGCGTGACTTCGGAACGGTTCAGCCCTAAGAGCCGGGCGAGGAAACCGGGACGTTCCCCCGGATACTCTTCTATTTTACGATAAATTCCCTGCAGGCGTTCAGGATTTTGATGCCGAGCCATTTGGCACCTCCATAAAGTGGACTGACTGCAAAGAATGCAGTGTGTTGCAAATCCACTTTAGCGAGGGTGTGTTGCAGGGAATACAACACAGGAACATAAAAAATGCTCCACGGCTGGATGGGGGGGACATCCAGCCGGTGGAGCATCAAGATTATACGGCTATTTCAATGGACTTTACTTGCCAGTGGCCCCTCTTCGCCTATACAGTTCTCGCGGCGCCAATGCTGCTCAGCCTGTTCTCCGACATGCAGTGATGGTTCGAATTCGGGCCGTGCCATGACTTTTTTATTCTTCATATTTGTGAGAAGCCATCTCCAGGCTGTTTAAGAGTCAACTGTTTGGAGCCAAACGGTCGGTATCTCAGCTGGAATCAGAGGTGGACCTGCTGCTGCAGGCTGGTCGAGGCAACAACCGGCCTCAGTCTGCTCCCCAAATCAATGTGGCGCGCTGTAGGCAAAGATTCCATCTCCGGCTCTATCCACTGACAGAACATGTGGTACAAGCGAGGGGGGTCGATTCGGGCCAACCGCGGCTATCCTGGTTACTGATTACTCTTTTTCACAATCCCCATAAACACAGAGGCGATCAGCGGCCAGTGATAATTCCCCAAGTAATATTCGATCATCTGTTTATTGGATCGACTGATGCCAATTCCATTTACAAATGGAGTAATCGCATCTATTTTCGAGTGCGGCTGATCAACATTCTTCATGGAACCGATGAAAATGTAACGGGCTGAAGTGATCATCAATGAGCCGTCATCTATTTTTTGAATGGCATCCCTGTATTGAGGGCCGCTGATATTCCCGGTATGATACCAGACCCCCTTTGCAACCCGAAAGCTGTACCCACCTGAACCCCTGGATACCCGCTGCCTGCGCTCTTCATTATAGGAAATTCCTTTCAGGTAAAACGCAATTCGTTCATTCTTCTTCAAAATAATCGGTGTCTCCATATTCTGGTGGAACATTTCATCGGGGATATCGCCCGCGGCGTACTCGGCCAGTTTCGTATCCGTCACGATCGGTATATTGTGGTGGGCCAGTTCGTCTACTTTGAACTCATGCCCCACAAGAAGACGCTGGGCGTTGCTGTAATCCTCACCCACTTTCTTGATCGTAAAAGTATGGTTGTTGCCGGTCTCCATGCTGAGGCCACAGGTCGGGCAGTCATAGATCGTCTTTTTAAATACCAGGCCTTCTTTCTTCGTGGCGAAATTCATTCCCTTGCAGGCCGGACAGGTGACAGAAACGATCTCCTCTTGAGACATGGCTCCTCCTCGTCAGCATAAGATCAATGGATCGCACGGGATCTTTCCTGGTCGATTGAGCTTCAATGATTATAAAGTTGTCATCAGGGTTCGTCCTGCCGGACTGATCGAGAGCGCGCCGGAAGGTGAAGCGAATTACGCATGTTCATCCCTCAAGGTCTCCAGGTTGGGTAAAGCCGGTGTACTCGTGGAGGCGCTGATTTGCAGGCTGGTGAGGCTGCTGCCGGCCTTGCCGATCTGTGCGCGCATATCGTCTCGCGAATTGGCCAGCATGGTGAGCGCCTTCGCAAATCTCCCATCGAGTTCGTCCTGCATCGCCTGGATGCTGGTTTGCACGGTTTGCAAATAGGCATCCAGTTTCTGCAGGTCAACGCTCTGCATCGTCTTGAGGGTGGTCTGGAAGACCAGTACCAGATACGGGACCAGCATGCTGTAGCTCACCAGGACCACATTCGATTGATATACGTCGGTCAGCACTCCGGACGACAGCTCAAAAACCGAGTCGGGTACGACGGCAATCCCAAAGGGCATCGTCAGGCCCGGGTCAATATATTTCCCAACCTCTTTGGCCTTTTGGAGGATCGATTTTTCGATCTCCCCTTTCAGCCGCTTCTGCTCTTCCGGATCACTGGCCGCAGCAAACTGCTCGAGCAGGTGCGTGGCCGGCCACTTGCTGTCGATCGGCAGCACCAGGTTGTTGGGCAGCCGCAGGCCGAATTCGACCGTCTTTCCGTTCACGGTGAAATTGCGCATCTGCCACTCGACCGGCAGCTTGGCAAAGACCGTTTCCACAATATTTTCGCCTGCCGATCCCTTAGACTGAGTGCCGGCAATGATCGATTCCAGCCGGCCGACCGAATCGGCCGTGCGAACCTCGATTTCCTGCCTGGCCTTGACAAACGTCTCCAGGGTCACCAGCCCCTGCTGCACCTTGGCCAGTTCACCTGTCAGCGTGGTCTGGATGGCCTGGGTGGCTGGCTCAAGATGAGCCAGCTTATCGTTGATCACCGCCAATTCCGTCCGGGTCTGCTGCAGGGCAGTATTGATCTCTCCACCTGTCGGAGGAGATTTGCGGAATTGAAGGAACAGGATCACCAAAATCACGATGAATAAAATGATGACGAAGAGCAGGGCCAGGCCAATCAACAGAAATTCTATGCTCATAAGGATCCTTTCCGAGTCAGACGAGCTCAACCAGGGCGTCCCGGGCATTGTTTGTCATACGTATCTTTCTCAACAAGAACCAAACCAGAAAACCGGCTGTCACACGAGCCCGAGCAGCATGTACTCCTAGGAGATCAAAATAGATTGTGTCATTTCACCTTCTCTTCTCGTTTGTTTCCCTTTTTGTCACGACCGGCGCGACGATAGACCAGATCCCCGCACACGGGACACCACAACCTCTTTCTGTCTTCCGGATGCAGGACCGCAGGGCCGCTGCAGCGCGGGCAGGGTACGTCCAGGGACGCGTCTTCCCACCTGGGATCGAAGACCTGGACCAACGGGGTTCGCTTGCCAATCTCCCTGCGAGCAACTGCGGCATCGAAGCGAATCATGCGCTGCGCCAGACGGTCTACCTCTTCAACATCATAGAGAGGCAGGGATCGGCGACTCTGGCCAAAAGGATAGGATTTGCTGATGCGGCCCAGCAGGCCGGAGGCGTAAAGCACCTGCCGGTGACGGCGCAGTTTCTTGCAAATCTCTTCGGATGTGTAGCCGGCATAAGGCATTAAAGATCTCCTTGATTATCACAGGGAATTCAATCGCTGTCCTGATCCGGTTCTTCTTTGGAGGTTTCCTGCGAAGTTACCCCTTCTGGAGCGCCCAGCTGCTTTTTTCGCTTGGCTTCAAGCTTTTTGATGCTTTCGGGTGTCGGCAAATCTTCGGGCATTGTCCCGCCCAACTCCTGGATGGTTTGCCTCACTTTCCGCCCCACTTGATAATACGTCAGGTTAGCCGCTTCTTTTCCCTGCACATTATCCCGGCGCAATTTTTCCTCTGCCTGGGTCGCACGAAATAAATTGGCCGCCAGCTCCGCACTGCCCATGTGGTCGAGAATTTTTTGGCTCTTCTTCAGACCTTTCCGGCGGTGAATGCCCGCCTGGTCCAGGCCATTGTACAATCCCCGGTAGCCGTGATTTTGGAAAATGGCATAATCGATCGGCTCGACGACGCCAGCGCCCTTGGCGGCATCGGCCAGTTTGGTGTTGTGGTGCCTGATTTCGTCCCGCAAAAGCAGGCGCCGCTCGCCCTCTACAAGACGGTCCTGGTCGCTGAGCTCCTGACGCCGCGTTTGAACGGCAAAGTAGGTCTGACCCTGGGCGACAATTTCTTTTCGAGGATCCGCGTTCTGGATAACAAGGTAACAGGCATAGCGCGACATGAGGACGGCATTAATTGGCCGCTCCGCCTGGCTGCCGATCTCGACCATTTCGTCGGCGTCGACGAAATGGTCCTCACTTTTGTGTCCACTGTTTAAACAAGCCAGTTTGGCTTTCTCAATGACTCTCTCAAAATTCCGATAATTATCATAGCCCAACACTTTGGCAAAATCACGGCTTGACCAGAATTCCATCCCTTCATCGTTGATTTGTCTGATTTCCTCAAAGGGAGAGAGATGGCTTTCGGTGGCACGGTTATTCTTTTTGCGCATGGACGACAACTCCTTATTTTTGGCTCTATTATGGCACAGGACCTCGGAATGGGCAAGGGAGTATAACGCAGTGTAATTGACATTGTGACCATAACGGATGGAGAATGCTGGCAAACAGAACGGTCCTGGCCGTCCAAGGAATCAATTGACCCCAAAAGCCACCTTTAATAAGCCATGACATTGTTCATGAATTTAGCTATTCCCGATTTTGCAAATCTTGGCGAACAAGAAGATCAACACTTCCAGGATTTCATCTTCTTCTTTCCTGGCATGATTGCAATAGATGAGAGTGCCTCGCATTTCGATAAAAGCCTTTGCCGCCGGGCTTTCGGTCAGGCAACTTCAGCTAAAGTGAATAAAAAACAAAAAGCAGGGGCGCACCTCTGCTTTTTTCATAAGCTCTTTGGGATAAAATCAAACATGCTTATGCTTGTACAACATCACCTGGATTTCATCAATCGACATGGCTCCTTTGACAAAAACGCCATTAGCCCCCTCCGGGTGGCGCAAATGCCGATCGGCAGCCTTGGCGTCGCCCGTGACGATATAGATCGGCACATTTTCCCACCCGGGATCCTTCCGGGCAGAGCGGAGAAATTCATCCCCCTCTACGTACGGCAAATGAAGATCAAGGATGACTACATTGGGCAGTCTGTCCTTTTCCAGCCTCTTGAGAGCTTGAGTTCCATCCTCGATGATTTCAATGTCGTAATCAGGGACGAGCTCCGCAGCCACTTTAAACATATTGGAGATATCGAATTCGTCCTCGATAATGAGGACCAGGTTCTTTTTGACCGTCGCCATAAATGCTTTTCCTCTCCCAGGTAATTTTAGGACAGATAGTTTGCTCTGTCAATTCGGGTTCCGAGCGGTCGGCCGCAATTTGAAACCCGGAAAGATCACTATCCCTGCCAAGGTCGCCGAGCCTCCTCCACTTTTACACAACCCTTGATCTACACTGCTCGATCATTGCGCAATCAAATAAAATCTGACAATCACTTACACGATAATCCTGCGTAATAGACAAATGTTTGTTTTTCCACATCAATACCAATCAACTCAATATAGTGCGGGCCATTGGACTGATAAAAGGATAAAATGCTATCACCTACCCATATTAATCGAGCGAGGAACCCTGATGGCAAATAGCCGCTCCAATTAATACTGTAAATACGGTTATTTGCTTGATCTTGCACATAGACTCGTGAATTAATGCATATAGCGCACGTGTTGGTCGAGGCTGCCTCATCTACAAGATATGCCCGATAGCTCTGGTTGGCGCTGTCCGCAATTTCTTCAATAGAAATTTTTTGAAGGTTGACTCAATTCGTAATTTCAACGAAATTGGGTTCACCTACTTGATAACCTTGAAAATTTTGGGGATTGGATGGGGCGATTGGCGCGAGGTAATCAGTTTTGGTACACGTCTGGTGATCAAACATCATATCCATTATATTTACTATATTCTGTGATGATGGGTTAAATCGAATGGGCGTAGCTGTAATAACAGGCTTTGGTGGGGGGGCAAATTGTGTCAGCTTAGCAGTTTCTGGCTGCCTTGTACACGAGATAAGAACGAGAAGGCCAATTAAGCTTACACCCAATTTCTTCACTACAGTCGTCTCGCATTTCCTTCGGGAAGACGCTCCCTGTAGAATATCTGTTTAGTAATCCCCAGTTCGGTTACTTTATGGACACAATACTTGGATCGATAGGCTGTAGAAAGTATAGTACATTTCAACGCCAATCCATCATCTCAATTCCTATCTCCTTATTATCTATCCCACAATAAATTTCTCCAGTTTCCACATTCAATACCTCAATTCCATCATGGTCTGGCGATTGTGAAATGTAAGCAAACCACTGGCTGTCAGGTGACCAGACCATTTCGCCCTGATCCATGACTGAAGCTAATTTAATAATGGGGCTAATTTTAAAACGAACTGTTTTGTGGGTTTGATAATCAATGACCAACATATCATGTCCACCATCCCTACTCCAAATTGGAATAGCAATCTTGTTTCCATCTGGCGACCAGCGAGGACGTTCTAAAGTTTCCTGATTTAAATGTTCCGTAAGAGCAATTAATCCAGAGCCATTCGCATTCACACTATATACCACAGAATAATAATCGGTCGTGTTTTTGTACCATGTGAACACAAAGTGCTGTCCGTCGGGGGACCAATTTCCTTGAATTGTCTCGCCTGGCTCGCTATAAAATACTTCAATTTCCTGTTGGGATTCTTTATCTTTAAGCATAAGAGGATAAGAATTATCTGCGCTGCTAGATTCAAAAAAGCTACCCCAAACAGCAATATGTTTGCCATCGGGTGATTGCAACAAGAATCCATTTCCTCCTCCATCGTATTGATTTTCCCCCGCTTTTGGATTATTACCAATAAGATTCCACATTGGGGAATATTGAGGAAAATATTTTGCATAATCGAGTTGATTAACTGTTCTTAAAGGTGTTCCACTTAAATCCGATTCCAGCAACGTTTGACCATATCCGACAAAATGATTTCCATCCGGCAAAAACGCCAAACCTAGAAAAGGGGAAGGCACATCGTGAAGCAACAATTTTTCAGAACCGTCTTCAATTGAAATAGCCCAAATTTCATCTCCTCCCGATTTCACAAAAAGTTCTTGAGCCAGATACAAAATATGGGATTTTATTAAGCTGCTAGCACCGGGTAAACCAACTTGATGAATAAGACCCTTACATCTGGTCGTTAATGCAGGTGCATTCGTAGATACAACTGCATTAGCAATTGGTTCTGTTTGTGCAGCTTGAATAACAGCATGTGTAGATTTTTCGCATCCTGTCAATATCATAAGCAGGACAATCTGTACTAAGAATGCCCTTAATGAAAGTAATTCGTCTTTATTATTTGTTAACTTTTGAGCAGAGGAAGTTTCTATCGTAGTAGTCCTGGTGAGTTGGATACAGTTTCGCAGGGGCTTGTGCAAAATCAAAGTTTGTATCGGAGAAGAAATATACACCTCTCCAATAACAATCGGTATTACCTTTACTATCTTGTGGAGCCTGTAATGTATTCTTGGCATAAGCCCACACGAAAGGAATAAATTTATATACTGCGTATTGCTGTGTACAGCCGGGCAGACTGCAGTCATTCTGCGCGCTGCTCCAGAACTGCGTGCCGTTGAAGTCGGCTCGGAAGCGGTAGCTGCCCTGCGGCAGGGTGAACACGGCCTGCCCCTTTGCATCTGTTGTTCCGCTGTAGCCGGTGTAAGTCGTGCCACCGAAAGCATAGACCGCAATTCCCTTATGCGGTATGCCAACGTTATCCAGCATCGTCACCGTCACGGCATGGACACAGTCACCCCAGCCAGGGTGCACTGCGGCACGGTACAGCTGTCGGTGGTATCGCTCCAGAACTGGGTCCCGTCTACGTCGACATGGAAGGATGCCTATGCTGAGTGCACAATGTTACTTCCCTGGTAATGTCCCCGAATATTTGTAAAACCCGTTTGCACCACCTGACAAAGTGAATTGAAGGCCATCAACAGATTCGTATCTCACTTCAGAAATTAATAAACTTGAATTCGTTTTTCCTGTATCACGGACAACGCCACAATTTTTCGCGGCAGTATATCCAGTATATTTCTCTGAGGCCAGAACAATCTGCCTGGTCTTCCAAACTAAATCAATTTCACAAATTATTTCTTCTCCTCCTAGGTTTTCATATCCTGTATAGTCCGGATCACCTAAATATCCGATTGCCTCATCCAGAGTGATACTATAATTCAAATAGTCGTCAATCTCTGTAAGAATATCAGCTGCAATGTTCAGACTCAGGCATTGTTTTTTAGAACTAACGCAAGAGGCATTGATTATGACACCTGGAACAGAGTGTTGTAAATCGAGACTTGGAAACAATGTGCCTCTTTCGACTTCATCAGGGGGCTGCTTAATGAAAGTCAGAGTTGATAAGACAGATAAAGCATCTTTTTCATTCGATCCCCCAACCAGGAGGCCACGCCAACATGGTGCAGCACAGGGTATACCCGTAAAAGGGCTCCTATCCATTTGATCAGGTCCTGGGGTGGGGATAGGGGCTGTCGGGAACGCTTTACAACCTTCTAAAGTCAGAACAATAAAAACTATTGTCAACAAAATATTGATTGGTCGGCGTTTTGTCATCATTGCAACTTTATCGTAACAACTGCCACAATTGAACTTTCCCAGAATATGAATCGTTGGCATTTGTCGAGAATGCCAGCAAGAGGTATCGACCGTCCGGGCTAAAAACAAGTCCACTATTAAGCCCGCCATGATTAGAAGTTGGGCCGGCGCTTTCGGGAAGAGGGACTTGAGCTACGGTCCTCCCTGTTGCTGTTTCTATAATCTGGATTGATTGTCTTGCAACGGCGAACCACTGACCGTCCGGGCTGAAAGCTAGATAAGTTGGAAAGGATAAACTGATATTCAGCTCCCGCAATTCGTGACATGTTGAAGCATCAATGAAGACCAGCTTTTGATCTAAGGTTATGGCCAGCGTATTTTGGCCAGGGACAAAACGTCCAAAATCCGCTTTGGTGCGACACACTTCTGCTTGTTTTTTTTCATCCCAGATTACAGCATGATCGTCTGGGCTTACGCCGCCATAGACAATGAGATTACCGCTGGTATTTACATCAAAAAGATGCAAGTCTCCACCATAATGAAGTAAATTCTTACATTGGCCAGTAGCTGAATCCCATAGAGAAAAATAAATATCACCAATTGCAGTTACGCCACTTTCTGTCCTTATATCCGCAACCAGGAATGTGGTTCCGCCAGGATTAAATAATATAAATTGCCCGCCAGTGCAATTATTAGATTGGATCTGACGCACCAAGTTGCCTTGCTCAGCACTCCTCAAATATAGAGAACCAACGATTGGATCCGATTCTGCAAATAGTTGGCCATTCAGATTGAAAGCCAGGTCAAAGGTAATACTATTTTCAGCGATCCATATTCTATTAGGCGATTTAACATCAAATGCTTGAACGTTATTTAATTCATCTCCCTCAAGCCGGGAATTAGCTGCAAATATTTTACTGTTCGGACTCCAGGCTACATCGTTTACATATCCAAGGTTCCACTCTGCAACCAGAGAAGGAGTGATAGAAGGCTGGGTAGAGCTCTGTACAGTTGGCGATGAACTTGTCGCTTTCGGAGCAGACGTTTTGCTACCAAGAGGCGCACAGTCAACAAGAATGATTAGCAATAGCATGACTAGGATGGACAAGCACATCTTTTTCTTTAGGAAAGACATTATATTAACCTGAGTTATGGATAAGCCACCAAGAGTAGTTGCGACCGGTTGATATTCAAAGGTGGCTTCTTGGGTTGAAGACAATAAGCGATCAAGCCCGCGATCACATTGACGACAAAGTTGAATGGACTGCGATGACGGTGTGCTCGATCTGAGAGATGTTCTTGAGCTGGTCGATGACCGTTTCGACAATGGCACGTTTGCGGAGCAAGATCTTGTCGATCAGGTTCATCAAGCGGTTTTTCATGTTGGACTTGATCTTGGTAATCAGCTGCAGACCGAAGGTTTCCAGCAACTCCTCGAACAGGGGTTGTGAGAGATAGCCTTTGTCGCCGAACAATTTACCGGATAGGCGGCTGCAAAGGATGGGAACCGAGGTTCGGTCGTCCACATCGCCAGGCGTCAAGCGGCAGGCGAGTAATTCGCCGCAGTCGTTGATCACAAAATGCAGTTTAAAGCCGTAAAACCAGCCCATGGAGCTCTTTCCGCGCTCGGCCAGGCCTGAAAACACCCGGTGGGAGTGGATGCGGTGGTTATCACAGACCACCAAAGTGGTTGAATCGATGAAAGAAATGCCTGTGCAGCGGCCATACTGACGACGCAGATAGGCACACAGCGGTCCAAGCACCAAAGACATCCAGGCCACAAAGCGCGGATAGCTGACCAGGTTAGGAAATTCGCAACGCAACTGCTTGCAGACATGCTCCAGGTAATACGCTTTGAAGTCGCGGTAGTGCGACTGGTGAAAATAGATCACGATCGTCACACTTGGTAGGGTCAGGGGATGGCGCCATGATTTAGGTGTGGTAGACCCGTTGCTCTCAGTTTCCTGCGAGAGTGCCTCAGTGCCGTCACCGTCAAAGGCTTGGTGACTGTCACCGCTGCGCTCGTGCAGTCCGGAACCGTGCAACTGGCCTGGAGATCGCTCCAGAACTGGGTGCCGTTCAGGTCCGCACGGAAGCTATAGCTCCCATCCGGCAGGCTGAACACCGCCTGCCCGTTCCCATCCGTGGTCGCCGCATAGCCGCTGTAAGTCGCATTATGATCCGTCCCCGTCAGGGTGAAGGCATACACATTCAACCCGGCCTGGGCCGTCCCATCCGTGTCCTGGACAGTGACCGTCACCGTGGTACCCTGCGCCTGCTGCTGAGACTGATACTGAGGCATCGACGCAGTACCAGTCGCTGGGATGGAATAATACTATGGCAAGGTGATCAAATAGAAGTTCCAATCACTCCCCTGCGCTACAATGCTTTTATCATCCTTCCATAGGATTCCACAATAGGGACTTAGAAAACTGGATTCGCCTGTTTCAATTGAAACAATATAAAGCCCGCTCAAATCACAAACACCAATATACTTACCATTTGGAGACCACAGAGTCGGGAAGGGATCATCAAATTTTGGAAGAAGGCTGAATGTTTTTTCTTTCACATTATATAAATACATATTTTTGTTTGTCGCCATTCCGTTTACCACCAAGATATTACTGCCATCAGGTGACCATTCCGGTTCATAAGCAACCTCTCCCGCTTTGCCGGAATACAACAATTCTTTTTTCCCGGAAGCAACATCGACGGTCCACAATTGAATAGGAGAGGGATTCCGCATATCCTTAGCAATGACATAAGCGATTTTGCTGCTGTCCGGCGACCAGGCAGGGCCGAACATATTAATTCCGTAACTATCTCCAGCTGAATTAACTTCATCCACTGCAATTAAATTCTTGTAGGTCCCATCCAATTTCATAATTGACAGCGCCTGTCCTTTCACCAGATAGGAGATGGCAATCGATTGACTATCCGGTGACCAGGTTGGAAACGCATACCTTGGTAATTCTGAGTACAACATCTTGGGTGTCTGCCACCGGCCAACCTCAAAAAGCCATAAAGGACCAGTCAAAATTGCTACCAACAGTTTTTCCCCGTCCGGGGAGAAAGTTGCGTCATATCCCCCAAGCGCTTTTGATTTAAAGAGCATTGTGGCTTGTTGTTCGCCGATTTTCCATACAAATATTCCATACTCACCGTTTGGCGCACATTGAGCAATCGCCCATTTCGCATCCGGCGATAGTGTAACAATGCTATTATTACAACCGGACAGATAATCCGCAAACTTTACCGTTGATGCCAGGAATGGTGTCTGGGTCAGGATGTTTATCGTTATCACAGGAGTTGAAGTTTTAACGATGGCGGCTGTCTGTGTGGCAGAAATTATAGTAGCTTCAACACAGCCGGATAAAATGCTCTGAAACAGCACGAAAAGTAAAACAACAGGAAGATATAATCTGGTCGAGAAGCTTTTCATCTACAATCCTCCGTTTTTTATTGCAGTTTGGAAATTAGTTAATAGTCATCCACCAACCCTGGCCACCGGGATCTTTATTGCCTGACCAAGATGTCCAGAAATCCTTCCATGGCCCTGGCTGATTCTGTGCATCGTTCCAAGGGTCGTTGTAATAAATCGTGATCGTGTGGTCGGTGGGTGATGCGTACATCCCAGTGACAAGATCAAAGTGAGCAGCGTTTTTAGTCTTACCTAATTGTTGATTCACATCCACAATCACGGGAGTATTGGCCTTCAATTCATTGTACAGCGTATTCAAGCCCTGTAATTCACTTCCTACAGTAGGATTAGGACTATCATCCGGCGGGCTATAGGGAAGTTCATAATACTTGGCAAGGCCAATCATACCAGCTGGATAGGTGTATACCCCACTTGTATCATTTGGAATATACAATCCGCTGTCTACAGCAGCAATAATAAATTGATCCAATTGTTGATTCAATGGAGCCGATGTATCAATAATTGATGATAATGTATTGCCCGAATGAAGAAGCGCCATATAAAAAGCCGTTGGTCCACAGGAGTAATATCCAATGTTGTCACCCGGCTTAACACCACTTGGATTTCCCCGTGAATCATCCGCTGGATATGTTAAATTCTTCGGTTGTTGGAGGTTTGGAACATTTGGTGTAACCTTCAGTCCTGATGAATAATTTGTTAAAAGCGACTGAATTAAAATCTGTCTCGGTCGAAAATGGCGTCGAGGTTGGTGTAGGCGTATTCGACGGCATGAGTGTATATGTACATGTTGCTACGGGTGTCCCTACTGGGGTGTTGTTAGGCACTGCTATAGTACTCGCCTGTGTACCCGGAGCCGCCATTGTTACTGTAGTGATTCCAGGGGCATTGGTTACTGTGACAGTGTAGGTGGGTTGCTGTTGTTGATTACCGTTACCACCACAAGCTACAAGACTTATACTTACAGCCATTGCCAATACCAACAGGATGATCAGATTATCCCACTTGCTGCGCTTGCCCTTCTTCCGGCTGTAGACCATCGCCAGCAGCGCTAGCGGAGCGATCAGCGCACTGCTCGGGTTCTGGTTCCACGGCACATAAGGGTTGGTCTGTTTGGGAGTAACCCCACGCGTCAGGAATCTGCCCGTAAAGGGGTCATAATACTGCCCGTTGCCCACGTAGAGCAGGCCTGTGGCCGTATCCATGATCCCGCCGATGTACCCAAAGGTGAAACTGCCCTTCCCGTTTACGGACAAGGTGTCGCCCCACGGGGTGTACGAGGACGAGAGCGTGACCTCCCCACTGGCATCCACCAGCTGGCGCGGCGTATTGGTGCCGTCCGGCAGGGAATAGGCCCACGAGTCGGTCAATTCACCGATGGGTCCCAGGCCGTAGAGGTAAGTGGTGGTCAAATCAGCTGCCATCGCCGTGAGCACCTGCCCGTTATCCAGGGCGTACCGCGTGGTTATGCTCTGGTTTCCGGCGTAACCAGTCATGGACAGGCGCTCCCCCAGCCCGTCATAGGCCATGTCGGCCTGTGGGTTCCAGCCTGAGCCATCGTAGGACTCCACCTTTACAAGATATCCGGCCGTATTATAGGTGTAGCGGCTGGCGCCGTTCGCCGGGCTGCCCCCCGGCATGGACTGAACCAGGCTGCCGTTGCCATCATACACATACTGCCAGATGGCGTCCGTGTTACTGGCCTGCGCCGAGACCAACTCATCGGCTTCATTGTAGATATAGCTGGTCATCACGGTTTCCCCGCCGGTGGTGCGCAGGTAATCCAGCACATTCCCGGCCGGGTCGTAGGTGTACTGGAAGTCGGTGCCGTTGCTGTAGCCGGCGCTCGTCAGACGGTGGAGTGCGTCATATTGATAGTTGATCGTGACGTTCGTCTGGCCAGCCCCGCCCGGCAACGTTACTGCTGCCGTCTTGCAGCCAGGAAGCGTGCAGGTGTTTTGGTCCCCGCTCCAGAACTGGACACCGTTGTAATCCGCCCGGAAGCGGTAGGAGCCCTGCGGCAGGGTGAAGGTCACCTGCCCATGGCTGTCCGTGGTGCCGTTGAAGCCGGTGTAAGTCGTGCCGTCAAAGGCATAGACGCTCAGGCCGGGGTACGGCTGTCCGGCCTGGCCGGCGACCGTGACGGTCACCGGTTTGGTCACCGTAACCGCATCCGCTGTGCAGCCCGGCAGGGTGCAGTCATTCGATCCACTGCTCCAGAACTGGGTGCCGTTCAGGTCCGCCCGGAAGCGGTAGCTCCCCTGCGGCAGGGTGAACACGGTCTGCCCACCGGCATCCGTAGTCCCGTTGTAGCCGGTGTAGGTCGTGCCGTCGAAGGCATAGACTGAAAGACCAGCCTTGGCCGTGCCGTCCGTGTTCTTCACCGTCACCGTCAGAGGCTTGGTGACTGTCACCGCATCGCTCGTGCAGTCCGGAACCGTGCAACTGGTCTGGAGATCACTCCAGAACTGCGTTCCATTCAAATCCGCCCGGAAGCGGTAGCTCCCATCCGGCAGGCTGAAGACCGCCTGCCCGTTCCCATCGGTGGTGGCCGCGTAGCCGCTGTATGTCGCACTATGATCCGTCCCCGTCAGGGTGAAGGCATAGACATTCAACCCGGCCTGGGCCGTCCCATCCGTGTCCTGGACATTGACCGTCACCGTGGTACCCTGCGCCTGCTGCTGCGGCATGGACAGGGAAATGGAGCGGTTAGAGACCGGCTGTGCCGGATGATAGACCACAACAGCCACGCCGGACCCTGAGTTTGCACCGCCGGATGCAGGTGTCGCTATATCGGTCGAAACAGGAACATCCGTCCCGGTTGGGGTCGCCGTGCTCGTATCCGTCGGAGCAGGTGTCGATGTGGGAGTAGATGTAAACGTGGGAACACCGGTCAGCGTGGAGCTGCTGGTACTCGCCGGGGTGGGACTGGAGACCACACCGACGACGACCGTCGCGCTTCCACAGCCGGGCAGGCTGCAGTTGTTTTGGTCCCCGCTCCAATATTGGTCCCCGGAGTAATCTGCCCGGAAACGGTACGAGCCCTGCGGCAGAGTGAAGACGACCTGCCCATTGGCGTTCGTCGTCCCACTGTAACCGGTGTAGGTGCTGCCATTGAAGGCATACACCGGCAGTCCGGCCTTGGCTGTACCATCCGTATCTTGGACGGTGACCGTGATCGACTTCGTGACTGTTACTGTTGCCCCCTGGCAGCCCGGAATCGTGCAGTCGTTGGTAGCCCCGCTCCAGAACTGGGTCCCATTCAGGTCCGCCCGGAAGCGGTAGGAGCCCGGCGGCAGGGTGAGCCGCACCTGCCCGTTCCCGTCCGTGGTACCGTTGAAGCCAGTGTAGGTCGTCCCATTGAATGCATAGACGGGGATCCCGGCAGCGGGAGCGCCGTCTGTATCCTGGACGCTGATCGTGACCGGCAGGGAAATGACCACATTGGCCCCCATGCAGCCCGGAACCGTGCAGTCGTTGGTAGCCCCGCTCCAGAACTGGGTCCCATTGAAGTCCGCCCGGAAGCGGTAGCTGCCCTCGGGCAGGGTGAACACAACCTGCCCACTCTCATCCGTGATGCCGGTGTAGCCGGTGTAGGTCGTGCCGTCGAAGGCGTAGACCGCTATTCCCTTATGCGGCATGCCGACGTTATCCAGCACCGTCACCGTCACCGGCGTGGTCACCGTCACTGCAGCCAGGGTGCACTGCGGCACGGTACAGCTGTCGGTCGTATCGCTCCAGAACTGGGTCCCGTTCAGATCCGCCCGGAAGCGGTAGCTCCCGGCAGGCAGCCGCATGGATAGCTGTCCACTGGCATCCGTCGTGCCGTTGAAGCCGGTGTAAGTGCCGCCGCTGAAAGCATAGACGGACAGGCTCGCCATGGCACTGCCGCTCGTATCCTTTACGTCCACCAGCACAGGCAGCGGAACAGTGATCGTGACACTGCCGCACACGCCGATGGTGCAGGCATTGGCCGCGCTGCTCCAGAACTGGGTCCCGTCCACGTCGACGCGGAAGCGGTAGCTCCCGGCAGGCAGCGTGATCGAGGCCTGGCCGCTGGCATCCGTGGCCTGGCTGTAGCCGGTGTAGGTCGTGCCATCGAAAGCGTAAACCATCAGGCCGGAGAGCGCTTTTCCGCTCGCATCCGCCACCGTCACCGTGACGGTCGGGCCGCTCTGGCCGCTTTGCATCGTTTCGACCGCCTGGGTGCGGTTCCCGGCCGGATCATAAGCATACTGGTAGGAAGCCAGGCTGGAACTGCCGTCGGTATGCTGCAGCTGCGTCAACTGCCCGGCCGCATCGTAGGAATACGCCGAGTCCACCCCGTTCGGCCGGTCGACGGCTGTCAGGTGCCCGGCTGCATCATAAGTGTAGCGGGTGGCCTGGCTGTTCCAGTCGGTGACCTGAGCGAGCTGGTTCGCCGGGTCGTAGAGGTAAACCGCGGTTTTCCCACTCGGGTAGGTCAACCCGGTGCGGTTCCCGGCCTCATCGTAGCTGTAAGCCACGCTTGCACCGAACGGGTCGGTGACCGAGACGAGACGGTCCAGGGCGTCGTAGCTCCAGGTGGTCGTGCCCAGCCCGTCGGCCATGGAAGCCCGCTTGCCGGTATCCGTGTAGGTAAAGACCACGCCGTGGTCCGGCGCCGGGTAGTCGATCGCCGTCAGCTGCCGGTCCGCATCATAGCTGTACTGCGTCGTCTTCCCGTTGCCGTCGGTCATGGCCCCCAGGTTGCCGTCCGCATCGTAGGTATAGGTCCATTGATTGCCCAGCGCGTCGGTCTTTGTGAGGACGCGGTTCAGCGCGTCGTAAGTGAATTTCGTGACGTGGCCGTCCGGATCCTGGACCGCCACGCGATTTCCCACCGCGTTGTAGGTGTACCCGGTGCTTACATTGACATCGGCGGTCGGTTTCAGGGCGGGACGGTAGTTCTTGATCACCTCCACCTGCCGGTTGAGTGCATCGAACTCGTAGTGTGTCACCACGCCGTTGGCGTCTACCTGGTCGGTCAGGTTGCCCAGGGCGTCGTAGACGGAGCGGGTGGTATGGCCGAGGGGATCTGTCATCGCCACCCTGCGGTTGAGGGCGTCGTAGGTGTAGGTTGTGGTGTGACCCAGGGCGTCTGCGGTCGCCACCAGGTTCCCGGCAGCGTCGTAGGTGCTGGTCGTGGTGTTGCCGTCTGCATTCATGGTCTTGACCGGTCGGTTGAGAGCGTCGTAGATCGTCGTGGTGGTGTGCCCGTCCGCATCCGTGGAGCTCGTGACGTTGCCCAGGGCGTCGTAGGTGGTGCTGGTTGTGTTGCCCAGCGCATCGGTTGTGGCAGTGACGCGGTCCAGCAGGTCGTAGGTATACGTCGTGGGGTGGCCTGCTGCATCGATCGTGGCTGTCTGCCGCCCGTAATTGTCGTACTCGGTACGGGTGGTGTGGCCGAGCGGGTCGGTGGTGGCGACTAATCGTCCGGAATCGTCGTAAGTGTAGGTGGTGCGGTTGCCCAGGGCATCGATGCTGGCAGAGCGGCGCCCGGCAGAGTCATATTCCGTCGTGGTAACGCCGCCCAGGGGATCGATGGTCTGCACGAGGCGGTTGAGCGCATCGTACTCGTAGCGGGTCGTCCGCCCGAGCGCGTCGGTTGTGGCCACGACGTTCCCATTATCGTCATAGGTCGTGGTCGTGGAATACCCCAGCGGGTCCACGACCTTGACCGTCCGCTCCATACTATCGTAATAATAGGTGGTGGAGTGGCCCAGGCCGTCGCTGGCAGTGGCAGTATTGGCAGCCACATCGAACGTCGTCGTGCCGGAGGAATTCCCGAGGGCGTCGATCGTGGAAAGGCGGCGCCCGGCGGCATCGTAAGTGTAGGTGGTCTTATTGCCCAAAGCATCCGCCGAGGCGACCAGATGCCCAGAGGCATCATAGGTATTGGTAGTCGTGTTGCCCAGCGGGTCGATCGTTTTGATCAGATGGTCGGCGGCGTCATAGACGTACTTTGTGGTGCGGCCGTAGGTATCGGTGACCGCCACCTGGTTCCCGTGCGCATCGTACTGGTATTGGGTGACGATGTTGTACACGTTCTCATCGTTCTGAGGTCGGCTGGGATCGTAATTGGCAACAGTCTTCGTGACCTGCCCGGCAGCGTCATACTCGGTGTGGGTCACCCGGCCTCGCGAGTCGGTCGTATCGGTCAGCCGTCCCAGGTCGTCGTAGGTATAGGTGGTCGTATTCCCGAGCGGGTCGGTCATCGAGATCCGTTGGCCGTGCGCATCGTACGCATAGGAGATAGTGCGACCCGAGGAATCGGCCTCCGAAGCCAGGTAGCCTTCCGGTGTATAGATGTAGGTGGTGGTGAGGTGGGATGCATCCGTCTCGCTGGTGAGCAGTTTCCCATTATACGTGTAGGTGGTGACGTTCCCCAGTGGGTCGGTAGTGGAGGTCAGGTTGTTCAGCGCATCGTAGGTGTTGACCGTCTGGCCGCCGTCCGGGTTGGTCTGCGAAAGCAGGTCCGCTCCATCCGCGCTCCATTCCATGGACAGGGTCTGCCCGGCCGAGTTGGTGATCGAGGTGGGGTGGAAGTTGGAAGCCGCCGAGGAAGCCGTGTCCTGCTCCCGGTCCAGCTGGTCCACCTGCTTCGTCTCCACGTTGTGGCTGTCGTAGGCATGTATCTGGGCGTTGCCGTTCGCATCGTAGATGGTGGAGCTCCCGTCCGCATTGTAGACGATCCGGGTGAGCAGGTTGCCGTCCCCGTCGAACTGGCGGTAGGCGCGGCCCTGCATGTCATAGTCGGTCGTGACGGTGTTCTTCCCGCTCGGGTCGACCATTCCCGTCATGCGGTGGGCGGAATCATAAGTATAGGTCCATACCTGGCCAAGCAGGTCGGTCGAAGAGACCAGATCCCCGGCATCGTCATATGTGTAGGTCACCTTCCGGCCAGCATAGTCGGAAACAGCGACAATCCTCCCCTGGCCGTCATAGCCAAGCGTGATATAGCGCGTGCCGTTGTCTGCGCTGACCTGGGTCAGGTCTCCCGAACCATCATAGGTGTAAGTGAAACTGTGGCCCTGCGGGTCCGAACGCGAGGTGATCCTGCCGTTCGCGTCGAAGTCATACCTGCCCTGCTGGTACGTGACGACGGTATAGGTCGGCGGGGTGCTGTTCGATTGGGAGAGTGTTGCCAGCACACCCGGCCCCGGTGAGTAGCTCCCGTCGCCGTTGATTTTGAACAGGTACTGGTTGCCGAGCACATCCTGCAGCAGGACGTAACCGGCCATCCCCTGCGGGTCGGAGGGGAAGATCAGCTTCACCTCCTGGTTGTCCGTCCAGCCGTAGCCGAGAGGCTGGGTGTATTCGCTGACGGTTCCCGAAGAGTAGGCCCGCTGGAAGACCAGGTCCCCGGCCGAGGTGGGAACGGACAGGTCCGGCAGCCCGAACGAGAACACACCCGTGCGGCTGTCGATCGGGTCGCCGCAGTCGCCCTGCGTGCAGGTGAGTGAACTGATTTGATAGCCGAGATCTGCGGCAATCTCTTTGACCAGGGCTTTAATGTCGCCCATGTTCCAGGTCGAGCGGTCGGGGACGTCCAATGCCGGGTTGAAGGCACCGGTCTCCTGGCAGGCATAGGTCTGCTGGGCGGCCAGGTCGGCGTCGGCCTGCGAATCGGCGCACACATAGGTCGTGGCCTGGTTGATGCTGGCCTGCAGGGTGTACCCTGTGACGCTGACGTAGTGCCCACCGTTGAAGTGCTGGGTGTCGATGGTGATGTTCTGGGTGACCGACCCGGCCAGCCCCTGGTTCCAGCTGCTGACAGGAACATTGAAGGAGTACTGCCCGGCAGGAATTTGGTTTACCCACGAACCGACCTGGGTCCCGTTGAAACTGACCTCCCCGTTGTGCGGGCGGACGTTGCCGTTCGGGGTGAAGTTCATGAACAGCGTCAGCCCGCTCAGGACCCCCTGGGTCAGGAACGCCGGCACGTTCAGCTTCGAGGTCACGTCCGGACGGTTGGTGCAGTACCAGTCGCTGGTCTGGAAGCTCATGCTGCAGCTCTGCATCTCGACAGCATAGATCTGCTTGTCGGCCGTGCAGCCGGTCGTGGATCCAAGCGTGACCGTATTCCCCCCGCCCGTGGCCTGCAGGTTGTAGGCCGCCGGCCCCGGCTGGTCCGCTGCGGACGCCAGGCGGTCACCCACGAAGGAGAGCGCCCCCAGCGCAGTATTGGCAGACGCCTGGGCCTGCACATCCGCCGCAGTGAAGATCGGGTAAGCCACCACCCGGATCGACTGGCCGGTATCCAGGCGGGCATGCTCCAGGCTGGGCTGCAGGTATACATTGGCGGGCAGCCCGGTCGCGGGATCCACCGCCACGAGCCCCAGGTCCGTGACCGGCTGGCCGTGGTTGGTGATGACAAAGGTGCGCCCCAGAGTCAGCGGGTTGAAGGCGCTCGTATCTTCCGTGATGGAGAAGTCCCCTGCAGCAAGCACCGTGACATTCAGGCTGGCGTTATCGGTGATCGGCGCGGCGCTGCCCTCATCCGCCACGAGGTTGGCGGTGAGCGTGTAGTTCGACTGAGTTGCGTCCTGGGCGTGGATGCCCAGTGTGACCTGGACACTCTGCCCGGGCGCCAGGGTGATCGTCTGGTCCTCGCTGCCGCTGTCCACGAAGTTGACGATCAGGTCGGCGTAGGGGTTTGTGACCGAGGCGGTCAGGGTATGAGGAATTGTGTCGGTGTTCTGCATCCCGACCTGCACCAGCTGGTTGTAATCCCGGTCGATGGTGTAGCTCTGCTGGTGGTTGGTGAAAACGATGCCGTTGCCCACGCTGAAGTGGTGGGTCTGGGTGGCGCTCCCGCAGGTCGAAGCCGCCGTGACCGTCCACGCGTAGGCCTGGTTGCGGGCCAGGCCGTCCACCTGGACCGAATGGTTGACGTCGCTGTTGACATTGAACGACAGGGCCTGCTCGGGATGCCCGGCCGGGTACACGTTCAACTCTCCCGTCGTGGCGGGCGTCGTGCGCCAGCTGAACAGGACCGAGGTCGAGCCGCTGACACTGTTCTCCCCGGGCGCGTCGATGGTCAGGGCCGGCGCAGTGTTCAAGGTCAGGCTGGATGAAATCTGCTGAAATTGGCCCAATCCGCTGGAAGTGACCGCCACAGTAAAGGGAATCGTCCCGGCAGCCTGGCAGGCGGAATCCGGGGCCGAAATGGTCAGGCTCACATCCTCCGCCCCACCCGGGTTGAGCGAGCCGGAAGCGGGGCTGAAAGTCACCCAGCTTGCATCCAGACCGTTCAGTGAGAAAGTGTACGTATCCGCGCTCAGCCCGCTGTTGGCGAGATGCAGGGTGTAGGTCGCGCTTCCTCCCAGACTCAGCGAGGAGCTGGCAGGGGCCAGCGTCGCGCTGAACTTATAATTTTCGGTAGCTGTGGTCGAGGCACTGGCCGTGTCATTGCCGGAGCTGCTCTCCGGCGAGGTGGTGGAAACTGCCGCGGTTGCTGTCAGGACTGTGCCGGGCGTCGTGAAATTCCCGATCGTGCCTGTAACGGTAAAGGCAACCTGGTTTCCGGAGGCCAGACTGCCCAGGCCCCAGGTCAGGGTGCTGCCCTGCTGCACGGGTGTGACCGGACTGGTCTGGCTGTCGTAAGTCAGGCTGGCAGGCAGAGCCAGGGTCAGGGTGACGTTTTGAGCAGTGAAGCCGGTGTTGGTCACCGCCAGGGAATATTGAATGTCCGCCCCGGCAGTTGCCTTTTGAGGAGCAGCCAGGGAAACGGCAAGGTCTGTCCCAACGAATTGGATCACGGCAGTATGCACGAGAGCCACTCCGTTGACGCTGGCGCTCACCGTGACTCTCTCAGCGACTGAGTCTACAATTGTGCCGGAGGTCTTGCCCTGGCTGTCCGTCGAGCTGGAGGGCTGGGTGACAACCGCGCTCCCCGTCGCTGACAGGGTGACATTCACGCCTGGCACCGGGTTCCCCTGGGCATCCAATGCCGTGACGGTCACCGTGGCCGGGGTGGTCCCATCTGCAAGCCGCTGGGTCGCGTCGACGCTCAGGCTGGAGATTGCCCCGCTCACCGGACCGTGGACGAAGGTCACCGTGGCCGCCTGCGTGACCGGAATCTGGGCGGCGATGGCCTGGATCGTGCGCGGACCGGCTGTGATGGCGGTCAGCAACGCCGTGGCGATCCCGCTCGAATTGGTGCTGCCGATCGAGATGTACTGGTTGAGCCCCGCCGTCTGGCTGTTGATGTACAGCCCCGCTCCCGAGGTCACGGCGATGGATACCGGTTTATTCGGGACCGGATAGCCGCTCGTGTTCTTCAGGAGGACGGTCACGGTAGCTGCGCTGGTGTTGTCCGCCATGACAGTGGAAGGTGAAATAGACAGGCTCGACTGATTCGGGTCGATCCCGTCCAGGTAAACCGTACCGATCCCACCGGCCTGATTCCCGGTGCCTCCGGTTACCAACAGGACAATCGCCGGAGCCAGGCTGTTGGTATAAACGGCAATCCGCCCTCCGGCGCCTCCACCGGCAGTTGCACTGTAGGAACCGGCTCCGTTGCCCCCGTTGGCCTGGATCTTCCCATTCCCGCTCACCGACCCCGCCGTGATCCAGATCGAGCCCCCGGCTCCCCCGCCCCCGGACCCGTAGGCATTCCCGCCGCCGCCCAGTCCATTCGCGCTAACCGTTCCGTTCACTACCAGCGCCCCACTCACCTGCAGCCGGATCGCTCCACCCCCTGCCCCGCCCGCCTCATTCCCATTGCTGCCCCCTCCGCTGCCCAGCTCAACCGGGGAGTAGACACTGTCATAGGCAGCTCCACCCGCGGCAGAAGGCGATGCGCCTCCCGCTCCGCCGTGACCCGCACCCCCGCCATTACCGCCGTCAATGCCTTTTCCTGGGCCGCTCGACGCCGCATACCCCAGTCCATCCGCCGTCACCGTCGCCCCGCTCGCTACCGTCAGGCTGCCCACGCTCAGCGTCACCCCATAATCACTCGTATAGCTGCCCCCGCTGATGTAGGGTACAAAGCGTAGCGAGGTATTTGCCCCTACCGTCAGGGAATTAAAGGAATAATTGCCACCAGGAAATGCTGGAGAGCCTGCATACAGCTCAAGCCCGCCGCTCGTCTGCGTCGTGATGTCTGTCGGCCCGCTGAAACCGTTCAAGATATCCAGCACTGCACCGCTGATGGTGAAGCTCGCCGGTGCATTCACCGTCCCTTCCACCTCCAACCGCCCCGTCCCATCCCCACTGGACAGGGTGCTGCTCGTCAGGCTGAGGCTGGATGAAGCTCCCTGCAGGTGCAGATAGCCTTTACTATTCAGGTCAATCCGGTCAAACGCATAGCTGCCAGGCGGCAGCATCGCCTGAAGACCACTCTGACCATTGTTGTTCACCACCAGCCGGTTCTCCGTCGCCCAGTACACCGTCCCCGCTCCGCCGATCTGGTTCCCAGTGCCTCCATAGGCATTCACCGTCCCGCTGAAACTGTTCCCACCGGCGGTCACCCCAATCACAATCCGCCCTCCGGCGCCTCCACCGGCAGTTGCGCTGTAGGAACCGGCTCCGCTGCCCCCGTTGGCCTGGATCTTCCCATTCCCGCTCACCGACCCCGCCGTGATCCAGATCGAGCCCCCGGCTCCTCCGCCCCCGGACCCGTAGGCATTCCCGCCGCCGCTCAGTCCATTCGCGCTGAGCGTGCCGTTCAGCACCAGGCTCCCAATCACCTGCAGCCGGATCGCTCCACCCCCTGCCCCGCCCGCCCCATTCCCATTGCTGCCCCCTCCGCTGCCCAGCTCAACCGGGGAGTAGACACTGTCATAGGCAGCTCCACCCGCGGCAGAAGGCGATGCGCCTCCCGCTCCGCCGTGACCCGCACCCCCGCCATTACCGCCGTCAATGCCTTTTCCTGGGCCGCTCGACGCCGCATACCCCAGTCCATCCGCGGTGATCGTCCCACCGGTTTGCACCGTCAGGCTGCCCACGCTCAGCGTCACCCCATAATCACTCGTATAGCTGCCCCCGCTGATGTAGGGTACAAAGCGTAGCGTCGTGCCCGACCCCAGCGTCAGCGAGTTGAAGGCAAATACACCCCCCGGAAATCCTGGCGCTCCCGCATACAGCTCCAACCCGCCGCTGGTCTGCGTCGTGATGTCTGTCGGCCCGCTGAAACCGTTCAGGATATCCAGCACTGCACCGCTGAGGGTGAAGCTCGCCGGTGCATTCACCGTCCCTTCCACCTCCAGCCGCCCCGTCCCATCCCCACTGGACAGGGTGCTGCTCGTCAAACTGAGGCTGGATGAAGCTCCCTGGATATGCAGATAGCCTTTGCTCTTCAGGTCAATCCGGTCAAACGCATAGCTGCCAGGGGGCAGCATCGCCTGGAGACCACTCTGACCATTGTTGTTCACCACCAGCCGGTTCTCCGTCGCCCAGTACACCGTCCCCGCTCCGCCGATCTGGTTCCCCGTGCCTCCATAGGCATTCACCGTCCCGCTGAAACTGTTCCCACCGGCGGTCACCCCAATCACAATCCGCCCTCCGGCGCCTCCACCGGCAACCGTGTTATAAGCCGGCGCTCCGTTGCCCCCATTGGCCTGGACCGTCCCCGTCCCACTGAACGAACCCGCCGTGATCCACAGGCTGCCCCCCGCTCCCCCGCCTCCCGAGCCATACCAGTTCCCGCCGCCGCCCAGCCCATTTGCGCTGAGCGTGCCGTTCAGCACCAGGCTCCCACTCACCTGCAGCCGGATCGCTCCACCCCCTGCCCCGCCCGCCCCATTCCCATTGCTGCCCCCTCCACTGCCCAGCTGGACCGGGGAGTAGACACTGTCATAGGCAGCTCCACCCGCCGACGGGCCATACCCAATGCCGCCCGCACCCCCGTGACCCGCACCCCCACCATTACCGCCGTCAATGCCTTTTCCTGGGCCGCTCGACGCCGCATACCCCAGTCCATCCGCGGTGATCGTCCCACCGGTTTGCACCGTCAGGCTGCCGGCATTGATCTGGACCCCCTGATCCAGGGTGGTATTCCCGCTCAAGGCCAGCGTCCCCCCGCTTTGTATCAGGATGGAATTGAAAGTGTAATTTGCCGCATTCAGGGTGCAGGTCTCACCATTTGCGATGACCAGGTCCCCGCTGACCTGGCAGTGGGCAAGAATGGCTACCGATGAGGCTAGGGTCACGCCGTTGACCTGCGCCGTGACCGTGAACTGCTCGTCGAGGGTATCGGTGATCGTCGCAGATGCCCGTCCCAGGCCGTCTGTCGGCTGGGTGGGCTGGCTGACCGCGGCATTCCCGGTGGTCGATAAACTAACCGTGGCGCCAGGGATCGGGGAGCCGGAACTGTCCAAAGCCTGAACCAGGATCGTGGCAGCATCCATCCCATTCGCCAGGATTGTAGATTTATCGGTGGAGATCGTGGATTTCTGCGCATCGACCGGACCAAGATTCGCACTCCCGCTGTACTCTGCGGTGGGAGGCGTGAAATTGGAGGTCCAGCGGGCAACTTTCGATATGCGTAATTCATCGATATAGCCGTTCAACGTTCTGGCCCCGCCAGGAAAATACGGATACCGGCCAAGCATCAGCCCATTGACTGGATTATTAATAACTCCACTGGGAGACCCCGTACCCACGCTGGTCCCATTCACGTAAAAAGTGATCATATTTGCTGCCCTGACTACTGCTACGTGATACCAGGTCTTGGCCGTTGGAATTATAGACCATTGAACACTACCCTCCCAACCGGATCCAGTTTTCGACCAGATAAATGTAAGCTTGTTATTGCTTTCAATATATATTCCCCAACCCTGTTGGTCAGCTGTTCCATAATTAAATACTAAAGGTTGGTAACCCATGGCATTTGAGTTCAGCCAGAACCAGAAATCAATGGTGAAGGGATTGCTGCCAAAGTTAAAGTCAGAGTTCTGCGGGGTGGAAAGATAATCGCCCGTGCCATCAAAATAAACAGAAGAACCACCGAACTTGGACTGGGCAGTGCTGATCTTTGCATCGGCACCTGCTGTCCAGGATTTACCACTCTCGTCCGTAAAGGTGTTCGATCCATTACTGCCATCGAAATGAAGCAGCGAAACCGTATTGATGTCGTCCACGCCTGGATAGGTCACAGGAGTTCCCGTGGCGCTGGGTGTCTGAGTCGGTGTAGGCGATAGGGAAGGGGTTGCTGTCGAACCACTGTCGTCGCTGGAGGAGATCACAGCATTGGACAGTCGCGACCTGCCGGAGGTTCCAGTGGAGGGTGTCATTACGACCAGACTGCCATCCTGGCTACGGCCAATGCGCGGGCTTGGATGGGTGAACTTCGGAGCCTGGTAGCTGGCAACATGAGCCGGATTGGACCGGCTTGGATTTGAATCCGGTCCCTGCCCGGCAGCCTTGACCGTAGGCACGCCGATCCCGTTGGTCATCAACATGGAGAACAAAACCAGCATATTTATTGCTTTGATGCCCCCCGGCAGCAAACGACGAAGATACGCAGACATACTACCCTCCCAACATCTCTCGATTTTTCAAGTGGTGGCTCCCAGCTTGCGCGCCCCTCCAAACGAAATGGCTCGCCCCTGGGTTGGAAATATTATATATCAATGAGAGGACGGATTCAAGTAGGGTACCGCTGCTGGGTGTGTATCTTTTTTTCGGGAAAGGAGTAAGATGGGGGAAAAGCGAGCGAGGAGGCCGTATGAACAGCGAGCAGATGAAGAAAGGCTGGCAAGAGAAGAGCGAAGAAATTAACGAAGGGATGGCGGAATGGCGGCGGCAGCATCCGCGGGCGACCTTTCGAGAGATCGAGGCAGAGGTGGACCGGCGGCTGGATGAGTTTCGAGCGCAGATGCTGTCGGACACGGCGAATGCGAGTGCGAGTGCGGAATGGATCGAGGGGCCGGATGGGCCGCAGTGTCCGCACTGTGGAGCCAGCCTGTCGAGGAAAGGGAAGAAGAAGCGGCGGCTGGAAGTGCGCGGGGGGAACGAGGTGGAGCTCCAACGGGAATATGGCAAGTGTCCGGAATGTGGGCGGGCAGTTTTTCCCCCTGGATGAGGAACTTGAACTTTTGCCAGGTAGCCTGACGCCGCGCGCCCACGAGAGCCTGGTGCGGCTGTCGAGTTGGATGCCATTTGTGCGTGCGGTAGAAATGATGGCAGACATGCAAGGGATTGGAGTGAGCAAGTCGGTCAGCCAGCGTTACAGTGAGGCCGCCGGGGCGGCGTATGCAGAGATGCAAAAGGAGGAAATGGAGCGATTAGAGAAAGAACAGCCTGCGGCGCCGGCAGGAGCGGAGAAAATGCAAATCAGTGCGGATGGCGCGATGGTCCCGCTGTTGCATGGGCAGTGGGCAGAAGTGCGCACATTGGTGATTGGGGAAGTGCAACCAGCCGTGCTGGAAAGGGGGGAATGGGTGGTGCATACCCGTCATTTGTCGTATTTTTCCCGCAAAATCAGTGCAGAGGAGTTCGCCCGGCAGGCTCTGGTGGAGATCCAACGACGGGGAGTGGAAAATGCCCTGCAGGTGGCCGCCATTATGGATGGGTCGGACTGGTTGCAGGGATTTACGGATTATCACCGGCCGGATGCCGTGCGCATCCTGGATTTTCCGCATGCCGGAGAACACCTCAGTGAGGTGGGAGAATTCCTATACGGAGAAGGCACTCCCAGGGCCCAGGAGTGGCTCCAGGAACGGCTCCATCGGCTCAAGCATGAAGGGCCTAAACGCTTGTTGACTGAACTACGGCGTTTGCGGACCAAACATCCTGAAGCAGTGGAAATATCTGCCAATCTGGCCTACCTCCAAAAACGGGAGCAGCAACTTCAATATCCACGCTTTCAGGAGGAAGGCTGGCCAATCGCCAGCGGCATTGTGGAAAGCGGTAATAAGCTGGTCGTGGAAGCCCGCTTGAAAGGCGCCGGGATGCACTGGGCGGAGCGACATGTCAATCCGATGCTGGCCCTGCGTAACATCCTGTGCAGCGGCCGCTGGAAGGAAGATTGGCCCAGGATAGAAATGCGCTTACGCAAACAAGCTGCCCAACAAAGACAGAAACTGCATCAGTCCCGGGAAAAACCAGCTCCAGCCCGCAAATCAATCTCTCGCCGAGATGCATTCCTGGCCGCCAAAAAGATCTCTCTCTTGATTCCCGCCCAACCGAGAGACCCCAAGGACAATCCCTGGCGTAAGTTCAAATATGGACGTGGCCTCTATCAAAGAGATGATTCCCCGAAAAAATGATACACACCCACTCAAATCGAAAAATCCTCTCCCAGCCAGGCATCCCCCTTTGGCGCATGAACGTGCGGTGTGCTAACCGCGGAGCCGTTTAGGTGTGTCTCAAAGGCATCCATACGTTCGAACAGCTGTTTTAAAGATACTCCGACAACATCCGGCAAAGAGATATGGTCCAGATCAGGGGGTTCGCTGGCATGGTGGGGTAAGCTCCGGGCAATGTTCTGTCCCGGCACACCGACCACCACCGAGTTGGCCGGCACGGACTTGACCACCACCGCGTTGGCGCCAATGCGAGTATCCTCACCGACGGTAATTGCACCCAGCACTTTTGCCCCGGCGCCGATCACCACCCGGTCCCCGATGGTCGGATGGCGCTTCCCCTTGTTCAGGCTGGTGCCGCCCAGGGTCACCCCGTGATACAGGGTGACCTCGTTACCGACTTCGGAGGTCTCGCCGATGACCACGCCCATGCCATGGTCGATGAAAAAGCCGGAGCCGATGCTTGCACCGGGATGGATTTCGATGCCGGTGAGGTTGCGGGTAATCTGCGAGACCCAGCGCCCGAGAAGTTTGAGGTGGTGCCGCCACAGCCAGTGGCCTACCCGATACCCCCACACCGCGTGCAAACCTGGATAGAGCAGCACCACTTCCAGAACATTGCGGGCCGCCGGGTCCCGGTCGAGGACCGACTGAACATCCCTGTGGAAAGTGCGGAACAAGCCGTGTTTTTCGGGGATGGAGGGTATGCTGGGAGATGGAACCGCCGCAGCTGTGTGAATTTCCTGTGTCGCCATGGGATCCTCCCGGCAGGCGTTCGCAGCGGCTCCATCGGAAGACCCCAGCGATCTGGATCCATAACGTTTTTTTTTGCCATGTTCATACCTCTATTCTTACCATTCAGACCCCTATTTTTACCACGTCACAGACTAATGTGACATTGTCGAACTACTCAGCCAAATATGGGCACTAACAAAAAATTGGATACTACGCTCATTGATGAGCTAAAACAACCCAAGTGCAAAAGTCTTATCTATTCAACACTATGAGTAGAACAAAGGCTACCAATGGCAGGCAGGACAGGAGGATTGCGGCACGGTAAGCCTTCCAAGCGTAGAGTACGATGCTGAAAATCAAGCAAGCAAGTGTAATCAACCAAAATTTGTTATCTATATAAAATACAGCATTTATTATGAATTGATTTTCCGATAGTCTCCCTCGATAGTGTATTTTAGGGTAATATTAGGGCAAGCTCACAATTAGGGAGACGATATGGAAAAACTTGCCCATCCTGGAGAATTTTGTCCCAATGCAGCCTGCCCGGATTACGGGAAGTTGCAAAGTGGTCGGGTCCAGGCGAACCTTAAAAAGGCAGGCAAAACCGCACGGGGCGTGCAGCGCTACCAATGCAAGACCTGCAGCAAAACCTTTACCGAGACGACGGGAACGATCTTCTTTCACAAGCATGCGCACTCGGCTGAAATTCTGGAAGTGCTGGCGCTCCTGGCGGAAGGCACCCGGATCAGCACGATCACGCGGGTCAAAGGGATCAAGGAAGACACGACCCTGCGCTGGTTGCGTGAAGCCGGGAAGCATGCGGAAGAACTGGATGCGGTGCTGATGAAGGATTTCCATCTCCAACGTGCGCAGTTGGATGGGTTGTGGTCCTTCGTCCAAAACAAGGGAGAAAAAAAGACATCCGGAAAGCGCTGAACGTGGAACTTTCTGGATTTCCACCTTGTTGGACACTGACAGCCGCTTGCGAGCCGCCCGTGGGATAGGCAAGGACGAGACGCAAGCCAGTTTCCAGGTCTTTCAGACCCTGCAGCAACGCGGGCATCCCGATAGTCCACCCCCGCTAATCACGGATGGCTGGGGTGGCATCGATGATGCGATCCTGGCGGTCTATGGGCTGGTGCCCGAATATTCTGGCCGAGGTCGTCCACCCACTCGCCCGCAAGCGGGCCAGGATTGGCGTTACCTGCAAATGCTCAAACTGCGCGATGAGCATGGCCATCTGCTGGAAGTCAAACTCAGGGCGGTGTGGGGTCCCCTGGATGAGCTGCTTGCATTGCTCGGCAAGAGCACCGCTTACATCGAACGCAGCCACTTGACTGCTCGCATGTTCAATGCCCGTTTGACCCGTAAGACCCTGGCTTTCTCGAAGGACCTATCCATGCACCGAGCCGCTCTGTCCTGGGAAGATGCTTACTACAACCTGGTCCGTCCGCATAAGAGCTTGCGCTTACGAACCTACCAAAAAACCCTGGCTCAATGGACCCTCAGAACTCCAGCAGTGGCTGCTGGCTTGACCGATCATATTTGGACTGTTAAAGAGCTGCTGATGACGGTGCCTTTACCTACAAAAACCAAGAACACTAATTAGGGAGACTATCGATTTTCCGCGAAAGGGGGAAATTGAAACGTGTTAGAGACCATGTAATCAATGACTGAGGAATACCCGACGTCAACCTCCCACACAGGAATTATAGAGAGGAAGAAAAATATAATCGGAATAACGAATGTGACCTGGCTTATTTTTTTATAAAGTGTTTGTTTGCTCAACACCACCATTTGTCTCAGATTGTTATGGAAAAGCATGATAACAGCAGCTTTCCCCTGGTCATACGCGGCTCCTACTTCTTCGTCTGTCGGTAGTCGTAATGGTTCCGCCCTTTGAATGCGCATGGACTTTACGACATTGACAATGGTATTGTGCTTCATACATCACCTCAGTAGTTACAGATGGAAAGTGTTCCTGGGCGGGATGAACTTGTTGCAGGATGAACCCCGCCTGCTGCTCCAGGATTTTGTCATCGAACTTCACAACTACGTGGCCATCCTGTAGGCCCCGGCTCACGGATACCGCACCCCGAAGGAGATCGGTGTCTATGCCGGGATTCCCGACAAAAAAATGCCGGCCTACCTCAGCAGCCTGATCAACACCGGTTTTGTGGAACGGCGCGTCCCGGTTGCCGCGCCAGAACCGTCCCGGGCCGGCCGGTCTGTCATTACAGACCCTTTTTTGCGATTCAATTTTCATTTCCTAGCCGACCTGCAGGCCCAACTTGCCCTGGGCGTACAGGCTCAGGCATTGGCAGAGATCAAAAAGCACCTGATTGATTTTATCGGAACCCATACCTGATAAGAATTATGCCGGAAATGGCTGTTGCGGGCCAGCGCCGAGAAACGTCTGCCCTTTTTAGCAGACCAGGTAGGGAGTTTCTGGACAAAAAAACACAGGTGAACGTGGTCGGAATTAACTCGATGGAAAAACGATCATCCTGGGAGAGTGCAAGTGGGTCCGGCGCCCTATGGCGAGCGAGGTGCTAGAGGGGCTGGGCGAGAAGACCGGGGAAATTGTGCCCCAAAAAGGGAAATGGACGGTTTCCTACATCGGTTTTGCGCGCAAGGGATGGACTGGGGCCGCGCAACAATATGCTCGTAAGGCGGCAAGCAGTTCTACGCAGGGTAAGAATTGGCGCCCGGACGAATTGGAGTTATTGGACCTGGACCATATCGATGAAGACCTGGACGCATGGTCGGGATAGCCTGTGCGTGAAAAAATCAAATTCTTCATAGCGAACAATGGACATTCCAGGTATCCTCGTATTAATCCCCAAACCAATCCTTTCCAAAAGATTTGCTCTGTTCAATAAAAAAACGCTTTACCTGTTCCCACGGAAGATCAACCAACAGGTTGGGTTGATGGTCGCGGTCAGCATTTTCGAACATGACAAGGCTCTCCACTGCCATCAAAGCAAAATCGCGCGCCTGCGGATATTTTCTCTCCCCAGCCCGAAGCAAATCTGGCAGTGATAATTGACTTGAAATAAAGTAAAGGTCATAAAAATCCTTGCGGCTGCCGCGCCCGATCAACGCATCCAGCTTCATCAATCCAATATCCCACAGCGAAGCAACTTCGACATGTTCAAGCTCGAGGGTGGGTTCGATCAAAGCATACCCATAACTAAAAAATCCAACGTGCACTCCCTCGGCCAGGATGAGAAGGTTGCCGTCCACATTCTCGATTACCTGCCCCCGGCGTTTAGAGAAGACCCGCATCAAGTTTTGGCGTGTCTTTTCATGCACCTCATCCGTTACTGAGAAAAAATCCAGATCCATCGACCGGCGATGGCCAATCTGCAACCCCAGCGCCGTGCCGCCTGCCAGATAGAACTGCGAGACGAAATCCTGCTGACCAATCCAGGTAAGCAGGTGATGCATCTCTTCCGTAATTGTTTCCCAATGAGGGCGGGTCAGTACGGCCATATCTGGCGCCTCGGCAAGACATCTTCAGAAACATTTAGAAGGACGCACCACAGGTGATACCGTCGTCTGGGAAGCCGCCGCGATCCTGTTTCTGCCAGCCACGACTTGATCCGTTCTTTGCCGTAGGTCTCGAATAGCCAGCGAACTTCCGCACGGTTACCGTAGGTCAACAAACGCTCCATGACCAGCTCGGCATGGGTTTCGATGTTCAATTCCGAAAGAGCATATTCCTGAAAAAACGGCGCAGTAGAACCCGGGATTTTTTCCATGAAAACATTATACAACAGCACGGCTCGCACCCTTCCCGCTGAAATCCAAGGTAGAGACCGAAGCACTTCCTCAAACAGCCGGGTGCTTCAGGAGAAGCAACCCTCCCCTCAATTACTGGCATCAATTTTTTGGGGGCGCATTCCAAAGTTTTTTCGTCACAGGTGTATGAACAGTTCGTCAAGAAAGCCGCAGAATACAGTTTTTGCACTCTGTTAGTAGTATCCCGTATGGTGCAAAAACCTCATCTTGATGGATTTTGATGATTAATTTGGCCAAGCCAACCTAAAATTGAAGTCCCTCATCCGTTAAGCACACATTCTTCTGCAAGCTGATCTCATCATTTGAGTTTCCACTCTTACAAGGCCTTTGTGAATTACGAACCGCCATGCTAACCAATCATCATGTACCCGGCAGTATTTTTTATTCCATGAATTATTAGATCTAGATTCTTCTTGAATCACACTTGGGGCAACTGTGAACCATCGGTTTGTGAGTTCCAGTCCTATCCCCGCACTTTTTTCACGTCAAGCTCGTGTTTTTACCCTGCTTTCGGACCTGCGATAAAAACGAACCCGAAGAACTGCGAACGGTTGTTTAGAGAATTCTTTTAGGTCCGCAAAGCACAGATGTTCTGAATATAACACGTACTTGTTTAGCGTCAAAAGTTGAAATTTGAAAAGGGTCAAACCTCAGAAAAACAGAGGTCGAATGACTCTAACGGAAGGAAGTTGGAAGCGGTAAACTTGGCCTGATGAGCCACAGACGGAACAAAAGCACTCCAACTTTCCCGAAAGATCAAGAGATAGCTGAGTTGAAAGAGCAACTGAGGCAGGCTGTGGTGGCTATCGAGAAACTGAAAAAGCAGAACGAGCTTTTGCACGTGGAGATCGAGGAATTGAAGCGAGCGGGGAAGCGCCAGGCGACGCCGTTTGCGCGGCGGAAACTGGTGGAGCACCCGCAGCGGGGAGGGAGGAAAGCCGGTCAAGGGAAATTTTCCCGGCGGGAGAAGCCTGCGCCCAGGCACGTGGATCAGACGAAAAAGGCCAAGTTGCATGGCTGCCCGCAGTGCGGGGGCCGGTTGAGCGATATTCATACGCATGAGCAGTATGTGACGGATATTCCGAGAACCATCCGGCTGGTCACCACTCGCTATGTGACCTACAGTGGCTACTGCGCCAGGTGTTGCACTCGGGTACGTTCGCAGCACCCGGAGCAGACCTCGCAGGCCACGGGAGCGGCGGGGGTGCTGGTGGGACCGAGGGCCAAGGCTCTGGCTGCCGATGCGAAACATCGCCTGGGATGCTCGTATGGCAAAGTGAGCGAATTGCTCAACGATGCCTTTGGAATGCAAGTGAGCCGCAGCGGCTGGTGTCAGGCCGACCAGCGGCTGGCTGAGACTGCCCTTCCGATTTATCAACAACTGATCGAAGTTGCCCGCTGCAGCAGCGTGGTGCATGCCGATGAAACCGGCTGGCGGATCGGCACGTTGTCGGCCTGGTTGTGGGTCTTCGCCAACCAGGAAGTCACGGTCTACGCCATTCGGGACAATCGCAGCAGCGATGTGGTCGTCGAGATCCTGGGCCGGAAGTTCCAAGGGATCCTGGCTTCGGACTGCTTTGTGGCCTACGATGATCAAAGGCTGAAGGACTGGCTGAAACAAAAATGCCTCTCGCACCTGCTGAAAGACCTGAAAGAGATGGAAGAGAGCAAATCCGGCCGAGCGGTCCATTTTGCCCGGGATGGAACCGCCGTGTTGCAAGCGGCGCTTAAGTTGAAAGCAGAAAAACCCAAACTGGATCCGGCCATTTTCGCTCAGCGTGCCCAGGCTCTGGAAACTCAACTGGACACCCTGATTTCCAGGCTGCGCAATCTGAAAGACCAGGATAATCGCCGTTTTGCCCGCCGTTTGCGTAAACATCGCCCGCATTTGCTGCGTTTTTTGTACGTCGACGGTCTGGATGCCACCAATAACCTGGCTGAGCGCCAGCTGCGCCCAGGCGTGATCATCCGCAAAACGAATGGCTGTAATCGGGCCAAAGACGGAGCTCAGGCTCACTCGGTTTTGACCAGCGTATTGGTGACTTGTCGTCAACATTCAGTTCCTATCCTTGACTATATGGTCAGTTTGCAGCGCTTTGGCGAAACTCCGCCGTCTTTGATTGGTTCACCATAACTCGTTTTGGACGCTAAACACGTACTATAACACAGCGTACATGACTAAGCTATAATACTGTCATTCAGGCACAAGCTCAAACATGATTATCTCTTTGAAATCCCTTCGGATGAAGTTTTTGCACCATACCGGGTTGTGAAACCCATGCAGTTACCGACCCAAACAGTGCGAAACTATATCTCCACCACTCGTAAGAATGGTCAGTGCGCGCTGGTTGTACTCTACCAAGCGCTCATCGGTGCGCCGAATTCGCCCTGTTTCGTTGCTTCTACAGCACCTGAGTAATCACAACAGGAGGTAAGTATGGATAAAACTCTCCGCGATGCAGTCCATTTCTGGGAACGGCGGCGAATCATATTCAATGGAATACTCGCCGCGGTGTTTTTGGGTTGGGCCATACTAACCTGGCCTCACTTCCACGATGCTTCACCTGTTCAAGGTCTTGCGTTTTTGATTATTTTTTTCGCCGCAGCCAATTTGTGCTATAGTGGCGCTTACCTTGTGGACATCCCATTCCAGGGCTCATTGCTACGCACACAATGGCTCCGCTGGCGGTTTAGCCTATGGCTATTGGGGACGTGTATCGCATTCGTTTTTACAAACTACTGGATTGCGGATGAGATATACCCATACGTGCATTGAGCGAAGCCATAATCAGAATAAAACGGCCCGGCGCGCTGATGGGAGATCTCGTGTGATCGCGTATTACCTGCTCAGGTGTGCGGTAAAACTGTATGAGGCTGAGCAGTTACAACGGAAGTTATTTTTACACGGCTACTTAGTGTTCTTTCGCATGGATCCGTGGATCAATTTTGATCAAGAATGGAGGAAGAGTTGAGTCAAATGCGTTTAGCAAAACCACAAGCCAGCCCCGGGCGTCGCCGGTTGAGTCACATTGATTACAAATGGATCGCCCTCTCCAACACGACGTTGGGCGCGTTTATGGCCGCACTCGACAGCAGCATTGTGCTGATCGCCTTGCCCGCGATCTTTCACGGCATCGGCATTAACCCGCTGGCGCCGGGCGAGACCGATTACCTCTTGTGGGTGCTGATGGGCTATATGGTCGTCACGGCGACCTTGCTGGTGACGTTCGGTCGCATTTCGGACATATTTGGCCGCGTGCGTCTCTACAACCTCGGCTTTGCGATCTTTGCGGTCGGCTCGATCTTGCTGTTCCTGGTGCAAGGGACGGGCAACTAGGCCGCGCTCCAGATCATCATCTTTCGTCTGGTTCAAGCAGTCGGCGGCGCATTCCTCTTTTCCAACTCGACCGCGATCTTGACCGACGCGTTCCCGCCGCATGAACGCGGGATGGCCATGGGTATAAACCAGATAGCGCTCCTCTCTGGTCAGTTCATCGGATTGCTTGCCGGCGGCGTGCTCGCGGCGATTAATTGGCGCGCGGTCTTTCTCGTCAGCGTTCCCTTCTCCGTCGGCGGCACGATCTGGGCGTACGTGGCGCTGCACGAGACGGTCAAGATTCGGGAGCACCAGAAGCTCGACATTCCCGGCAACGTCCTCTTTGCGGTGGGTTTGACAGCGGTGCTCATCGGCATGACCTATGGACTGGAGCCGTATGGCAGTTCGAGTATGGGCTGGGGCAACCCGTTCGTCATCAGCTGCCTGGCAGGTGGAGCGGCGTTGTTGGTTGCCTTTCTCTTTATGGAGCAGTGGGCGGCAGAGCCAATGTTCCGGCTGGAATTGTTCAAGATTCGGATGTTCCTGGCGGGCAACGTCGCCGGTTTCCTCGCGTCGCTTGCACGCGGCGGCTTGACCTTTATGCTGATCATCTGGCTGCAAGGCATCTGGCTGCCGCTGCACGGATACAACTTCGAAGACACACCGCTGTGGGCGGGCATTTACATGCTGCCGCTCACCGCTGGATTCTTCGTGATGGGCCCGTTGAGCGGGTATCTGTCGGATCGTTTTGGTGCGCGGTTCTTTTCGACCGGTGGGATGTTGTTAACCGCCGCGGGTTTTGCCGGCCTGATGCAGCTGCCGTCGAATTTCTATTTCCCCGCGTTCGCTGTCATCATTTTTGTCATCGGCATGGGGATGGGCATGTTCGCCGCCCCCAACACGACGTCGATCATGAATTCCGTACCAGCGGAACATCGCGGCGTCTCGTCCGGGATGCGCGCGACCTTTCAAAATACGGCAAATACGTTGAGCATTACACTGATCTTTACGATGGTCACCACAGGCTTGGCGGCGAGACTGCCGGCCGCGCTCTACAGCGGCTTGACCCAAGCCGGGTTGCCGAGCAATGCGGCGCAGGGCATCGCGAAACTGCCGCCGACCGCCGCACTCTTCGCCGCGTTTTTGGGTTACAACCCGTTGGGCACGCTACTCCCGTCGCAATTGCTTCACAGTCTGCCGGCAGCGGCGCAGGCGCAGCTGTTGAGCAAGACCTTCTTCCCCAGCTTGATCGCAGGGCCGTTCGAGCAAGGGCTGCGCATCGCATTTTTGATCTCGGTTGTGCTGTCGGTCCTGGCGGCGCTCGCCTCACTGCTGCGCGGCAAGCGTTACATTCACGGACAGGAGGAATCGCGAGAGCCGCGTCGCGTCGAACAGCGGTCGCGGGAAGAAGCGCCAACGAAGTGACGCGCGAGGCTTGAACAACGGCCCACGAATTCCCAATCGAACACCAAGAAGGATATACCGTACATTGCATCGAAAAGGCGACGACATGGAAAAAACCGGCGCACGCGGACGCATCGAATACAAATGGATCGCGCTGAGTGTGACGACGATCGGCGCGCTGATGGCGGCGATTGACAGCACCATCGTGATTCTGGCGCTGCCGGACATGATGGTGAAACTGCATGCCGACCTGGTCGAGATGGTCTGGGTCATCATGGCGTACATCCTGATCAGCACCGTCTTTTTGCTGACCTTCGGGCGGACGCGTGCGGATGTACAACCTTGGCTTTGTCGTCTTCACGGTCGGCTCGGCTCTGTGCGGCATCTCGCAGAGCGCGACGCAGTTGATCCTATTTCGCCTCGTGCAGGGGGCGGGCGCAGCGCTGATGATGGTGAACAGCCCAGCGATCATCACCGAGGTCTTTCCGTCGAATGAGCGCGGGCGCGCACTCGGCATCAACGGCATCACGTGGGCGCTCGGCGGGATTGCCGGCCCGCTCCTCGGCGGCTTGATCCTCGCCACTGCCAATTGGCGCTGGATTTTCTACATCAATGTGCCGATCGGGATTATCGGCACGGTGTGGGGCTATCGCGCCCTGCACGAAATGTCCAAGCCCAAGCAGGGCGAACGCTTTGACACCGTCGGCGCGGTGACCTTCAGCCTAGGCTTGGTTGCGCTGTTGATCGCGCTGACGCTCGGCATCCAATACAGCTGGACCTCGCTGCCGATCCTGTCGCTGTTCGCGCTATTCGTGGTGATGCTCGTCGTGTTCTTTGCCTGGGAACGACGCGCGGGGAACCCGGTACTCGATCTCTCGCTCTTTCAGAATCGCATCTATAATTTCTCGGTGCTCGCGGCGATGCTCCAGTCACTGGCGATGTTTGCCGTCGACTTTTTAATCGTGTTCTACCTGCAAGGGGTGCGCGGCTACAATCCACTGACCGCAGCATTGCTGCTTCTCCCACTTCCTATTGTGAGCGCGGTGGTGGGGCCGTTGAGCGGGCTGCTCGCCGACCACATCGGCGCGCGGATTCCCGCAACGATCGGGGTGCTGCTGCAAGCTGCCGCTCTGGCCTGGTTCATCACGTGGCTTTCGCCCACGACGCCTTACTGGGAACTCGCCCTGGGTTTGGCGATGATGGGCTTGGGCGGCGGCTTGTTCTGGTCACCGAACACAAGCGCGGCGATGAACAGCGCTTCGCTACCGCGGCTCGGCATCGCCTCGGCGACGCTCGCCACCTTGCGGCAGACGGGGATGGTGACGAGTTTTGCGCTGGCGCTAGCGGTCGCGGCGGGGAGTCTGCCGCGCGAGGTGGTGATGGATCTCTTCATCGGCACGAACGTGACACTCGGCTCGCAGGTGATGCAGGCGTTCATCGTCGGTATCCAGAACGCGTTCTTGGTCTCAGCGGCGCTTTGCGTGGTTGCGGCAGGCTTTTCGCTCGTGCGCGGCAAGGAGGATCGGCAGCGACAGGCGCGCGCATCAACGGAGTAGGGAAAATTCATAACCAAGTGGGGCATCTACGACGTCGACGGCTTGGACCCATCCAAATGGATCGACGAAAGGGACAGGCTGGATAGGCCAGGCAAGGAAAGGACACAGGGATGAGAGTCAATGTTTTTGAACGGCTTGCCGGGGCGATGGACCGGCTCTCCAATGGATTTCCGCGCACGGCCTCGGGGGTGAAAATCGTCCTTTCTCCTCAAGACTTTTCCGCCTGGGAGCGGACGCGCCTGGACGGCCGGGGTCTCGCCAGCTAGATGCGGCGCTTGAGCGGCATCCTCCTGATTGTCATTTCGGCGGCGGCCTTTGGCAGCCTGGCCATCCTGGGCCGCTATGCTTATGCGGATGGCCTGGACGCCATCACGTTGCTCTTCCTGCGTTTCTCGCTGGCCGCGGTCGTGATGGCCGGCCTGCTTTTTTTACGACATGAAAGCCTGCCGCGCGGCTCCGCCCTGGTCCGCCTGATCGGCATGGGCGCCATCGGGTATGTCGGCCAGTCGTATTGTTATTTGACCGCGGTCAGGTACGCCTCTCCCGGACTGGCGGCCTTGCTGCTGTATCTCTATCCTGTCATCGTTGCCCTGCTCTCGATCCTCATCCTGCATGAAAAAGTAACACGGACCAAAGTCCTAGCCCTAGGCTTGGCCCTGCTGGGTATGGCGCTCACGATCGGCCCGGAGGGCGGCCAGCTGCCGGGCATCCTGCTGGTGCTCTCAGCGGCTGGGATCTATTCCGTGTACATTATGGTCGGTACGCGGGTGATGAAGCAGGTGACCGCGGTCCAATCGTCCATTGTGATCTTTACCTCGGCGGGGATCACATTCGGGCTGCTGATGACGGCCAAGGGTCCGCATTTGCCGCGGAGCGGGGCCGGCTGGCTGACGATTATCCTGATCGTCCTGATCCCGACACTGATTGCCGCGGTGACCTTCCTAGCTGGGCTGGCGCGTATCGGTCCCACTAACGCGGCCATGCTCTCCACACTGGAACCGGTTGTCACCGTACTGCTGGCGGCCTGGCTCCTGGGCGACCAGCTCAAGTGGATTTCCCTGCTGGGTGGCGGGTTGATCCTCGGAGCGGTCCTGCTCCTGGCGCGCCAAGAACTACGCCGGACCGAGGCGCCGATTTGAGGTTGCGACATGAACATGACCCCATACATACATCCGTGTCACCAGAAGCCACATTTTGCTAACATAAGGCTCGGCTGCTTCTAAAAACGCTTCCCTGCCCATCTGGGCAACAGTATACTCCTCTGCAATGCTACGACCTATTTCACCCTTCCTCTCATCCTGTAGCACTATTCGATTCCCCTTCACCTTTTAAACAAAGCAGAAGGAGCCCAACATGAAATCTCACTGGACAACTGAAGAATTGCAAGCCCATTGGAAACTTCTTCCAACGGAGAAGAAATTGGTGAAGTATCGCGAAGGACGGCATGCCCAATTGGCTTTGCCGTCCTGTTGAATTTTTTCCAAAACGAAGGGCGATTTCCTCGCCATCGCTATGAGATCCCCACCGATGCCATCACCTACTTGCACAGCAACTGGAAATGCCAGCCGATGAATATCGCGTCTACAACTGGGGAGGCCGTGCAATCAAACGTATTCGCGCGACGATCCGGAATCCATCCTGCGCCGGTTTACCCGCACGGCCTGGCAACAACCGTTCTCCCAGGCCATCATCGAACTGGGCAAGATCTATCGGACCATCTTCGTCTGCGACTATCTGCGCCTGGAAGTACTGCGGCGCGAAATCCACTAGCGTAACTTTTGCGCAATCAGAAGGCAAAACGTTGAATCAGATTCGATTTTGTAGGGCTACGGCCAGGGCTGGTAACCTCTGTGGGAGCGGAGGTACCAGAAATGGCGACGAAATCATCAGACTGGCCGATGGCCAACACAGCGCATGGCATGTTGGTGGCATTTGGTGAATTCTTGAGCCAGCATGGATTGATTGAGCGGCTGATGCAAATACCGATTGGGCAGAAGACACACAAGTATCGTCCGCAGACCAAGCTGGTGGAATTTCTAGCTGGGATCACGAGCGGCATGGAACATCTTGAAGATCTCAATGATGGCGTGCGGCCGTTGGTGAAGGACGAGGTGGTGGCGCGAGCGTGGGGGCAAGCGGGTTTTGCGCACTACAGCAGTGTGAGCCGGACGCTGGATGTTTGTAACGAGCAGACGGTGGTGGCGGTGGAGAAAGCGATCGAAGAATTCAGCCAACCGTTCATTGCGAATCGAGTCCATGAATTGCTGCGACGGGGTGCGGCGATCGTTTACGATTTTGATCTCACCGGACAGGCAGTGAGTTCCACCAGCACCAGCTATCCAGGAGTGGCGTTTGGATGGATGAATGACAGTGTGAAGCTGGGTTATCAATTGGCGCGGGTCTGTCTGACGGATGCGGGAGGCGAGCGCTTGTGGCTGGCAGGCTTTCATCACCCTGGGGACACGATTTCGTCCTCCTGCGTGAAAGAACTGGTTCGAGCTGCGGAAGCTCAGACCCATATCCGGCCGCGTCGGCGAACGGAATTGGTGCAACAGCGTTTGGAGGTGCAAGAGGCAAGGGTCGCACGGACGCGTCGTTTGTTGAACCAGCAGGAGGCCCAACGAAACCGTCTGCAGCAAATCCGCCAGAGGCTCATTGGGGAGGGCTATCACGCCGAGCAGACCCTCAAAAACCCCATTTCCCGGCCCCAAAAGGCCCTTTTGAAGAAAAAAATGACCGGTTGGCGCAAGCGTTTGCCGCGTCTGGAAGCGCAGATCGCCACGGCGCAGCAAAGGATCGGCAAACATCAGGATCATCTGCACGAACAGATGGGATGCCTGACTCAATTGCTTGACTGGCAGGCCACCCTTGAGAAAGACAACCTGGCCAATCCTGATCCCCCACCTTATGTGGAAGCGCGCACGGATGCCGGTTTCTCGTCCGGTGGAAATCTGACCTGGCTGTTGGAGATGGGTTATTGTCCCAACACCAAGGCTCCCAACGGACAAACAGCAACCGCCTTGTGCTCCCACCTGAAAAAAGGAGTTCCCTGGGCCAAGGTCGGAGAGAATGCTGAGATGACAGTCTGGGGACAATGTCAGTTGCGCGACTGTCCCTATCCCCTGACTGCCGCCATTGAGCGCTTCAAAATCGGGCGCAGGTATAAGTATGCAGTCTTGATCCTTTACCGCGACGACAATGCCATCCCATCCTTGCCGATTTGGTTCGAACATTACAACCAACGCCAAACCATCGAAGCCGGAAACAAAGAGATGAAAGGAACATTCTTCGTCCAGCATCTCATGAGCCGCTCTCCGGCAGGCATCCAGTTGCAAGTGCTGTTCACTGGACTGGCGGCTAACATGGTGCGCTGGTGTGTGCCCTGGCTCAAAGAGTGCGCCGTCCATTCTTCACTCAAGCTGACACGAACCTTGAACAGTCCCAAGAAGTTGGTTCGTGTCGCTGCCAACAGTGCCGCCCTTGTCCAACAAACATCCTCTGGCACTTCTCTGCAATTCGCACCCGATAGTTCCTTCCCTGGAATCGTCCTGTTCTTGAAAGGCGTGCCCGCTTTTCAGCTGCCGTTGGGCTTCAACCAGCCGATTAAAATTGAATCTGGATAAACGATTTGCCTTCTGATTGCGCAATACCTACGCTAGGGGCTGAACGTGATCGAGAACTGGAACAGCGCCAACGGTTTCATTTTTTACGGCCAGGGGAGCGAGATCGCGACGAACCAGTTGGAAGATCAGGAAACGGCAATGCCTGGCTTGCGCCTGTTACAGATTTGCCTGGTCTACGTCAACACTCTGCTGGTCCAACAAGTGCTGGCCGAGCCACAGTGGGCTAATCGGCCGACTAATGAAGACCTACATGTATTGACACCCCTGTTTTACAACAACGTGAATCCTTATGGCATTATCCATCTGGATATGGACCAGGGTTTGCCAATTAATGATCTGTAGCAAAACCAGGAACTCTCAGGAGGATGGGGAGGTTGGTTGTCTCAATCACCTGCAGCGCGGCAACGGAGATGTTTTTAGAAGCGCCAAGTATGAGATTGACAAAATGTAGCCCCTGGTAACACGGATGTATGTACGGGCCTACTACTTTTGGCTAACACCCAAATCGTGGACATGTCAAATCGTGGATATTGACAACTGTAGAGCTTTAAAATATAATTAGATTATCTAATTATTAGAAGGGCGAAATAATGGACATATCTCCTGAGATGATTGCCCGTGAAATCCTGGACGTGGTGCCAACGATCATGCGGACGATCCGGGCAGAAATGCGTAGCCGGAGGACCACCGACCTTACTGTTCCTCAGTTCCGAGCGCTGCTTTTCCTGAACAGAAATCCGGGGGTCACTCTTTCCGCTGTGACCGAGCACCTCGGTTTGACCGCGCCCACTGTTTGCAAGATGGTAGACGGCATGGTAGCCAATCGTCTGGTCACGCGGATGCCCTCTTCCTCAGACCGTCGGAAGGTGATCCTGACTCTGACCGTTGAGGGCCAGACCATCCTCGAAAAGGCCAGGAGCGGCACCCAGGCGCGCCTGATGGATGTTCTAGCCAGTCTTACGCCAGAGGACCGGGACTCGGTACATCATGTAATGCAGCTTTTTCAAACGCTTTTTTCTCCGGCGACGTCGACACAATCTGTTTCAAGAAGGTGATTATGGTAATTTTGGAAACCCAGGCACTAACCCGTCGTTTTAAGACGCTTATCGCAGTTGATTCACTGGATCTTTCCGTGAAAACGGGCGAGGTTTTTGGTCTTTTGGGCCCTAACGGCGCTGGCAAAACGACCGTCATCAAAATGCTGACCACGCTCCTGCCGCCCACCTCCGGGCATGCCCGGATAGCCGGCTTCGACATCGCCCGTCAAGCCACCGCGGTCCGGCGGGTGATCGGCTACGTTCCGCAAATGATTTCAGCGGATGGATCGCTGACAGGGTGGGAGAACTTGATGGTGTTTGCCAGGCTGTATGACGTTCCCCGCAAGGAATGCGACGAACGCGTTAGCTCCGCTCTTGAGTTTATGGGTCTGGCCGATTCAGGCAATAAACTGGTGCGGGATTTTTCGGGGGGCATGATTCGGAGACTGGAGATCGCCCAGTCGATGCTGCACCGTCCGCCGCTGCTCTTCCTGGACGAGCCGACCGTGGGTCTCGACCCGAACGCTCGCCGAACAGTCTGGGAACATATTGACGAGCTGCGGAAGAATTTTGGCATGACCATTCTGTTGACGACCCATATCATGGACGAGGCCGACAGCCTGTGCGGACGGGTAGCCATCATGCACCATGGCAAGGTGGTAGTGAGCGGCAGTCCGACCGAGCTGAAAGCTTCGATCAAAGGCCATGGAACAACGCTAGACGATGTATTCATCTATTACACCGGAAATGAAATCGATGAAGGAGGTAACTTCCGTGAAACAAAGCAAAGCCGCCGTACCGCTCGCAGGTTGGGCTAACCCGGCAACAACGCAATCGTTCAACCCCCTGCGGGATATCATATCTTTTATCAACAAGACCCTGGTCATCGCTGACCTGGAGGCGCGAAAGCTCCGTCACGACCCGACTGAGATGATCACCCGGGCGGTTCAGCCGGTCCTGTGGTTGCTGGTGTTCGGCGAGGTTTTCACCCGCACGCGTGCCATTCCGACCGGCAACGTGCCATACATCGACTTCATGGCACCCGGCATCCTGGCCCAGAGTGTCCTGTTCGTCGCCATTTTCTACGGCATTGCCATCATCTGGGAACGTGACCTGGGGATCGTTCACAAATTCCTGGCCAGCCCTACCCCGCGGGCGGCTTTGGTGCTTGGGAAAGCCCTCTCGGCCAGCGTGCGCGCTTTTGTCCAGGCGTTTATTATCTATATCCTGGCGATCCTTTTAAGAGTCAAGCTGAACTTCAACCCTCTGGATCTGGTGGGCGTGCTCTTCATGGTTCTGATGGGTGCGGCCTTCTTCTCGACGTTTTCCCTGATCATTGCCTGCCTGGTTAAGACCCGTGAGCGCTTCATGGGCATTGGACAGTTGCTGACCATGCCGCTGTTTTTCGCCAGCAATTCGATCTACCCGATTTCGATCATGCCGGTCTGGCTCCAGCTTGTTGCGAAGATCAACCCACTGTCTTATGAGGTCGATGCGCTCCGCACCATGATGTTGGCTGGCTGGCCCAGCGCATTCGGCCTGGGCCTGGACTTTGTCGTAGTGGTCGCAGCCACAGTCCTCCTGATCGTGATCGGCGCGCTTCTCTATCCTCGGGTCGTGACTTAGTATTTTATACAGCTCCTCATGCCATCGCCTTTTAAATCCTGGATACCGTCTCCACCGTCAGGGAGGGATCTGGACTGAAATGCGCAGCCCGCGCTCTGCAAACCTGGCGATTCCTCGGTTCCGGGTGCTGTTATGGATCAACCGGAATCGAGGTTCGTCCGTTCTGACCATAGAAGGTCACCTGGGATCGACCTCACCAACCTTTTGCAAGAGGGTGGATGGGTTGGACCTCAATCACCTGGGCAGGCGAGGTTCTTCATCTGACGAGCGGAGGAAAATTAGTCTGGCTTTGACTTCTCAAGGTCAGGCAATTTTGAAAAAAGCCCGGAATGGAACCCAGGTATGGATTACCCCGTTAGAAAGTTAGCAGGAGTATCCTATGCACGTAATCGTTGATTTTACTGTCGTCCCGGTTGGGGTGGGCGTTTCTCTCTCCGAGTATATTGCCGCGTGCGAGCGCGTCCTGGATGAATCAGGCTTGGCCTACCAACTGCATGCCAATGGCACGAATGTCGAAGGGGAGTGGGACCAGGTCTTTGCTGCCATCCGCCGTTGCCACGAAAAATTGCATGAGATGGGTGTGCCGCGCATTCACACCGACGTCAAACTTGGCACCCGCACTGACCGGCCACAGACGATGGCTGATAAAATCACCAGCGTAAAGGAAAAATTGAAATGAATAATGAGTGCCTGGGGGAACTGGGCATTTTCATTGTCCGTGCTAAAGCGGCCACCTATGTTGGTAATGGAGAGCACCCTCCGTCCTGCCGGCCTGGCCCATATAACCTGCAGTTTGTCAGCGGGCAGTGGCCCTGGTAGTAGGCCCAAACCCAACATCCGTGACATGGGGGGTAAAATACTGAAGGTTACGTTTAGCAACTGCAATAACCAGCCGGGCAGCTAAGTCAGTGGCACTCACTGATACTATTGGCGGCTCCAGCGGAACAGCGACTGTAATACATCCATCCACGCCAAGTTCTGAAACGCAGACCCTGATGCTCGGTGCTGTCCGTGCGTACATACTCTCTGTTCATTCGCTGAAATGATTAAATGATTTTGACTATTCTCAATTATCGGCCAACCGATTATAGACATTCGCGGATTAGCCCAGCAGTATCAAGGAGATACGATTGTATACAGCATTGTGGGTGGAGGTTCCGGGAGTTTCAACTTTGTGACAGGTCAGTTCCTGCCTGTATGGTGCAAAACCTTATCCGTTGCCAAAAACCTGAGCTAAAGGCTGCTCGAAGTAATCGTGGATGATTTCTCCCAAGACATCTCGGCTACAAATCGACCCACCTGTGTTCTTTTGATGTGGAAAGGTTATCGCGCAGGATTGGATGGAATATTTACACCATTCAGGCTGAATCCCGCGGACAGTGCTCCCGGGAGCAATGATCGCCAGTAAAGCATCGATGGACTGGAAAGAAGGAGGGAGAAGGGCCTGCTTCAATTCGTTTTTCTTCCCGGATACTTGAGGCCAGACGCAAGGTCCACGAAGTAGGCCATAGTCACCCCATTCACTGTCTCCGAGGCCGTTGTACGTCATCAAGAATGATCTTAATGTTTACCGCTGTTCGCCCTTAATATCCTTGCGGGTGACTGTAAGGTAGCCGACGAAGATGACGATCAAAATTGTTAAGCACAAGCTGACCAGTCCCGTACCCAGTCCAAGGCCGCTTACACTTTGTGGCTTTCCTACCCAGTCCGCAAACGTGGCACCAAGCGGCCGGGTTAGGATATAGGCGAGCCAAAAGGCGAAGATCTCGTTCAGACCCAATAGCCAGTAGGCCAATGCCGGCAAAGTGATCAATCCGGCAAACATCACACCCGAGGAAAAGTAGCCCAGGTGCATGGTTATCGAGGTCATGTCGCCTGCAGCAGTGCCGAGCGCGAACGTGGCCATCACCGTGGCCCAGTAAAACATCTCACGGCGACGGGTATTGATACTGTGTATAGACAAAGTCTTCTCGCTTACGAACCAGGCCACAAAAATGACGGCCAGAGCGATTGCAAAGAAGGAGGTAGAAACGAAATATGGGATGCCAAACCTGACGTGCAAGACATCGGCGGCCATCGTGCCGAATATGGCAACCATGACGACTGCTAACCAATAGATCCATGCCACATATCGGTGCACGGAGAACTGCAGTACCAGCGCAACAGCCAAGCAAATGCCTCCGAGAGCTACCGCAATGATCGGATTGAATTGGTGGACAAGGAAGTCCGAAGTTACCTCGCCCATCGCAGTGGTCAACAGTTTGAGGATCCAGAAGTAGATCGTAATTTCCGGAACCTTTCGAATGGCTCGTAGTGCGCGATGCATAGATTAAGCAGCGCCCTGCCAGCGGCGGGACGGCAGCGGGTTCTCGGCTATGTAAATCTGAAAAGCGGACAGGGCGGGATTTGTCATCGTCGGGTCTCTCTTGTTTTTTTCGAAGTAGATTTTACATCATATCTCGAAGGGTGTAAAAACCCCATCCAGAAGATTTCAAGGAGAAATGTGAATCAGCTAACCCAAAACTGATGTCTCTCGTAAGATCAGTGCACCTTCCCTCCCTCGCCGATCTCATTCGGTAAGTTGCCACTCTTACCACATCCTTCTAAATTACAAACCGCCGGGCAGCCAATCTCCATATGTCCGGCGGTATTTATTATTCCATAAGTTATTAGATCTGGATTCTTCCCGAATCAATTTTAATAGAACCTGCAACCTCCGGGTTATGAGCTCCAGTCTCCCACCGCACACTTTAGACCTACGGGCTGCTGATTCTACCTGGCCCAGCGGTCTACGATTATTCAGGGCCCGGCGAGATAAAATAGATTTATCAGCGACCAGATTTTATCATGGAAATTTCCAGAACTCAGCTGGCGACTTATGATCTCCTCGAAATCCCTTCGGATGAAGTTTTTGCACCATACGGCCTGTTCTACACCTATCAACTGATTCGTGCACCAACGCCTATTAATGAGAGAACGGATTCAAGTAGGGCACCGCTGCGAATTTAAACTACACCAAAATGAAGCCAGTATAGGTTTGAATTCGCCCACAGGTTCAGCCTTTGCCCGCATTCCAAAAATCGCTCTATCTCAATTTGCTATATTAAGGCATATAATCTAGAACTGCGTTAATTCCAGGTTCTTTGATGTCTCTCCATCTCCCACCTGCTTTAAAACACCGCAACTTCTTCCTCCTGTGGGCCGGCCTGCTCATTTCGCTCGCCGGCTCGCAGATGCAGGTATCCGCCATTTTCTGGCACATCCGCAGCTTGACCGGCAGACCGGAACCGCTGGCGCTCGGGGCGGTCGGCCTGGCCCGCATCCTGCCGGTTCTTGTCTTTTCGTTGTTCAGCGGTCCCGTGGCAGACACCTTCAACCGCCGGAATATCCTTTTTCTGACACAAAGCACGATGGCCCTGATTGCCCTGGTCCTGGCAGTCCTGACCTTCACGGGACGCATCGCCTTGTGGCACATTTATGTCCTCACCGCCCTGCAGGCCACCGCGGGGTCGTTCGACCTCCCGGCCCGTCAGTCCTTGACGCCCAACCTGGTCCCCACCCAGGACCTGGCGAATGCCTTCAGCATGAACTCGATCGCCAGCAACACCGGGTCGGTCGTCGGGCCGCTGGTCGGCGGGGTGGTGATTGCCGTGTTGGGACAGGGGTACACCTATCTCTTCAACGCCATCTCTTTCCTGGCGGTGATCATCGCCCTGATTCTGATCGGCAGCGTGCCCCAGGACCGGGCCAGGACGACCGGCGTGACCCTCTCGGCGATCGGGGATGGAATCCATTTCATCTTATCCCGGCCAATCATCCTGGCCACGATGCTGCTCGATTTCGTGGCGACCTTTTTCGCCTCAGCCAACACGATGATGCCGATTGTCGCCCGGGATATCCTCAAGGTCGGCGAGGTCGGCTACGGCATTCTTTCCTCAGCGCAGTCCATCGGCTCGGTGCTGGCCGCCCTGGTGATCTCCCAGTTGGCTTTGCTTCGCCGCCAGGGACCGGTCTTCCTGTGGGCCGTGGTGCTCTTCGGGGCCTCGACCGTCGTTTTCGGGGCAGCCCACGTCTTCCTGCTTGCCATGCTGGCCCTGATCCTGATGGGCGCGGCGGACGCGGTCAGCACCATCATCCGTAATACCATCCGCCAGCTGCAGACTCCCGACCACATGCGCGGCAGGATGACCAGCATCAACCAGATTTTCTTCCAGGGCGGACCGCAGCTGGGCGAGGTGGAGGCCGGGGTTGTGGCGCAGCTCTTCGGGGTCCCGTTTGCCATCATCAGCGGCGGGGTCGGCTGCATCCTCGGAATGCTCCTGATCATCTGGAAGTGGCCCCAGCTGCGCAGCTACAATGGCGAGGAACCCCTCCCGGTGGTCACGCCCGCCGAATAAACCTACGTTTCCCCTACGATTTTGCAAACCGGGCAGAGTCTGATTGACTCCGGCAGCGATTCGCTATATACTAAAACAGGTATCCGCGTATGCAAGTCTCTGGTTCAAATATTCACCCGGTTTTCTGAAAGGCACGCTTTGATCTTGCGTGCCTTTTATTATCTTCCCGACAAGGAGATGTCAAATGGACTCTGGAATGATCGGCAAGATCGAGAAAGCCAAACGCTACGCCCAGGAGCGCAAGCGCTTCCATTTTGAAACATTTACCGTTAGCATCGACGGTGAGAACAACAGCCACCGGGTTCATTACGAAGACAGCCAGTGGACCTGCGATTGCGATTTCTTCCGCACGCACGGGGTCTGCACTCATACAATGGCTCTGGAAGAAGTGCTCAAGGAGATGATCCCCGTTCCAGAAAAAGCCTGAAAATAAGATTAGAAAATTGCGACCTCCGGGCTTTTCGGACCCCGGAGGTCTGTTTTTTCAAGTAAAATTCCGGTCTGCAAGGGTCTTTGCCAACGCTGTCAACCAATTCTGACCGTTGACCCACGGCTGAATACCATCAATCTTAGACAGGAAAAGACCACGACGCAAGCAAAGGATTCTTGAACCACTTTGGGCTGCTGTCGCTGACCTCGCCGGAGAGAAATTGAAGTGCAAATTCAGATTTTAAAGTTGGCTTACCCTGCCCCTCCAGAACATCCGGCGGGGAGCATGTTGTCCCCGGGCCTTCGTCGAGCGAGGAGACGGAGCTTCAACCCAATTCCAGCGGATATCCATTCTACATGTTGAGCACCATCTTTTATTGGATGGAACAAGAAAAAGTATGAAAACCATATCACGTCGTGATTTCCTCAAAATCGGCGGGCTGGCACTCGGAAGCCTGGCTTTTACATCTTTTTTACCCGGGATCACCGAATTTGAGGATATCGAGATGGTGCGGGTGGCAAACCTCACCGAAAGCGTGTACCTCGAGCCGTCCGCGAAAAGCCAGATCGTGGCGACCTGGCACCGCGACGACCTCGTTCATGTCTACGCCCAGGTGCAGACCCAAACTCCGCATACCTCTTACGTGAATCCATCCTGGTACCGCGTGTGGGGCGGATACATGAACCAGGCCAGATTGCAGAAAGTGAAAGTCACCTATAATTCACCGCTTCAATCCATCCCGGATACAAAGCTGATTGGCGAGGTGACCGTTCCCTTTGCCCAGGCATATACCTACGACAAATGGAACGGCTGGAAGACTACCTACCGCCTGTACTTTGGGACGGTCCACTGGCTGAAGGGGGTCGAGGCCGGTCCGGACGGGCAGCCCTGGTACCAGATTATCGACGAAGCGGACAGCAGCATCTACTACGTTCCGGCTGTCCAGGTGCGCCCCATCCCGCCGGAGGAGCTGACCCCCATTTCCCCTGATGTTCCCTTTGAGAAAAAGAACATCAAAGTTGATCTAAAAACCCAGACGCTCACCTGTACCGAGAACGGCCAGGTCGTCTTGCAGACCCCGGTCTCCACGGGCTGGGCCGGTCTATCCATCGACGAGCCGACCACGACACCGACGGGGACTTATAATATCCAGGACAAAATGCCCTCCAAGCACATGGGGAATGCCAACCTGGCGGCAGGCGTCGATGATTACGTCCTGCCGGGTGTACCCTGGGTGGGGTTCTTCACGACCCAGGGACATGCCTTCCACGGGACCTACTGGCATGACAACTTCGGCGTCCCGATGAGCCACGGCTGCGTGAACATGCGCACTGAAGATGCCAAATGGCTTTTCCGCTGGACCCGGCCCAGCGCCAGTTTCGACCAGATCGACAAGCGGCGACTGGGGACGATCGGTTTTGGAACCCAGGCCGATATCAGCGGTGAATATTAAAAAACTCCGACGCGGCTCGCAAAACTCTCAAAATTCATAAAAATTCCCCCGGACGGAATAAACAAAAATTTATTAGGTTCCCCTCTCTGGCGCCGGCTGGTAGGGATAGGGATCAAAGCCGATCCACTCGATCCCCTCAACGCCTGCGAACCGTCGCGCCATCACCTGTAATGCTTCCTCACTGTTGTCGATTAAAATAAATTTCCGGTTTAACTGCAAACAGCTTATCCCCGTCGTTCCGCTTCCGGCGAAAAAATCCAGGACGAGATCCTCGGGGTTTGACGAAGCCCGGATTATTCTCTCCAAGATTCCCAGGGGTTTCTGGGTGGGATAGCCCGTCTTTTCTTTGCCCATGGTGGGAACAATTGTGTGCCACCAGGTATCCGTGGGCAGCTTCCCCTTCTCGGCTTTTTCCGCCCCGACCAGGCCGGGGGCCATGTAGGGGATCCGATCGATATCCTCAACATTAAACACGTAGTTTTGTGGGTCTTTGACATAAAGGAGAATGTTATCGTGCTTCGCCGGCCACTTATTTTTAGCCCGACCTCCGTAATCATAAGCCCAGATGATTTCGTTTAGAAAATGGTCCCTGCCAAAAATTTGATCCAGCAGTATTTTGCAATAATGAACTTCTCGATAGTCGATATGAAAATAAAGACTACCGTCGGATTTAAGCAGGCGGTATGCTTCCTGCATACGAGGTTTTAAAAGTCCCTCAATATAAAAATCAAAAGAGTCTTGAAAGGCTTTCGTCCCTAATTCCACGGTCTGGTACTGATTCCCTTGAAACCCTTTCCGATCGCCGTTTTCAGCTCTAACGGTGCGAAGGGTGGTTCGTTTTTGAACTTTCCCCGTATTGAATGGCGGGTCAATATAAATTAAATCCACCGACCCCTCCGGCAGCGTCTTCAGGATTGGCAGGTTATCACCCAAATAAATGCAGTTCATTTTGCTTGTCTACTTGGAATGCAAGTTCTTGCGATAGATATTAAACAGACGACCCGGGGTTAAAAAAAGCGACCGGACAGGTCGCCAGGCGGGCAAAGGTCAGTTGAATCCTACACATCCAGCCGATAGCCCACCCCCCGCGCCGTTTTTAAAAGCTTCGGGTGGTCCGGATCCGCCTCGATCGCCCGGCGCAGCCACGAGACATGCACATCCAGGGTGCGGGTGTCGTCCGTGTAGTTCGTCTCCCACACCTGCGAGAAGAGCGACTTGCGCTCCATCACCTCCCCGCGGTGATCGATCAGGATTTTCAACAGGCGGACCAGCCTGGGGGTCAGGCGGGCCTGTTTCCCCGCGCAGCGCACCATCCGGCGGTCCGTGTCCAGGTGGATCGGTCCGGCGTGAATGCTGCTCTTGCCGTCGCTGGGGAGCAGGTGGCGGATGCGGTTGACCAGCTTCTGGGCTGTAAACGGCAGAGTCAGCACCACGTCCGCATCAACTTTCTCGACGTCGTGTTCAGGGTCGAGAATGAGCAGCACCGGCAGGCCGTCCCTTTTTTCACGCAGTGCTTGGCAGATGCGTTTCCCGCTGGTGCGCAGGGTCGCCGCATTGACCACCACCGCATCCGGGCGGAACTTCCCGGAAAGGCGTTTCAGGGCTTCGATGCCGCTCGAAACCGCTTCGACCTCGAAGCCTTTTTTCCGCAAAGCAGGGACAAAGGCAGGGTGGTCGGCGTGCTTGCCTTCAATGACCAGAATAATCGCAGCATTCATGAGATTACATAACCAGGGAGATAAAAATCTTGTTTGATTATACACCAATCTTAAAAGATGCGCGCCAGTCCTTTAGTACCACTCCAACCGCCCTTTTTAACAAACCATTTTAGCCTTCCCTTGCAGACAAGCCTCTGGTAAAATCAGCCCCCGGAGCGTTGTACCCTTCGCTCCAACCCGCCTGGTAATTATGCGGAATATTCTTTTCAACAGAAAGGGCTTGACACATGAAAGTTCTATTGATCAAGGACGTTTATAAACTTGGCCGTGCGGGGGACGTCAAGAAGGTCGCTGATGGTTACGGCCGCAACTTTTTAATCCCGCAAAATATGGCAGTTCTGGCAACCGCCGGTGCGATGAAGCAAGCTGAACGCATCCGCCAGAAAGCTGCTGAGACCCGCGCGGTGCTCAACGAAGAGATGGGCGCCGTGGCCGAACAGTTTGCCAAGCTGCAGCTCAGCTTCGGAGCACGCGCCGGCGAGACCGGGAAGCTGTATGGTTCGATCACCTCGCAGGAGGTGGCAGATGCCATCCAGGCGAAGTCCGGCCTGGCGATCAAACGCCAGCAGCTGGATATGCAGCCGCTGCGCACGCTGGGCGAGCACACCATCCGGGTCCGCCTGACGATGGACCTGATCCCCGAGATCAAGGTGACCGTCTTCAGGGAAGGCGAGGCGGAGCCCAGCCTGCCCATCGAGCCGGAGGCGCCTGCCCCGGCCAAGGTGGAGGAAGCAAGCCCTGACGAAGCCGCGCCTGCTGAACCTGCTGCCGAGGCATAATCAATCCAAAAAGGCACATCCCGCATCACCGGTCGACCAAAAGGGGAAACCGGTGATGTTTCGTTCATAAACTATGGCAGAGACCATCGGGCAGCAACTTAAACAGTCACGCGAGGCGCGCTTCCTTACCATCCGAAAGGTTGTTGAGGAAACGCGCATCCGTGCCCATTATATCGAGGCGATGGAAGCTGATAACTTCGAGGCGCTCCCCTCGCCCGTCCAGGCACGCGGTTTCCTGCGCCTGTATGCCAGCTTCCTCGGCCTCGATATGGATGAACTGATCACCCGCCAGAGGATTGAGGCCCCAGCGGCATCTCCCGCGCACGAGATCCCCTCTGTTCTGGCCATGCCTGAACCAGTCCTGCCTGTCGCGGAAACACCTCAAGTATTCCCCCCGGCAGAGAAGAAAAAGGCCAGGCGGAAAAAGAAACCTGTCCCTGAAAGCGAGCCAAACCCAGCGGATGAACCAGCTGCCCCCGCCGAACCCCCCACTGCAGAGCAAGAGCCACCCGGTCCTGCCGAGCCGGCTGCAACCACGCCGACCTCCTCGCAGCTTACCTTCGCCGCAATTGGCAGGGAACTGCGCTCCCAACGAGAAGCGCTCAGCCTGACGCTGGACGAGATCGAGCGGCATACCCATGTCCGAAAACATTACCTGCAGCGCCTGGAAGAGGGAGAATTTGACCGCTTGCCGTCCTCGGTCCAGGCGCGCGGCATGCTCAATAACTATGCCCACTTCCTCGACCTGGACGTGGATGCCATCCTTTTAAAATTTGCGGATGGCTTGCAGGCGCAGCACCTGGAACGCCAAGTCGAGGTCACCGAGCTGGCTCAGGAAGGTCCATTTCAATCCAAGGTCAAATTTCCACTCAAACTGCCCTTTCTCGCGGTCATCCGGCGCTATCTGACCACTGACCTCCTGGTTGGCGGCGGGCTGATTCTTTTCCTGATCATCTTTGCAATCTGGGGGACCTCACGCATCGTCAGCTTGCGCACGGGAACCACACCTCAACCTTCTGCGCCTTCCATTTCAGACATCCTGATTGCCTCCCCCCAGGCTACCGTGACGGCCACCTTGACGGCGGTAGCCCAGATCGGAGAAAGTTCCCAGGCGCCAGGTACCACACCGGTCATTGCCCTCCCGACAGGAGGCACTGGCTCGGTGCAGATCATCCTGGTTGCCACCCAGAGTACCTGGGTGAGCGTCACCGTGGACGGGACGGTGAAATTCCAGGGCATCCTTGCCCTGGGAAATGCGTATTCCTATGAGGCCAACACACAAATCGAAGTGCTGACAGGCAACGGCGCCGCGGTGAGCATCACTTACAACCAGAACAACCTGGGGCCGATGGGCACTCTCGGTGAAGTCGTTGACCACATCTACACGGCCAACGGGATCCTCAATCCCACTCCGACTTTTACGCCCACCTCCACCCAGTCCCCGGTCCCAACCTGGACCTCATCCCATCCAACCCCCACGTCGCGTTACTCGCCAACTCCCACGCCCTCTGCGACGTCCATCATCCCTTAACGGTATGCCTTTCCCAGCCTTTCCCGCCGGGAAAACAGGAATTTAATGGAATGACACCTAAAACGTTTCATTTGACTTCCCTGGGCTGTGCCAAGAACTCGGTCGACACCGATTCCATGGCCCAGCTGCTCTCCAGCGCTGGCTACCGCCAGGTGAAGACCCCCCAGCAGGCCAGCCTATTGATTGTAAACACCTGCGGTTTTATCGGACCGGCAAAAGACGAATCATACAGCGCCCTGCGTGCCCTGGCAGAGGCGAAACACCCCGGCCAGCTGCTCATCGCCGCGGGCTGCCTGACCCAGCGCTACGGGGCAGAGGTCGCCCGCCAGGTCCCCGGAGTAGACGGCATCCTCGGGACGCGCCGCTGGATGGACATCCTCGAGCTCGTCCGCAAACTGCGCAAAGGGCCCCACCCCGAGCCGCTCTATCATCTCCCCGACGCCGCCACGGTCGGCACAGATGAGCAGGATGTACTGCGTGCCTCGATTGCCGGGGCAAGCGCCTATCTCAAAATTGCCGACGGCTGCCGCCGGCCCTGCGCTTTCTGTGCCATCCCGCTGATCAAAGGCACGGCGGTCAGCCGGCCAATGGCAACCATCCTGCGAGAGGCCCGCACCCTGAGTGAGCGGGGCGTGCGCGAGCTGGTGCTGATCGCCCAGGATACGACCGATTACGGCCATGACCTGGGCATGAAAAACGGCCTGGCGATCCTCCTGGAGGAAATCACCGCCTCCGTGCCGGAGATTGACTGGATCCGAATCATGTATGCGTTCCCCGGCTACGTGACTGACCGGTTGATCGAGGTCATGGCCGAGCGGCCGCAGGTCCTGCCCTACCTGGACATGCCTCTCCAGCACGCCCACCCGGACACCCTGCAGCGCATGCGCCGACCGGCCAACCTGGAATGGGTCTACACGACGATCGCCAGGATGCGCGAGAGGCTGTCGGATCTCGCCATCCGGACCACGTTCATCGTCGGCTACCCCGGCGAGACGGAGGTGGAGTTCCAGGCGCTCCTGGATTTCGTAAAAGAGATGCGCTTCGACCGGGTCGGGACGTTCCAGTTTTCTTTCGAACCGGGAACGTCCTCTGAACCACTTGGAGACCCGGTGCCAGCCGAGGTCAAGGAGGAGCGCTACCAGCGCCTGATGGAGCTCCAGCAAAACATCTCGCTCCAGATCAACCAGTCCCTGGTCGGCCGGACACTGGATGTGCTCATCGAGGGGGTCGATAAGGGAATCTCCATCGGCCGCTCCTACCGCGATGCCCCTGAAATCGATGGGCTGGTTTTCGTCGAAGGCCAGGTGGAGATCGGCAGCCTAGTACCGGTAAGGATTACAGGGGCGATGGCGTACGACCTGACCGGAGTCCTCGCCGGGTAAAGCGTTCCAGAAATCATGCGCAAGGCGGAAGGTTTCGTTTTTATTCTCAGTCTGGCGGGCGTCCTCGCAGCCTATGCCGTAGCTGAGCGGGTCTTCGAGGGACTGCCCCATGTCGAAGACGAGATGGCCTATGTCTGGCAGGCCAAAGTCTTTGCCCACGGGAAACTGACCGCCCCCACCCCAAGCGATGCGCAGAATATGCAGGTGCCGTTCGTTGTGGATGAGCACGGGCAGCGCTTCGCCAAGTATCCTCCCGGCTGGCCGGTGGTCCTGGCATTTGGTGTTCTGTTGGGCATCCGTCCCTGGATCAATCCACTGCTCGCAGGCCTGGCTCTCTGGCTGACCTTCCGGCTGGGACAAAAACTCTTCGACACCCGGACCGGAGTGCTTGCCGTCCTGCTTACCCTGAGCTCCCCTTTCTTCCTGATCAACTCGGGCTCACTCAACTCGCATCCCTGGTCACTCGTGCTGAGCCTGGCGTTTATCCTGGCCTGGCTGGATGCCTTTGGAAAGGAACACCGCGCGGAGACGAATACAAAATGGAATGTCCCGCCCTGGGTTTGTGTGGGAGTGGCAGGTCTGTCCCTGGGGCTGCTGGCGCTTACCCGCCCGCTGACCGCCCTGGGGGTTGCCCTGCCGTTTTTCATTCATGGGATCCTGCTCCTCTGGCGCAGCCAGAATGAAATCCGCTCCCGGGTGATAGCAGTTGGCGCCATCGCCCTCGCCGTAGGGTGCCTGCTCTTGCTCTGGCAGTATGGCGTGACCGGGAGCCCGACCACCAACCCCTACACCCTGTGGTGGCCTTTCGACCGGATCGGTTTCGGCTCTGGGGTTGGACTGGAACCCGGAGGCCACACCCTGATGCTGGGGCTTAGAAATGCCGGCATCATGCTCTCCGAGGTGGCGAAAGACCTGTTTGGTTGGGGGATCTTTTCCTGGCTCTTCCTGCCTTTCGGCCTGTGGGCCATACGCCGTTCCCGGGAGGCCTGGCTCCCCTTCAGCGTTTTTGCCAGTCTGGTATTTGTGTATATATTCTACTGGGCCTGGGTCGGCCACTACGGTCCGCGCTATTATTATGAAGGTCTGTATGGCCTGACCTTGATCAGTGCCCTGGGAATACTATGGCTGGCGGGTAGCCGGACTGATCTCCACTGGCGCAGCTGGCGCACCCTGGGCACCGGCCTCCTGACGCTTGCCCTGGTGGCTTACAACCTGGGCTTTAGCCTGCCCACACAGCTGAACTCTCTTTACGGGCTGTATGGGGTCCACCGCGCGCAGTTGGAGCCGTTCCTGACCCCCCAGGCGCGAGGCATGACCCCGGCACTGGTCATCGTTCATGTACAAAAAAATTGGACGGAGTATGCCGGGCTGCTTGAACTGGAAGATCCCTGGTTGACCTCCCCGTTCATCTTTGCCCGGAGCAGCGGCCCGGTAGAGGACGCGGCGCTCGTCCGGGCCAATCCGGCCCGGCGGGCCATCTATTATTATCCGGACGAACCCAACAAATTCTACACTGTGCCCCGGTAGCCCCCGCACGCTCCAAAAAATGTTTGAGGTGAAATGTCAGGGGCGGTCGATCCAGGCACACATCTTTCCCCCTAAGGGCTGAGAGACATAGAACATTCACTCTTGTTGGGGCAGAATCGGGGCTTATCCGGCTTTATTCCTGGCAGAGGCCTCCCGTTTGATTTATCGCGAGCTAGAAATTAGAAGCAAAGGACCGCGTGGTGCTCCGCATTCACATAAAAAAGTCCCGGTCTCTTGACCCCTGGAGGGGATCGAGGAGGTCGGGGCTTCTTCAATCATCGTTTAGCCGGATAGGGGCTGCCGGGGAGTGCGGTTACGGTGTGGAGGTTTTGGAGGGTTTGGGTGTTTTGGTTGGCTTGAGCGTCGGAGTTGGGCCAGTAGGTGTCACAACCCGGGTTGCTTGAGCAGGCGGGTTGCATTGCCTGTCGGCATAATCCGCCGTGGGGGCTGCGGTGGCATTATCCGGGATGTTCACTCCGGCGGCATTGGCATATTGGGTCGCAGCGCTGCAGTAGTCCTGCGTGGCGAAGAAAATATCGCCGACATGAATGGAGGCAACTGCCCAGCGCTGAGTGGCCGTCTGGCAGGAGGCATCCATCAAGTTCGGGGCAATCAGCGACACCTGTCCGAAATAGTACAGGGCCTGGTTCCAGTCCAGCTCCCAGAATGTCGCTCCGGTGATGTAATAGCGGGCGGCATCCCTTACATCATCCGCATACAAGTCCAGGGGCCCGAAATTCTCCGCCTGGGTCAGGTCATAGATGCCGCCTTCCAGGGTAATGTCCTGGCAGGATTGGGCAAATATCTTGGCGATACCCCGCTGGCGGAGAGCAATGTAATAAATGCCATCGATCTCTGCCGCGTGGAAGGTTGGATCGCCCTTGCGCAGGGAATCAAGCAACCCGGTGACCGCATTCCAGTCGTCGACCGTCTTGGGAGGAGCTGCGAGCAGGCTGTGGAGATGGTCGTAGGTATCCTGTTCGCTGCTATTGTCCGGAGTGGCAGTGACCTCAGACGTGGAGGAAAGGGTCGGGGTGGGTGAAACATTCATCTGCAGCAGCAGTTGAGTATAAGCTGCTTGTACCCCGGGGTAGTTCGGTTCATGGTCGATGACATACTGGAAATGCTGGCGAGCGACTTCATATTCTCCAGCAGCCAGCGCCTGGTTACCCAGGTCGAACTGGGACTTGAGCTGCATGGAAACATCGGTCGACTGGGCATCGAGACGGACGCCTTGTCCACTGAAGTAGCCCGCCATTATTCCCACAGCGATCAGGACCAGAAAACCCAAAATGGCTAGAAGAAGGGCCGATGGACCAACCCGGCGCTTGCCGGGGATGCCTTGGACTTGGTTTGATGGTGTCTCGGGAATTTCAGACATGGCGGCTATTATACTCCACGTTTAGAGCCGGAAAAGCAGGCGAATTTCCGGCCAGATCAGGGGCACGGAGACCAGCCCTCCGACCACCATGCCCAGCAGGGTGCGTGGCAGCAATGATAACGGACCGTATCTCAATACAGCAAAGGCCAGCAGGCCTGCTAAAAGACAGGCCGGGACGGCCCTCAGCACCGTGGTCCCTACATGCAGCATGCCCGGAAAACGTCCGTTGAGCAGGACGAGCAGAACCAGGGCCTGGACAGTCAAGGTCAGCGATGCAGCAGAGGGATGCCTTCCAGTCCAACCAATGGCCTGAGCAGGAGCGAAAGCAGGAAGAAGGCCACTGCCTGGAGAAAAGCGGCGACGAGGGGCGTGCGTGTGTTCTGGTTGGCGTAGAACGAACGCACTGCAACCTCCAGCCAGGACTCTCCCACCAGTCCAATGAGGAAAGCCCACGTGCAGGCGGTCAGCAGGTCCAGCTGGGCGGCATTGTAGCCAAAGAATCTCTGTGCCAGCGGCCTCACCCCCATTCCGATGAGAGCGGCCACGGGCAGACTGAGTCCCAGCATGACCCGCAAGGCCCGGTTGGTGGTTGCGGTGAACTGCTCAATCTGCTTCCGATCAATGAAATCTGCGAGCGAGGGCAGGATCGCCACAGCAATAGCGGTACCCAGGATCGTCTCCGGAACCTGCTCAATGGTCCAGCCGACATTGAGCGCACCAACCCCGGTCGCACCAAAGCGCGAAGCCAGGCTGTCGCGAGCCACGAAGTAGGCCTGGATGCTGGCCATGGTCAGGACGCGGGGCCCGAGCAGAATCAGCACCCGCCGGACTCCCGCTGAATTCAATCCCAGGATCGGTTTCCAGTGATATTGATAGCGGATCAGTCCGGGCACCTGAATCAGCAAATGCAGGAGTGCGCCCAGGATGACGCCGTAGACCATGCCCTGCAGTCCCAGCCCAAAAGCAGGCAGCCGAATCGGGCCATAATGAAGACTACTGCCCGGTGTGAGCACCATCACCCCAAAAATCTGGCCCAGGTTGTAAAAGATCGGAGCCAGGGCAGGCAGAAGGAAGTGCTGGTTGGCCTGCAGGCCGGAGGCCACCAGCCCGCTGATGGAAAAGATCAGGATGGCCACCAGGTCCAGACGCATGAGCGAAGCTGTCAAAGCCTGATTCGCCGGCGTGAAATCCGGGACGATGATGTAGCGGACCAGCGGTCCCGCCAGCAGGATAATGATCACTGAAAATACACCGGTGATGATGAAAGCCAGGTTGATGATCTGGGAGAACAGGTCCCAGGCCTGCTCCCGCCCTTCCCGGTCCAGGTACTCCCTCAACACAGGAATGAAGGCAATCCCGAGCGCCCCGCCGGAGAGAAGCGCGGAAAGGTAGTTGGGGATGTTGTTCGCCGCGCCGAAGATGCCGACGCCTTCGAGACCGACGATCCTGTTGTAGAGCACGTACTTGACGAAAGCCAGGATTTTATCCAGGCCGAAGAAAAAACCGAGCAGGAGGGTGGTTTTAGTGAGAAAGGTTAGTTTTTTCATGGGAGTGGAAGCCAGTCGAGGATTTTTTGGATTTGTTTGTCCCAGTACGCCCACTCGTGTCCTGCAGAGCTTTCTCTATATGTCAGGTCGATGGACAGCTTGCGGGCGAGATCCCGGAAACGGACGTTCTCTTCGTAGAGTGGGTCTTCTGTTCCACAGCACTGGTAAAGTTTCAGCTTGTGATCTGAACGGGCAGCTTTTTGAGCCAGGGCAAACAGGTCATTGCGACTGCCCGCCAGTTTGTCCAGACGGCCGAACACATTCCTCATCTCCTCCTGCAGGTCCCCCTCATCGTCCTCCCGGGCGTTGGCAGCGATATCCAGCACGCCGGAAAGGCTGGCGGCAGCTGCAAACCGGTCTGGATGGGACAGGGCCAGCTTGAAGGCGCCGTAGCCGCCCATGGAGATCCCCGCGATGAAATTGGTTTCTCGCGCTGAGGATAGATGGAAAAAATCCCTGGCCAGGGCCGGCAGTTCCTCGCTGATGAAGGTCCAGTAACGTCCACCGTGTGCCATGTCGGTGTAGAAACTGCGCCCGACGGAGGGCATCACCACAGCCAGGTTTCGCCCTTCCACATAGCGCTCAATGGAGGTCCGCCGCACCCAGGAGGTGTGGTCGTCGGACAGGCCGTGCAGCAGGGTTAATGTCGGGAGGGCGGGGCGCGGCCCTGCCTTGATTTCCACCTGCGGGCGCTGCGGCAGGAGCACGGTCATCGCACAGTTCAGCCCGAGGGTTTCGGAGAAAAAATCGCAGTGGATAAGGGACATGCGCGCTTAATCCGTCACGCGAGAGGGCCGACTTCGGCTTCCACGGCTTCCAGGATTTCACCCGATCTCACCAGTTCCTTCATGGTGTTGTGATCGGGATAAAGCGGCCGGTCTACATCCAGGTGGGCGACGTGCCGGCGGATGATCTCACGCGCCCTGCCCACTCCCCTGCCGGGGGTGAACTTGCGGAAATCCAGCGCCTGGGCGGCAGCCATGAACTCGATGCCGAGCACGCCATAGGCGTTTTCCAGGATCTGCTCGTTTTTGAGGGCGGTGTTCATGCCCATCGAGACAAAGTCCTCCTGGTCGGCGGCCGCCGGAATGGACTGGATGCTCGCCGGTGAGGAGAGGATGCGATTTTCGACGATGAGCGTATCGGCGGTGTACTGGCTGAGCATCATACCGGAGTAAAAACCCGGGTCCGGCGTGAGGAAATCCGGCAGCCCCTGGGAGAGAGACGGGTTGGTCAGTCGGTTCAACCGGCGCTCCGAGAGCACGCAGACCATGGTGATCGCTGCCCCGGCCATGTCCATGGGCAGGGCCACTGGAGAGCCCTGGAAGTTCGCCCCGGTCAGGGTCTGCTTGAGCTCCGGGACGAAGATCGGGTTATCGCCAACCCCGTTCAGCTCAATCTCCACCTGCGAGCGGGCGAAGGCGATGGCGTCCCGTGCACTTCCGATGACCTGGGGCGTTGAGCGCATCGAGTAGGCATCCTGCACCTTGGTTTTCATTTTGCCGCTTGCTAGATCCGAACCCTGGATGCACTTCAGGATATTGGCTGCGCTCTGGACCGCCCCCTTGAAACCGCGCAGCTCATGGATCTTCGCCTGGTAGGGTTTAAGGTTGGCCAGCAAGCTTTCCAGGGACACAGCCGCGGCGATTTCGGCCTGCTTCAGCCAGCGTTCCATATCATAGATCTGCAGTGCAGAAATGGCAGTCAGCATGTTGGAGCCGTTGATGGCCGCCAGCCCGTCGCGCGCCTGCAGGTCGGGGATGGGGATCGCGGCTTTTTCCATGGCCTCCCTCCCCGGCAGGCGTTCGCCGTTGTACCAGGCCTCCCCTTCACCCATCAGCAGAAGCGCGATCTGGGCCATGGGCGCCAGGTCGCCGCTCGCCCCGACCGAGCCTTTACGGCAGACCACCGGCGTGACGCCTTTGTTGAGCATCGCCACCAGGGTCTGGGTGATCTCCGGGCGGCAACCAGAATTGCCATGGGCGTGCACGTTAATCCGCCCGGCCATGGCGCCGCGCACGCATTCCGCCGGGAGCGGTTCGCCGATCCCGGCGGCGTGGTTGTAGACCAGGTTGCGCTGAAATAATTTCACCTGCTCGTCAGTAAGCACCTTTTCTGAAAATTCCCCGATGCCTGTGTTCGTCCCGTACATGATTTCCCTGGCAGAGAGCTTTTCTTCCAGCATCGCCCGGCAGGTCCGGATGCGCTCGAGGGCCTGGGGATGCAGGGCCACCTGCTCGCCGCGGCGGGCAATGGCAACCAGAGTTTCGATGGTAAGGTTGGAACCATCCAGGACAATCGTCATGGGTTCTCCTTGAAAAAGGATTTCGGTCCCCAACCCACCATTATAACTGCTTGGACTGGTGGTGTCTCGCTATCTCTCGGTTCACTCCGGAGATGCTCCGCAAGGTGTTTAGAAGCCCCGGATCAGCCTTTTGTCTCTCGCACCCCAAGCAGGCTGACCGCGCTCAGGGCAAAGAGCACCGCATAGCTGGCAAAGATGGCGAAATAACCCAGTCCAGGTTTAAAGAGATTCAACTGGTCAGCCACCAGGCCCCCGATGCCCGCCCCGACGATACCCGCTCCGGCACCCGCCAGGTTGGAGATACCCAGGTAGCGCCCGGCCTCCTGCGGCGGCACGAGGTCCGTGCCCAATGCCCAGTTGGCAGTCATGAACAAGCCAGTCCCCAGCCCGATGATCGTCCCGGCGATGTAGATCATCACCAGGTTTGGAACCCAGATGGTGCTGAGCAGGAGGAATCCGCCGACCGCAGCCGTGACCCCGCTCAAAGCAGTCAGCAGCCTGCGCCCGATGCGGTCCGCCAGCCAACCGCTCGCCAGTGCCGCGACCAGGATGAAGATGCCGATGATCGCTGTGAGCGTGCCGGTCAGGCCGGAGGCGTTCTTGTCGGTGAGCTTGAAGGCGTACATCACGAAGTAAAAGGCCGAGCCTTGGATCGAGGTGACCGCAGCCAGAAACATCAGCCGGTTGACGATCCACCAGGTGAAGGAGGATTGCCGGCGAGCATCCCGGCCCAGGGTAGCCAGTGCGCCCGCCCACACTCCTATCACCACGGCCACGATCATGGCCATCCCTCCGCCCACACCGATCACTACCGCCGCGGGGAGAGTCAGCTTCCCGGCTGCCTGCCAGGACAGCGGCGCACCGGTGATCACAGCAGTGATCCAGCCTGCCAATCCGCCAACCAGGCCTCCGCCTACTAAGCCCGCAGCCGCCCCGATAACGATGCCGGCCAGCATTCCAAGGACACGCAGCATCGGCGGCCAGAAAGGCGTATTCGGCTTTTCCGCCAGCGGCGTCTCCTTCACAAAGACCACCGTGATGATGGCCAGAACCAGCAGCGCTGCGCCGGTGGTGAGGATTGCCCAATCCAGCTGCCCGGCCTGGACCATCTTGGCGATGGTGATCCCGACCAGGATGATCGGCAGCAGCTCCATGATCGATTTGACCGCCGAGGCGCGCCCGCGCTGGTCTTCAGGCACTAAATCCGGGATCAGCCCCTGCAACGGCCCGTGAGAAATGTTGGAAGTGAACTGAATCAGAAGAATGGCAATCAGCAGAGAGATGTAATTCCAGGACAGAGCGATGGCCGCCAGGAAGAGCAGGTCACCCAAAGCCCCGGCCAGGATGAAAGGACGCCTCCGGCCAAAGCGCGAGGTGGAACGGTCACTGATCAGACCGGCTGCCGGCTGCACCAGCATGGCGATCACAAGGCCTGCGGCCCGCATTGCTCCCAGGCGGGTGTTGATCTGCGAGGCGGGCGTGAAGAGCTGCACCAGGTAAGGCATGAAGATAGAACCCAGGGCGGTGTTGCGGATGTTGAGGCCGAGCCAGAAGATGTTAATGGTCAGATAGTCATACCAGCGCAGTTTTTTCATGGTGTCTCCTCTCCGGGGTTATTCAGGCATACTGTTTATTGTATGCGAAGAAACATGATTATCATAGACCTCCTGCCGTTAATAAGCGGGGATTCAGCACTAGGAGGTATGAAAAGGTTCACACCGATGCGTTTATCTGGCAGTTATCACGCCAAAAAAGTGCTGCGATAAAAGACAAATTTCTCAGGATGACGAATAACCACAGGAGCACTCAGCGGATCACTCCCAGGCGTTTATAGCCAGCAGGGAAAAACCGATCATCATGGATTGAGGGGCAACCTTATAAAACCCACATACCAGTCTGTACTTTGTGCCGGCAAGATAAAAAATAAAGAGATCCCGAGCGGCGAGGTGATCAGCAAGGCCGGGACGGGTTTTTCGTTTCACTCATTGTGCGCATTGAGCTGTTCTCTGCTACAAACTGGGAGGAAAAATATTCCAATTTTGTTGAAGTGTTCTCTCGAGTGAACGCTCCGAATGAGATCCTTCGTGGGTTCGGGATGAAACCACTGGACGGTCCAGGGTTAAAGTCTTCTCCCGTGAGCCGGGATTGATCTCCCCTGAAAGGACTCACGGTTGCTTCATTCACCAATTATTTTTACGAGGACACGCTTGCGGCGCCGGCCGTCGAACTCGCCGTAGAAAATCTGCTCCCAGGGACCAAAGTCCAGCCGGCCTTGGGTTACGGCGACAACCACTTCCCGCCCCATGACCTGGCGTTTCAGGTGCGCATCGGCATTGTCTTCGCCGGTGTCGTTGTGGCGGTATTTACTGACCGGCTCGTGCGGGGCAAGCCCTTCCAGCCAAGCCTCGTAATCGTGATGCAGCCCGGGCTCGTCGTCGTTAATAAATACCGAAGCAGTGATATACATGGCACTTACCAGTCATTCATAATTACGACTATAAGTTATCACCTTTGCTTGTTGACTTATTCAGCAAGGTGAAGCAAGCTGAGAATATCGCATGAGACGCAGAGCGGGCTGGCTCGCCCTGCCTTATGATAAATTGTACCTGTAAAGGAAGAGCGACTCTCATCTCTATTGCGCTTATAATTCACAAATTGCTCTTTCAAGTAAGAGATTCGAAAAGGACTTCCGAGGAAGCCCTTTTCTTTATTCGTCTACGTGACCTTACTTATTCCAATTACCTTATGGCAGGGAATACGCAATGATCAAAAGTGGCTGACTCCCTGCAGGCGCATTACCGCTGAAGAACGGCATGTAGTTCGACAAATTGTTATTATTGGTCGGCGTTGAGAAGCGTAGGCGCAGCTGCGTCTGGCCGGTTTTGTTGATGTCGAGTTTTCCAGTCAAATTGAGGGTTGCACTATACCATCCGGTGACCGGCGTGCTGCCAAAACTGCCGACCTTGTTGGCCGTGGCTAGAGCATTGAAATCCGCAAGCTCCAAGGACGGGCTGAGACCGAAATAACCCGTGCGAATGTCCGCATACAAGCTGCCCAGCACGGTAAACGGATCAGTGCCAACCGGCGAGCCGCTTGGCATGATATTGAGCACGGCAGATTGGATGACGGCGGTATCGGGCAGGCTGGCCGTTTTGAAGGATAGGATGGCGCGGTACTGGCGGTTGTGGCTGTCATCGCCCAGTGGGAAGGTGGTGGCGGTTGAGTTCATGGAGCCGCCTTTACCGCTGCCCTTGGCGGATTCGAGGATCCAACCGTCATAAGCCGCCGTGGAGGCGAAGCTGATGATGTCTGCATAGTTCTGGCTCGTCTGTTTCGTTGCGAGGCTGGTATAGGTGAGGCTCGCGGGAGTGAAAGTCACGCCGGTTTTCGTGGGGGTGACCGTCCCGGACCAGCCGTAGGGAACCGTAAACGAGTAGTGCCCATTGCTAGGAGATGTGACCGTCATGGCAGTCCCGTTGGTGTAGTGCAGGATTACGCTCGCATCTCCGGCGTTACCGGAAAGGGTCACGAGTGCCGTATAGTTTTGGTTGGTTTGGTTTGCCACTACGTTTGAATAAGAGATGTTGCTCAGTGAGAAGGTATAGCCAGTCTTACGCTTGCCTATTAAGAATTCAGCCGCGAGCACTCCATCGATTTGTTAACTATCTATCGGACGTTATTAACTGTGGCAAACTAATACGCTTTCTTTAGTACAAAATTCTGTCCTGTCAGGTTCGTTTGAACATTGGTGTAAACCCTGTTTGAGGGTGTAAAGTAACATCTCTTCAGAGAGTTGCGGCTTCCACATTGCATTGACGGCACGATTGTGCCAGACCAACCCAGAGGAACCGTGAATGCGTAATTGCCATTTTTGGCTGATAGCACAGTCTTGGTGACTCCGTTAACTACGTAGGTCAGTTTCACGCCAGCTCCACCGGCATTGCCGGAGATGGTGTAGGTGATGGCTGATGCCGTGTAGTTTTGAGCAGTCTGGTCCGCCAGGACATTGGTGTAGGAAATATTAGCCGGTGAGAAGGTGTAACCGGCCAGAGAAGGTGTGACCGTGCCACTCCAGTTGTAGGAGACGATGAAGGAATAGCTGCCATCCGAAGCGGACGTGGCCGTCTTAGGCGTGCCATCGGTGTAACTCAAGGTGGCTCCTGCTACTCCCACATTGCCGGAAATGGTGAAAACCTGCGTAGCTGTAAAGTTCTGATCGGTCTGATCCGCCAGGACGTTGGTATAGGAGAGATTAGTCGGGGAGAAGGTGTAACCCGCCAGCGAAGGTGTGACCGTCCCAGACCAGTTGTAGGATACCGTGAAGGAATAGTTGCCGTCCGAATCAGAAGTGGCGGTCTTGGACGTGCCATCGGTGTAGCTCAAGGTCGCTCCCGCGACTCCTGCATTGCCGGAGATGGTGTAGGTGATGGCTGATGCCGTATAGTTTTGAGCGGTCTGATCCGCTACGACATTGGTGTAGGTACGGTTAGTCGGTGAGAAGGTGTACCCCGCCAGAGAAGGAGTAACTGTGCCAGACCAGTTGTAGGGCACAGTGAACGCGTAGCTGCCGCTACCGTCCGCAGAGGTTGAGCCGCCAGTATAAGTCAGAGTGGCATTTGCACCACCTGCACCCAAACTGCCGGAGATAGTAGGAATCACTATGACGCTCAGATTGTAGGAGGCATTACAACCATAAGTGCTTCCCGCTGCCTGTGATACTCGCACGAAAAATGTTCCAGCATGCGTCGCCGTCCAATTCAAAGCAGATGCACCGCCTCCGCTATTACTACTTGATGCTAACAAAGTGACTCCGTCTGTGTCGTAAATCTGCAAGACAGTACCTACGCCAGTAGCCAAGTTTGCTGTATTGATAGAATAGGCTGTGCCCGCTATTGCATCAAACTGGAACCAATCTTCATCCTGAGCAATATCGAATAGATTATTGACTTGGGTTCCGGCGGTTGCTACAACACTAGCCTCTTCATAATTATCATTGGGTTCCAGAGTGTCAGTTGGACAAACCAACGGACCTTGCAAATCAAAGTTACCAGGTTGAGTTGTTTGGGCAGATGCTAGATTATTGATCGTGTCAATGTTAGTAGCGAGCGGTGTCCATACTTGATTGGTCTGATCCCTTTGTTGGATCGCTAACTGGTTAATATTGAAATGCGGCAAGGAAGATGGAGTAAAGTTTATTGAGACAGTCACAGGTGAATTAAAACTATTTGTAGAAGAACTCGTTAGGGGCGACAGCTTTAGTGATGCTAACATGCTTCTTTTTAGTGATGGTGCCATACTGCTGCTACCCGTGAGCCACCCCAATACCTGCATTAGGAAAGAATCACCGGTTGAACGTAATTGTGCCGAAGGTTCAGCTACTGGCGGCGTATCCCATATTTCCAAGGTAACAGCACTATCCAGTGCATCTGATGGAACAGCAACCATTTTCAAGCCCGATGGACTCGACACACTGCCGCCACTACTGTCAACTTGTTGTTGTGCTGAGAGCGGGTGAATCCAAAGATAGGTACTAGGGATGCTCCAGGGATCTGCAGATGTACCTTGCCAGCCATAAGGATCAACCGCTTCGTTCCAACCCCACGTACCATCCCCATTTTGATCGTAGTAAAGACCAAAGTGCAGGTGAACACCATAAGCATTCCCTGTCTCCCCCATAATTCCTAAGGGTTGTGCGAGACGATTTGTTATGACATGACCATTGCTTACTGAAACCGAGGCTAGATGGCCGTAAAGAGTTGCGTAACCATTGCTGTGATTGATCCAAACCTGATTTCCAAATCCAGAGCCACAAGTGGTAACGCCGACTTGACAATTGTTCACGACACCGAAGACCGTTCCATTCGCCGCCGCATAGATTTTCTCATTTGCTTGTATATTTTGGAAATCAATACCATCATGTCCATCATAACAACTTATACGATTGCAAGTTGATACCCCTGTTACAAGCGCCCCAGTATAAGTATTTCCTGTCCAAATTGATACAGTGTTAACTGCAGGGTTATGGTCAAACCATGAATTGACTAGGCCTGTGTTGCTACCATAATTGCCGTTTGCAGCGACTGAAAAAGTTGTATTTGTATAATCAAGGGGTAAATTGAGAAAGGGCACAAAAATTCTGACTGCAAAAATGTCTTCTTTTCCATTTGTGTCGCCGGCGACTAAATTCGTGGCATCAGATCCAAAGGCAACTATTGCTCCATTGTCCGATATCGTCGCGTCCCTACCTGCGCCAGAACTACAAGCGTTTCCCTGGGTCCCATCCCCAGCTACAGAGACGCGGGGTCGTGGTTCCTATTACGTTATCATGAACAAATATATCGCTTGCGCTATTCGTATCTCCAGGCACTAAATTAGTAGCCGATGACCCAAACACCACATATCTTCCATTGCCTGAAATAGTCGGACCCCCACCCATACAATCCGTCGAGGCTCCATTTGCCTGCGTGCCATCCGAGGCCACTGAGACGCGTGTTATAAGACTCAGTAGATCACAAGTTTGAGAAAACAGGTTTGACATTGGGTGGGTCGACCATGGTTACGACAGAATAAACGGCCTCGATCGCCCGGGACAAAAAGCGCTGCATGCGATCCTGGCGAAAGTATTGATTAGCGACCCGCCTGGGACCACGCCCGCGGATACGCAGGTAGGTCCATTGCAAGGCGATCCAAATATTGAGCAGGATCAAGGCCAGGCCCATGAACAGGAAGCGCAGGGCAGCATTGAGGGAGGTGGTACGGGGGCGGTTCTTCTCCATCATGCGGTAGGAGGACTCAATTCCGAAACGACGCCGATAAGTTTTGCGGACGGCGCGGATGGGCAAAGCGGGCAGGTTCAACACGACATACACCAACCACTGGGCTCTGAGAGGCCCGTGGCGACGTTTGGCAAAAGTGCGCACGACGGCCACCGGAACCGTAAGCTGGCCGTGGATCGGGCTGTGAAAGGTGTATTGGGTGAAGTAGCTGCCCCGACCCTGGCAGAGCGCCCGGGTACCACCTTTCTTGCCTTTGACTGGGGCAGCCATCAAGACCGGCAAACCCTGGGACAGCAAGGAGGTCATGATCGGGATGGAGCAGAAGCCCTTGTCCAAAAACAGGCTTTTATATGGAATGCCCAGCTCCTTGACCCGGCTCAACAGATGCTCCAACACACACGACAAGGCCTCATGCGGGTTGACAAATTCGACCGCCAGAGTCATGCGCACTCCCCGATGAATAATATAAGCCGTGGCACAGCAATAAAAATGGCTGGTGCCATCCCGGGCTTCGTCGCCGCGCACCCAATTGTCAGGAGCTTCCACGTCATATCTACCGTAGTAGGGTTCCTCATGCAAATCACAGGCAATCTGCTGGGGGTGATCCCACAGCCAGGACGGCAATTGGCTGGCCAGCGCCTCATTGCACTCTCGTTGCAGCCACGGGATCCTCTCCGGCTTCAGTTGTTGGTTGAGGTAAACCCTGATCGTATTGCTGTCAGGACCATTCAGATCATTACACGTCGATTCGATCGTGCTCGCCCGTGCGCAAACCGCAACCAACACTTGCCACAAATCCCGTCGCTGACAAAGATAGCCATCCGCAGAAAGATCAAAATGTTCTTCCAAAACTCCAATGGTAGAATTCAAGGTGCTGCGGTCGGTCAATCGGACCGGCTGTGGTGGGGTGGACTTGTTCATGGCGCTTCCTCCTTGGCAGTTGGAAGTATGCCACGGCAAGTTCACCCTTTCAAGTCAAATTTGGAATCTACTGAGACTATTTTGCCTGTCGTAAACGAACACATCTCCCACCCCATTCGTGTCGCCGGGCACTAAGCTGTTTGCCACGGAATAGAAAGCTATGTACCTGTCGTCATCAGAGATTGTCCCCCCAGCACCAGAAGCCGCCCAATCTATTTGCGCAGTCTGCATATTATATAGAAACAGTCCCCCATTGGGAGCTCTTGAGTCCAAGTTGGTGGCCATTGAGTCAAATAACACATATTTACCGTCAGAAGAAATACTATCAATAAAACTATGATCATTTCCCTGGGTACCAGCTGAGCTAACACTAACCCGGCGCGTCGCTCCGGTCTGCATATCGTGGACAAACACATCATCCTTATTGTTGGTATCGTTAGCAACCAAATTGGACGCAATTGAATAAAAAGCTACGTACCGCCCATCGTCAGAGATTGCCACCGTTGAATATCCACTGTCTCCATTTCCTTGCGTTCCATCAGATGCAACACTAGCAATTTGGGTCGTTCCTGTTTGTGTATCGCGGACAAATATGTCCTGATGGCCGTTCGTGTCATTTGAAACCAGATTAGTTGCTTGAGAACTGAACGCAATATACCGACCATCTTTTGTTATTGCGGCTCCATTTCCGCTGAAACCATTTCCTTGGTCCGTTGCTGAAGAGACTGAAACGCGTTCGGTGTGCCCTGTGAACATATCATAGGCGAAAACATCGCCCTGATTGTTCGTATCATTGGCTACCAAATTTGTAGCCAATGAGCCAAAAACAACGTAACGCCCATTGCCCGAAATATAACTCCCAAAAACCCCGCTATCATCATTTCCTTGCGTTCCGTCCGATGCAACGGATACTCTTGTAACTTGGAATGATGGATTTGTAAGAGTTTGCGCGCCACTCAAAGCAGACATCGCTATCGCCGGCGTACTCACCAAAGACAATAAAATCAGGTTCGCGATCAGGATCGCAAGGAAATTGGAATGCATCCGCCTGTCCATACTGCCCTCCCAAAGAGAAACTTACGGCAGGGTATTTTCATGGGTTGAGAAAATACCTTGCACAACTCAATAACTTGCTAGCGAATTACACGCTTATTATTATAGTCTTTTGAACAAATGAATATAATTACCAAACGTCATGAATTTGCCTATTCTATTCACGTTAGCTGAAGTTAATTTACAATAGAAGGTATGACATGGAAACCATCGTATCTGACACGCGAGCAAATGGAAGAACGTCGGAGAGAAGGAGGCCGGCTGCTGAGAGCTGGAAAATTGACAAAAGCCGAGATCGCCAGACAGCTAGGCGTCAGCCGGGCCACAGTGGGCGCTTGGGCAAAAGCGATCGAAGCAGGCGGCCTCAAACGATTGCGACAACGGAAAAGTTCGGGACGTCCGTCGAAACTGACTGTGGAGATCAGGAAGAAGTTGAAGCGTCTGCTGGATCGAGGAGCTTTGGCAGCCGGGTTTCCAACGGATCGATGGACACTGGTGCGAGTGAGCGAATTGCTCAAGAAGGAATTTGACATTGACTATCATCCGAACTCTCTGTGGCGAGTGCTGGATCAATTAGGCTACAGTGTTCAGAAGCCATTACCGCGCGCAGCCGAGCGAGACGAAGAACTGGTGAAGGCGTGGCTGGCAAAAAATTGGCCAAGGATAAAAAAAAGCGCTGCGGCTCGGCGCAATCATCGTGTTCTTCGATGAATTTGGCTTCTCTTTCCTGGAACCGCTGGCGACGACCTGGGCCCGAAAAGGCAAACAGCCCATCTTGCGGCGGACAGCACGGGATCGGCGAGTTTTGTCTACTGCAGTCGCCTTGACGATGTCGGGCAAGATCGACAAGCGTCATTTTGAAGGCTCCATCAAGAGTGACCCGGTGATCGTTTCACTCCACCATTTGCAGCACCATCTGAGCGGCAGGATCATTTTGATCTGGGATCGAGCTCGGACACATAAGAGCAAGAAAACGCAAGCTTTTCTGGCTGCCCATCCCCTCTGTGACTATAATAGTGAGACAACTCCTCCCGATAATTTAGTGAGCAGGGCGGAGGAGAAAACCAATGGTAGTAGAGCTGAAAGCGAAAGCATTCGAGATGCCGAAAACAGAAGTAGTCGCCAAAGCAAAACGGCGGCAATACACTGCGGAATACAAGCTGCGGATCCTGCAGGAAGTAGATGCTTGCGAGAGGTTGGGTGAAATCGGTGCCTTGCTGCGTCGGGAAGGAATATATTCCTCCAGCCTGAGCAACTGGCGTCGGCAACGCGAGCGAGGCGAACTGGATGGTCTGTCGCCCCGCAAACGAGGACCGAAACCGGATCCGCAGGCGGTTGAACTGGCCAAGCTGAAACGCGAGAATGAGCGATTGCGAGAGCGTTTGCGGCAGGCCGAAGTGATCATCGATGTCCAAAAAAAAGTTGCTCAGATGCTCGGCGTGGCGGTCGAAGAAACCGACCCGGACGAACCGAACTGATCCAGTCGGTCGAACAGTTGGCTGAAACCGTGAGTGTTTCGAGCGCCTGCCAGGCGCTGGACGTACCCAGGAGCGGTTTGTACCGCTCTCGTCAGCCGGCGGCAATTGAACGCCAGCCGTCCCCTGAACCAACCGTTTCCCCCCGAGCGCTGAGCCAGGCCGAGAAGGCCGAAGTACGTCAGATCCTTAACAGTGAACGATTTCAGGACCAGGCGCCACGCGAAGTGTATGCCACTTTGATCGACGAAGGGCACTATCTATGCTCCTGGCGGACGATGTACCGCATTTTGGATGAAAACAATGAAATTTGCGAGCGCCGCAACCAGTTGCGGCATCCAAATTACGTCAAACCGGAGCTATTGGCGACCAAACCCAACGAATTATGGAGTTGGGACATTACCAAGCTGCTGGGACCCGCCAAGTGGACCTATTACTACCTGTACGTGATCCTGGATGTCTTCAGCCGCTTTGTGGTCGGCTGGTTGATCAGTGAACGCGAGACAGCCAACCTGGCCAAGGAACTGATTGCCGAAACCTGTGGTCGCCAAGGCATTCAACCGGATCAACTCACGATCCATGCCGACCGGGGCAGTTCGATGACTTCCAAACCGGTGGCCTTCTTGATGGCGGATCTGGGTGTGACCAAAACTCACTCCCGCCCGCACGTTTCCAACGATAATCCCTACTCCGAAGCCCAGTTCAAGACTTTGAAGTATCAGCCCGATTATCCCGAACGGTTCGGATGTCAACCGGATGCCCGCTCCTGGGCCAAAGATTTCTTTGACTGGTACAACTACGACCACCACCACAGCGGTTTAGGGCTGCTCACCCCTGCAGATGTCCATTATGACCGAGCCGCGGTGGTGATCCAGCAGCGCCAGCAAGTGTTGCAAGCCGCTTATCAAAAGAACCCGGAACGATTTGTTAAAGGGCTGCCCAAACCGCCAGAGTTGCCCGAGGCAGTTTGGATCAATCCACCCAAACCGGCGCTAAGGCAGGAAGAAACCCAATCGCCGTCGTCGTAGTGGTTGTGGAAAAGTGGGCAGTGCTTTTCTGTCCACTTTTCCACAACCTGCCGGAAAGAAAGGAGAAAAAGATCTCGCCAATACAGAAAACTTCGACAGTAAATTCCAAAACAAGTTGTCTCAAATCATTGACACATTCCGTCCAGAGATCGAGGTGGAGGAATTACCAGCTTATGCTCCCGAACTCAATCCTGAAGAATACTGTCACGGAAATGTCAAACACCATCTCAAGAATGCTCGACCGGCAAATAAAGCGGAGATGCGCCAGATGCTCAATCGTGGCTTTGCTCGTTTACGCCGTCGGCCAGATTTGTTACTCAGTTTCTTTCACGCCGCCGGCCTTCCTGTTAGGCAACTTCAGTTAATGTGAATAAGGAACAATAAATAGGTAAAGAAAGGATGAATTAATATGACCAAGCGAGCAGCAATTTACGCAAGAGTTAGCACCGATGACCAAGCAGAGCGTGGATATAGCTTGCCAAGCCAGGTTGAGGCTTGCAAGTTATTTGCGGTTAGATTAGGCTATACAGTTACAGTTGAGATAAGTGAAGATTATAGCGGGGCGGCCCCAATAGCAGAACGTCCGCAAGCGGCGCGATTGGATGAAATTGTCAGGCGGCGAGAAATTGACGCGGTGATTGTATACCAGGTGGATCGCCTGAGCCGTGATATTGTGAATTTATTGGCAACTGTGCAAACATGGTTGCGAGCAGGTATAGAGGTCTATTCTCTTGACGTTGGAAAAATTGAAAGCGAATTAGATATAGTACTTGTTATCAAAGGCTGGCAGGGTAGTGACGAACGCAAGAAGATTAGGGAGCGTTCTATGCGCGGCAAACGGGCAAAAGCAAAGGCTGGTAAGGTGGTAGGAACTCGCCCACCTTTTGGGTATAAGCATGTCAGGGATTCAAATGGGAAAGTTGTAACGCTAGAACCCATTGGCGAACGGGCGCAATTTGTCAGGCTTATCTATCGTTGGTATGTTATGGGGGATGAAAGCGGCAAGAGATTATCAGCCGGGGCAATTGCGCGGCGTTTATCGGAAATGGGTGTGCCGACCCCAGGCGAATTGAATAAAGGCTATCATAGAAAACGCGACGGGGGAATATGGCCGGTGTGTGCCATACTGGCTATTATTTCTAACGAGGTCTATGCCGGCGCGTGGAATTTTGGAGTGAGAATTGGACAAAGTAGAAATGTACGACCTCGTGATGAATGGATAACTGTCGAAGTGCCCCCCATTATTGAACGTGAAGTTTGGGAACTCGCTCAGGCACAACGCGGGCGAAATCGTGAATTATCCCAGCGCAATGCAAGACATGAATACTTATTGAGCGGCTACCTCAAATGCGCTTGTGGGCGAGCAATGAGCGGCGAGTATTTTAGTGACCATCGTTATTACTCTTGCACATGGCGCAATAATCACCATGCCAAATTAGAAGAACACATTTGCAAAATGCGTTCTATTAGGGCGGATGCAATTGAGGCAGATGTTTGGGAGAGCATTGTAGAGATGTTTTCAGATACTGCCCGCCTAGAGCGGCTTCTACGCATTGCACAACAAGAGGAATTGAGCGCACTAAACCCCAAGCAAGACGAATACGCGGCTATTCGAGAGATGATCGCGAATACTGAGCGCGAAGCCGTTGAGATCGGGCAGGCTTTGCAGCGGGCAAGTGGTATTGTGGCAAAATCACTTGAAGATAATATTCGTGAAGTTAACAGACGTTATGATGCACTGAACGCGCGGCTTGAAGTTTTGCAAGCCGAAATGAGTTCAGCGCGACTGACTGATAATGTTATTCAAGATGCCCTACAATTTGCCCAAGATATACGCACTGGTATTGAAAACGCCGACTATGAAACAAAGCGGCGCAATCTTGAATTGCTGCAAGTTAAGGTGCCCGTTGACGGCAGACAGTTTTATGTTACGAGTTTAGCAGGCGCGTGGGGTGGAGAGATTCGGAAGCTACCTAAAGTAGGAATTGTGGATGACTCGCATTGATCAGGGCGAGGCCTTCTTGGATTTCACTTTCCTGCAAGCAGTCCTTCACCTGCGGGGTGATATTGACAAAAGCCCTGCGGGTCGGGATTTCAAATCAAAGCTCTTTCCGATAGAATTTCATCCTGGAACCTCCTGCTCTTTATTTTTATGCCAAAAGATGATTTTCTCAGGGAACCATGCCATGAGGATCATCAGAAGCATCAATGGATAAAGGATCGGATATTTTAAAACTGGGAAGATCAGGTAAGTGAGAAACAACACAGCGGTCAATCCGAGCGGAAGGAGAACGGCGTTTTCGATTTTGATCAAGCCCTTTCCAAGCAGGATCCTCATCACCCCAACCAGAGGGATAAGCAGGAGGATCAGGTCGTGATAGTGGGCATGGGGCACACTGAAAATGGCAATCACAACCGCCAGACAAAAATGCTTTTCCTGGATAGCTGGTTGCTTAATCCATACAATGCATAAAAACAAAATTGAAGCCGCGAATCCGACCCAGCCAATGGACCGGATCAGAGCTGGATTCCCGGAGGGGAATGTACGAAGAAGGAGGCCGATTAGGTTTACCATCAAGTTCTCATTGAAGAACTTATAACCTTCAGAATTGGCACTGAATTTCAGAATATTCAAGAAATCACTGACCCCGCTCCTCCCAACGAGAAAAATGCTGACCAGGACCAGGCTGCCTGCCAGGAGACAAAACCATCCCCAGACTTTCCGTCTCCTGAATAAAAAAGGCAGTGAAAGGACGATCGCCATTTGTGGACGGATTGTGGTCAATGCCAGGCCGAAGCCGGAAAGTAGATCACTCTCCCGAAAGAATCCATAGAACCAAAGCACTGCGCCCAGGAAAAGGAGCGCAGAATCCTGTCCGTTGATGATGCTAAAAAATGCCGGGAAGGAAAGAACGATTCCAAAAAACAGGATCCACCGATCCACCCCCACGACCCGAGGCAACGTCTTCACGAGGACAGCCGAGCTGGCGATAATCAGAAGCAACATGAATAAAGACCAGAGCACGAAGGCGGTCAGGTAATTGAAATGGGCCAGGACGGCCAGGAGAGGCAGGATAAAGGGGGGATGAGGGAAAGGGTTGACCTCCGAGGCCTTGAGAGCGGGACCGAAATCTTTTGGGGGGGTCAGGCCTCGCGAAATGTAATCTTGGGAAATGGTGGCATTCAGGACATCATCTTCGGCAATTCTCTGGGATTCCAGGTTGTAGGCTTTTGACATACCCTGGGTGATAGAAATCCGCCCAGCCGCGTAGAAGGCGAGGAAATCAGCTGCAGTGCGCTGGGCGGGATCGCTCAGGACGCGCACCCACAAAAGTGGGTAGATGATCAGCAGGGAAACAATCCCCGTGATCGCCAATACGCGCTTATAAGAGAGTCTGGACCGGATATCCTTCTGCGTGTTGTTCATCGCAGGTTTCCCTTCGTCATGCGGTTGACTGCCTGATATGGAAAAAGCGTCCTGGAAAAACCAACGCGGTCATCAATACGGCCATACCCAGATATGGCAGGCTGTAATACAGAAGGGGTATTCCAGTGCTGAATAGGAAAAGCAGCGATACGCCCAAAAGGAGAGGGCCTCCAAACCTTTCGCCGAGGCCGTTCTGTTTTGCCAGCAGGAGAATTGCCAGGAACGGGATGAGCAGCAAAGTCAGATCGTGGTAATGCAAGTGCGGGACGGTGAATACTGCCAGGACGAGCGCGAGACCGGCCTGCTTCTCGGCAATCCGGCTGCTCTTCGCCCAGATGATACACAGCCCCACCAGACTGAGGAAGTACGCCCCCCACCCCAAACCATGGACAGCATTCACGTTGAGCCAGGGAGTTGCCCGAAGCAGCAGGCCGATCAGGTTGAGCATGACGGATTCTTTCATTCCGTACCAGTTGCCTCCCGCAGTCGCCAGGAGGATATTTACGAAGGAACGCATCCCGTCAATGCCGAGGACAAGCAGGCTGATCAGGCCCAGGACGAAAGAACCCAGGCAGAACCAGAAAAACACCCGCTGCCGGTGGAACAGGAATGGAAGTGCCAGGAGCAGGGCAATATTGGGCCGGACGGTCGTCAGGGCCAGTCCAAGGCCGGCGAGCGGATCGCGCTCGAAGAGGAGTCCCGCCAGCCACAGGCATGCGCCCAGGAAAAGCAGTGCCGTATCCTGGCCGTTCAACACGGAAACAAAAACTGGAAAGAAGGTCAGCATCCCTGCGACCAGGAGCACAATCTCATTCCGCTTAAATCCTTTTCGGACAAACAGCCATCCGATCACTCCGGCGCTCAGCGCATATACAATGACCAGCAGGATCCCCCAGCGCATGAACGAACCAATGTAATCCTCATTGACCAGAACGGTCAGGAGAGGAATCAGGTAAGGCACGTGGTTGTAGAGCAGAACCTGGCCCGGGACCAGCTTAAAGCCAACCTGCTCCTGTTGGATCGCCTGCTGAAGCTCGGGGCTATAAACCTGCGAAGCTCCCGCAGATTGGGCAACCCGCCCGGCGGCGTAAAAAGCAATGAAGTCCGCACCGGTACGCTCGGCCCGGCTGGTGATCATGCGCTGCCAGAGAACAGCGTAAATGATCAGCAGTGCCGCAACTCCAACAAGGATCAAAACCCGGCTGAAATCGACCTTCAATTTCATAAGGAAAGGCAGGCTCTTACTGATTGGTCATCGTTCATCGACCCCAGGATTAACCGGACCAATCCGGGCAGGATCACCAACGGGATGAGTAAAAGAATTCGCGAAATGAGCTCGACCAAGGTTGAGTTCAGGGAAATTCCCATGAGCAGGAGGGCTTCATTCTCCCCGGGAAGCAACCCATGGAGCGACAACCACATGGTTAATCTGAGCACAGGGACGAGCAGCAGGTGCAGACCAGGGGTTTGGATGAAACGCGCGGTGAGGATGGTTGGCTGCGCGGCAAGCCTGAACGCAACAAGCCCGATTTCGAGGCCCTCCTTCCAGCCAGGCGTGTAGGTCTGAGGGTTGGAAAGCCTTGGCCGAGAGACACCTTCCAGCGAAAATTTAAGAATCGACCTTCTCCACCACGATCGTAGCTTCGGTCACCAGGGCGGCAATGGCGCCCACCGCCGCCAGGGTCGGGGCGAGAATTACTCCGACCACCCCGAGGGTCAGCGGGACCTCCATCACTGTGTGCCCATCCTTGTCTTTAATGATGATACGGCGAATGTTGCCATCATGGATCAGCTGTTTGATCTTGGCGAGCAGTTCCTCGCCGTTCACGTGGAACTCTTCGGTGCGAGACATGGCCTACTCCTGTTAATAATCCAAAGTGCAGCCGGGAAGGCGAGTGGGGTCCGCCAGGGCTGCCGAAATTTCATAGGGGAAAAGCCCTGCCCCCGGCACCCTTGATGAAAACCGCCCGGGCGAATGGAATGACAGGGTCACCTGGAGTTGAGCCTGGCGACGATCCAACCTTCGAAGAAGCCGCCAGGGTCCTTTTTTGGTTGACAATATTATCGCACACTTTCCAACAATTAAAGGTGAAGTTCCCTTGATCCTTTTTCTTGAATAATAAGAAGAAGTCTATTATAAAATTGAGGGTCAACTTTTCCGATGATGGTCATACAATGATCCATGAACGCAATCCGTGTTCGACTATTGTTTGTGATATAGTTTATTGGCAATCAACCTCGGTCTTCAGGAGCAATCCATGGTCACCATCGAAAAAGTAAATACGACCGACAAATCCCAGGTTCGGCGGTTCGTCCACTATTATTACGATCTTTACAAGGACTGCCCTGAGTGGGTTCCCCCGTTGTACGGGGACGCCAACCTCCCTCTAAATCGAAGGAAACATCCCTTCTTCGAACATTCGGAGGCCGATTTCTTCCTGGCAGTCCGGGACGGAGAAGTGGCCGGCCGCATCTGCGCCCTGGTAAACAAACGCTTCAATGACTACCATAAGCGTAAAGTCGCCAATTTTTATTTCTTCGACTGCGAAAACGACCAGGGGACGGCGGATGCGCTACTCGGCGCTGCCTTCGACTGGGCTAGAGCTCGCGAGCTGGACACGATGATCGGTCCCAAGGGCCTCTCGCCGTTTGACGGGTACGGTCTGCTGATCGAAGGATACGACCAACGCCAGATGATGACCATGATGAATTACAACTATGAGTACTACCGGAAGCTGATCGAGGCGTACGGTTTCGAAAAGGAAGTGGACTTTGTTTCCTGTTACCTGCCCACGGAGGCCTTTCGCATCCCCGAACGCGTCGAGCGCATCGCCCAGCGCGTGCAGGCGCGCGGCAGCCTGTCCGTTAAAAAATTCAAGAGCAAAAAGGAACTTCTCGGCTGGGCGCGGCGGTTGACCGAGACGTATAACAAAGCCTTTATCAATAATTGGGAATACTATCCCTTCACACAAGGCGACGTCGACTACGCCATCCAGAATGTCTTCATGATCGCCGACTATCGTCTGATCAAGATCATCATGCACGGCGAGGAGATAGTTGGCTTCCTGTTCGCCTTCCCGGATGTCTCAGCCGCCCTGCAGCGAGCGAAGGGTCACCTTTTCCCCTTCGGCATCTTCGACTTGCTAATTGAAATGAAGCGCACGAAGACCGTTTCCGGCAACGGCATGGGCATCCTGCCTGAGTTCCACGGCATGGGCGGCAACGCCCTGCTTTACTATGAGCTGGGCAAGACCGCTCTGTCCTTCAACCAGTTCGAGCATGTCGAGATGACCCAGGTGGCCGAAACCACCCACCAGATGCGCGCCGACTTGAAAAACCTGAATGGGGTGGAATACAAAAACCACCGCGTCTATCGAAAGATGATTTCCTAGGGGCGGAGCGAGGTCTTCGAACCGCCCGGGGAATTCCCCCTCCTGAAGAATTAAAAAAACCAGGTCCCGTAACGGACCTGGTTTTTTGTCTTGGATTCAGTCTTACAGAATGGTCACGTTAGCGGCCTGCGGCCCCTTGTTGCCCTGCTCGATATCGAATTCCACTTTCTGGCCTTCCTCAAGATTGCGGAAGCCCTCGGCCTGGATGGAAGAATAGTGGACGAAAACGTCCGGGCCATTCTCGCGGGCGATGAAGCCGTAGCCCTTGCTGGCGTTGAACCACTTGACCGTACCGACTGTTCGTTCAGACATGATATTTGCCTCCTTTTGGCAAAAGAAAAAATTGGTGTGTCAGGCCCGTTCCATCGGTCGGTCAACCAAAATGGCCCGCTCGAAGTGCCGCGGACCATCGTTTTTCCTACCAACTAGAGCTGAAACGTGAACTGACTGGCATCTTACATATGCATGATAATTTATTAATTCGGATAAGTCAAGCCCGAATTTCAGCCTGTTAGCCCAAAGTGGTAAAGTCCCTTTTCGCCAAAGTTAAAATGTCCCCTGTGAAAGGGACATGGAAATGGACTTAATTGCGATGAGCCCCCAAGAATTGAACCGACTGGAAGTGATGCAACGGCTGGATGGAAAGGGGATGAAACAAAAAGGAGCTGCCCAACTGCTGGGAGTGAGCGAACGGCATATGAAGCGACTGCTGCGCAGGTATCGGGAGCAAGGAGCCCGCGGGCTGGTTTCGAAACGGCGCGGGAAGCCGAGTAGCCATCAGCTGGCAGAAGAGACGAAGCGAGAAGTGCTGGATCTCTTGAAAAAAGTAGAGATGTCCCCTCGGGGGGAACCTCACTACTTTGGAATAAAGGGGACATTTTAACTTTAGGTTGACAACCCGAATCTTCGATTTTTAAACCTTCACCCCGTACTCCTTCTACGGAGGCTGTCCCTGAAATCCGCAACTCAGGTTATCATAGGGGTGTCACATAAAAAAATCAGAGGAATATCCAGGATCAGCTTCCATGGCGGAACCAAGAGCTCAACTCGAGTTCCATGTCTCTCGCAAGTCTCGGGAAAAATACCGCTTCGATGATGGCTTGTTCGCCTTGAACGGCAATGTCATCCTGGCGGATTTCGCCGCCGCCCGACGCTTCGCAGAGAGCATCACCCGGGTCCGGGCGCAGAATGGAGAGAAAGCCACTGTCCCGGCCAGTGACATCAATGCCATGGGCTTGATCGACGAAATCCTGCATCTCCTCATCTGGAATTACGAGCAGCAGAATCCCGGCCTCATGCATAAGGCGCTGGTCCAGCTTGAGGGCACAATCGACCAGACGAAGCTGGAGGCCACCCTGCTCAAATTTATCCAGGACTTTCCTCCCCTGATGGTCTACCGGGGGGAAATCTCCCCCCGCGATTATCTGGCATTGTCCCAAACCGGTCTCCCCCTGAGAGAAGGGCAAGGAGTAAAGGAAATGACCCTGGAGGAGATGCTCCTGCTCTTCCTGGACAACGCCAACCCGGCTTTTTCACCCTATCGTGAACTGTTCGATGATGCCGAACTGCGCCAGACGAGCTCATACGAAAGGACCATCTCCGCATTACAGCTCTACCTCGCTTCCCAGCCCAGCTTTGGCTCGGGAAAAGCTACCCTCATGGACATCCTTCTCGAGCCGGCGCGCCTTGCGCCGCATTCGCTCCAGGCTCAACTGGAATTCCTGCTTGAACGCTGGCGAGCAATCCTGGGAGAGGATTTCGTGCTGAGAATCCTGCGCAGCATCGACTTCGTTAAGGAGGAAGCCCTGCGCCAGACAGGTCCTGGAGGTGCCTTCGGCGAAGCGCCGGTGCTTTCCTTTGGCCGGGAATATCAGGAATACGAGCGTTTCAGCCGCGACAAGGAGTGGATGCCGCGACTGGTGCTGGTCGCTAAAAACTCGTTCGTCTGGCTGGACCAGCTTTCACGCACTCACCACCGCCCGATTACCCGCCTCGACCAGATCCCCGATGAGGAACTGGATACACTGGCAAAACGCGGCTTCAGCGGCCTGTGGCTGATCGGCCTGTGGGAGCGCAGCCGGGCTTCGCAGCGCATCAAGCAGATGATGGGCAATCCCGAGGCGGTCGCCTCGGCCTACTCGCTGATGAATTACGAAATAGCGGCTGATTTGGGCGGCTGGGAAGCCTTGAACAACCTGAGAAGCCGTGCCTGGCAGTATGGCATCCGTCTCTCGGCGGACATGGTGCCCAACCACATGGGCATCGACTCACACTGGGTTGTGGAGCACCCCGACTGGTTCCTTTCACTGCCTTACTCACCATACCCGAACTACACGTTTAATGGGGCCGACCTGTCGAATGACAATCGGGTGGGCATTTTCATCGAGGATCACTACTACGACCGGACCGACGCAGCGGTGGTGTTCAAACGCCTGGACCGCTGGACCGGCGAGTCCCGCTATGTCTACCACGGCAATGACGGCACATCCATGCCGTGGAACGACACCGCCCAGCTGGATTATTCCAAGGCCGAAGTGCGCGAGGCCGTCATCCAGACCATCCTGCATGTGGCGCGCAACTTTCCCATCATCCGCTTCGACGCCGCCATGACCCTGGCCCGCAAGCACATCCAGCGCCTGTGGTTCCCCGAACCAGGATCCGGCGGAGCCATCCCGTCGCGCGCCGAGCATGGCATGACGCACGCCCAGTTTGATGAGGTCATGCCGAATGAATTCTGGCGCGAAGTCGTGGACCGGGTCGCGGCGGAGGTTCCTGATACGCTTCTCCTGGCAGAGGCTTTCTGGTTGATGGAAGGTTACTTCGTGCGCACGCTGGGCATGCACCGCGTCTATAATTCGGCTTTCATGCACATGCTGCGGGACGAAAAAAACGCCGATTATCGCCAGGTGATGAAGAACGTGCTCGAGTTCGATCCACAGGTCCTGAAGCGCTTCGTCAACTTCATGAACAACCCGGATGAAAAAACTGCCGTCGAGCAGTTTGGCAAAGACGACAAATACTTTGGTGTATGCGTGCTGCTCTCGACCCTGCCAGGTCTACCGATGTTCGGCCACGGACAGGTGGAAGGTTTCCACGAGAAATACGGGATGGAATACCGCCGCCCCCAATGGGATGAAGTTCCTGACGAGGGATTCATCCGCTACCACGAACAGATTATCTTCCCGCTGCTCCACCGCCGGGCTCTGTTTGCTGAAGTCGAGAATTTCCTGCTTTATGATTTCTTTACACCCGATGGGAAGGTCAATGAGGACGTTTTTGCCTACTCGAACCGGTACGGGGAAGAACGTGGCCTGGTCATCTATCACAACAAATTTAAGGATACGCTTGGCTGGATCAAGACTTCTTCAGCCTTTATGGACAAGCCTGCCGGCAAACAGGTGCAGCGTGTGCTCGCCGAGGGGCTGGGCCTGCCGGAAAAAGGGTACGCGATCTTCAGAGATGCCATTTCCGCTCTGGAGTACATCCGTTCATGCGCTGAACTGCGCGAAAAGGGCTTGTACGTTGAATTGGGAGCTTACAAGTGCCACGCCTTCCTGGATTGGCGTTTTGTGGATGGCGAGCCGTGGAAAACGGTGAATGATGCCCTGAAAGGGACAGGTATCCCATCCATTCAGAGTAAATTTGATGAATTGGTTGCCATAAAACCAGCCAAAATGAAGCTCGAACGTAAAAAAGCCAGCCCGAGAAGGGCCTCCACCAGGCAGGCTGCTGTGAAACGGACCGCCAAAGCTGGAAAGCTGCAGCCCAAGGATAAGAAAAAACCGCCAACCAGAAAAAAGAAAGGGGGCGGCGTTCCTCCTCATGCCTGAACGCATAAGCTCCCATAAAAAGAAAACCTGGGACTTAAAAAATCGACTGCTGACCGTGTGGGATCGTCCCGGCCCTGCCTGGCCTATGGCCCTGGGAGTGAAGCGGCGGCCGCAACCTGTGTAAAAAACTCAGTACCCCACCGCGGAGGACGGAGATTTTTAGGTCAGAGCAAAATTCAGCTATTCCTGCAGTCCTTCCCACTCGGCCAGGTGAGCGTCCATTTCCTTCTGCAGCGCAGCGTACCGGCTGCCCAACTGGCTCACCACATCGCTGTCGGCAGGCGGATTTTCGAGTTGTGCCCCAAGTTCCCCCAGCTGCGCCTCGAGCGCAGCAATTTTGTTCTCCAGCTCCTGCATTCGCGCCACCTTGCGCCGCTCGGCTTTGGAGGAATCATCGCTGACCCGCTTTGTGGAAACACGCGGCTGCCTCCCCCTGCTTTTTGATTCCTCGGCATCCCGCAGCCCAGCCAGGCGTTCGACCTCCTCCTTGCGCTGGCTGTAAGTGCCGCGGTAGACAGTCATCGCCGTCTCAGCCGGATCGATCTCCCAGATCTGGGTGCCCAGGGCGTCGATCAGGTACCGGTCATGCGTGACCAGCAGGATTGTACCAGGGTAGTCATCCAGGACCTCCTGCAGGACTTCCTGTGAGGGAATGTCCAGGTGGTTAGTGGGTTCGTCCAGCAGCAGGAGGTTTGTCTCCTGCAGCGCCAGCTTCGCCAGCGCCAGCCGGCCGCGCTCGCCGCCGGAGAGCACCTCCACTCTCTTGAAAACGTCATCCCCGGAGAAGAGAAACCTCCCCAAGTAATCGCGCACCTGCGCGGGGAGCATCTCCGGCCGGACAACTTGGATTTCCTGGATCAGCGTATTCTCCGGTTTGAGTCCCTCATGCGCCTGGGCGAAATAGCCGATCTGGAGCGAAGCTCCCAGAATGGCTTCTCCAGACAGCGGTTCGACCTGGCCCAGGATGGTCTTGATAAAAGTCGTCTTGCCTGCGCCGTTCGGGCCGATCAAGGCGGCGCATTCCAGGCGGCGCAGCTCGATATCAGGTGCGTCAAAAAGGTGTTTGTCCGGGTAACCGACAGTCAGGCCGTGCGTCCGCAGGACGAGTTCGCCGGAGCGCTGGTTGGCGCGCAGGTGCAGGCGCAGGCGCGGTGGGCGGTGGTCCGGCAGGTGCAGGGCACGCACATGGCGCTCCGCTTCCTCCACTCCAAAGGGAGAGGTGGATGTGGTGACGTCCTCGCTCAACTCGGACCAGGACTTCGACTGCACCGCCTCTAATCCGACCTGCTCGATCGCCTGCAGGATGCGCGTCAGGCGCCGCAGTCGGCCCTTGGCCTGGGATACATTTTGACCGGAGATGTTCTTCTTGATATACTCCACATCCTTGAGCAGCTTGGCCTTTTCGTCCGCAAACACCTCCCGGCGGCGCTCCCAACGCTCCTGGCGCTGGGCTAGGTAGGCCGAGTAGTTGCCGCGATAGGTCTCGACCCCGGCAGAGGTCATCTCCAGGATGCCGTTGGCAACCCTGTCCAGGAAATAGCGGTCGTGCGAGACGACCACTGCTGCACCTTCCCACTGGCTCAGGGTTCCTTCCAGCCACTCAACCGCGGCGATGTCCAGGTGGTTGGTCGGCTCATCCAGGAGCAGCAGGTCGGGATCAGAAAGCAGCAGGCGGGCCAGAAAGGCGCGCGTGCGCTGCCCGCCTGAGAGGTAACCGAGCGGCAGGTGGAAATCGCCCGGCGAAAAACCGAGGCCGGTGAGTACCTGTTTAATGCGTGTGGGATAGACGTAGCCGCCGCGCCGCTCGAAATCCTCCTGCAGCTGCCCATAGCGGGCCATGGCCTGCGTGCGCTTATCCGGGACGGACATCTCCGCCTCAAGTTTTTCGAGCTCCTCCTGCCGCCGCTGCAGGGGACTGAAACAGGCCAGGCAGATGTCCCACACCGTTCCGCCTTCCAGCTCGAACTCGGCCTCCTGCGGCAGGTAGCCGATGGAAAGGTTCTTGGCATGTGTTACCGTCCCCGACGAGGCTTCCTCCACGCCGACCAATATCCGCAGCAGAGTGGTCTTGCCGATTCCATTCGGACCGACGATTGCCAAGCGCGCCCCCTGGGAACGGCAAAATTCAGCCCGGAGAAGATGTCGACCGGGCCGAAAGATTTGGAAAGGCTGGAAGCGGTGATAAGGGACATGAAAAAAATGAAATGGAAAATGCGTCTGAATTATAAAACAAAAGCAGGCGGATGCAGCGCCGCCTGCCTGGTTTGCTCCGATCCGCTACGAAAAACGGATCAAGCCGCATCAATCTGCGTTGTATAATCGGTGCCTTCCCAGCGGTCCGCCTCCGGCCAGTAAAAGGTGAACTGGATCTGAGTTCCGCCCGGGTATCCTGCGGTGGGCAGGTCGGCGACGAAAACCCCCAGGCCGGTAGCGCGCGTCGGGGTATCCTGGCAGGTGCGGAATCCGTCCTTGCTCCAGCGCACCATGGAGGGTGCAAGGACCTCCACCCGGAATGTACGGCCGGCGGCAATCGTCCGGGTCTTGTGATTAAAGCGCCAGGAAGCATATGGGCTTGTGACCTTGTCGATCTGGTAGCGCTTTACCGGCTGCGGCGGCATATCGAAAACACGTCCGTCCTGCAGCGAGCGGTGCAGCTTGATCAGCTCAGCATGCGCCCAAACCAGCGGCATGGCCGAACCGGATGGTTTGCCGAAAAACAGCTCCAGCTCGGGGATGTCAGGCGAATCCCAGACCTGCTCGGGGAGCATCCCGCCAGTGTTCGCAAAGGCTTCCATGGTCTGCAGCAGCTTCTCAGCTTCCTGTGTACGCCCAGCGGCCAGCTCGTAATGAGCACGCTCGCCAGTCAGCAGCGGCCACACCCGGCCGATGCCGGTCCCATCGAAGGGGGATCCGTTTGCATGCTCGCCGTAGCCATCGTCGTTGTAGCGATGCCAGGCCGGGCCAAAAGGCGTCTCGACCTTGAGCAGCGCATCAATCACCTTCAACGTGTTCAGGATGTGCGGATCATCCGGCGCCCGCACCCCGAAGCGAACAAATGCCAGGGCATCCGGGCTGACAATCTCTTTGGCCGGCTCCAGGCTCTGGCCGGGCGGGCGATTCTTGATGGGGACAAACCCACCCAAAGGCGAGGCGGCCTCCGGGACCTCGGGAGGGGCAATGCGCACGTAATAGCCATCGACTCCCACCCGTCGGGCCAGGTCGCTTCCGGTTACATAAGTCCAGCGCTCGATGCTGGCATTCCAGATGTCGGCCGTTTCCCGCAAATAGACGGCCATTTGTGCCTCGCCGTTCTGATCAGCCAGGTCGGCGGCGGCAAGCAGGGCGGCAATCTCGACCGCCAGGGTAAAGGGGGAATAGCCGGGATCCTCCTCCCAGCGATCCTGCTGCGTCACCGGCCCGTTGCAGACCAGAAAACTGGCAGCGCGCTTCACCATCGGCCAGTAGCGGGACAGTAAAACTCCCTGCAGTACCTTTTCCCGGAGTGCCAGGTCGACGAGCAGGATGGGGAAAGCAGTCTCGTCCATCTGCACGCCGCCCCAGTAGGGCAAGCCATCCAGCCACATGTTCTGCGGCCAATGCCCATCGCTCTCCTGGATAGCCTGCAGATAATCCAGGGTGCGGTGCACATCCTTCGCGGCCCCGGCGGCAAGCAGGCCCCCGGCGGACTCCACCAGGTCCCGCGGCCAGATGAGGTGGTACCCGCCCAGGTCATCATCACTTTTGGACGAGCCCCATGGGATGGAAAGGCTGGCGATCATGCCGCCCGGGAAGCGCTTGGCCTCGTGGACGCGGAGCACTGCTGTGCTGACGTGGTAAACCCGCTTCCGGCTGGTCGCTGTCTCACCCAGAGGCCTCAGCGTCTTCTGCCAGGCCTGCCAGGCAAGGACGTACTCGGACTGCGCCGCCTCGTAGCCGTCCTGCAGGCTGGAAAGGGCACGCTGGCCGGCATCCGAGTCGTTCGTGCCGAAACCCAGGAATAGGTCGAAGGAGCCTCCTGACGAGGCCAGGTCAATTTCGCCAGTCAGCGCCACGTTGCCATTCTCGGCGCGCGTGTAGGCCCAGGTCATCTGTTTGTGGTGCATCAGGTCCTGCCAGCCATCCGAGGTGCCGACAAAACCAGCCGAGCGCTTCAACCAGGGTGCGGAGCAGGCCAGAGCCAGCGCCTGGCCATCCCGCATGGCAAAAAGCATCGGCACCCCCTTGTAGTCCCCCACCCAGGCTGTATTCCCGGCCCCGCGATTACCGAGATGAGGGGCCAGCAGGACGTATATATGGTAATCGGAAAGACTGCCGCGCAGGGGAACAAAACGGGTGCGCTGGAGCACCACGTCCCGTTTGGGGTCGGCCACGATCTCTTTTTCAATGCGGTAGTTGCCCTGGAGGCAGGTGTTGACCAGGCGGTATGCGGGCACGCCCTCTGCCAGGGTGTCGACCGCGTTTTCCGTCTGGCGTTTCTCTTCCGAAAAAAAGTCATGCCCGTCTGTCACGATCAAACCAAGGTCACGCGTGCAGGCCTGGTCAACCCGGGGATAGTAGATCTCGTTGAGGATGCCGTGGCTGAGGGTGAACCAAACCCGGCTGGCAGAGCCAAGAGCCGTGCCGACTCCGCTCTTGGCACTCGTGGACCAGCGCGGCGGTATACCCGGCCAGCCAGGAGCAAATTGATCGAATTCGTTCATGCTTTTCCTCCTAACTTCAATCGGCCCACTCGACCACCGCTTTGATTTCATCCGGCGGGTGCTGCCCCAGGGCGGCAGCAAAATCGATGTAGGAATGACGATGGGTGATGAGTCCGGATAAATGGTCACCCCAGGTCAGGCGAGCCCGGGCCAGGTCGTCGACCGCCATTTGGTAATGATCGCGGGCAGCGTTGACGCTGCCCAAAAGCACCTGGTTATCAAGCACGAGCTGGCGGATCAGCTCCGCACCGGGAATCTGCACCGGGCGGTCGCCGCCGGGGATGCCGGTCAGGACACAGGCACCATTCGGGGCTAGGGCGTCGAGAAGGTTGAAGGCCAGGGCCGGAATACCGGCTGCCTCGACGATCAAGTCCATCGGACCGAGCGCCGCGTCCAGCCGGTCGGGAGCGATCTGGCGGCCGTCCACATAATTCCCGCCGATACCCGCAAGCCATTCGGGACGGGCTGTCCCGTCGTCCACCACATCGAGTCCGTAAACCTCCGCGCCGCGCAATCGCAGCGCCAGCGCGGCGAGCAGGCCAATCGGACCAAGACCCGCGACCAGGCAGCACCTGCCGTACAGCCAATCCGGGGTGGCAGGGGCATCCGCCAGGCGAGCCGACTGGAGGTGCACCAACTCGTCGATGGCTTTTTCTGCCACGGAGAGGGGCTCGGCGAGCACACCCACTCCTTCCAGCTCGGCGGGTACACGCACAACATACTGTTCCTTGTCGACGGCAAATTCAGCCTGATAACCATCCAGCCCCCAAATGCCCCGTTCGCCGAAGCGGCCGCTGCGGCACATGTCGGAGCGGTTCATGGCACAGGCCAGGCACTGACCGCAACCGCGCCGCACTGTGAAAACAGCCAGGTCACCCGGCTTTACCCGGCTGACGGCCTTGCCAGTTTCGACTACGGAGCCCAGCATCTCGTGACCGATGACCAGGTCGGTTGCGCCATCCGGGGCGTGGGCGCGACCTCCGCTTATCTCCTCGCGGTCTGTGCCACAAATGCCTACACGCAAAATGTGCACCTTGACCTCATCGGGTGCCTGAATAGCAGGCTCCAGTCGATCGACCAGGCGGACGGTGGTTGTACCAGGGATCAGAGCAAGCGCTTTCATCTTCTAACCTCCACAGCTACCAATAAAGAGGGCCGAAACTTCAGTCGAATTTTAATGCAACCCTGACCGGCTCGAGCGATGCAAACCAATCGTGACGGCCAATCCGGAAGCGATCCCCAGAGCCGCAAACCACAGGACCGCAGTGTAGCCCCAGACCGAGGCGACCCAGCCACCCAGGCCGGCCCCGATCACGCTGGCCAGGGCGGTGACGCCGTTGAAAAGGCCCAATCCCTCGCCCTCTCCGGCCGGTGAGAGCTGCGCGGCCCAGGCTGTACTGCTGACGCTGAGCAGGGACCAGGCCAGCACTATGACGAAGAACCCGCCCAGAGCCAGGGCACCCAGGCCAAAACGCGTCAACTGGAGGACTGCCAGGCTGATCACGGCAGCCAGGCGCAGGATCAAGCCGGTCTGCAGGACAGGAACCGGGCCGGACCGGGCAGACCAGCGGCCGGAGGGTGTATATAAGAGCAGGCCCGCGGCTGCGGCCAGTGCAAAACCCGGTGACGAGAGAACTGGTCCAATCCCGAAGGCATGCTGCATCCAGACAGGATAAAGGGCAAAGATCGCAGCCGCGCCGCTGAAGCTCAAAAGCCAGGCAGCCAGGAATCCTGCGAACGGTGAGGTGAGTGAACCGCCTAATGCGCGTACCCCGTCCCAGGAGAGCGCATGGTACAGCCGCTGCGGGGATGCAACCGGCCACTCCCCATGCCGCAGCGGGTGACGAAGCAGCGGCCGGGGAGACCCAGGGACGGCAGGTGTGCGGGCGCTTCGCCAGCCTGTCAGCATGGCCAGGGCTGCCAAAACCGCCGCCGTGACTAGCCCCAGGCGGAGGCTGATCGCTGCCAGGAATCCGGCAAGGACCAGGCCCGCCACCTGGCCGCCACCATAAAAGGTTTGCAGCCAGCCAATGCGTTCGTCCCATTCGGATGGCGGATGAGCCTCAACGATAAACAGGTTGGCCACGGTCGCTACTGCAGCCGTGCCCAGGCTTTGCAAGAAGGCCAGCCCCGTCCATGCGAGCAGCGAATTGACGAAGGGAAAGAGGAGTGTTCCAAGTCCAGTGGCAAGCAATCCGCCCAGCAGCAGCGTCCTGTGAAGCCTGTAGCGATCGGCGAGACTGCCCCAGGCGGGCGCGGCCAGCCCTCCCAAGCTGAATGCAGCCATGACCAGGCCCACCCGGGCAGCGCTTCCAGTGGCACTGACCATCAGCGGCAGCAGGATGGGTGCCAGGCCGGCAGCCGTCGCCCCCAAAAGGGCATAGCTTACGTACCACGGTTCGATCCATCTGCGCCAGGAGACCTTCTCCTGCGGGATTCCGTTCCCCGGCAAAGATTTGGACGGCATTTACTACTCCACGTACCTGATCCCAGTATATTTGGATCAGATTAGGAAAAGATGAATATTGGCCATTGAGAACTCCGGGATAAGCTCACGGTTTCGAAGCGGTTTGCCTCTTGATTTATCAAAAACTCCGTTGTATACTTTATTTAGTATCTACTAAACATAATAAACTAAAGGGAACGATGAAAGAAAACATTACCCAAATCAAGCAGGATTTCATCGAGGGGCTGAGCAACATCAGCGGGTTCTGGGGTTTCCCAAAAGGAATGGGCGCCATCTTTGCCGTCCTGTACCTCTCCCCCGTCCCGCTTTCCCTGGATGAACTGGTTACCCGGACCCAACTGACCAAAGGCGCCATCAGCAGCAATGTACGGGCACTGGCCCGGCTGGGGCTGATCCATCCGTCCGCCCGCCTGGGCGACCGCAAGGACTACTACAGGGCTGAAACGGACTTCTACCGGGCAGTGCGGTCCATCCTGAAGGAGCGCCGGGACAGCGAATTCGACCGCTCGGTGGCGACGGTGCACACGACGCTGGAGAGGCTGGAAGGGAATACCAGCGAAGACGGGCCCGAACAGGCGTTCCTGGTGGAGCGAGTAAAAGCGTTGAAGGATTTCTTCGACGCCCTCGACGCCCTGGTCGGCGCAGTCACCCGCCTGGAGGACCTGGGACTGAATACCGTTCAGACCGTATTGAAAATTCTCAAGTAACACCAGGCCATTGCCAGCCCCTGAGCCTTTTCCAACATGGCTGGCGCGGCTAACCCGCTAATATTTATATATTCAGATGAATAAGAAAGGGACTGCCATGAAAATCGCAGTGACCGGATCCTTTTCGTACACCGGCAAATACATCACCCGCCGCCTGCTCGCGAGCGGCGATGAAGTCGTCACCCTGACCGGCCACCCGCACCGCCCCGATCCCTTCGATGGGCGTGTAAAAGCCCTTCCCCTGGATTTCAGCGATGAAGCCAGCCTGGCGGCAATCCTGCATGGGGCGGACGTCCTGGTCAATACCTACTGGGTGCGCTTCGACCGGGGGGAAAACACCCAGGCGCAGGCTGTCAAAAACACTCGAACCCTGCTGCGCTCCGCCAGGACCGCTGGCATACGCCGGGTGGTGCACATCAGCATCACCAACCCGTCGGCGGATTCGCGTCTGCCCTACTTCCGGGGGAAAGCCGACGATGAGAAAATGGTAAAAGAGTCAGGGATGAGCTACGCCATCCTGCGCCCGACCCTAATCTATGGGGCAGAGGATATCCTCATCAACAATATCGCCTGGCTGCTGAGACGGTTTCCGGTCTTTTTTCAAATCGGGGATGGGCAGTACTCGCTCCAGCCGGTCTACGTGGATGACCTGGCCGAGGTTGCTTGCGTTTCGGCGCATGCACGGGAAAACACTTGCGTGGATGTCGTCAGCCCGGAGATTTTCACCTTCGATGAATTGGTCAGGCTGATCGGAAGAAGCATCGGTCATCCCCGGCCTATCCTGCATTTTCCGCCGCGCCTGGCGCTGGCTGCCTCCGGGCTGCTCAGCCTGTTGGTCGGCGATGTGATGCTCACCAGAGACGAAGTGGATGGGCTGATGGCGGGTTTGCTTGTCTCCTCCGAACCGCCGTACTGCAAGACAAGAACTCGCTGAATGGCTGGAGGCCAACCGGGAAAATGTTGGAAGAAACTATGCGTCAGAGATCGCCCGGCACTACCGGAAATGACCGCTCCGCTGCGCAGATAAAATAAAAAGTCCGGCGGGGTCTGCACCCCTGGCCAAGCTGTCGATGAAAGCCCTTCGATGCGATGGCCATCGGGCTTGTCCGCTTCTACTCGTTATTTCCGTTTTTTTCCGGGATGTGTCCCGGCTTTTCCTTGCCCAGCTCCAACGAGCGCTGGTAGGCAGCCCAGACGGCGCGCGAGATGGCCGTACGGAAGCCAGCCTTTTCGAGGTAATACAGCGCCTCCGCCGAGGTCCCGCCTGGCGAGGTGACCTGGTTGCGCAGCGCGGCCACGTGGACATCCATCTTCTCGTTAATCATTTCATAGTAAGCCACCGATCCCTTGATGGTCTGCACGACCAGTTGCTCGGAGACCTGCCGCGAGAAGCCCAGGTGGACGCCTGCGTCGATCATAGCCTCCATGAACATGAAGACATAGGCCGGCCCGGTCCCGGAGAGGGCAGTGGCCATGTCCAGGTAATTTTCATCGTCTACGTTCACTTCAGCCCCGAGCGCTCCCAAGATGGTGCGGGCGGCTTCCTTTTGGGATGCATTCACGGAAGGCGAGGCGATCCAGACGGTAATGCCCTGGCTGATCTGGGCGGGAGTGTTGGGCATCGAGCGCACGACCGCCTTGTGGGCCAGCCCGCCGCTGATCTTGGCAATGGGCGCCCCAGCGACGATCGACAGCACCAGCGCCTTCGAGGGTATCGCGCCTTTTAACCCGGCAAGCACCTCGGTCAGGCGCTGGGGTTTGACTGACAGGATCACCACCTCCGCCTGCGCTACGGCTTTGTTGTTGTCGCCAAACGGCTGGATGCTATATTTCTTCTGCAGCTCCTCCAGGCGCTCGGAGCGCGGGTCAGCGGCCTGAAGGGCTTCGGGTCGGGAAAGGTTCCCCCGCAGCAGACCGGAGATCATGGCCTCCGCCATGGCACCGGAACCGATAAACGTGATTTTTTGATCTAACATGGCTCTCCTCCTCCACGCGGATATTGGAGCCGATTATACCCCTTCCAGGAAACTGGCGACTCTGACCCTGGACCGGGTCCAGATCCGGATGGGAGACAAGCCTGCGGGGCTTCCCTTTCCATTAGTTTCATTTCACAACGGCATAGAGAAAGCTGTCCCTGGGCTCCGGGCTGATCGCGGGATGGACAATCCAGCGGTGCAAAGTTCCTTCCTTTTGCATCCCGGCTTTTTCCATCACCCGGGCCGAGGCAAGGTTGTCGACATCGCAGGTGGCTTCGACACGAAATATCAAGTCCTGGGCCAGAGCCCAATGGATGATCCCGGACAGGGCTTCCGTGGTGAACCCCTGACCCCACCACGCCTTCCCAATCCCATAGCCCACATCCGCCTTGAACCCATTAACGCGGAGATCAATCATCCCGATCAGAATGTTCCCTTCCTTGATAGTCATCACATAGGGGAAGCGCTGCTCCCCTTTCCACGCGTCTACGCAGCCTGTCAGGAATTCAATCGTCTGAGGCAGGCCGCTGTGCGGCCGCCAGGGTAGATAGCGTGTCACTTCCGGGTCCTGGGCATAGGTTTCGAAAATCACGGCAGCATCCTGCATGACCGGCTTGCGCAGGATCAATCGTTCGGTACTGATTCTTTCAGGAGGCTTCATCTGAAATTCCCCAAATTATGAAACGAGTCAATAGGATACCTTCGTCCAGCGAAACCACGACTTCTTGCCCGGCTTCCCCTGATTCCTGGGCACGAACCGGTTATCCCGGATCAGCTCCTCGTATGGATAGGGGACCCGGCCTGTCTCAATCCGCTCTACAATGTCGGATGGGCTCCAGGTGACCAGGTATTCGAGCTGCCTGCATTCCTCCGGCAGACGGTTCCCGAGGTAGGTACAATCCTGGCCATGCCATAAAAACCACATGGACACTGCACCTGTTTTCTCATCGTACCGGGAGCTGATGAAAGCGGGGAACGAGAAATCCCCGACCGGCAGATGGCCGATGATCTCCCACGAACCAGTTTGAACGGCGTCGAATACAGTGGATACTACCGGAGGAAACAATGCCTGGGCATTTTTCAATGCCTCGACCGGTATCCGTTCGTGGGTGACCAGGTCGTAAACCCGGATCAATGGTCCCAGCCTTTCTTCCCAGGAGACAACCTGGCAGAAGGCCCGCCGTCCGTCGGGGAGGGGAATTTCCAGGATATCACCAATTTCGATCGGCATGTCGACCGGCTTTTCTATTTCCCTGTGAAATAACCCAGGGCCAGACGCAGCCGTTCTTCCACTTCCTCCGGTGCATCTTTTGGTAAAGACTGCAGCGCGGATTGGGCCTCGACCACGGAGTATCCCAGGGCGGTCAGCGCCGCCAGGACCTCCGAGTCGGCATCCGACATGGCTGCCACCGATTCCAGGCCGCTGACCGGTTTGAGCCGGTCGTGCAGGTAGAGGATGATCTTCTGTGAGGTCTTTTTCCCCACCCCAGGAACACGGCTCAGGATTTCTTCCTGTTCGTTGAATACCGCCCGCTGGACGGTGTCGATATTCAGCGTGGAAAGTACAGAAAGGGCCACCTTGGGTCCAACGCCGTCCACCCCGAGCAGGAGCGTGAACAGGCTGCGGTCGGCGACGGTCTCGAAACCGTAGAGTGCCAGCAGGTCCTCACGTACAACCAGGTGGGTTTGGAGCAGGATCCTCTCTCCCTGGTGCAGCTTATCCCGCAGCGGCGCCGGGACAAAAACGCGCAGCCCCACCCCGCCTGTCTCAACAATAATGGCATTGTCTTCAATTTGGGTGACTTCACCCTGGAGGGTAGCAATCATAAAACCTCATTTCTCAACCCATGCCATCTCCCTCCCCTCCCGGGGATGGAGAACAGGGGTCAAAATCTCTGAGTATGCAGATGCGTAATGGCAATGGCGAGAGCGTCGGCAGCATCGTCGGGTTGGGGAATTTCCGGAAGCGCCAGCAGGACGCGCACCATTTCCTGCACTTGCTTCTTCCCGGCGCTGCCGTACCCTGCCACCGCCTGCTTGACCTCGTTTGGTGTATACTCGGCGACCGGCAGACCGGCTTCAGAAATCGACAGCAGCACCACACCGCGTGCCTGTCCGACCGCGAGGGCTGTGGAAATATTCCGTTGGAAATACAATTTCTCCACCGCACACCCATCCGGCCGGTGGGAAACCAGGAGCTCCTTCATTTGGTGAAACAGGAGGGACAAACGCTGTTCGGCGGGCATCCCGGCCGGGGTCTGGATCGTGCCGTATGCAACCCCTTCCAGGCTGTCATCCTCCCGGGTGCGGACCAGGCCGTAACCGGTCGTCGCTGTTCCCGGGTCGATGCCCAAGACCAAGGCCATCCGGACCGTCCTTTGTAAGAATTAACCGCGGAGAAAACTGAGGACGCAGAGACGCTTGACGGCGATTTCGAACCCTCTGCGGGATCAGCCTACCCCGCGGTTGATATTACTCGGCTTCGAGCGCGGCCAGAGCCTCGTCGGAGATCTTCAGGTTGTGATAGACGTTCTGGACATCGTCCAGCTCTTCGAGCGTTTCAATCGCCCGGAGTACGGATAGGGTGGCATCCTTATCGAGCTCCATATACTGCTTGGCAATCATCCGCAGGCCGGCTTCATCCGGGGAGACCCCGGCGTTCTTGAGCGCATCGCTGATTTTCTTGAAGGATTCGACCGGTGCGATGATTTCAATGTTATCACCATCCTCGGCCACGTCTTCAGCGCCCGCGTCTAATGCCAGTTCGAAGGCCTTTTCGTAACTCAGTGTACTTTTCGGGAAGAAGAAATAAGAAGCCCGTTTGAACTGCCAGCCAACCGCGCCGGCTTCGGCCATGGTGCCCCCCGACCGGCTGAGCAGGTGACGGATCTCCGCCACTGTCCGGTTGCGGTTGTCGGTAACGCATTCCATCATGAAGGCAATACCATGGGGACCGTAGCCTTCGTAGGTGATCTCCTCGAGGACGCCGCCCTCCTTGTCCTCGCCGGTGCCGCGTTTGATCGCCCGTTCAATATTATCCTTGGGCATGTTCCCGGCGCGGGCTTTCTCGATGGCGATCGCAAGACGGAAATTGGAATCGGGATCACCGCCGCCCTCGCGGGCTGCCATTACAATTTCACGCGCCAGGCGGGTAAAAGACTGCCCACGTTTGGCATCTGCCGCTCCCTTTTTGCGGCGAATAGTCGCCCAATGGCTGTGTCCGGACATAGAAACGTTCTCCTTTTGAAATAAGACCACGAATTGTGGAAATTATCGCAATAGTTCGCGAATTATACCATAGCGATTCTACAGCCTTTTTTCATGCCGTGAAGAACCCCACGGCCATGACGCCCGGTCCGGCATGGACCACGATCGCCGGCGGCAGCTCGTAGATGGGGATCGAGGTCAGGTTCATGCGCAGCTTCAACTCATCCGAAAGCGCCCGGGCTTCATCCAGGGCATCCGCCTGCATCACGCACAGGTGCGAATCCGGCCCTCGCGGGCATTCCTCCTCGACGATCTCGATCAGCCGGGCCAGAGCGCGCCGCTTGGTGCGCGGCTGCTCGCAGGGCTCTGCCTGGCCATTGCGCAGGGTCAGGATAGGTTTGATCTGCAGCATCTCGCCCAGCAGGGCCTTGGCTCCACCGATGCGCCCGCCTTTCTGCAAATATTCAAGCGTGTCCACCAGGAAATAGGTCCGCTGGCGGGGGATCCACTCTTTAAGCGATCCACAATCTGGCTGGCAGCCATCCCGGCTTTGGCCAGCTGGTCCGCCAGCAGGACCAGAGTGGCGAAGTTCCCGGCGACCACCTGGGTGTCCACCACGCGGATATCCGCCTTGGGGAATTCCCGGGCAGCGACCTCTGCTGAGCGGGCAGTCCCGCTCACCTTTCCCGAGGGGGCCACGACGATCACCGCGTCGCCTCTCTCGGTCAGCTTTTCGAAGACGGGCTTGTACAATATCGGCGGCGGCGCGGCTGTCTTCGGCAGGGTCGGGAAAGCTTTCAGTTTCTCCAGGAAGGCCGCTGTATTCAGCTCGAAGTCATCGCGGAAGGACTGCTCCCCGAAGATGACAATCTGCGGGAGGATCGGGATGCCCAATTGTTCGGTCAGATCACTGGGCAGGCCGGCGGTAGTGTCGGCGACAATTCTGACCATTGAATCTCCTTCAGATTAACGTCCCATATGCAGAGGCGACAACAACCTTATAAAGACCGCTGATATATCCGATGCATTTTACAGAAATCCACGCCGAAGTTCTCAAGATCGCGCTGCATGCGCTCATTCTCCAGGCCGATCTGCACCACCTCGGCATGGCGGTAGCGGGGATTGGCACGAACGCTCTTGATCATTTCATTATATAGGATCGCCGTTCCACCCAGGCCGCGGTACTCCTTGAGCAGGCCGGCCCCGTTGACATTGATCCAATCCGTAGTGCGCAGCGCACGCAGGAGGGTCCACCAGCCGAAGGGGAAGAGCCGCCCCCCTGCTTTTTGAAGGCCAGCCGAGATGTCAGGGTAGGCGAGCAGGAAGCCGACCGGCTGATCCCCTTTCATCACGATCTTGATCAGGTGTGGATCGGCAAACCAAAGCATCTGATCAGCTAATTGTTTTACGTCCTCGTCGGTGATCGGGGCGCCCTCCTCCGTCCCCTCCAGCACCCCATTGTACAGTTCCTTTAGGTTGGATACGGCCCGATGCAGGTCGCGCCGGGTCCGGAAGCCGAGGATATGCAGGCCTCGATTTTGCTCGATGCGCCTGGCGAGGACCTGGATGCGTTCCGGGAAATCGCTTTGCGGATCCAGATAACCGGAAACGGAATCGTTCACCTTCTCAAACCCGAGCCTCTCGATCATTTCAGGATAATAGTCCGGGTTGTACGGCAGTCCAAAGGCGGGACGGTGTTCAAATCCCTTGACCAGCAGCCCGAAACCATCCAATGCTGTAAATCCTCTCGGGCCTAAAATCGTGTCCAGGCCGCGTCCGCGAGCCCATTCAAATGCCGCTTCGAAGAGGCCGCGCGCCGCATCGAGGTCCCTCTCGCACTCGAACAGGTAGAAGAAAGCGGTTTTTGCCTGGTTGTATTCATTATACAAGCGGTGGTCCAGCACAGCCAGGCGACCCACTGCCCGATCGCCGGTATAAGCCAGGAAAAAAGCAGCCGCGGAGTGGCGGTAATAAGGATACCGCTTCAGGTCGAGACGGGCACGCTCGTCCGGCGCGAGAGGGGGGACCCACTGAGGAAAGTCCCGGTAGAGGCGCTCCGGCAGACGGAGGAAATCCCGGACCTGTTTCCGCTTCGAGAGGTCAAGCTGAACGGCTTCCATTCCAATCCATCGTGTTCAACGAACTTTCCGGATCTGCTTGACGAACACCGTGCCCAGGACAAAATACACTACTGCGATCATGAAGATCACCGTGTAACCCAGGTTGGGAATATTACGCACTTTGCCGACCTGCTGGAAATTGTCCAGCAGGAAGCCGGCGATCGGTGTGGCAATCACCTGCGGCAGGACCATGGCCACATGCCAGACGCCCATGTCCTTGGCATAGTCATCCATCGAGGGCAGCACATCTGAGGCGAGCGCCCAATCCACACTCTCGTAAGCGCCATAACCGAGGCCGAAGACGATGCCCATCAGGACCACCAGGGTGAAGGAATGGAACAGGACGAACACCAGGCAGACAATGCCCATCAGGGCGCCGGAAAGATAGACCATCCGCTTCCGGCCATATTTGTCGGAAAACACCCCGGCTACCAGGCTGGTAATGATCGCACCCAAAAGAATTGCCGGCAGGACAAAGGACACCGCTGTTTCGGCAGCGTCGGCAACCTTTCCGAAGCCGGCGAGAATATACGGCGCACGGATCACATCCCCCAGGTAGTACTGGAGAAACTCCTGCACCGTATAAATTCCCATGGTAACAAGCAGTCGCGTGAGGAAGACCCAGGTGAAGTCGGAATGCTTGAAGGGGTCATATAACCCGCGGATGAATTCAGCCGTCTTGAAGGGCTTGATTGCCTGGCTGTTATCTTCTTTTACTCCGAAGACTGTGACGATTGCGCCCAGGGCTATCACGCCGATCATGACAAAGTAAACCCCCGGCATGCCCAGCGGGCCGATGAAAAAGCCCATCACCCCGCCGGCAAAGGTTCCCAGCATGGTCATCAATCCAAACCAGCCGGAAGCCGAACCGCGCTGCTCCTGGGGAACCAGGTCGGGGATGAGCGCACTGTATGGGCCCGTGGCAATATTATTGAAGAGTTCGACGAACAAGAATACGATCGTCCAGCCTACCACCGACTCGGGGTGCCCCGGCTTGATTAAATAAGCCAGCCCGACCAGACCGAGGATATTCCCCAGCGTGCCGATTACAACCCATGGCTTCCGCCGGCCTCCCGGCAGCCGGATGCGATCGGAAAGTCCCCCAAAGATCGGCGCGGCAACCATTGAAATCAAAGCACCCGCCCCGAGTGCCAATCCCAGGGCAGCGCCTTTGTTTGCATCCCCCACCGCAGACTTGATCTGGCTCGGCATTGTGATGATGAGGATCGCGGCCCACATCATGTTCACCGAAAACCAGAAAAAGCTGAGCATAGCCTGCCGGAATGTGGATAAACGCGGGCGTTCGATATTTACCTGGGCTGTCATTGCAGGGTTCCTTTCCGCATAATAAATTAGTGATCCTTACGATACAACCAGCTTGTTGAAATCAGTGTACAACAGAAAAAGCGACAAGTCAAAGGACGGAAGACACGAACATTGGATAACAAATTCATCAAATAGAATATGGCGAATCTCATATTTTTTAAGGCGATAAAAAGGGGTATCATATTTCCCACGGGAATATGCTCGATTGAAACTTTCACCCGCCGAAAAACGTTTCTGTAAAACCATCCTTGTAGAAAGGTGATCCTCAATTCCTGAGGCTCAGATGGATGATCGTCCTTTTCAAGTCGCCGTTCTTTATAACGAAGACAATCTCGTAACCGTAGGTGAAGCCCAGGACCTGACCGCAATTCATTACACAGTAACAACTGCACATTGTTTGTACGAGGCCCTGACCAGCCTGGGATACGCGACGATCCAGATCGTCGCCAGGGAGTCCCTCGATGAAATCGAGGATTCTCTTCGCTCTCTTTCCCCCAAAAACACTTTCATCTTCAATAACTGCGATGGCTTCGCCGGAAGCAACCGGGATGCAGTGAAAGTCATCCGCCTCGTCGAGCGGATGGGTTTCAAACACACCGGCGCACCCGCGGATGCCATCGAGGCGTGCATTGATAAACCACGTTGCAAGGAAATGTTGATCCAGGCGGGTGTGCCGACCCCGCCGTATCAGGTATTCAAACAGCCTGGGGGAAAGCTGAACCTGCGCCTTCCGGTGATCGTCAAGCCTGCGGTCGAAGACGGCAGCATCGGCATCAACTTCAATTCCGTGGTAAGTGAAATCGAAAATCTGATGCCCCGGATAGGATACGTCCTGGACAATTACCAGCAACCGGCAATTGTAGAAGAATTCATTCTGGGGCGCGAGCTGACCGTCGCCCTTTGGGGTGGAAAAACGCTGGAAATCCTGCCGATCGCCGAGCAGAGTTACTCCATGATTTCCAACCCCATGCAACGGCTGCTCACCTACGAGGCCAAATGGGATCCCAACTCCCCTTATTACCACAACATCCCATCGGTCATCCCCGCTCCACTCACGGCCGATGAAGATCGGATCGTCCGTAAAGCTGCCGAGACAGCATTCCGGGTCATGGGGCTGCGCGATTTCGGCCGCATGGACATCCGCTTCTACAACAATACTCCTTACATCATCGATATCAATGAACTGCCCGATCTTTCTCCTGAAGCGGGGTTCTGGAAATCAGCTGAAGCGACGGGCATTTCTTATCCTGCGATGGTAGAAAGGCTCCTGGGGTATGCCCTGGAGCGGGAAGGATGGCAAGCATGATCGTCAAAGCAGAGCCCGATGACGGCGCTCAAATCCACACTATCATGGCCAACACCAGCGTCTTCAACCAGGACGAGGTGGAATGCGTCGACGAACTGTGGGACGAGTATCAGTCTCAGGGTCCGGAAAAGAGCGGGTACTATTTTCTGGTTGACCGGGAAGAGGGCCAGGTGCTCGGGTATGCCTGCTACGGACCACGGGCGCTGACCGATCGCACCTTTGACCTTTACTGGATTGCTGTGAACCCAACCGCCCGCCGCGGCGGTGTGGGCCGCCGGCTGCTCGTGGCCACGGAAGAGGCTATAAAGAATATGGGGGGACGTTTGCTGATCGTCGAGACTTCCGGCCTGCCGGAATACGAACCGACGCGCGCTTTCTACCTTGCGACAGCCTACCTGCTCGAAGCCACCCTCAAGGATTTTTACCGGGAGGGCGACGACCTGGTGATCTTCACCAAGCGCCTCTAAATCATCCGAACTGGAGAATTTAAACGAAGCCTCCCCGCTTCAACGGTGGAGTAGCTCACTTTCCAATCAGGAAGAAGACAGCCGCCACAAGCGCGGCCGCTCCGGTGAGGAGACCCAGAAGGCCAACCCCAAGAAAAGCATTGATTCCAAACAAAAGCAGGAATAAAGAGAGGAACAGGGTGGAAGGTTTCTTGGGCAATTTCATTCTCATTCTCCTCGGGTTGTCCTCCGCTAGGCTAATCCGGCGTTCGGAAACAATAACACCCCGCTGGTTTTTGAGATGCGAGCGGGGATATGATAAAATATTTTTTTGCCTGTTCGATTTCCGGCCAACCGCCGTGTCGGCGGTGGGCTTTTTTTGACCCTCCATGGAAACAACCCGCCCCGCCCCATCTGAGTTTACCCTTCCCCGCCGCCCGGCCTCGGACCGGCGCAGCCCCATCCGCTGGGTGATTTCGCATGCCCTGCGCTACTGGTGGCTGGTCTTGATCATGTTCATCGGCGCCGTGGGAAATGCTGCCCTGGCTGCCTACGTTCCTGTCCTCATCGGGGACGCCTTCAATGACATGCTCAAGGTCCCGCCGGAGACGAAAATTCTGCTCCCATTGGCGCTGCTCCTGGGCGGATCCCAGCTGCTTCGCGGCATCCTCCAGCTGGGTCGCAACTTCGGCGCCGAGCTGATCGCTCAGCACGTGGAACGGGACATCCGCGACGAGCTGTATGTCTGCCTGCTTGGCAAGAGCATGGCCTTTCACAGCCTCCAGCCGGTCGGAGACACCATGGCGCGCGCCACCAACGACGTGCGCGAGGTCAACTATATGTTCAGCCCGGGGCTCAATCTGGTCGTCGGTTCACTGATCTTTCTGGTCATGCCCATCCTCTTCGCCCCCCAGTACGCCCCGAGCCTCGTGATCACTCCGCTGCTGTTTACCATCGCTTACTTTATCAGCCTGCGCGCCTACCTGCACACCCTTGAACCTATCACTGACTCTGTGCGCGCCTCCTTTGGGGAAATGAACACCCATCTATCCGAATCCCTGGATGGGATCGAGGTTGTAAAAGGGGCTGCCCAGGAAGAAGCCGAGGTCGGCCGCTTCAACCGCAACGCCCGGACCCTGCGGGATGCCATGATCCGCCAGGGAAACGTGGAAGCTCGCTTCGTTCCCTTGCTGCTTTTCTATATCGCCCTGGCAGTTGGTCTGCTGCATGCCATCCTGCTGTTCAGGATGGGAATCCTGAATACAGGTGATGTGGTTGCCTACTTCGGGCTGTTACTGATGCTGGATTTCCCGACCTGGACTTCCATTGGAGCTTATTCCCAGGTGTCCTCAGGAATCTCCAGCGCCCGCCGCATTCTGGAATTGATGAACTGGGAGAACAACCTGGATCAGAACATACACGGGTATGCAGGAGACATGCGCGGGGAAATCGAGTTCCGGCAGGCGACCTTTGCCTATCCTAACTCTCCTTTATCCACCAATGAAGATGGGGGAAAGGATGTGGAAAGCGAGCCGGTCCTACAGAATATTTCCTTCAAGATCCTGCCCGGGCAGACGGTCGCCATCGTCGGCCAGACCGGGAGCGGGAAGACCTCGCTGGTGAAGCTGGTCAACCGGACATATGACACCAGCCTCGGGCAGGTGCTGGTGGATGGCGTGGACGTACGCGACTGGAATCTGGCCGCCTTGCGTTCCCAAATTTCGATCATCGAGCAGGACGTCTTTCTTTTTTCGCGCTCCATCGCCGAAAACATCGCCTTCGGTAAGCCGGGGGCGAGCCGGGAGGAAATCGAGGCCGCCGCGAAAGCCGCCCAGGTAGACGAGGTCATTCATGAATTCAACAGCGGCTATGAGACGGTCATCGGCGAGCGCGGCGTAACCCTCTCCGGCGGTCAGCGCCAGCGGCTGGCCATCGCCCGCGCCTTCCAGACTGACCCGCGCATCCTTATCCTGGACAACTCAACCAGTGCCATTGACAGCGATACCGAGGACAAGATCCAGCGCGCCATTGCAGCTGCTGCCAAGGGCCGCACCACGCTGATCATCACCCACCGCCTTTCCCAGATTCGCTGGGCGGACGTGATCATCGTCCTGCGCAGGGGAGGCGTGGCTGCGATCGGCAACCATGAAGAATTGATGAGAACCTCGGAAGCGTACTCAAGGATTTTTCGGGAGTAGAGCTTCCGCCAAGGACATTATGGGTTTCTACGAAGGCCTCAACGAAGAGAAATATGACCGCCAGTACCCCGACAACCTGCTGGTGCGGCGCATTATCACGTATTTCACCGCCCAGCACCGGCGAGTGACAATCATCATCCTCCTGACCGTCCTGATGGCTGCCGTTGCGGCCGCCGAGCCGGTGGTGGTCAGCAAGGGGTTGGACGCACTCAAGAACCAACCCACCCTGACCGCGAGCCTTATGATCGGCCTGATTGTGCTTGGCATCGGCGTTGCCAATTGGGGCCTGAACTGGATCCGGCGCAGGCTCACCGTCCGCATGGTCGCGAACGTCGTTTTAAACCTGCGCAGCTCTTCTTTCCACGCCGCGATGGAACACGATCTGTCCTTTTATGACCAGTTCTCTTCCGGGCGCATTGCCAGCCGCATCAACTCGGACACCAATGACCTGGGCAACATGGTGGTGATCGTAACAGATGTATCCGCCCAGATTTTCCAGGCCATCCTGCTGGGGATCATCATCGTACAGACCGAGTGGCGCCTGGCTCTGCTGCTGTTTGCCTTCCTACCGTTCATATTCATCCTGGCGCTCGGTTTCCGCTCCCTGGCGCGCAAGGTAACCAAGAGCGGGATGCAAGCCCTGGCGGACGTCAACGCCGCGATCAAGGAGACGGTCGGCGGCATCGCCATTGCCAAAAACTTCCGCCAGGAAAAAAGCATCTTTGAAACCTTCAACATCGCCAACCGGACTTCCTTCCGGATCAACGTATGGCGCGGCTTTATCCTGTCCCTGGTCTGGCCGTCGCTGAATACGGTAGCTGGAATCGCCACGGCCGCCCTGGTCTATGGTGGAGGGTTAAGCGCTGCCCAGGGAGCGGTCACGATCGGCGCCTGGTACCTGTTCATCCTGAGCCTGAGCCGATTCTTCGACCCGGTTATGAATCTGTCGGCGTTCTGGTCCAACATCCAGACCGGGCTGAGCGCCGGAGAGCGCATTTTTGCCCTGATGGACGCCGCGCCGAACGTGATCCAGACCGAAGAGCGCAGCGTGCCCGGCCTGAAAGGCGAGATCCGTTTCGACCACCTGTCCTTCCGCTACGCCGAGAACGAGCCGGTGCTGACCGACTTCAGCCTGACCATCCACCCGGGGGAGGATCTGGCCATCGTCGGGCACACCGGCGCGGGGAAATCCTCGCTCGCAAAGCTGATCGCCCGCTTCTATGAGTTTCAATCCGGACATCTGCTGATCGATGGAATGGACATCCGCTCACTCAATCTGCAGCAGTACCGCCGGCTGCTGGGGCTGGTGAGCCAGGTTCCGTTCCTTTTCTCCGGAACCGTGGCAGACAACATCCGCTATGCCTACCCCGAGGCAGACGAATCCCGTGCAAGCGATACCGACATCCTGGCCATGGCCAGGCGCATCGGCGATGGGGAGTGGCTGGAAACCCTTCCGGAGGGATTGAATACCGTCGTTGGCGAGCGTGGGGCGATGCTCTCGATGGGTCAGAGGCAGCTTGTAGCGCTGATGCGGGTACTGGTGCAAAAACCAGCCATCTTCGTCCTGGACGAGGCCACCGCCAGCATTGACCCCTTTACCGAATGGCAGATCCAGCAGGCGCTGAACCTGATCCTGGCCGAGTCGACCAGCATCCTGATCGCCCACCGCCTGTCGACGGTCAAAGCCGCCGACCGCATCATCGTCATCGAGAAGGGGCGAATAATCGAAGAAGGGGATCACGATGGGCTGCTTTCGCAGGGTGGACACTATGCCATGCTGTACAACACCTACTTCCGTCACCAGTCATTGGACTACAAACCGGATTGGGTGGACGAAAAGCTGGACCCCAGCTCACACCTTAAAGTGACGGCAAACGAACAGAACAAAGGTTGATCACCTCCGGGGCGGGTCGGAGAGGTGCCCGGGAGGGGATCGACCCGCTAACGCGGCATCACGAGCGTGTTACACAAACGCTGCTAAATAAATGTCTAGAACAGCTTGCCCATTTTGGCCGCCTGTGGTAAAATGCCGCCCAATATGAAACCGACTCTCCCGCTCCTGCACCACCCCCATGCACCCATTGCCGGACACCCATACCGGGCAGGAGAGGTTTAACCGGGCAGGAAGACCCACAGGTCTGCCCAGACGCAACCCAGTCGTACCCAGCGCTCCTCCGGTAAGAGGAGCGCTTTTCTATTTACGGAGGAATTGTTATGTCAGGAACGAACAAGGAAATCCGGCTGGCCCTGCCCAGCAAGGGACCCCTGGCGGATCCGGCTCTTGAGCTGCTGGAAAACGCCGGGCTGCGCGTCCATCATCCGAATCCGCGCCAGTACCAGGCGACGATCCCCGACCTGCCGGGGGTCAGTGTGCTCTTCCAGCGCCCGGGCGACGTGGTGGTCAGCGTGCGCGACGGCAGCGTGGACTTCGGCATCACCGGCGGGGATGTGGTCGCCGAGAAGCGCGGCCCGAACGGCCAGCTGATGGTTATCCATCCCGCCCTGGGATTCGGGCAGTGCACGCTGAATGTCATTGTTCCGGAAGGGTGGGCAAATGTCAACCGCATGGCGGACCTGAAGGATCTGCAGGCGGATTGGAAGCGGCCGCTGCGGGTGGCGACCAAGTTCCCTATCCAAGCAGAAGCATTCTTTAAAAAGCATGGGCTGCAGGAGGCAGTGTTCATTACCGCCGAGGGCACCCTGGAGATCGCCCCCACCATCGGCTATGCCGATCTGATCACTGACCTGGTTTCCACCGGCACGACCCTGCGCGACAACCGCCTCAAGTGTCTGGAGGACGGCCAGGTCCTGGCATCGCAGGGCTGCCTGGTGGCTAACCGCGCCAGTTTGAAGGCCGACCCGGCCGCACTGGCGGTCGCCAGAACCCTGCTCGAATTCATCGTTGCCCATTTGCGCGCTGAGGAAAATCTCTCGATATTTGCCAACATGCGCGGGGACTCGCCGGAGGGCATCGCCGAGCGCATGTTCAGCCAGAAGGTGATCCGCGGCCTGCAGGGACCAACCATGTCCCCGGTGATCACGCATCAGGGAGAGAAGTGGTATGCCGCCCACCTGGTAGTGCGCAAGGACCAGCTGGCCCAGGCCATCCGTGAGCTGCGCAGCGTGGGCGGCAGCGGGGTGGTCGTCTCACCAGTCAGTTACATCTTCGAAGAGGAGCCGGTCGAATACCGGCTCATGATCAAGGAACTGGAGGCCTGACATGCTGGCTATTATCGACGTCGAAACCGCCAGGAAGACCATCCTCAAACGGACTCCCCTCACCAGCATGACCTATCCCGCCTCCATCCTGGAGCGGACTGAAAAGATCTTCGGCCATGGCATGACGCCACCGCAGGCAGTTGCGGCCATCCTGGCGTCGGTTCAGAATGAAGGCGATGCCGCTTTGCTCCGCTGGTGCAGAGTTCTCGAGCGGACAGTACCCGAGGCCTTTCGCGTTCCCGCCGAAAAGCTGGAGCAAGCCTACCGCTCTCTGCCGGGGGACCTGGTCAAAGCCATGCAGGTTGCTGCGGAGCGCATCCGCCGCTTCCACGCCCTGCAGCCGCTCCCGAACTGGGAGACGAGTGAGCTGGGCGGGCGGTTGGGCCAGCGCGTCACCCCGGTTGGGCGGGTCGGCATTTATGTCCCCGGCGGGACGGCGCCCCTGCCTTCCTCGCTGCTCATGTCGGTCATCCCGGCCCAGGCGGCAGGCGTGCCGGACATCCTCGTTTGCACGCCGCCCGAGCCGCACCCGGTCATCCTGGCAGCCGCCTACCTTTGCGGCATCCACCAGGTCTACCAGCTGGGTGGAGCCCAGGCCATCGCCGCCCTGACCTTTGGCACGCAGAGCATCCCGAAGGTGGACAAGATTGTCGGAGCCGGGAATCTCTTCGTCACCCTTGCCAAGCAGCAGGTCTACGGGACGGTTGGGCTGGACGGGCTGGCCGGGCCGACCGAGACCGTGGTCGTTGCCGACAGGTCCGCCCGACCTGCCTGGGTGGCCGCCGATCTCCTGGCCCAGGCGGAGCACGATGTGCTCGCCTCCGCCATCCTGCTGACTCCGGCGCGGACGCTTGCGGATGCGGTCCAGGCCGAAGTTGCCCGCCAGGTGGAAAGTCTGAGCCGGGCGGAGATCATCGCGGCATCCCTGGCGGGACGCAGTGGGATTGTGCTCACCCCGGACCTGGACGTCGCCTGTGAGCTCGCCAGTGAGTATGCCGCCGAGCATACCTGCCTGGCCGTGGCAGACCCGGAAGCCTGGGCCGGTCGCATCTCTAATGCCGGCGGCCTGTTCCTGGGCGAGCATTCCTCCGAAGTCCTCGGGGATTACATTGCCGGTCCCAGTCACGTCATGCCGACCGGCGGGACGGCGCGCTTTGCCTCCCCGCTTAACGTGATGGATTTTGTCAAGATCACCAGCCTGGTCGCGCTGGACGAGACTACAGGGCGGGAGCTCAGCAGGCTGGCCGCGACCTTCGCCCGGGCTGAGCAGCTCACCGCCCATGCCGCCGCTGCGGAGCACCGGGTGAATGCGCAATGATCCTATTCAATGGCATAATAGCCATCCCAAGAGTTTATCGTAAGTTATTTACCCTATGGACATAAACCGCCTCATCCGCCCGCACATCCAGGGCATGCCCGCCTACGAGCCCATCCTGCCGTTCGAAGTGCTCTCGCAGCAGCTCGGCCGCCCGCCGGAGCAGATCGTCAAACTGGACGCCAATGAGAACCCCTATGGGACCCTGCCCGAGGTGCGCTCTGCCCTCGAGGGGATGCCCTTCGTGCACGTCTACCCCGATCCCGGCAGCCAGGCGCTGCGCCGGGCCCTGGCCGATGCCCACAATCTGCCGTTTGAGAACATCCTGGCCGGCGCGGGAGCCGATGAACTGATTGACCTGGTCCTGCGTTTGACGATTGACCCAGGCGATGCGATCCTCAACTGCCCGCCGACCTTCGGCATGTACCCCTTCGACGGCAGCTTGAACTGCGCCCGGGTGATCGACGTTCCGCGCCGGGAGGATTTCAGCCTTGACCTGAAAGCCATTGAAGAGGCGGTGGGTAAGGCTCATCCAAAACTGATCTTCATTGCCTCCCCGAATAACCCGGACGGCAGCCTGTCTGCAGCCTCCGACCTCGAACGCCTGCTGGGCCTGCCGCTGATCGTCGTCCTGGACGAGGCCTACATGGAGTTCGCCCAACCAGGATCGAGCCTGCTCGCGGAAGCTGCCCGAAGGGACAACCTGGTCGTGCTGCGAACTTTCAGCAAATGGGCCGGGCTGGCCGGCCTGCGGGTTGGTTTCGGCGTCTTCCCCTCCGCCGTGATGCCGCACCTGTGGAAGATCAAGCAGCCTTATAATGTATCGGTGGCCGCCTCCACGGCAGCCCTCGTCGCCCTCCAAAACAGAGCAAAACTGATGGAGACTGTCCAGCGGATCAAAGCCGAGCGGGAGCGCCTGTTTGACCAGCTGAAGACGATCCCCTTCCTGCGTCCATATCCTTCCCAATCCAATTTCATTCTCTGCCGCATCTCCGGACGCAGCGGTGCCAGCCTCAAGCAGGAACTTGTCCGCTCCGGGATCCTTGTGCGCTATTTCGACAAGCCCGGGCTGCAGGACTGCATCCGCATCAGCGTCGGCAAACCAGAACAGTCTGATATTCTCCTGGAGGCACTGCGATGCATCTCCTGACCAGGAACAAATTCCCGCGCTATGAACGCGACGGAATCAGCTCGTATCTGTTGGTTTCCGGTCTCACCTACAGCTCCCAGAAGCTTTCCGTGACCCTGGTGGAAATGGAGCCTGGCGGATTTCAACACCTGCACACCCATGAACCCGAACAGGTGTATTCAATACTGGAAGGATCAGGCCTCATGACGGTGGAAGGTGAGCAGCACCTGGTCGGTGCTGGCGACTCAATTTTCATCCCCTCCTGGGCAAAGCACGGTCTTCAAAACACCGGCGGAAAGATGCTTAAGTCTCTGAGCGCCTGCTCCCCCTCCTTTACCCGGGAGCAGTGCCTCGAGGGATGGCCGCTCGGTGCACTCGAGGAGGATAGCCAATGACCCGAACAGCAAAAATCGACCGCAAGACTGGAGAGACCGAGATCCACCTGTCATTGAACCTGGACGGCACGGGCAAACGCCTCATCGACACCGGCATCGGCTTCCTCGACCACATGCTAGGCCATGTCGCCCTGCATGGCCTCATCGATCTGGAGCTCACAGCCCGTGGAGATTTGCAGGTCGACCCTCACCACACCGTGGAGGACTGCGCCTTGGCCCTCGGTCAGGCTTTCGACCAGGCCCTGGGCGACCGCTCGGGGATCACCCGGATGGGCTCGGTCTACGTCCCGATGGATGAGAGCCTGGCCTTTATGTGCGTGGACATGTCGGGGAGGCCGTATGCCGTGGTCCAGGCGGACTGGCATTCGCCGAGCGTTGGCAGCCTCCCCACCAGCCTGATCGCGCACTTCCTCGAATCCTTCGCCGTGGCAGCCCGCTGCAACCTGCACGCCCGCATCCTGTACGGCCGGGATGACCACCACCAGGCCGAAGCCCTGTTCAAGGCCCTTGGCCGGGCACTGGAACAGGCTGTCCGCCTGGACCCGCGCCGGGCTGGCCGCATTCCCTCCACCAAAGGCAGTTTATAATTCTGCAGCTGAATTGAGCAATCACCTACTTTTTATTCATAAGGAGAACCCATGTACAACTCAACCCGTGATGTATTGGATGCCTTCAAAGCTACTCCCGAAACCCTGACAGCCTTACTGAAAGGGGTCAGCCAGGTCCAGGCCAAATCTGCCAGAGGCGGCGACGAGGGCTGGTCGGTCGTAGAAGTCGTCTGCCACCTGCGGGATGCCGAGCAGTTTGGCTTGCAGCGGGACAGCGCGATGCGCGACCAGGCCAACCCTGACATCGCGCCCTACGACCAGGAAAAACTGGCCATTGAGCGCAATTATGCCGCTCAGGACCTGGGTGCTGCACTGGCAGAATTTGTGCGATTGCGCCAGGAGCATATCGCCCTCCTTGAGAAGCTCAAGCCCGCCGAATGGCAACGACCCGGTAATCATCTGGAAGTCGGGCCCATCACCATCTTCGGCCACATCCTGCACATGGCCTGCCACGATGCCATTCACTGTGCGCAGATCGCCCGTCAGCTGGGGAAAAAACAATAAGCACCCAAAACCGTGCGCCCTTCACCATCTTCCCGGCGATCGACCTGCGCCGCGGTAAGGTCGTCCGCCTGGTGCAGGGTGATCCGGACCGCCAGACGACCTACAGCGAAGATCCTTCCCTGACTGCCCGGCGCTGGCTGGAGCAAGGCGCATCCTGGCTGCACGTGATTAACCTGGATGGTGCATTCGGAGAAAGCGATTCAGTGAATCTGCAGGCACTGGCAGGGATCCTGAAAACAGCTGGACCGTTTGGCGCCCGGGTCGAATTCGGCGGCGGGTTGCGCGACCAGACCGGCATCCTTGAGGCACTCGAGCTGGGTGTGGAGCGCGTTTTCCTGGGCACGGTAGCCATTCGCGACCCGGCCCTGCTGCAGTGGGCCCTGGCTGCCTATGGATCAGAACGCATTGCCGGGGACATCGGCGAGCGCGAAGGAAAGGTGGTCATCCAGGGCTGGCAGGAGGCCACGCCGCTGACGGTCCTTGAGGCCGGTGAGCGCTTCCGCCGGCTGGGGCTGGAATGGTGTGTCCTGACCGACGTGAGCCGCGACGGCGTCAGCTCCGGCGTCAATCTGACCAGGGCCATCGAGCTCCAATCCGGGACCGGATTAAACGTGGTGGCTTCAGGCGGGGCTAGCACCCTGGAGGACATCCAGGCCGCGCGGGAAGCCGGGCTGGCCGGGATCATCCTTGGCCGGGCACTGTATGATGGCAGGCTGTCTTTACCTGATTGTTTGACCAAATCATGAAATGTCTATGCGAATAATAATGGATCTCAAAGGTCAGGATCTGGAGGCTGTCCCAAAATCGGTCTTTTCAGACCGCAGGGTGCAGGAATTGGACCTGGGAGAAAACCGGCTGGCTGCCCTCCCGGAAGACCTGCGCGGGCTCTCCAGAGTGCAATGGCTCAACCTGTACAGCAACCGCCTGACCGCCTTACCGGATTCGCTCTGGCAGCTGACCGCCCTGGATTTCCTTAACCTGGGTGGCAATCAGCTTGACCGGATTGCGGAGGGACTCGGGAAGCTGAAATCCCTGCGTATGCTGGACCTGGGGCACAACGAGCTGACTTTTCTCCCAGAATCAATCGGAAACCTGGAAAACCTTGAATTCCTTTATCTGAGCAACAACCGGCTGTCCCACCTGCCGGAGTCCATGGCAAATCTCTCCGGGCTGCGCTACCTGAATGCGACCGATAACCAGCTTCAGGGGATTCCGGGGTGGATTGGCCGCCTGACCAGTCTGGTCGAGCTGCGTCTCTATCACAACCAGATTACTTCTCTGCCCACTGAGATCGGGAACCTGGAGGCTCTCAAAGAGCTTCACGTCATGGACAACCTGCTGGCAGATCTCCCCGAATCTATCGGAGACCTGGCAGCCTTGCGAAAATTCGGACTGCAGGGCAACGCCTTGAGCTCCCTGCCCTCATCCATCGGGAATCTGGCCGCCCTGACCGACCTGGTCTTGAGGAATAACCGCCTGACCTCCGTCCCCGATTCACTGGCCAAATTGAAGAGCCTGCGCTACCTTGACCTGCGTGCCAACCGGCTGACCGGCCTGCCTGAGGCGCTTGGGGAGCTTCCCCTGCTCGAGAAGCTGGACTTGCGCTGGAACAAGCTGGGGAGCCGCCCGGCGTGGATTGACCAGCTCGAGAAGAGAGGCTGCGTGGTTTTTTTATGAATCCGACCAGGAAAAATCATTCAAGCTGAACCACAATGATCACCATCCTCGACTATAAAGCTGGGAACCTGACCTCGGTCAAACGGGCCCTCGAAGAGCTTGGCATCCCCAACCAGATCACTTCTGATCCCGGGACGGTCCTCCGGGCTGAACGGATCATCTTCCCGGGAGTTGGCCATGCCGGGGCTGCAATGGCTGTGCTCAAGGAGCGCGGCCTGGACGTGGCGCTCAAGGAGGCTTCTCAACGGGGGACGCCAATCCTTGGCATTTGCATCGGCTGCCAGATCATCCTCTCCTACTCGGAGGAGGGAGATACCCCCGGATTGGATATCCTCCCTGGAAAATGCGTCCGCTTCCGGCCCCAGGAAGCAGCGCTCAAGGTCCCGCACATGGGCTGGAATGCGGTGCGCGTGACGCAGCCGCATCCAATCCTTGTGTACCTCCGTCCCGGCGACGAGTTCTATTTCGTCCACTCGTATTATCCTGAACCGGCGGATCCTGACTGTGTCTACGCGACCAGTGAATATGGCCTGCCCTTTGCCGTGGCGATAGGGAAAAACAACCTGTTCGCGGTCCAGTTCCATGCCGAGAAAAGCGGGCCGCTCGGCCTGCGGCTGCTGAAGAACTTTGCGGAGTGGACCCCATGCTGAGCAAACGCATCATCTCCTGCCTGGATGTGCGCGACGGCAAACTTGCCAAGAGCGTCAAATTCGTGGATACGAAAGATATTGGCGATCCGGTGGTCCAGGCTAAAAAGTATTACCAGGACGGCCTGGACGAACTGGTCTTTTACGACATCACCGCATCGAGCGAAAACCGCAACATCATGATCGACGTGGTCGCGCGGGTTGCCGCGCAGGTGTTCATCCCGTTTTCAGTAGGAGGAGGCCTGCGGACGGTGGAGGACTGCAGCCGGGTGCTGCTGGCTGGCGCGGAGAAGGTCAACGTCAACAGCGCCGCGGTGCGGAACCCCAGGCTGATCACCGAAGCCTCGCAAGCCTTCGGTGCGCAGGCAGTCGTCCTCTCGATGGACGTGCGCCGGGTGGCCCGGTCAAAGGAGATCCCTTCCGGCTACGAAATTGTTATCGATGGCGGGCGTGTGCCGACGGGCCTGGATGCCATCCATTGGGCGCGGCACGGCGAGGACCTGGGAGCGGGAGAGCTCGTGGTCAATTCCATCGATGCCGACGGTACCAAGGATGGCTATGAGTTGAATTTAACCTGCCAGGTCGCCGAGGCAGTAACCCTCCCGGTGATCGCTTCGGGCGGCGGCGGTAAACCCGAGCACTTGTACGACGTGCTTACGCAGGGCAAGGCGGATGCGGCCCTGGTCGCCTCGATGCTGCATTACGGCGAGTATACAGTTGGCGAGATCAAGGAATATCTCGCGCTTCGAGGAATAAAAGTCAGATTGATATCACCGGAGCAATGAGAGTCGAAGATTCAATTCTTTCAGCCATGCAGCAGGTGGAGGCATTTTCCACTGAGCTTCACACCACATCCTGGATTTGGGGAGGGCTCAGCGTGGATATTTATCAAGGCCGCTTCATGCGGGAACACGGCAATTTGGATTATTTAACCCTCCACCTCCACGATCTGGCCGACCCCCTGGCCAGGAGATTCCAAGATGTTGGCTGGCAAACCCGGCAATTGAAAAAAGAAGATCTTAAAATAGACATTCAATTGGGTCATATTGACATCTTTAAAGATGTCCGCTGGACACATAACGGCGAGGCCGGTCCTCTTTATTTTCCAGCGGAATGGCTGGAAACACAGGCGAGGTGTTTTTATGATGTCGAAACTCACGTTGTCGGCCCCGAGTTCCAGTATGCTCTTTTGGACCATCCAGAACTGCCCAACCCTGCCTGGAAACCGCGCCTCAAGGATTTAGCTTCGAGAGCTCAACTGAAAAGCATAGTTGAAAATAAAGGGATCAATGTCGAAAGCCTGCAAGCCCTGATCCACGAATAATATTTTTAAAACGCAGCTCTCATGAGCTATTTATTATTAATTCGTCATTCTCTGCCCGAGATCCAGCCGGATATCCCTCCGGCTCAATGGGAACTTTCGGCGGTTGGGCGCGAACGGTGTACCCGCCTGGCCAATCCTGTGAAGGTTTTTCAACCCAATCTTGTGATCACCAGCCATGAACCTTAAGCCATCCAGACCGGAGAAATCCTTGCGCAGATCCTGAGCATCCCCACACCGACTGCATCCGATCTTCACGAGCACGAAAGAGGAAACACCGGAATGGAAAACAGGAAAAACCCTGAAGCCAGGCTGAGGCGCTTTTTCGCCGAACCCGCCGCTCTGGTTTTCGGCCAGGAAACTGCCGGGCAAGAACTGGAGCGGTTTTCAGCTGCGCTTTCGAAAGTGATTGACTCCAATCCGTCCGGGAGCATCGCCGTAGTGGCGCACGGCTGCGTCATGGCCTTGTGGGTGGCGGACCGGTCTGGTTGCGATCCATTCGCCTTCTGGAGACAAATGGACCTGCCGTCGTTTGCGGTATTCTCGAAACCTGATTTAAAGCTCGTGGAGGTGATAGGAAATGTCCAATGAACCCGCCTCTTTGACATGGGATACGCAGGGTTTGATCCCGGCCATTGTGCAGGATGCTCGCAGCGGGGAAGTGCTCATGCTGGCCTGGATGAACCTTGAGTTGCTTCAAAAGACTCGCGAGAGCCACGAGAGCTGGTTCTGGTCCCGCTCGAGGCAGGAGCTGTGGCACAAAGGCGCCACCTCCGGCAATATCCAGAAGGTGATCGAGATTCGCTACGACTGCGACGCAGACGCCCTTCTGCTGCGTGTCGACCCGGCCGGGCCTGCCTGTCACACCGGGGAACGCTCCTGCTTCTACCGCAGCCTGACCCAAACGGAATCCGGAGTCCCTTGACCCTGATCCGACGCCTGGGAGTATCGGATTTCAAAATTGGAGAGAATATGCTAACCGAATTGTTCGAGATCATCACCGACCGCAAGGCACATCCCCAGCCAGGCTCGTACACGAACCAGCTACTTGAGGACGGCACGGATGCCATCCTGCAGAAAGTGGGCGAGGAAGCCGTCGAGGTGCTCCTGGCAGCCAAGGGACAGGGACGAACGCGCCTCATTGAAGAAACGTCCGATCTGTTCTATCACACCCTGGTACTGCTCGCAGATCAGGATGTGACGCTGGCAGAAGTGGAAGCAGAGCTCCGCCGCCGCCACCTGGCCCGGAAGGCGGCATGAAAATCCTGCTCTTTGATATGGACGGCGTGCTGCTGGAAGCCCACGGCTATCACCGGGCGCTGCAGGAGACCGTCAGTCGGATGGCCTCGGCATTGGATATGCCCGCAGTCTCCCTTTCACAGGATACAATCGCCGCATTCGAAGCGGCCGGCATCACCAGTGAGTGGGATACCGCGGCCATTTGCAGTGCGCTCCTGCTTCAAACCGTCTGGGAAATTGAGCCGGAACGCACCCTGCCGGAGTCGTTGTCCCGGCCGCCTCTCCCGGATAAGATGGCCTCAGCCGGGCCGGAGCAGGCCTCGCCCGACTTTCACGCTCTGGCACTCCGCCTGGCGGAAGTGGATCTGCTCGCCCTGCCGCCCCTGGCGCGGGCCGAGCACTGCCTGCTCGAGACGGACCGGTACACCCCGGCTCAGGAGAGTCTCCTGCAGAACCTTCTGCGCAAGGCGCGCAGTCCTGAAGAATCGCTCACCCACCGCACCTTCCAGGAGCTTGTCCTGGGGAGCGAGGAATTCTCCCGCGTTTACAAACTCCCAGCCGCATTGGACACCGCAAGTTACCTGCTGAAATTCGACCACTCGAACCTGCCCCCTGCCGAAAGCGTACGTCTCAGGGATTGGCTGGCCTCTGCCGGCCGTGCCGGGGTGATCATGACCAGCCGCCCTTCGCGTCCGCCGAAAGGGGTTTTCTCCACGCCGGAGGCGGAACAGGGCGCGGCGCTGGTCGGGCTGACCGGCATCCCCATCGCCGGCTGGGGGGGCTTGTGCTGGTTGGGCCGGCAGCAGCGGGTCGATCCGCAGACCTTTCTGAAGCCTTCGCCGGTTCATGGTTTGACCGCTCTCCGTCTGGCCATGGGCGCCCTCCTGGAAGAGGCGCTCACCGAAGCGGCCAACCTGTCCAGCACCGGCGTTATTTCACCAATCTGGGAAAGCCTTACCGAAGCGCAAGTCTTTGTATTTGAAGATACGCCTGGGGGGATTAACAGCATCTGCGCTGCCCAAGCCTTGCTGGGCAGCGCAGGGATTTCCATCGAGACGAAGTTTTTAGGGATTGCTCAAAGCCCGGTCAAAGTGCAGGCCCTCCTGGCGAGCGGGGCGCAGATTTTCGCCACCCTGCCGGATGCCCTTGCCCCAGTATTGTAGGGATCATCCTTTCTTCCCATCCAGGTACTTGCGGATGGATACCGCCGTATAAGCATCGATCGGCAGGTCAAGGGCGGCTCTTGGCTTCACCCAGCGGTAGGCCTCCGCTTCGTCGTTCAAATGCACATCCGTCCCTTCGGTCCTGCAGATGAAATCAAGGAAAATAAAATGCCTGGGTTTCCAGAAGGCATCGTCGTAGACGAATTCCTGCCATCCCAGGAACTCGACCGCCTCCACGTCCAACCCGGTCTCCTCCTTCGCCTCACGACGCGCCGCATCGGCCGCCTTCTCGCCCAGCTCAATGTGGCCGCCCGGGATGACATATTTTCCTCTCCATTTGTGCGATTGGACCAGCAGAATTTCTCCCTGTGGGTTAAAGATCAGCACACCAGTGGTCGGTTCGGGATAGATTTGATCAGCCAAGGGCTTCTCTCCCGGGATCATAATAATTCTCCGCGCAGCACCGTGACTGCCTGGCCGGAGATCATCACCCGCTCATCCGCCAGGCGAACGCGCACCACGCCGCCACGCGCGGAAGCCTGAAAAGCGGTCATCTCCGATTTACCCAGGCGCGCGCCCCAGAAAGGCGCCAGGCAGCAATGAGCCGAGCCGGTCACCGGATCCTCGTTGACGCCCACGGAGGGTGCAAAAAACCGCGAGACGAAGTCGAAATCCGGGGAATCGGCACGGGCAGTAACGATCACGCCGCGCACATCCAGCTGCAGAAGCTGGCCAAAATCCGGCTTGAGCAAGCGCACAGTCAATTCGTTATCCACCTCCACCAGGTAATCAAAAGCATTCCTGCCGATGTATTTCGGCGTCACACCCAGGGCTTTCGCAAGGCCCGGCGGAGGCTCGACGGTCTCTTCTAGCTTCGCGGGAAAATCGAGCTCAATCCAGCTGCCGTGCTGCTCAGCGGTGAGCAGCCCGCTCAAGGTATGAAAGCGGGCCTGGACGGGGCGTGGCAAAACCGAGGTCTCCCACAAAATGTGGGCGCTCGCCAGGGTGGCGTGGCCGCACAGCGCGACTTCCGCGGCCGGAGTGAACCAGCGCAGGTCGAAGCCATCCTCCCCCCGCACGAGGAAGGCCGTCTCGGAGAGGTTCATTTCCCGCGCCACAGCCTGCATCCAATCCACTCCGGCAGGTGCGGGTAAAAGACAAACTGCGGCCGGGTTCCCGCTGAAAGGTTTATCGGCGAACGCATCCACCTGATAGATCGTCTGGGTCATTCCGGTTTCCTTTTTGATTTATTCATGAAACTTTTTCTCTCCGGCCTCAATGCGCACCAGCAGGCGGTTCTCCCTGGGCGGAAGGGGACAGGACCAGAGATCGTTGTACGCGCAGAAAGGATTGTACGCCAGGTTGAAGTCGACGTGAAGTCTTCCATTTCCCAGGTCCTCCGGCTCCAGGTAGCGGCCTGCCCCATATGTCTCCACCGGGGCAGTCCCATCCACGAAGGGGATAAAATAATCCCCGCCGCTGGCGGAAACGTACACCTGCAGGATGGCTTCTTGCTCACCAACCTTGAAGCGGATCTGGCCGACATGGATATACTCCTGCTCATCGCCGGTGGAGGTGGCCATGCGGATGTGCTCCAATTTGGCTGCCTTCTCAAGATCCAGGTCGAAGCGCAGCAGGGGATTTTCGGGGTAATAATTTAAACCGGTGAATGCCTTGCGCTGATCCGCCTGCAGAGGGGATTGCAGATCGGTCTTGAAAAAGGCATCTTTCGCCTGGCGTAACTCGGTAAGATCAGACATGGGAGCATCCTTTCAAATTTCCTGTGGAAAAGGTTAGCCACGCATTTTATTATTAAAAAATGTGATGAGCAGCCGGTTGACATCATCCGCCTCATCGTGCTGGACCCAATGGGTGGCTGCTTCGAAAAAAACGAGCTGCCCATCGTCGCACAAACCGAGGGAGGCCTCTGCCATCTTCGCACTGAGGGCAACATCCTTTTTCCCCCACAGGATCAGGGCGGGTACATGCACTTGGATGTCCGTGCTGCTGGTGGGGCGCTCGCGGAGGGCGGCGCGGTACCAGTTAATCATGGCGGTCAGGGCGCCAGGCTGAGCCCAGGCCTGCTTATATTCATCAATTTCCGCATCAGTAAACGTTCCGTGTCTTCCGGAGGCCGCGAGCAGACGTCTCGCGGCAGCGTAATCGCCGATTCGCAGCAGCCAATCCGCAAGGCCGGGGATCTGGAAAAACCCGATGTACCAGCTTTTGAGCATCTGCCGCGGCGATGTTCGCAGAAAATCCCACATCACCGCCGGGTGTGGAACGTTCAATATGCCCAGGCATTCGAGACGCTGCGGAAAGGCGGCGGCGGTACTCCACGCCACCGCAGCCCCCCAGTCATGGCCAACCAGGGCAGCCTTCTCGTACCCGAAATGATCGAGCACTCCAATCACATCCCCGAGGAGCGCCTGCATGCGGTAGGCATGGATACCCCGGGGCTTTTCGGACAAATTATAGCCGCGCTGGTCAGGGACAATGACCCGGAAACCGGCAGCGGCCAGGGCAGGGATCTGGTGCCGCCAGCCGAACCAGAATTCAGGGAAGCCGTGCAGGAGGACAGCCGGACGTCCCCCGGGACTGCCGGCGAGGACGACATGCAGACGGATCCCGTTCGTCTCGATAAAGACATGCTGCCAGGGATCCGGCATATTCATCCAATCCGCACGGAACGCATGGACATGGATCCCATGGTAACCTTGTCGGCGAAGAAACTCACCGGCTCACCTGGTTCTCTTGCCCCCAGGGTGTAGAGCAGGGGTTTAAAATGCTCGGCGGAATTTACCGCCAGTTCAGCGGTATGCCCCTGCCGGGAATACTGGATGACCGAATCAGGATCGTCGTTGAGGATCCACAGCTTGACCCTGGCGTCGAACTCCACTGCCCAATCAAAGGCGGTATCTTCCCAGACCATTATTCCCAGGTTGTGGACGATGTTGCCACTCCCGAGAATTAAAACCTCTTCATTGCGCAACTCCCCGAGCTGCCGACCGAGGTCAAAATGCTCCTGGGGGGTTTTACGCCGATCGAGGCTCAGCTGGATGACCGGCACATCCGCCTTGGGAAAAAGGCGGCAGAGCACGGACCAGGCTCCGTGGTCCAATCCCCAGCCCAGGTCCTCCTGAACTTTAGTCGGACCGACCAGATCCCGAACGCGGCGCGCCAATTTCGGCGAACCAGGAGCCGGGTAATTCTTGGCGTACAGCTCGGGCGGGAAACCGTAAAAATCGTCAATGGTCCGGGGTTGTTCCATCGCCGTGACCTGGGTACCGACTGTTTCCCAGTGGGCCGAGACGCACAGGACGGCTTTCGGGTGAGGCAGGGATTCCCCCGCTTCAATCCACGCCCGGCTGAATTCATTCTCTTCGATGGCATTCATCGGGCTGCCGTGGCCAATAAAAAGGATTGGCATTTTGTTCAGGGGCATAAAATACTCCTAATGTGGATTCTGAAAATATTGTTGCGTGAGATCCGATAAGTTGGCAGACGTGTGCTGCCGCAGGATACGGAAGAAATCCTGGGCGCTGGCGCGTTTTCCCTCCATCTGGGCGGCATAATCCCTCAAGAAGGCAAAAAAGTCCGCATCCCCCATCCGCTTGCGCAGGGCGTCCAGGAACTGGGCTCCGCGCAGATACACTGCGTTGGCATATGCGCGGAATGTGTCGGCGTGGTAAATATCCGTGTCCACCCAGCCAGCGGGTTTATAGGAATCCACGCGGAAATACCACCACCAGGCAGTGTCGAGGGGAGAATTGGCTTGATAGAAGAGGTACTCACTGTAGGTTGCCAGCGCTTCTGCCAGCCAGGGCTCCAACGCCCGGTCGTTCCCGACCAATCCAAACCACCACTGATGGGCTGTTTCATGGACGGCGATGTCGACCAGATAGTTGCGCAGCGTGCCATCGTAGGAGGCGTAAAAATCCCAGCTGAGGAAGAACAGCCCGTCGTATTCCTCCCCATCGTAATAATATGCCTCCACGATACTCAAAGCAGGATACGGGTAGGCACCAAAATATTGGCTGTAAGTGGCCAGCGCCTTGACAACCTCCGACAGCACCGCCTCTCCTGCCTGGTCATCTCCCTTGAAATAGTAGCTGATGACAGGAATATTCCCAAAGTGGGCCGTGGTCGTTTGATATTCGGGGCTGACAGAAAGGACGAACGTCCGCGCGTGCTCAAGCGTGCAGTGCCAGCCCAGCGGTTCCTGATCGCATGGGGAGCTGGCAGCAAGTGTTACCGGCAGGGTTGGGTCTTTCAGGTGTACGGTTACGTCGAAATTAGCCGGGTCGTACACTAGGTGCTCACCCACGTTGGATGGATTGTGGATCAGCCAGCCCTTGCCGGGAACATATGGAACCACGAATGGATACCAGCTGCTCAGGTTGACCTGGCGGCTGTTGTACCCGAAGACCCGGTCGACATTCGCCCCGGGTAGCTGCAGGTCGTAATGCAATGTCAGGGTGACCGCCTGCCCGGGTGCCAGGGAGCCGGCTAAAGGCAGATCGAGTCGGATCCAATTCAAAGTATACCCAGTGATTGGATGGCCATCTGCCTTGAGAGTCTCCAAAACGAAACACCCCGACCAGCGGTTGGCCTCCACTTCCAAGACAAGGGACGAGAGGGTTTCTCCGCTCAGGTTGGGATAAACAATGATCTCATCCACGCTCAGGAAGTGCGCATGATAATCAAGATCTGCATTCAAGGTGTACTTCGGCAGCGGACTGGCGTTGTTCGGGGTAGGTGTACCAGTTGCCGGCCCTGAGAGACTCGGGGAGGGGCTCTCCGCTGGTGGAAGCATTGCTGTCGGACTGGGTTGAGGCGTTTCGGCCTGGGGTTGGAAAGGTGTCGAGGAGAGGCTGGTTTGCGGTTTGGCCGCATTGGACTGGCTGGCTAGGTTCGTTGCAGGAACACCACCCTCGGCACAGCCCCCCAACGTCCCCAGCAGGATCACACAAACCATCGGGACAGCAAACCTGCGGACGCTCAACCGGTCCATTACCTGGCAATCCTCCAGGTCATTCCTGGTCTGGTTTGGAAATCGGATTTTCTGCCCATCTTGAGAGTTTATCACTTCTTCCTGCCGATTGGTTGTTCCGACAAACTGCGGGTCTGGTTCTCAATTGTGCAGGTGAGGCTTCTGTGAGAAACGGAATTGTACAAAGTGCTTATTTTCCCCAAGCAATACTTTTCATTTTAGACTCACAAGCACCAAGGCACAGAGACGAAAAATTTTCCGGGAAGGTCAAGACTCAAATGGATTTCGTATCGGCAAAAAATGGGCCTGTCTCCATCCCCCCCATCCTCTCTACTCCCCACGCATGAATACGTGGAGTACGGTTGGGCTGGTCCGCTTCCTTACCATGGCTAGGAATTCAGCAGGTCGTGGTTTACCGACCGAACTCCCGAACTGCGCGAACGACCGGTTCTTCCCCACGCTTGTGGAAGGGAGGCTCATACCACATCTGCTATCGTGGTTGTTTCCAATTTACGAGCAGTGTAGTCCCGGATATCCTTGAAAATTTTGACCAGGGATTTTTCCTTTTCAATGGGGGTCGACTCGTAGAAATTTACACTGACCAATTCAGTGGGAGCCAGCGCACCATCAAACAGGCGAATGATCTCGGCTAGGGAAATCCGCTCGGGTGCTTTTGCCAGGCGGTAACCCCCATGCTGTCCTTTTGAACTTTGTAGAAAATGAGCTCTTTTCAAAGCAAGAAGGATCTGCTCAAGATATTTTGTGGGAATATCCTGTGCCTGGGCAATACTCTCAACAGAAAGGTACTCATCCTGGGCATGTCGAGCCAGATGGACCAAGGCCAGCAGAGCATATTCACTGCGAGAGGTTAGTTTCATAAAGAGGACCCGCTATATTTATCCACCAGGCAGTATAGTATAAATATAACCTTTGTCAAGTTTTTTTGAATGTCCTTCACGAATGGGAATTCCTCAGGAACCACTAATGCCAGGTCAGCGAGGCGGCGGGAATACTTTTATTCATTCAATTGAGCCTTTCCGGTCCATTATTCACCGGGATGCAGTAAGAGGCAGCTGCCACAGCCAGTTACGATCAGCTGTACATCGTACTGCATCATGCGGACATATGTCGGGGCGGGGCCATCCGGAGCAGAGAGACCTTCAATGTATAAGTCGGTCATCATTTTTGCTCCCGTCGCAGCGGCCACCTGCTGTGCCAGTTTGGGGCTGGCGCCCACCTCAAGAAAGATGGCGGGGGCATGCGTCTGCTTGATTTGGGCGATGATCCTTGCCATGTCCTGCGCGGTCGGCGAGTCCTGGCTGCTGAAACTGGGGATAATCGTGCCAACCACGGTAAATCCATAGCGCTCTGCAAAATATCCCAGGCTTTCATAGTTGGTCACGAGCAGGCGCCGTTCAGGCGGTAATTTTGCCGTCAGTCTGCGCAATCCACTGGTCCAGGTAGTTCAACTCGTCGATATAAGTGGCAGCATTGGAGGCATAAACGGATGCACCCTGCGGGTCGGCCTGCGATAATCCCTCCTGGATATTCTCCACATAACGGATGACGCTGTTCGGGTCCAGCCAGAAATGCGGATCCCCCTGGGGATGCTGGCCCGAAGGATCCGTATGGGGCGTGAGGCCCGCCGAGGCGGTGATGGTCAGGCGGCGACCTCCAATATGGTTTAGCGTCTTTGGAAGCCAGCTTTCGTAATTCGCGCCGTTGACAATCAACACCTGGCAGTCCGCGATCCTAGTGATATCCTGCGGGGTGGGTTGGTACTCTTGTGGATTAACCTCAAGCGGGATCAGTGTCCCGACCTTCAGCCGGTCTCCAGCAACATTCTGGGCAATGTCTGCCAGGAAGGATTCGGCTGCCAGGGCGCAAGGCAACTGCCCGGTGGAACCCTTGGCACCTTGCGTCCGTGAAGCTGCAGATTGGCAGGCGCCCAGGACCCCCACCAGGAGTAGGACCGCGAGACGGAAATTTTTCACCATTCACCGTTATCGGTGATTGCAGGAGAAAATAACGATCAACCCGTCGTGTTGGCTGTGCGCCAGGAGGTGCTCGATCTCATAGATCAAGTGTTTAGCAGCGATCAGTCCGGGACATTCCCAATAACAGGGTAGCCCTTTGTAGCCCAATCCAGGATGCCGCCGGTCAGGACAGAAACGCTCGAAAAACCTGCCCTCAATAAAATCGCGCGCCCCTGCGGGCTCAAATCTAAATAATCGTCGACAACGATGATGGGAGCGTTGCGTGGCAGCTCCTTCAACCGGGTGGGCAGATCAGCGAGGGGTATCGATTTGCTGTTGGTGATGTGGTAATTATTCCAGTCTTTTGTCGAACGGACATCCACGATCACGGCGTTATTCTCCTGAACCATGGCCCAGGCAGTTTCCGCGCTGATCGCGGCAGGCAGGGCCCTGGCATTTTGGGACTCCTGCCGGATGGCAACTATTGCCACAGCTGCGGCGATCACCAGGACCAGGCTGAGCACCAGCCAGGGGACCCAGCTATTTGGGAATTGTCTGTCCCTTCTGTACCGCTTAACTTTCCTTGTTTTCTCTCGCGCCATGGAATTCTCCAGATCGAATTACTCAATTATTTAAGGGATGGTTGGTTCAAATAATTATAAAGGATGCCGACCGTTGGTTCAATGTTCAATCCGCTCTGCAAGCTCACCCTTGTCAGCGCGATCCCAGCTCAGCACGATCTTTTGGGGTGATTTCCTTTTTCAATAAAACATAAGCTCCGACAAAGATTGCCCCGCCCTCCAGGGGCAGCCTTCCATCGATGCGGGGGATAAAATTGACCACTTCCCATCCCTCCAGACCGGCATCGTCGAGGCGCGGTATATCGTACTCATTGCCGGGATCATCTCCATCCACGAGGTCGCTCACTGAAATAGGGACGACCTTATAACGAAACACCTTTTTCCCTTCCTCGAGACGTTTTCCTGCTCCGAGAAGCCTTGCCTGGTGTTTTTTTGCCTCCTCGGCCGCGATCTGCTCCTGCAGCTGTTTTATCTCGGAAGAGTCGAGGATTTCCTCAGCACTTTCTCGGATTCCCTTGTCGTCGCTCTCTCTGGCGGTAGTCAGAAACTCGAGCCCGCGTTTGTCCCCCAGCCTGACCAATCCTTCAGCAGCGTCAAGCTGCAGGAATTCGTCTTCGCTGTCATTCATGATCTCGAGAAGGGAGGCGGAATCATTCATCGAAACCAAGTCTTTGATTGCATTATCCATCATTCATCTCCTGGTAGGACCTTCGTTATTTAAAACAAGAAACCGAATGATTCGTTTTTATCAGGAACCCTCACCTCCTTTTCCTCCGGATCGAAGGGGATGGCCAGACTGTCCGATGTTCGTTCCTGTTAACATGACTCCATCTCTCCTTCCACCTGAAGGGTGGAAATTACTGACAGGAGTCGGTAGGAGTGATCGGGTGACCCGGTTTGAACCGGCTGATGCCGGGCCCGGAACCATGCGCCGGTTAAACTTGGAGGGTAACCCAGCGTGGACCAGGCAGGTCATAAAAACCTGAATCAACTTCAGACGAGTGATTTAAATCTCCTTTCTATTTTTGTTCCGGATATCTTTTCACCTTCCCTTCCAGCCGTTCCAGGCGTTGGCTGATTTCAGCTTCCCAATGCCTGCGGAGGTAGGTTGGCAATTCCGGGTCGCGCGCCAGATCCTGAGCGGTGTGCGCCCATTTCAATGCCTCGGCCGGGTTGCGGCGGCGGTGTTCGTAATGCTTCGCCAGCTCGATGGCCGCGTAGATATGTCCTTCGGTGGCAGCCTTTTCCCATAAGCCCACGGCAGCCTCTAGGTCCCCCCGGCGACGCTGAAGCGCTGACAGTCGCCGGACGGCCTGCCAGAAATCCTCTTCCGGAACCCCGAGCTCAATACCCCGTTCGTAAAGCCGGGCTGCATCGTCCCACTTACCCAGATCTTCGAACAGCTTGGCCAGTGCAATCACATCCTGGCCGAATTCGTGCGGGTGTCCGTGCGGATCAGCGAGCAGATCGCTGACGTGGCGCAGCAGCGCAGCCAGAGCAACCACGTCCATGGCGTTGTGGTAGAAGACCCCTTTGAGCGGAGTGGCGTCCGCCGTACGCAGGTAGTCGAAGTAGATGTACGGGATTTCAAAACCGGGGACTTCTTCGACCGTACGCGGCGCCCCAAGGACGTTCTCTTCCAAATATTTCAGGGCGCGGCTGGGCAACCGGTCGCGCCACAGACGGCGGGCCAAGGGGAGCAGGTCCAGATGGGCATAGTCTTCAAACGGGATAGGCGCACCGTGCAGGCGGTAGCGTGTCTTGAGCAGCGGGGCGTCGAAGGCCTTGCCATTGAATGTGACCAGCGCCTGGACCGGGGCGAGAAAATCAGCCAGGCCCTCGAGCAGGGCCGACTCCTCGTTCGGATCGCGCATGAAAAACTGGACCAGCCGGAAAGCGCCATCCTCGTAACGCCCCACTCCGACCAGGAAAGCATAGGTCCCGGTGCCGCCCGAGAGACCGCTCGTCTCGGTATCCAGGAAGGCATATGACTCAAGGGGAAGTTGCAGGAGGCGCGGGTCATGGGCCCAGGATGCCAGCGCATCAAGGTGCGCAGCCAGCCCGAGCGGGGTGCGCCCGTGGCGGTAGTCGGCCGGAAAAGTCTGCTCAAATACGAATGTTTCCCCCTCGCGCGTAGATACGTAGCTCCCGTCGACCACGAGCTCGATGGGGATGCTGGTCTGGGGTTTTGCCGCGGGAGGACGGAGGTCTGCTGTTCCGACCTTGACCCCCAGCGCTTTGAGCTTATCGGCGAGGGAAGGCATGCCGGTATTTTACTGCGGGTTCACAGAATGTGCGAACCTCGCTCAGCCTGCGGTCCAGTTTATCCTCCTGCCAAAGAAGATACCTTTATTCCCTTGAAATAAGGAGGAGAAATACACCCTCACAACTCGTTTTGTGCATTTATTTAAATAGGCGGTTGAATGGAGGCAACGGTGCCGGTTTATCGCAAGTGCTGGATAATTCCATGTGCCGGCCTTCCTGGGATGCGTCGAGAATGGCCTGCATGAGATCCAGGACGTGGTATCCCATCTGGCCGCTGGCTCGGTGAGGACCGCCGGTCTGAATGGCATAGGCCATATCCGCGACACCCAAGCTCCGGGTATTTTCTGTATATCCAGGGACCAGGGGCACTTCCTCCCAATTTTCCGCTCTTGCTCGCCATAAACGAACGGGTCCTCCAAATGCATTGGGGTCCGGCACGCTCAATGTTCCTGCACTTCCATAAATCTCAATATGTGGCAGGCTGCTCCCCCAAACATCAAAGCTGGTGAGGAGCATGCCCACCGGCCCACTGGTAAAATCAAGCAAGCCAGCAATATGCGTCGGTGTATGGACGGTGATCTTCGTGCCGCGTTTGGGACCGCTGCCCACCGTGCGCTCCGGAAATGAGATCCGCGCGGCTCCGGTTACCCTGAGAACCGGTCCGAGCAGCGCAATTAGAACGGTCAGGTAATAAGGTCCAACATCAAACAGCGGCCCGCCGCCTGGCTGGTAAAAGAAATCAGGATCGGGGTGCCAGTCCTCCGGTCCATGTCGCATTAAAAAAGCGGCTGCCCCCAGCGGGTCTCCGATCAGCCCTTCATCGATCAGTTTTCGGCAGGTTTGCACTCCCGCACCCAGGAATGTGTCCGGAGCGCACCCAACTCGAAGCCGTTTGCGTTCAGCAACCTGCAGCAGATTTTGGGCCGCGTTTCGCTCGATGGCAAGCGGTTTTTCGTTGTAGACCGATTTGCCCGCTTCTAGGACTGCCAGGGCCACCTGTGCGTGGGCTGCCGGCGGGGTCAGGTTTACCACGATTTGGATGTCAGGGTCATCCAGAAGTTCCCCAGGGCTACATGCCTTCGGCAGCCCGTATTTGGCAGCCTGCTTCCTGGCGCGCTCCAGATCCGTATCTGCGCAGGCCAGCACCTGCAGGACATCAAATGATTGAGCTACTTTGAAATACAAGTCGCTCACATTTCCGCATCCGATAAAACCAATTTTTGTTTTCATCGTAGCCACGCTTTCGCTAAATGCCTAGAAAAGAAACGAAACTGATCAGCCTTATCAATCTTATAACAAAATAGTAACAGCACGGATTACTTCCTATTTTGGAGAATTGCGGACGTCTAACTCTATTCCAAATGGATATTCGCATCAAGATAAGGTTTCAATTCTCCGGGACTGCCAAAGAGACGAGAAAAATTAGCAATTGAAAGTATAGCATACACGGATAAATGGGGTCTGCGGACATTGCAGTTTGCTATTCCAGGGCTTGCTTAAAATCGCGACGAAGTTTGCCCAGATAGCCAGAGTTACTGCTGAGAACATAAGCCCTAAAATGGATCTAAATTTCCTAGCGCTCTTCGCAGGCCTGGCTATTTAAAACCACTTTGCCAAATTGTCTGACATAGATGTCTATACCCCCTTGACAAACACTCCCCAATCATTACAATTGTGTCTACTGGATTTTTTCGATTTATGAGGGAAGGGATCAACCAGATCTTCGGGAGGACAGCATGAGCGCGAATTTCAATCGGCATTTCTTGGTAGCACGACGGTGGGTAACCTGTGCGGTCATTATGTCCATGTTGCTGAACTTCATGCCTGTGCAGGCTGCATCAGGGAAGGTCGCCTTGGGGGCAATCGGGCTAAGCCAGACCTCGACGCGCACGCCCACCTTTACTCCCACCTTAGACTGTGGGGCATTCGTGTTCACCTCCGGTCCAACCCAAACGACCAACGCGGGCTTGCCCCGCGTCAATTACATTATTAAAAACAAGAGTACGAAAAACACTTATATCCAGAGCCTCACCTTTGTCTGGGATGCCTATCGAACAGCCAATCCCAGCCAGCTCATCGCGCGCTTCAATTACAACGGAGTACGCATCGCAACCTGGAACAGCCCTGCCTCCCCGGTCAGCTGGAGCCTCTCTGGGCAGCCCGGTTCGACCTACAGCCTGAATGCAAATACCTCGCGCACATTTAACTTCGATTTCAGTTTTACCGATTCATCCTGGCCAGGCAATGTCCCGGCGGATTTCTTCGGCCTGACGGTTACGCTAGGGAATGGTTGTCATGCGACCTTCGCCGCGCGTCCGACACCCACCAGGACAGCCACACGAACTTCAACGAAGACCCTTACCCCGACCTGGACCTCCACCGCCACATCCACATCCACCTATACACCGACAGTGACCTTTTCCGCCACACCTACAATAACACCCACAAGGACTTTCACACCAACGCCTACCTTTACGCCGACGGTGACCCCTTCCAATACCCGAACGCCTACCCCCACGTGGACCCCCACCTTCACCCCCACGGTGACAGCTTCCTATACTCCAACATCCACGAGTACCATCACGCCGGCGAATACGATCACGATCACAAGCACTTCGACGAAGACAGCAACGTTTACTACCACTCGGACCAATACTCCCACTCAAACCCCTTCGCGTACTCCGACATGGACGCTATCAATTATGGACACATCCACCGCCACGGGCAGCAATCAGGCTGTTGGTGTGGCGATTGCAGCAGGTGGTGATCATACTTGTGCGTTAACGAACACCGGTGGTGTTCAATGCTGGGGCGACAACGAAAATGGCGAGCTTGGGGACGGCTCAACCTCCCAGAGCCTCACGCCGGTGGACGTCAGCGGGCTCGCGAGCGGAGTGACCGCCATTGCAGCAGGCTCCTATCATAGCTGCGCATTGACGACGGCTGGCGGCGTCGAGTGCTGGGGCGACAATGGTTCCGGTCAGCTCGGAAACGGGACGACCACCCAGAGCCTCACGCCGGTGGACGTTAGCGGGCTCACGAGCGGGGGCACCGCCATTGCAGCAGGCTATGAACATAGCTGCGCATTAACCACGTCTGGCGGGGTTATGTGCTGGGGTGACAATACGTATGGAGAGCTCGGAGACGGCACGACCACCCAGAGCCTCACGCCGGTGGCCGTCAGCGGATTGACCAGCGGGGTAACCGCCATTGCAGCGGGGAATCTTCACACCTGCGCATTGACGACCGCTGGCGGGGTCGAGTGCTGGGGCTACAATGGGAACGGCCAGCTCGGAGACGGCACGACCACCCAGAGCCTCACGCCGGTAGATGTCAGCGGGCTTGCGAGCGGGGTGACCGCCATTGCAGCAGGCGGTTTTCACACCTGTGCATTAACCACCGCCGGCGGCGTTCAGTGCTGGGGCGACAATGGATGGGGCCAGCTTGGAGACGGGACGACCATCCAGCGCCTCACGCCGGTGGCCGTCAGCGGATTGACCAGTGGGGTGACCGCCATAGCAGCGGGCGAACTTCATACCTGCGCATTAACGACAGCCGGCGAGGTCGGGTGTTGGGGTGCCAACTATTACGGCCAACTCGGAGACGGTACGCTCACCAACCGCTCGACGCCAATGGTCGTCAGCGGGCTCACAAGCGGAGTGACCGCCATAGCAGCGGGCGATCAATACAGCTGCGCATTAACGACAGCCGGCGGGGTTGAGTGCTGGGGCTACAATCTTTATGGCGAGCTTGGTGACGGCACACCCACCCGGCGCCTTACGCCGGTGGATGTCAGCGGGCTTGCGAGCGGAGTGACCGCCATTTCTGCAGGCTATAATCACACCTGTGCGATAACGAGCACCGGCGGGGTCGAGTGCTGGGGTTCCAATAATGAAGGCCAGCTCGGAGACAGCACGAACACTGACCGCCTCACGCCGATGGATGTCAGCGGGCTCACGAGCGGGTTGACCGCCATTTCTGCAGGCTATTATCACACCTGCGCATTAACGACTGCCGGAGGTGTCGAGTGCTGGGGCGAAAATACTTACGGTCAGCTTGGAGACGGCACGAACACCAACCGCCTCACGCCGGTGGCCGTCAGCGGGCTCGCGAGCGGAGTGACCGCCATTGCAGCAGGCTATTTTCACACTTGCGCATTGACGACGGCTGGCGGCGTCGAGTGCTGGGGCGAAAATACTTCCGGTCAGCTCGGAGACGGCACGACCGCCGAGCGCCTTACGCCTGTGACCGTCAGCGGGCTTTCGAGCGGGGTGATCGCCATTGCAGCGGGCGATCTTCACGCTTGCGCATTGACGACCTCTGGCGGGGTCGAGTGCTGGGGCTACAATGGTTCCGGCCAGCTCGGAGATGGCACGACCACCAAGAGCCTCACGCCGGTGGCCGTCAGCGGATTGACCAGCGGGGTGATCGCCATTGCAGCGGGGCATCTTCACACCTGCGCATTGACGACGGCTGGCGGGGTCGAGTGCTGGGGCTACAATGGGAACGGCCAGCTCGGAGACGGCACGACCACCCAGAGCCTCACGCCGGTAGATGTCAGCGGGCTTGCGAGCGGGGTGACCGCCATTGCAGCGGGCGGTTTTCACACCTGTGCATTAACCACCGCCGGCGGCGTCCAGTGCTGGGGCGACAATGGATGGGGCCAGCTTGGAGACGGCACAACATTCAACAAATACACACCGGTGGATGTCAGCGGATTGACCAGCGGCGCGACCGCCATTGCAGTAGGCTATCAACACACCTGTGCATTAACCACCGCTGGCGGGGTCGAGTGTTGGGGCGACAATAGGGCTGGAGAGCTTGGAGATGGCACAGCCGGATTCGCTGACACGCCGGTAAATGTGATCGGCTATGGAACTTATCCTCCGACATTGACGCCAACATATACACCGACGGTGACCCCTTCTAATACAAGTACGCTTACCCCATCGTGGACTTTCACCTCCACCCCCACAGCTACAGCTTCCTATTCGCCGACACTTACGAGAACCGTGACGCGGACCTACACGATCACCGTCACAATCACATCGTCGAGAACTTCAACTCCCACGGATACGCGGACATCTACCTGGACAACCAGTCCAACTGCCACACCTACTTTCACATCAACTTTTACCCCAACTCCAACCTACACTCCGACCGAGACACTCACTCAGACTTCAACGGTAATTCCAACAGATACGTTTACCCCCACCAACACCTCAACTCCAGTGCCTAATTCAATGATCGTCACCAATACCTCCGACAGTGGTCCCGGGTCCCTGCGCCAGGCGATCGCGGACTTGCTTCCAGGCGGGTTGGTTACTTTCGACTCCTCCCTGACAGGTCAGACGATCCTGCTCTCATCCACGATCACACTGGATAAGGACATCATCATAGACGGCTCAGGTCTGAACCCAGGCGTAATGATCAGCGGAAACAATTTGGTTCGAGTATTTTTTATCAGCAGCGGCGTGACCGTCTCGCTCGATACACTCGATATCCTCAACGGCTACACGCTCGACCAGACCAACGGCGGCGGCGGGGGGATCTATAATGCCGGCAATTTAACAATAAATAACGTCTACTTTGGAGGAAATCGCGTCCCCACCGATGCAGAGATATCCTCCACGAATGGAACGCGTGGAGGCGCCCTCTACAGCATCGGCTCGCTCACGGTGACGAATTCGTTTTTTGAAAATAATGCCGCCGATGCAGGCGCAGGCATCTACGTTACCGCAGGCTCCTTATCGATTACCAACGGCGTATTTTTATATAACCTGGCAACCACCACGCAATACAATCCGCAGGGTTCCCAACCACCCCTGGCCAGCGCCAGCGGTGGAGCGGTGGAGGTTTTCGACGGTTCAACCGTCACAATCGCTGATAGTTTCTTCGCTGGGAATCAGGCGTTCTATGGAGGCGCGATTTCCTCCGTGCACTCCTCCCCGTCGACTGATTCAATCACCATCACAAACAGTACGTTCGACAATAATTCAGGAACCTGGTGTGGGGGAGCCATATGCAACCTCAGTACACCGTTGAATATCACGAGCAGCACTTTTAGCAACAACTCCGCACCGAATAATGCGAGCGGCGGCGCGATCGGCAGCCAGGCAAGCGATATTTCCATCTCGCAAACGCTGTTCTCAGGCAACACTTCTGGCGGATTGGGTGGGGCAATCATAACAATGGGAATCCCCCCCTACGATCAAAGCGTTACAATCAACGACACTTCATTTGACAACAACAATGCTTCCGTTGGAGGAGCGATCGAGATTGATTCTGTAACTTTGATCGTCAACCGGAGCACTTTCAATTCAAACTCTGCATCCACAGGCGGCGCAATTTCAATCAATCCTTCCCAAAACCCAACCCTGTTGAATGTGACCAACAGCACCTTTTACGGCAACCAGGTAAGCAATGGCGGTGGAGGCGGGGCCGTTTATATCGGTGCCAGTACCACCACGGATATCACCAACAGCACCTTCTTCGATAACCAATCGGATGTGCCAGGGGGTGCGGTTAAAAACGCCGGGACGTTGAACATGATCAATTCCATCCTGGCAGGCAGCACCGGCGGTGATTGCTATTCAGAGGCCACGATCAATACCAATATCCAAAACCTGGTGCAGGATGGCAGCTGTGGCGCAGCGCTCTCCGGCGATCCCATGCTGGGTCCGCTCGTCGATAACGGCGGCCCAACCTGGACCATGGCACTCCTGGATGGCTCTCCAGCCATCGATGCAGGAGACGACGCCAGTTGCCCGGCCACGGACCAGCGCGGCGCGCCGCGCCCGCAGGGACTGCACTGCGACCTGGGAGCCTACGAATATGGAGCTCCCCCTGTGAGCACGGAAACTCCCACACCTATCAAGACCTACATCATGGTTACTCCAGCGCCGCAACCAACTTTTCCCCCGCCGCCTACACCAACCACAGGCTCCGCCCTCGCTTCTCCTTCAACCCTTTCACGAATAGTTGGTCCTTCTTCCGCATCAAGCCGCTTCCTTCATGCACTGTAAGGATCATTCACTTCTCGATATAACCATTGACCGTAATTTCAAAGGCGGTCAACGCGCCCCCCTTGGCGAATACAGAGGCCCCAACCCATGTTTTATTTATGGGTGCAGTTCCACTGGCAATCGAGACGACTGCGCTTAGCTGGAGCTCATTTTTAAATCGATCCTGAACTGCCAAGAATGCCTGTGGGCCGTGATTGCAGGTGAACGAAAGACGGGCAGAAGATGATTTCTCATCTGCCCGTCTTATGTTTTACGGTGAAATATTCACAAGAAAGACAGGACCGGTTAGATCCCTGCCGATTTCATCCTTTCGCTGCGCGCAGCACTCCGGGCAGAAGTCCGGCCGCTTCCTTGACCTGGGCTGTCGAGCATGAAAAAGCGAAGCGAATGTGACCCTGTCCGGCTGCCCCGAAGGCCGTCCCGGGAGCTGAGCCGATGGCAGATTTATCGATCAGGTAGTTGGTCATCGACCAGTCGTCCTTCCTGCCTTCGTACCCCGGCCAGTCGTCCTGGATGCGCGCCCACAGGTAGAAGGCGCCGTGGGGCTTGAAGGCCTTCACATAGGGAGACTCCTCCAGCGCATCGAAGAGCATGTCCCGGCGCATCTGGTATTCCTGGGCCATCGAGGCGGTGGCATCCTGCGGCCCATTCAATGCAGCGACCGCACCGTACTGGGTCACCGAGTTGACCCCGTTGATCGTGCAGCGCACCAGCTTCTTCATCCGGTCGGCATAGGTCTCGTCGGTAACGATCACGTACCCCATGCGCAGGCCGCTCATGGCATAGGTTTTGGACATTGAAAACACGGTGATGGTCCGGTCCCGCGCAGCCGGGATCGAACCCAGGCTGACGTGATCCAGTCCGTCGAAGATGACATCCTCGTAGGCTTCGTCGCTGACCAGCAGCAGGTTGTGCTTCTCGGCGATGGCGGCGATCGCCTCCAGGGTCCTGCGGTCGACCACCGCGCCGGTCGGGTTGTGCGGGGTGTTGACGAAGATGGCGCGTGTGCGTTTGGTGATGGCCGCCTCGATATCCGCGGGGTTGTACTGATATTCCGCTTCCGCGCGCAGCCGGACCGGAACCGGCGTCCCACCGCCCAGACGGATGTTCTCGGCGATCTCGGTCCACATCGGGTCGGGCAGGATGACCTCATCGCCGGGATCGAGCAGGGCCCGGAAGATGATATACAACCCGTTCATCCCGCCGTTGGTAACGATCACTGAATCCGGACCGGCTGCCTTCAGGCCGTTCTTGGTCGTCACCTTGCGGTAGATCGCCTCCCGCAGCGGGGCGATGCCGGTTGAGGCCGTGTAATGGGTCAGGCCATCGCGCAGGGCCTTTTCCATGGCCTCGCGCACGTGGACAGGAATGTCAAACGAAGGGTCACCGGACTCCAAACGCAGGACCTTGCGCCCCTTGGCCTGCTGCTCCAGCAGGCGGTCGCGCACCTGGACGATGGCGCCTAGCGAAACCTGATCAACAATATGAGCCATCTCTTCCTCCTCCATCGGGCAGATAAATTGGCCCGATTATGCTCGAAAGTGCGATATTTTACAAGGGGCAAATTGAATGTTTAGACTACCCCACGATGATCCGTCAGTCATCCTCAAAAAGCCTGAATGGAAAAACCCGGAGATCTGTATGCGCTTCCCCCGTTCTCCCCGCATCTGCCAGGTGCATCGTATGGTTGGATCATTTATTCACACACACCCCGTTGGGGGGAACACTTGAATCCCATCTGCAAGCTGGCGCTGAATTGCAGGCGGTCGGATTTGCGTTGTATTGTGAGCAATCGATCGGATGCTCTTCCACGGGTAACGCGGTCGGTGTCAGGGTTGGAGAAGGCAGCGGCTCAGGGATGATCTCCGTCAACAGGCTGGGATCGCCCTGCAGCTGCCCGACCACGCCTGAAATCCAGCAGGCCCTCGAGTCAGGCAAAAGGACATAGTACCAGCTGGCGTCCATATTCCGGCCCTGCACCGGAAGCTGTGTGCCCTGGGTAATGGTCGTTTCAGTGTCATACATCGTACTCGGGCCGGAGCGGCAAAATGCGCCCGTCGTTACCAGAAAAAAAATCAATTCCGGGATGGGCCCGAGGTTTGTAGAGGGATAGAGTGGGCATTCATCTCCTGCAAGATAAAAACTTCTGGTTGTCGAGTAGGAGCTATCCTCTCCACCGCTTTCAGCTCCCAACCGACTGGCGACATGCCAGTAATAGGTCCCACACGGGGGTATACCCGTTGAAGGTAAGATGGTCGAGGGAAAGATTTCTACTTCTGTGTAAGGACGCTCAAAGATATATTCGTATTGATAACTGGCCCCGCGTGTAAAGGCTGGGTCGCTTGAAACTTGGAGATGATACCCATCCGGCCAACAATCGGTAGCATAATCCCACTCCAGGATCACTCCTCGGGTTGGATGCGGATAAACCACTGCATCATTCTCCGGCGCACGCGGCCGGGGAGGGACCAGGTGCTTTGAAAGACATGACGGTCCGGTGAAAAACGTCGTTGCAGAGCCCAGCATCCCGTCAGCATAGTGTATTTCGATATTATAGGTATATTCCTGCAATGGCTGTAGGTCAAACGAGGGCGTCCAGGAATTAACATAACCCGGGACGGTTTCATCAGCGAGAATTACATCCGTATGAGTGTAGGTATACAAATCAGATTCATCCCTTTGCAACTTGACATGGTAGTTTTCAGGGATGCAGGTTGGATCGAGGTAATGCCATTGAACTGTCGGGCGGAGGGATTCAATAACCCGGTAACTGGGAGGGGAATAAACCTCCGGATAAGTGATCCTGCTCGTCTCACAGATCGGAGGGGGTAAATGGCAGCCGGCCAGGGAACTAGCCAATAACCCAAAAGTGAGAATCAAACCAATCTGTTTCATTCGGAAATCCTCCCTGATCTCATTGTATAACATTGTGGTCGCGTTTCAAATAGGAAATTTGGATCAGAAGGGGTGGTGTAATCGTCCCTTTGATTGTCTCAACCGGCCGATCTATCGCAAGGCCTTCAATATCGCCAATGTCTCCAGCTTTCCCCCAACCCCGTTCTCACCGGCTGGCCCCACACAGGAAGGGCAGCCGTCCTCGCAGGGGCACTCCTCCACCAGCTCCAGGGCGCGCGCCAGCAGGTCGTCGTGCAGTTCGAAGAGCTTCTGGCTGAAGCCGATCCCCGCCGGAACCTGGTCATAAAGCGCAACCGCCGGCCCGCCATCCGCGTAAGAAGCCTGGGGATCGTAATGGATGCCAAGATCGCCTGCATCGCACATCAGGAAGAGTGGAGCCAGCTGGCTGAGCACCGTCGCCAGGCCGGCCAATCCGCTGCGCATGCGCACATTCGTCTCAGCCTTGTGATGGCATTCCGGACAGAGGGTCACCAGGTTGTCGAGCCGGTTAGCGCGCTCGCGCTCAATTCGTCCGCCTTCGCCGCGAAAGGTGCGGAACGGGATCTTGTGATGAACGTCATGCTCACGGCCGTTTTCGGGCCGCCCGCAGACCTGGCAGCGAAACCCGTCACGGGTCCGGACCCGCAGGCGGATTTTCGCCCAATCGGGACCATAATCGTTGGGGGCACCGGTCCACAAGCCCTCCTTGCTCAAGCCTTCCACCGTCGCGGCGGAAATCGTGAGCCAGTAACCGGTGGTCTGAAACTCGGTCGGAGGCAGCACGAGCGGTTCGTCGCCCAGGGCTTCGCCGGATATCCACTGGCGTTTGCGGAAACCGGTCACCTGCGTCGTCACCTGCATCTCGCCATAAGCCTTGGTGCAGCCCTTGGAGGCAGACGAGTCGAGGGTCGAGAGCAGGCTGATCTCCGTCTGGCGCTGCGGTTCGGTAGTGTAATCCAGAGCGACCGGGATCAGCACCGCAGTGTTGCGCTCCAGGTCGAGCTCCTGGACGAAGTACTGCTGCCCCTCGTGCAGGTAGACGGCGTGCGGGTGCACCATCCAGAAAGCGGAGGCCAGGTCGACCTCCCCGATGGCGCGCGGCTCGCCGCCGTCGTCCATCTGCAGGACGATGCTCTCCGGTGAAGCCGAGCGCAGCGAAATGGCCGCTGCCGGATAGGCATCCGCCATCCAGAAATACTGGCCTTTGGAAAAGTGAAGCTCCTGGCTGCCAACCAGGAAATCCAGGAACTCCCTGATCTTCTCCGCGGGCAGGTGTCCGAAGGCTTCGCCCGGCTGAAAAGGCAGCTCGAAGGCCGCACAGCGCAGATGGTTGAGCAGGATGAGCAGGTGGTCCGGGTTGATCAGGGCCTGCTCAGGTGAGCGGGAGAAAAAGTATTCGGGATGGTGGGCCAGGAACTGGTCAAGAGGCGCAGCGGTCGTGACCAGGATCGCCACAGCGGGCTCATCCCCACGCCCGGCCCGGCCCGCCTGCTGCCAGGTGGAAGCGATGGTCCCTGGGTAACCGACGAGCAGTGCTGCCCCCAGCCCGCCAATATCGATGCCCAGCTCGAGGGCGTTGGTGGCGACGACCAGCCGGACGGAACCGTCGCGCAGCCCCTTTTCAATTTCCCGGCGCACGGAGGGCAGATAACCGGAGCGGTAACCACGGATTGCACCCTCTCCCTTTCGAGAGGAAAGGAGGGGGGAGGCAGGAAAAGGAGAGGCTTCCTGGATATATTTCAATAAAATCTCCACGCTCCGCCTGGAGCGGGCGAACACTACACTCTGCACATCTTCTGCCAGCAAATCCTGTGCCAGGCGGACGCTTTCCTGAATGGAACTTTTGCGTAGCCCCAGCGCCGGATCGACCACCGGCGGGTTATAAATCAGAAAATTCCGTTCACCGCGTGCCGAGCCGTCCCGGTCCACCAGGATGACTGGTTCTTCGATCAGCTGCTCTGCCAGCTCAGCCGGGTTGCGGATGGTGGCGGAGGCGAACAGGAACTGTGGATTTGCACCGTAAAAGTGCGCCACCCGCTTGAGCCGCCGCAGGACATTGGCGACATGCGAACCAAATACCCCCCGGTAGGTGTGCATCTCGTCGATGACAACAAAACCCAGGTTGCGGAAGAAATCCTCCCAGTTGGTGTGATGCGGCAGGATTCCGGTGTGAAGCATATCAGGATTGGAAAGCAGCAGGCGGGCCTTGCTGCGGATCGTGGAGCGGTGTGCCTGGGGAGTATCCCCGTCATAGATGGACGGAGCAAAATTGAGAGCAGGCGGGGAGGTCTGACCCACCCTATCCAGCAAGCTCTTCAACTCTGCCAGCTGGTCCTGCGCCAGCGCTTTGGTCGGGAAGAGATACAGGGCACGGCAGTGCTCATTGGCAAGCAGCCCGCTGAGGACGGGCAGGTTGTAACCAAGCGTCTTGCCGCTGGCTGTCCCGGTCGCGAGGACTACATTTTCGCCGCGGTGGGCGCTTGTCCAGGCAGCCTCCTGGTGGCTGTACAAAGAGAGGATGCCGCGCTCGGTAAGGGCCCTGGCCAAAGCCGGCGGCAGGTCGGGCGGAAAAGAACGCACGTCGGCCGGGCGCGGCTGGGTCGTCCGCCAGGTGGTCAGGTTGGGGGCGGTTTCCGGGTCTGTCTGCCAGTGAGAAATAAGCCTGCCAAACGCCATGAGCGATTTTCGGACTTCAAAGACCCGGCCTGAGCAAATACAGCTGGCGGATCATCGAAACAATATCCAGAAGATAAAAAATGAGCAGGACACTGATCCCGCCTTCAATCAGAGGGATCACCCATTTTCCACCCCTGGAACAGAACTTGTAGACCTGCTCAGCTCCCCGAATGAATAAAAAGGAGAGAGCCAGCAAACCGGGATAAACGAAAATGACCTTCATGACCGTGTAATCCCGGTATTCCAAGGCATACAACACAATAAAGAGAATGTACCCGAGAAAAACAAACCCGAAAAGACCATACGCCGTATTCTCGGCAATGCTCTCCTTTCGCTGGATGAAATTAACCAGGACCTGGAATAACTCAATTGCCGCGCCGAACAAAAAAATGGCCGTCGGGAGAAGCGCCAAGATGAAAATCGCGCGCAGGGTGGTAAAGCCCGTCCCACCAGTGGTCGCCCAGGAGGGAGGAAAATTTTCAAACCGAAGGGAGTTGGCGCTGGCGTACAGCTGCGTCCACAGGGAAGTGCGGTGGGAAGGCAAATTATTACCAATGTACCAATTCAGCGGGTTCCGCAGCAGGGAAAAGAATTTGAATGTAAAGAAGCCATCCCGGATGGAAATGATCCCTGGTTGGTGAGGGTAGGTGATCTCAGACCAGTGCGGCAGCGGGGGTTTGGACATGTTCAGCAGGATCGGCGCGCCGTACACCCGGGTGTTGGTGACGTATTGGGTTAAGGGGTCAATCACAGAAAGGAAAGGGACCAGGACCAGGAAAAGAACAGCATAGGTCAGCGCTTTCCCGCGGCCGGTCTTGGTGATCCATGCCCAGGCCAACAAGGCCAGCAATATCGCGGCTGCACTCACCCAGGTGTTCGTTTTCGATGCAATCCCCAGGCTGATAAATAAAACGATGAGAAGAAACGTCCCGGCTTTCGGTTTTTGGAAGAATAAGGTTGTGAGATAGATGGCCAGGGTTGAAAAAAGGATAGCAAAAGCATCGTTGGTCGCCTGCGAGCTGATCCGAATCAACTGGGGATTGAGGGCGAGCAGCGCGAAGGAAAGGGGTTTGATCCGATCCATTTTAACCGGCAGCCCCCGGATGAAGCGCGCCATGACCCCCAGGCTGACCGCCCCGGCGAGGAAATTGATCCATTGTGCAACCAGGATCTTCGTATCCTCTCCGGCGTGCGCCAATCCCAGTCCCTGGATAGTCAGCGCGACCGTGGAATGAAACAATTTAGGTTGGAAACATTCCCAGCAGTCATTTTTTTGGGGAAGCGTTCCTGAAACTAGAATGCGGTTGATGACTTCCATGTGGTCGTCATTCGCCTGCCGGTTAACGAGCACCAGTGCCAGCCGCAAAACAAGTGACAATAGAATTAGGCTGAGAAAAAGAAGATCTGATTTACGCTTGATGTGCATAAGGATATCCTTCGCACGCATTCGTCGTTGACCTATCCTGCATCGAAGGGAATGCAAACATTATCTACGTTGCCTCACCCGGCCCCAAAAGACGTGCGAGCTTCGAACGCTGCACAGGGAAGAATGCATTATTTCGTTTTTACCCAGCCCAGGCCGATCCGGCCTCGCTCGGGCTCGATCATCAGGATTTCCACCTCCAGAATATCACCAACCTTCAGCAGCGTCCCGGGCGGAATCTGGGAGCGATGCAGCAGCCCATCCTGCTTGACGCCGATATCGATAAAGGCACCGAAATCCACCACGTTGCGGACGGTGCCCTTGAGCACCATCCCCGCGGCGAGATCTTCCACCTTGAGTATATCGGAGCGCAGGATGGGTGCGGGGGCCTCCTCGCGCGGGTCGCGCCCGGGGCGTACGAGCTGCTCGAGGATGTCCTTCAGGGTCGGAAGACCGCAACCGAGCTCGGAGGCTAGCACATCCTGTGGGGTTTTTGCGAGAAGTGCATCCAGGGCGGGCTTGCGTTCGCTGACCGGGGATGCGGTCGAAAGACCGGCGCGCTCGAGGAGTGCCCGGGCAACCAGATATAACTCGGGATGGATGGCACTGCCGTCCAGCGGTTCGTCGCCGCCGCGGATGCGCAGGAAGCCGGCAGCCTGTTCGAAAGCCTTGGGGCCGAACCCGGACACCTGGCGCAGCTCGGCGCGCGAGCGGTACTCGCCGTTCGCATCCCGATAGGATACGATGCGTTCAGCAAGCTTCGGACCAACACCCGCCACGTGGGTGAGCAGGGCCGGACTGGCGGTATTGACGTCCACGCCGACGGCATTGACCACCAACTCAACCACACCGTCCAGGGCGTGGGTGAGCGAGGCCTGGTCTACGTCATGCTGGTACAAGCCGACGCCAATGGATTTGGGGTCGATCTTGACCAGCTCGGCGAGAGGTTCCTGGGCGCGGCGGGCAATCGATACCGCCCCACGAATGGAAACGTCCAGGTCTGGGAATTCCTGTCGCGCAAGAGGGCTGGCCGAGTAAACCGAGGCGCCTGCCTCATTGACGATCAGGTATTTAACTGTTTTTGCTCCGCGGGTCAATTCCGCCGCCAGTTTCTCGGTTTCGCGCGAGGCGGTCCCGTTGCCGATGGTGATCAGCGTAACGTGATGGCGGTTGACCATGTCCTCCAGGATGGTGAGGGCGCCGCGCCAATCCTTCTGCGGCTCGTGGGGATAGATGGTGCCTGTATCGAGCAGCTTGCCGGTCGGGTCGACGACAGCCACCTTGCAGCCGGTGCGGAAGCCGGGATCGATCCCGAGCACGGTCTGGCCGGCGAGCGGCGGCAGGCTGAGCAGGGCGCGCAGATTGGTGGCGAAGACATGGATGGCGTGGCCGTCCGCCTTCTCGCTGAGGTCGCGGCGCACGTCCCGCTCAATAGAGGGCAGCAGCAGCCGTTCGGCGGCATCGTTTCCGGCCAGGATCAATTCGTCTGCAAAGGGGGAAAGAATGTCAGCCTCAAAGGCACCCTCCACGCACGGACGCCAGAGCTGCTCGTCAATGCGTACGTGTACCTTGAGCACGCCTTCCTTTTCGCCGCGGTTCAACGCCAGGATCTGGTGCGGTTGGAGACGGTCGACGCGCCCTTCAAAGGCGTAGTACGACTCATAAACGCGCTTCTCGTCAGCTGCATCGGCGATTTTTTCGACGCTGACCTGTGCATATTTCATTGCCTTCTCGCGGGTCGACCGGCGCACCCGGGCATCGTCGCTGATCGCCTCGGCGACGATGTCACGCGCACCCAGGATGGCTGCCTCGACCGTTTCGACCTGGTCGTTCAGGTATTCCGCGGCGATGGCTTCGAGCGTGCGCGTCTCGAGGGCCTGCTTCAATATCAAGTCAGCGAGAGGCTGGAGGCCCTTCTCCCGGGCAACGCTGGCGCGCGTGCGGCGCTTGGGCTTGTACGGGGCATACAGGTCCTCCAGGGCGGTCAGGTTTTCCGCCGCCAGGATTGCAGTGCGCAGTTCCTCGGTGAGCTTGCCCTGCTCCTCGATAGACGCCAGGACCGTCTGGCGGCGGTCATCGACAGCACGCAATCTGGTGAGCTCCTCGGCGATGATGCGCACCTGTTCATCATCGAGCGTTCCGGTCATTTCCTTGCGGTAGCGGGCGATGAAAGGGACGGTGTTGCCTTCGTCGAGCAGGCGGATGGTCGCCTCCACCTGCTGTGAACGGACCTGGAGCCTTTTAGCAATCAGTTCAGCATGAGACATGCAGGCGATTCTACCATGCCGTATTCTCGAGGCAGGAGGAGAATCGGCAAAAAAACCGGAAGAGCAAACTCTCGATTGGTTCCAATTTTGATTCCAGATTGGGATTCCTTCAAGGGAGATCAAGGCCGGCTGAGAGCACCCGATAAGTTATTTCATCCCCGATCTTCAGCGGGAACACGTTCGCCAGCGCCGCCAAAGGCTGTTCAGGCTTGGATCAGATAATAAACACCTTCCGCTGCGGTATCGACCCGCTGAGCCTTCCGATGGATCAGATTAGAATTATTCTGCCGGTTTGGGCTTCGTACTCAGCAGCCGAAATGCGACCGCCCCCACCACCAACGGGAACCAGAAGGTGACTGCCCGGTAGGTCAGCGTGATCAGTGCTGCAGGCCCCCACTCGACCCGCAGCGTGTTCAAGGCAACGGTCAGGACGCCCTCCACCACACCCACTCCTGAAGGTGTCGGCGAGACGATCAGGAAAAGATAGCCGATGCTGAAACCGCCAATCAGCGTGCCGACCGTAAACGGCGTCTTATACGCAAGGAAGGTAAAAGTGAGCACGCAGATCAGGAGCGCAAAATTATTCAAGGCAAACAGGAACGGCCAGATCAATTCCTTCCGTTTGCCGCGGATCAGGCTAAGCCCTTCGGATACTTCCCTGGCGAAAAAATGAGCGCTCTCCTCCTGCATGTAGTTGCGGCGAAGGAATGGACGCAGGACGCGGTTGACCAGGCGTACCGCCCAGGCCAGCACATTCCCCAGACCTTCAGCAGAATGGTAGCCGAGGATGAGAATCCCGGCAAAAGCCATCGCCAAAGCGAGCAGAATGAAGGAGGCAGTGATCTCCCCGGCATTCAGGTTGTTCCGCCGGATCAAAACTGCCCATCCCAAAGATAATACGCACAGGAAGGCCATGTAGTCAAACAACAGGTACAACACGCCGACAACGGTCACCCGCCCGCTCGAATAGTTATGCTGTTTGGCATCATCCAGGAAAACCGCCATTCCCCCGATTCCGACACTCGGCGCGATCACGTTGACGAAGTTGGCCGCGGTGGCAACCAGGAGCAGCCGGTAACTTACATGTTCAATTTCAACCAGGCGGTAAAGGACCCGGTACAAGGTCGCCGAATTAAACAGCCAGATGACTTCGATGGTCAAGGCAGCGACCAGAAAGCGCAGATCACTATCCTTTAGGGTATCGACGACGGTTTTTATCTCGGAAAATCTAACAATCAAAAATGCAACCGCAAGGAACAAAATAACTACGATTATGATTTTCCGCATGCCGGAATTATACTGGATAATTCTTAAGAGTAGCCCGGCTGCAATTCGCAGCCGGGCAGTTCCTGTATAGATCATTCAATTGCGAAACAGGTGATCATTTACCTGCGTCGCCTGCCGAGGCCTCCCACCATGCTGACAAAATAGAGCAGCTGCAGGACCGCGGTTACCAGGGCAGCGACATAGGTCAGCGCAGCAGCGGTGAGTACGGAATTTACACCTTTCTGCTCGTCCCCGCCGGAGATGATGCCGGTCTCTGCGAGCAGGCGGCGGGCACGGGAGGAAGCGTTTAACTCCACCGGCAGAGTCGCCAGGGCAAAAACTGCGCCACCGGCAAAAACGGCCACACCCAGCCAGGCCAGATTCGTCATGCCCAGGATCAGGCCGATGAAAATCAGGATCCAGCCCAAATAGGAACCGATGTTAACCATTGGCACAAGCGCAGACCGGAAGCGCAGCGGGAAGTAACCTTCCTGATCCTGCATGGCATGGCCGAGCTCGTGAGCCGCAACTGCCAGCGAGGCAACCGATGGGTTTTCTGCCACACCCCGCGACAGGTGCAGGACTTTGCTGCGCGGATCGTAGTTGTCGGTCAGCTTTCCAGGCACTTCATCCACCTGGACTCCATACAGCCCTCCGGCAGAGATCAGCCGTTGAGCCGCCTGGATGCCTGTCATTCCGCTCGCGGCCCTCACCGCGCCCCATTTCCGATAGGCCGAATTGACATACCAGCTGGTGATGAGCATCAGCAGGAAAGCCGGTGCCATGAAGAGCAAATAAGTCGGGTCAAAAAACAGGAAAGGCATGGTCCACCTCCTAAAAGAAAGGGATATTTCCTAAGGGTTCAAGAGCAACTTTACCGCGGCGTCCAGTTGAGGGTCACGGCCGGCCTTGGTATCATCCGCGGTCAGGGTGACCGGAACGTCCGGGGTGAGGCCCTTTTTGTCGATCTGGCGCCCATTGGGGGTCAGCCAGCGGGCAACGGTAATGCGGGCGGCGCCTTCGTTGTTGTTCAGGGGGGTCAGGATCTGCACGGTGCCCTTACCATACGTTAGCTCACCGACCAGCTTGCCGCGTTGGTCATCCTGGATGGCACCCGAGACAACCTCGGAAGCGGATGCGGTGCCTTTATTCACAAGCACAACCAGCGGAATTTTGGTCGCCAGCCCCCCGGAGAGAGCAGGATGAGGATCCGTTTGACCATTCCCATACTGCTCGGTGACGATATTCCCATGGTCAATGAACTCGGAACCAATGCGGATTGCCGCATCCAGGTAGCCGCCGCCGTTGTTGCGCAGGTCCAGGATCAATCCCTTCGGGTTATTGGCGAGCAGGGCGCTGAGCTGTTTATGGAAATCATCTGCGGTGGTATCACCAAACGTAGTGATTTGAATGTAGGCAATATTATTGGGCAGCATTTTGCTCGTGACGCTGGGGACAACGATGTTGGCACGTGTGATTTCAACATCGAACGGCTGGGCCACCCCGCTGCGCTGAATAGTCAGCTTTACGGTAGTGCCGGCCTGGCCGAGGACTTTCTGACGCACGGTTTCAGGATTGACACCGGTCATATCCTGACCATCCACGGCGATGATCAGATCACCCGCCTGCAATCCGGCTTGTTGCGCCGGAGACCCATTCATCGCGCTGATGATCGTCAGGAACTGGCCGGTGGTATCCACGTAGGCGCCTATCCCGGCGTACTGGCCGGATAATTGTGAATTCCAATCCTTATAAGCTTGTGGATCCAAATAGCTGGAGTGCGCATCCCCCAGGGCATTGATCATGCCGTTGATGGCGCCTTCCATCAGTGTGGTGTCATTCACCGGCTGGTCCACATACTCCTGGTGGACGAGCTGCCAGGCCTGCCAGAAGGGCGAGAAGAGGTTTTGCAGGTTCTGGGGTGTGCCCCCCTGGCTCGCATTCACCGTGGAGCCCGGTTGTGATGAAGATGAAACTGCCGGGGAAGGAAAAGGCAGGAAATGTCCGGCTGCATACCCGCCGCTAAAGGAACAAACGACGAGCAGTACCGCGACCAGGGTGATAACAATTGAACGTGTAGTTTTATTCATCAGGAAAAATCCTCCTTACCGAACGGTGAGTTATCTTAGCACACCCGCATTAAACCAGAATGAAATTCTAATTGGGGTGTGTAAAAAGAACGTAAGAACAAGATCTCAATTGTGTTCCAGAACCGAGGCCAACTCGTCCAGACGGCGGAGGGTCGCGTCCGCCCCCGTTGAAGAGCCATCTTTTCCAACCAGCACGGAATATAAACCTAATGAATGCGCCACCCGGGTGATCCGCTCCTGGTCGTCCAGCAGAATGCAGTCGTGTGGCTCCGGATTGCCGGCTGCGCGGAGCGCCAGCTGGAATGATTCAGGCATGGGCTTGCAGTAGGGGGCGATGACGTGCACGTCCAGAATGCCGTCAAACAACCCCTGCAGCCCCAGCACGTCCAGCACCCGATTGGCATGCGCGCTGTCGGCATTGGTAAAAATGAACTTGCGGGCAGGGATGGCAGCCAGCACCTGATGGAGGCCGGCATCCGGGTGCAGGTAGCGCTCGAGCGGTATGGCATGCACAAAAGCCAGATAGTCTTCCATATCCACATGGTAGTCCGCCTGCAGGCCGCGCAGCGTCGTCCCATATTCACGGAAGTATTTTTCCCGCTGCTCCTCGAGCTGTTCCTGAGGAATGCCCAACCGGTCGCGCATGTAGGCATTGATGCGTTCCCGGATGGCGCCCCACAATCCGCTGGAGGGCGGGTAGAGCGTCTCGTCAAGATCGAAGAAAAATGTGGAAAAACGCATGGCACTATTATAAACGGAATATAATTGACCCATGTCGATCCATCTCCTTCCGCCTGAAGTCGCTTCGCAGATCGCTGCCGGGGAAGTGGTCGAACGGCCGGCCTCAGTGGTAAAAGAACTGGTCGAGAATGCCCTGGACGCGGGGGCAAAATCCATCTCGGTAACAATCGAGGGTGCAGGCCGCACCCTGGTCGATGTCGCTGACGATGGGGCCGGCATTCCTGAAGGCGAACTGAAGCTGGCCGTCGAACGCCACGCCACCTCCAAGCTTGTCACCGCCCAGGACCTGTTCCGCATTGCCACGCTGGGCTTTCGCGGCGAGGCGCTGGCCTCCATCGGCTCGGTCGCGCGCATGACCATCGTTTCGAGGAGCGCGGATGCTCCAAGTGGGGCCCGCCTGCGGGTCGAAGGCGGCAGCATCGGCAAAGTCGAAAAAGCAGGCGTCCCCTTCGGGACGGATGTACGCGTCGAAGACCTGTTCTACAACGTCCCGGCGCGGCTCAAATTCCTGAAACAGGACACCACCGAGCGGCGTGCCATCGACGCCTTGCTGACCCGCTATGCCCTGGCCTATCCGCATGTTCGCTTCAAGCTGTCCGAAGGCGAAAACATCTCCCTGCATACCGCCGGCGACGGGGATCGGCGCGCCATCCTGGCTGCCTTTTATGGGGTGGAGACCGCCCGCCAGATGATGGACATACTTGCTGAGGAGGGGAATCCTTCAACCAACTCAGGGCAGAGTTTCCGCCTGGAGGGTTTTATCAGCCCACCCTCCCTGACCCGTTCCAACCGCAGGGAAATGACCTTTTTCATCAACGGCCGCTGGGTCCAGGATACTCCCCTGGTGAGTGCCCTGCTCCAGGCCTACCACACCCTTTTGATGGTCAGGCGCTTCCCGCTGGCAGTGATTTTCATCGAAGTTCCACCCGGCGAAGTGGATGTCAACGTCCACCCGGCCAAGGCGGAAGTTCGCTTCCGCGCTCCCGACCGGGTCTTCAGCTTCGTTCAACACTCGGTGCGCAAAGCCCTGCTGGCGTCCACGCCCGTTCCGCAGGTCACGCCTCCCTCGCTGTGGGGAAGGGCCGCCGGGCGGCCGCCGGAGGGGACGCCCTACGGTGATGCGGTATGGATCCTCACTCACGACGAGCAGGCATTCCCCGGTGCAGCATCCATCGAGAGCCCATCCGCTCCCCAATCTCCTCAAGCGAGGATCGAAAGCCCTCAAGCCTCAATCTCCAATTTTCCCCTGCTGCGTTTAATCGGGCAGATCGCCGCCACCTATCTTGTCGCTGAAGGGCCGGATGGACTTTACCTGATTGATCAGCACGCTGCCCACGAGCGAGTGCTCTTCGAAAAGCTCATGTCCCGGGAAGGTGCGCAGGCCCTGCCCTCCCAGGCCCTGCTGACCCCGGCAGTGGTTCACTTTCCGCCTGAAAGTGCCCGTCTTCTCGAAGAGCAGCTCCCTATCCTCGAACAATTCGGATTTCACGTCGAGCCTTTCGGGTCAGGGTCTTTCCAGGTGCGCGCTATGCCGGCCCTGTTCGGGGATCGCGACCCATCCGCAACCCTGCGCGCCCTGGTCGAAGATTTCGAAGAAGACGAGACGCCCCTGCAAAATGAGCGGGAAGCCCTCTTGGCAGGGAGGGTCTGCAAACGGATGGCAGTCAAGGCAGGCCAGGTTCTCTCCCTGGAAGAACAGCGCACCCTTCTTGCGGATCTGGAAGGCTGCGCTTCGCCGCGCACCTGCCCGCACGGGCGGCCGACAATGATCCAGCTCTCGGTGGACACGCTGGAGAGGCAGTTTGGGCGGAAGGGGGCAAGATAACCGGACTGGACTTCCTGTGTCGGTTATGGAAGACCCAACAATGATTAAATCGCAATGAAAGGGGAAAGCCTTCGGTTTAGCAGCCGCAGAGACCAAACTGGGATCCTTCGGCAGCCCTGACATCCCCCATTCCATTTACTCGCCAACTCGCTAAAGAATCAATTTTAATTTCTCGGTATGTAAAACGTAAACACCGTGCCCTCCGCCATCTTCGATTGCACCTCGATCCTCCCCCCGTGGCCCGAAACGATCTGCTTGCAGATGGACAACCCCAGGCCTGTCCCCACCACCTTTCCCTCTGTGGTACGCACCCGGTAAAACTTCTGAAACAGGTGAGGCAGTGAGTTTTCCGGGATGCCCAGGCCTGTATCCCGGACAGACAGTGACCATTCGCTGTCATCCGCCCCGGCAGCGATCGTCACCCTTCCCTTGGGACAGTTGTACTTGATGGCATTGCTAAGCAGGTTGAGCACGACCTGTTTGATTTTATCGCGGTCCGCCTGGATTTCAGGAAAATCGTCAGGGACCCGGACATCCAGGGTAATCAGGTTCTCCTCGGCCTTGCTTTGCAAGATCTGTTTACATTCCTCAAGCATGGTCTTCAGGTCAAAGCGGTCCAGATGATACTGGACCCTTCCCAACTCCAGCCGGGCGAGGTCGAGAAAGGAGGAGGCCAGCGTATTGAGGCGCATGGTCTCGCCATAGATATTATGAATCATCTGCTCGCGCTGCTCCTGGGACATCTCCGGCCGCAGGAGAAGATAGGTGGATGTCCCGATCGATGCCAGTGGAGTACGCAGTTCGTGGACGAATTCAGCAACCAGGTCAGACTGCTGGAACAGTCGGGCATTCTCAATGGCAACCGCGGCTTGTGCGCCCAGCACCATCAGCAAATCCTCGTCATCATCGCTGAACTGGCCCCCGCGTTTATTGATTGCCTCCAGTACGCCCACGATCTTGTCTTTGGTGATCAGGGGAATGCCCAGAATGGATTTCGTGGCGAGGCGGGTCACCTCGTCGACGGCTGGGTAATAGCGGGCGTCCTCGTGGGCGTTGGTGATCCGCACCGGCTGGCGGTGGGTGATGATCCAGCCGGCAATGCTGCCTTCCAACGGGACAACCAGGCCGCGCATGGTGGGCAGATCTAGGTCGGTCGCCACCTGGAAATATAACTGGCGCGCCTGCTCGTCGTAGAGCAGGATTGAGGCAGCCCGCGCGGAAGTAATATCTGCTGCGGCGTGGATGATTCGGTTGAGCAGAACATCCAGGTCGAGGGTCGAGGCAAGATCGCGGGCGATTTCAATCAGCCGGCGGTACCCGTCCAGGCGCGAATCAGTCTTGGCCATCGAACATCACTTATCAATTATCAGGGAGGCTCACGCTTGCTGTTTTTCGACCTCAAGAAAGGTAGAGGCCAGTTTGGTAAACTGCTGGGTAGTCATGCTGTCCGGATTGGAAAGCACCACCGTCGTTTTCATTCGCGCGGCCATCGCGAGCAGCTCAGGCGCAGGCGTGATCGCGACAACCGGGCTCTGGCCAAGAATTTCTTCGATTTGTGACCAGCTTATTTGCGAATCCGAGCGGATTCGATTGACCACCACGACCTGGACCGTGCTTTTGTTGAAGCCCATGTCGAGCAGGTCGGCGATCAACGCCTTGGTATGGATCACCGAATTTGCCACCGGCTCCACCACCACGAGCACCTGGTTACACGCGGCGATCAGCTTCTGGGTAAGCGGCGGCAGCCCGGAGCCCAAATCCAGGATGAGATAACGAGCCAGATAGCTCATCCGGCTGACCAGGGCTTCGAACGGCTCGATCGACTTCAACAGAATCCCGTCCTTGGGCTGGATGGATCCGTATAACAACATGAACCCGGGCTCATGAACCTGGAGCGAATTCCTGACTTTCTGTCGGTTCATGTCCGCCAGGTTGGTTTGCAGCAGCTCGGTCAGGATGCGCGGGTGGGGTTCTCCCAACTCTGGTCCCAGGGTGCCCATTCCTGGGCGTAATTCAGCCACGATGACATCCTCTTTCACAGCTTTGTGTAGAGAACAACCCAGGTTTACGGCCACGCTCGTGACGCCTAATCCCCCGCGGGCAGCCAGAACGCCGATGGTATAGCTTCGCTTCTCGACCGGGGCCGTGGGCGCGGGTCCCTTCCCTTTTTTAGAACGGGCCAGCAAAGCTTTGACATGGGCATTCAGCTCGGTCGGATGGGTCGGTTTGGTCAGGTAGTCATCCGCACCGGCTTCGAACCCGGTGACTTTGTCGTCCAACTGGGTCTTGGCAGTAAACATGAGGATGGGAATATCGGCGGTGAACGAGTTGGACCGAAGGCGCTTCGCCACCTCATAGCCATCCATATCGGGCATCATCACGTCCAGCAGGATTAAATCGGGGTTTTCCGTCTCGGCCTGGGCAATCCCCTGCTTACCGTTGGACGCGGCGACAATCTGGTAACCCTGTTTCTGGAGCATCAAACCAACCAGTTTCAAGGTATCAATATCGTCGTCAACAATCAGTATTTTTTCTGCCATTGGGCCTCTTTCATCCTGGCTTTTACAAAGTCTAGCACAAAGCAAAGGTTCAAGCAAGAAGCATTCCCATCTAATAAAGGACCTGCTCATCCTGGATCAGGAGGAATAGTACTGGAGGCCGTATTGATTCCTATCTAAAAAAATGATATACCTGCGATATATTATCCTAAGGAGATAAACTATGTCTCGTTATTACCGGCTTATTTATACTGTAGTCATCCTTGCTGGCTTGCTGCTAGTCCCGAGTTGGAATGCATCCGCTGCATCCCCAGTTTCTCTGGCAACGACACCCACACCCACTCCACCCAATTGCATTCTGGTCCAGAGAGCGCTGAGCCAGGGCTTAATCCAGCTGACCCTCAGCGGTAATGGAAATTTATTTTACAAGAACCCGCTCCACTACCAGATCGTGAACCTGACCGCCCGCCTCCTGTCGATCTGTTTCCCGGCCGGGCTGGTCAACAACCCCGGTGATTCCAGCTACCAATCCCTCATGCTGGTGAAAACCGTGATCATCGACCTGGCTGCGAATGCAACGCAAGAGGGAGACCTGTTCGCGGATTGCATCAACGAAACCAAGCATGCCCCCTCGCAGGGGCTTGATTATCATCTTGGCAAAATGGCCACAGGAAGCTTATTGAGTCTGGCACAGACAATCGATGCCCAATCTGTACAGGGACATCTGGGAGCCGAGCTGGCGATCTGGGCGATTACCGATCAGTACTCCCTCGACTCTTTGAACGCCACTCCCGATCCGAACCAGCCCTCGCTGATGGACTCAATTCGACCCTTGTTTTGTCTGGCACAGGATGACGTTAATCTCGGGCAGCAACTCCTACAGACTGCCCAGACCGGAGTCAGCCTGTACCAGGGGGATAATCCCCTCACAAGCTACTGCCAGAGCCAGGGCATCCCCAGCGTCAGCCAAATAGTACAAAGGGCCAAGGTCCTTGGGATAGAAGCCCTCGTGGTTATTGGCGCAGGGGTCCTGGGCTGCATCATCGTTGTCATATTACTGATCTGGCTGGCGATTCGCCTGTTCAGGAAACGCAAATAAAATCTTAACAAGATAAAACTCTGAGGATATTTTTCACGCCTCCCGGGAAGCAAGGCCGGTCCCGGGAGGCTGCCTTTCCCATGTCATTTGAACTGCGGCAAAACATGCGTGAGATATGCAAACAGGGCAGGATTCATGTGCTCGAAGCGGGCCTCATAGCTCGTAACTGCCAGCAGCAGGCTGATCAGGACAGAAAACATCATCAGCACAACGACCAGGGTCATGAACCAGCCCCTAGCTGCCCTTTTCGCGGCCAGGGATTGCGCCCCCCAGAGGACGCCGAAAGTGGACAATAAGGAGAGCAGTGGGACCGAGTCGCCGAGATAGCGCATCGAAGTAGTCATATAGAGCAGGCTGGGTGCGAAAGACAGGCAGAAGGCCCCGCTCAGCATAAAAGCCGTCCATTCCAGGAAACTGTCACTGATGAGCGTCTCAGGAGTGGATTGCGGCCTGGTTTTCCGAACAACCGCCTGCCAGGCCTGCCACACAAGGATGGCAAGGGGAATGGCCGCAAAAATCACATAAGGCACGGTTGTGATCAGGCCGCTGACCTGTTCCGAATTGGAATAGGCTGAGCCACCCACCGGAAAGAAAATAAAACTCCCACCCCAGTCTGGTTTCACATATGGAAAAACTGAAAGCACCCTGTAGGGAGTGATGAGGTAATTGTTCAAGTCATACAGGAAGTTTTTAAGAGAAAATACATTAAACCCAAGTGCGTGGACATTGATCCCACTCAGTTGGTAGCGCATCCCGGTTTCCAACCACGAGCCGAAGCGAATTAAGTTATACCAGCCCAGCCCCAGCAGGCCGGCGGCAAAAGGGAGGAACAAGGCCCCCAGGGAAGCCACGCGCTGAGCGCCCCGACTTTTCTGTCGGAGCATGCGCCAGGCCATCACCAGGAGCAGGAAGCCCACCGCAGGCGCCAGGGTGAAGCGGCTGGCGATGGAGAGGAGCCAAAATGTGCTGGCCAGGGCGGCTCTCCATGGGACCGAAACCTGTCCATCGACGGATGTGAATCCAAAGTAAAGTCCGGCGATGAGAAAACATTGTGCGGTGGCAATCGCGGCCTCATAAATCGCCGGGCGGTTGAGAATCCAGGGCAACGGATTGATCAATCCGGCCACCAGGACGGCCGGGATGACATAAGGCCAGCCCAGGGCTGGGAACAGCCGGCGTCGTAACCGCAGGATCAGGAGAGCAGCAAATAAAAATGTTCCAACCACTGCCCCAAAGACCACCACCTGATCACCGATCTCTGTGCGGAAAAAGAATTTAACCGCAGCGAGAACCAGCGCGGGTGCGGGTCCCCAATAAATATAGAATTTTCCGTGATACAAAACGGCGTCCCATGGATACGACGATATATGTTCCCGGTTGACATAATTATACGGGTCGGCCAGGTTCAACAGGTCCGGCTTGGGTGTTACCATGAGGCTGGTCTGTCCGTGCAGGAAGGCATCGGCAAGCTGGTCATAATAAGTCGTCGTCTTGGGCCATTCGGTCCATTTCCCTACGCTCACAAACCAGACATAAATTGTGATAATGACAATCCCGAGAATAATAGCCCCAAGGGATGCCTTTCGATCCTGGGAGTCGGCAAGATAGCCCACCAGGCGGGAACTGCGCGCCTTTCTTAAGGCCCGGGCAATGGGCAGACGGTCCCAGCCATTCTTCCATCTGTTGATATTTGACCGAATCCCCTGCAGGAAGCGCCCGACCGGTGGTAGGGCCAGAAAATCACCCACCCGGGTAGCCACGAACTGTTTTACCCTACCCAGCAGCCGCACCCAGAATGACCAGGAAAAGATTAATAGTGCAAGCAGGCTGAGGAAAATACCCACGGCAGCCACAAGGATCCGCCCGTGTCCCCAGCGCGAGCTGTGGCCTACCCCCAGCTGGAGCGCGAAGAAAGCCAGGAGAAAAAATCCCAGCCCCGATACGGCGATCAAACCCGTCAGTATTTTTTTACCCACAAGAGGGCCTCCACAGTCTCATCCCAATCGATCGGCACTCAGCAGATGCGCCTGATGAGCAATTTCACCATTATAGCAGACGAGAAGATTGTCTCCACGCGGTATAATATTTGTCGCTTTTGCAAAGAACGTGACGGCACAAAACAAATGTGCTATAATTATTGTTAGTACACCTGTTCTAGCTCGAGGGAGCCATGACTTTTAATACCATCCATGTGGTTGGTGCACGAGCCCACAATCTCAAGAATATCACCGTAGACATTCCCCGGGATCGGCTGGTGGTTATTACCGGTCTCTCCGGGTCAGGGAAATCTTCACTGGCCTTCGATACCATTTTTGCCGAAGGCCAGCGGCGCTATGTTGAGTCGCTGTCCGCTTACGCCCGTCAGTTCCTGGGCCAAATGGAAAAGCCCGATGTGGACTACATCGACGGCCTCTCACCGGCTGTCTCCATCGATCAGAAGGGCACCTCGCACAACCCGCGTTCGACCGTTGGCACGGTGACTGAAATCTACGATTACCTGCGACTCCTGTTTGCCCGTATCGGCATCCCCCACTGCCCGGTCTGCGGGCGGGAAGTCGTCAAACAGTCCGCCCAGGAAATCGTGGATGCCATCCAGGCGCTGCCGGAAGGGGTGCGCATCTTGATCCTCTCTCCCGTGGTGCGCGGTCGAAAAGGAACCTACCAGGCTGTTTTCGAGGAAATCCGCAAGGCCGGTTTCGCACGCGCCCGCGTCGATGGGAAGGTTTACAGCCTGGACGAGGAGATCAACCTGGACCGCTACAAAATCCACACCATCGAGGCGGTCGTCGATCGGCTGGTCCTCTCCAAAACCGCCTCTGACGAGGAGCATACAGCGGATCTGACCAGGCTGACCGATTCCGTCGAAACCGCCCTGAAATTCGGGGATGGCTATCTCACGATCCAGGTGCTGTCTGACTCATCGCCCCGTCACCCCAGGGAGAAAGGGGATGCGGGTGAACAGGCGGGAGGGGATCTTCACTATTCGGAGCATCTTGCCTGCCCAGAACACGGCATCAGCATCCCGGAAATTGAACCACGCACTTTTTCGTTTAACACCCCCCACGGCGCCTGTCCCGACTGCCAGGGCCTGGGGAACAAATTGGAGATCGACCCCGAACGCGTCGTGGACCCGGAAAAATCGCTGTCCGACGGGGCACTCATCGCCATGGAATGGAACAACCTGCGAGAGGATACCGGGTACTACTGGCAGCTGCTGGAAGCCATGGCAAACCACTATCACATCGACATGAACACACCTTTCAAGGACCTGTCCACCGAACAACAGGAGCTGATCCTACACGGTACAAAAGGAGAAAAAGTCCGCATCCATTACCACAACCGGGACGGCCGGCAGGCCGTCTTCGATACTGCCTTTGAAGGAATCATCGGCAACCTGGAGCGCCGTTATCGTGAAACGAATTCGGAATACATCCGGGAAAAGATCTCGGAATACATGTCCGACCGCCCCTGCCCCACCTGCCATGGCAAACGGCTTCGTCCCGAAGCCCTGGCGGTGACCGTGGACAAGGTTAACATCCTGCAGGTTACCGAATGGCCTGTGATGAATTCACTCGAATGGGTAACCCGCCTGGCCGGGAAGGATACCCCCCTCACCCCTCGTCAGCAGGCTATCTCGGACCGCATCCTCAAGGAAATCGTCTCCCGCCTGGGATTCCTGGTCAACGTGGGTTTGGAATACCTGACACTGCAGCGGTCCGCCGGATCACTTTCAGGCGGGGAGGCGCAACGCATCCGCCTAGCCACCCAGGTCGGCTCACGCCTGGTTGGCGTGCTATACGTGCTGGACGAGCCCTCCATTGGACTGCACCCGCGTGATAATACCCGGCTGCTGAACACCCTGAAAGGGCTGCGTGACCTGGGCAATACCGTCCTGGTTGTGGAGCACGACGACGATACCATTCGCACTGCCGATTGGGTAATCGACCTTGGCCCCGGGGCGGGTGAACACGGCGGCCACATTGTCGCCGAAGGCACACCTGAGCAGATCATTGCCCACCCGAAATCATTGACCGGCGCGTACCTGTCAGGACGCAAGCACATCCCCGTCCCGAAGAAAAGGCGCACCGGGAATGGGAAGCACCTCACCATCGTTGGTGCGCGGGTCAATAATCTAAAAAATTTAACCGTCAACATCCCGCTCGGCAAGCTGGTCTGCATCACCGGGGTCTCAGGTTCAGGTAAGTCCTCCTTGATGACCGACGTCCTTTATAATGCCCTGGCTGCCAGACTCCACGGGGCACACACCCAGCCAGGCGCCCATGATCGGATCGAGGGGATCGAACACCTGGATAAGATCATCAACATCGACCAGTCCCCAATCGGGCGAACCCCCCGCTCCAACCCCGGCACCTACACCAGCCTCTTCGATGAGATGCGCAAGCTGTTCGCCGAGCTGCCCGAGAGCAAAGTGCGCGGCTACAAGCCCGGACGCTTTTCGTTCAACGTCCACGGCGGCCGCTGTGAAGCCTGCCAGGGACAAGGCGTGCTGCGCATTGAAATGCAATTCCTGCCAGACATCTATGTCCCCTGCGATGTTTGCCACGGCACACGCTTCAATCGCGAGACGCTCCAAGTCCATTTTAAAGGACACAGCATTGCCGATGTGCTGGATATGACCGTGGACCATGCATTAAAGGAATTCTCCGCCTTCCCGTCGATGATGAGCAAGCTGAAACTCCTGCAGGAGGTCGGTCTGGGATACGTGAAGATCGGGCAGCCGGGGACGACCTTATCGGGCGGCGAGGCTCAGCGGGTCAAGCTGGCCAAGGAGCTCTCACGCCGGTCCACCGGGCGGACGCTATATGTGCTCGACGAACCTTCCGTAGGTTTGCACGCGGCGGATGTTCACAAACTGATCGAAGTCCTGCAGCGCCTGGTGGATGCCGGAAACACCGTTTTAATTATCGAGCACAACCTGGAGATCATCAAGGTGGCGGATTGGATTATTGACCTGGGTCCGGAAGGTGGCGACCGCGGGGGCGAACTGGTCACGGAAGGAACACCGGAGGAGGTCGCAAAGGTCAAGGGATCCTATACCGGAGTATTCTTAAAGGCCCACCTGCACAAATTGCCGTCAGCCTCCCTTGCTTAAACCCAGGGCCAAGCAGGGTCAATCCCGGAGCTGGGCATCCGATCAGGATTAAAGGGACCAACGGGGTGGATGCATCCCTGTTTGGGGGCTAAAAGGCGGTCCGCCATCCACACCCCGGGGGGGCGATCCACCTGCGCAAGCCGAGCATTCGCAGGCAGGAGTGGCTTTACCGTGAGCTGACTTTTCATTTAAAAATGTATCCACTTTTTAATAATTAAGGCTTCTCTCGCAAAATCGCCAGAATTCAGGTAGAATTGTCCTGAACACGGCGGAAATCTCCATTCATTTATTCCTGGATCTGGAAGGGACGGTATAAACCTATGACGATTAAAGATACCATTGATACCTATCGTAAACGCCGCAACCAACTTACACCGCTCCTGATTGGCATCATTGCCCTGCTCCTGGTGGTCATCGGGATCCTCATCGTCGTTCTTTCCACCGGGAGCGGCAAAGGCTTAAGCTTCAATCTATTTGCCAGCCGGACTCCCACCCCAACGATCACCTTCACCTCGACCATTACACCCTTGCCCACCAATTCTCCCACGATTACCCTCACCCCAAGCGCAACACCGACGGAAACGCCTTCCGGACCCTATGATTACACCATTAAGCAGGGTGACACACTGACCAGTATTGTCAAGGACCACACCCTAGGCGTCAACGGGATTCCACTCATCCTGATGCTCAATCCTTATAATCCAACGGATACCACCCGGCCAGGCATCGACCCGGTGACCCAGATCATTTACCCCGGCCAAAAAATAGCTCTGCCGAATCCCGACATGGAATTCCCCAGCCCAACCCCCTGGCCATCGGACGCTCCTTCCGGCACGCGCATCAGTTATTTTGTCTTACCTGGAGACAGCCTGGGCAGCATCGCAGCCAAAATGCGCAGCACAGTGGATCAAATCGTTGCCCTGAACAAGACCCTCCTGGCCAATGGTGTTAACACGATCCTTTACCCCGGCTGGGTCCTGATCGTACCCGTTAACCTGGTCACGGTCACGCCGGAGCCGAGCCATACATCAACAGCTACGCTGACGCGCACCCCATCATTGACTGCGACCGCTACAAAATGATCAAAAAGTGATCCTCCCCCCCCATTTTCTTTTGAAAATGGGGGGATTTTTATTTCAAACCAGCCAACCCTTTGACATTCTGCGGCGCTCCGACTAAAATGATACTCGAGTCAAAGAGGATAAGGAATTAATGTGAGCAAATGGCCCGGGAAATATGTCATCGGTTTGACCGGTAACATCGCCACTGGAAAAAGCGTTGTCCGTAGAATGCTCGAACATTTAAGCGCTTATGGCATCGACGCAGACGCCCTGGCTCACCGCGCGATCGCGAAGGGTGCTCCCGGATATCAGCCCGTTCTCGAAGCGTTCGGGAAGTGGATTCTGGATGACAAGAAAGAGATCAACCGCTCCAAATTGGGTCAGCTTGTTTTCCGCGATCCTGAGGCGTTGAAACAACTGGAGGAGATTGTCCATCCCCTTGTCGAACAGGCCATTGATTTGATGATTCAAAGAGCCAGCCAGCCGGTAATCGTCATCGAAGCCATCAAGTTGCTGGAGAGCAAGCTATCTGATTCCTGCGATACGCTCTGGGTGACCGATGCCCCGGAGAATGTCCAGGTGGCGCGGCTGAAAAGCAAACGCGGCCTGAGCGAGCAGGAAGCCCTCCAGCGCATCCGCATGCAGCCTGCCCAAGATAAAAAAATCAAAGCTGCAAATACGGTGATCCATAATCTCGGCTCATTCGAGGATACCTGGGCTCAGGTGGTCGCCGGTTGGAAAGTGGTTTCGCCCACTACGGATACGCATCCACTGGTCATGCATAAAGCCGGACCTGGAGAACTGACCGTGCAGCGCGGCCGGCCGCGCGATTCAGCTAACATTGCCTCCCTGATCACGCATCTCAGCGGCGGGAACCGTCCGCAGACCGCCGATGATATCATGGCAGCCTTCGGTGAAAAAGCCTTCCTGCTGCTCATGGCGAACAACCGCCCGGTAGGAGTGGCTGGCTGGCAGGTGGAAAACCTGGTCGCGCGCACCACCGATTTGTTCATCGACCCGGAAATACCGGCGGACCAGGCAATCCGAGCCCTGATCGCCGAAGTCGAAGGAGCCTCCCAGGATTTACAATGTGAGGCGTCCCTGCTGTTCCTGCCTCCCCAGCAGGCCACCCAGGAAGCAATCTGGAAGGAAATGGGCTACACACGCCGCACTCCTCAAACCCTCGGAGTCCAGGCATGGCAGGATGCCGCACTTAAATCGCAGCCCCCGAATACTATCTTGCTGTTCAAACAACTCCGCCAGGATCGCGTTTTACGTCCAATTTGATCGTCCGAAAACCGGTGAGCGATGGAACAGCATAGAGGATGTATCCGCTGCGTCCCTGATTGATATTTTAAGAACATGGTTGTCGAAGAACTTCTAACCAATCTCCTCTTCATCTTTCAGCGCCTGGACTGGCTGGGTGTGATCGATATCCTGCTCGTCACGCTGATTTTCTTTGTGGTGCTCTATCTCATCCGGGATACACAGGCCATGGTCTTGCTGCGCGGCGTCCTCCTTATCCTGGTTCTGATGGCGCTCCTGACCAGCCTGGTCAACCTTCCGGCGTTCTCATGGCTCGTTCGTACGACGCTACCCGCGATGGTGGTTGCCATCCCGGTCATCTTTGCGCCGGAAATTCGCCGCGCTCTCGAACGCATCGGCCGTGCGGGCACCTTCCTGCGCACTTCCAACCGGAATGGCGGCCAGGGGATGCAGGAGACCATCCAGGCGGTGGTGAGCGCGGCTGCACGGCTTTCGGCACGCCAGCACGGCGCCTTGATCATCCTTCAACGATTCGACCACCTGGATGAATATGTCCGCAGCGGTGTCCCGATCGAAGCGAACATTTCCCCGGATTTGCTGATCCAAATCTTTTATCCAAACACCCTCTGCACGATGGAGCCGCGGTGGTTTCAGGAAGGAGGATCCTGGCGGCAGGATGCGTCATGCCGCTCTCGGCCAGCGGAATTCTGGCCCGATCGCCCGAACGCCAGATGGGGCTGCGTCATCGGGCTGCATTGGGAATCTCGGAGGTCTCGGATGCCATCGCCGTGGTCGTCTCGGAGGAAACGGGTGTCATCTCCATTGCCCATTCCGGCCGGATGATTCGCCGGTTGGATGTCGAACGCCTGGAGAACATCCTGGTCGCTTTTTACAATCCGGAGAAGGCGCATGGCGAGAGTTATTTCCGGCGTCATTTCCCTTATCTCTTCCCGCGCAAGGACGTTTGAGGCATGTTCCGCTGGATCGGCACCAACCTGCGCACATTTTTGTTTGCCTTCATCCTGGCTCTTGCAGTCTGGGTGTCGGCGGTTACGGCTGCTGACCCGGATGAGACCCGTGTCTATCCGACTCCCATACCGATTGAGTTCGTCGGCCAGGACCCAGGGTTGATCACCATCGGTCAGGCGCCGAAAACCATCCTGGTCACCCTGCGCGCCCCCCGTTCGGTGTGGGACCAGTTTACATCGGGGGAGGCTTCGATCCATGCAGTGGCCGATTTGACCGGTCTCGGGTCCGGGGATCACTCGGTCACGATCCAGGTGCAAATCTCAATCCGTCCCGTGCGCTTGATCTCAATTACTCCTAAAACGTTCACGCTCAGCCTAGAACCCCTGGTAACGCGCACCTTTCCGGTCAATCTGAACATTTCGGGTCAAGTCGCGGTCGGATATGAAGTCGGCCAGCCAGCCCTGAACCCGGCTGAAGTCGTCGTCTCCGGCCCACAATCCCTGATCACAAAAGTGAATCAAATCAGCACCTCCGTCGATTTAGGCAATACACGCCAGAACATTGAAACCACAGCCAATGTAAACGCCATCGACAGCCAGGGGCAGACGGTTAGCGGCGTGACGATCCACCCCGGCCAGGTAAGTATCACCCTGCCGATCACCCAACAGGGCGGTTATCGTGATTTGGCCGTCAAGGTGGTCACCGTGGGACAACCCATAACCGGATACCGGCTGACGAGCGTGGCCGCATTTCCGCCGATTATTACCGTATACTCGTCCAACCTGTCGCTGATCGAGTCTATGCCCGGTTATGTCGAAACCTTGCCCCTAGACCTGAGCGGGAATAGTGAAAATATCAATACCAATCTCGGCATTAATTTACCACCCGGTGTAACCCTGATTGGCGACCAGACGGTGGCTGTACAGGTGGGGATTCAAGCCATCGAAGGCAGCCTGACCAAGTCCTACCGACCGGTTGAAGTGATCGGTCTCATGCCCGGCCTGTCGGTGCATATTTCTCCAGACACGGTCGATGTGATCATCTCGGGTCCCCTGCCGGTGCTGAACGCGCTGTCGATCTCTGACATCCATGTCCAGGTGGATGTCAGCGGTCTGGCACCGGGAACCTATCAGCTGATTCCGACCGTAAAAGTAAACAATCAGCAGGTGGCCATCGATTCGATCCTTCCCGGTACGGTGGAAGTGACCATCACGAGTAACACTACACCCACTCCCTGAGAAAGCACTGGTGAACCTTCCATGAAACCGGTTGTTGCCCTGGTAGGCCGTCCCAATGTGGGCAAAAGCACATTATTTAACCGTTTGGCTGGCGGGCGCCTCGCCATTGTAGACGATCTGCCCGGCACGACCCGTGACCGCATCATAGCCGAAGCCGAATGGAATGGGAGGGCTTTTAATCTCGTGGATACGGGCGGAATCGACCCGACTCACGGTGGGAAAACACCGCTCTCCGTCGGTTCGGCAGATTTCATCCAGGAAATACGCGAGCAGGCTTTGATGGCCGTCCGGGAGGCGGATGTCGTCCTCTTCCTGACCGACGGCCAGACCGGCGTCACCCCGCCCGATCGTGAGGTGGCGGATATCCTGCGCCGGTCCCAGAAAATCGTGGCAGGAATAGCCAAACCGCCAATATTCATCGTGGTCAACAAATGCGAGAGTCCGGCGCAACGCAACACGGCGGCTGAATTCTATGAATTGGGGCTGGGCGACCCCTACCCGGTCTCCGCCGTTCATGGGATCGGGACTGGGGAAGTGCTCGACGCCCTGGTCGCTTCCTTTCCCCCGGCCTCCGAGACGGAAGAGGATGAATCGGTCAAGATCGCCATCGTCGGCAAACCGAATGCCGGCAAGTCCAGTTTGCTGAACAGGCTGGTGGGTGAAGAACGGGCCATCGTCAGCCCCATTCCCGGCACCACCCGCGATGCAATCGACACACAGCTTACCTTTGACGGCATGCCGCTTACGCTGATCGACACCGCCGGGATCCGCCGGCGCGGGAAAATCGAACACGGGGTGGAACAGTACAGTGTGCTGCGTGCCTTTAAAGCCATCGAACGCGCCGATGTGGTCCTGCTCCTGGTCGACGCCGCTGAAGGGATAACTGCCCAGGACACGCACATCGCCGGCTTTATCCTCGACGAGTGGAAAAGCACTGTCGTGCTGGTCAATAAATGGGACACCATCGAGAAAGACACCCACACAATGGAAGACTACACCCGCCACGTTCGGGAAAAATTGAATTTCATGGATTACGTTCCCGTGCTGTTTATTTCCGCCAAAACCGGGCAGCGGGTCAGCCAGGTGCTGCCGACTGCCCTGCAAGTCCAGGAAGAGCGCATCGCCAGGCTGACCACCTCAAAATTGAACCAGGTGCTGCGCAAGGCCCTGGATGCCCACCCCGCCCCGACACACGCCGGCCGCCAGTTGAAAATCTACTACGGTGCCCAGGTCCGTGTTGACCCGCCGACCTTCGTCCTGTATGTCAATGATACTAAACTCTGCCACTTCTCATTTATGCGCTACCTGGAAAATCAATTCCGCGCAGAATACGGCTTCATCGGCACGCCGCTTAGAATTATTGCCAAGGGGCACAAGGATAAGCAATAAACGGGGGCCCTAGGCTTCGCACCCCTGTAAGTCTATTCGGATGACTGACGGGCTTCAGTACTTTTTTGAAAAAAATGGGCTGCACCAATTCCGTGCAGCCCATTTTTTTGATTTCGAGCGTTCCCAGTTTACGAATGATTATCCGTATCCAAGGCTGTGTTGTTGCCTGGGACCGGATCCTGCAGCCCTGACGGTGTGGCGATGTAGACCGTAGTGGTCATCTGTCCGGTAGTCGGGTTGGTAATGTGCACAACGATTGTATAGGTAACGCTTTTCCCGGCCGGAATATTGACCGCATTATCCGTATAATCCGTCGTAATCGTTACCGGTCCGCCCGAACACGATGCCCCTGCAATCGGCGTGCAGTTGATCGTCCAGCCTAACACCGGATCTAACTGCGATGGTTTGTAGGCGGTGAACTTCGCCCCAGTCACATCAGACGGTCCGTTGTTTGAGACAACGATAACGTAAGTGACCGTTCCACCAGGAGTATAGGTAGTAGTATTATCGGTAATGCTCACCTGCATGTCCGCGCTGGGGGGTAAATCGGTATCTGACGCGGTATTGTTGGCCGGAACCGGATCGGTGATGCCACCTGGTACGGTGATGGTAGCGGTGTTCGTCAGCGCACCGGTAGGGGGACCGCCACTGACTGTGGCGGTGACAGTATAGGATATCTTCTTGCCCGCCGGTATATTCACCGTATCATTGAAATTCACTGAACTCGTGCTCGGACCAAGTGTACAGACCGCTCCCGGGTCCTCCACGCAATTAAATGTCCACGTGGTCAACTGGGTCGGGTATGTATCGGTGAAGGTCGCACCATTGACATCCAGAGGACCGTTGTTGAAGACCACGATGGTGTAATTCAATACCCCTCCCGGAGTATACAGGGACACTCCATCCGTCATAGTGATGCTCAGGTCTGCAGAGGGCGGAGTATCATTGTCGGTGGCGGTGTTATTGGCTGGAACCGGATCCGGTACGCCATCCGGAGGGGTGATTTGGACTGAATTGGCCAAGACACCTGTCGCCAGACTTCCAACTAAAGCCTGGATTGTGTAAGTGACCTTCTTCCCGGCAGGGATATTGACCGTATCTGTGAAATTCGCCAGGTGAACCGTCACCGGGCCGGCAGTGCAGAGTGCACCAGGATCAGGCGCGCAGTTCTCCGTATAGTCTGTTATCTGCGCTGGCATCGGGTCCGCAAAGGTCGCTCCAATTACTCCCAGAGGCCCATTGTTTGTAACCACGATGGTATATGTATTCCACGTCCCCGGCGTGTATGTGGCTTGGCCATCGGTGATGGTGACTGCCAGGTCCGCACCTGGCCCGGTGGTTGCAGTTGGCGCCGGAGGCGGAGCGGTGACAAAATGGGCGATCTGTGGGGTTACCCAGATGGCCGAGTCACCGGTCGGAATCCCATTTGCCTGAAGGAGCAGGATGAAATTGACATTCTGACCAACCAGGGAGGACAGGTCGACATCCCAACGAGAGGTAGTACTATCATCTACCTTATGGTTAAATTTGAGATTGGTAACCGCCCCTCCGCCGATCTGGTAATCCAGGAGGAAGTTTACATCGCAAGACGTCGTCCCAAATTGACAGCTGACGGTGGTTTGGAAGTGGTCTCCACTTTTAACTAAGTAGGCCGGGTAAGCGCCTTGGATATAGCCATCGGTCACATTTTGCGGGAAGGTCAGCAGGCTAGCAGCACCGGTAGTCCCATCCTCAAGCTGAGGGGAAGCCATATTGAGGACGTAGCCGCGTGAGTCGCCGCTCGTCCCGTAACAAGGGAGTGCACCCGCACCGCTTGTCCAGGTGGCATCGCAGGCATGGGCGACAAAGTCATATGCGGTGGTATAGGCGCCCGACACGTTGATATCCACCCAGAAAGGATACGCGCCGCCAGTACCGACTCCAAAAGGCGTCGCGGATGCGTTCTGCAGTCTCCAATTACCACGGTAATGGCCGGCTGTGCCCGGCGCAGTCATCGTCACGGAAAGATCGATCGTGGCTCCTGGTGCCACTGTGCTTGGTAGGTAGATGAGTGGCGTGGCACCCATCTGGTCACCGCTCGCAAAAGTCAGAGCGTACGCAGACGTCCAAGTGCAAGTGCCGTTGTTCTTCAAACGCCAAGTTTTGACAAACGTTGTACCGGCTGCCATGACGGTGCCATCGGGAATGGTTACGTCAGAAATAAAGAGGGCTCGGTCACATGCCGTTGAAGGAAGCGGGGTCGCAACGGGTCCAGGAGTGGTTCCGCCGCGAAGAATGCGCGGACCGCTCCACACCGCCTGGTCGCCCGTGGGAACGCCGTGTCCCGGGACATCCGCGATGTAAAGAATAAATGTGACACTCTGTCCTGCCAGTGAACTCAGGTCGAGGTTGGGACGGAAGAAGAAGCCGTCATATTTCTCTTTCCATGTCCAGAAGGTCTGGATCGGGCCGCCTCCGATCTGGTAGTCAAGCTGGAAATTCACATAGCAGGAACTGGCCCCATAGGCGCAGTTGACAATGCTTTGGAAGCGGTCGCCCGCCTGGACAGTAAAAGCGGGAAATGTCCCCTTGATGAAACCGCCAGTTACTGCCTGTGGGGAAACGAGCAATCCCGGGTTGGTATCATAAGCGCCGTTCTCCAACTGGGGGGAAGCTATCTCCTGGACGTAGCCGCTCGGGCTGCCGCCAGTGCCCGGACAAGGCAGGGTGCCTGCCCCGCTGGTCCAGGTTGCCGAGCAGTAATTGGTGGCAAAATCGTAAGCCACCGTGTAGCTGGTGCCAACGTAGATGTCTACGAAGAAAGTCCAATTGTATTCGGGATGGCCCGCCGGTCCATCGCCAAAGACGAGGCCTGTGTCATCCTTCAATTTCCAGTAGCCACGGTAGTGACCAACGGCAGACGGCGCCGTCATATTCGCCGAAAGATCGACCGTCGCACCTGGTGCCACACTGGATGGGAAGGAAACCGTCGCGGGCGCGCCCAGCTGATCGCCGCTGAGAAAGATCATGCTGTAGGATGTAGTCCAGGTGCAGCTGGAGACGTTTTTAAAGCGCCAGGTCTTCGTGAACGTGGCCCCCGCGGAAAAACTCGTCCCATCCGGAACGGTGACATCGGCGATGAACTGCGCCATGTCACACGACGCAACCGCCGCGGCCGGCCGCGGGGAAAAGACTGTTCCCGGAGCCAATTGGACTACTAACGTCGCAATCAGTACAAGCGGGGTTAATATGCGTCGAAATTTCATGGCGTCCTCCTTAAACAATTATGCAGCCTTTGCGCGTTTTGATGCGCGGAAATGATATCCGCGCATTTCAACTGAGACGATAGTGTCACCCGATTAGTTCCATATCTGGACAAATCACTCATATAATAGCGCAAATCCACTAAATTGGGTATGGCATTTTCGAGGTGGACAAAAGTACTACCGGCAGGGGCATAAATGCCCCTGCCTCGGCTTGAGATTTACTGCTTTGGGCAGTACAATGAAGATGAATTCCATGTTCCAGAGGCCTATTTTCCTGATCATGCTGGTCTTCGGCGGCCTTATCCAGGTTTCACCCGCTCCAGTGCACGCCTGGGGCCTGAAATCGGGTCGTTTGAGCCCCTTTCCCGTCCCTGCCCTGGCCAGGCAGCCGGATATTTCCACCACCGCGGATTTCAAGGGAGATGGTCAATTGGAGAGTGTAGCCGTGACGGACGGCCATGCATCCGTCCTGTCCAACAGTAATGTCGTCTGGACAAGTCCGGATTCATGGCAGGTCACCCAGGCAGCAGTCACCGATCTGGATCGCGACGGGATCCCGGAGGCAGCCCTGGTGGTCTGGCGACCGTTCAGACCCTGGCCGGTCGACGAATGGTTGCCTGATGGCGGGCGCATACGCGACTTCCACAATGCGCAGGGTTTATCCTGCCAGCTGATTTTGATCGGCTGGCGCAGGCGCCAATACACCGAGGTGTGGGCAGGCTCCCCCCTGGCCGAACCCGTGCTTGCCTTCGCCGCTGCCGACTTGAGCGGTGACGGCCGGGAGGAATTGATCACTTTGGAGGGACGCTACGCCGACTCCGGCCTACATCCTCCAGATTTCCTCCAATCCGCCCCCGCCCTGGACCTGAAAGTTTGGGAATGGAACGGATTCGGGTTCAGCCTTGTCTCTTCTCTCACCGGCACCACCACCGGCATGAAAATTATCCAGGCGGCGGACGGTCGCAATCTCATTCTTACCCCATAAGGAGGGAGCGATGAAAACTGCGGTTTACAAGCTGTGCGGAACCATCCTGGCAGTCACCTTGCTGCTTTCGGCATGCAATCTGCCCATGCCGACCCAGCCCCCTGAGGGCACTTCTATATCTCCCCAGACCACGCCCCTAACAGCTTTGGGTACACCCACCCCGGTGCCCACGCCGCCCGCCGGCATTTATGCCCCCGCTTTCGCCAAATACAATGAAATCACGGTCAGCCTTCCCGCCGCCTTCGCCGGTGGAGGCTACTCCCTGCCTGTCGACTTGAGCAAGGTGCAGGGCCTCGACCTGGTGACCCTGACTGATGCCCAGAAGGCGCTGCTCACCAAAAACGGCTTCGTCGTTCAAACCCCGAAACCAGGCCAGTACAACGAGTTCTTCCAGGCCTACGAAAGCATCCGCTACGATGAAGTCCCCGTATTCATCACCACCGACTCGGTCTACCACATTTACCATCTGATTTTCGACAAAATGCTGCGCGACCTGGAGACAACCTATTTCATCGCCACGCTCAAAGCGCTGACCAGCAGCATGCTGGCCGCCTCCACCCAGCAGTATCAGTCGCTGAAAGGCACACCCCTCCAGGACCCGGCCCTGCGCAACGTGGCCTATTTCGGGGTCGCCGCTCAGCTGCTCGGACTCCCGGATGCCATCCCGCAGGATGCAGCCAGCCTAGTGAATGCTGAATTGGCGCTGATCAATGCCGCCAGCGGTCCTGCCGTCTCCCCCATCTGGGACCGCCCCGACCTGCCGTCTGACCAGAAATTGATCGAAGACTACTCCCAGTACATCCCGCGCGGCCATTACACCCTCAGCGACGACTTGAAGAGCTACTTCAAAGCCATGATGTGGTACGGACGGCTGACCTTCCGCATGAATGACGATTTCGAGACCCGCCGTGCCCTGCTGCTCGTCCAGGTGCTGCGCTCGGCAACCGCCTCTGACGGCACGCCTGCCTCCACCCTCTGGGAGAACATCTACGATCCGACCGTCTTCATCGTCGGCAAGGCTGATGACCTTGGCTATCATGAATATGGCGCACTCTCCGATAAAATCTTCGGCACCAATCCCGACCCGGCCAAGTTCGCCGATGCAGCACTCTTCGCCCAGTTCAAACAGGCTGCCCTGACCCTGCCGCCGCCCCAGGTCAACTCCATGTGGGTCTGGATCGAGCAGGACAAGACACAGGTCACCAAGGGCTTCCGATTTATGGGCCAGCGCTTCACCCTGGATGAGTACGTGTTCGGGCAGGTGATCTGGCGCAATGTAGGCACCCTCTCAGACGAGCGCAGCCTCCCAAAGGGACTGGACTTCTTCTCCGCCATGGGCTCGCAGGAAGCCTACAACATCCTGAAAGACCTGGGGGAAACGCACTATGCCAACTACGATACCCAGATGGCCAAAGTCCAGAAGGAAGTCGCTGCCCTAAGTACCGATTCCTGGACGCAAAACCTGTACTGGAGCTGGCTGTACTCCTTCCAGCCGCTGATCGCCCCCAAGGGCGGGAGCTTTCCACCCTTCATGCAGACCCAGGCCTGGACACGCAAGGACCTGCAGACCTCCCTGGGTTCCTGGACGGAGCTTAAACACGATACCATCCTGTACGCCAAGCAGGTGATGGCCGAGATGGGCGGCGGGCCTGAGCCAGTCCCGCACGGCTATGTCGAACCGGACCCGGAAGCCTATGCCCGCCTGCTCGCCCTGGCGCAGATGACCGAGGACGGCTTGAAATCCCGCAGCCTCCTGAGCGACCTGACCAAGGCCAACCTGGAGAACCTGATCCAGGAGCTCACTTTCCTAGAAACTGCCTCCGAAAAGGAGCTCGCCGGAGAGGCTCTGACCGACGACGAATACTCCCAAATCAAGTACTGGGGGGGCACCCTGGAGGCGCTGACCCTGGCCTCTGCCGACAGCACCGGGGCTGACATGCGCGACCTCTCCGATCAGAAAGCCGCCCTGGTCGCCGATGTGGCCACCGGCCCGGGAACAAACGGCCTGGTCGTACTCGAGGAAGGCGACGGCCAGCCGACGCCCATCTTCGTCGTCCTTCCGGATTCACCCTGGAGAGTAGCAATTGGAGCGGTGTACTCGTACTACGAGTTTACCGTCTCCTCTGGTCAGCGCATGACCGACCAAACCTGGCAGGCTCAGGTCGAGGCCGGGACCAACCCGCCCCAACCCGATTGGACCACGCTGTTCATCGCACCGTGAGATCGGACCGCGCACAGAAAAGAAACCCTGAAAGAGCTATCGGTGGCGGCAGGTATCGCGGGTACCACTGGCTTATTCCTTACGGTCTTATCCTCATCCTGCTCGGCGCTTGTGCGCAGGCGCGCCCAACGATTACATTGGCCTTGTTGGGTGACATCAACCTAGGCCGTGGGGTCCAACCGGGAACCACCTCACTGGCCTACCTGGCCCCCGAGCTGCATTCAGCAGACCTGGTTCTTGCCAACCTGGAATCACCCCTCGCCCCGCAAGGGTTCACACCAGCCCCAGGGGAAGGGTACAACCTGTGTGCCCCGGACGACCGCGCCACCCTGCTCGCAGATTGGGGGATTGATGTTCTATCCCTAGCCAACAACCACAGCCTGGACTGCGCCCCAGATGGGCCTAACATGACCCAATCCGCCCTGGAATCCGCCGGGCTGACCCCCCTTGGCCCGGACTTAGATCCGGTTTACAGGACGGTCAACGGCGTAAAGCTTGCCTTCCTGGCGCTGGACGACATCTCCTCCCCGCTGGATACAGACGCGGCGGTACAGGCCATCCGCACAGCCCGCGCTACGGGCGCGGTGGTGATCGTCGCAGTGCACTGGGGCATCGAGTACCAGGGCGGAGCAAGCTCCAGGCAGCAGACCCTGTCCCGGGATTTCGCCGATGCCGGCGCAGCGCTCATCGCGGGATCGCATCCGCACGTTCTGCAAAGGGTGGAATGGATCCATTTGCCGCCAGGTTCAAAACCAGGGGGAAGCGCAACGCTGGTCATCTACAGCCTTGGAAATGCCCTGTTCGACCAGCAGGGCCTGGAGGATACCCGCCGCTCGGCGCTGATCCTGGTGAAAATGGATGCAAATGGGGTCCAGTCGGTGCAGGCCACTCCATTCATGATCGATGCCGCCCACAGCCAGGTGGTCCAGGCGGATGCCATACAAGCCCAGATCATCCAGGACCGTCTGCAGATTCCCTAGGAGAAACAAGACCCCTGCTCTCATTGGGGGATCTTCGACCAGCCGCTTCGGGAAGGGATATAATTTTGGGGATGATCCGCACCATCCTGCACCTGGATCTGGATGCATTTTTCTGCGCCGTGGAGGAACTGCGCGACCCGTCCCTGCACGGGAAGCCCTTCGCGGTAGGCGGCCCTCCCGAGGAGCGCGGCGTCGTGGCCTCCTGTTCCTACCCGGCCCGCCGCTTCGGAGTCCGTTCGGCAATGCCGATGTCACGGGCGCTGCGCCTGTGTCCCGGCCTGATCATCCTCTCCCACCGGCACGGGGTCTATGGGGAGGTATCCGATCAAGTCATGCAGCGGCTTGGGAAGCTTTCCCCGCTGGTCGAGCAGATCTCAATTGACGAGGCGTTCGTCGATATCAGCAGCCTGAACGAGCCTCCCGGCGACACCGCCCGGCGCATTCAGGCCCAGGTCAATGCCGAGCTCGGTTTGCCGTGCTCGATCGGCATCGCCGCGAGCAAGCTGGTGGCCAAGATTGCCACGGAAGTGGGCAAGAAATCGGCTCAAAAAGGCGAGCCGCCGAATGCCATCACCATCGTCCCACCCGGGCAGGAAACCACGTTCCTGGCACCGCTGCCGGTCGATTTGCTGTGGGGTGTGGGGCCAAAGACTGCCGCAAAGCTGGCTGAAAACGGCATCCACACCATTGGTGATCTCGCCCACCGTCCCACGGAGGACCTGGTGCGCTGGTTCGGCTTGAACGGTCGTGAAATGGCGGAGCATGCCCGCGGCCGGGATGACCGTCCGGTGGTTACCGAGCACGAGGTCAAGTCGATCAGCCAGGAGGTCACCTTTGCCCGTGATGTGCACGACGACAGGCAGCTGGCAAACACCCTGCGCGAGCTCTCTGCCCAGGTGGGCCGCCGGCTGCGCCAATCAGACCTGGCCGGGACGACGGTCAAGATCAAGCTGCGCTGGCCGGATTTCACCACCCTGACCCGACAGGTGACCTTGCGCCAGCCGACCGACCAGGATGAGGAGATCCATGAAACCGCCCTCGGTCTGCTCAATAAGGTGCGCCCAAAAGGGAAAGCAGTGCGTCTGATTGGGGTCGGTGTAAGCGGGCTGGGGACGCCTGTGCGCCAGCTGGAGCTGTGGGGCATGAATGCAGAGCGCTCCCGCCGCCTGCAGGAGGCACTCGACGAACTGCAGGATAAGTTTGGCAGTAAAATTGTCCGACGGGGACCTCGCCCTCACGGCTGAAAACCCGATCCTCATTTCGAATCAAGTTTATGTGCTGGAATCACTCGCTTTGTGCTAGTATATAAAACGAGGTCAGGCAGATGGACCGGAAACCGATTGCCTGCTTTTCCTTGTTGAGGTGTTGAGCACACTCCTGGCCCGGGGCTTCTCCGGGATCTTCTTCCAGAATCTCGTTGTTGTCCCTGAAACTCCCCAGCCCTGAAGGGCGGGGGTTCTTGGAGAAACATGCTCGGATCCAGCTTTGTTCCAAGATTTTTCCTCGCACTACGCACGGTTGAGCAGCCGCCTCTCGGCACCGGTTTCCCGGTGCTGCCCTCCCACCATAGCGCCCGGCGAGCCATTTCCGATGGCTTTTTCCAGCGCCACTTTCTCCGGGCGAGTCAGTGGTATGCCTGTCGGACGGTCGGTTTCATCGACGTTACTCCTACCCTGTTGCCAGGGACGGAGATACTTGGGATGCGCCTGTTCGTTCAGCGTGGCGACATCGGCATGGGTTTCATGCCGACCCAGTGGATGAGCGGATCACTGTCCAAGTTTTATCGGCGGACAGGTTTTACCGCCGAACCTCAGGCTTGCTAAAGGGCCTTATCAGTTAAAGAACTGGTGTTCTGATATGTCAAGGTTGTTTTCTATGACTCGCCAGGAACTGCCTGCGGCAGGCGGCGTTTCATCCCCGGCCATAAATGGCGGGGCATTCACGCCGCATATCCGGTAACCCTCAATAACCCATGACCATCTTTACACGCTCCATTCAACTCAATACACGGGGAAATGTCGACACCCACGACATTACCGACGAGGTCGCCCAAGCAGTCGGGGAGAGTGGGCTGAAATCCGGCACGGTGACAGTCTTTTGTCCCTCTTCTACTAGCGCGCTGACCACCATCGAGTTTGAGCCGGGCGCCCTGACCGACCTGCACCGGATGTTTGAAGAGCTGGTCCCCTCGGACCGGGATTACGCCCACAACGCCACTTGGGACGACGGCAACGGACACTCGCATATGCGCGCCTCCCTGCTTGGACCCTCGCTGACCATCCCCTTCGTGGAGGGGCATCTGACCCTGGGCACCTGGCAACAGATCATCTACGTGGACTTCGACATCCGGGCGCGGCACCGAGAACTGGTGGTGCAGATCGTCGGAGAATAGCCCTGAGCTGGAAGGAACGTCCATGCAAAAATCGTCCTCGCCCGCCTGTCAATCCTCGTCAGGACACGGGACCATCCTCCTCAATGCTACGGGCGGAAATTTATAAACAAGTCATGAAAAAGCATCCGAAGGGTAGCATTCTTTTTGACTGGGGCGACACGCTCATGCGTGACTTCTCGTCCTTCGTTGGGCCGATGAAGGATTGGCCGACGGTAGAAGCCCTTCCCGGTGCGGCAGAAGTACTGACCGTCCTTCACCCCGACTGGACGCTGGCCCTGGCGACCAACGCTGAGGCTTCCGGCGAAACCGACATCTGGGCTGCGCTTCGCCGTGTGGGTCTTGATGGGTATCTGGACAAAGATAATATGTGTAGTGAAGGTAATTGAAAACGCGGGTTATTTCTGGTACGCTCCTATTAGCCGAATAAATTTAGAAAGGAGCTCAAAATGAAAACAGAAATAACTCGCACGATCAATGATACACCTTTTTCTCAGAACCTTTACATTGCGATCGAACTCAGTAACGAAAAATGGAAGCTTGGGTTCAGCGTCGGATTTGGGCAAAAGCCTCGCCTGCGCAACCTGGATGCCCGGGATCAGGCAGGATTGGTCGAGGAGATCCGCCTGGCCAAAGAACGGTTTGGTTTACCGGAGAGCACGCCGGTGTATAGTTGCTATGAGGCTGGGCGAGATGGCTTCTGGCTGCACCGTTTTCTGCAAAGCCAAGGGGTCACCAATCTGGTGGTGGATTCGGCCAGCATCGAAGTGAACCGGCGCAAGCGGCGGGCGAAGACCGACCGAATGGATACTGGCAAGCTGCTGACCATGTTGATGCGCTATTACCAGGGTGAGAAAAAAGTCTGGAGCATTGTGCATGCTCCCGGCCCGGAAGATGAAGACCAGCGCCAACTGCACCGTGAGTTGATGGCGGCCAAGGCCGAGCAGACCCATCACATCAACCGCATCAAGGGGCTTCTGGCCAGCCAGGGCGTGGCGCTGCCTTTTGATCAGGGCCTCCTCTCCCGTCTGGAAGCGGTGCGTTTATGGGATGGTTCGCCTCTGCCTGCGGCCCTGCATTCCCGATTGGAGCGTGAGCACGAGCGCTACCAACTGGTCAACCAGCAGATCGACCAACTCGAACGCAACCGGGAGGAGGCGGTCCGCACTTCGGCTGCTCCAGCAGTGGAGCAAGTACGCCAGTTGTTACGGCTCAAGGGCATTGGCATGAATTCAGCCTGGGTTTACGTGATGGAGTTTTTCTCCTGGCGTGACTTCCACAACCGGCGGGAATTGGGCTCCCTGGCCGGGCTGACCCCCACCCCTTACCAGAGCGGTGAGAGCGCCAAGGAACAGGGCATCAGCAAAGCGGGTAACCGCCGCATCCGTGCCATGGCCATCGAGATCGCCTGGGCCTGGCTGCGCTATCAGCCCGATAGCCAACTCAGCCGCTGGTATCAAAAACGCTTCGCACAAGGTAGCAAACGGGTGCGCCGCATCGGGATTGTCGCTCTGGCCCGCAGGCTGTTGATCGAGCTGTGGCAGTACCTCGAGACGGGTGCCCTCCCAGAAAACGCCTGTTTGAAAACCAGCTAACCCGAGGTAGCTTCCAGAACACCTGCCCTTTACCAACCATTTTCCCTGGTGTGAGCTGCCCGTAAGCTAGACGGGTTTCCACTCGGAAACCGAGACAAAGATGGGGCAGCTCCCCAAGAGCTTCATTCGCCTCCAAGCGAATACATTATAGGGTGTCCGGTCATGAACCGGCACGGATAGAAGTTGGCCGCAGGAGATTTCTCCTCGACGCTTCACGAAGCTGCCAGGACTATTTTCGGAAGGATTGAGATGAAGGAGCAGGTGCGTGCTGTTGAAGGTTTTGTCCCTGAATTGAGTTTGGCCGCGGTCTGGGCAGCGGTTTACCAGAAACGACCTGAAAAAGGCCGGTCCTCAGAAGTTGCATATGTATCTGGCCTTGACAAGATCACTAACATAGAAGTCTACTGCTTCAAAAATGTAGGGCACAAGAAACCCTCCCCTGAGTTCTTCGATTACATCCTGAAGGACTTGGGCTTGACGACCGGACAGGTCATCATGGTCGGCGATAACTACGAAATTGATGTGCTGGGGGCTAACGCTAGCGGCATACGCGCCATCTGGTTCAACGATCAAAACCCGGAAGATAGGGTAGATAACATGCATCGGACCGTCCATGACCTGCGTGCAATTCCGAAGATTCTAGAAATCAATTGGTGACTTTCTGGCTCGCGGTGACTGGTCTGAAGATGTATATCTTAGTTTTCAGATACTTTCTTTAAGAATGCAACGAGCTCTCGACAAAAGTCAGGAATATCGGCCACCACTCGACCCCAAACCAAATTACCTTCGCGGAAAGCAGGTTCATCGACCCAGATAGCCCCCGCGTTGACCAAGTCATCCTTTATGCCTAATGAACCAGTAGCCCGATGTCCACGAGCGATGTCAGCAGAAACGGCAACAAGTCCACCATGACAAATGATACCAACAGGTTTCTCTTTTGCATTCATTTCCCTTAGCAGATTTGTAACGACTGGATAACGTCGGAGCTTGTCAGGAGCCCAGCCAACGGGGAGGATAAGCGCAAATAAATCGTCAGACTTAAGGGTATCTACGTTGAGTTGGGTCGTACTTCGAGTCCCCCTTTTCCATGGACGGGTTTGAGATCTACAGCAGCCTCGACAATATCAGCACCTTCTTCTTGCAGGCGCATCGCTGGCACATAAAACTCTAAGTCTTCCACCCCTTCGGCAACGAAGTTGGCGATATGTTTTCCTGTTAAACTTTTCATTGTGTACTTTTTAATTCCCAGGTTGATTATTTAAATTAGGTTTGGATTAATCATTGCGCAGCCTCCAGCTGCAACTCAAAAAGGTGGCTTGTCAATGTGGCATTCTTTAGGATCTAAACGCATAAACGATGCTCGCAACTGCCTCTCACCATAGCACACGACAGGTCCTGGATACATTTTTGAGAACTCCAAGATAATGCGGTTGGAACGCTGACCACATATAATCGGATGAATTACGAGGGTCATGTTACCATATTCTCCAAATTCGGCTTTTGCTCAGCTGCTCAATCGTCAAGGGGCGCTACTGAAGTGTTAATTCGACGCTTTACAAATCTAATCCTCCGTGGTAGGCTTTTCACAGATCAGGTCGGATGATATCCCGAAGTACTAACGATCCTTAGAGAAACAGATCCTGCCTGCACTTTATCAGGATGTGAGAATGTTAGAAACAGTGAAGGGCTAATTGTGATGGCCAAAGTCAGTGAACAGACCCTCGCTTGGGAGCTTTTGGAGGCCTGCCCTGATGCTGTTGAGCTCTTCGACCTGGAAGGGTCTATTATATACATTAACAGTGCTGCTGTCCGACGATATGCAAAATCAGCGGACGAATTGGTGGGCACCAATATTTGGAATTTATATCCTCCTTCGAAAACAGCGCATCGCAAAACTGTGGTGAATAAAGCGACTAACTCAGGGCTTCCCGTTCAATTTACAGATGGCTTTGAGAATCAATGGGTCAATGTACTTATTTGCCCCATCCCAGGACTCAACGGAAAAATTGAGGCGGTTGCCACCTTTACACAAGACATTACACGACAAATTCAAGCTGAGGAACGACTAAAGCTGGTAAGCTTGCAATTGTTCACTGACCAGGAAGATGAACGTCGCCGGATTGCTCAAGACCTGCACGATGACATTGGTCAAAGTATGACCGCTCTCATACTCAATCTAAAGGCAATTCAACATGACGTCGTTACTGGTCAAACGGATGTGGGGGATCAGATTAAGGGGACGATTCAAGTTGTTGAAGATATGATGCGATATATTCGTCAGGTGTTATATGAACTTCGCCCACCCTCATTTGACACCATGTCCCTTGCCAAAGTGCTAGAAGAGTTATGCTCTTCCATGGCCTTATCCACAGGACTGCGTGTGGTGTTTAGCAGTCAGAAGCAACTGCCCCTGATCCCGAGTCCCCAGGCAACCGCTCTTTATCGATTGGTCCAAGAGGGGGTGAACAACGCGGTTAAACATGCCAATGCAACCTCTGTGTGGATAAACTTGGAATATGTAGAGGGTGAGGTTAACATATCGGTCGAAGATGACGGGAAAGGATTCGACCCAAGCACAAGGACAAGCTACGGGATAGGCTTGCAAGGCTTGAAAGAGCGTTACCTTATGCTCAGTGGTAGCTTCGATATCGAGTCTGCTCCAGGGGAAGGAACCCGCCTATATGGATCTTTACCCGTCTCCAACCCGAATGTGAACTCGCAGGAATAAGTGATGCGCGTTATAAAGGATTATGCAGGGAAATATGGCTGGGAGGGACGATGATGATACGCGTCGTAGTCGTAGAAGATCATCATCTTGTTCGACAAGGGATTGTAAAATTACTTGAAGTGGCCGATGATCTGGAGGTGGTTGGAGAAGCCGGGGACGGAATCCAGGCAGTGGCGCTGGTCAAATCAACACACCCGGATGTGATCATCCTTGATATCTCAATGCCAAAACTCGACGGGCTCGAAATGCTGTCTAAAATCGGTGAGATTAGGCCAAAACCTCAAGTCGTAATCCTATCAATGCATGCCGATCCCAGCATGGTTCGACAAGCCCTCCAGGCGGGAGCATTAGGCTATGTGGTGAAACAATCAGTTGCGGACGAACTCCTTGCTGCGGTCAGGGCTGCTAAGAATGGGAGTATGTACCTGAGTTCGGGTATTTCTGGGGTGATTGCCAATAACTTCTTTGACGAGAGCCCACATAGCTTGCTGGACCGCCTTTCACCACGTGAACGTGAAGTCGTCATCCGAATTGTAGAAGGGTATTCAACACGCGAGATTTCCGATAGTTTGCGAACAAGCGTTAAAACCGTAGAGAAACAGAGGCGCGATGCTATGCGCAAGCTCGAGGTAGAAAATTTGGCCAGTCTCGTACGAGTGAGCCTTGAACTCGGACTTGCGGTCGGGAAATCGGTGCATTCTAGAAATCCGTGAAGGGAGTGGGTCATCGTGGTGCATCATGGACAACAGGACCAATTCCTGGTAGCTTTTTATAAGCAGAGTTTTTAAAATGTCGACCTATATTCTCAGTATTCACCAGAGAACAGCGGGGACTTGGGCCGTGATCCTTGACCGCAAGGCGAATGTCGTAGCATCTGCTTACGCGAACATCACCCAGCATTATCCCCAGCTAGGGTGGGTGGAACATGACGCAAACGAAATCTGGCGGGTTAGTCTCCAGGTGGTCGCTGAAGCCCTTCAGAATGGTCGGATCGCACCCGAGCAGATCGACGCGATCGGTATTGCTAACCAGCGTGACACCACCGTGTTTTGGAACAAGAAGACTAGCGAGGCTATCGGCCGGGCGATTGTGTGGCAGGATCAACGTACGCTGCCTCTTTGCGAACAACTCATTGCCAAAGATAAAATCAATATTGAAACAAGAACAGGCATGGTTATTGTCCCGGATATTACTGCAGCCAAGATTCGCTGGCTCATGGATAACGATCAGACCATTCAAAAGGGGATTGCCAAAGGCGAGTTACTGTGCGGCACGATCGACAGCTGGTTAATTTGGAAACTTTCCGGTGGTAAAGCCCATGTCACCGATCATTCCAACGCCTCAGTCACTCTCTTGCTCAATGCCAACTCGTTAACTTATGATGACGAAATCCTCAACGAGTTGGGAATTCCGCGTGAAATTCTGCCAGAATTACGTCATTCGAGCGATGTTTATGCTTATACCGATCCCGAAGCTTTTTTTGGAGTCCGGGTACCCATCGGAGGCGCAGCCGGGGATCAACAAATTGCGGCTCTCGGTCAGGCTTGTGTCGAAGCTGGTATGGCCAAAAACACCTATAGTACCGGTTCATTTGTTCTCTTGAACACCGGAAGCCGATATATCCCACCCGCAGGCGGGTTATTTTCACCCGTGTTTTGGACGATTGGCGAGAATGTTGTTTATGGAATGGAGGGCAAGGCTGATGTTGCTGGTGATGCTATTTCCTGGTTGCAAGGTGGCTTAGGCATCATCGGCGAAGTAGCTGAGGCCGAAGGGCTGGCCAACCAGGTTCCTGATACTCAGGGAGTTTACTTTGTACCGCCATTTGGCGGTTCAGATTTAATTCGTTCAGGGACAGGTTCTTATGCCCGTGGCGCCATTCTCGGAATTATGCAGGGTATCACCAAGCATCATATCGTCCGAGCTGCCCTCGAAGCTTTGGCCTATCAGACACGTGATTTTATCGAGGTGATTAAGAAACGGGAACCCGAGTTGATGCCCAAGGTGTTACGAGTAGATGGTCAGATCGCTAAAAGCGACTTTCTCGTGCAATTTCAAGCGGATTTATTAGGTATCCCGGTGGAACGGCCGGTGTTCATCAACACTGCTGCACTCGGTGCAGCTTACCTTGCAGGACTTGCGATTGGTTATTGGCAAACGCTTGAGGAGATAGTTGTTTCCTGGAAAAGGGATCGTTACTTCGAACCACGGATTTCTGAAGAACGGCGTGAAGAACTCTATTACGGCTGGCAAAAGGCGGTGAAACAGGTCAAAAGCTCATTCAGAGGGTGAAATATTTCTGCTGGGGGAAGTAAGCATTTCAAATGGTCGACTGCTTCCATTTATTGATCTGCTCACGCCAAAGATTTTTTTATCTCGTTTTATAACAACTTCCCAATTGAACACGCCATGCAAAAAAACGCCGCTTATACTCCAGAGGCGTATTATCTTACTCCATTGGAGTACGATACTGCTCCATTGGGAAGAATATTGGGTCAATCCCCTGATTCCCTTTGCTTTTCCTTTATGCAATAATCAAAACAGTTCTTTCCGATGGGAACGAAATCAATTGATTCGCTCTCTTGGAAGAATGTTTTACAGTCTCCTCGTGAAGGGTCCAATTTTATAAATCATGCCGGTTTTGTCAACGTGGCCTTTATATTTAGAAAGGAGGACGGAGAGAGATTGATTAACATGCATCGCTCGTAAAAAAGTTTATTGCCTCTATCTAAATCTTTTCAGTAAGGAGGATGAAAATGTTTGGATCACTGATCGGTGAGGTCTTCGGAACTTTTATATTGATCCTGCTGGGTGACGGCGTTGTCGCAAATGTTGGTCTTGCTCCCCGCCTGGCCGGAACGGCGTACAACTGGAATACGATTACGATTGGATGGGCGTTTGCCGTGATCGTAGCCGTGTATGTCTCTGCTGGAGTTTCAGGCGCTCATATAAATCCAGCAGTAACAATTGCACTGGCTCTCAAACGGGGATTCCCCTGGGCAAGGGTCGCCCCGTATATCATCGCCCAAATGGTGGGGGCCTTCTTGGGTGCAGCCGCTGTTTACCTGGCCTATGGGGATGGTCTTCGTGCAGCTGGATTGCCCAATGTATGGTGCACCGGACCAGGATCAGTCTTCGGCCAAGCCTTTTGGGGCGGATCTTCAGCCACCAACACAGGGAGTTACAGCTTCCTGGATGCGTTTTTCACAGAAGTTCTCGGCACTGCAGTTCTCCTGTGGGGCGTCCTCGCAAGTGGCGACTCCAAGAATACAGGCTTGATGCATAACCTTGGGCCGTTCCTGGTCGGCGGCACGGTACTGGCAGTCGGTTTGTCATTGGGCGGACCGAGTGGCTATGCTATTAACCCCGCTCGTGATCTTGGGCCACGCCTCTTTGGTCTGGTCTCTGGAACCCAGAACCTCTTTTCAACTGGTTATTGGTGGATCCCGATCGTAGGACCAATTGTAGGCGCCGTAATCGGCGTCTTCCTGTATGATTGGCTCGTAACGCCCTTCTTGCCGAAGAAATAGCATCGTTGCTCATTCCACTGATTCTGGAAGAATGTAGAGGTGCTGATATCAGATGATATTCGGGATCTTCCCAAAGTAACCTTTTTCCTCTAGGCAGGTACAAAAACCGCCTGGAAAATAGAACGAAACCGGAGGTAAGAAATGGCTAAATATTCAGCCGCAGTGGATCAGGGCACGACCAGCACGCGCTTCATGGTTTTCGACCATGAAGGCAAAGTGGTCGGCGTTGATCAAAAAGAACATGAACAAATTTACCCAAAGCCGGGTTGGGTGGAACACAACCCGCTCGAGATCTGGGAACGGACCCAGGAAGTTATCAAGGGCGGGCTCAAGAAAAGTGGCGTTACTCCCAAGGATATTGCAGCGGTCGGCGTAACCAATCAGCGTGAAACTGCAGTGGTATGGGAAAAGGCAACCGGGAAACCGGTTTTCAACGCCATCGTCTGGCAGGATACCCGCACCGACACGATTTGCAACGATTTAGCGAAGAGTGGCGGACAGGATCGCTTTCGCCCGAAAGTTGGGCTTCCGCTGGCGACTTATTTTTCTGGTCCGAAGATCAAGTGGATTTTGGAGAACGTCAACGGCGTCCGTGCGAAAGCTGAAAAAGGCGAGGTGCTTTTTGGTAACATCGATACCTGGGTCATCTGGAACCTGACGGGTGGACCGAAGGGGGGTGTGCATGTCACAGATGTATCCAATGCCTCCCGCACCATGCTGATGAACCTGGAGACGTTGGATTGGGACCCGGACATGCTTAAAATCATGGGGATCCCACGCGCCATGCTGCCAACGATTAAGCCTTCGTCTGCGACCTATGGCACCGCTGTTGGTGCGTTGGAAGGGATCCCGGTGGCCGGTGATCTGGGTGATCAGCAAGCGGCCTTGTTTGGCCAGACATGCTTCAGTGCGGGCGAAGCGAAGAATACCTATGGCACCGGCTGCTTCATGCTGCTGAACACCGGCACCAAGCCCGTGCAGTCCAAAAACGGCCTGCTGACCACCCTGGGTTATAAGATTGGTGACCAGAAGGCTGTCTACTGCCTCGAAGGCTCGATCGCCATCACCGGCGCTCTCGTCCAGTGGTTGCGAGACAACCTGGGCCTGATCCAAAAGTCCGCGGATGTTGAAGCACTTGCCAAGACCGTGGATGATAGTGGCGGGATCTACTTTGTTCCCGCCTTCTCCGGCCTGTTCGCTCCGTATTGGAAGAGCGATGCCCGGGGTGCGATCGTCGGCATGACCCGCTACATCAACAAAGGCCACATCGCCCGGGCTGCCCTCGAAGCCACCGCTTACCAAACCCGTGAAGTGCTGGATGCGATGAACAAGGATTCGGGGGTGAACCTGACCGCCTTGAAGGTGGACGGCGGCATGGTATATAATGAGCTGCTCATGCAATTCCAGTCCGACATTTTAGGTGTACCTGTCATCCGCCCCAAAGTGGCAGAGACCACTGCGCTCGGCGCAGCGTATGCTGCGGGCTTGGCTGTGGGCTTCTGGAAGAACGTGGAAGATCTGCGCACGAACTGGGCTAAGGACAAGGAATGGAAACCTAAGATGGATTCTGCCCTGCGCGATAAGGAATACAAGGGCTGGAAGAAGGCGGTCACTCGCACCTTTGAATGGGTTGAATAGCGATCCCATGTTCGGCAGGAGGGGTGGACAACCACCCCTCCTCTCCCCCTGTTTGATTTCAAACATATGGAGTGGATCGTGGCAAAAGATAAAAAGACAAAGACAACGAAACAGGCCAAACAGGCAACGGGATCCGGAGCACAGCCATGGATCTCGTTTCGAATTGGGCTCATCATCATTACCATTACCAGTATCGGGATGGTAGTTCTTACAGCGATTCAAGTCGTTCCGTACAAGGGATGGGTTGTGGGACTTTTATGGAGTCTCCTTTTTGGGGCTTTAATCTGGGCAATTTTTGGGGGCATGATTTTCGTCAACCGAATATTGAGGCACTGACCCGAAGTGGAAAAGTTAAGTGATTTATCCCCGGGTTACCTCAGGTAACAATAATAGTTTTAGCACCTGTAAAGCATTCCTCGCCAAAATTGGTCCGAACCGCGCAAGTCTTTGGTTGCGGCGGAAGGCCGGGCGAGGGATCATTCTGAAAATTATTTTTTGCGAAATTACGAAAGTTTCATTCTAAATTAGTTAATCCCGTTGCTCCAATATTCGTACGTAAATGGAGTGAGCGCGAATGAGCAAACCACATGCGATTATCATCGGGGCTGGATTTACCGGAACTGCGACTGCACACGACTTGGCGCTCCGCGGCTTCGACGTAGCCGTCATCGAGCGTGGCGATATTTGCAACGGTACATCGGGACGTACTCATGGCCTCCTTCACAGCGGCGGCCGTTATGCTGTAAGCGATCAGGAATCTGCCATCGAGTGTATCGACGAGAATATCATCCTCCGCAAGATAGTCCCACAGGTCATCGAGCCAAACGGCGGGTTGTTCATTGCCCTCAATGAAAGCGACCTAGAATACGGAGAGTCGTTCATCGAAGGATGCAAAGAATGTCATATTCCCTTGGAAGAGTTAAAGCCAGAACAAGCTCTGCGATTGGAACCAAACATCAATCCCCGGCTTCTGACAGCCTTCTTGATCCCGGACGGCACCTTTGACCCCCTACGGTTGGCACTCTCTTTCGCTGGAACCGCCAAGAAAAATGGGACAAGATTCTATACTTACACCGAGGTGAAGAGTTTAGTCATGGACGGAAAAGGAAATGTGATTGGGGTGAATTTGCTCGATCGTAAGTCCAATAAACTCTTCGAACTGCGTGCCGATATCGTCGTCAATGCAACTGGGGCATGGGCCGGTGAAATCGCCAAAATGGCAGGTGCGAGCGTACCGGTGAAGCCCACACCTGGTGTAATGGTCGCTTTCGATCAGCGTTTCGTCCAGCGGGCGGTCAATCGATTGAACAAGCCTGGGGATGGAGATATTGTTCTACCTCAGCGTCGTATGGTCGTTGTCGGAACAACTTCCTTCGAGGTGGACAATCCTGATTACATTCCCGTGCTAAAGGACCAAGTTAAGTTGATGCTTGAGCGAGGCACGGAGCTCGTCCCAGGCATCGCAAATGCTAAAGTGCGGGGTAAATACATGGCCACCCGCCCGTTGATTGGTGAGGGCGAAGGGCGTAGTGCTGCCCGAACATTCAAGTGCTACGACCATAAAGAGATACACAACATTGACGGTTTGGTGACCATTACAGGTGGTAAAGCGACCACTCTGCGTGCAATGGCTGAAAAAACGGCTGACATTGTCTGTACAAAGCTTGGTATTATCAGCGCTTGTATGACAAAAGAAGTGCCGCTCCTCTCTTATCGCCAATACTATAGCCAACCCAACTAATCAGGGACTTCCATGAGTGATACAAAATGGAACATCAAGCTAAAAATCTATCGTCAGAAGGAAGGTCAATCAGCTTACTACGACGAGTTTAAAATCGAAGTCGATCCTGACGAATATGTGCTCGACGCTGTCGAGCGTGTTTGGGCCTTTTCGGATCGATCGTTGTGCTTTCGGCACGCTTGCCACCATTCCACTTGTGGGGCATGCGGGATGCGCGTCAATGACAAAGAAAAACTAACCTGCATCACCCTAATATCCGATGTAACCCAAGACGGGGCGACCCTTAAAATTGATCCGCTGCGTAATTTCCCCGTCGTCAGCGATTTGACAGTGGATATGGGTACTTTATATAACCGGTTGGAATCGGTCAGCGCCCGGGCTGTTTTACCCGTACCGGAGGCTGAGATCGAATACCCACCCAAAAGATGGGCATCGGATGACATGCAATATATCCGCCTGTCAGACTGTATCGAATGCGGGTTATGCATCAGCGCCTGTCCGGTCGCCGCGACTTCGATCGGATACCTTGGTCCAGCCGTTCTGGCAGGTGCACAAGCGAACGGTATAAAACGCAATCCCGAACTCCTGCAGCTCGTCGACAGCGAAGATGGTTTGTGGCGATGTCATAGTGCCTTTGAATGCACAGAGGTATGCCCATCCTTTGTTGATCCAGCGAGACGTATTATGAATCTTCGTGATCAAGTTATAAAGGAACGAATCAAACGCCTCTTTCACAAACCTTGAATTCAAAGGAGACTTCTAGCATGAGAAATCAAAACAACCAGCCCTCTCCTGTCAAATTCTGGATGTGGTTCAACCCCGTTGGACGGCAGACCGGCGGTTGGGCATTTCTTGTAAATCGCATTACAGCGCTCGGGTTGACGTTTTATCTGTTCCTACACCTGGCTATCCTTGGCCTGTTGGCGCAAGGGCCCAATGGCTATAATAGTTTCCTGAAGCTGGTGCGCAATCCGATTTTCACTGCGGGTGAGTTACTGGTTGTGGCAGCAGCTTTCCTGCATGGACTTAATGGCATACGGATCGTACTGACCACGTTTGGACTGGGTGTAAACCGTCAAAAGCAGCTTTTCTACGGGTTGATGGCGGTTGGCATAATCGTCATCATCATCTTCGGGTTGCGGATGTTCACCGCTTGATGGAGATATTAAAATGACGGAAAATAGGATACCTCGGTCTGACCTGACGCCTGAATCCGGGGAAAATACGTGGCTGTGGATGGTTAAGATCCTCACGGGGCCGGTGTTGGTTATTCTTCTTGTTATCCACCTGATCGTTAATCACTTCATCGGCCAGACCGGGTTGTTGACTTACGCAGATGTCGTCGCTTATTATCGTCATCCAATCATACCAATCATGGAAATGTGCTTCGTGGCTGTGGTCATCACGCATTCATTGATCGGCTTGCGAGGCATCCTGCTTGACCTGAAGCCTTCACGGATCATGGTGAGAGTTATGGACTGGATCCTTGGAATTGGGGGAATTGCTGCCGTTGCATACGGTATTTGGTTGATCCTGGTGATCGCATCGAAGGGTTCATAAATCGTACTCGGACTCTAACCTGGACGTGCAGGTCCTTGTCGTTTGCGACAGGGGTTGTGCCGAGGTCCTTGAGCGGTCAAGGAACTTAAATCAAAGCGCTTTTTCGGTTCGTATGGCATTGACATAACCGAGGATATAGACGATGCCTAGTATCGCCTGGATTCCAAAGGTGGGGAGAAGTGCCCGCAAAGGCACAAAAGCAGCCGAAACACCCCAAATTTGTGTGATCGCCTCTCCGGCAACCACCAGCAGGGCGATGAGGAGGATATCCTTGCGTTCCAAGGGCTTCCGATCAGCCCACAGCAATAAAACCGTCCAGGCAAGCATCAGCGGAGTCCGTACAAGGCGTTGTAGTTCGCCCGGTCCAACCCGTACGAAAACTGGTCCATTGGCGTTGTCTATAACCGTCTATAAAACCAGTAACTATGTTCGTGACGAACAGGCATCCAGTCGAAGTTTTGCAGCCAAACCTTTATAGGTTCGATCGCCGCCGAGATCATCTGGGCTTGCGGCCATCTTGCGTCGCCGGTTTCACTCGGTTCGATTTATGGGAAGCGATCAGTTCGATGATTCCAAGCAACTTGATCGTTTTTCTTCCTTCTTAGTCAAATTCAGCCATCACTCTTAGGGGAGATTAATGTTGACTTAATTTACCCTATATATTATAAAATGTGAACCTGTGCCAGTAACAATCCTATCAAATCCCACCTTGTTATCTGGTTTGACGAAAATATATGCTCCTCCGATAATGGACAGCTTCGCAGCTTATGCCCGGTAGAGAATATGGAGGCCTCAAAATGAAACTATTTAAAAAACCTGGTGTCATTCTAATAATCTCAATTCTGGCAGCAGAAATGGTATCGATAGGCTTACCAACGCCGGTTCGTGCAGCAAGTATTCCGTCTACTATTCAGTTCACTCCGGTTGTCAGTGGTCTGACCAACCCCGTGTTCCTAACCAATGCGGGCGATGGCTCGAACCGCCTGTTCATACTCCAGCAGGGAGGACAATTCTCATCTTTAAGAACGGCAGCCTGCTGCCCACGCCATTCCTCAATATTTCAGGTCTGGTTTCCAACTTTACAGGAACGAACGACGAACAGGGTCTGCTATCTCTGGCATTTGATCCCCATTACAGCACCAACGGAAATTTTTATATCACGTATACGACGAACCGCAGTGACCCAACTTTTCCCTACACGACCACCCTCGCCCGATACCATGTTTCCAGTGGAAATCCAGACCTCGCCGACACTTCCAACGGCAAAGTATTATTAAACATACCGAAAAAATATACCAATCATAATGGGGGGATGCTCGCCTTCGGGCCAGATGGGTATTTATACATGTCAATGGGGGATGGCGGTAGCGGTGGCGACCCGGATAACAACGCGCAGAACCTCGACACGATGTTAGGAAAACTCCTACGGCTGGATGTGGAGACCACACCGCCAGTCGGCAAAAAATACGTTATCCCTCCCACCAACCCTTTTTATGGAAGCAGCGATCCGAATGTTAAGAAGGAAATCTGGGCTTATGGCTTGCGCAATCCCTGGCGATACTCTTTTGATCGTTCAACCGGGGACCTTTACATCGGTGACGTAGGACAGGACACCGAGGAGGAAGTTGATTTTCAACCCAGTACAAGTACGGGTGGCCAGAATTATGGCTGGAACATCCTCGAAGGAAATCTTTGCTACAATCCTTCGACCGGCTGTGTCGCACCTCCCGGCTATGTTCCGCCAGTAGCCACCTATGATCATGGAGCCAGTGAGTTCCTACGGTTGTGCAATCATAGGGGGCTATGTCTATCGCGGGACACAGTTCACTGCCTTGCAAGGTGTTTATTTGTATGGTGACCTTTGCACCGGCAAAATTCTGGGTCTTATTAAAAACCCGGACAACACCTGGACATCCAGCTTGATTACATCTACTGGTGGCAGTATCTCGTCCTTTGGTCAGGATGAGCAGGGGGAGCTGTATTTAATAGATTATGGAGCAGGGACCGTCTATCATATATCGGCTCCAACAGTCACTATTTCTGGCAATGTCGGGGTAGCCGGAGCGACACTGAGTTACACGGACGGTGTTGCCAAGACTGCCATCTCCGACAACCTCGGGAATTACTCCTTCCAGGTCGCGAATAATTGGAGCGGGACAGTGACCCCTACAAAGGTCTGTTACATCTTCAACCCGCTCAGCCTCAGCTATGCTAACCTTACATCCGACCAGACCGCCCAGAACTACACGTTTACACTGGACTCAAGTCCTGGTTGTGTGGGGGTTAACGTATCTATTGGAGGAACAGGGGTGGGAAGCTATGGTGTCCCAACTCATGGCAGCAAGCTGGTGAGCTATCCTGGAGTGAACAGCGGACCAGTCGAAGTGCAGAGTTCGGGGAGTGTGCCCATCATTGCCTCACTGCGTTTCATCCCCGGGAACCTTAAGAGCTTCTCCGAGATGATGGGCTATCCTGCCAACCAGCTCACCAGCGACTACCTGTTCCCATGGTACACCAACAACGTTAACTTTGCTTCGCAGGTGCGCTTCGACAATGTGGGCACTACTTCTACAACGGTCGATGTCTACGTGGCTGGAGTGCTCCAGGGAGCCTATCCCCTGTCTGCCGGTCAAGGCCTGCGCGAGAGCTACACCGGGGTCAACAATGGCCCGCTGGAAGTGAAGACCACGGATGGGACTCCCATCATCGCCTCGCTGCGCGTCATCTTCGGGAGCAGCTCGAGCTCCTCTGAGATGATGGGTTATCCTGCCAGCCAGCTCACCAGCGACTACCTGTTCCCCTGGTACACCAACAACGTTAACTTTGCTTCGCAGGTGCGCTTCGACAATGTGGGCACTACTTCTACAACGGTCGATGTCTACGTGGCTGGAGTGCTCCAGAGAGCCTATCCCCTGTCTGCCGGTCAAGGCCTGCGCGAGAGCTACGCGGGGGTCAACAATGGCCCGCTGGAAGTAAAGAGCACGGATGGGACCCCCATCATCGCCTCGCTGCGCGTCATCTTCGGGAGCAGCTCGAGCTCCTCCGAGATGATGGGTTATCCTGCCAGCCAGCTCACCAGCGACTACCTGTTCCCATGGTACACCAACAACGTTAACTTTGCTTCGCAGGTGCGCTTCGACAATGTGGGCACTACTTCTACAACGGTCGATGTCTACGTGGCTGGAGTGCTCCAGGGAGCCTATCCCCTGTCTGCCGGTCAAGGCCTGCGCGAGAGCTACACCGGGGTCAACAATGGCCCGCTGGAAGTGAAGACCACGGATGGGACTCCCATCATCGCCTCGCTGCGCGTCATCTTCGGGAGCAGCTCGAGCTCCTCTGAGATGATGGGTTATCCTGCCAGCCAGCTCACCAGCGACTACCTGTTCTCCTGGTACACCAACAATGCCGGCCTCTCTTCGCAGCTGCGCTTTGTGGTGCCATAGAGATCGCCTCTCGAACCGGTACGGGACCGATGGCCAGGGATCGCCTGCTGATTCTGATGCAAGGCAATCCCCGGCTTTTTGTCTTACCCAGTACCGGCAAAACAGGGAGCGCGGCCTGCTTGCCTGGATCCTTCGCCCTGACAAGGCTGAAGGTTTCCCCAATCTTGAGGCGAAGGTCCCGTCCAGCTGAGTCAATGGCCATGACATTGGGCGGTCGGGAGTTCTCAATCAAGCCGCTTGTACAGCCTTTCGAGCATTGATATAGCTGAGGATATAGACGATGCCTAGTATCGCCTGGATTCCAAAGGTGGGGAGAAGTGCCCGCAAAGGCACAAAGGCAGCCGAAACACCCCAAATTTGTGTAATCGCCTCTCCGGCAACCACCAGCAGGGTGATGAGGAGGATATCCTTGCGTTCCAAGGGCTTCCGATCAGCCCACAGCAATAAAACCGTCCAGGCAAGCATCAGCGGAGCTCCCATCCCCATAGCATAGCGATAATCATTCCCGGGCTGGAATCCGGGCAGCCGGTTTAAAAAGGTAAAAACAGCCGGAAAGAGCATGGTCATGCCGGCCAATAGGTCCAGGACTGCCCCAAACCAGTAACAAAAATGGAGCCAGGGGACCAGCTGAGACCTTGTCATCCCGGTTTTCTCGCAAAGATATAAGCCCTGCGGCTCTGGTATTCCACACCTGTATACGGCTCGCGCACGTTCACCTCGATCTCTTCGAAACCAGCTTTTTGAAGATAGTCCCACATTTCCTCAGGCTGGAAGTAGGCAAAATCCAGCGACACGGGCTTCCCCCACCAATCCCTGATTTGCTTCACCTCGTCGCCGATGTGGAATGTGATCAGGAGCCAGCCGCCTGGTTTGAGCACCCGGCGAAGCTCAGACAGTGCTGCGGGCACCCGACCGGGTGGAATGTGGATGATGGAATAGAAGGCGGCAATCCCGCCCCAGGAGGCATCCGGCACATCCAGGGAAAGCATGTTGCCCTGCTGGAAGGGAATATCCGGGCTAAGGCGTCTGGCCACCGCCACCATCTGCTGAGAAAGGTCGAGACCCAAAGCATCCGCGCCACAGTCTTTCAGAAAGCGGGCCACCTCGCCCGGCCCGCAGCCCATGTCGCAGATCAAGCCAAGCGACCGGACACGGAATATTAATTCCTGGAGCAGCTCGCAGTCGCGCGGTTTGTGGTCTAACTCATGGAACATCTCTCGGGCGTATTCCTCGGCAATGGCGTCGTACCCGGACTGGGTGTCTGCCAGGACCTTTTCTACCGGGCGCAGCACTACAACCCCTAATGATCCGGCGAGTTCGCCCAACTGGGTCTCATCCGGATGCAGCGGCAGGCGGTGGATCCTCATCATCAGGCTCATCATCCATGGGTGGTGGTCGAAGCGCGTCTTCAGGAAAACAACGATCCGACCCGGATCCGTGACCGGCTCAGCCAGGCAGTCGAACTGGTAGCGCCCGACCTGTACGTGGACATGCCGGTCAGCCTCGACGTTGCGGAACCAATCCGAGCGCTGGCCGCGTCCGGCGCCTACGTAGTACGCCCCGGCGATCCGCTCGTACTGGAGCGGGGTTACATAGCGCTTTCCGGACTTGCGGCCGGTATGGGTCAGCAGCAAGATGAACCGCCCGATCAGCCAGCCCATCCCCACAGCGTACAGCTTCTGGTGGATGCGCTGGATCGGTTTAATCCGAACCCAGAACTCATCCGGCAGGATCATCCCGACCCCTTCCGAAAAAACCATCTGCGCCCCCATATAGGCAGGCTGAAAATGAGCAGGACGATGGCGGAGATACACCCAGAAAAATATCCCCGTGAAGCGAATGCGGTATTGATGTGGCCGATCCCATTGGTCCGGTGGGATACAATGTTAGGCACATCTTGATTATCAGGGATTTTTCCTTGTATCAACGATGTAAATATCTGTTCCGCCAACAAAAGACAGGTATCGGCCATCAGGGGACCAAAAAATGTCTTTCACATTTGCCACAGGCGGCGTCAGCTGCTCCAAGTTATCCAGCATCGGATAATTCATTTGCCACAGACTGCCATCGGAAGATTCAAGCGCAAAACGATCGCCGTTCGGGCTCCAGATAATGCTCGTCCCCCCATTGGATCCATCAAAATTGGAAGGCAGGGCAAGATACCGATAAGTAAGGGTATCTAGATCGAGCAGATAACAAAACATGTGTTGCTCCTTGTCTGCATAGATCGATAGGCGGACTCCTTCGGTCGGATGCCATGCGCTCGCGATCCAATATACTAATTTCTCTAAATCCGGCATTGCAGGCAATGGTCGCAGTGTCTGGTCTGAAAGGGTAAGTATCTGGGAATCCATGATTGCATATTTTCCGTTTGCCGACCAGTCTATCCCGCTGGATTGATAAAGCTGTGATTTAAGGGTCCTGAGGTCAACCAAATATATTTGAGGATTGGTTTCTGATTGAGCCCCTGGGGAGATATACATAAAATCTCCATTTGGGGAGATGGATTTCATTGAGTACGTGTTGTTATTAAATGCGTCCGGCAGGCCGGCGACAACTCCCAGGTTATGGTATGTTCTTTCAGAAACATCGAAGATGGTGGAAAAGCCAGGACCTTCATACCACCATGCATCATATTGGGCCATGACTATATGATCGTTCAACCAGACACCGTATGCATGGCGCAGGCTGTGGCCATTGAGGAAAGGTCCCCCATCGAAAATTGTACCCTCATTGGTAATCGTGTAGCTCTGACCGGTTTTGGCATTTCCATAATAAAAACAACAGAAATAAATCTGGTTTTCATCGCGCGACCAGATCGGCAACCATCGTTGGAGGTCATCTCCGAGACCAGGTCCCCAGCCGAAATCGACTTTCTTCCCACTTCCCAGATCCACCCATGTATCCCCAGCGATAAAGATTCTCTCTGCGCTCGGCGAGACATCCACCAATTTGCCCTCATAATGCGCCACTCGTTTTCCATCGGCGGTATAGGTGCTGACGCCTTCCTTCTGCCCAACCGTTTCGGCCGTAACAAGCACTCCCAGCTTGGACGACCAGCGCGGCAGCAAAATCCTCAGTGACCGGTTCTCATCCAAGGGGAGGTCGTTTGGCGGCAGCCAGATTAGTCCAGTGCTGAGGTTCATTACAACCGGGCGCGCGTTTACCGTTGTCCAATTTGGCTGTTGGCTTTCTCCCGTTGCTGGAAATAACAATAAATGGCTGGTATCCATCCATAAATAGCCGTGATAGTTATCCCACGAGCCGCTGTTAAATCCGTTGCTCCAACCGGTGATACGCTGCAGGTTATGGCCATTCAAGGCACCCAAAGTTTAAATCGAAAATGAATTTTTCAACAGACCGAGGATTTTCGTCGGCTCGATCGTTGGGATCAGTGTTGGGTATGGATAACGGGTAGGTGTAATCGCGGCAGTCGCGTTCACACTTGGACTTGATCTCAACGTGGGTTCTGGCACTATTATGGGGGTAGAGACAGATGCTATTCGATTGCATGCTATGAGCAATATACACAGCGCTAGACAATAACCTATTCTATAGATGCTCTTCACCTTGTCATACTCCTTTTTTCTGTCATCAGATAAAGGATCCCGAACAGAACAAAGAATGCGGCAGCTTTTATCCGATTCAAGTGCCCAACTGCTTATAAACGGAAGATCTTCCTCTATCCATGCGTTTTGTTTAGTTATGCCGCTGTTTTTTTTCTTCCTGACACGTTGTCAATAGCCGCCCCATGTGTACCAGTCATAGCCGCCTTGATGTGTACCACCAAAAGGAGTGTGGAGGGGGTTAGGATTCTGGATTTATTGGGGCATCAGAAGTTGAAATATTCGAGGCAAAATTCCTTTCTGCGGCCTGGTTAGCGGAAGCTGTCGCCGCGGATGATCAGGGTGTGGGCATAGTGGGTGAGGCGATCGAGGGCGGCGCTTCGGATGTGTGGAGACAGAGTAGCCGGAGTGGCTGTGGGAAAGTGGGCAGTGCCGTGCCTGTCCACTTTTCCACAGCCTGCCCGGGATTTTTTGCGCCACTGCCAGAAGAGACAAAGCGGGGAAGCCATCCTGCGGAAGCGCATCTGCCAGGGAGAGTTATTGTTGGGGTGAGGATTCTGGTAATGGGCTCTCCTTTCTGCGGCTGCGTTGGCGGAAGCTGTCGCCGCGGATGATCAGGGTGTGGGCATGGTGGGTGAGGCGATCGAGGGCGGCGCTGGCCAGGAGGTCGTTGGCGAAGATCTCGCCCCACTCTTCAAAGGCCCGGTTGCTGGTGATGATCAGCGAGCCGTGTTCATAGCGTTCGCTGATGATCTCGTACAGGTCTTGAGCCGCCTGGGGAGAAACGGGCTGGAGTCCGAAGTCGTCCAGAATGAGTAGATCGCAGGAAAGGATCCTGGCGAACATGCGCGGATAGGAACCATTCGCCCGGGCAGCTTGCAGGTCAGACAGCAAGCGATGCGCAGAGCGGGAGGAGACCCGGTAATCGCGTTGGAGTGCTTCGATGGCTAGGGCGTTGGCCAGATGACTTTTTCCAACTCCGCTGGGTCCGCAAATCAGCAGGTTCTCATGGCGCTGGATGAAGACACAGGAGGCCAGGTCCTGGATCAGGAGGCGGTTGATCCCAGGAGCAGCCGAGAAATCGAAATGAGCCAGTGTTTTCGTGCTGTCACAGCCGGATTGGGCCAGTCGGAGGATCTGGCGCTGCTGATTGCGTCGTTCCAATTCATCATCGAGCAGCAGGGCCAGGAACTCCAGCGGAGCCAGCTGCCCTTCCACCGCCTGGGCCACCCGCACGTCCAGGGTTTGCAGCATGCCGGAGAGCTTGAGCTGGCGCAGCTTGGGGAACAGCGGGTGGGACATCATGAGCGCCTCCCGAAGAATTCTTCTCCACTGCGGGCGAACAGATGACTGAGGGCCGGTTGGGCTGGCAGCGTTTCAGGCAGAGGCTCCCGATCTTGAGCTGCATTCAGGATATTCTTGATCTGCCGGTAATGCACATCCCCGAAATAGACGGCGCGTGCACAGGCTGCCTCCAGGCGTTGGGTTCCCACACTCTCTTCCAACCGCAGGATGGCCTGCACCGAGCGCAGCCGGTCCAGCGGCCGGTCGTTGAGCAACTGCTCCACCACTCCCAGGGTGGCTGGGCCGATTTTGGCAGCCAACTTCCGGCAATAATCCGGCGTGCGGATGAGATAAGCGGCTTTGGCGGGTGGATAATCCTCCAGGCGGGTATGCCACTGTCCGGGCCGGGTACTGTGGGGGTGGGTGGCGACTAATTCCAGCCCTTTGTAGATCTCGACAAAGTTCTCGCTCACGTGGGCAGCCAATTCCTGGCCCACATAGATAAAAGGCGCCGAATAAAAACTCCCCGCAATGACCACATGGCAATCCGGGTGAACCGTCACCGGACGGATCTCCAACAGCCGGAAGGGCGCGGCCGGTAAAGGCTGCAGACAAGCTTTCTCAATCTCGTTGAACAAGTGCAGCGGCGCTTCACCGGTAGTACCATGCTTGCGCACCCCGGCCGTATTCATTACCCAGTCCCGCAAATGCACATTGGCCATCTGAATATCCACGAATTCCTGGCCTGCCATGAAGTTCCGCTGAACGTAGTGCACCCCACTTTCCACTTTCCCCTTGTGGCGAGGGGTATAAGGGATCGTCGGGCTGACCAGAAAACCATAATACAGCGCCATCCGCCGGTAGGCTTCCCCCAGGATCGGATCGTGCACCAAAACTTTCAAAACCGCCGCCTTCAGATTGTCCGGGATCACCCGTTTCGGCACGCCTCCAAAGAATTGAAATGCCCGCTTGTGCAAAGCGATCCAGGTCGCTACCTTCTGATCAAAGACCAGCTCGGCATATTGGTGGCGGCTGTATCCCAGGGTCGCTACAAACACATAGGCGGTCCGAATGCGTTTCGTGACCGGATCATACAGTTGACCGACTGACCCAAAATCAACTTGCAGGTCCTCCCCCGGCTCGCTGTGGACACGCACGAACACTTCCGGCTCTACGGGTGCCAGCCGGTGCACAAAGCGCCGGATGGAGGAATACCCCCCGCTGTAGCCAAAATTCTCTCGCAGCCGCAGCCAGATGGCGGTCATCTCCACCCCTTGTTTCAACCAATCCTGAATAACTTCCCGGTATGGCTCGACCGTCGAGACCTGCCGCGGTGCCTGCACTCCCGGCCCCAGTGCTTCCATCAACTCAGCCTCGCTGGGTTGTGCTCCTGCCTTTTCCAGATAGCCTTTCCCTTTCGCAATCTCGTAATACTTGTGAACGGTCCCCCGCGATATTTTCATATCCTTGGCGATCCGCCGTTCGCTCTCCCCCAGTTGTAATCGCCGAATAATATCCTGTATGTGATTTATATGTTTCCTCTTCATGTCGGTCGCCTCCAGGTCTTTCTCTGGAAGCATTGTGCCACACTCCGAAGGTGGTACACATACAGGCGGCTATGGGTGGTACACATTCAGGCGATCATGCCTGGTATACATTCAGGCGGCTACGCGTGGTACACATACGGGCGATCATGCCTGGTACACATCAGGCGGCTACGCGTGGTACATATTAGCACGGTCAATGACACACGCCTCATTAGAAGATGAAAACTGCTTCTTTTCCGACCAAGATTTAGGTTTTTTACTCCAGCGGCTACCTTATTACTAAACAAATTAAATTGATGGATGGCAAGGGGATCCTCCGTCAAATACCTTGGAAACCGCCTATCAATTATAGAGTGGAATTTCCCTTTTTTCCCAGTCTTGTCGTGAAATTATTTTAGCCAAAATCTTCAAGATCCCTAAAAATCAGTTATTCTATTCTAAGATAAAACCAAAAAAAGGAAAACCAATATAAAATTTTTGGAGGTGGGCTCAAGGAATGGCTTTCCAGGCTGATCGCCAGGGTTGAAAGCACTCCAAGCTGCCACCTCTCGCAAAAAGATAAGATTTTATTAATAAATTGGATAGATTGCCCTCATAAAGCATTATAATTTTAGAAATCCTAGTCTGGGGTGTTTGTCTCCAGCGTGGGTCAAAAAGAAAAGAAATGAGGCACTGTCCCGGGCGGCCTTTTGAGCTCCCCGTTGGTGCAGAAATGAAGAAAAAGTCAGTCTCGATAATTTTAATGGTTTTGATTTTTCTGGCAGGAGTGATTCCACCTTCGGGTGCACAGGCGGATACCCCACCCACCGTAACCCCACCGGCCGGGCCAACCTATATCGTTCAGGCAGGAGATTCACTCTGGAGCATCGCCCAGCGTTTTAATGTCAGCGTCTCGGACCTGGAGGCGATCAACAGCCTGTCCCAGCCAACAATCTACGCCGGCCAGAGCCTGGTCATCCCTGGCCTGCAGGGGTTGTCCGGCACATTGACCGCACAACCGGTCCAGTATGGGGAAACCCTGCGCAGCCTGGCGCGCCAATATGACATCGACGCAGCGCTCCTGCGCAAGCTCAATCACCTCCTCAGCCCGGCGGAGCTGTACGCCGGATACAACCTGACCCTCCTGCAGCAGGATAACCAATCCACCTGGACAGCCCGGACGAGCCTGGCCAAAGGCGAGACATTGCTGGAGCTGGCAGTGGAGCAGAATATGGACCCGTGGACCCTTGCGGGGATCAACCAGCTCTCCGGAACCTGGGATGGGCTGCCCGGTGATGTGCTTGACCTACCCACAGTGAATTCAACCGCGAAGCCAAGCGGCCTTCCTGCGATATTTACTTCTGTAACGGTGGATGATCTCCCCGTTTCGCAGGGAACAACCGTAGATAATCTCTCCATTTTGCAGGGAACAACCGTACAGGTCAAGGTGGTTGCACAGCAGGCGGTCACCCTGAGCGGATCCCTGGTGGATCATCCCCTGCATTTCTACCCATCCGGAGCAAACACTTATGTAGCCCTGCAGGGGGTGGACGCGGAAGCAAATCCCGATCTGTATCCGCTCGACATCCAAGCCACTCTGGCCGACAGCACGGTTCAATCCTTTGAACAAATGGTTCCTGTCAATTCGGGGAACTATCTCCATGACACCACGATTTATTATGTCGATCCGAATACAATTGATCCCAAGCTGATCGGGCCGGATGCCCAAAAAGTTCAAGGTTTCACGGCTCCATCCACGCCGGATAAATATTGGCAGGGTCAGTTCACATCGCCTGCCTCGCTCTACGCCTCCCTGACCTGGATCAGTTCGCCCTTCGGCATCCGCCGCTCTTATATCGGCGTCGGGACCCAGCTCACCCTTCAGACCTATCACACCGGCATGGATTACGCCGGTGGAACCGGGCAGCCAATCACCGCGCCAGCGGCCGGGATCGTCGTCTTCGCCGGGCCGCTGGTGGTTTGTGGAAATGCCACCTACATCTACCACGGCTGGGGAGTTTACTCCGGTATCTGTCACCAATCCGCAATCAAGGTGACTGTCGGCCAGAAGGTCCAACAAGGGGACTTGATTGGGCTTGTCGGCAGCACTGGACGTATCCTGGGTCCCAATCTTCACTGGGAAGTGTGGGTGAACGGAGTCACGGTCAATCCAATGCAGTGGCTAAACGAAGAGTTTCCTCATTAGGGACAGACAATAGACAATCCGCCTGTGAAACAAACCCGGACTTCGAATGAACAGCCATAACGGTATGCATGTCGGGTCAAGATGGATGATTGCTCTCATCGTCGCGGTGTTGCTTTGCCTGAACACTACCAGGGCGGGTGCTCATTCCCTGGATATGTTTGCCCAGAGTCAAACAATTCAAATCCAGCCGGATGCCCTCCTCATCGACTGGAAAATCACACCCGGGCCACTTCTGGCCTATTCCGCCTGGGACCAGGCCGATCAGAACCAGGACGGGAAGGTCAGCCCGCAGGAGGCCCAAACCTGGCTGACGCCATTTCTCTCCCAGTGGTCGATTATCCTGGACGGCCAATCCATCGACAATATCCTGATAAAGGATATTCACTGGCCCGCCACTGCGGACGTGCTTCAATCCGGGGAAGACCCGATCGATATCCATCTGGCTGTCCCTTTGCCGCAGAGTTTAAGCGGACAACATTCAATTGAGATCCATAACGCCAACCAGGAAGCGATCAGCCTGAACTGGTTTTCGCTGACCGCCGAGGGAGGCATATCGTTTTCCAGCCCGTCGCAGTCCAATGGCCGGTTGGGCATGAAAGTAAATTTCAGCCGAGCAGGTGGAGCAAGTTCGAGCAGCACTATTGCCTCTTTAACCTCCTGGGAAAGCGGCCAGCCGGACCTCTCCGGCATCACCGGTGCCCTCTCGAGCATGGCAAGCAACCTGGCAAACCCCGGAAGCACTCAGCCACCGATCAGCTCCTCCTCAGGCCCGACGGCTGCCCTGGTTGGACTGGTCAGAACGCAGAACTTTTCCCTTTTGTTCCTGGCCGGAGCGTTTCTCCTCTCCCTGGCACTCGGCAGCCTGCACGCACTGACACCCGGCCACGGAAAAACGCTGGTGGCAGCCTATCTGGTCGGCTCACACGGAAAGACACGGGATGCAGTTTTCCTCGGCTCAGTCGTCACGATCACCCATACCGGCTCCGTGCTCATTTTCGGCCTGCTGACGATGCTCGCCTCGCGGTTTATTTTTCCAACTTTGATCACCCCGTGGTTGGAAATCATATCCGGCCTGGCGGTCGTCGGGTTCGGCATCAGCCTGTTCGTTTCCAGGGGCCGGGCACTATATGCCTGGTACGAAACCGAACGCTCAATAAAGTGGGCACGCCATTTTCAAAACATGAGACTGGCAGTTTCTTCTGCGCGACCGGTGACGGAGGATGTGTCCCCCCTGCACCCTCTCCCCTCCGCATCTCACCAGCATGGCGCCCATGTCCATGACCATGAGCATCCACATCCTGAGAGTCACACACATTCAGGTTCTGGCAGCGATCATTCCCACCCCCATTCCCATGCGCTGGACAGCGGCCAGGTCACCTGGAAATCACTGCTCACCCTTGGAATCAGCGGCGGACTGGTTCCCTGCCCGGACGCGATCGCCATCCTGGTCGTCGCGGTGGCGTTGGGCCGCATCCCGCTGGGAATGCTGTTGATCGTTGCCTTCAGCCTCGGTTTGGCGTTCGTTTTAATCAGCATCGGCATCGCCATGGTCAAGGGGGTCCGCTTTATAAACCGGAACGACCTGTTTAACCGCTTCAGCCTGTATACACCGGTAATCAGCGCAGCCTTCGTTTCAGTGCTGGGTATTGGGCTGTCGCTGAGCGCGTTTAATTCCCTGAAATTATCCTCCGCCGCCCTGCATGGGAGCCAGGCAGCCTCTTCCAGTTCAAGCTCCCAGACAAAAAACTCCGGGCAGGTCTTTGACATTCAAAAGGCGAAGCTAATCTACCTATCTCGGGACAGCCAGGACAGAGAACAGCTTTCCGTGGTTGCGCTTGCCGGAGGCGCCCCAGTCGCATTGACTCAGGATCCAGCCGGAGTTTTTGGTTACTCGGTTTCGCCGGACGGGAAAACGATCTTATTTTCAGTTCTCCAGACCGATGGAACCTCCGCCATTTGGGCGATCAACGTAGACGGAACTCAAAAACACCTCGTCCTGAATTGTCCTCAGGCCCAATGTGATCGGCCGGTATGGCCTCCCATTGGCCAAAGAGTGGTTTATGAACGCCGGGATAATTCACAGAACTCTGCATCGGTTGTGGCCACAATCTGGTGGTTGAACCTTGCCACGGGCGAGACCCAGCCCGTTTTTCAGGACCAGGCCTTCCCCAGTCTCGCTCCCGCCTTCTCACCGGACGGCCAGTGGTTGAGCTATATTTCCCCGGCTACAAACACCATCCAGGTCTACAATTTGCTGAAAAGCCAGACCATCTCAATTCCCCTGTCGAACCAATCTTTCGCCGAAGACTTATGGGGTCCTCAGGGAGATTCTATCCTTTTCTGGGATCCGACCTCGCCTCAGCCGGGGGCTGCTGTCCACATAAAAAGATATATCCTGAGCTCCGGTCAGAAAGTTGATCTCGGCGGCTCTGATCACCAGGCGGATTACCTCGCCGCCTGGTCACCGGACGGACAGTGGATCGCAATTATCCGGGACAGCTCCAGCTCAAGCAGCTCAAACCCAGAGGAGGAGATCTGGCTCGTGCGACCGGATGGCACCCAGGGACATCCGGTCCTGGTGGATCAAAACTCCTACCTGGACCTGAGCTGGGCGCCGGACAGTCGCTACCTTGTCTACAACCGCTTTACTACACAAAGCGTAACACCGGATATCTGGCTGGCAGATATCCAGACCGGTGCGCTCGCTAAGATTTTGACAGGGGGCATGACGCCGGTCCTGGTTCCCTGAGCGTAAAATTGTCCCGGGTAGTGTAACTATCCCACAGCGCGACCGTTTTAAAGGCGTCCACGAGTTTTTTTTGCAGTTGTTCACAACCCTGCTGAGACCAGAAAAAGAGAGATGAATCTTTGTGGTATTCACGGCCTTCTCAGGTGGTTGAATATCACGGAGGAAAGAAGAATCCCATGGAACGTAGCTGTCGACTGATGGATGAATTTGTCCTACTGAACACAAGAAATCACACTGGATGCATGTTGAGGCTATTCTGTTTTTCATCTAAAAATATTAAATCAAATCCTGTCTTACTCCATAGATGGATTTGAGCAATTTCGCAAGATGTCCATAAAATAATTGGAAAGGTTATGCAGATGAAAAATAATTTGATCATCGTTATCGGTTCGATTGTTCTGGTCACCGCCGTTGTGATTGCAATCCTCATCTGGGGTCTCCCCTACTTCTTTGGTGTATCCCTGCCTGTCCCGGTGGGAAGCAATTCTGGCTCTGAGATGGTCCCCGCACAAGTGACGCAAATCCTCGATGAGGGCATGGTCACCCTGGGCGGTACAAGCCAAACCTATCAGGATCTCCAGGTCAAAATTATATCAGGTCAGTATAAAGGTGTTTCAATCGAGGTGACTTACGGCAAGGATCAGATCACTCCGGAAGGCATCCAATTCCAGCCTGGTGATGATATGCTGATTACGATTGGCCAGGGCGCGAATAATGAACTGCTGGGCCATTACTCCGATGCCTTGCGCGTGCGGCCGATGCTCATTCTCCTCGCGGTTTTTGTTTTCGCCCTCCTGGTCGTCACCCGTTGGAAAGGACTGCGCAGTTTGATTGCATTGGCATTCAGTTTTTTGGTCATCATCGGATACGTTATCCCGCACATCCTGAGCGGAGAGGACCCTGTGCGAGTGAGCATCATTGGGTCGGTGATCTTGCTAGTGGTAACCCTTTATGTTACCTATGGTTGGAATTTGAAAACGCATTCCTCCGTTCTCGCCATTCTGATTGTACTGGCTGTTACCGGTGTTTTCGCCTGGCTGTTCATCCAGGTGGCATTCCTGACCGGTAACGGCGACGAGTCTGCCCTTTACCTGGTCCAGGTGCCTGGCATTAAGGTTGATCTGCGCGGGCTGCTCCTGGGTGGGATGATCATCGGCGCTCTTGGCGTTCTCGATGACCTGGTGATCACACAAGCTTCCGCGGTCTTCGAGCTGCACTTGGCCAATCCTGCCCTCGGCCTGCGCCCGCTCTTTCAAAAGGCTTATCGCATCGGACAGGACCATGTCGCCTCCACTGTCAATACCCTGGTGATGGCCTATACCGGAGTCGCCTTGCCGATGCTGCTTCTCTTCACAGTGGAGAGTGGGAATTTCGGTCAGCTGGTCAACCTGGCATCGGTGGCCGAAGAAATTGTCCGCACGCTGGTCGGCTCGCTCGGCTTGATCACGGCTGTGCCTATATCGACAATAATTGCCGCACTCCTGGCTGTCTACGGTCCGCGTTTGGGCATGCTGCGCCCTTTCCTGGGTTCTGAGGCTGGAAGTGAAATTCACCAACATGCACTGGCCCCTCCGGTCGAGTAATTTGATCGAGCGGCTGTCCATCGCCGTTTGCCACAGTCCAAGGAGAAAAACATCCACCAGACCTTGGGAAACCCTCAGCCCCATATTAAATTGTGGGCGGCGATCCCTCATGACGGTCCGGATCGAGGATAAGTGCGCTGATGGAGTTAGATAATATATGTCCGAATTAGAACTATAATCTGCACAATTCGAAAAGTCATCAAAATGCAGCCTTCTGGTCATAAACAGTCTAAATCGCGTCTCTGGATGATCATCGTCGGTTTTTGTGTTGTAGTGATCATCCTGATCAGTCAATTCCCTCTTAAACAAATATTGCCCTTAATGGGAAGCAAGCTTTCTACATTTGCTACAGTTTTCCTGGGCATATTTATCGAGGCCATCCCTTTCCTTTTATTAGGGACGCTTGGCTCCGGGTTCGTGGAAGCATTCCTCGATCAGAACCAAATCCAGCGCTTGATCCCCCGCGGCGCGTTGCCGGGAGCGGTAAGCGGCTCACTGCTCGGGATGGTTTTCCCGGTCTGCGAGTGCGGGGTGGTTCCGCTCACACGCAGGTTATTCAACAAGGGTCTGCCAGTGGCGGCAGGGATTGCATTTTTAATGGCGGCGCCGGTGATCAATCCAATCGTGATCCTGAGCACCTCGTCTGCTTTTGGCTGGGGCTGGATGCTGGCCGGCCGGATAAGCCTGACCCTGATGATCGCGGTCGCGACCGGGCTGTTGTTCTCAGTGGTAAAAGGCCCCGCGGAAATCCTGCTCCCGACGAGTTTGAAAATTCGAACACAGAAGCCCTCTGTACGACGTAGTTTTCGAGAGAAATTGAATCAGATGACCGTCATCGCGGCAGACGAGTTCTTCGAGATGGGACGCTTTCTGATCCTGGGAGCCACACTGGCAGCAGGAATGCAGGCGTTTATCCCCCAGCAAACCTTAGTCCAGATCGGCCATGGACCGGTCGAATCAGTCCTGGTGATGATGGCCCTGGCTGTTATTCTTTCCATATGCTCAACCGTTGATGCCTTTGTCGCCCTGGGTTTCGTAAGCCTCTTCAGCCCGGGTGCAATTCTGGCATTTCTAATCTTCGGCCCGATGGTCGATATTAAAACCACCCTGATGTATCTGTCCGTGCTCAAGAAACGCTCGGTAGTTTACCTAATCCTGCTGCCTTTTCTGATCTGCCTGCTGGCCGGGCTGTTTGTCAACCTGGTCATCGTCTAAGGAGTCATGCAATGTCGCTCCGTGTGTATCGATATTTTCAGAGTATTTTACTGATCGCGCTGGGTGCATTCCTGGTCACCAAGATTGCCTCCGGGAAATTGATCTGGTACATCCACCCACGTTTTATCCCGCTGACAGTCCTGGCTGTCGTTGCTCTCCTGCTCATTGGACTCACGATTTTCCGGGAAGGGCTCCAGACAGAGCGAAACGAAAGTCCCGAACGAATGCAAGAGAATCCTGACCATGATCACGAACATGGTCCCTCTGCGTGGAGGCTGGCGATTGTCACCGTGCCGTTGATGATCGGCGTCCTGATCCCGGCCCACCCGCTGACCGCCTCAGCCATTAGTGGAAAAGGCATTAGTTCGGCCGTCCCGATCACGACCTCAGGGATGACCACAATAAAGTTTGATCAGGCTTCCGATACACGCAATATCCTGGAATGGAACGATCTCTTTAGTTCAAATGCCGATCCCAGCACATATCTGGATCAAAATGCGAACGTGATCGGTTTTGTCTTCCATGATCCGCATTTGCAGGATGGGCAGTTCCTGGTTGGCCGGTTTGCCCTGGTGTGCTGCCCGGCAGACGCATTTGCAGTCGTCATGGTCGTGTCCTGGCCGCAAAGCGCTTCCCTCCCAACGAACCAGTGGGTCAAGGTCAAAGGTCCGGTGCAGTCCACCCAATTTAACGGGCAAACCCTTCCATCGATCCAGGCGGCGTCAGTTGAGCTGGAGGATCCACCTGCACAGACCTATTTATACCCATGAGCTGGTCTCGAAAATTACACCCTCTCGATATTACTGCCGGGGCGACAAGTCTTGTCCTGGCGGTGGTCGTTTTTGGCATCAGCGCTTATTCCAACTGGCTCGGGATTCAGGTCAGCCTATACACGACGGACCCGCTGAACCAAATCAGCCCTTATGAAACGCTTACCATCAAATTCTCCCAGCCCATCCAGCAGAAGGAAGTACAAAGTGAATTAAAGCTGCAGCCCTCCATCCCTGGCAAATTCGACTGGCAAAATGACCATACCTTGCTCTTTATCCCCAGATCTCCATATCCTGTCCAAATGACCGTTCAGCTTGGTCGCAGCAGGATCGGCGTAGGAGGCAGCTGGCTGCGCAGGAATGTCAGCTGGAAACTGACCGTCCGGCAGCCGCTGGTCGTCTATTTGAGCTATGCCAAGCCCCAACGTGAGCTTATGGAGGTTTCCGTGTTAGGGGGGAAAACCCGCCAGCTGACTTCTAGCGGAGGCAAGGTCTTCGATTTCGATACCTCACCGATTGGGGATCAAATTGTTTTTTCCCAGGTGAATGAAAAAAATGGCCTCGACCTTTGGCTGATAGGGCGGGGTGGTCAGAAGCCCCGCCAGCTGTTAGCTTGCGGTGCGAACCGCTGTTTTTCACCCGCATGGTCTCCGGATGGTCAGTTGATCGCATATACCCGCGAAGCGGCCGGCTTGACCCCAACCTCTCCACTAGGCGCGGCACGCCCCTGGATCGTCGATGTGGCAGGTGACCAGACATATCCCGTCTTCTCCGATCCCCAGATCATCGGGGCGGGGGTTTTGTGGTCGCCGGACGGCAACTGGCTGGCCAGTTATGACGGAGGCGCCGCCCAGATCCGGGTGGTCAACCTGAAATCGGGTCAGCAGGTGCTGCTACCGAGCAGTCTTGGCGTGTTAGGCAGCTGGTCCCCCGACAGCCTCGATCTGCTTTATCCGACCACCGTGACAGATGCAAATGATGAAACCAAAACTGTTTTATACCGCGCTGATTTCAAGTCAGGTGAAGTTGGCCTTTTCATACCGGAGGACAACGATCCGACCAATTATGATTACGGGGACCCGGCCTGGTCCCCGGCTGGCGACCAGGTCCTGCTGGATATTCGTCTCGACCCTCAGCGCCCGGATCGGCAACTCTGGCTTTATCGCCCGGCCACAATGGATGGCATCCTCATTGCTCATCAAGCGGGTTACAGTTATGACCTCTTTCGTTGGGACCCCTCGGGGACTCAACTCGTTGTTCAGGCAACCGACTTGAATAAAACTTTTTCCCCTCAGATCGCCGTCTGGCAGTCTGGCCAATCATTAACCACAATCGCCAAGGATGGCTTGTTCCCCCACTGGCTTCCCTGAGTGTTGATCACGGAGGTTTTATGCAGCCAAAAATTCCTTTAACCAATAACATTTCCAAGATCAGGCGCTTTCCTAAAATTTCATTCGGCCTCACCTGGCTGATCGTGCTTCCAGCTGCTGTCTGGGAAATCGCAACATACTATATCCCCCTCCTGGACAGCGGACTTAATCGGATCGAGACCTGGACCGTGACCTTGAGCATCGTCTTACTGGCCGGAGTCTCCCTGGTTTGCCATGCACTGGCGCATCATTGGATCTCACGGGCAATCGGTAATAAAACCCCTTCCGGTTTGACCGTTTTAGTTTTCGGGGATGCAGCCCAGCGCTGGCCGGCAGCCCCATCCGCCTGGCGAGAAATCCTTGCCGCAGGTGCGGGCCCCGTCGCGAATCTACTTCTTTCCGGGCTGGCTTATCTTCTATGGACCACGCTGACCAATAACATACTGAATCTCATTGCACTCTTCCTGTGTGGGTTTAATGCCTGGCTGTTCATCATCAACCTGATCCCTGCCTTTCCGCTGGACGGCGGGCGTTTCATTCGAGGCATTCTGCGCGGTGGCACCGTGCAGACAAAACTGGAAACTCGCCTGGTCAGATATTTTGGATTGCTCCTGGCCGCAGCCTTGACCGGGTGGGGAATATTCCTGATCGTCCAGAACTCGCGCTTCAGCTGGCCGACCGGGTTGATCACGTTTTTGTTCGTTCTCCTGATCCTGGACGGCGCCAGGATCCGTCCGGACGTGGGTGAGGACGGATCCGTTCAACCAGCTCGAAATGCAAAACATCGCCCACTGCGCATCTTCAGCGCAGGGCTGCTCACCCTGATCCTGCTGGGGGCTGCCTCCAGCGTGTTATTGGTCAATAATGGTCTGGACGCACCGGGAGTGGCCCTTTCCGTGGCTCCGATGGTACAGGTCCCTGCCCAGTATCGTCATGTGCACAGTGGACAATTTTTCCTGCTTACAGTAATTTCTCAGGCACCGATCACCGCCGGGGAATGGATGGTTGGCCAGGTGGACCCGGCAATCCAGATTGTCCCGCCCGAGCAGGTCACTCCGAAAAATACCACTCCGCAGAAGCAGGCCAGGCAGGATTTCCAGATGCTCGACAACTCGGAGACAACGGCGATCGCCGTTGGCCTGAAGCTGGCGGGATACCCCTCGGTCATGGTCGGCAAAGGAGTCCAGGTAGATTCCATCCTGCCGGGGAGTCACGCCAGCGGTATTCTACAAATAGGGGATGTGATCACGGGCCTGAACGGGGACCCGATCCAGACCACAACCGACCTGATCAACAAGATCCAGGCCCAACCTTCCCTGGCCCCGGTGCATTTGCAAGTGAAGCGGGGCCAGGCTGAAGTTAATGTAGATGTTCCCCTGATGAGCCCCGCAACTCCGGGCGGTCCGCCGAGAATAGGGATCGAAATCGAGCCCGCCGGTTTCGCTTATAATCCCCCATTCCCGGTCTCGATTGTGACCAATAAAATCAGCGGTGGACCTTCGGCCGGGATGATGTTCACCCTCACGGTGTATAACTCGCTCACCTCCTCTGACCTGACCGGGGGAAGGAAAATTGCCGGGACCGGCACGATCAACCTGGACGGCAGTGTGGGCCCCATCGGAGGAGTGAAACAAAAAGTCTTCGCCGCAGAAGCGGTGGGAGCCACTTATTTCCTGTGCCCTGTGGATAATTACAAAGACGCGGTTTCTGTTGCCAGAAATATCAAAGTGGTCGAGGTTGCCACCGTGGATCAGGCGATTGAATTTCTCCGCAGTTTGCCTCCGCAATAACCGATTTTATTAAAGGGCCCAATCGTATTCCACGAGAAACCACTTATTTAAAACAACGGGGGCAAATCAATTCCCTCAAAATGAGATACCGTCTCAATATTGACAGTTGGTATCCGATCTGGTATATTGTCGCGTATTGGTACGTAGTACCAATAATATTTAAATATATTTTCCCCAAACTCGTTATGTCAGAAAAACCCATAGGGTTGACCAGGATCCTCCTGGTTCCAGTGTTGTTCCTCTTAATTGGGCTGGCTGCCTGTTCCGGGGTCGCAGCCCCGGCAGCCTCGAGTGGCACCCCGTCAGCGACCATTTCGGTCGTAGCTGCGGAGAATTTCTATGGGGACATCGCCCGGCAGCTTGGAGCTGGCCGTGTGTCAGTGATCAGCATCCTTTCCGATCCGAACATCGACCCGCACGAATATGAATCCAGTATTCAGAACGCCGTGGAGATCACCAATGCGCAGTTGGTCATCGAGAACGGGGCCGACTACGATACCTGGATGGATAAACTGCTTGCGGCCTCCCCAAATTCAAAGCGGAGGGTATTGATAGCCGCCGATGTCGCCGATCACATGCTGCCGGATAACCCGCATGTCTGGTACGGGATCGACAACATCCAGACCATTGCCAGGGCGATTACAACTGACCTGGAAAAGATCGATCCCGTTGACAAGGCCTCCTTCGAGGTTGCCCTGTCTGCATTCCAACAGTCGTTAACCCCCATCCAGCAAAAGATCAGCGCGCTGAAAGCCAGGTACGCCGGAACGCCGGTTGGCCTGACCGAGACCATCTTCCTCTATCAGGCCGATCCGATTGGTCTGAATGTCCTGACCCCATTCGATTTCGAAAAGGCAATCGCCGAAGGGAACGACCCGCCTGCCGACACGGTCATTACCACCAACGACCAAATCGACAAGCATATGATAACGATTTTGATCTACAACGTGCAGACAGTGACGCCCCTGACAACCAACCTGCAGGATGCAGCCAGAAAGAACAATATTCCGATCGTGCCAGTGTCCGAAACGATGCCACCGGGGATGACCTACCAGGGTTGGATGCTGGACCAGTTGAACGCTCTCCAGCAGGCCCTGGGCGGCTAGAAAATCAAGGAGGCAGTCAGGCTATGCAAGAACCGATCATATTCCTGGACCAGGTCAGCGTTCGTTTGGGCGGAATGCCCATCCTGCAGGATGTCAGCCTGTCCATCGATCCGGGCGAATTCATCGTCATCCTAGGCCCCAACGGGGCCGGCAAGACTACTTTGCTCAAGCTCCTGTTGGGACTGGTGAAGCCCAGCGCCGGTACTGTTCGTGTCCTGGGATGCGAGCCGCTGTGCGGGCTTCGGGAAATCGGATATGCCGCGCAACATCGAGCGCTGGATGTCGAGCTGGCTCTGCGCGCCCGCGACCTGGTCGGATTCGGCCTGGATGGTCACCGCTGGGGGATTGGTCTGCCGAGCCGCAAACGCAGGGAAAAAATTGACCGGGCACTTGAGGAGGTGGACGCACTGGACCTGGCTGAAGCTCCTGTGGGACAGCTGTCGGGCGGCGAACAGCAGCGCCTGCTCATCGCCCAGGCGCTCCTCGCCGACCCGCGCCTGCTGCTGCTCGATGAACCGCTTGCCAACCTCGACCCGGCTCACCAGCAGGAAGTGGTGGCCTTGGTGGAAAAGATTTGCCGGAGGCACGGGACAACCGTTTTGCTGGTCTCCCATGACATCAACCCGCTCCTGCAGGTCACCGACCGGGTCATTTATATGGCACACCGCCACAGCGCAATCGGTACAGCCGAGGAAGTGATCACCAGCAGCATATTGAGCAAGCTATATGATACGCAGGTAGAAGTGGTACAGACGAAGGGGCGCTACTTCGTCGTCGGAGCAGAGGTCTAATATGCGCCAGAAGCATGGCTGGCCGGTACTTATCAGCGGGAAAGCCGGTTAAGATGTTTTCCGCCTTTCAGTATCCGTTCTTTCAAAATGCCTTCCTGGCGGGATCGTTGGTTGCGATCGTAGCTGCTACGCTCGGCTATTTCCTTGTCGTGCGCGGTCTCACCTTTGCCGGCCATGCCCTATCCAGCATTGGTTTTGCCGGGGCGGCCGGTGCGGTCTTGCTCGGCGTCCCCCCCGTTACTGGTCTGCTGGTATTTACCTTGGCAGCCAGCCTGGTCATCTCCATCCTTGGCCGGGAATTGCGGGAAAGGGATGTCGCCATTGGGGTGATCATGACCTTTGCCCTGGGCCTGGGAATCCTTTTCCTTTCACTTTACCACGGGTATGCCGAGCAGGCCTACAGTATTTTATTTGGGACAATCGTAGGCATCAGCCGGAGTGATGTGTTCATCACCACCCTGCTGAGTCTGGGCATCCTGGCTGCCCTGGCAGTACTGGGACGTCCTCTTCTGTTCAGTTCCTTCGATCCAGACCTGGCCGAGGCACGCGGCGTGCCGGTGCGTCGCCTGGGAGGCCTCTTTCTAGTCCTCGTGGCGCTGACCGTCTCCATTGCCATGCAGGTGATCGGGGTCCTGCTGGTGTTTGCCCTCCTGGTCGGACCACCAGCCACAGCCAATCGGATTGTTCACCGTCCTGCCTGGGCGATTGTGCTGGCGGTAGGCCTGGGACTTGCCTACACCTGGGCAGGGATTTTGCTCGCTGCCAACAGTTCCTGGCCGGTGAGTTTTTATATCACCTCACTGTCATTCGGGGTTTACCTGCCAGTACGCATCCTGTTCAGACCTCGGCGAAACCGGCAATCGCACACCGAAAATGCCTTCCCCCGGCCTACCTCATCCATTTTACAAGAACAAAGAATTATCGATGGGGAGGGAGCTGGCTCGCATCTCGATATGGGGAATGATCACCATGGTTAATCTTTTTCAGCATGACTTTGTCCAAAACGCCTTCCTGGCCGGCACCCTGGTCGCGATTATATCCGGGCTTGTGGGTTATTTCGTCATCCTGCGCGGTCAGGCATTCGCCTGTGAGGCTCTATCGCACATTGGATTTGCAGGTGCGACCGGGGCGGCATTGCTTGGAGCAAGTTCGCTTCAAGGGATGCTGCTTTTCACCCTGCTGGGAGCTGTCGGAATGGGTGCCCTCGGCAAGCGCCTGCACAACCGGGATATTGAGGTTGGGATGGTGCTCTCTTTCATGCTTGGACTGGGTGTCCTCTTCCTGAGCATATACACGCATAATGCAACTGCGGCTGTCAGCGTCCTGTTTGGTTCGATTCTCAGCGTGACCCGCTCGGATGTCCTGGTGACCGCAGGCTCCGGCCTGCTGACAGTTGTCATTCTAGCGTTTCTTTTCCGGCCTCTTTTGTATGCTTCCTTCGATCCCGAAATGGCTGAGGCGCGCGGCGTCCGGGTCCAATGGCTGTCGATCCTGTTCTTGCTGCTACTCGCGCTCAGCGTTTCGGAAGCCATGAAGGTCGTCGGTGTGCTGCTGGTATTTGCCCTTCTGGTCGTACCAGCTGCTGCTGCCGAACACCTGACCTACCAGCCGTTATTGGCCATTGTTTTGGCCGTGCTGATCAGCCTGGCTTCCACCTGGGGAGGACTGATCCTGGCTTTCATCGGGCACTGGCCGGCGAGTTTTTTCATCGTCAGCCTGACCTCTCTTTTTTATTTCGCATCTTTGGGCTTCCGCGCCCTGCGTACTCCTCACCTCTATCAGGAGCCGCCGCACCCGAGCCGGGAAATCCTCCCTCCTGCTCCCTAGGCGAGGCCAGCCGAGCCGCGTAAAAGCGGAAAGGTTTTTCATGCACACAGGTTGATCAGCTTGTCGGATGGAGCAGATAGGCTTTTTAGCCTGGCAAATTCAAACGGGAAACACACCTATGAAACCCAAGAGCGATTCCACTACCATTGGCGAGAAAATTCGTGCGGCTTTCCTGGAGCAGGGCCAGCGTCAGACACGGCCAAGAAATCAAATTGCCGCCAGGCTGACCGAGCTGGCATCCAGCGGCGAGGATTTCAGCGTGGAGAAGCTGTGGCATGATCTGCAACAGTACGATCCTCACCTGGGCCGTGCCACCGTTTTCCGCGCGGTTGAGATGCTGGTGAACATGGGGCTGCTGAACCGCATCGAATTTGCAGATGGCAGCCATACCTACCGGGCATGCGGGAACAATCACCATCATCATCTCACCTGTGTGAAATGTCATTGCGTGGTGGATGTCGATGTCTGCATCCCGGAGGGAAAACTGGCCGATATCGGCCAACAGACCGACTTTGAAATCGAAGGCCACTCGCTTGTCCTCTTCGGGTTATGTGCGGAGTGCCGGAAGTTGCCCGTGTAGGTCATCGGGAAAATCGAGACAGAAGCAACTGCGAGAATTATATTTCGATGACCCAGAATCGGCTTTTCATTTTTCCCTTTCCCAGACAAGCCTTCGTGCCTTAAAATCGCTCTTGCCCGATCGAAATGTCGGGCAGGAGCGATTTTATTATGGTTGGGAGGCCGGTCCCGGTGCCGGATGGAGCGGAAGGATTAACGGAGGACGAGGGGGTTGGTTGAAATTGAAATCCAGGATCAGGTTGCCAAGCTCAGGAGCATTTTCACGCACATCCGGTCGGGGGTCGGGGCGGCCATCGGTGGCCGGGTCGATGCGCTGACCGCCCAGGAAGATATCTTCCATAAATTTGACGTAGGCATCGTGGCTTAGAACCTGGTGGTCAATGAACCCCTTGTTGGCATACGGGCTGATCACCAGGCCCGGGACGCGCAGCCCATAGCCGTTCTCGTCCACCACGGGCGGCACGACGTGGTCATAGAATCCCCCCCAGTCATCCCAGGAGAGGAAAATAACCGTGCTGTCCCAGTCCGGACCCTGCATGGCTGCATTGATCAGGCTGGTCGTCCAGGCCTGCCCGTCGCTGACCAGGGCAGTGGGGTGTTCGCTGTTCGGCCCGCTGGGGGTGATCCAGCTGATCGCGGGCAGGGTGCCGTTTTTCGCATCCTTGTAATAGTGGGTCACATCCATGATGTTCTGGAGCTGTCCATCCTGCTTGACCGTATCGAAGAAAGGCAGCGGATTCCAGATTCCCGGTGTCTTGGCATCCTGATGGACCGGTGGACAATCTGCCGCGTCATCGGCGCAATCCGGCTGTGTCCCAGCCTGGACGTAGTATTTCCAGCTTACATCGTTTTTGAAGAGCAGGTAGGTCAAATCCGTCCAGGCGTAGTCCGGGGGCAGGCGGGATGAAAGGTTGGCCTTTAAACCCGTCTTGAAATTAGGCGGGCTTGCCGGGGATTGGAGGGCGTTGATACAGCTCATGGGATCCCCGGCCTTTTTGCACTTGGCAGACCATTCGGAGACCATGAACAGATGCTGAGGCAGGCTCCAGGAGGCGTTGGGCTCGAACAGATGATCCTGCAGAACGAAGTTTTCAGCATACGCCCAATAATTGGGAATCTCGCGGGCGTCGTAATAGCCCATCACATCCGTCACCGAGGTGCCCCCGCAGTCTGGATTATCCGTGTTTTGGCAGCCGGCTTTGCCTTTCTCGGCCTGGCCGATGAAACCATTCATCAAGCCGCCATTCATGTCGGCGGTTGCATTATTCTGACTGTGCGGGCCGCCGTAGTTTTTGTCCGCAGGATCATGGTAAGGATAGACGCATTGCCCGGTTCTCGGGTCGTTGATACACACGCTGAAATTGCCATTCTGAACCGGGTATCCATCCGCGCCGGGATAGGTGCCGAAGTAATGATCAAAGGAGCGGTTTTCCTGCATGATGACGACAATATGCTTGACCCTGGTGCGGGCCAGGGTGAGCAGGTCAGCAGCCTGGGAGGGCGTCGGAACAAGTGTCGGTGAAGAGGTGGCTTGGCTGGTAGGCGGCAGGCCGGCAGTCGGGAGGCCGGCCGTGGGCTGGCTTGAGGTGGACTGGGTTGCTGTCTCGACTAATGAGGGGAGCAAACAACTGCTGAGCAGGACAGCAGTCCCAAGAATGGGGAACACGAGGCGGAGGATGCGCATAAGGGATTCACCTTACCAATGAGTTATGGTCAACATTACAACTTTTCTGGGACGATCACCAGCCTGCGAAGGCTGCCCATCGCCTTTTCGGTGCAAGTCGGAGGACGCCAGGGCTTCATCAAATATTCCAAAACTCCTACCTCATATTCTAAGCGGGATCTGCAATCGAAGAGTAACCTGGATGTAATTTTTCTGTAAAGATTTGAATAGGTCTACAACCCAATTTGATGATTAAAACTGGAATCTACAGGTCCAGCAACCAGATTTCCGATAAATCGATCTGGAAACTACTTCAATGGTTGGCGCAAATGGCATTGAAAATGCCATTCCCGATAAACACAGCACCATCCTGACCCAGGCAGGGGTGGAAAGGCGCGGGAAGAAATAAACCCTGCAAGTCAAAACAAAAGCCCGAGGGGTCTCCACGGGCTCTTGGGGTTTGGTGCGTCAGGCGGCGCGGTTATGGCTGGGAGGCTATCACCAGATTGAGGAAGGACCCGTCGGTCACCTTGGTCAACCGGGTGCCGTCAAGTGAGACAGTCCACACCGTATTTACGCAGGTAGGGCTGCAGGTAAGCTGATTCGTCTGGATCAGCAGGGTGGTCGCATTCAGCCAGGCCAGGACAAGATCGTTTTCCCCAGGTTTGCCGGTCAGAACCAGTTTCGATGATCCGTTCAGGCTGTCCGAGATGGCAACCCAGCCCTGTTCGGCGTTCGGGTCCGCCTTGGCCAGGGCATAAGCGACGCGCGTGTTGTCGGGGCTGAAACGCGCGCTTCCTGTCAGGCTGAATCCGACGGCATCTGCCGGAGGCTGAATGACAGTCGTCTGGCCGGTGGACAGATTGCGCACGTGAATCTGGCCGCTGCAGTGGTCAGCGACCAGGTTGTCGTCGCTTGAGAAGGCGTCCAGGCAGATCACGGGGCCCGACTGCATCGTGAACGGGATGAGCTCAGTCACCTTGTGATCGGCCAGGTCCAGTCGGAACAAGCTGGAAGCACCCATAAACGGGATGTAACCGCCGATGCCAAAGGGTTCCCGGCTGAAGTAAAGAGACTGTCCATCGGCGGACCAGCGCTCGGCGACCAGCTCGTAGGGCAGGTTGGGATCAACAGTTTCGGTAAGCAGTTGGGTCTCCGCGGACCCGTCCGGCGCGCTCTCGTTCAATGAAATTGCATTGCTCGGAGTGACCAGCTGGGTGCCCCAGGCAAGGCGCGGCCCGCTGCCAGGCAAAACCGCCAGTCCGTAATTGGCATTCTGGATGAAACCCAGGGTCCGGGTCCCTCCGGCATCCGATGCCTGGGCCACAGATCCGTTGGTGAAATCCAGCGCGTACTCGGTCCCGTTGGCGAAGCCCCCTTCCTGGAGGAAGCCATTGTCGACCGGCATGGCTGAGGGGTCAAGCGCAATGCCGGTGTCCACGATCTGGATGGAACCATCAGTCCCCCGCACGGCGATGTGAATGGAGGCTGGAGGGGTTTCTGCAGTACCTGTTGGCGGCGGCGGGACAGTGGGCACAGGAGGAACAGTGGGCCCTGGAGTCGGGCTCGCAGGAGCGGTCACCAGGTTACATGCCGCCAGGGCGGCAATCATCAGAATGGTTGCAAATATTTTTCTTAACATTAAAGGACTCCTTCTTTTTAAATTTTAATGAATCAAGCTGTTCATTCTGGGGAAGCTGCGGTTATTTGGATTCCCAACCTATCGAAACAACAAACCATCATCGATTTCCATTGATCTAGAAAATGGCCTGCCATTATCAAGAAATTAATCAATAAATTCGGACATGGTCGTATTGAAGGCGCGCCTGGTCAATTCTTCCAGGGGGAGGACCGCAAGCTCTTTAGACATCACTTCCACCGCCCAGGGGCCTATGTAGCCCATTTTTTGCACACACTTGATAAAACCCTGGATATCAAACTCGCCTTCTCCGCAAAATCTTCGGGCCCTGGATGGATCTTCATTGGGGCTGCCAGGCAGGGTCCCATCATTAAGCTCAACATTGATTAAATACTGCAGGGGAATATGACTCACTTCCTCAAAGGGGATGCCCAGATTCACGACTTGAACGATATCCAGGATAATCCCCCCGTTTTTAGCTCCTACGGTTTGCACCAAAGATCCCGCGTCCTTGAGATTGTTGATCATCGAACAAGGCATCAATTCAAAACCAATCGTCGCTCCGTAATTCTCTGCCTCGGTACATAAGGAGGCAAATGCCTCCAGGAGACGAGGCATGGGACAAATGCTGTTGTAAAAATCCCCAACTTTAATATGTTTTGCGTTGAGAGCCTCAGAGGCCTCCAAAAGCCTTCTCTTCCGACTGTCCGATTCTTCCTTCCGGACACCGTCCAGGAACCAATCCGTGAGAAATTCCAGCTCAACATATTTGATGTCGTTGTCGTCCAGGATCATTTTGATCTCTTTCAGGGGACGATGCAGCGTGATATGCTCCAGGTCAGTATGCCAGATTCCAATGCCTTTAAAACCGATCCTGGCCGCAGTTTCTACCCTGTCTTTAAAATCAAAGCGGCTGATCTCCCCGTCCCCCGGGAAGACGCCGGAGGTAGTCCAGAATAAACTCATCAATTCGACATTGTTTTTCATCGGTTGATCCATCCCAAATCATAAATAGAAGGAATTATTTTGACAAAGATGTCTGGGCGTGCCTCGGTAACTAGCTGGACGAATGCTCAGAGGCTTTGACCAGATCGGAGTCTCCCTGCAGAGGCGGACCCAAAGTTGGATTATACCGTGATACAGAATTCCTCCAATAAAATTTGGCTGAGAATATTCAAATACCTGTGATCTGTTTTAGGATGCACACCTCAATTGCAAGGTTGACAGATAAGCCCCGTGTATTATAATACATCGTAAACGATGTATCGTATACGATGTATTATAAAGGAATCAACGATGAGATACTCTATTTATTGGTTCATTCTAGTTATTTGTTGGGGGGTATTTATATTAATATGGCTGGTCGGTTGGGTTTATAACCTGACGAAGGGACCCAAGACTTTAACGAGATCAACCTACACACCGATCTGGGTTATCGGGGGAATCCTGGCTTACGCGATTATTCACCTTGGCCTGCTCAAATCCCTGAATCTGGTTGGCTCTTCACCTCTCTGGGTAAAAGGCCTTGGGATCTTCTTTCTCCTCCCTTCCACGGCGCTGACATTTTGGGCGCGCTTTTCTCTTGGCACGATGTGGTCCGATAGACCGGAGGCAAAAATTGGCCACCAGCTTCGCACCGGGGGACCTTACCATATCACCCGCCATCCAATTTATACTGGCACGATCGGGATGCTCTTTGGCTCCCTCCTAATTAGTGGAATGGGATACTGGATCCTGCTGACCTTGATTGGGGTCAGTGTGGTTTTGTTCAAGGTGCCCGCGGAAGAGAAATTGATGATGGAGACATTTGGTGATCAATATCAGCAATACCGCCGGAACGTTCCCCGGATCATTCCCGGAATGCAATTCCTGAAAAAGATTTTTGTATCCAGGAGGTTTACGAATAATTGATTGAGGTTTGCGCTACGAAAGAGGAACAAGCATGAATAAAAACAGCACACTATTCCACGACGCAGAAATCATTGACCAGCAAATACGCGCGGTAAGGCGGGTGCTTCTGCAAGCATATGATGCGGATAGAAGTCGCGCCAAATTAACCATTCCTCAAATGCGGGCAATGGCTCTTCTTGCCCAACCGTTTGATGAAAACGAGTCCGGAATGACAATTCGAGATCTCAGCGAGAAAATGATGCTGGCACAGAGCACCGTTTCGAGTCTCGTGAGCCGCCTGGAACGAAAAAAATTTGTCACCCGGCATCCCGATCCATCTGACAAGCGTTATATCCGCATCGAACTAACAGAAAAGGTGAAATCCTACTTAGCACAAGATGTGCTCAACAAACGCTTAAACCCCTTGGTCTCGGCTTTACAACAGGCAAACCAGGAAGAGCGCAAAACGATCGTGGATGGTCTTACCATCCTTTCCCGGCTGGTAAATAAAATTTCTCAACCCCTGGATAGGTAGTCTTGATTCCACGTCATTTGTTAGGTGAACTGGTCTTCTAGCTTGTGCAGTATAAAGGAATGCATATCATTTTCAAAGGTTTTAGGATCACACCTCCTGTCCTGTCTCAAACAGCCTCCGAGAAAAATCAGGGGAACTCAATCTCTGAACCCCCCTCTTCCTTTTGGGCTGATGGGGTCACAATAAATCTTTTACTTGCGAGGGGCGGAAAAAATTAAAAAATCCAAGTGGTAGAATTGCAGACATGTCACCCAGCCGAGTCGAACAGGAAATTCGGAAGCACCTGCGCTATAACGTCACTGTCAACCTGATGGACGGCGCTTTCTTCGGCCTCGGCTGGGGATTCGGGTCCATCGGCACAATCATCCCCCTCTTCGTCAGCCGGATGACAAACTCCGCCCTGTTGATCGGCCTGATCCCCGCCATCCACGCGGTCGGATGGCAGCTGCCCCAGTTATTCATGGCAAACTCGGTAGCCCGCCTGCGGCGCTACAAGCCGATGGTGCTGTTGATGACCATTAACGAGCGCCTGCCCTATCTGGGGCTGGCGCTGGTGGCCTGGTTCGCGGCTGGACTGGGGAACAAGGCTGCGCTGATCCTGACCTTCGGCTTATTGGTCTGGCAGGGGATCGGGGCAGGGTTCACCGCCAATGCCTGGCAGAGCATGATCGCCAAGATTATTCCGCCCGAGCTGCGCGGCACGTTTTTCGGCGCCCAGGCTTCATTGGCGAATATCCTGATGAGTGTAGCTGCTGTAGGCGCCGGATATATCCTGGAGCGCCTAGACAACCGCTCGAACTTCTCCCTGTGCTTCCTGCTGGTACTGGTCGGCATGGGGCTGTCCTACCTTTTCGTCAGCATGACGCGCGAGCCGCCGGACCATGAAAAGATCATCCCTGAAAACCCGCCTTCCCTCTGGAAAGGCGGGATGGAGCTGCTCCGCCGGGACAAGAACTTCACTATTTACGTGGTCGTACGCCTGCTCTCCCAGTTCGCCATGATGGGTTTTGCCTTTTACATCCTGTATGGGCTGGATCGGTTTAATATGAGCGACCTGACCGCCGGTCTGCTGACTGCCGCTCTGACCATCTCCTCCACTGTCGCCAACCTGGTGATGGGCTGGCTGGGGGACCGCTTCGGGCACCGTTCGATGCTGATCGCCGGCTCGGTCGCCATGATCCTGAGCTCGCTGCTGGCCTGGGCCGCACCGTCGCTGGGATGGATGTACCCCGTCTTCATCCTGGCAGGGCTCGCCAACGTGGCCTACTGGACCATCGGGATGGCCTTTACGGTCGAATTCGGAACCGAGGCGAACCGGCCAACCTACATCGGGCTGTCAAACACCCTGGTTGCCCCGTTTACCATCATTGCCCCGCTGCTGGGCGGCTGGATCGTCGACACGGCAGGATTTCAGGCCACATTCATGATCTCGGCCATCGGCGGGGTGATCGTTGCCGGGCTGCTCTTCTGGCTGGTGCGCGACCCGCGCCATTTGGAGAAAATAGAGAATGTGGATGGACCGGTGATTATTCCAGAGCTTCCCGGAAATAGATGATATTGATGGAAGATTGCCAATCATGCTGTCGAAAATAATAAAAAATAAACACCGGTCAAGATTCTGGCCGCAACAGCTGCGAATCGGAATACCCCCTCATACCCAGCAATCAGACGCATCCCGGAACCTGGATCGGAACTAATCGGGGCCTTTTCGAGTGAACCAATGCCAGATCTCCCGGCCGAGCGGATAGACCGGCAGCCAGTGGATATGATAGCCAGGGGCGTACTGGATCATCAGGGCCGCCGCCTGCCTGATCACACCCCGGTCCCAGCCAAAGGGAAGAGACAGGATCCGCTCCATGATCGGGCTGATCCGCTCGGGATCAAGTGATTTGAGAAACCTGAAGCCGAGCTGCCAGGCCTGGAACTCGCCGTAGCGCGAGAGCGCTGTGAACAGGCCCTGGCGCAGAAGCAGCGTTTCGTGAACGATCAGGCTGAGCAAGTACGGATCATCGGGCGGGGTATTGTCCGAATACCTGATGGGATTTAGATACAGGTTTCCGTCGATCCACCCCATGGCGCCGGTCTCCTTCCCCTGCTGGCGAAAACCGATTTTGATATGTTTCCTTGTGATGGTTGCGACCGCGGCCTCGCCGTCCGGGCCGGACCTTTCCAATTTCCGCAATGCGGCATTAACCCAAGAGGTGTGGTCCATTTTTTCCTGCTGATAGAAGTTGAGAGCCTCCTGGAGTAAAATTCATCTATATTTTACTTTTTCCCGAGGTCAAGTATGCGTTCTGTAGCCATTCTGGGGATCGGACAAACCGTCATTGACGAAGCCTGGGACCGCTCGCTGCGCGAGATGGCTGGCGAGGCGGTTTTAAATGCAATTCATGATGCCGGCCGAGAAACGGCCGACGGCGTGTTCGTTGGCAACATGATGTCAGGCATCATCAACAGCCAGAACAACCTGGGTGCCCTGATCGCCGACTGGGTCGGGCTGCGCGGCACCGAAGCAGTCAAGATCGAGGCCGCCTGCGCTTCCGGAGGGGCAGCCCTGAGGTCCGGCCTGATGGCAGTCGCCTCCGGCGAGCTGGATTCGGCTGTCGTCGTGGGCGTTGAAAAGATGACCGATCGCCACCCGCACGAAGTCACCGCCGCCCTGGCCACTGCAGCGGACGCCGATTACGAGGTGGACATGGGCGTCTCGTTTGTCGGGATCAACGCCATGATCATGCGCCGCTACATGCACGAGTACGGCTGGAAGCACGCCGATTTTGCCCCCTTTGCCATCAACTCCCACGCCAACGCCGTACACAACCCTTATGCCCGCCTGCGCCAAACGATCACCGTCGAAGATTTCGAGAAATCAGCGATGATCGCCACCCCGATCAACCTGCTTGACGCCTCCCCGATCGGTGACGGCGCGGCGGCCGTCTACATTGTCCCGGCTGAAAGCCTCAAAACCGGTACACCCCGGGTTGTCATCGCCGCCTCGGCCTCTGCCACGGATACCATCGCTCTCCACGACCGCCGCGACACCCTCTATCTGGCAGCGGCGGAAGAGTCCGCCCGCCAGGCCTACCGCCACGCCGGAGTTGCTGCAAACGACATCGATGTATTTGAACTCCACGATGCATTTACCATCATGTGCGCCCTTTCGCTGGAGGCGTGCGGATTCGCCGAACGCGGCCGGGGCGTTCAGCTGGCCCTGGACGGCGAGATTACCCCGCATGGGCGCATCCCGATCTGCACGCGCGGCGGGCTGAAGGCGCGCGGCCATCCAGTCGGCGCAACAGGGATCTACCAGGTAGTCGAGGTCGTCCAGCAGCTGCGCGGCGAGTGCGGTCCAACGCAGGTGGATGGCGCGACGGTCGGAATGACCCAGAACATCGGGGGAAGCGGTGCTACCATCGTGACGCATATTTTAAAAATGGAGTAGGGTTTCCCGACGCCCTCCCCTTCGGTTTCCACGAGGCCAGCCGTCCGAGCCAATTTTATTGCTGAAACTCCCCACAGCGGGGACTTTACGGCGGATTCTGGTAAAATATCGCCCAATGCGAAACATTGTCCGCTCCCTCGTCCGTACCCTCATCAACCTGGTTGCCCGAGTCGAAGTTCGCGGCTGGGAGAACGTCCCCCAGGATACCAATTTCGTGATCGCATCCAACCACCTGGGGCTGATGGATGCATTCCTGGTCTACTATGCGCTCAACCGCTGGGACATGTTCGTCATGATCGGTGAAAAGTGGGGGGAGAACCCCTTCTTCCGCTGGGTTGGCCGTCATCTGAATTTTATCTTCATCGACCGCTTCAATCCGGACCTGAAAGCAATGCGCGCAGTCATCGAGAAGATGAAAAGAGGCCAGGCGCTGGTTATCGCCCCGGAAGGGACCCGCAGCCGAACCGGGGCGTTGATCGAGGGAAAACCCGGGGTCAGCTATTTGGCAGCCAAGCTGGGGTATCCGATCGTACCGGCTGCCATCACCGGCACGCCCGACCATATCATCCTGAATCACCTCAAACATTTCCGGCGTGCTCCGGTCACCGTTACCGGCGGGCCGATTTTCCGCCTGCCGCCCCTGCCCACCAACGGCCGTGACGAGGTCTTGAGAAATTACACCGACGAGATCATGTGCCGCATCGCCCTCCTGCTGCCCGAAAATCTGCGCGGTGTTTACGCCGGTCATCCGAAGCTGAAGGAACTGCTGGCCTCCCAGGCATAAGGAATACTGCCGCGGTTTTTACAAAAACCGCGCGTTCGAATCCTGCGAATTCGTCATGCAAGTGAATCCTTTGGCCATTCAAAAAAAGCGGAGGGCTGAGAAAAAAAGTGGAGGTAAACGCAGCAGTTTTTTGCATTCCAGATCCCCAAAATTTCACTGTCAACTGCCCTGCCGCCGCTGTTCTGGATCGACCAATGTATTCCACGGGAACATTTTCGAAGTCAGGAGCGTCACTCGTTCCGCGGGATGGCCATGCGCTCCCCATCCGACCCTGACGGTTCATTATTAACCCCACGAAGGATTGAAATCAGCTTTATGCGCTACCGCCTTATTTCCCTGCTCTGTTTGTTCTTTTTCATCATCCCCGGATGCCAGTTATTCGCTCAGGCTCCGTCGTCCCTTCCCCCGGTTGTCTCCACCAGTGTGGTGGGGACGCTGACCGCGGCAGCATGGAGCGCCACGAATGGTGCAGGGACGCTCACCGCGGCTGCCTCGAGCGCCACAGCCGAGGCGGCAGCTGTTAGGCCAACCCCATCCGCCGCAGCCACGGCCACTCCTGAAGGCACCCCTGCCCTCGTCCCCGATAATGAAACTCCTCCCCAGGCTGCAGCGATTGTTCAGCCAGCGGGGCAGATTACCATCATTCTGCTCGGTTCAGACCAGCGCCCGCAGGCCTCTGATTATCGAACTGACGTCTCGCTGGTGGTCGTCCTGCGCCCCGACGGGTCGGTCAACCTGATCTCTTTCCCCCGCGACCTGTGGGTCTATCTCCCCGGTCATTTCATGCAGCGTATAAATACCGCCCAGGAATTCGGCGGTTTCAGCCTGCTCCAGGCCACTTATCAGTACAATTTCGGCTTCACCCCGCAGTCCTATGTCCTGACCAATTTCGACGGTTTCCGATCCATCATTAATGGCCTGGGCGGGATTGATGTATCCGTCGAGCAGGACTTCCATGATGTGCGCAGCGGCTATCAGTATGGATATACGGTGAAGGCCGGGCTGGTCCATATGGACGAGGAGACAGCGCTCTGGTACGTTCGCGCAAGAGAATCCAGCAGCGACCTGGACCGCCTGCGCCGGGCGCAGGAAGTGATCGTTGCCATCGGCTTGAAGCTATTGAGTTTAAACGGCCTGGCGCGGGTCCCCGAACTGTATCAAGATTTCCGCGGCGCGGTCATCACCGACCTGACACTCCAGGACGCGACCAATCTTTTGCCTGCACTTCAGAAGGTCGATCCCAATAAAATTCACCGCTATGCCATCACCGAAGCAGAGGTGATCCCTGCCGTCACTACCAGTGGAGCAGACGTCCTGCTGCCCAGGTCCGATGCCATCCGGCAGCTCCTGGAGCAGGCGCTGGGCAGTCCGTGAAGCCGGACTCCACCATTCATTTTTCCATTCAATGTGGGAGAAATTAAAATGATCAGGCCTGTTGGGGGCGAAGAAGTAGCTTCAATATTCCCCTGATGGGAAGACAGCAAAGCTAGAATGCGATGCCTGGAAAGGCTGCTGAAGAATCTGTCCCTGGTGGCACGCAAACCGGCAACATGACCAGGGGGTATTTTATTTTTCCCAAACGCCGTGATCCTCGCCCTGTTTCAAAGAACGGGGGCATACGGCGTTCTGTGGATGAAAGCCCCCTGTCCCATCCTTCCCAGCCACTTGTCTCCATCCACAATTAAAGCACCTCGCAGGAATACCTTTTCGGGGAAGCCAGTGAGTTCCCAATCCTCGAAAAGGTTGTAATCGGTGCGGTGGTGGGCATGCGCGACGCCGTATTTGACTTTCTTCCGTGGATCCCAGATGACCAGGTCTGCATCCGATCCGGGCAGGAGCGTGCCCTTGCGCGGGTACAGGCCAAAAATTTTGGCCGGGTTTGTGGAGGTGAGCGCCACGAACTGGTTGGCGGAAATCCGCCCGGCCCCCACCCCGTATGTCCACAGGACCGGCAGCCGATCGCCGACGCATGGGAGACCATTGGGGATCTTGGTGAAGTCATCCCATCCCAGCTCCTTGCCGGGGATGGCAATTTCCTTGCCTTCATAGAGGATCGGCCGGGTTCCATCGAAGAAAAATGGACAGTGATCCGTAGCGATGGTCTGCAGCGTGCTGTCCTTCAAACCCTCCCAGATGCGGGCGTTGTCGGCTGCGGTGCGCACCGGCGGCGAGCAGATCCACTTGGCTCCATCCGGGCGGCGCAGATCGTCCTCCGTGAAAAAGAGATACTGCGGACAGGTCTCGCCCATCACCTGGATACCGCGTTCGCGTGCATAGCGCAGCATATCCACTTCCCCGGCCACATTCATATGGACGATGTACAGCGGCGCCCCTGCCTGGGAAGCCAGGGCAGCTGCCCTCAGGGTGGCTTCGACCGCCCCCCAGGCAGGGCGCGTGAGGGCATGCCATTCGGGGGAGGTATGACCCGCGGATAGCGCCTCGGCGACCAGGGTTTCAATCACATCCCCGTTCTCGGCATGCAGCATGACCAGCATGCCGTTCTCCTTAGCTATGCGCATAGCGCGGAAGATGTTCCCGTCCGAAAGGCGCAGGCGACCATTGTAGGCGGTAAAAGTTTTAAGGGTGGTGATGCCCATTTTGGGCAAGGAAGGGATTTCGGAGGCAACCGCGTCGTCCAGCCAGGTCAGGTTCATGTGAAAGGAATAATCGACCGCGGCTTTCTCGGCTTTCCTGTGCCAGGCCTCCACACACTTTTCGAGCGAGGGGAAATCCTGCGAAACAAAATCGATCACGGTGGTCGTCCCGCCGAAAGCAGCCGCCTTGTGCCCGGTGTAGTGATCGTCCGACGAAACCGTGTCGAACATGGGCAGGTCGAAGTGGGTGTGCGGGTCGACACCGCCGGGGGTGATGAAGGAGCCTGTCGCATCGAGGATCTCAGTGCCGGGAGCATTCAGGTTTTGACCAATCCGGGTGATTTTTTCACCCTCAATAAGGATATCCGCTGGGAAAATTTCGGAAGCAGTAATCAGGGTACCATTTTTTATCAGCATAAGACACCTGAGGGGTGGAAGTGTCTGAGGTTCAGAGGTTCCCAAGACTTCTGATGAATGTCCTGTGCAGAGCAGGCCGAGAGGCGGGAGAGAGGATGCCGCTCTTCACAAATCAATGCATCGGTTTGCTGGGAATGGGCATCCGCAACAAGTCCCGTATCGTCGACCAATTCAGGGTGGCCTTCTGCTTCAGTCGGGGTTCACAGCTGGAGAAGGCACTGCCCCAAATGCCGGGCGATTTCCGGATCATCCGGAAATGGCAACCTCCGGGCAAGAACTCAAACCGGTTGGGTTGACCATTTTCGCTGTCCCCATCTAATTCGACCCATGATCCTGCCTGCCAGGTTATTCGATTATTCCTGTTTCGTCCCACATTCGGCACAGAATTTGGCGTCTACAGCCAGCTTGGCTCCGCATTTGGTGCAGAACTTTTCCGCCTGGATGGCAGCCCCGCATTCCGGGCAGAACTTCACGTTTTTCTCCAGGGGTGCATTGCATTTGGGACAGGTGGCGCGTACCCCCGCCCGCCAGCTTTCGTCCTTCAACATGCTCCGGTCTTCCTCGGCCACCTTGGAATGGGCCCAAATCTCCTCGACCGTGCGGCTGGCCTGCGCGGCTGCCATTTCCACGCCCATGTCCGGGGCGCATTCCTTGCACAGCCCCTTCTGGGTGTTCCAGCAGCTCTTCCGGCAGACCCATTTCGAGCAGCGCGGGCATTGGATAAAATCAGGCTTGAGATCCTGCATGGCTTTGACAAAGGCCTCGTCATGCGCCTTTTGCCAGGCGGCGGAGCGCACGTTTTCGCTGACATTTGCGGCGTTGTTGAAGATTCCGCCGAAGAGGCCGCTGGCTGTGTTCAGCGCGTTCGATACTGTCCCGGCGGCAAAGGCATGGAATTGAGTGCGGTATCCCGTCCCGCAGCGGTCGCAAAAGAACTCGAATTGAAAACCGCGGTCGGTGCTGTGGTCGGTATAGTTCCTGGTAAACTCGATATTTTCACTCATGGGGACCTCTCTCTGGAATGGACAGGAAATTTTCGTAATTATATAACTTTCCGATTCATTTTAGAATAGAACCTCGGTCCTCCTCCCGGAAAGTCAACCATGGGGATTCCGCCGGATCCAAGTGCATCCACACGACGAAGGCTATTCCTGATCCTCTCACAATTCATCGCAGCTGAGAGCCGGCAGGGCCATTATCGGCAGAGGGGACAGGCTTTTCCACGGCTATTTTTAAGGAATGGGCACATTCCTAATGGGCAAGAGGCCTGACAATGCGGACGGGAGACCCCCAACAATTGCCGGGGGAGTTTCCACCTGGAACCTATTTCATCAAACCGACTTCTGCGTTGAACTCCTCGATCAGTCCATCGATCTCGGGGATCTGTTGCTGGACTTCATTCCAGTAATCCGGCTCGTTCCACATCGCCTGGATTTCAGCGTAGGTCTTGCCCTGTTGCTCGACCCAGGTGAAATACTTCAGGTTGTGGATGCGGCGGCGGTCAGTGTAGCGCAGTTCGAGCAGGTTATCGGTCGACTGGCCGTGCAGGAAGCGGGCGAAGTCCGCGGCGGCATCCATTTCGGTGTACTCTCCAAACTCGGCGTGCATTTCCTTCAGACGTGACTGGTAGAGCTGCATCGAGTCGGTCAGCACGGTCAGGACGATGTCGTGTTCGCCCAGCTCGTAGTACCTGGCAAATTTGATGGCGCTCAGCACATTGGAGATACCGGAGAAACCCAGCATATCCAGGTTGGCGATCAGGGATTCTGGGACGCCTCTCGAGGCAAGATGCTTTCGACCTGCCGGCTCATTGAAAAGCCGGGATAGATTGACCACGGCGTTGTCGTCAATGGCGACGACGATATCCGTGTTCTTGACATTATGGATCCAGGGCACATGCTTGTCGCCAATGCCCTCGATGCGGTGGGCGCCGAAGCCGTTTTCCAGCAGGGTCGGGCACTGCAGCGCCTCGCTGGCGACAATCTTGCTTTCGGGGAAGAGCTGCTTCAAGTAGTCGCCGCTGGCGATCGTGCCAGCCGAACCGGTAGCGGAAGCCATGCCGCGGTAGTGATCCTGCGCGCCCATGACTTTCTTTAGCACTTCCTCCATGGCATGCCCGGTAATTTCATAATGCCACAGGTAATTGCCGAACTCCTCGAACTGATTGAAGATCATCAGGTCCTGACCGGAGGCGCGCAGCTCCTTGCATTTATCGAAGATCTCCTTAACATTCGATTCGGACCCGGGAGTCTTAATCGTCTCACCGGCGATCTTCTCCAGCCACTCGAAACGCTCCTTGCTCATGCCTTCGGGCAGGATGGCGATGGAGGTGCAGCCCAGCAGGGCTGAATCATAGGCGCCGCCGCGGCAAAAGTTGCCGGTGGAGGGCCAGACAGCCTTCTGCATGGATGGGTCGAACTGGCCGGTGACCAGGCGCGGAACAAGACACCCGAAGGCTGCCCCGACCTTGTGCGCCCCGGTTGGGAACCACTTCCCCACCAGCACGATGATGCGGGCCGGGACCCCGGTCAGGCTGCGAGGCAGCTCGAGGAAGTTGACCCCACCGAAGCCGCCGCCGCTCTCCTTCGGTTCGTTGTGCCAGGTAATGCGAAAAAGATTGCGCGGGGCCACATCCCACAGCCCGACCCCTCTCAATTCCTGCTTTATTTTGGCGGGAATATTGGTTGGATCTTTCATTTGGGAATAGGTGGGGATGATGATGTTCTGCTCGCGGGCCCGCTGGATGGCGCGCTTGCGGCGGTCTTTGAGCATGGACAGATCAATGGTCGTCATAATATTCTCCTGGGAGTTGTCTGACAACTTAGATTATATCGCAAAAACTTAAAGGGGATGCACTTGTGCGATCAAGACCCGGCCTGGACTGTCCGATGAATATCCGAAAGGATATTCTGCTGCAAAGATCCCCCTTACAAAGTTGATGACTTTTTATTATGAAACGATAAGGGTATTTATTATATGATGAGTTCAGAGACCCATGAGGTCTGGAAAGGAGGTATGAGATCGAAAAAGTGATTGCATTACCTCTGGCGGGAAGGAGCGGATAACCCACGCAGGCAAAAGGTTTATCGGTCAAGCCTGACGCTTCCCACAACGAACAGTGGCCTTACCCGCTTTTTCCCCCGCAAGTCGTTCGACCTGGCGGATGGATGTTCTCCATCCGCCTTTTCTATCAAGAAGGAGAGCGGCAGTTTAAGATTCGCCGCTCTTAGGTTTTCCTGCTTTCCGAGATTCAAGCTGAAAGGGCAAAGGTAACCTGGGAGGGTCGTACTACGAGCATCGGGACGAGTATTTCCCCCATTTGGGGCAAATTGGGATTGGAGATCTTTACGTTGTAAATCGACAGCCAGGAAATGCGCGCATTGTTAATGATACTCGTGCCAAAATCCACCTGCGTGGAAATCCGCAGGGCGCCGTTGAAAATGAACGTCCCAACCAGCACCGAGACGGGCTGCATGATGCGGTTCTTTTCCGTCTCATCATAATCCATCGGATCTTTGGTAGGAGGTGTCAAATGAAACGCGATCACCTGGGAAGTCGGCAGGTAGGTTTCTGTGAAGGAAAATGCTTTAGCCGGGCTGTTGTTCAGAAAGATGATCTGGGGTTTGAGCAGGTGCATGGATTCCGGGGCACCTTCCGTGCGAAGCCAGACGCTGATGCGAACATTCTGCTTGGCCACCACATCCCCGCGCACCAGGGTATTCTGGGTATAGATCATCACCGGGGCAGCTTTTTCGTCAGCAGTCAATGTATACATAGAATGAACTTCTCCCTTTCCTCAAAGCAGCTGGTCTTCGTTAATTATATGACAGTTCTCAACCTGGCATGGGAAAAACCCGACTGTAAACCGAGAGGATCTTATCCCATGTCGCATTGGCCCGTTCATCGATCGTCCGGCGGGCCGGGTCGGCTTCAAACCACGCCAGCGACCGGCGCACCCCGTCTGACCAGGGAACAGTGCAGGTGAAATCCGGGACAAGCTCTTTGATCTTGCGGTTGTCGAAGACCGAACTGTTCACCTTATCACCGATCAGGCTGCCAATGGCTTCTGGATCATAGGCGGCGATCAGCTCCGAGGGGACATGCACGATATCCGCCTCCACTCCAATCGCGCGGCCTGCCTCGCGGTAGATCTGGTTCCAGGTCAGCACTTCATCGGAAGTGATGTGATAAGCCTGGCCGATGGCCTTTTCATTCCCTAACAACCCGAGAAAACCCTTGGCAAAATCGCCGTTCCAAGTCAGCACCCACAGCGAGGTGCCGTCCCCTGGAACAATGATCTTTGCTCCCCTCTTCATCCGGTCCATCACTGTGTAAGGATGTTCCCAGCTCCCCACACACAGCGGAATCTGCGACAGTCCATAGGTCAGGGATGGCCGTACAATGGTGATCGGGAAACCGCGCTTGTCGAATTCCTGCTTCAGACGCGCTTCACAGGCAATTTTATTGCGTGAATACTCCCAAAACGGGTTCTCCAGCGGCGTCCCCTCGGTGATGAGGTAATGGGCAGGCGGTTTCTGGTAAGCGCTGGCGGAGCTGATGAAGATAAACTGCCCTGTTCTGCCGCTGAACAACCGGATATCCCGTTCGATATCCTCGGGGGTAAAGGCAACCCAGTCGACAACGACATCGAAGCGGTGCCCTTCGATCAGCTGCGCCAGTGCGGCAGGATCCGCGTGGACGTCACCCACCAGCAGCTGTGCGCCAAGCGGGGTGGGATATTTCCCAGAACGGCTGCGGTTGAGCAGGAAAAGCTCCAGGCCTCGTTCCAGCGCCAGGTCCGAGCAGGCCGAGCTGATCAGGCCGGTGCCACCAATGAAAAGAACCTTCATAATTTCCTTCTCCTTGAGCCGCTATGCGTTAAAGGGGACCCCTTGTCCAATCCTGGCATGGACCAGGGGGCTGGCATCCGGCGAACGCCCGCAGGCCTGGATTGAAAAGGGCGATCGATTTCCCAGCTTCCCAGCCTCAGTCCAACACAAGTCCCATCGGTGCGCACATGGTCTGCCCTGCAAGCGGTCGCTTAAAGTCGTCAGGCCGGGCTCTCGCTTTTGCATTTCTGGATGCGCCTTTAGGGGGATCGACAAGGCAACTTTAAACATGATAATATTTACCGGATTAGACATATTATTTATTCCCTGCTTCTTCACCTGCTGGGTTTCCGGATGGAATCGTCCGACCCGCATTTACCTGACCAAGGAGGTTATGAATATGGCTAAACCGATCAGTTATCGCCTGCTTTCCTTTGTAATTTTAGTCGGCATCGCATTGGCCGGCTGCGATGTAATTGAACCACAAGACGCCTCGAAAATTGCCGATCAATTGATGACCGAAGAGGCCCAAACCGCCACCGCCCGGCCTGTCACTCCCTCACCGACGGGCTCGCCCACGCCGACGAGCTCGCCAACCGTATCCCCAACCCCTCCCTGTAAACAAGTCAACGCATCATTCAAGGGTCCTGTGGTCTGCAAGTTCGTAGCCGTATTCGTGCAGGAAGAATATTCCACTTTTTACACTGTGACCGCATTCGACCCGGCGGGCGGCACGCTCAGCTACGAGTGGTCAAATTCAAACAAATGTGGACAATTCTTAGCCGCGAATGTTGCCTCCATTCAATGGGCCCATCCGGATTCTAACCTGCCCGGCGCCTGTCCGGTTCAGGACATTCACCCAGGGACCATCACCGTGGTGATCAAATCTGCCCTCGGGGCGGTCAAATGTGAATACCCCAACGGTTCGGCACCGGGTGATGCAGCGCAGTGCGTCAACCAGTGACACCTGGCGGGAGGCCGCGAAAACCTCTCGAAAATGAAATCTGGAGTTCGACATGAACTCCGCTGCTTGCTTAAGGCTTCAGGACTAAAGCGGATCGCATTCGCTCCAATGCTTCCGTCAGGGTCTGGCGCGGACAGCCGAAATTCAACCTTACAAACCCTTCCCCGCCCGGGCCAAAATCTGCGCCCTCATTCAGGGCCACCCTGGCCTGCACCAGAAAAAATTGGTGGGCGGAAAGGGCTATTTTTCCTTCCCGGATCAGGTCATTGCAGTCCAGCCAGGCCAGGTAAGTCGCCTGCGGGACCGTCGTCCTGACCCCCGGGAGATGGGTCTTTACATATCCGACGAGAAAGTCACGGTTTGAGGTCAGGTAGGTGCGCAGTTCAGCCAGCCACTCGTCGCATCCGCCCGAATAGGCTTCCTGCGCCGTGGCGAGGCCAAGGCTGCTGACATGCATGGTCATCCGTTCGACCATTTTCTTATACCGGTCAAGCAAGCCTTCATTGGGGATAACGGCAAACCCGCAAAACAAACCGGGAATATTGAAGGTTTTGCTCGGGGAAATCAAGGTGATGGTGTGGTCGGCAATTTCCGGGTCGAGGCTGGCTATCGGGATATGGCCCGCTCCTCCAAGGAGCAGCTCGCTGTGGATCTCGTCAGAACAGATAAGGACGTTGTTCTTCAGGCATATTTCAGCAATGTGAAGCAGGTCCTCGCGGGAATAGACCTGACCCGTCGGATTGTGCGGGTTGCACAACAGAAACATGCCGGTCTTCATCCCGGCTGAGCGGATGGCTGCTTCGAACTTCTCCCAGTCAATCTCGTAACCGAGCGTGTGGGGTTGGTTTACCACCCTCAGAGCAGCCAGCTGGCGTCCCACACCTACATTCTCATGGACGCTCAGGAAGGGCGGATAGACAGGCGGCTGGACCAGAATGGCGCTGCCGGGAGCACAGATCGTCCGGGCGGCAAGGTTGAAACCGGAGACGACACCCGGCGTGGCGAGTATCCGGTCCGGCGGGACCTTCCAGAGGTACAATTTTTCCAGGCGCGCGGCGACTGTCTCGGCGAGCTCTCTGGAGGGCTGTTCATATCCGAAAATACCGTGATCCACTGCACTGCGCAGCTCAGCCAGGATCGGCTCCGGCGCAGCGAAATCCATGTCGGCCACCCACAGGGGCAGGACATCCGCAGGATATTTTTTCCACTTGATGGAGCCGCTGTGGCGGCGGTCAATGATTCGATCGAAATCGGTCGTCAATCTTTATCTCCAATATATATGCTTGGAAAAACGCTTTTTCGCCGGCCCAGGTCTCCCTCAGGCAGGTTTATATTTCAAGTGATCTCTGGTTTCCTCGAAAAGTTTCCAGCCGCCCGCCGCGTCGATCTGCGCCTTCGTCGCCCGGCGCGGCTGATGCCCGTCGTCGATGATGAGGATTCCATCCGGCTTGGCAATGCGCCTGAGCTCGGCCAGGAATGCCTTCTGATCCTGAACGCCGAAGAAGATGTCAATGGCCGTCACCACGTCGGCGATCCCCCCCGGCAGGCCGCTCTGATAGCCGTGAGCCAGGACCGGCTCCACGTTCGTCAGCCCGTATTGTTCCTTTTTCTGACCGACCAGCTGGATGGCAACCTCGTGGATGTCAACCGCATAGACCTTTCCCCGCTCTCCGGCCAGACGGGAATAAAAAACTGTATACCTGCCCGGCCCGCAGCCGTAATCCACCACCGTCATCCCGGGTTGGATTCCGAACCTGGCCACCCGCTTCTCAATATGAGAGAAAAGGAAATCGATGACATTCATGGTCGCCACCATCAGGCGATAGGAGGTATTCGACATCCGTTCCATTTTTATCACAAGCATCTACCTTCCAGGAAAACTGGCAGGAGGGTCAAACGCCAGACCCTCTCGCGTTTGACCCCGGTGATCCGGGAAACCAGACCGGATGGATTTTTCATTCGCTGCATCCTGCAAGGATGCGCACCGGTTAGTGTTTCTTCTCATCCGGGAATTCGCGCACGATGTAGAGCGGCCGCCCCTTGACCTCATCGTAGACCCTTCCGATATATTCCCCCAACACACCCAGGAAGATCAGCTGCACCCCGCCCAGGAAAAGCACGGCGATCAGGGTGGTGGCCTGGCCAGTCAGGGTTCCCCGGCCTGTCAGGCGCAGGATGATGACCACCGGGATGCCAATGATTGCCACCCCGGCTGCCGTAAAACCGAAGTAGGTCGCCAGCTGGAGCGGGAAATACGAAAAGCCGGTGATCGCGTTCAGCGCGAGTGCAAGCATCTTCTTGAACGGATATTTGGTTACACCGGCGAAGCGGGCGGATCGCTTATAGGGTACGCCAATTTGCCGGAAACCAACCCATGCCGACATGCCGCGCGGGAAGCGGTACCTCTCGCGCATGGTCTTGAGTACGTCCACCACCTTGCGATCCATCAATCGGAAATCGCCGGCATCGACCGGGATGTTGACATCGGTGATCTGATATACCAGGCGATAAAACATTGTGGCGGTTACCTTCTTAAACCAGCTCTCGCCTGCCCGTTCGGCGCGCACGGCATAGACCACCTCGTACCCTTCCTGCCATTTGGCGATCAGTTCCGGGATCACTTCTGGAGGATCCTGCAAATCGGCATCGATAATCACTACGGCATCCCCGCGCGCATAATCCCACCCGGCAGTAATGGCAATCTGGTGGCCGAAATTGCGTGCGAAGATGATCGGGCGGACATGCTTGTCCTTTTTCGCCAGTTCAAGGATGCTGTCCGTGGAACCGTCGCTGGAACCATCATCAACCAGGACCAGCTCCCATGTCCCGGGCAGTGACAACATCACCTCCCGGACGCGGCGGTAGAGTTCGGGGATGTTTTCAATTTCATTGAAGATCGGGGCGATAATCGAATAGGTCACTGTCATGTCAGACCTTCTTTTTACGGGATGGTTTGGGGGGTGGAGCAACGTTCTCGCCAGTGCCGGAATCAGAACTCCCCGTGGTGATGAACGGCTCCGACGGAGGGAAGGGAGGCATGCCCAGGATGCGACGACGCAGGTAATCGCCAATGATGACCAGGGAAGCCAGCACCGGAACCACAAGCAGGGCCCCCAGGATGCCCCACAGGACCGTCGCCAACAGGATGGATACAAAAATCAACGCCTCAGGCATGTGGACACTGCGGCCCATAATCAATGGACGCAGCCAGAAATTCTTAATCGAAATCAGCACCAGGTACACAGCCAGGACGATCGCCGCGACCAGCAAATGCGGCAGTGCGAACCAGTTCGAACCCTCGAGGGCAGCGACAACGACAGCTAAGGCGGCTGCCAGGAATGGGCCGACGTCCGGGATGATCGTCATCAATCCAGCAATCACCCCCAACACCAAAGCCCCAGGAACGCCGATGATCATCCAGGCGATCGTAAATGCCACTCCGACAATGATCATCAAGGTCAGCTGGCCGCGCAGATAGCTCATCCAGATCAGGCGCAGCCGTTTGTAGAGCTCGGTCAGCTCCGGTTGATAAGCTTCAGGGAAGAAACCGATAAAACCTTCCCGGATGTCGGGCCACCTGGCCAGGATAAAGTAGACCGCAACCAGGATGACCAGCAGCCAGAGGGCGCCCAGCGAGGTCTTTCCCAACAACTGGAACGCCTGATTGGAGATATAGGTGAGGAAAGAGACACGCAGCTGACTTAACCGGTCTGCAAGCTGGGTGAGACTAATGGTGAGTCCGAGGATGGTGTGAGTCTGGGACAACCAGGAAATGGACTGATCGATCACGTGGACCGTGTCGGTGACGACATTCTGAAACTCATCAAAGAAAAGGGGAGTGATGACCGCGGGTACGCCAATCAAGACGACCAATGTCACGGAATAAACCAGGAGGACGGCCGACTTGCGGGCCATATGTCTGCTCCCGATTAGATAATTGACTCCGGGGTGGATGAGATAGGCGATAAATGCGGCAATGATCAACGGCTCAAATACCCGGCGGACACGCCACAGGAGTAACGCCAGCAGGATGAAGGCAATTGCAAAAGCGATGTAACGGATCGGCAATTTCCACGGCACATCAGGCTTCACAGCCATGCTTTCACTCCTTCCAGCGTCGGTTCAATCACCGGTGCTTCAGCCACCGCCTGCATGGCGGCACGCACATCTTTCAAGCCGGAGCCGGTGTTCAGCACCAGGACCGCGTCCTCCGGCTGGACGAACCCTTCGTGGGCGGCTTTCACCAGGCCGGCATACGCAGCTGCGCCCGCCGGCTCGGCAAAAATCCCCTGGGACCCGAGCGCGGCGATGGCTGCCAGGATTTCCCCATCGCTCACCAGGATATAAGTACCTGCCGTCTCGCGGACCGCCCGCACAGCGCGCACACCGTCGCGGGGAAAATCGACAGAAATACTGTCGGCAATGGTCTGTGCAGCGACGGGGGTGATCTTCTCCATCCCGGCATGGAAGGCATCGGCAATCGCCGCGGAGCCTTCGGCCTGGACACCCACCAGGCGCGGCATTTTTTCCAGCCACCCCAGAGCATTCAGGTCCTTGAAGCCTTTATGCAGACCGGAAATGATATTCCCATCCCCAACCGGGACAAATATAGTCAGAGGCGGGTCTTTGATCGGATCATCTTCCGTCCGCCAGATGCCGCGCCACCACTCCCAAATTTCGAAGGCAGCAGTCTTTTTCCCCTCGGCGGTAAAGGGGTTATATCCAGTGTTCCGGCAATACCAGCCGAACTCTTCCGCCGCCTTGACAGTCAGATCGAAGGCGTCATCATAGGATCCATCGACAAGCAGGACTTTTGCACCAAAGACAAGCAGCTGGGCGATCTTGGCAGGCGGGGCGCTCCTCGGAGCAAAGATGATCGCCTTCTGCCCGACCGCAGCGGCCATCCCGGCCAGGGCAGCCCCGGCGTTGCCGGTTGATGCGGTAACCACAACCTCAGCCTGGAGCTCACGAGCGCGGCATATCACGACCGCGCTGGCCCGGTCCTTAAAGGATGCGGTTGGGTTGCGGCTCTCGTCCTTCAGCCACACGTGTTTCATGCCTAGTTTCTGCGCAAGGCGCGGCAGACCAAAGATCGGAGTCCAACCGGCAGCCCGCAGAGGCGTGCCCTCCCCACCGGGGTCCGGGACGGGCAACAAAGGCAGATAGCGCCAAAGCGAATCCTCGGCGCGCGAAGCCAGATCCTCGGGCTGAAATTTCTGGTGAATGGCCCCGTAATCCAGGACGACATCCAGGTTACCACCGTCCTTCGGGCAGGTATAGGTCACCTGGCCGGAAAGATATTCAGAGTTGCACAAAGAACAACGGTAGCCGACAAAATTGGTCATGCTCCCCATTATAACCCTGGCGACTTGACCGGTCGCCAGGCTGGGTCATTCGGACTCGAATGGAACACCGAGCGAGGCTGGAGGCGAGGCGCGCAATGCCCGCAGGAGACGGACGGCGAACCGCCGCATCCCGGTTGGCATGGCAGCCAGGGAGCGCTGCACCCACTCGGCGTCTCCGATATTGACCAGCAGGAGGGTCAGGATCATCAGCGGGAATGGCGCCACCTGAAGAACCTGGGTTGGGATCCCGGTGAGACTGGCCTGGAGCACCAGGCCCAGCCACTGCAGGAAGGAAAACAGGTAAGCTCCAAAGGCTGCCCGCAGCGGGTTCCAGCCCCCGAAAATGGTGATGGAAAGGACGATCCAGCCAATCCCATCCAGGCCGGTCTGGGTGCCCATCCAGCCGGCTTTGACATTCAGGGTATAGGCGGGTCCCGCCAGGCCGATGAGCGCTCCACCGACGAGGGTGTAGATATAACGCAACCGGTTGACATTCGCGCCGCGCACATAGGCCGCCGCTGGACGCTCGCCGATCCCCCGCAGCAGGAGCCCCGGCCGTGTGCGATAAATCCACAGCCAGGCCAGAAGAATGGTCAGGTAGCTGAGGTAGGTGATCAAATTCTGCCGAAACAGCAGTGGGCCCAGGACAGGAATATCTTTCAGGATGGGGATCGACCAGCCAGGTAGAACCGGCCCCGGGGTATTCATATAAGGCACGCCCAGGAAGTACGAGAGATCGCGGCCCGCGAGCGCCAGGACAAACCCAACCGCCACCTGCGATTGGCGCAGCGTGATGCTGCTGAAGGCCACAATGAACGCCATGAGCATTCCGATCAACATTCCACCCAAGAAACCGAGCAGCAGGCTTCCGGTTCTGTAGGCGACGGCAAAACCTCCCACGGCGGAGAGCAGGATCGAACCATTCATGGACAGATTGATGATCCCGGCGCGTTCAGTGATCGTCTCGCCAATCACGGCGAACAGGACCGGTGCAGCCACCGCCAGGACCCCAGCCAGGCCGATCAATGTCGTATTCGTTCCCATCACGGGTCCTACCCTTTCCTCAAAAGCCGCTGGCGTGCGCCTTCACCCAGCAGGACCATCAGTACGAGCAAATCCTGCAGGACGCCGGCAAAGGACGAGTCGAGCTTGTAAAAGATCTGCAGCTCGACGGTACCGCTGGACACCGCGGCAAAGAAAAACGCAATCGGCGCCGCCCAGAGCGCCTGGTAGTTAATCAGCATGGCCACCAGCAGGCCAAGGAACCCATAGCCATTGGAAATGTTGGGCAGCAGGCGGTGGTAGATTCCCACCACCTGGAATGCACCCGCCAGGCCAATAAACGCTCCGCACAACAGGAAGGCAGACATGCCGTACTGCCAGGTCGGAACACCCAGCAGGAAGGCAGCTTTTGGATTCTTGCCGACTGCCTTCAAGCGCAAGCCGTAATGCGTACCGCGCAGCAAAAAGTAGACAACGACAACCACAAGGACCGATATTCCAAGTGACCAGAGGCTCAGATCAGTACCCGGCAAGGTGGGCAGCCATAACACCGGATCAAACGGCTGCGTACCGGACATCGATCCGACCCCCGGCCGCTTCCAGGGTCCGAAGACCAGATAAATCGTGAGCGCAGTGGCGACGAAGTTCAGCCCAAGCCCGCCGAAGATTTCATTCACCCCCCCGAAGGTTTTCATTGCTCCGGCCAGCCCGGCCCAGAGTGCCCCGCCGAGGATTCCGGCCAGGATGCCCAGGAGAATGACCAGCGCCGGGGGGACATGAGTATTCTGGAGCACCCGCAGCATCCCGGTGGTGAAAATTGCACCCAGAACCATCTGCCCTTCCGCACCGATGTTCCACAACCCGGCGGAAAAGGTGATCAGCACTCCGGCAGTAGTCAGCAGCAGCGGCGCCCAGGTGATCAGCACCGCCACCAAGTTGTCAGATGAGCCGAATGCCCCACTGATGATGCTGCCGTAAGCTGCAAAGGGCGGCGCTCCTGCGGCCACCAAAAGAAGCGTGGTGATCAAGAGCGCAAGGACCAGCGCACCGGCCTGAAAAGCGATGTTGACCCAGGTATTCTTCTTCATGCTTTCTGCCCTGTAGGTGTTCCCGTCCAGCCGCTGCCGCCGATCAGTTCGCCAAGCTTTTCAGTGGTCAGCTCAATTGCAGAGAGCGGCTGGGTCACCCCGCCGCTGAAAAAGACCAGCACCCGGTCACTGTACTGCAGGATCTCTTCCAGGTCGGAAGAAACGAACATGATCGCGGTCCCCTGCTGACAGCGCTCTTTGAGCTTGTTCCAAATATCAATGGTGGATTCGATATCCAGGCCGCGCGTGGGGTGTTCGAGCAGCAGCAGCTCAAGCGGGTCCCGCAACAGTGCCAACAGCGCCCGCTGCTGGTTGCCGCCCGAGAGGGATTCAACCGTATTGGCTGGCGTACCGCGCACGTTGAACTCGGTGATGCGCTCCTGCGCCAGCATGCGGCCTTTTTCCCAATTGATGAAGAAACCTTCGGCCTCCTCCGCCAGGATGAAATGCTCGGTGAGGTTCATTCCTGAAACCAGGCCTTCTTCCAAACGTGAGGCAGGCAGGTAGGCCACGCCGTGCTTTTTAAAACTCTGATAGGACCGGCCGGTCAGGTCATGCTCCCCTATCACTATCCGCCCACCCACCGTCCGCACCAGGCCGGCAGCAGCACGCAGGAAAAGTCCCTGGCCGCTGCCTTCCATGCCGGCCAGGCCGATGACTTCCCCGCAGTGCACATCCAGGGTCACCTCGCGTAGCTTAAGCCGGTAGTCCTCGACCGAAAGGTTGCGCAGGCTGAGGATTACGTCCTCCGCCCCACAGGGATTGCGTGCTCCCACGGTTATGGTCTTACCGAACATCATCTCAACCAGGTCTTTCGTGCTGTAAGGCGGCCTGGCCTCCCCGATCAGGACCCCCTGGCGCAGGACAGCCACGCGGCTGCACAATCCCTGGACATCTTCCAGTTTGTGGGACACGAACAAAACGGCCCTGCCCTGTTCCGCCAGCAGGCGCAATGCGGCAAAAAGCTTTTCCTTCTGGGCTGCGCTGATGCCGGTGGTGGGTTCGTCGAAAATCAGGACCTTCGCTCCGAGCCAGATCAGGCGCAGGATTTCCAACTGCTGGCGTTCGCCGACGGTCAGCGAATCGACGTATGCTTCCGGGTCAAGCGAAAAAGAGAACTGTTCCGCCAGGTGCTGGAATTCGCGCAGCGCAGTGGCCTGGCCGGGAAGCAGGCCGCCTTCCCTTCCCAGGATGAAATTATCGATCACGCGCATCGGTGGAAAATCCTGCGGGTCCTGGTGGAGCATACCCACCCCCAGGCGGATGGCGTCCGCCGGGGAATGAATACTGGCGGGATGACCATCCAGATAAATTTCACCCTGGTCTGCCCGAATAAATCCAGATAATATCTTCATCAGGGTGCTTTTTCCGGCGCCGTTTTCCCCCAGGATGCCCAGGATTGTCCCGGATGGGACGGTCAGGCTGATGCCGGTATTGGCATGGACCGCACCAAATGTTTTATGGATATCCTTCAGCTCAACATTCATGGTGTATCCTGATCGGAAACAATTTTACTGGAATAATATGAATAAAAAATAAAATGGGGGGGAAGGCTTCCGCCTTCCCCCGTGGATCAAAGAGGTTATTTGGAAACGCTCTGGCCTTGCATGCCCTGGAGAAGCTGGGGCAGGTACCAGATCTGTAGATCCGTGGCAGCCACGCCATCGGCCAGGTAGGAAGTGTTATCCTGCAGGTTTAATGGACCCTTCCAAAGGTTCAATCCACCGGCCAGCTGGGAGATGAACCCATCCAGCTGGGTGGAGGCGGTAGCACTCAGGCCGGCGCCTTTATTGAATCCGACCGCGCTGGTATCCGGGTTGTTGATGTTTGTCCAGTCCGGGGGGTTCCATTGGAAATTGGAGACCCACTTCCCATTCGCGGCGGTCTGGACCGTTGCGGCGAAAGCGGGACCCCAGTTGAAGTACGGGACGCCCAGGCAGATCTCCGGGGCGACGCTGCAGTTACCATGGTAATCATAGGCGAGCGCCCAGACAGATTTACCCGCGTCGTGAGCCTTCTTGGCTTCCACGAGATTTTCCGTGGTGTCGATCCCCGAAATGACCACGTCATACCCGGTGTTGAAGAAATCGTCGGCGACCTGTGTTGGGTCGAGGGTTGTACCCGGGATGTTGAACCAGAAGCCGATCCAGGTGACCTTGAAGGTCAGCTTGGAAGGATCCTTGTTCAGGACATTGGCCCAGCAATACTTGGCGCCTAGGTAAGCCGAGGATGCCAGGCGGCGGGTCTCATCGTTGATCAGTGGGCCAAGGAACCCGATATTTCCGGTCTGGGTGGTCAAGGCAGCGGCGCAGCCGGCAATCTCCTTCATGTATTCCATGCGTCCCATGATATCGACCTGATTGGGCGAAGCGGTGTAGTTCTTACCCGCCTGCCAGGTCCAGTCATCCGAGACACCGATGACATAAATATCAGGATGCGCCTTTGCAAATTTAAGGGCTTCATCCTTCATATCATCGGAGTTGAAGAAGATCAACTTGGCGCCCTGAGCAACCAGTTTTTCGGCCAGCTGTGAGGCCGTTTGTCCTGGGTAGGAGGGTGAGCCGGAATAGACGTTTTCCAGGTAAATCATCTTTGCACCGGTCACATGCTGCTCGACGTACTGGCCGCCTTCATAGGTAGCCTGGCTCCAGCCCTGATCGTTATGAGGGCCCACCAAGAGCATGCCAAAAGTAAAGCTCTTACCAAGTGCGGCAAGCTTCGAACCGCTGCTTGCACCCCCGCAGGCGCTGAGCAGCAGCACCAGAATCAGGGCCGGTAAGGCAATGTACTTGAATATGTTGCGCATAGGGTACTTCCTCCTCAATGGTGATTATAAGAGTTGGACGACAAATGGACGCAAATCAATCCAGCGAGTCTCCCCTCATGTCACCTCCTTTCGACGGGTGTAATGAAAGCATGGTTGTCTAAACGTGCGTGATTCTATCACGACCAACAATCTTAAAACTCACGGCACAATCCACGTGCCGGTTTCACCTTTCAATGCCCGGCCGATATTCTCCGGGCTGGTGATCAGCGCCTGCTTACCGCCTGTCTCCAGATACCAGAGGATGGCCTGGATCTTGGGAGCCATGGAGCCCTTGGCAAAATGCTTCCCTTCGGTCAGGTACTGCCTCGCCTCGGCCAGGGTCATCCGGTCGAGCCATTTCTGGTCCGGGGTTCCGAAATTGATGGCTACTTTCTCGACGGCCGTGGCGATGAGAAACAGATCGGCCTTAATCTCCCGCGCCAGCAGGCTGCTGGCAAAATCCTTGTCGATCACCGCGGCTACACCTTGATACTCACCTTTCCCGGTGTCAATGACCGGGATGCCGCCGCCACCCACGGTGATGACTATCACGCCGGCGTCGATCAGGGTTTTAACCGAATCGAACTCCACGATTTTCTTCGGAAGTGGTGAGGGAACGACACGCCGCCAGCCGCGGCCGGCATCCTCCACCACACTCCAGCCCATCTCCTTTTCACGCCGCCTGGCTTCATCTTCTTCCATGAAACCGCCGATTGGTTTGCTGGGGTTCTTGAAAGCGGGGTCGTCCTTGTCCACCAGGGTCTGGGTGATGATCGTACAGACATTCTTTTGGATGCCACATCGATACAGTTCGTTCTGCATGGCCTGCTGAAACTCGTAACCGATTGCTCCCTGGCTGTCCGCGCCGCACACATCCAGTGGGACTTCGTGCATGCCTTCCACCTTGGCGGCAATCTCCGAACGGCGCAGGATGAAACCCACCTGGGGTCCATTGCCATGACCGATGGCAACATCCCAACCGGCCTCGACCATATCGACGACATGGCGGGCAGTCTCGCGCAGGGCATCCTCCTGATCCTCGACGCTGACACGCTTTGGGTCGCGGATCAGGGAATTTCCACCAATTGCTATAACCGCTACTCCCTTATTCTTCTTACTCATAAAAAAATCTCCTGCCTACAAAGTCAATGCCATCACTGCCTTTTGAACGTGAAGGCGATTCTCCGCCTGGTCGTAAACCACGGACTGGGGCCCGTCCATGACCCCGTCGGTAACCTCGATGTTGCGGTCTGCCGGCAGCGGGTGCATGTAGATGGCATCCTGCCTGGCAAGCTTCATTTTCTTTTCGTCGGTGATCCAGTGCGAATACTTCTGGATGATCTTGGCACCTTCGTCCGGGTCGGGGGTATGCACCATGGCTCCCCAGGATTTGGCGTAGACAATGTCAGCGTCCTTGAAGGCTTTCTCCATGCCATCCTTGTCGGAAATGACCTCGAAACCGGCACCAAACTTTTTAGCCTGTGTTGCGGCCTGTTCCATGATCTCAGGCATCAGGCGAAACTCCGGGGGATGGGCCAGGACCACGTCCATGCCGAAGCGCGGCATTTGCAGGATGAGCGACTGGGGTACGGACATCGGTTTCTGGTAGGAAGCAGCATACGCCCATGAGACAACCATCTTCTTGCGGCGCAGGTCGCGGCCTTTTTTCTCCACGATGGTCATCAGATCGGCCAGGCACTGGAATGGATGGTAGATGTCGCACTGCATGTTGAGCAAGGGGACGCGGGAGTGTCTGGCGACTTCGTTCAAGTAGAGGTTGCCGATGCCCCAGTCGACATGGCGGATGGCAATGCCGTCGAAGTAGCGGCCGAAAATCTCCCCGATCTCCTTGGGTGTGTCGCCGTGGGCGATCTGGGTGGTCTTACTTTCGATAAAGGCGGCGTGGCCTCCCAGCTGGGCCATGCCGGCTTCGAACGAGCCGCGCGTGCGTGTGCTGCTGAAGAAAAACAGCATCGCCAGCACTTTATCCCGCAGGTAGGCATGCGGCTCGTTCAGCGCGCGCTTGCGCTTCAGGTCAAAAGCCACGTCGAGGACGGTTTCGACTTCTTCCTTGGTAAAATCCAGGTCGCCGATTAGATCGCGTCCTTGTAAAAAGGTTTGCATAATTCTTACTCCAGCAATCATCTGGTAGGGGCGGCCTGCTCACGAAGCATCCCCGGGTGCGGATGGTTCGCCCCCCGGTATCATCATTCCATCGCGCCCAGAACAAGCGCCAGCAGTGCCATGCGCATCACGACACCGTTGAAGGCCTCCTGCCAGTAGCGCGACCAGCGGGTGATGTCCACATCGATCGGGATCTCGTCCATGCGCGGCAGGGAGTGAAGCAGGATGGCATCAGACTTGGCTTTCTTCGAAAGCAGCTCGCGGGTGATTTTGTAATTGGCCGGGGTCAAACCTACATCTTTGCTGGCGCGCTCGTCGCGGCTCTTGGTGTAGTCCGGTTGGACGACCGGCTCGACCAGGATGACATCCGCCTCAGCAATTGCCTGTTCGACGTGCTCGGCTTCTTTGAAGTTCAAGCTGTAATCTTTGAGCTCCTTCTTGAACTCCTTGGTCAGCGACATTTCCGGCGGGGAAACGAAGGTAATCGGGCAGTCGAACTGGGTCAATGCGTAAGCCAGCGAGTGCATGGTGCGCATACGCATGTCCCCCACCGCCAGCCAGTGCAGACCATCAATGGTGCCCTTCTCCTTCAGGACGGTGAGCAGGTCGGTCAGGATCTGGGTGGGGTGTTCACCCCAGCCGTCGCCGCCGTTGATAATCGGTATGGATGCCCATTTGGCAGCTTCGTGCGGCGCGCCCTGCTGGAAATGGCGCATGACGATCACATCGCCGTAGTACTCCAGCATCTTGACCGTATCCTTGATGGACTCCTGGTAAAAGTCCCCGGCACGCGTCATCTTGGCATCTGAAAAGCCGGTCACGTGTCCCCCCAGGCGGTGCATGGCCGCCTCGTGCGCCAGGCGTGTCCGTGTGGACGGCTGGTAGAAAGCCGTCACCAGGGTTTTTTCCTTGAGCAGGTCACTGTTGCGGCGGCTGACCGCAATTGGTTCCAGCTCAGCGGCCACGTCGAAGACGTGCATAAATTCGTTTCGTTCGAAATCCTTGAGGGATAATATATCCCGTCCGCTAAAACTGCGCATTGCTTACCTCCAGAGATATGAGAATAAGGCGAAGGACGGAGAGGACCGGGATCAGGGGCGGATCTCTGCTCTCTCCTTTATCTCCTCCGAATTAACCCACCCGCCTCACTACATGAAAGCGGAAGTAGCCAGGCAAGAAATAGCTGAATGAGTAATCCACCACGCGGCCGCTGTCGGAATAAAGACAGGCAGCGAAATTGAGCAGGACATCGTCGCGCTGGATCTGCAGGGCTCGAGCCACCTCGGACGTCGCCCCGATGGCTTTGATCTCTGTTCGTGATTGAACCAGCTTGGGGTCGCCGCGGCGCAGCAGGAGGTCCAGCACTGACCCGGTGAAGCGTTTTTCCAGGTCGGTTGCAGAGACCACATCCTCCGGCAGGGTATCGACCAGGTAAGCAATCGGCCGGGCGTCGGTATAGATGATGCGGCTGACCTGGGTCAGCTTCGTCTCGACGGGAACGTCGAGGGCTTCGGCGGTTTCGGTGTTCGCCATGACTTCAACCACATGGAGGGCGCCCATCTTGACCTCCAGCCCGATGCGCTGGGCCATCTTTTCGATGCTTTCCAGAACCTCCAAACCGGAATCGATGACCGGTACCTTGCCGATCACGAATGTACCGACCCCCTGCCGGCGGCGGATTAACCCCTGCCCCTCGAATGAACGCATGGCCTCCCGCAGCGTGGCACGCGAAACGCCCATCCGCTTCGCCAGCTCTGGCTCGGATGGAAGGCGGCTTTCTGCCGGGAGTGAAGCGATCAGCTCGGACAACTCGCTTTGCAAGCGCCGAAATGGATATTGTCCCATCTTGACCTCCTTTTTTAGTCTGCCGGTCCCTGAATGACCGGAATGAATTTGAACTGCGTGACATCCACCAGCCCCTTATCCGAGATGCGCAATTCGGGGATGACGACCAATGCCAGCAGGCTTAATTGCATATTGGGGTTGTTGAGGGTACAGCCGCAGGTGCGAAAACCATCCAGGATTGTGCGGGCTTTCGCGGCAACCACCTCCACCTTTTCCGCCGACATCAACCCGGCGATAGTGAGCTCAACCAGGCCGATGGTCTTGCCTTCCCTGACCACCACCTGCCCTCCGCCGACCTCCGCCAATTTGTTGGCGGCAAGGGCCATGTCCGCTTCATTCGTACCAACGACGATCATGTGATGGCTGTCATGGACCACGGTAGAGGCGATCGCGCACCTCCCGGTAAAGCCAAAACCACTCACCAACGCAACCTGCACTGTTCCCGTGGCGTGGTGGCGCTCGATGTGGGCAACTTTCGCGAGCCCTGGAACCAGCATGACTTCCCCGCCCTTCACGGGGACGATCGCTTGCAGGTGCCTGGTCGGTGCCTGGTTCTCGATCACGCCGATGACATTAACATTGACCTTCCGGGCACCCGCCAGCTGGTCGTCCACCTTCAAGCGAAAGTCCTCTCGCCTGAGCGGCCGCTTGAGATGGACGGACTGCACGACCCACTCCGGGTAGGTCCGCTTCGGCAGTTCCACCAGCAATTTTCCATTCTCCGCCACGATTTTACCTCCGGCGACCACCATCCCGGCGTGAAAATCCTTCAGGTCTTCAACCAGCAGGATGTCCGCCGAGCGCCCCGGAGCGATCTGACCGACCTGGCGGCTGACGCCAAAGTGTTCCGCCGGGTTGAGCGTGGCCATCTGGATGGCAGTCATCGGGGTCAGGCCCTGGCTGATGGCATGACGCAGGACGCGGTCCATGTGCCCTTCGGACACCAGCGTGACGGCATGCGAGTCATCCGTACATAGAATGAAGTGGCGTGTCTCCAGTCCCTGCTGGGTAATGGCGGAAACCTGAGCGGCGACATCCTGCCAGGCGGAGCCGTAGCGCAGCATGGGCTTCATCCCCTGGCGCAGGCGTGCCACCGCATCCTCCACCCGGGTGCCCTCGTGGTCGTCCTCTGCCCCGCCAGCGAGGTAGGCGTGGAAGGCCAGGCCGAGATCCGGGGAGGCATAATGTCCGCCGATCACCTTACCCGCAGCACGGGTGGCCTCCATCTCAGAAAGCATTTTGGCATCCCCGGCAGCCACCCCAGGGTAGTTCATCATCTCGCCCAGGCCGATGATATTGTCCCAGGTCATCGCCTCGGCCACTTCTGCCGGACCAATTTCCGCACCGGGTGTTTCAAATCCGGGGGCGGAGGGCACACAGGACGGCATCTGCACCCAGACGTGGATCGGCTGCTCCCTGGCTTCATCCGCCATCAGCCTGACCCCCTTCAACCCGAAGATATTGGCAATTTCGTGTGGGTCAATGAACATGGCGGTCGTCCCGTGGGGTGCGACAGCGCGCACGAACTCAGAGACAACCAGCATGCCCAATTCGACATGCATGTGACCATCAAGCAGTCCCGGCACAAGGAATTTCCCTCCTGCATCGACGATCCGCGTTTTTTCTCCGAGTGTATGCCCGGCGTCTTCACCGACGTAGGCAATACGCCCGTCTTTGACGGCAATGTCCGTGTTCGGGATGAACTCACCGGACTGCACACAGACCCAGGTGCCCTTGCGGATCACCAGGTCTGCAGGGATGCGGCCCATCACAACGTCAATCAGGTTTTTTGTGGTTTCAGGCGGCACTCAAACCAATCCTTTCTAGCACCCGTGCAGGTCACGGATCGCTCGAATGTCGGCGGTATGCCCGTCCATGTGCCGGAGGTGCATGACGAGGATGTCCCGCACGGTCAGGCTGGATTCCTGCGGCTCTCCAGGCCAGGTGATTCGCCCGGAATGCTTCCAGACCTGTGCCGGGACAGATCGCAAGAATCCGACCAGGTCACAGGTGCTGGCGTGGAAAAGCGCGAGGGCTGGCCCGATCGGGCGGCGGTCATAAGCCCAGCGCTCGACCCAGATATCCTGTGGCTGGGTGAAATACCAGTTCATCGGGAGGGCGATCCCGTCCGAACCCGCTGCAGCCCGCAAGTTCACCTCCCAGATCAATTCCCCTTCGACCAGGTGGTGGACGTACTGGCGTATAGTCCAGCCGGAACTTTTCAGGTCCAGGCCAGCCTCCTCCAGCCCGGCAATAGCATTTTCCAGCCGCTCGGGCAGCTGCAGGTACTTCTTCAGCAGGAGGTCATGTGTTTCACTCATCGGGTTTCCAGCAATCGTTTAGCCGTCTGGTTGTGCTTCTCGACCAGCTTCCGCTCATCGAGGCTGACGAGCTGCCCCTCCCGAACTACGAACTTACCGCCCACGACCGTGTAGTCCACCCGGACACTCTGGCAGAAGATCACCGCGGCGACCGGGTCGGACCTTGCCCCGGCAAAGTCCAGGTGGTTCAGGTCAATCGCAAAGAAGTCCGCCGCCTTTCCAGGCTCGAGCGAACCGATGTCCGTGCGGCCCAGGACATCCGCCCCACCACGCGTTGCCAGACGCAGCGCCTGGCGGGCTGTCATCAGCTTACGCGAGGAGTCGTTCGAAAGTGAGAATCCGCGGATGCCTTCCTTCAGGCGGGAGAGCAGCATCGCCTGGCGCGCCTCCGCCAGCAGGTGCGAACTGTCATTGCTGGCTGAACCATCCACGCCCAGGCCGACCTTGATGCCCTCAGCCAGGTATTCTTTGATCGGGGCAATGCCGGAGGCCAGGCGCATATTCGAAGATGGACAGTGTGCCACCCCGCAGCCGTGCCTGGCAAAGGTTTTCACTTCCTCGCCTTTCACATAAACCGCATGGGCGAACCAGACATCCGCGCCAACCCAGCCCAGAGCCTGCATGTAGGGAACCGGGCGGGCACCGAACTTCTGCAAGCAGAACTGCTCCTCGTCCTCCGTCTCAGCCAGGTGGGTATGCAGGTGAACTCCGTACTCCCGGGCGAGGACTGCGGACTGTTTCATGAGATCGCTGGTGACTGAAAAGGGCGAGCAGGGCGCCAGGACGACCTGCACAAAGGCGCCCGGTTTCGGATCATGATAAGTTTCGATGAGGCGCTGGCTGTCCTTCAGGATATTTTCTTCTGAATCGACCACGGAATCCGGCGGCAGGCCGCCCTTGGACTCGCCCAGGCTCATCGAGCCGCGCGAGGCCTGCAGACGGAGGCCGACTTCCCCGGCAGCAGCAATTTCATCGTCAAGCCTCGCGCCGTTTGGGAACAGGTACAGGTGGTCCGCAGCGGTGGTGCAACCGGAGAGCGCCAGCTCCGCCAGGGCTGTTCTGGGTCGAGACAAAGATGTCGTCCGGGTTCATGCGCGCCCAGATCGGGTAGAGTGTCCTGAGCCAGTTGAACAGGTTGGCATCCTGGGCGGCAGGGACAGCCCGCGTCAGCGTCTGGTAGAAGTGATGGTGGGTGTTGACCAGCCCCGGCAGCAGCAGATGGCCGGATAAGTCAAGGACTTCGTCCGCGCTTGAAGGCAGCCCGGCGATCGGCCCGACCTTTTCGATGAAGCCGTCACGAATAAAAAGACCACCCCCGGGAATCTCCCGCTGGTGGTCGTCCATGGTAACCAGAACCTCAGCATTCTTTATCAGCAAAGTAGCCATCTTGGGAAGGGGAGGTAAAAAGTTGTCTGACAACTACGCCCCTAGTGTAGCAAAAAAGCTGACAAATGTCAATTATCGGATCGACATTGATAAAGGTCAGACAACCAGCCCGCCGTCTTTCATCCCCGCGCCCGAAGGCGAGGGTCTTACGGCGGATATGGTAAAGGCCGGACCGCAGTGGAGAATCACTGGAAGCAGGTGGACACTCTGCGCAGGGTGTGTATCTTTTTTTCGGGAAAGGAGTAAGATGGGGGAAAAGCGAGCGAGGAGGCCGTATGAACAGCGAGCAGATGAAGAAAGGCTGGCAAGAGAAGAGCGAAGAAATTAACGAAGGGATGGCGGAATGGCGGCGGCAGCATCCGCGGGCGACCTTTCGAGAGATCGAGGCAGAGGTGGACCGGCGGCTGGATGAGTTTCGAGCGCAGATGCTGTCGGACACGGCGAATGCGAGTGCGAGTGCGGAATGGATCGAGGGGCCGGATGGGCCGCAGTGTCCGCACTGTGGAGCCAGCCTGTCGAGGAAAGGGAAGAAGAAGCGGCGGCTGGAAGTGCGCGGGGGGAACGAGGTGGAGCTCCAACGGGAATATGGCAAGTGTCCGGAATGTGGGCGGGCAGTTTTTCCCCCTGGATGAGGAACTTGAACTTTTGCCAGGTAGCCTGACGCCGCGCGCCCACGAGAAGCCTGGTGCGGCTGTCGAGTTGGATGCCATTTGTGCGTGCGGTAGAAATGATGGCAGACATGCAAGGGATTGGAGTGAGCAAGTCGGTCAGCCAGCGTTACAGTGAGGCCGCCGGGGCGGCGTATGCAGAGATGCAAAAGGAGGAAATGGAGCGATTAGAGAAAGAACAGCCTGCGGCGCCGGCAGGAGCGGAGAAAATGCAAATCAGTGCGGATGGCGCGATGGTCCCGCTGTTGCATGGGCAGTGGGCAGAAGTGCGCACATTGGTGATTGGGGAAGTGCAACCAGCCGTGCTGGAAAGGGGGGAATGGGTGGTGCATACCCGTCATTTGTCGTATTTTTCCCGCAAAATCAGTGCAGAGGAGTTCGCCCGGCAGGCTCTGGTGGAGATCCAACGACGGGGAGTGGAAAATGCCCTGCAGGTGGCCGCCATTATGGATGGGTCGGACTGGTTGCAGGGATTCACGGATTATCACCGGCCGGATGCCGTGCGCATCCTGGATTTTCCGCATGCCGGAGAACACCTCAGTGAGGTGGGAGAATTCCTATACGGAGAAGGCACTCCCAGGGCCCAGGAGTGGCTCCAGGAACGGCTCCATCGGCTCAAGCATGAAGGGCCTAAACGCTTGTTGACTGAACTACGGCGTTTGCGGACCAAACATCCTGAAGCAGTGGAAATATCTGCCAATCTGGCCTACCTCCAAAAACGGGAGCAGCAACTTCAATATCCACGCTTTCAGGAGGAAGGCTGGCCAATCGCCAGCGGCATTGTGGAAAGCGGTAATAAGCTGGTCGTGGAAGCCCGCTTGAAAGGCGCCGGGATGCACTGGGCGGAGCGACATGTCAATCCGATGCTGGCCCTGCGTAACATCCTGTGCAGCGGCCGCTGGAAGGAAGATTGGCCCAGGATAGAAATGCGCTTACGCAAACAAGCTGCCCAACAAAGACAGAAACTGCATCAGTCCCGGGAAAAACCAGCTCCAGCCCGCAAATCAATCTCTCGCCGAGATGCATTCCTGGCCGCCAAAAAGATCTCTCTCTTGATTCCCGCCCAACCGAGAGACCCCAAGGACAATCCCTGGCGTAAGTTCAAATATGGACGTGGCCTCTATCAAAGAGATGATTCCCCGAAAAAATGATACACACCCCTCTGCGCAGGGTGTGTATCATTTTTTCGGGAAAGATGTAAGATAAGGGGAAAAGCAGGCGAGGAGGTCGCATGAAGACCGAGCAGGTAAAGAAGGGCTGGCAGGCGAAGAGCGAAGAAATCAACCAGGGGATGGCGGAATGGCGGCAGGCGCACCCGCGGGCAACCTTTCGAGAGATCGAGGCGGAAGTGGATCGGCGGTTGGATGAGTTTCGAGCGCAGATGCTGTCGGACACGGCGAACCTGAGTGCGAGTGCAGAGTGGAAAGAGGGGCCGGATGGGCCGGTGTGTCCGCACTGTGGAGCGAAGTTGGAGGGGAAAGGGAAGAAGAAGCGGCGGCGGCAGGTGCGGGGGGGCAACGAGGTGGAGATTGAACGGGAATACGGGAAATGTCCTGAGTGTGGGCAGGGAGTTTTTCCCCCTCGATCGTGAATTGGAATTATTGCCGGGGAGCCTGACGCCGCGCGCCCACGAGAGCCTGGTGCGGCTGTCGAGCTGGATGCCCTTTGAGTGTGCAGCCGAGATGATGGAAGACATGCAGGGGGTGGGAGTAAGCAAGTCGGTCGGCCAACGTTACAGCGAAGCGGCGGGGGCGGCTTATGAGGAAATGCAAAAGGAGGAAGTGGAACGATTAGAGCGAGAACAACCTTCAGCGCCACCCGCAGGGGCGGAGAAAATGCAAATCAGTGCGGATGGGGCCATGGTCCCGCTCCGGCATGGGCAGTGGGCGGAAGTGCGGACGGTGGTGATCGGGGAAGTGCAGCCAGCGGTGCTGGAAAGAGGGGACTGGGTGGTGCATACTCGCCATTTGTCGTATTTTTCCCGCAAAATCAGCTCAGAAGAGTTTACCCGACTGGCTTTGGTGGAGATCCAGCGACGGGGGGTGGAGAATGCCAGCCAGGTGGCTGGCATTATGGATGGCTCGGACTGGTTGCAGGGCTTCTTAGACTATCATCGGCCCGATGCGGTGCGGATCCTGGACTTTCCGCATGCCGGAGAACATCTCAGTGCGGTGGGAGAATCCTTGTATGGAGAAGGCACACCCCGCACCCAGGAGTGGCTCCAGAAACGACTTCACCAGCTCAAACACGAGGGGCCCAGGCGCTTGTTCACAGAACTGCGGCGATTGAAGACCTGCCATCCCGAGATCAAAGAAATACCTGCCAATCTGACCTACCTCCAAAAACGCGAGCCACAGCTCCAATACCCTCAGTTTCAGGCAGGGGGCTGGCCGATCGGCGACGGGATCGTGGAAAGCGGCAACAAGCTGGTGGTGGAAGTGCGGCTGAAAGGCTCCGGCATGCACTGGGCCGAGCAAAACGTCAATCCCATGCTCGCCCTACGCAACATCCTCTGCAGTCGCCGCTGGAAAGAAGAATGGCCCAGGATTGAATCGCGTTTGCGCCAGCAAGCTACCCAACGAAGGTTGATGCTCCATCAGACCCGAAGGCAACCAGCTACGGTCTTGGCAGCGGAGACCCCGGTAACAGTCTTGCCAACCATTCAGGAGGCTGTGCTTCCAGTGCCGAAGAAACCCAAAGACCCAAAGGACAATCCCTGGCGTAAATTCAAATACGGACGCGCCCTCTACCAACGTGACTATTCCCCGAAAAAATGATACACACCCCTCTGCGCAAGGCTGCCCAGCAGTGGAGCCCTGATGAATAAATATTCAATCCCTAGCTGCTGAAAGATCTTCTTTTTCCTTCACTTTTGGTGCTCCTTCGACTAATAATCCACCCGCGGGGAATTTTTGCGTTGACTCTCGCCCCTCTCACACCTATAATGGTTATAAATGATGCGCTACGACCTGTGTCTGGTCTGGAACTGGGAGTACGACCTCGACTTCGTCCGGTTGCTCGAAGCAGCCTGCACGGCGCGCGGGCTCTCATTTTTGCAGGTGACACCGGAAAGTCTGGGTGGGATTCTGTCCGCGCTGGATCAGGGGAAGGTCACCTTTCGCGCCTACCTGGACCGTGCCTCGGAGGCCGATGAGCGCTTCCTGGCCGTGGAGGCATGGGCTTTTTCACACAATGCCCTGCGCATCAACCCGCGGGAATGCTCGCTGTGGTCGGAAGACAAGGCCACCATGCACGTGGAATTAACCGCCAAGGGCATCCATACCCCCCATACGCTCATCCTCCCGTCCTATTCAGAGCAGCCGCACATCCCGCCGCCAGACCTGAGCCCGCTGGGGGGCTCGTTTGCCATTAAACCGGCGCGCGGCGGGGGCGGCGAAGGCGTGGTGCTGGAGGCCTCCTCGCTGGAGCAGGTGCTCTCTGCGCGCCAGCAGTTTCCGGATGAAAAATATCTCCTGCAGGAACGCGTGGTTCCACAAAGGCTTCTCACGCGGCCAGCCTGGTTCCGCCTGGTTTACTGCATCGGGAAGGTTCACCCCTGCTGGTGGGACCCACACAGCCATGTCTACGCACCGGTGACACCCGAGGAGGAAAAATCCCTCGGCCTGGCGCCTCTGCACTCGATCACCAAGCATATCGCGGGACTTTGCGAGCTTTCCGTCTTTTCGACCGAGGTTGCTTTTACCCAGGAAGGATTGTTCGTGGTGGTGGATTATGTCAACGACCAGATCGATCTCCGCCTGCAGTCCAAGGCTGTAGATGGGGTGCCGGACTCGATCGTCCAGACCATCGCCCTGGACCTGGCGGGTCTGGTCGCCAGAGGGCACCGCCAGAGCTCATGATATGGAATTGAGAGGTGCAATGAAAAAACCCCTAACAGCTGCTTATGGAAGCTGGAAATCACCCGTCACCGCCGAGCTCATCACCGCAGGGTCCATTTCCCTGGGCCAGATGGCCCTCGATGGTCGGATAATTTATTGGAGTGAAGGCCGCCCGCTGGAGGGCGGGCGCAATGCCCTGGTGCGTCTGGAACCCGGTGGGCAGGGTGTAGACTGCCTGCCGCCCGATACGAATGTCCGCACGCGCGTCCACGAATACGGCGGGGCGGCGTTTGCAGTTTTCGATGGGATTATTTACTATACCGACTTTAAAAACCAGCACCTTTACCGTCTCGCCCCCAATGGCGGTCCTACAATGCTCACCCCCACCGACCTTTACCGCTACGCCGACTTCGTTCTCGACCGGCGGCGAGAGCGTCTGATCTGCGTACGCGAAGACCATACCGGACCTGGCGAAGCCCTCAATACCCTGGTGGCGGTCCCGCTGGATGGCGGCGACGGGCAGGTGCTGGCCGAAGGCTGCAATTTCTATTCCAATCCACGCCTGAGCCCGGACGGGAAGGCGCTGGCCTGGCTGTGCTGGAACCATCCCAACATGCCCTGGGACGGCACCGAACTGTGGGTGGCGGAGTTGAACGAAGACGGGGCTCCCGGGGAGAAGAAAAAAGTTGCAGGCGGTGCGAGCGAGTCCATTTTCCAGCCGGAATGGTCGCCCTCGGGCGTCCTTTACTTTATCTCCGACCGGACCGGTTGGTGGAATCTCTACCGGTCCGTCGGGAATGAAATTGAAGCGCTCTGTCCGATGGAGGCCGAGTTCGGTGAGCCGCAGTGGGTCTTCGGCATGCGTACCTATGCCTTCTTTTCCGAAACCGAGATGCTGTGCATTTACACTAAGGATGGAATGGGCCACCTCGCCAGGCTGGACACGGGGACAAAAAAACTGACCCCGCTCGATTTGCCTTATACGGATTATTCCGATATCCATGCCGGTCCCGGCTTTGCGCTCTTCGCAGCCGGTTCAAGCAGCCAGCCGTACGCTCTGATCAGGCTCGACCTGGCGACCGGCCGGACGGAAATCCTGCGGCGCGCCTTCGAACCGACTGTCGACCCCGGCTACCTCTCCTCCCCGCAGTCCGTCGAGTTCCCGACCGCAAATGGTTTGAGCGCGCACGGCATCTTCTATCCGCCGGCGAACAGAGATTATGTTGCCCCAAAAGGGGAGTTGCCGCCTCTGCTGGTCCTCAGCCACGGCGGGCCGACCGGGTCCACGAGCACTGCCCTGCGCTACAGCATTCAGTACTGGACGAGCCGAGGGTTTGCGGTGCTGGACGTCAACTACGGCGGTTCGAGCGGCTACGGCCGTGCCTACCGCGCACGCCTGAACGGCAAGTGGGGCGTCGTCGATGTGGATGACTGCTGCAATGGGGCTCGCTGGCTGGAAAATCAGCACCTGGTCGATGGAAAACGCCTGGCCATCCGCGGCGGCAGCGCCGGCGGGTACACCACACTGGCTGCCTTGACCTTCAGAAATGTGTTCAGTGCCGGGGCAAGCCACTTTGGCATCGGGGACCTGGAAGTCTTTACAAACGACACACACAAATTTAAATCCCACTACATGGAATCGCTGGTGGGTCCATACCCGGCGCGCAAGGACTTGTACCACGATCGTTCCCCCATCCATTACCTGGCCAACATGTCCGCGCCACTGATCCTGTTCCAGGGAGACGAAGACAAAATTGTCCCACCCAACCAGGCCGAGATGATGTTCGAAGCCGTGCGCGCCAAGGGAATACCGGTGGCATTCCTGCTCTTCAAGGGCGAGCAGCACGGCTTCCGCAAGGCCGAGAATATCAAACGCTCCTACGAGGCTGAATTGTATTTTTATGCGAAGATATTCGACTTTGAGCTGTCCGAACCCATCGAACCGGTCCAGGTCGAAAACCTTTAGATAAAAGGTTTGTAAGGAAACGATTAGACTTTAATTCCAGAAGTTTTATAATTGGCTTTGCGTGCAAAACCGAACAGGTCCCTATTCGATTGCCTCTGGAGAATAACCAACCCCCACCCGTCCGGAAAGATTCCGTCAGGCCTATTATGAATATAACCATGCTGAAGCATCCTAAATTTTCCAATTGGCTGAAGAGGCGCACCGAAGGTGAACAAACGATCATGCGCTGGATCAGTTACACCATGATCTTTTCGGTGCTGCTTGTTTTCATTATCGGATACCCGGCCGGGCAAACGAAACTGGACTGGCGGTTCTATGGAACCGTGCTGGATCTGGCCGTGCTGCTGGTGCTCAATATCCTCTGGTATCAATCGATCGGCATGAAAATATCCAGGCAGCGGATCATCCTCTTCCACTGGGGCTTTAATATTGCCAGTGAGGCAATGGTCCTGGGAGCCATCCTCCTGACCGGCCGTTACGAGGTGGTTTTCCTGCTGTTCATGCAGATCGCCCAGTTCGCCGCGTACTTTGGGGTCTGGCCCAACGGGGCTATATGCGCCGTGCTCAACCTCGCAGCCACCCTGGGGATTCTGGCCAGCTTTGGCGATACCGGCCTGTCGCTCTTTGATTCAGGATCTCAGCTATTGATCGGGATGGTTTTTGTTCTGGTGTTTGTTTTGCTGATAGAGCTGTCGACCAAGGAGACGCAGCGGGCGGAGGGCCTGCTGAAGGATCTCCAGGCCGTTAACTTCGAGCTGAAAACCGCCCAGCAGAAGGAGAAGGAACTGGCGATCGCCGAGGAGCGTATGCGCCTGGCTCGCGATATCCACGACGGTTTAGGCCATCATCTGACCGTCCTGAGCGTCCAGTTGCAGGCTGCGGATAAGCTGGTAGAGCGCAATCCGCGCGCCGCGACCGAAGCCATCCGTCTTTGCCGGGTTGAAGCCCAGGCCGCTCTGGAAGAAGTACGGCGAAGTGTGGGGATGATGCGCCAGACTGCAGAAGAAAGCCGGCCGCTCTCTGAGATGCTGTCCAGCCTGATCCATGATTTCGACGAGCACACCGGGCTGACCGCCCGGTTCGAACAAACCGGATCTCCCTTGGAGCTTTCAAACTTCACCCGCCAGACTCTCTTCCGCACCGTTCAGGAGGGTCTGACCAATATCCAGAAACATGCCAAGGGGGCACAGAAAATCCTGGTGAAGCTGGAATATGCGCCGGAGAGCATCCGGCTGCTGGTGCAGAACGATGGCCAGAGCCAGGAGGCCTCTTCTGACGGTACCGGATTCGGTTTGAAGGGATTGCAGGAGCGTGTAAACCAGCTCGGCGGTGAGATCTGCTGCGGCCCGGTTGAAACCGGCGGGTTCGAGGTGGAAGTGTGCATCCCCATCCAGGAGGCCAAAGGTGATCAAGGTACTTCTGGCTGACGATCAGTTGCTCATCCGCCAGGGGATCAGCCTCCTGCTGGAGATCGAAAATGATATCCAGGTCGTCGGGCAAGCCGCGAATGGTGAGGAAGCGCTCCACCAGGTGGAAGCCCTGCACCCGGACGTGGTCCTGATGGATGTGCGCATGCCGGTGATGGATGGTATCGCCGCAACGCGTGAACTGAATGCCCGCTTCCCGGAAGTGGGTGTGATCATCCTGACCACTTTCGAGGACGACGAGACGGTTTTCGAAGGCCTGGAGGCGGGAGCCCGCGGCTACCTGTTGAAGGATGTCAGCAGCGAGGAAATGGCACAGGCTGTCCGCAAGGTGGCCGCTGGCGAAGCACTGATCCAGTCCAGCCTGACGCGCAAGGTGCTGGCCGAATTTTCGCGCCGGGCGAATGCATCCGAAAAACGATCGACTTCTGGATCAGGCGCAGTCAATGAATCCCTTCCCGCGCCGCTTACCGGGCGGGAACTTGAGGTCTTGCAGGCCCTCGCTCGCGGTCTCTCCAACCGGGAGATTGCCGGACAGCTGGTGATCACGGAAGGCACGGTCAAGAACCACGTCTCGAACCTGATCGACAAACTGGGTGTGCGCGACCGCACCCAGGCGGTGCTCAAGGGACAGGAGCTGGGATTGATCTCTTGATCATGCACCTGAGGGTAAAGCCTCGCCTCTATCGAAAGTCATACCAACCACGTCCCCCATCCTATCTAAAGTCACCCCAAAAAATCTATCCTGATCGCTTCCGGAATCGCCCCTGCGGCACTGTCCGGCTGCCTCCTCCTGCAGTATCCTAGGGTCAATAAAAAATGGAGGTCGCGGATGAACCCAGGTTTTCAAAACAAAAACAATCACCACCGGACGCACGGGATTGCAGCGGGGGTGCTCCTGATCCTTTTCGGGGTAGCTGCCCTCTTCCAGCGCTGGTTTGACATTGGAATGTATGCCGTAGCATTGATCGGCTCGGCCATGCTCATCTGGGGCTCCATCTCGCACAGGACCGGGTGGATTATTCCGGGCGGTGTGTTGAGCGGGGTTGGCCTGGGCATCCTGGTCATGAACGGCCCCTGGAAATTTCCTGGGCAGGATCAAAACGGGATTTTTCTGCTCTGCTTCGCCATGGGCTGGTTTCTCATCACCCTGCTGACTGCCTTGTTTACCTGCACGCAGTGGTGGGCGCTCATCCCTGGCGGGATCATGGCCTTCCTCGGCGGCACGATCCTGGTCACCAATGGAACCATCCGTTGGGTTGACCTCAACCTGGTCTATGCAGTCATCCTGATCCTGCTCGGCCTTACCCTGCTGGTCTACAGAAGCCGCCCCGCGAAAAAATGACCAGCCGCCCCCACCGGCGGATATTGCACCTGAAACGAATACAACCGCGTAGATCCATCAGGGTAGATGCCGATCGATAAATCTTTTCGAAAACCAATCCATACCATCCAAATTCAGGAGTTGTTTATGGCAGCAATACTCGAGGTCAAAAAACTTGTCAAGAAATACGGTGATTTCACCGCCGTGAATGCCATCTCGTTTGACATTCAAGAGGGAGAAATCTTCAGCCTGCTCGGTCCGAACGGCGCTGGCAAGACCACCACCATTTCGGTGCTATCGACGCTCTACGCGCCGACCGGTGGAGAGGCGTCCATCGGCGGGTATTCCGTGACGAAAGAGCCCATGGCTGTGCGCAACCTGATCGGCGTGGTCCCGCAGGAGTTGGCTCTTTACGATGATCTGACCGCCCGCGAGAACCTGGCCTTCTGGGGACAAATGTACGGCCTGTCCGGAAGAGCACTCAAAGTGCGCATCGGTGAGGTCCTCGAGCAGATCGGCCTGGAGGATAAAGCCAATCAGCGCATCAAGACCTACTCCGGCGGGATGAAGCGGCGTGTCAATATCGGCGTGGGCCTGCTGCACAAGCCGCGCCTGCTCTTCATGGACGAACCCACGGTGGGCATCGACCCCCAGTCCCGGCGCGCCATCCTGGATTCGGTCAAAGACCTGAACAAGCAGGGCATGACTGTACTCTATACCACCCACTACATGGAAGAAGCCGAGGAGCTATCGAACCGGGTCGGCATCATCGACCATGGCGACCTGATTGCCCTGGGCACCCAAAAGGAGCTCACCCGCCAGGTTGGCGAGAACGACACGCTCATCCTGCATATTGGCGAAAATGAGAACGCCGAAGGGCTGGCCGTGGCCATGCGGGCCATCCACGGGGTCATCAAAGCCGATATCAACGACCACTCCGTGGCAGTCATTGCCCCCGAGGCGGAGGAGATCCTGGCTCCCGCCATCACCAAGGCCAATGAGCTGGGTGTCAGGATCCACTCTGTGGACATCCAGGAGCCAAATCTGGAAGCCGTTTTCCTGAATCTGACCGGAAGGGCATTGAGGGATTGACCGGGGAAGGTTAACCCTGGACCTGCTTTCCGTCCATGGCCTCCCCTGCTCAGTCACATACGGATGCAAATATGAAAAAAATATTCCTCATCGGTCTCAAAGACCTCAAACTTGCTTTCCGCGATCGGGCGGCGCTGATCCTGATGCTTGTCGCCCCCTTCGCCCTGACCCTGGGATTGGGTTTTATCACCGGACGCTTTTCCAGCTCCCCCAGTTCCGGCGTCAGCGATATCCCCGTGGTGCTGGTCAACCTGGACGGCAGCCAGATCGGGAACACCCTGGTAGACGTATTCACATCCACCGACCTGAAGGGGCTGGTTCTGCCAACCAAAACTGGTGACCCCTCCCTCGCCCGAGCGCAGGTGGACAATGACAAGGCTGCTGCGGCGATCATCATCCCCTCCGGCTTCACCGCCAGTGTCGTTCCCATGCCTGGACAGACCGCGCAGGCAGATCATGTTCAGATTGAATTGTATACCAACCCTACCCAGCCAACCAGCGTGGGCGTGATCCAGACCATCCTGGACGAGTTTCTCAGCCAAGTGGAGGTGGGCAGGGTGGGGGGAGAGGTGGCTGTATCCCAGCTTGTATCGCATGCCCTGATCCAGGTCCAGCAGGCGGCCCAAATCGGCCAGGAGGCGGGCACCCTCCAGGCGGACTCTGCAGGGAGCAGCACCTCCATCACGCTCAGGAATATCACCAGCCAAGGCAAGACGGTCCAGTTCGACGTGCTGGCCTTCATGGCTCCGGGGATGGCACTCATGTTCCTGATGTACACGGTGAGCTACGGCGGGCAAGTCCTGCTGTCCGAAGGTAACCAGGGGACTCTGCCGAGGCTGCTCGTCTCCCCAACCAGCTCTACCCAGGTGCTGGCCGGCAAAGTCTTTGGAATCTTCCTGACCGGGGTGGCACAAATGCTCATCCTGGTACTGACCTCCACCCTGCTTTTCCGGCTGCAATGGGGCGACCCGCTGGGCATTCTCGTTCTGATCCTGGCAGCAGTCTTCGGCGCGGTCGGTTGGGGCATGCTCATCACCGCGCTCGTCAAAACCCCCGGCCAGGTGTCAACGGTCGGCTCGGCCGTCATGCTCATCTTCGGCATCCTGGGCGGCTCCTTCATCAGCCTGGACAACATGCCGGCCTGGTTCCGGGTGATCAGCAAGATCACCCCCAATGCGTGGGGGCTGGATGGGTTTACCACCCTGGGCATGGGTGGGACCCTCACCAACATCCTAATCCCGGTCCTGGCGCTCTTCGTTATGGGCGCGGTCCTGTTCACCATTGCGGCCCTGCTCTTCAACCGCCGCAGCTTGGCCCAGTCATAGGAGGATGCCCATGAAAAAGATACTCGCCATTGCGTGGAAAGACACACGGCTGCGTTTCACCGGCTGGGCGGAGTGGCTGTTCTTCCTGGTCCTGCCGATCCTCTTTACCGTCATCCTGGCAGGAGGCACGGGAGGCACTGCGGACACGCGCATCCGGCTGGTCGTCGTGGACCAGGCTCGCTCGCCACTTTCTGCAGGCCTGATCGCGTCCTTGCAAAAATCCGAATCCGTCCGCCCGGATGTGCAGTCGCTTTCTGCGGCAGACAGCCAGTTCACCCAGAGGCAGGTTTCAGCCGTGCTGGTTATTCCAGCCGAATTTGACATCCAGCACCTCGAACAGGGCAGCATGCAGCTGGAGCTGCGCCAGCTGCCGAACAACATGAATGCGCTGATTGCACAGCGCGCGGTACAAGCCGTCATCGACCGGATCGGCAGCCTGGTGGAGATCGCCAGGAGCAGCGTGGCCGATGCTGAAAAAATCAGACCCTTCGCCTCCGACGCAGACAGGCAGGCCTACTTCAACGCTTCCCTGCAACAGGCTCAGTCCCTGCTGGACCAGGCCCCTTCACGCATCGCGACAACCAGTGGCAGCGCACAATATCAAAATAAGGTCGAATACGACCCTCGCGCCAATTCATCCGCCGGGCAGCTCATCACCTGGGTGTTCATCCCGTTGATCGCCATTTCATCCATGTTCGCCTACGAACGTCAGAAAGGCACTCTGCGCCGCCTGCTGACCACCCCCACCCGAAAATCCACCTACCTGCTGGGTACGATCACCGGCCAGGTCGCCACCGCCCTGGTGCAGATGCTCCTTCTGGTCGGGTTTGGGATCCTGGTGATGAAACTGAACTGGGGCCAGGCACCGCTTGCCCTTGCAGCCATCATGCTCGCCTCTGCCTTGGCCGCAGCTGCGCTGGGGACGACCCTGGGGACTTTCGTCAAGACCGAGGGACAGGCCACCGGCCTGAGCATCTTGGCCGGCATGGTCATGGCCCTGCTCGGCGGCTGCTGGTACCCAATCGATCTGTTCCCCCAGTTTATCCGCACCGCGGTCAAGATCCTGCCGACCACCTGGGCGATGCAGGGCATGCTCGAATATCGTCGCTCGCGGGCGGGGCCTCGAGCGCGGTCCTGCCGGAGGCGGGTGTCCTGCTCGGCTTCGCAGCAGCTTTCTTCGCGATCGGCGTCGCCCGCTTCCGATATGAATAGAGCCCACACAAATTACAAAAAATAACCCGCCTGGGTTGCTTGCCAGGCGGGTTATTCATTTGTTAATTCCTGTGTCCATCTATTTCTGCTTGGAAAATGTCTTCAATTCTGCGTTCAAACAGAGCCGCGATCTTGAATGCCAGAGGCAGGCTGGGATCGTACCTACCGGTCTCGAGGGCATTGACGGTCTGGCGTGAGACGTCCAGCAGTTCCGCCAGGTGGGCCTGCGACCAGTCCCGCTCGGCGCGCAGCACCTTGAGGCGGTTTTTCATCGATACCTCCACAACGTCCACACCTTCCCGACCAACCACATCAAGAGCATCACAAAAATTATGAAACCCCAGTTCAATGCCGGGAAAACACCCGCCCACCCCAGCAGGCCATAACCGCCGCAAACCAGGACGGTCCCAGCAAAACCGATGGAGATGGCCTCGGTCTGAATTCGTCGCTGCAGTTCGTCCAGGCTGGCGATCGCCATCCCACCGGTAACTACCAGGAAAGCCAGGGCGGCAATTGGGAACAGAGCTGCCAGAATCACCCGCGTGCCGGTCCAGCCGCGGTCCAACAGTGCCGCATATCCCATGCCGGTCAGGATAAAGAACCCCGCTGCCAGGAGCAGGCGCCGGATCATGAAAGGTGAGTAGCGCATCTTCAGCGGCATGCGACCGAGACGAAAGCCGATGGCCAGGCCAAACAAAATGCCGACGACGGTCCCAAACCAGAGGCTGCCAAAGCTGTACCCGAAAGCCACGCCGAGCATGCCGCCAACGATTGCCCCGGTGATGATATTTTTACGCATCTCGCTGCTTGAAACCGTTTGGATGTTTTCTTTCATGGTTTTTCTCCTTGTAAAGTTTACTTGACATTCATATTTTACAACAATCCCGCGGCGATGTCAAGTGTACTTTACTAATTGTAAAGCATACTATCCATGGCCAGTTCGCTGAATTGGGGTGGCCAAATATCCGTATCTTTTTTTTAGCAACGGGACTGGATTAGGCTGGCCCTGTCTTTCGGCATTTCAGCCAGAGCTTGAGTCTGCTCATCAGCCAGCACCTCACCCCCTGGAAGCGGGTACGCAGTTGACTGTTCACAGGTCGGTGTTCCCCGGATTCTATCTCCATCGTGGGGCGACCTCTGCTCAGAATTCATGGAGTTTCAGTTCGAACAACTTGGTTGGAGGCCCCGGGCAACGCCACAAAAATATTCTTGCCGGGAGTGGATTTTTTAATTTCCCGACCCAATCCTTCAGGGATTCTGAATCTGGGCCGCGCGCAAAGTATTCTTCATCAGCATGGCGATTGTCATCGGACCTACGCCGCCGGGGACCGGAGTGATCCAACCAGCCACTTTGCTGGCCTCGTCGAAATTAACGTCGCCTACCAGCCGGTAGCCCTTCTTCTTGGTTGGGTCGGGTTTCTCATTCATGCCCACGTCGATGACCGCCGCGCCGGGCTTGATCCAGTCGCCGCGTACCAATTCCATCTTCCCAATGGCAGCTATCAGGATGTCCGCCTGGCGAATGATACCAGCCAGGTCGTTGGTGCGCGAGTGGCAGATAGTCACCGTGGCGTTCCGGCTGACCAGCAGCAGTGCCGTCGGCATGCCGACGATGTTCGAACGGCCCAGCACCACTGCGCGCTGCCCCTCGATCGAAATCCCGTAGTGCTCCAGCAGGTAAATGCAGCCCGAGGGCGTGCACGGCACGAAAAGCGGCACGCGGCCCTTCTGTGCCAGGCGGCCGATATTTTCCGGCGAAAAGCCGTCTACATCCTTCGCCAGGCTGATCAGGCTCAGGATGCGCGCCTCGTCCAGGTGAGACGGCATGGGCAGCTGGACCAGGATCCCGCTGACGCTCGGGTCGGAATCCAATCGGCTGACCAGCTGCTCGACCTCGTCCTGGGTTGCCCCTTCAGGCAGAGCGTGGCTGAACGACTCCATGCCCAGTTCCTGGCAGGCCCTCCCCTTGGAGGCGACATAGGCGGCCGAGTCGGCACGCTTGCCGACCAGCACCGTTGCAAGGCCCGGCCTGGGCTTCCCCGCAGCAGCACGCCGGGCAACCTCGGCGGCCACCTCTTCACGTATTTTTTGGGCAATGGCTTTTCCATCAATGAGTTGAGCAGTCACGTTGCCTCCGGGAGTGCCACAAGAACGAAATCGATCAAGAATGCAGCTCAAGCAGGGGAATCGATGGTTCCTTCCAGGCCTTCGTCTGCTGCGTTGGTCATGACAACTTGGTCCATCCGGTTCCATCGCGACTCGGATGCGCTGGAGGTAACCCGCAGGTAATTATCCGTCAAACCTTCCAGCCGCCAGAGCGCGGAATCCAGGCGGTACGCGGCCTCCCACAACACGGGCATGCTCTGACCGAGGAACTGCCGCCGGTAGTTCTGCGTCCCGTCCGCAAACACATGCCGTAAAACAGCATTGCGTGCCCTGCGAATTTGGTGTGGCACCTGGCCGCGCATGCGCGCTGCAGCCGTCCCCGGACGCTCGGAGTAAGTGAAAACGTGGCCGCCGGCGAATTCCATCCGGCGTACGAAGTTCAGCGTCTCGGCGAACTCCGTCTCCGTTTCGCCGGGAAAGCCGGCGATGACGTCGGTCGTGATGGCCACGTGCGGGATGGCCGTGCGAGCCGCCTCGACCAGGGCGGAGAAGGACTCCGGCGTGGTCTTGCGGGCCATGCGGCGCAGCACCGGTGCAGATCCGGATTGCAGCGGCAGGTGCAGGTGGCGGCACAGGCGCGGATTCGTCCAGAGCGAAAAGAAGGTTGCATCCAGGTCCCAGGGCTCGAGCGAGGACAGGCGCACGCGGGGCACAGCGGTCCGTGCCAGGACCTCAGCCACCAGGTCGGACAAATGGCGGCGTGGACTCGTGAGGTCCTGCCCCCAAGAGCCGAGGTGAACGCCGGTCAGCACGATCTCCTGGGTACCGCCGTCAAGCGCTGCACGGATATCCTCAACCACCGCCTCAACCGGCCGCGAGCGGCCCGGGCCGCGGGCAAGGGTGGTCAGGCAGAAGGTGCAGCGGTTGTCGCAGCCATCCTGGACCTTGATAAAGGCACGCGTGCGCGCCCGCTGTCCGGGCAGAGGCTGCCGCGCCAGCCCTTCCAGGTCAAAAAACTCGAGCGGCAGTCCGAGCACTACCGAGACGAGAGAGTCCTTTTGCGTATTTGGGACGATGGTGCCCACCTTAGGCAGACCGGCAGCCCTTTGCGGTTCGAGTGTCGCCCAGCAGCCGGTAACGACGACTTCCCCGGCTCCAAGGCGCGCCGCCCGGCGGACCGCGCCGCGTGAATCCGAGGCTGCCTCCGCGGTCACGGTGCAGGTGTTGATGACAGCCAGGTCAGCATCTGCCGCGCTCCCGACGATCTCGTGCCCGGCCAGGCGAAACTGGCGCGCCATTCCTTCAATCTCAGATTGATTCAAACGGCAACCGATGGTGTCGAGGAAGATTTTCATAATTTTCACGTGCGAACACGCTCGTCCGCCTTCATGGTTTTATGACGATAAAATGGTCGAAAGCCACGTCTGCACCGGGGGTGTCGAAAGTCCCGACCAGGAGGCCAACATCCCCTTCAGAAAAATCTGCATCCTGGGCCATGGCGACCGTCTGGTCGTTGACGAATGCAGTCAGCATCTGGCCAACACAATCGAAACGCAGATGGTTCTGCCCGGTTCCGGTGGCAATGGCCGGGCTGTAAGCCATCATGGACTGTCCGAGCAGACTGTGCACGCCCTGATTGACCTTCCCGATGGCATAATACCCATCGCTGCTGACGATGAAGAAATAATAATTCTGGGCACTGAGGAAGCGGCAGATAATCCCGAAACGGTTCGCCTGCGGTCCCCCGAGCCGCGTCGCCCCGACCTCGATGTGTACATCCTTGAATGCCAGACCGGGCACAGACCAGAGGTCATAATTGCTCACCAGAACCAGCATGCGGAAGGTCCCCTGGTCATAGTCCATGATGCCATTTTTCCCCGGGTTCCGGGCGCGGATCCAGCCGCTCGAGGGATCGGCAAAATCATCCTTGAAGAGCGTATCGCCAGAGCGTGTCACCAGGTCGGTGATCAGGGGAGTCTGGCAGGCAGCGAGAAATAAGACCGGTAAAACAATACAAAAAAGGCGGCAGACTTTCATGGGCAGGCTAGATTTTATTGCCATTGATATCATTGCGCAGCCACGGTATCAATGCCAACCAGGAAAATATCGATCCAGCAACCTGATCGCCTGCTCCCCAGCGGGGCCTGCGGGGTCAAGCGTGCTCACCGCCACCAGGTTCTTGAGAGCAGACTCCTGGTCTCCCCCGAGCAGAAAGGCCATGCCCAGGTGCAAGCGGGGAGCCACCTGGGAGGGAGCCAGTTGGACCGCCTTCGAAAATTGTTGCTCGGCATCCTTCCAATTTTCCAGGTCGAAGCTGGCCAGTCCGGCAATATCGTAAGACTGCCAATCATCCGGGGCCAGGGAGAGCAAGTGCTGCACAGCAGGGAGACCGGTTCCCGCTACATCAGAATTATAATTCACCGAAAACGCCGCCAATGCCCGCCAGGTCATGGCATCCGATGGAGCAAGAGCAACGGCAAGTTGATAGGCTCCAAGCGCGGCCACCAGGTTCCCGCTTTGTTCGTAGGCGCTGCCCACAGCCACCTGCCAGGCCGCATTCTGGGGCTCGAGATTCACGGCGTTCTGGAAGGCTTTCAGCGCCTGCACCGCCTGCCCCTGGCGCTGCCAGTAGATCCCGTACAGGGACTGCACCAAGGCAGAATCAGGATTGAGGGCAACCGCCCTCTGCAGTTCGGTCAGGCCATCCTTGCCAATGTGCTGGTTCGCTTCACCCAGCCAGGCCCAGGCCTCCGCATAGTCCGCGCGGGCCGACGTTGCAGAACGGAAGGCCTCTGCGGCCAGATCCCATTCACCCAGGGAAGCCAGGGCACGACCGGCAACCACCAGCTCGTAGCTGCGGTCATTGACCTGCAGGGCGGGGGAAAGACTGGCTCGCAGGCTCGCGACGGGTGCATCCAATTTCGGGTCGAGCTGGGCGGCCTTGCCAAGCTCCGCCAGGGCATCTTCTGGCTGGGAAGCCATCAAGAGCTGGCCGAGCTGGTAATGGGCCTGAGCATTCTTCGGTGCTGCCAGGACCCACAGCCGGGCGGCTCCTCCGGCGGAGGCAAAATCACCCTGGCTGCGCTCCAGCCTCTCCATCCGCATCTGGACAGCGGCAGCATCCGCCCCATGCACACTGGCCTGTTGGTCGGCGGATAAAGCTGCCTCGGGATCCTTATCCTGCTCGTAAAGATCTCCGAGAGCCAGCCAGCCCTCCCCGCTGAGTGCCCTGTGAGCCCGGGCCTTCTCGAGAGAGCTGAGTGCTTCCTGAATCTCGTTCCCTTTCATGGCAGCCACTCCTGCCCGTTCCCACAGGGAGGGCTGCCAGGGGAGGCGCTCAGCGGCGGATTGATAAGCAAACGCAGCCTCGGCATAGTGGCCTGCGATCACGGCCCGCCGTGCCTGCGCGAGATCCAGGAGGCCCGAAAGCGGCCGCGGGGCAAAAATCAACACGGACAACGCGATCAGGACCAGCAGTTCACGCAACAGGGTTTTTATTGAGGACCTTCTTTGCACGAGATAGATTATACAAGGTCCGGTGGCGATCGGCGGGATTAAATCCGCCCCTAAATGAACATTTGCCGGCAGATGGATATTGGTCAAAAATGATACCTTTCTTAATTATAAAAATGATATTGTCCTGGCTATAAAATGGGTTAAACTATAAGGGCAGAATATTTGCATCGACAGCAAACCATGAGCTTATTCTTCAATCAAATCTTCTCCCTGCTCACCACGCCACCTGGCAACCTGGTCTATCACCTGGTGCTTATTTCCTACATTGTTGGGGCACTCCAGGGAGCCATATACCTATGGCGTTTCAGCAGCTTCCCGCAAGCCCGGCGCATGGTCATCGGCCTGGCAGTGCTGCTCGGGTTGCAAATGCTCCTTTTCTTGGTCAGCGGACTAGCCTGGCAGAAGTTAGTTAACTCGCAGAGCCTCCTGCCGCCGCTCGACCGGGCAGTCACACTGGTCAGCCTGATCTGGATTGCCTGGTTGTGGGCATTCCCGGAACCGGTGCGTCTGGTGGATGCGGGTGCGATCATAATGAGCCTGGTTGCCTTCATCCTGCTGGTCATGACTCTGCTTTTCTGGAGCCGCGAAAGCATCCAGACCGATTTCAATGCCACGGTCTACGAAAAAATATGGCAGCTCATCAGCCTGATCGTCGTTTTCCTGGCCAGTGCTGCGCTGATTGTGCGGAAACCGAACAACTGGGCCTACGGCCTTTCCATCTTTATTTTGGGGATCATCGGGCATTTGGCCAGCCTGCTCTGGCCACTGGAAGGGAACTTCCCGGGGATCGTCCGCCTGGCGCAGTTGATCATGTATCCCATCCTGCTGACGCTTTCCCAGCGCTTCCCGCTCCCGACCTTGCTGGCAGGCACTGAAGGAGTGGAACCTGAGAAGGCAGGCGCAGAACCAGCACCCGATGAAAAGAGCGAGCAGCCCCACAAGGAACGCCGCCGCTACAGCACGGACGCGAAAACCTTCCACTCGTTAATGTCCCTGGCGGCCGAAACCGACCCTGCCAAGATCGGGCATGCACTCACCCGCGGCATCGCACAGGCCATGCTGGCAGATCTTTGTTTTCTGGTCACCCTGACCGAAAACAAAGAAATCATCATCAGTTGTGGATACGATCTGATCCGGGAGGAGAACCTGGACGGCGTTGCGGTTGACAAAGAGGCCGTTCCCCTCATGGCCAACGCCATCCAGCGCGGGCGCGCCCTGCGGCTGCCTTCCAGCAGCACCTCGTCTGATCTTAAAGGCCTCGGCCAGCTGCTCGGCCTGACCACTCCCGGCCACCTGCTCAATGTTCCGATCAACAACCAGAGTCACAAACCGCTCGGCTCGATCCTCATCCTTTCCCCTTACTCCAATCGTCTGTGGAGTGCGGAAGACCAGAACTTCCTCGCCAACGTTTCGGTTTTATTCGTCCCCATTATTGAGCGCGGTCAGCATTCCGCCGATCTGGAAGCAGAGCGGGAAAAGGCTGTCCAGGACCTTCAATCTGCGCGGGAGTTCGCCGCGGAGACCCATAGAAAGTATGAAGAAGCGACAAAGGAAATCCAAAGTCTGCATGAAGTCGCCTCCCAAGCACAGATGCAGGCCGAAAATCTCGCCGCCCTGATCGCGACGCAGGAAGAATCCCAGAAAACCATCGAGAATTTAAAGGCCGAAAACGAACGCTTGAGCAAGAGCGGCGGCAGCACCGGCGAACAGGCGGAACAAATGGAAACCGAGCTGCGGAATGCCCTCCAGGAAATGGCTCGAATGCAAAACGCCCTGGCGCAGGCGAATATGAAGATCCTCGAGCTTGAAAAACGTCCCAGCTCACCGATCACCAGCGACCAGGTGGATGTGATCGCTTCGATCTCGCAAGAGCTGCGCCAGCCGATGTCTTCCATCATTGGGTATACCGATCTCCTGCTGGGTGAATCGGTCGGCATCCTGGGCGCCCTGCAGCGCAAGTTCGTTGAACGCATCAAAGCCTCCACCGAACGGATCGGCGGACTGGTGGACGATCTGATCCAGATCACCACCCTGGAAACCGGCCAGAGGGAATTCACTCCGGAGCTCATCGATCTCAACCAAATCATCGACAACGCGATGGCTTATACCGGCACCCAGATCCGCGAGAAGAATATATCCCTGCGGCTGGACATCCCCGAGAACCTGCCAAAACTCCAGACTGACCGCGATGCCCTGCAGCAGATCCTGATCCACCTGCTCCAGAATGCCTCCGCGGCGACGCCCTCCGAAGGGACGGTTACGCTGCGCGTGCAGACTCAGACCGAGGGCGGCAGCTACTTTTTACTTGTCCAGGTAGCCGATACAGGTGGAGGAATCTCTGCCGACGACATCAGCCGGGTTTTTGCCCGCCGTTATCGCGCCGACAACTCCCTCATCCAGGGATTGGGAGATACCGGCGTTGGTCTTTCCATTGCAAAGACACTGGTCGTGGCACAAGACGGGCGCATCTGGGTTGAGACAGATATGGGAACCGGTTCGACTTTCAGCGCCTTGTTACCCGTCACCCTTGAAGGAGAAAAAGAACAGGTGTAGAACATGAAAAACACACACCAGGTTCTCTGGGCAATTATTATCGTCGTGGTCGCGATCACCCTTGTCGTAGGTGCCTTTTTGCTTTCCTTCGCCGAAGGGAACGCCACCAACCAGGGACCAACTTCATCACCCACTTTTACACCCACCTACCAGTTGTTCACCCCCTTTTTCATTTCCCCGGTCGTCATATCCCCGACGCCTTCCTCATTCCCTTCCACTTCCATTCCCACCCTGCTCCTCACCGATACGTCCACGACTTCCTCCGCACCGACACCATCCCTTTCCCCGACTGAGACACCCCTTTTCTCCGCGACGGTCACGCCCGGAACGACGCTCCATGCCTCAGCTACCTCATCCATGACCCAGACAGAATGCACTCCGCCAAAAAACTGGGTCGTATACATCGTCCAAAGAAGTGATACTCTTTATCGCTTGAGTTTGGCGTTCGGCGTCTCAGTCGCGGATCTTCAGAAAGCCAATTGTATGGGTACTTCAACACGCCTTCTTACAGGTCAGAAATTATATGTCCCGCCGGGGCCGACGCGTACACCCAGTCCCACTCCACTCTTAGCCACGGATACGCCCACCATCCCGGTCCTGCCAACCAGCCTACCATAACCTTGGAACCCTCCTGTCTCGCCCGGCATCGAAAATAGTACCGGATGGGTGTGAGCCTCCAGGCCAGAAAGGGCATGTTGCCGTGATGATCCCGATACGCTACCGTTACCAGCTTCTGTTCTGCTTGATCCTGTTTGCCCTGTACGGTTGCGAGGCCAAACCGATTGTCGAGGGACCAACGCGGACCTCCCCCTTGGCGGCCAGCCCTTCCAGAACGCCCTTCCAGCCAGTATCAAGCCTCACCTCCCTGCTCACCCCAGGACAGACATTGGCAACCCCCACAATCACTCCTCCCTCCACCGGGACGCCAGCCAGACTCTTTGCAACACTGCAAATCACACCTGCCTCCACTCAAATCCCCCTCCCGGCAGATATCCTAATTGAGCCCGCCGGGGAGATCAACATCCTCGTGCTCGGTTCTACACCCCAATCCAGTGAAAACTACAGCACGAACATCATCATCCTGCTTACCCTGCGACCGGATAAAACCATCCATTTAACTTCCTTCCCCCGGGATTTATATGTCTATATCCCTGGCTGGAGCATGCAGCGCATCAGTGCGGCTCAGGCCCATGGAGGCTTCGCGCTGACCGCGAGCACTTTCGATTACAATTTTGGATTTAAGCCGGATTATTATGTCATGACCGATTTAAGCATCTTCCCCTCATTGATAAACACGTTAGGTGGCATCGATGTGCAGGTCGCGCAACCCTTCCATGCCTCCCGGAGCGGTTATCCCAACGGCTATTCTGTCCCCTCCGGTGTGGTCCATATGGATGGCGCAACCGCGCTCTGGTATTCGAGTGTCAATACAGCAACGATCGATTCGGATCGAATGCGCCGATCTCAGGAAGTCCTCGCGGCGATGGGTCAGAAATTACTCACCATGAATACACTGGTGAATTTACCCACCATTTATAACGAGCTCCACCAGAATGTAACGACGAACTTGAACTTGAACGCGGCCGTGAATATCTTGCCAACCCTTGAGCTGGCCAATTCCAACAAAGTTAATCGATACTCCATTGCAGATAATCAAGTGATCCCGTGGGTAGAGCCCAACAGCCAGGAACACTATCTTCTGCCAAAACCGGAAGCCATCCGGCAGCTCCTAGAACAAGCCATCGGAAATCCATGAGACGTCTCGGCCAGACGTTCCTGCTTCTGGCTTTCATTACTGCCTGCGGGTCGGTGGGGACTCCTACCTCAGCACCGACGGCGATGCCATTGCTGCTGGTCACGCAGCCCTCAGATGCCACTGCCACGGCAACCCCCTTCCAGCCCGTTTCTGTAAATACTCCAACCGTTCCCAGCCTCCAGGTGGAGACACCGACAAGGGTCACTCCAACCGACACGCCGACGATCACTCTCTCGCCGGGAACCTTCGATCCAAATTCCCTCCTGCCGGGGACCTGGACTCCGCCTGCCCTGTACGTCCCGCCCTATGCTCCCAACCGCGCCCCGCTCCTGACCGATAACAACACGGTGACCTTCCTCCTGCTTGGCTCGGATGTCCGCAGTGGAACCTCCTTCCGCACGGATACCATGGTCCTCGCGGCCATTCGCCCTCAATCCGGGCAGGTAAGCCTAGTCTCCTTCCCGCGGGATTTATGGGTCTACATTCCAACTGTTGGGATGGACCGGATCAACACGGCTTACGAGTATGGGAATATATACAACTATCCCGGCGGCGGGGCCGCCCTGGTCAAGGACACGATCTTATACAACCTGGGAATTCGCGTCGACCACTTGGCGATGATCGACTTCAACGGCTTCAAGAGCATCGTGAACACGCTGGGTGGGATTAACCTGCCCGTCGTCTGTCCGTACACCGACTGGCACCTGAACGACCCCAGCTATGATCCGCAGAACCCAAACAACTGGTCGCTCTACACCGTCGGCCCGGGGATCGTCCACATGGACGGCGACCTGGCATTGTGGTATGCCCGTTCGCGCGAGGAATCCAGCGATTTCGACCGCGGCCGCCGCTCCCAGGAAGTCCTGCGTGCCATCTATGCCCGCGCCCTGCAGACCAACGCCATCGGCGCACTTCCGGACCTGTACAATGAATTTAACTCGGCAGTCACTACCGACCTGACCCTGTCCGACATTCTAAAGCTTGCCCCGTTAGGCCTTCACTTGACCAATGCCGACATCCGCAGTTACTACCTCGGACGAGATGAGGTGACGGCATGGACGACGCCGGCCGGGGCGGAAGTAGAGCTACCCAATGATGCCGCCATCCAGACGCTGCTCCAGCGGGCGCTCTCGCCATCCACCAATCTCCCGCAGACGACCGCCTTGACAATCGAGGTCCGCAACGGTACGGGTAACTCCGGCTGGGACGTCCTGGCCGCCCAGCGCTTGAACTATGCAGGCTATAACACCCGCCTGGCACCCTCCGACCGGAACAATTATTCCGGCTCCCTGCTCTACGATCTATCCGCCACGCCGGATACAACCCGGGATGCCTCCCTGCTGGCCATTCTCGGACTCCCGCAGAGCGCCCTTGTGCTGACCCCGATGAAGAGCGACGTGCCCTTTGTGCTGATCGTCGGTGCAGACTACCAGCCTTGCTTCAACCCGGCCAATATGGCACCGTGATCCAAAATGAACGCATAATTCCTCCACCCAGGACGTTTGACAGCCCCGCTTTTTTAATCTAAACTATACGCAGTGATTATTACAAACCGGACTCCGCCAGGAGGCGACCATGCCTGATTCGTCCGCGACTGCCCATCTCTCCACCCAGACTGGCCTCATTCCAGCCATTCAAGCCTGGGAGATATTCCTGTATGACCAGGGACGCTCCCCGAACACGGTCAAGGCATTCCTGTCGGATGTGCGCCTGCTGACCCGGTACCTGCCCCCGGACCGGACGCTCGGGGCAGTCACCACCAATGACCTGAATGGATTTCTGAATTGGATGGAGAAGGAACGCGACATCCCCTGCTCGCCCAAGACCCTCGCCCGGCGCATCACGGCGCTCAAGTCTTTCTTCCGCTGGCTGCACCGCGGGGGTGCGCTTCTGGTGGACCCGGCGGAGAAGGTGGTCCAGCACTCGGTGCTCAGTCCCTTGCCCGAAATCCTGAGTGAGGCGGAGACAGACGCCGTGCTCCTTGCCGCCGACCGCTCCCGCCGCCAACAGCACCCCGATGCAAGACCCTACACACTCCTTGCGCTGTTGCTCGCCACCGGTATAAAAAAGTCAGAATGTCTGGGCATCCACTTGAACCACATCGAGCTGGAAGCCCCCGGAGGGCCCATCCTATTCATCCGCTACGCGAGCCCCTCCAACCGCTACAAGGAACGCAAGCTGACCCTGGACGAGGAATGGATCCCCGCATACCAGGAATACCTGCTCCAGTACAACCCTTCCGACCGCATGTTCCCCTGGTCGCCGCGGAGGCTGGAATACCTGCTGGAGGACATCGGCAAGGAAGCTGGCCTAAGCAAGCATCTGTCCTTTGACATGTGCCGCTGGACCTGCGCCCTGCAAGACCACATTATGAATGTCGAACCGGAAAAAATCCGCCAGAAGCTGGGCATCTCGAAAATCCAGTGGCGGGAGATTCACTTGAAATTGAAGCAGCTATCTGGGAACGCCACATAAAACTTGAGGCGGGACATTTTAAAGCCTATCCCCTAATTTTTCCCTAAAACCAACCTCACCACCCGTTTGGAATTTTCCGTGACCCGGTACGAGTGGGCGATGCGATAGCCGGTCACCCAAACCGGGAACCTGCCTGCAACCACAACCGGCCAACCGCGCCGCGCCCGCAGAGGCAGTTTGACGTTGACGAAAAAATCCGAGAGCTTGAGCGAATGACCTTCCATGCCCAGCGGTTCGAACCGTTCTCCGGGCAGGGCAGGACGTACCATGAGCGCATTGCCCCTGCCGCCGAGAGCAGACAGCAGCTGCTCTGCATCCAGCCAGGCCCGATAAGGATCGGGATTTTCCACGGCTTGCTCGAGGGCCTCGCGGCCCGCCTGCTCCTCGGCTGAAAGCAACCAGCCCTCTCCCAGATCCAGCTGCCCGGGGAATTGCAGGGTCAATTCCCCGGCTACCTGCGGCCAGTGAGCCGAGGGCAGGTCGGCTTCATAGGCAGCCAGGAACAGGCGCTCTCCCTCGGAGAGCAGGTACAGCCCGTTGGCGAAGTCGACCTGTTTACCCGCCAGATCCTTGGCAAACACCGATGCTCGCTGCAGGGCCTCGAATCCGAAATCACCGCTCTCAGGCCGCAGAAACATCGCCCCGCGGCGGAACAGATTCCACTGCATTGCATCGGACAGCTCCCTCACTTTTATCCCTTCAAAAGCGACCCAGCCTTCGCCCGTCTCCCTGACATTCTCAATCCAGGCCTTTTCTATTACTTCCTGGATAACGGCGTAATCGCCCTGCAAAGCCCGGGCGGTCCTCAACAGGGATTTTTTAAACCGAGGCTGGTAGCCTTCGAGCTGCGGGATCAACGTGTGCCGCACACGGTTGCGAAAATAAGCCTGGTCGAGGTTGCTGGCGTCATAATGCGGCTGCAGCCCATGTGTACGGCAGTAAGCTTCCGTATCCGAACGCCAGAGTCCCAGCAGCGGGCGGACAACAGGGATAGTCCTGTCAAAGGAGGGCAACCATGTGCGGAATTCCATCCCCTTGAGGCCCGAGAGCGCGGCACCGCGCAGAAAATGCATCAGCACGGTTTCCACCTGGTCGTCGGCCGTGTGCCCGACCGCAACGGCCTGCGCGCCATGCTTGCGCGCCGCCGCGAACAGGAAGCGGTAGCGCAGCACGCGGGCAGCTTCCTCGATGGACAGGTGTTCCCTCTCGGCGTGGGCGTGCACATCTGCGCTGGCAGTCTCAAAGGGAAGGCCAAGGCTGGTCGCCAGCCCGGAAACGGAAGAGGCCTCCCGGTCAGCCTCAGGGCGCAGGCGGTGGTTGAAATGGGCCACCACGACCTCATACCCGGACCGGTGCAGGATGTCCAACAAGCACAGGCTGTCCGGTCCTCCCGAAACGCCTGCCAGAACTGGCTGGTTCGGGGTCAGTCCGCACTCGTCGCATAAAATAAATTCGATCGGTTCAGGCATGCGTTTCGAGTCTCACGGAACATCGATACGGATATAAGTCGTTTTCTTATCCCCAAACCAGCCCGCGATCAGGTGATAAATGGCATAGAGTTCCAGGGCGAACGGCAGGTAGCCGCCGTACCCAAGCAGGGGCATTTCGAAAATTTTCAACCATCCGCCCCAGGGGACAGAATAGACCCACTTCGGATAGGAGTAAAAGTTCCACATCTCCCAGAAAAAAGCGGTGAGCAGGACACCCAGCCACAGCGAAACCACCGGACGCCAGTCCCCGTCCTTCGTCCATTCGACCAGGGAACGATTGCCCAGCCAGATGTTGATCGGCTCGAGGACAAAATACAGGGCGAGCCAGACGAAGGGGAAAAAGATTTTCGGCCAGGCAACCATGATCCCCAGCATGGCCCAGCCGGCCAGGAAAAAGCTGAGGGTGGTCCTCTTCGTGGGGCGAATGACCGGCCCCTTCAACGGTCGTTTGATGAAGCTGCGCATGAGCTCGGCTGCGGCGAATACCGCCGGGATCACCGTGGTGAAATTAAGCGTCGCCCAGAAAAAGAACTGGGCGGGTGTGAAAAATTCCGCCCCTTTATACTGCCAGTTTAGCAGGCGGCTGTTGGCGAGCTCGAACAACCACCATGCAGGGGCTGAGGCGAGGAACAAACCGAGATACTTCCGCCAGCTGCGGAAAAACAGGGAGGTGCTGGTACGCCAATAGACCAGGGCGTCTATGGTCAGGCAGTAGCCCAGCCAGAGCGGAAAAAAAGCCCACTGGGTGCGCAGGCCAGGCAAGCCCCAATTGATCCCCCAGAAGATGGCAACCAGCCCGATTCCGACCCATCCATGCAGTGGAAATTTATTCTTCATCCATTATCTTCAAGAACCAGCGGGGCGCAACGTGCGCTGGATGGCAAACCCAGCGCAACATGTTAAAGCCGGAGCATTTTCGAATCCGTATGACCCAGGGGCCAGACAGCGGACTGGTTTATTTTTCGACATTATCTTCGGACTTGGGAGTATTTTCCCCTGCCAGGGCCAGGATCCGCTGGCGGTTTTCCTCCGACAACAAAAGGCTCGAACGGGCCAACTTATCGACACACGGGGTTATTTTTTCCGTCAGGCCGCGGGCCTTGGCTTCCAATAATATTTTAATCGTTCCCCAGTATTGGATTCCGACGGTATGAGCCGCCCGACGGGCCAGCGGGTCATCCAACAGGACCGTACAATCACGGTTTTCGAATGCCAGCGACATTGCTGCAACCTCCCCGGAGCTCAAATCCAGCGACATCCATGCTGCAGGGACGGTCAGCTCGGGGTCCTCATACTGCACCCAGGGCAAATCGAAAGGACTGGGGACATCGTATCCAATAAAGCGCGCTTCGAGCAAATCTTCGAGCACCACAGTGGGCATCCAAATTTCATCAAAAAGTTTGGGGAGCCAGTCCAGGATACCCACTCGATAGAGATAGATGATCGGAGACACGCTGCAGGAGGCCCTATTCATTGAGGTGGCTGCTCCAATTCGTTTAACTCAGACTGCAGCGGAAACACTTTATAAAAGCCCAGGCTCAGCAGGAACTCGACATGATTGATCCCGGCCAGCTTGGCGGCACGCTCAGAAGAGAGCCGCTCTGATCCATATAGTTTGGCAGCAACGAGAATGCGCACCTCCCGCCAGAGAGGGGGTTCCCCCTTCGATAAAGGTTCCTTGCCCAGGGACTCCTTTTCCACAGAGGGCTCGATTAAGGGCGCCGTATGGAGACTGCCGGTTGTTTTTGTACTCTTATACCTGGCCATAGCGTGAATCACCTAATCGAGCGACAAGTACACCTCAGTCATCATAATGTTATTTTACTCCCTATCCAGGGTGCAGAGATGAATTTAACCGATCTCAATTTTTTCTTTGGGATCGGCTGGACCTTCACCTTGTATTCCCGGAAAACCGTTGAAAAAATCCCCTGGCACAAGCGCAAGAGAATGTCTGCAGAGGGGAGTGATCAATGCATTATAACCTAAACACCGGCATGCCCTTTATCGAGAAGTGGGATGCATCACCCCTTCCGAAGCAAAGGCCATGCCCTATCCGGATTCGGGCAATCGATTACACCTGGTTTGACTTTTTACCGGATACGTTGGCATGCCTCAACCTATTTTTAAGCAGAAAATAATCGGTTAAGAATCAGACCGAATCAAGTGCTTTTTCGATCAATTATTTCCGTGCCTGAAGTTCCCTTTTTTAGCCGAAATTTATCTCCTGTCAATGCAATGAATTTATTATGGATTCAACATATTCCTGCAACGCTTATTTGATCTGAGGCGTTTTATACTTTATGCAAATGTCAGACAATTGATCCTTAGAAAGGATGAAGAATGTTCATTAAACGTACCCTCAAAGTCTTTTTCATAGGACTGATTGCATTTGCACTGGCCACCCTCACCTACGCCTACGCAGCAACCAACACCGTTCCTGCTGGCAAAGCCGGGTCAGGATCCGGAACGATCTCCGGCTATACCATCTCCGCGGTGTCCTATACCCTGGACGCGAACAATCCCGTGAACATCACGGCAGTCGCCTTCACCCTGGATTCCAGTGCAACCACAGTCCGGGCGAGACTCGTCACCGGCGGCACCCTGTTCAACTGTTCCGGAGGGCCAACGAACTGGACCTGCTCGATCAGCGGTGTTACCGTATCCGCAGCCAACACATTGGAAGTTGACGCAGCGCAGTAAGCCAAACTCCAGTCATCCACCAAGTCAAACAGAAAAGGAGATCATCATGTTCATCAAACGCACCCTGAAAGTAGCCCTGATCAGCCTGCTCGCCTTTGCCTTCGCCACCCTCATCTACGCCTACGCAGCCTCCAACAATGTCCCGAACGGCAAGGCTGGCGATGGATCCGGCACCATCACCGGATACGCCGTGACCAATGTGATCTACACCCAGGACTCCGGCAATCCGATCAACATCACTGCAGTTGCCTTCGACCTGGATGGTGCCGCGACGACGGTCAGGGTCAGACTCATCACCGGCGGCACCCTGCAGTCCTGCACCAACCCCTCCGGCAACCACTGGACCTGCGCGATCAGCGGTGTGACCGTGACGGCTGCTACCACTCTGGAAGTGGACGCCTCTCAATAAGGCAAGCTCCAGCCATTCATTAAAAAAAACAGAAAGGATACCATTATGTCGATCAAACGCACCCTGAAAGTAGCCCTGATCAGCCTGCTCGCCTTTGCCTTCGCCACCCTGGTCTACGCCTACGCAGCCTCCAACAGCGTCCCGGATGGCAAGGCTGGCGATGGATCCGGCACCATCACCGGATACGCCGTGACCAATGTGGTCTACACCCAGGACACCAGCAATCCGATCAACATCACTGCAGTTGCCTTCGACCTGGATGGTGCCGCGACGACGGTCAGGGTCAAACTCATCACCGGCGGCACCCTGCAGTCCTGCACCAACCCCTCCGGCAACCACTGGACCTGCGCGATCAGCGGTGTGACCGTGACCGCCGCCAACACCCTGGAAGTGGACGCCTCTCAATAAGATAAACTCTCCCCTCGCCCGAGATTGCCTCCGTACCGAGGTCATCTCGGGCCTCCTCGAGAAACTGGCCTGTTCAGCGAAGAGTCCCCTTATATCAAAAATGGGGAACCATCGAAGAAAACAGGTCAGTTTCTTAAAGCAGCAAAGGGAATTGGGTCATGAACTCCTTCAGGCGCTGGTGGCAACCACTCCTTGCGGCATTTCTGCTGGTTTTGGTGGTCACGCTCTGGATCCTGTTCGCACCGGTCCAGATGGGAGGTCAGGTAAGCTACGTGATCGTCAACGGGATCAGCATGGAGCCAAATTATCATTTTGGCGATCTTGTCATCCTGCGCCAGGCAAGCGACTATCAAGTTGGAGATGTTGCCGCCTATCATGATCCAACGCTGGGAGTGTTCGTAATTCACCGCGTGATTGGGACGAAGCTTGACCATTTCATTTTCAAAGGGGACAACAACTCCTGGACGGACTCCTACCAGCCGACCCGTCAGGAGTTGATCGGGAAGCTATGGCTGCATGTGCCTCAAGTCGGCAGCCTTATGCAGCAAATTCGTAATCCGTTAGGGATGGCGATCATTGCGGGAGCAGCAGGAGTTCTCTTAATGACAATTCCAGTAAAGGAAAGAAAAAAAAGCCCGAAGAAATTGAATAAAAAAACACCCCAGAATTGGTGGGGAAGCCTGAAGAAGTCCATTTACGATATTTTTGTCGTGAAACCAGCCTGGAGTACTTTAGTAGAAGCGACCCGAACCAGAAAAGATCAGGCCATGGCCCTTCGCAATAGCATGCCGGATCAGTCCTCCTCTCAGCCTCGGGCGCAGAATGCAAGGGTCTGGGGAGAAGTTATTGAAGGGCTGTTTTTCCTGCTGGGCTTGCTGGCGCTCGCTTCGCTGATCCTGGGGATATTTGCATTTACCCGGCCGGTGCTGCACAGCGTACCGATAGACATTAATTACCAGCAGGCAGGCAAGTTCTCCTACTCGGCGAACGGACCGGCCGGTGTCTATGACACCGGGAGCGTCAACTCGGGGGACCCCGTGTTCCCCAACCTGACCTGCCAAGTGTCTCTGACCTTTGATTACACCATCGTCGGACCCGGGCTTGAAAATATCGCTGGAACCAGCCAGCTGTCTGCAACCGTCCTGGAGGAAATCAGCAATTGGAGGAGAGTGATTCCCCTTCAACAACCGACAGCCTTTACAGGGAATACTGCCAGTGTGAAATCGGTCATCAATATGTGCCAGGTCGAATCGCTGGCTGCCGCCATGGAGCAGCAGACCAATTTCAATCCTGTCTTCTATAAACTGGACATCACTCCAATTATTAAAGTGACCGGCACAATTGCCGGGAACAATTTTCAGGATTCATTTACACCGCATTTGGTTTTTCAATTCGATAAAATTCATGCCTATATTTTCAACAGCGACCCGGCCAGCGACCCATTAAACCCGGTCCAGGCGGGAGTACTCAAGAGCTCCCGGGCCGAGATCAATATGCTGCCTTTGCTGGGGCTCAAGCCAGAAGTCTCGAAAATGAGACAAATCTCCCTGATCGGCGCCGGGATTACACTCGTGGGGTTCCTGGTCCTGGGCCTGGCCATCTTCCTGCTGTCCCGGAGCAGCCAGCAAACCTACCTGCAACTGAAATACGGTTCCATGCTGGTCGATGTTCAAAGCCGCTCCCTGGATGCCTCGTCTCCGGCTATCGATGTGGTGACGATGGATGACCTGGCGAAACTCGCCGAGCGGAATAATACCTTGATCCTGCACGAATCCGCCGGCCCGATCCATACCTACTTCGTTCAAAATGACAGGACGACATACCGGTATTCTCTGGTCGAGGCAGGCAAGCAGGCACCCATAATTTCGCCCGCATACCTCATGGGAAATATACGCCAGGGGATCGAGCGCGGCGAATTCCAGGTCTACTACCAGCCCATCGTCTCCATCCCGGACGAAAAGATCGTTGCCGTGGAGGCCCTTCTGCGCTGGATGCATCCGCAGCACGGGTTGGTGAATGCTAAAGAGTTCATTCTCGAAGCCGAACGGACTGGCCTGATTGACGCCCTCGGCACATGGATGCTCAAAGTGACACTGGCCCAGTTCAAGGAGTGGCGCGCGGCCGGTCTTCAAATCCACCTGTCGGTGAATCTCTCTGCCCGACAGATGGAAAAAGAATCAGCCGAAAATATCATTCAATTAATTCAAAACGCCGGGATCGAAACACAATCCGTGCATATCGAGATGAAGGAAAACAACCTCTTCGAACCCGGACCGGGGCTGCTCGCCAATTTACAGAAAATGAAAAACTCCGGCATCGAACTTTCCATGGATAATTTTACGGGACAATCCACTTTAACAAAGATTGGTCGCTTGCCCATCCACAGCCTGAAGATAGACCGGTCCTTAATCGAAAAGATCGCCAACCCGGAAAGCGCAGCCGCGGTCGGGGAAATCATTTCCTCCGCCCATGCTCAGGGATTGAGCGTGGTTGCCGAAGGCGTTGAGACTGAAGAGCAGCTCATTTTCCTGCGTGCAGCGCTGTGCGACCAGGCCCAGGGTTACCTCCTTGGCCATCCGACGCCTGCGGATGAACTGACCAAGCTCCTGCAGGAAAGTCTTCACGGGGAAGTCGAGCCGCCTTCTGCATAATGTCTCCAGTCCCATGGAGGGCTTCTAATGATCCCTAAAATAATCTGTCGCCTGGCACTCTTCGCTCTCGTTTTGCTGCTGCTCACCAGCGTGGTTTCGGCGGTGGCTACCGCCAACACCATCCCGGGCAGCCACGCCGGCAGGCTGACCCAGGTGATCAACGCCAATGCCCTCAAGCCCGCCGCATGTTCCTCCCTGTCCCTGACCACGATTGTCGTCTGTCCGGCCACCGGCAATTGTAATGGGACGAACGGCAATGATCTCATCCTGGGAAATGCCACTGCAGAGGATATTAACGGCAAAAATGGCAGCGACTGCATCCTGGGCGGCGGTGGTGGAAATGACACAATTACCGGTGGCAACGGCACGAACGTCTGCATCGGCCATGTTGGAGATACGTACAGCCGCTGCCAGACGATCATCAACCAGTAGCAGTCCCCATGAGCATGCTCACAGGTTGCAGCACCCATAAGCAATAAAAAACACCACAACTTTTTTCCAAACCTCAACCCCTGCGTCAGCCAGAATGCCCGGCTGGCGCCGGGGTTTATCTAAAGCACAGACTCTGTACCGAGATTCATGATAAACTTTTTGCATGTCGCCTTTCCTGCAGCTCGCCTTCGAGCTGGTGGTCATCCTGCTGGCGGCCAAGGCTGCTGGCTATCTCAGCATGCGCCTGGGACAGCCCTCGGTTCTGGGGGAACTGGTTGCCGGGGTGCTGCTCGGCCCGTCGCTGGTCAACATCCTGGGGCTGCCGTTCATTCACAGTACGAGCCTGGGCGAGACGGTCTCAGATTTGAGCCAGCTGGGGGTGCTGCTGCTCATGTTCCTGGCAGGATTGGATCTCCACATCGGGGAACTGACCAGCAACCGTAAAATATCCCTGCTGGCAAGTCTGGGGGGTGTTCTGTTCTCGGTCGGATTCGGCTGGTTTTCCGGGCGGCTGTTCGGGATGGGTCAAACCCCGGCGCTGCTGCTGGGCATCGCCCTGGGGGCCACCAGCGTCAGCATATCCGCCCGAACATTGATGGAGCTGGACCTGCTGCGCAGCCGGGTGGGCCTCACCCTGCTGGGAGCAGCGGTCCTGGATGACATCCTTTCCATCCTTATCTTTTCGGTCTTCCTGGCATTTACCTCAAAAAACGGCGGGGCTGCGGACATGCTGTGGACGACGGCGCGCATGTTCGTCTTCCTGGGTGGGGCCGTGGCATTCGGCGTATGGATCCTGCCGCTCCTCTCCCGAACGATCGCCCGCATGCATGTCAGCCAGGGGCCTCTGGCGTTTGCCATCGCCATGCTGCTGGTCTACGGGCTGGCCGCCGAGCTGGTCGGGAACATGGCTGCCATCATTGGGACATTCCTGGCCGGGCTGATGTTCGCCCGCACGCCCGAAAAAAGCCTGATCGAGCAAGGCATGAATTCCCTGGCGTACGCTTTATTCGTTCCGATTTTCTTTATCAACATCGGGCTGGACGTCGACCTGCGCGGCCTGCAACTGCATGATCTCGGGCTGCTCCTGGCGGTGACGCTGGCTGCGGTTGCAGGCAAGCTGCTCGGCGCAGCCGGCGGAGCACGCCTGGGTGCCTTCCCCGGCCGCGAATCCTGGCAGCTGGGCGCCGGTATGGTGGCGCGCGGCGAGGTGACCCTGATCGTCGCCGCGATGGGGAGCCGGGCGGGCCTGATCAACGGCAGTGCCTTCTCGGCTCTCGTTGCCGCGGTTCTGCTCACCACGCTGCTCACACCTCCTCTTCTGAGAGCATTTTTCAAAGCGCCGGGCAGGGCGGCTCCCCCGGCAGACAAGGAAACAACCCCCGATACCCGGCAGGGCGGCCAGGCTGCCCCCTCACGCAGAAGAAGCACAAGGAAAGGAAAAGATCTGGCACGCTAGCAAGCAGGAGACCATGGCCCGGGCAGTTCGGGCCTCAAGGAGAAGCAAGCCGTGAAAATGATTTTATTCATCCTGCACAATTCAACCAAACTCCCGGATCTGTTGAGGGCATGGAATGAGGCCGGCGTGGGCGGCGCCACGGTGCTCTTGAGCACCGGGATGGGCCGCATCGATCAGGCTGGCTCCCTGCGTGAAGACCTGCCGCTTATGCCCTCGCTGAGTGACTTCTACGAGAACGGTGAGAAGCTGAGCCGAACCGTCTTCAGCGTTGTCGAAGACGAGGCGACGGTCACCCGGGTGCTCGCCGCAACCCAACGGGTGGTGGGTGACCTGAGAGCGCCGGATACGGGTCTTTGGATCGTCCTTCCGGTGGAGCGAGCCGAGGGATTGAAAAAAAAGCACAAATGATTTCCAAAACCGGACATTCGTCATTTGTCTGTAAATTAATATAGTGCTAAACTTAATATCAACCAATTGCACGCTGGTGCGTATATTGATTAGATTTCCCCGGAGGTCAGGATGAAGTCCACAACCTGGATGTATGTCGGAGCAGTCGTTTTATTTATTATGTCCATCTGCGGCATCGTGTGGGGAGGCATTATCGTTTTGGCCTCTACTGACCCCAACGGCGGCCAGACGCAAATGGGGCCGGTGGGTGGCGTGTTCCTGTTCATCGGGGTGCTGATGGTGATCGGCGCGATCATCCTGATTGTGACCGCCGTCCGTAAATCGAAACAGGACACCGTCCAGAACGTCACCATGAAGGTGGATCTGCCTGGCGATACCAAGATCGAACAGATGAAATGCCGCTCCTGCGGAGGCAGCCTCACCGCCGACAACATCAAGCTGGTCAACGGGGCACCGATGGTCACCTGCCCGTACTGCAATTCAGTCTATCAACTAACCGAAGAACCCAAGTGGTGAGGGCCAATCGGAGAACGTCCAACCAAAAATCGGGAGACCTTTGAAAGGAGGGCGCATGAAACTCCGCCTGCTCAGTTTATCTCTGCTCGTGGGGATGCTGCTTGCCATATCCTCCAGCGCGGCAGCCCAATCGAACTATTCCTTCAGCCTGGATCAGGAGACGGTCAGCGTCTACCTGAACAGCGACGGGATGGAAGCGGTCGACTACGTCTTTGCGTTTACCAATAGTCCCGGCGCACACATTATTGACTTCGTGGACGTGGGAATGCCGAACGGGGACTTCGACATCAACTCCATCTCCGCAGATGTCGGCGGCAGCTCTGTATCGATCTCGTCCAACTACCAGGGCAGCGGCAGCTACGGCTTCTCCGTGGACATGGGTGATTCCGCAATCCAACCCGGCTCGAGCGGGTCGGTCCACGTCCACGTCGGGAGCATCAGCAACGTCCTCTATCAAGACACCCAGACCTCGACGGATGCCAGTGCTGATTTTTCACCCACCTGGTTCGATTCCTCGTACGTCCTGGGAAATACGAACCTGACCATGAATTTCTATTTCCCACCCGGCCTCACTCCGAATTCCCAGCCCAACGAGCCCCGCTATCATGATCCGCAGGGCGGGTGGCCTGGAAACACGGCTCCCGCGATGAGCTTTGACAGTACCCAAAACCGCATCGTTTACACCTGGCAGAATTCCGAGGCCAGTGGCTCAACCCAGTATACATTCGGGGTTTCCTTCCCGAAGCAGTATGTCCCATCTGGTGCCATCGTCGTACCGCCGCCCTTCGATCTGGGTGGCTTCATCGCCGGACTGGGGGGCAACCTGACACCCATCTGCTGCGGTGGGTTTTTCCTGCTCATGTTCGTTGGCGCGCCCATTCTCGGGGCAGTCAATCAATCCAAACGCAAGTTCCAGTACCTTCCTCCAAAAATACAGATCGAGGGGCACGGCATCAAGCGCGGCCTGACGGCAGTGGAAGCTGCCATCCTGATGGAGGAGCCGCTGGAGAAGGTCATGACCATGATCCTGTTCGGCGTGGTTAAAAAGAACGCCGCAACGGTGGTCAGCAAGGACCCATTGAAGCTGCAGCTGGCCAGCCCGCAGCCAGCCGACCTGCATGATTATGAAAAGGACTTTTTGAACGCCTTTACTGGCGACGACCTTTTCCGCCGCAAGAACCTGCAGGATATGACCATCAAGCTGGTCAACAGCGTCTCGGACAAGATGAAAGGTTTCAGCCGTAAGGAGACGGTGGATTATTACAAAGGCATCATGGAGCGCGCCTGGCAGCAGATCGAGACCGCCGGCACCCCCGAGGTCAAGAGCCAGATGTACGATGAGTCGCTGGAGTGGACCATGCTCGACAAGAACTACGACCAGCGCACCCAGCGCGCCTTTCCTGTCCCGATCCTCCTCCCGATATGGTGGGGCCGCTACGACCCCGGTTTCCATCCCTCCACCGCCCCCACAACAGGGGCAGCGAAGGTGGGCGTGCCCAGCTCGTCTGCCGGGCGGTCCGCTCTGCCGGGCTCAGCACTGGCCGCCTCGATGGTCGGCAGCGTCCAGGGCTTCTCCAGCAAGGTGGTCGGAGACATGAAATCGTTCACCTCCGGCGTGACCACCAAAACCAACCCGGTCCCCGTTTCAACCGCCAGCCACGGCAGCTGGTCGGGCGGCGGCGGGCACTCTTGTGCCTGTGCCTGCGCCTGTGCCGGCTGCGCCTGCGCCTGCGCGGGAGGCGGGAGATAATTACAAATTTGGATGGATGGTTGAGGATCGAGTCGTGAAAACTTTAAAGGTGTCGAATGGACTCTCTTGGTCATTGGTTTAACCATAAACCGAAGATCGCAGATCCGCAGCCCGGCGTCTACCACTACCACCGTGAAAACGGCGAGGAAAAATCGCGCCTGCACCTGCGCCTCGATCCGGACGGCCACGGCACGCTGATCGTCAACGCCAGCCGCATCCTGCACCTCAACCCGACCGCCGCCCTGATGGCCTACCTGGTGCTGGAGGGCATGAGCGAAAACGAGGCGGTGCGCTCGATCCGGGATAAATACCGGGTAGGCGCAGCCCAGGCACGTTCGGACTTTACCAATCTCCATACCCAGCTCGAAGAACTCGTCCGCCCGGACGGTGCCTGCCCGATCCACGAGATGGGGCTCGAAACCATCATGCCCTTCTCGGTTCGGCCAACCGCTCCCTACCGCCTGGACCTGGCGCTCACCTACCGCTGCAACAACGATTGTGCCCACTGCTACAACGTTCAGCACCCTTCCCCTCTCCCCGCCGGAGAGGAGAGGAATGTGAGAGGAGAGCTCTCTACCGACGATTGGAAGCGCATACTGGACAGGGCCTGGGAGCTGGGCATCCCGCACATCATCTTCACCGGCGGCGAGCCAACCCTGCGCGAGGACCTGCCCGATCTGATCGCCCATGCCGAAGCCAACGGCCAGATCTCCGGCCTGAACACCAATGCCCGGCGGCTGAATGACCTGGGTTACGTGCAAAAATTGGTCGAGGCCGGCCTCGACCACGTGCAGATCACGCTCGAATCCAGCGACAGCGAAATCCATGACCGCATGGTGGGCACCCACGGCGCATTCCCGCAAACAGTCAGGGGCCTGAAAAACGCCCTGGCGAGCCCGCTCTACGTAATGACCAACACCACCATGTTGCGCACCAACCTCGCCTCCATCCCGGACACGCTGGATTACCTGGCCGAGACTGGCGTCCCTACGGTCGGGCTGAATGCCCTGATCCATTCCGGCCGCGGGTCCCAGGTTGGAACCGGGCTGCCCGAATCCGAGCTGGCGCCGCTGCTGGAAATCGCCCGGAAAAAAACCGAAGACCACGGCCAGCGCCTGATCTGGTACACGCCGACGCAGTACTGTAACTTCGACCCGGTGGCACTCGACCTGGGCGTCAAGGGATGCACTGCGGCGCTCTATAATATGTGCGTCGAGCCGGACGGCGGTGTCCTGCCCTGCCAGTCGTACTACCGCCCCCTGGGCAACCTGCTCAACGATCCGTGGGATTCCATCTGGAAGCACGATCTGTCGGTGAGGCTGCGCGAGCGGCAGGGTCTGCCCGAAAAATGCACCGGCTGCGCCCTGCTGGCCGAGTGCGGCGGGGGCTGCCCGCTGACCTTCGAAGAGCCCTCCGCGGCTGCGGCACAAACTCATCGAGGTAACAGATGACATATCCCGAGTACGCCTGGTTAAAGGAGTTCCCCGGTTCGGTCATGGTCTGCAGCCCGGACGGGGTCATCCTGGAGATGAACGACAAAGCGGTCCAAACCTACAAAAAGGACGGCGGCCGCCTCCTGATCGGCAAAAACGTGCTCGACTGCCATCCCGAGAGTGCGCGCGCCAAGCTCGAGCACCTGATCCGGGCGCGGGAGACCAACGTTTACACCATCGAAAAGAACGGCGTGAAAAAGCTGATCTACCAGGCTCCATGGACATTGGAGGGCAAATACGCCGGCTTCCTTGAACTATCCCTTGAAATTCCAGCGGAACTGCCGCATTTCATCCGCGACTGACAGGAGGAAAATATGTGGAATCAAGTCATGCATGTGTGGAATCAAGCTTTGCCGGTCTTGAGCATCGTCTTTTCCATTGGAATGGTCCTTTTGGGTTTGTTTGCAATTATTATTGGTGAAATTAAATTACGTCAGTACAAATTGAAGGGCCTGGCGGTGCGCATCCTCGGAGCAGTCCTTTTCCTGGGAGCCGCTGCTTATTTCATTCCCAAGGTGGGTCTGGCTGTTGAAACGATAATTGCCCTGGCGGTGATCCTCACGGGCTATATCCTCTCGGAGAAACCCGCCCGTGCCCAACACCTGACCGCCGGAACGCATCACTACCAATCCGGTCCAGACGAGCCCACCCATCGTCTGCATCTCCGCCTTGAAAAGGACGGCACCGGCGTGCTGATCCTCAACGCAGCCACCGTCCTGCACCTGAATCCTACCGCAGCCGAGTTCGCCTACCACATGATCAAGGGTTCATCACCCGATGCAGCCGCGGAAGAGGTTGCCCACCGCTACCATATCGACAAGGCCACCGCACTCAAGGACTACACCGACTTTCGCGACCGGGTGCAGACCTTGATCCATACCCCGGGCCTCGACCCGACCACCTACCTTGACTTCGACCGCGTCGCACCGCACTCCAAGGACCTCTCCGCGCCGCTGCGCCTCGACTGTGCCCTGACCTATCGCCTGCCCGAGGGGACCCAGAGCGAGGATGCCCCGACGAAGAGGGTTGACCGTGAGCTGACCACTGCCGAATGGGAGACGATCATGGACAAGGCCTGGGCGGTCGGCATCCCGCACGTCACCTTCACCGGCGGTGAGCCGACCCTGCGCGAGGACCTGCCGGAACTCATTACCTACGGCGAGAAGATCGGTCAGGTCACCGGAGTACTGACCGACGGATTGAAACTGACCAATAAAGACTACCTGAATACCCTCTTGCAGACCGGTCTCGATCACCTGCTGTTCATCCTTCAGCCGGAGAACGAGGCCTCCTGGAACGCCCTGGCCGCGATCATACCGGAAGATTTGATTATCACGGTTCACCTGACGGTCACCCCTCAAAATGTGAAAATGGCAGATGAGATCCTCGAACGGCTGGCAAAGCTGGGGATTAAATCCCTCTCGCTCAGCACCTCCGAGGCTTCCCTGCTCGAGACGCTGCACGCTATGCACAACCGGATAGCCAGCCTGGGCATCACCCTGCGCTGGGACCTGCCCGTGCCGTATTCCCGGGAGAACCCGGTGGCCCATGAGACCATCGAGGACGAGGTGCCCTCGGGAGCCGGGAAGGCCTGGCTTTACGTCGAGCCGGACGGCGATGTGCTTCCGGCGCAGGGAATGGCCGATAAGATCCTGGGCAATCTCCTGAGAGACCCATGGGAGAAGATTTATAATTAGATTCGTTCCCGCAGGAGTTTCCCTGCTTGTGGATAAAATCAAACCGCCTGGTTTAGCCTGATCGCGCGTTCGCTCGCCGGATTTTATTAATAAAGAATGTTCCATGGAAGAAGAAAAAGCCTCCTCCATTCTTCAGGGTTTACGGCACACGCCGGTCCAGGTCGGGAATATCTACCTCTTCTCTGAGGCAGCACTGATCCGATAACCCCCTCGAACAGCGGATCCTCTGCTGGTCGAACATGGATTTTCACGGTCATGAAAATAAAACCCACGCTTGACCCGAATGAAGTCCGGTTCTTCAGCGGCAGTTCCCATCCCCAGCTGGCTACTGACATTGCCAGGTATCTGGGTCTGCCGCTTGACCCGACTCACATCAGCCGTTTCAGCAACGACAACCTCTACATTCAGCTCGGTGCCAGCGTTCGCTCGCGCGTGGTTTACATTGTCCAGTCACTCACCCCACCCGTTAATGATCACCTCGTTGAACTGTTGATGATGCTGGACATTGCCCGCTCCGCCTCGGCCAAGGAAATTCACGCTATCATTCCGTATTTTTCCTTCGCCCGCTCGGATAAGAAGGACGCGCCACGCATCTCAATTACCGCCCGCCTGGTCGCCGACCTGCTCCACACGGCAGGGGCCACCCACGTGATGACGATGATGATGCATTCCCCGCAGGTCCACGGTTTCTTCAGCATCCCCGCCGACCCGCTCAGCAGCCGCCCGGTTTTTAATCACTACCTTAAAGACCGCGACCTGTCCGGCACGATTGTCGTCGCCCCGGATATGGGCAATGCCAAATCTGCGGCACGCTTCGCCAAGAGCCTGGGAATTCCGGTCGCGGCCGGAGACAAGGAGCGCATCTCGGATAGCGAGGTGGAGATCAATGGCCTGGTGGGCAAACCTGTTCTGGGTTTCCAGCGTGCCCTGGTTTATGACGACGAGATAGCCACGGGCGGCACCATTGTGGGAATCAGCAAGGTATTGATCACTCAAGGGATCCAGGAGATCTGGGTGATCTGCACACACGGGGTTTTCGTACGCGGTGGTCTTGAGAGATTGGTCGCCGTCCCGCAGATCACAGAAATCATGACCACGGATACCGTTTATATTCCTCCGGAAAAACGTCATCCAAAATTGACCATCCTTTCGATCGCTCCGGTCTTTGGGGAGGCAATCTACCGGAACACACTGCGCCAGTCGATCAGTGATTTGTTTGTGTACGGAGATGATGCCCAATGACGACACCGGCTGAAATTGCTGCAAGTTACTTCAATAAGACATTCAACTGCTCGCAATCGGTTTTTGTTGCCTTTGCTGCACAGAATGGGATGCCAGAAGAACTGGCGCTGAAATTAGCCTCACCTTTTGGGAGTGGTTTTGCCCGCCAGGGCGAGGTCTGCGGAGCGGTGACCGGCGCACTGCTGGCTCTCGGCCTGAGGTATGGGACGGAAACCCCTGCTGGCAAAGGAGATATCTACCGCATTAGCCAGGAATTCCTCCGGCAATTTAAAGCCCGTCATGGGACCCTGCTCTGCCGGGGGCTGATCGCCTGCGATATCGCCACCCCTGAGGGGTACGAGCAGGCTGCTGAAAAAGGTGTGTTCAGGACGATTTGTCCCGACCTGGTCCGGGATGCCGTTGAATTCACCCAGAAATTGATGGAAGAGACAATCTAGAATTAGTATCCCCGTCTGCTATCCCCATCAAAGGCTGTGCCCTTATTTAATCAACCCTGGGCCTCCCCACCCGAGCGCACAAAAAAATTCTCCCCTTGTTCATGCGCATCTCCCTCATGGCCCACGCTGGGACGGACAGCAGCAGGTTCCATTTCTCCATGGTGAAAGTGATCCTAAGGTAGTGCCATCCCTGTTCACGATTATCCCCGGATTGAATATTATCTACAAGCCCCTGCCTGAGAAGCGGATAGTGGATATCCACTCTGCCGGCCGCATCAGGCGCACCGGCCTGGCAGTGGCTTTCGATCGAATTCGGCGCGATCAGACCTGCTGGCAGGCCGTGGCCAAACCGGCCATGAACTGGACCGCCGAACAGAGCACATTTTCCACCAGATCACATGAAGACAACCAGCAGGCTTCATTTATCCGGAATTGGCGAAGATGATCGACTGGCATGCGCGTTATCTCCAACAGGCGGAGTGGACACGCCCCCTACGCGAATATCTTTTTGAACGCGCCGGCCTGGCGAGGGCCAGCTCTATCCTGGAGGTCGGCTGCGGTACAGGGGCTATACTCTCCGGGCTGGTGACGCAGGAGGTGTCCATTCACGGCCTCGACCGAAACCCAGACCTGCTCATCCAGGCCCACCGCCACGTGCCACAGGCACACCTGGTCTGTGGAAATGCCCTCTCCCTCCCCTTCAATGCCAGCTCCTTCGACATCACCTTCTGCCACTACCTGCTGCTGTGGGTGGCCGATCCACTCGGAGCCTTGCTAGAGATGAAACGCCTGACCCACCCCGGAGGAGCGGTCCTGGCAATGGCCGAACCGGATTACTCCGGGCGCGTGGATAAACCGGAGGCCCTTGCCCCACTGGGACGCTGGCAGGCCAAATCCCTGCAGCGACAGGGGGCCGAGCCGGATCTCGGCCGGCGGCTTGCGGAGCTGTTCGCTCAGGCAGGCCTGCGCATTCTCGAAACCGGCACGCTGCGCGACCAGGAGGCGCGTCGTCCGACCCAAACAGAACGCCTCCTGGAATGGGCAGTGCTTGAAGCAGATTTGGCTGGCTCCATCCCGGAAGGGGAAATCTCCCGTCTAAAGGGGATCGATGAACAGGCCTGGTCCAGCGGCGAACGCCGGCTATACGTGCCAACTTATTTTGCCTTTGGAACGGTTCCATGAGGTCTGATTTGCCATCTATTTCAGCTGATCAGCCCCAGATACCCCTGCCCGGTTTACGCGTTTTATCAAGACGCAGTATAATGGCCGCGGAGGTCTTTTTGACAGAATTTACACCTACAGAAATTTCCCCAGAAAATAACGCACCGCCTGAGAATGAATTCAAAGGGCTCGCTCAGGCATTTTTTAATCGACATGCTTGAAACCGTCGGCCTGGCCATTGTGCTTTTCCTGGTCATCAACCTGGCCTCAGCACGCGTGCGCGTGGACGGATACTCGATGCTGCCCACACTCCACAACAACCAATACGTGCTGGTCGACCGGCTGGTCAGGACATATCAGCGCGGTGACATCATCGTCTTCCGCCCGCCGATCTATCCACCGGAAAGTTTTCTCCGGCGCCTGATCGGCCAGCCAGGTCTGTTTGAAGATTACATCAAGCGTGTGATCGGACTTCCGGGGGATGTCGTCGAAGTCAGGGACGGGAAGGTCTACATTAATGGCAACCCTCTCCAGGAGACGTACATCGCCGAAGCTCCGAACTACACTGGTACATGGCAGGTTCCGCAGGGAACCCTGTTCGTACTCGGCGACAACCGGAATAATTCGTCCGATTCTCATAAATGGGGTCCTGTTCCGATCGGAAACGTGCTCGGTAAGGCAGTCCTGGTCTACTGGCCGTTCACGGACTGGACAGTCATCCACGACCCGCCGGCCCTTGCTGCGCATTAACCCACCTTTTTCCAATATTGGTTACCCTGGAGCCTAGATGAACGACGCCGACGATCCCGACACCTTCCCTTGCAACGAATGCCAGGCTGGAGTGATGCACTTACAGCACTTGACCTACTTCACCTGGCTCGGTGAAGAGCTGGTCACAGTGCCCAATTTCCCTGCCTGGGTGTGCGATTTCTGCGGCCGGCGCGAGTTCGACACGCGCGCGATCGCATGGCTTGTCACCCTGCTCAACCCGGATACCGGCAAACCGCCTGCGGCTCCGCGGCGGCGTCACCCGCCGGTGGAGAAGCGCAACCCAACCCGCCCATTGACGAAATAGACCGGCCGGGCCGACCGGTAGGATTCGAAAATGCCAGAACCCAATGTCACGCATCGCATGCTCCCCGCCGATTTCCTAACCCCCAGCTATCGGGTGGTCGGCAAGATGATGGTGCCGAACACCGGCATGGTCGGGATGATGAATGACACGACCACCTCCTTCATGGAAGTGCTGGATGCAAAGCTAGCCAAGGTGCACATGCCGACCAAACTGGCTGGGGAATATGAGGTCATCGATATTGTCAAAACCAACGTCTTCGCTGTCTGTCTGACCCGGCCTGAAGATGTCGGTCCGCAGGCACTGGCGCGCGGCGGTTACCAGAACATGATCAAGTACAACATCCGGGTCACCACGCAGGTCTACGAGCTGGAGGGAACCATTGAGTGGGCAGGCAGGTTCGACTTCGCCACAATCATGGTGGAGGGCATCCGCGATTTTATCCCGCTCTACGATGCCATCCTGACTGCCATTCTGATCCCCCAGCTGCGCATCGAAAGCCCGGCGGTGCTCTTCAACCGAAAACAGGTTGACATCCTTGCGCTTCTGACCGATAAAAAAGAATCGAATTAATACTGAATTGGTTTCCCAGTCCAGGCTGGATGGGATTGGGGTGTACTGTGTATTTACCGCAGAGGGTCCACAGTCCGCGGAAAGGACAAATAAATAATTTTTAAAGGTCGCACACGCGGCGGTGAATATCGAACTACGGATTCATGATCGGAAAACGGTTCAATACCCACATTTTGCTTGACCCAGGCGGATTGGAATGGTAAAATCCTGCCGCTTTGCCCCCATCGTCTAGTGGACCAGGACGTGGCCCTTTCAAGGCTAAAACTGGGGTTCGAATCCCCACGGGGGCACCTCTCCGTTAGGGTGTAAAACGCTCCGAATGGAGCGTTTTGCTTTTCCTTGGAAATCATATATCACATATCGAACATAATCATCTCAGCCTTTACAAATGTGCTATATTATATTAAGCACATCAAATGAAGCGGATTTTTGCGACCATTCTTCTCTTTCTAGTAATTGGAAACTTATTCTTTGCCAATTATCTAATGCCTTTCGTGTTATTCTTTACCAAAACAAGCTATAACTTTGCTTTATCCCAATATATCTTCGTAATCACATCGTATTTTTGTATTGTCATGTGGGTGTGGATTGAGCATGACAAACTTGAAGAATTCCACATAGACCGCTTTTCATTAGCGATACTCATAATATTCGGGATCTTCCGCGGAAGTTTCAAAATTCCTGGCGAAATATATCTCAAAATCACTATTTTTATATTAAGTCTAGTACTCGATAGTCTCCCTCGATAGTGTATTTTAGGGTAATATTAGGGCAAGCTCACAATTAGGGAGACGATATGGAAAAACTTGCCCATCCTGGAGAATTTTGTCCCAATGCAGCCTGCCCGGATTACGGGAAGTTGCAAAGTGGTCAGGTCCAGGCGAACCTTAAAAAGGCAGGCAAAACCGCACGGGGCGTGCAGCGCTACCAATGCAAGACCTGCAGCAAAACCTTTACCGAGACGACGGGAACGATCTTCTTTCACAAGCATGCGCACTCGGCTGAAATTCTGGAAGTGCTGGCGCTCCTGGCGGAAGGCACCCGGATCAGCACGATCACGCGGGTCAAAGGGATCAAGGAAGACACGACCCTGCGCTGGTTGCGTGAAGCCGGGAAGCATGCGGAAGAACTGGATGCGGTGCTGATGAAGGATTTCCATCTCCAACGTGCGCAGTTGGATGGGTTGTGGTCCTTCGTCCAAAACAAGGGAGAAAAAAAGACATCCGGAAAGCGCTGAACGTGGAACTTTCTGGATTTCCACCTTGTTGGACACTGACAGCCGCTTGCGAGCCGCCCGTGGGATAGGCAAGGACGAGACGCAAGCCAGTTTCCAGGTCTTTCAGACCCTGCAGCAACGCGGGCATCCCGATAGTCCACCCCCGCTAATCACGGATGGCTGGGGTGGCATCGATGATGCGATCCTGGCGGTCTATGGGCTGGTGCCCGAATATTCTGGCCGAGGTCGTCCACCCACTCGCCCGCAAGCGGGCCAGGATTGGCGTTACCTGCAAATGCTCAAACTGCGCGATGAGCATGGCCATCTGCTGGAAGTCAAACTCAGGGCGGTGTGGGGTCCCCTGGATGAGCTGCTTGCATTGCTCGGCAAGAGCACCGCTTACATCGAACGCAGCCACTTGACTGCTCGCATGTTCAATGCCCGTTTGACCCGTAAGACCCTGGCTTTCTCGAAGGACCTATCCATGCACCGAGCCGCTCTGTCCTGGGAAGATGCTTACTACAACCTGGTCCGTCCGCATAAGAGCTTGCGCTTACGAACCTACCAAAAAACCCTGGCTCAATGGACCCTCAGAACTCCAGCAGTGGCTGCTGGCTTGACCGATCATATTTGGACTGTTAAAGAGCTGCTGATGACGGTGCCTTTACCTACAAAAACCAAGAACACTAATTAGGGAGACTATCTAGTACTCTTATTGATGTTTATCGCCAACTACCAGAATATTCCTCGAACACCAAACCCTTGGATCTTGATTAGCCTCTTGTCTTGTATTTTGGTTGTTCCTCTTGCCTTCTTATATTCTCTAAGACCAACCCCAGCCCTGAATACGAATGTTGTAGCATTCGGATTTCTTCTAAACGTCATTAGAAACACATATTACAATCTCTCATTTGTATCGCCCTTTGAGGAAATAATTTCTAGAGGCATTCTGTGGGGACAATTGCGAAGATGGCGCTTGACTGATAGCAAAATATTCTGGATCCAGGGGATCATGTTTTGGCTTCTGCACTTTTGGGAACTGCCAATAAGTCCTGTTTTGTTCTTTGTCATAGTCCCCATCACGACTTTGGTACTCAGTCTCCTTGTAGTGTATTCGAAACGGATTTTTCCAGCTATTATTTTTCATACTGCAACCAACGCGCTTGTCATCCTCATTGCCCAGTTCTATATGAAGTAAGTGTATCTCCACGCACGATAAAAGTCCACTCCTGTAAGCCACGAGAAGTAGATACAATAGTTGACCTGATATTCTGGAACTTTTGAGTGATCCGTTAATTTGATCTTGACTTGGCTATGATGTCCTGGTCTGGATTAAATAGGGGAATTTAGGCAGTTCTGTCCGGAATAATTAGAGTTGTCATCTGGTAGGATTCAATAGGCCGCTCCAAAGAGAGTGGCCTTGGTTTGTGTGGGGAGGGAGTAGCAGTAGTGGCTGTGGATAAGTGGGTAACTCGTAGCGTAGCGGAGAGGTATCCACTTATCCACAGCCAGGCCCGGGATTTTTGTGGTTTTTCGGAAATTGTTCAATTTTCGCCGTCCAGCACATTTTCGCCATAAATTCCAAAACGAGTTGTCGTAAATTATTGACCTATTCTGATTGTGCGATCAAAGGATGAGATAATCAGTGGCGTTTTCTTTTGCGCTTGTTGGCGGGGGGTTTGGAGCCACCGGTTATTCCCCACTGGATCACTCTTGAGTGAGCAGGGTGGGAAAGGTCTGCAGCCACTGCTTTAACCTGATCGTAATGAGCTCTCAAGCGAGACAGAAAGGCTGGATCGGTGTATAGGTCCTGGGCGATATCCTTGAACAGTGCCTGAGCATATAGGGCGGTGTCTTCAGAGAGATCCAATCTAGGGTTGGGCATGTCAGCCGGGTTCAGGCTGATGCGGATGTCGGCAACCCAGTTTCCAGACTCAACCGAGATAACCATGAGTAAGGCTTCCTGGCAATGGCAGTCAGGGTTGGGGCAATACATTTCCTGCAATTCATAGGAGCCTGTTGGGATACCGGGTTCATTGGGGAAAAACAAGGCGGTGGGCGGGGCTGCTTCGCCCGGCTTGAGGGCCAGAGTAAAAGGGACAAGATAGGACATCGCGATGATTGTAGTCGGTTTTGGAGGCACGGAGCAAGAGTACGGAAGCCGGTCAAGGCAGAAGAAATGGGTGTGCCTGGGGCATTGTCCGCTGTGCGGAGAGGTGGGTTGTCTGATCGGGCACGGGTATTACTTGCGGAAGCCGAAAGGGAGAATATCCCGTAAAGACATCGGGAGGGTGTGGATCAAGCGCTGGTTCTGCAAGCAGTGCCACCGGACGATCTCAGCGCTGCCGGATTTTCTGTTGTCCTTTCGGCATTATGTAGTGCCGGTGATCCAGGCGGTGATCGAGGTGCGCTGTGGCTGCGGGAAAACGTGGGCCGCCTTGGAGGCGGAGTGCGCCGAGGTGGGTGCACCTGCCAGGCGGACGATGCAGCGCTGGTGCGGGTCATTTGCGCAGCAGGCCAGCCGCTGGCTGGGGGCGGTGCAGGCAACTCTGGCGCAGCAGGACAGCAGCTCAGGCTGGCTGGACCCGCACGGGGAAGCCCTGCAAGCAGAGCATCCGGCGCAGGCCTTGCTGGGCGCCAGCGAGCACTTGCTGGCCTGGGGCAAGACGCGCTGGACGGAAGCGGCGGAATATGGCCGGAATGATCGAGTGCGTTTTTTGTGGTGGTGGAGCTCCGGGCGGGGGCTGGGGCGGCTGGTCTAGGGGGAGCCGCACACACACAGTTTGACAATGGGCACTGCCAGCGCCCAGGGATATTATCAGGGCCACCCCAAAAACCATCCAAGGAGCCCAGCATGTCCCGAAAATCATCCCCACCGAACGACGCTCAAGAGCGGAACACCGAGATCGCCCTGTTCCGCTATGGGCTGATCAGTGCACTGCTCTTCGACCCGCTGGCGGCAGGCCAGTTGGAGCAGGCTTTACGTGCGATCGCCGCCAAGACCTATACCATTCCCTATTCCAGCCGCACCCGGGTGAGCATCTCCAGCCTGCGGCGCTATCTCCAGTTGTACAACCAGGGCGGCTTCGAGGCCCTGCGTTCGAACCCACGCTCGGATAAAGGCATTCCCCGAGCTTTTTCGCCTGAAGTCCTGGAGCGGGCTATTGCCTTGCGGGAAGAGCAGCCTGCCCGCACGACCAGCACGTTGGTGGACATCCTGAATCGGGAGCAGGATCTGCAGCTGGAACACCCGCTCAACGCGCACACCCTCACCAGCCAGCTGCGCAGATGCGGCAAGACTCGCCGTTTGCTCTCCCAGGGGGGACGCACCTACCAGCGTTTCGAGCGGGAGCACACCAACTCGCTCTGGCAGGGGGACATGCTGGTGGGCCCATGGCTGCCCGACCCGTATGCCCCTGGCAAGAAGCGCCGGGCGTACCTGTATTGCTTCCTGGATGACCACAGCCGCCTGGTCCCGTATGCCGAGTTCTTTTTTGACGAAGCCCTGCCGCGCATGGAACGGGTGCTCAAGGTCGGGATCTTGCGCCGGGGAGTGCCGGATGCACTCTACGTGGACAATGGCAAGGTCTACTCATCCACCCAGTTCGCAGCCGCCTGCGCGGCGCTGGGTATCCGGAGAATTCACGCGGCTCCGTATAGTCCTGAGGGAAAAGGAAAACAGGAGCGATTTTTTCTGACCGTACGTCTCCAGTTCCTGCCGGAGGTGGAAACCTCCGAGATCGCCCGCCTGACCGAATTGAACGAGTCTTTCTGGGCCTGGCTGGAACTGGTCTACCACTGCCACGAACATTCCGAGACCGGGCAGACCCCGCTGGAGCGTTACCAGGCCGGTCTGCAGCAGGTCCGCACCGCTGATCCGGAAGTCCTGCGCAAAGCCTTCCTGTGGCGCGAGTTCCGCCAGGTGCGCAAGAACGCCACCCTCGACTTGCAGGGCAATACCTACCAGGTCGACCCCAGCTTGTCCGGCCGCAGGCTCGAGCTGCGCTTCGACCCCTTCGATCTTTCGCACCTTGAGCTGGTCCTGGACGGCAATCCCATTGGCAAGGCCAGCGTGCTGGTCCAGAACAAGCAGCGCCATATCAGCGTCGAGCGTCTGGCCACCCAGCCGCCTGCCCCTGCCCGGCCCAAATCCTCTCTGGACTACCTGACCGCCTTGCGCTCTGAGTATCAGGAGCAGCAGCGCAGAGCCGCCGGACCGCTGCAGTTCACCCGCCTGACCCCCACTGAAAAAGACAAACCCCAGGAGAAATGAGATGTTTCAACAGTTCTATGGCTTTACCCACCTGCCCTTCTCCAAAGACATCCCCCCCGCCGATATCCTGGCTACGCGTGGCCAGTCCGAACTGGGGGCACGCCTGTCTTACCTGATCAACGAACAGGGCATGGGCCTGGTCACCGGCGAGATCGGCTGCGGCAAGTCCACCGCCGTGCGCAGCTTCGTCGCCTCCCTCGACCCCAACCGCTACCTGGCCATCTACCTGCCCAACCCCACCCTGGGCATCACTGGCCTCTACCGGGATATCCTGGCCGCCCTGGGTTACGAGCCCCCCTTCAGCAGACCCAGAATGGTCGCCCGCATCCGCTCTGCCTTCGAAGACCTCATCCGCACCAAGCAGCGTTTCCCCCTGCTCATCCTCGACGAAGCCGACCTGCTGCCTCCCACCGCTTTCGAGCAGTTCCGCCTGCTCCTGAGCACCAACATGGACAGCCGCTCTTTGGCCACCCTCCTGCTCATCGGCCCCCCCGTCCTCAGCCAGACCCTGCACCTGTCCATCCACGAAGCTTTCCGCCAGCGCCTGACCAACTCTTACCAGTTCCCTCCCCTCGATCTCAAAGAAACCCTCGAGTACATTCAGCACCACCTGCGCATTGCCGGGTATGTCACCGGTTCCCCTTTCAGCGACGATGCCCTCAAACGCATCTTCGAGTACACCCGCGGCCTCCCCCGCCAGATCAACCGCCTGTGCATCACCGCCTTGATCGCTGGCCGCATCGACCAGAAACAGATCCTGGATGACAGTACCATCCTCAAAGCGATCGCCGAAATCGACCAGGGCTGACTGCCTTTTCCAAAACTAAAAACGGGCACCTCTCGTGGAGCCCGTTTTTTTCCTCCTTGTGTCACAATTTATTTCAGACTTACTCCACCAAATAGCTCGGCCCCTTACAAGGCAGGTAAGAAGTCTCCCCACCAATAATATACATTCTGGTTACTAAATGAATTGAAAATGCGCACCCAATTCCAATGTGATGCAGTTTCCGGTTTGTATCGCACATCCTCTGTATCTGCCTGCCACTGCACCGATCTTCCTGTAATGACCACCCAATGGTTTGTTGTGCCTAGACTAGAAATCACGCCCTTTGTATTGGGGATATTCGGATTGTTTTCGGAAGCAGCAGGTTCGTATCCGCTATTTGCATTAGCAATCCATACAAGCGCCAATATAGCGTTGTCATGAGATAGATTATCGCCCAGCCAACTACCGAGTTCAGAAAATGGGGATATGCGAGGGGTTTGAATAACTGCTTTAAATTGATCGGAATAATAGTCGTTGATATAGGCAGCTAAATTAACAGCACTTGCTGCCACATTATCTGCCAAACCTATCTTACTCGGATCTTGCATATCCTCAACAACTGTCTTAACATTCACACCAAGAATAGCAGCAACTGCAACTTGGCCACAATAAGCACAATTATGACCCTCGGTACATGCATGGCCCGGCACCTTAAGTTGAATCCCTGAAATGTCTCTAGAGAGTCCTGGAGCGCCGTTCGCCGTTATTCTTTGAGTGATTTCATCATCGATCCATGTAATATGAAGAGGTGGCGTTCTTGGATTATAGCCTGTAGTTGGCGGCGGTGATGCCACATAACCTGGGCATCCAGGTACATTAGGCCAATCATGAGGGTCAATATGAGTGCAATAATCCGGCACATTACCAGACGGATCGCTTAAATTGACAGGATTCCCTTCCACATAATTCCACTGATTCAATGATTGTGGTCTGTTATAATCGCCCTGCCAAGAATCCTTGGTGAGGAATCGTCCAGTAGCGGGGTCAAGTAGCCTGGAGCGCAGATCAATCAACTTAATGTAAATATCCTGCTGTTCTCCGGTAAATCCGTAGATGGTGGTTGTGCTGCCAACGCTTGCGATCATAGCTCTTCGCCAGGGTGACCACGCCATTGGCATCAGTCATCTGTCGCACGGACCCGAGTGCGTCGCCCAGGAGGTATTCAGTGTCGGAGCCACTTACCTGTGCGATGCGGCCGTTTCCATATACGTAGGTGTCGACCTTCATAACATCGTGGAAGTTCTAAAGGGTAAACCTTCATAAGATCGTAGACAGAACTTTAACAACCGAAACCTTCATAAGATCGTGGAAAACGAGGCTATTATTCATCGTTCCAGACAAAAGGAACGGTGAAAGATGGGAAAAGTAGATGATTCTCAACGTCAAACATTAATCCACTTGCTGCGCAGCGAGAAAACCCCAGCAGAAGCGGCGAAAGAATTGGGGCGGTCTGTCTCGTGGAGTTACAAATGGCAAGAGCGCTATCGGCAGGCAGGCTGGGAAGGGTTGAAAGAGCAATCCCGCACTCCTCATCGGATTGCCCATAAGACCTGCGAGCAAGTACGGCAAGCCATCTTGAGAACGCGCAGCGAACTGGAAGCGGAAGCCTTGTTGGCGGATCGATTGTCCTATATTGGTGCAGATGCCATCCTTGGGCGTCTGCGCAGCCAGGCGATGATTTCTCCGCCGGGGGTCAGCACGATTGAGCGGATATTACGTCAGGCGGGTGTGACCCAGCCCCGGGAGCCAAAGTTGGAAAAGGAAGTAGAGTATCCGACCTTGCATTTCAGCGCCGCTCACCGACTCACGCAGGTAGATATTGTGCCGCATTATTTGAAGGGAGGCACCAGTATCGCCTGCTTCAACGCCATCGATATTGCTTCTCGTTATCCGGCGGGTAAGCAGTATGAAAACAAGCGTTCAGGCGAGGCAACCGATTTTCTTGTGCATGTCTGGCACGAGCTGGGCATCTCGGAGTACCTGCAAATGGACAACGAAAGTTGTTTCAGCGGCGGGTACAAGCATCCCGGGGTGGTAGGTCAGGCAGTTCGTCTGGCCCTCTACGTGGGGACCCAGCCAGTCTTCTCGCCCTTCTATCATCCAGAGAGCAATGGGTTCGTCGAGCGTTTTCACCAGGATTACTCTGGTTTTGTCTGGAAAAAAGCTCTCCTGGGCAACCTGGCAGATGTGCGTCAGCGCTCCGAATTGTTTTTCCCAAATTATCGCAGTAGCCATCATCACTCCGCCCTGGCTGGTAAGTCTCCGCAGCAGGTCCAATCTCAAACACCCGTTCGCAAACTGCCCGCCGGTTTTTCCATCCCTAAGAAACTGCCCATTACCGAAGGACAGGTCCACTTCATGCGAGCGGTGAGCAACGAATGCCAGGTACTTATCTTGAACAAAAAATGGGATGTCAAACTGGCTCAACCGGATCAAGGCGTTTGGGCAACGTTGTTTCTCACGCTCAAGGGCGCCAAGCTCCGCATTTATGACGCTGCCCCCGATGCGTCAAATCGACGCTGCCTGGTAGAGCATCCTTTTCCACTCAAAGAGCCTGTAGTGCCTTTGCAAAATATGTTTAGGCCGATGGCAACCCAGCAGAAATCCTGGTCGCAGATTTTCCGCATCCTGTTTCAACGTCCCATTTCTGCCCCGTCTACGATGCCTTGAAGGTTCATTCGGTTGTTAAAGTTCTACTTTTTCCACGATGTGTTGATGGATGACACGTAGGTATTAGTGCCGTCATCCAGCACCTGGGTCAAGCTGGAGGCCAGGTCCATTGTGAAGGTGGTGGTGACGCCGTTGACCGTCTCCTGCAGGCGGTCGCCCAATCCGTCGTAGGCATAGGAGACCGTGCCTGAAGGGCCGGTGACCGAGATCGACCGATTGGCAGAATCGTAGGTATACTGGTTGATCCCGTTAAATAACAGGTTGCCGTTGTCGTCCCAGGTGTATGAGACGCCAATGACAGATACCAGCCGGTTGGCGTCGTCGTAGACATAGGTGGTGGAGCCGGCCATGGTAGTCTCGGTTTTACGATTGCCGACCTTGTCGTAGGTGTAGTGGTAGTTGCTGCCATCGGCGTAATCGGCTTCGAGCAGGCGTCCGAGGGAATCGTAATGATAGTCGATCTCACCGGGAGTAGCTGTGGCAGCGAGGGTAGTGGTGAGGCGCGGTGTAGGAATGATCGGCGTGTTCGTGCTGGTCGGGGTCAACGAGAGAGTAGGCGTATCACTAATTGTGGAAGTCGGTGGCACGGGCGTGCGCGTCTTGCTTGCGGTAGCCCAGGGGGTCGGTGTGATCGTGGGGGTAAAGGTATTCGAGGGAGTATAGGTCGTCGTGGGCGTATAGGTTAGCGAGGGAGTCGGCGTGATCTGGGCAGTGTAACTGGCCGAGCAGCCATTCCCTAAAGTCAGGCTTAACCCGATTGAATTCTGTACAAGCATCTGATTTATGATTTGTTGAGCCAAGTGGAAGTTAAAAGTAGAATACCGCTCTATAGCCGCTTTTCATACATTATAAGTACAGCTGTTCGAGTTCCCATCGGGGAGCAGAACATATAGCCGATATGCTCTATCCAATACGCCCTGATTCAGGGCATATTGGATGTTATGACACTCTAAACACCTTCCTCAATTGAATGACCATTCCTCTTTGACATTCCTCTCGGAGTTAGGGTAAATGTCATGATATCTCGCCAAATGTCTTGACAATTCACCTCAGATGGTATAATATTAGAACATGGGTTCTAATATTACTACATCAGGACGGATCACAGTTTTGCTTGGTAAACAGCAGGTTGTCACCGGACAGCGCATGTCGCCGCGTAAACTCGCCCAAAAGGCCGGTGTATCTAAAGATTTTGTCTACCGGCTCGATTCAGGCACGGCCCGTCACGTGGACCTTGAGGCCCTCGCCCGCTTGTGCACTGCACTCGACTGCGACCTGCAGGATATCCTCGTCTGGGAGCGGGAGCATGGCAAATCCGTTTGACATCCTGCCACCCAATCTCTTCAACCTTTTCACCACACAGGGCTATGCCACCCTGCAGCGGCACTATATGGCCATCCTGCTTCGCATCTATGCGCTGGCCGAGTTCAATCGTTTCGGTCTGGCACGAGAAACCATCGTGGCCGAGATCGTCGATTACCTGAAAGATGCCAACGCCGAGCCGGAGATCGCGGCCGAGATGGCCGACCAGGCTGGGTCATGGTCTGATCAGGTTTCGATTGGAGGCCAAAAATCCGAGCAGGATTACGCATCCTACCTCATTCGCCGTCTCCAAGATACCGGCTGGATCGAGCGCGAGCAGCACGCTGACTACAGCGAGACCATAACCCTGCCTGATTACGCCTTTACCCTGCTCGAGGCCCTCCGCAAAGTGGAAGAACAGAAACCGCACGAGTTTACCGGCCAACTCTATACAGCGCACCAGCTAATCACCGCCTCTGAGACTAACAAGGATTTCTCTCCCGCCCTGGCAGTGACGCAGGCTTACGAAAACGTGCGCCAGCTGGTGCGCGGGCTGAGCGAACTCAACCAGAACATCCGCCGATATGTGGAGCGCGCCACCCGCGAGAAGGAAATTGCCGATCTGCTGCGATTGCAGTTTGACGACTACTCTCACACGTTGGGCGCTTCCTATCACGCACTGAAGACTTCCGACCACGTCTCACGCTACCGCCGCGATATCGTCAACCAATTACAGGCGTGGCTGCTCGATGCCGACTGGCTGACGAAAGCTGCTAGTGATCTGGCCCTGCAAAGCCGCCTTACTCCCTCCCAAGCCGAACAGACACTCGTTGGCTATCTGCAGTTCGTCACGAACCAACTCGAAGGTCTAGACCCCCTTCTCGAAGACATCGACCAGCGCCACGCACAATACTTGCGCACCTCCCTACGGCAGATCCGCTACCAGTTGGGCAACGCAGACGGGAGTTTCAAAGACCGCCTAGTTTCTCTGGCCCGGCGCTTATCAGCTCTCAAGGAGGATGGACAGGAAATTCTCCCCGATGGAGCCCCCGGCCCGCGCCATCACCCGGTACACCTGCCCGACCTTCACAGCTACTATACTCCGCCCCAGCGCCGCACCCCCTTCCTGCCCGACTTGGTCGTCCTCCCCACCCTTCATCCGGACGATCTGGCTTCCCTGCGCGCCTTGACCATGAAGGACGTGGCCCAGGCCTTCTCACCTGACAAGGTCAACCGCAAGGTGCTGGGGTTTTTCAATGGGCATAAGACGCTCCATGTGACTGAGATCCCAGCCGATGTGCGTGCCGATTTACACTGGTTCACCACCATCATTGCCTACGCCCACCATCCAGAAGTCTCCTACGGGTTGGAAGTAGTCACAGGAGAGCCAGTGGATATGGGCACATACCGGGTGGTGCCGTTTGAACTGATAAAACTGTAGTGCATAATTCACATCCCTGATCATGAGTATTGTTTATGCAACTCGACTCATTTTCGTCTCTCCCCGAAAAAGCCCAACGCGACTTGCCGCGGGTCGTCAACCGTCTGCTGGGTCAGGTCTTCCTGTACCAGGATAAAGACGAGGACAAGGATGATTACTACTTCGTCCACCGGCATCGTGATGCCTGCGAAACGGCGCTCGCCCTGACCGGCTTCAATTTACTCCACGATGATTATCATCGCATCTTCCAGACCGTATCCGAATATAGTTACTGCCGTGCCCATTACAAACTAGACGAGTCCCTGATGATTGTCGTCCTGCGTAAACTATTCGAAGAGCGCGCCGAACGCCTAAGCCTAGCGCAAGACCCGGTAATTACAATTGGCGAACTCCGTGAAGAATACCGCACGATCACCGGTAAGGAACGTGACCTAGGCATCGTCCAATACGAGAACCTCCTACGCCACCTTCGGAGCATGGGCCTGGTCGACACGCTGGATGGAGGTAGCATCGACGTGCGGGCCGCAGAAGCCCGCCTGCGCCTGCGCGGCTCGGTACGCATGATCCTGCCCGTCCAGACCGTGGATGAACTCGACGCCTGGTTGCGCAAATATAAAGCGGCTGATCCAACGGAAGAAGAATCCGAAGAGTAACTTATAACAATCAAGGTATCCGATGAAACAACTCTCCCGCATTCGCCTCATCAACTGGCACTTATTCGAGAATACCACGATCAAGTGTGAAGGTAGTACCTACTTTATCGGCATCAACGGCGCCGGGAAATCCACCATCCTTGATGCAGTGCAGTTTGCCCTTGTCGGCGGGCAGCGTGACGTACGTTTCAACCAGGCTGCCCTGGCGGGAGGAAAGCGTACCCTTTCCAGTTACGTGCGCGGCGAGCTTGGCAACGAAGGCCAGCGCTTTTTACGGGGCGACGCCACCGGTGTGGTCGCCCTTGAATTCCATAACCCTGATGGCACATCCTTCTCACACGGGGCGGTCATTGACGCATTCGAAGACGGCCGCAGTCCTGACGTTGCCTACTTCATCGTACATAACGCCGAGCTGGATGACCGTTGGTTCTTCCGGTCGGATTCCACTCCCGGAAGCCTGTATGATACCCGCTCCTTCAAGCGCCACCTTGAACACTTTGCCCTGCCGCCGTCCTCTCGCGCCCAGGTATTTACTCGGTTGGAGGATTACCGTCTGCACCTGCTCAACCGGCTCGGCCAGCTCAAGGATTCCTTCCCGGCAAAGATCGTCAAGGGCCTGGCCTTCAGTCCATTGACTGACATCCGCGCCTTTGTCCACAACTACCTGCTGGATGAAAACCTGCTGGATGTCAAAACCTTGCAGGCCCAGCTCGACACGTTGCGCCATTTCGAAGGCCTGGCCGCCGACGTGCGTGAACGCATCCAGGTCTTGGATCGCATCGAGGAGTTCGATAAAGAACGCCTCGCCAACCGCCGCCGGCGGATCACCAACGGTTACGTCGCCCGCCGGATACGTGGTGAAGTCCACAATGCAGAACTCAAGATTGCCCGCCTTAAGCTAGATGAAATCCGGCTCGAACTCAGCCGCGCCGGCATCCAGCGTGACCAGGTCGCCAGCCAACTCAAGTTCTGCGAAACTGCCTTGCTTGACGCCAAGATCGCCCTCCAGACTGATCAAGGGGCAACTAAAGAACATGAGTTGGCCGAAAAAATCGCCGTCCTCGACGCGGAGCTGTCCATTTTACGCCAGGGCCAGGTCCAGACCGAAGCTGCCCTCGCAAAGGAATTGACTGATGCTAAAAAATTGCGGAAATTACTGGAGGCCGACGATCATCCCATTCCCTCCGAACTCGAGGGTTTCATCACGGAACATAAGACTACCAAGATGGTACCCGTCATCCGCAACCTCCAGGGTATCTATACCATCCTGACGCAAGAACATACCCGCCAGCACGCGCTGCTCGCTGAGCAAGTTGCCTTGCTGCATACCGAAGCCGTCCGGCTCGAAGATGAAATCTGCAAACTGCGCACCGGTGACCGGGAGGTCAGTTACGAAAGCGAAGCCCCGCAAGCCAGCCGCCTGCGCCGTTTGCTGCGCGCTGAACTGGGACTGTCCAGCGAAGAAGTTGTCTTCCTGTGCACGGTATTGGACATCCCCGACCAGGCCTGGCAGGATGCCGTCGAAGGTGTTCTCGGCATCAACCGCTTTGCCCTGCTCGTTCCGCCGGCGCAGTACGACGCCGCCTTGAAATTCTACCGTGACCGCCACCACAAGGATGGACTGCACGGGGTCGCGCTCCTCGACATTAAGCGCATACTGGAACATACCTCACGCGACACAAATCATATAATTCAGGACTCGCTCGCTTCCGATGTTACAACCTCTCATCCTGCCGCCAGGGCCTTTATAGACTTGTTGCTCGGTCACTACGTCAAGTGCAGCACGCTCAAAGAATTGCGCTCCCAGCGTAGCGCCATCACCCGAGAGTGTATCATGCGCCACAACTTTACGGACAGCCACCTCGACCCTCAGGTCTACGGGCACTGGTTCATTGGAGCGCGCGCCGTCCTCAACCAGGTGGAAAACCGCCAGCGCCGGCTGGACGAGATCAACGCCCAGATGACCCTCCTCAATGAACGTGATGCCGCCCTGCGCGAATTTCTCGCTCTGACCGATGAGAAGATCCGTCCCCTGGTCGAGCTGGAACACGCTCTGGAGGATCTTGCCAGCCTTCCCGAACACGAATCTCGGCGGGCCGGTCTCGCCGCCGAGCTGGAGAAGCTCGACCTGCGCGCCACAGAAGACCTGCGCGCCGACGTGGAGCGCCACCAGACCGAGTTCAACCGTCTGCAAGCAGAGGCCAGCACCCTGGAGCGACATATCGGCGGGTGGGAGGCCGAGGCGCGGGCGCTGGCCGAGGCCGAAATCCCTCGCCTGGAGGGCGAGATCGATCGGTCTCTCAAGGATGCCGAGGCTTTCCTGAACGGCGAAGCCCCCGATGACGAGTTCCGCGCCGAGGTCGAGAAAGAGTACGCCCGCCGCCTGGAACGTCAGCCGGTAGATGTCATCCAACAAAACGCCGGGCGCTACGAAGGCGACTACCAGGCCGCCGAAACTCGCAACCGCGACCGCCTGCGCGAGGCCAAGCAGGCTTACTCCCTGCACTATGACTTCGGCTACGACGAAAACGACGAGGCCACCCGTTACATGGCCGAGCGTGAAAAACTCGTCAGTTCCGAACTCCCCCAATACGAAGCGCAAATCACCCGCCAGCGAACTCTCGCTGAACAAGAACTGGTTGAGAACTTCATTCACCGGCTGCGCGAGCAGATCGAGGAGGCCCGTCAGCAGCTGGCCTATCTCAACACCACCCTCGCTCAATTACGCTTTGGCGGCGAGCGCTACGAATTCATCACCCAGCCAGCTACCAACCTGCATCCCATGTATCAGATGATCATGGACAGCCAGAGCGTGCTGGGGACGTCCTTATCCGAATCCGATTTCCGCCAGAAACATCAGCAAGCCTGGGATTTGTTGCTCGAACGCCTGACTGCTAACAACCAGACCGGCGAAACGCTCTCCGCCGAATTGCACGAACTGCAAGATTACCGCTCCTACCTGCAATACGACATCCGCATTCACTATCCCAACGGCGACCGCGCCCTATTGAGCCAGATCAACGCCAAGAAGTCCGGCGGCGAAACGACCACGCCCTTCTATGTCGCCATGGCCGCCTCGTTTGCCCAGGCTTACCGGCTCAACCAGCCGCGCCCCTCCGACACCATCCGTCTGGCGCTCTTCGACGAAGCTTTCAGCAAAATGGATACCGCCCGTACTGCCAGTGCCCTGCAGTTCATGCGCGAGGCTGGCTTGCAGGTGCTACTCGCCACTCCGCCCGACAAATCCGGCGCGCTTTTACCCTATGTGGATACCGTTTGCACCGTTGTCCGTAAGAACAGCCACGCCTTCGTGATCGAAATCGATAAGACTGAGTTGATGCGGGAAATTGCTACAGGGTAGGTCAGATAACTTCGTGGATATCTCTTTCACTCCTTCTCCGGACGTCGCCGTCCTGCTCAATGCCCTGCTTGACAAATATGAGAAGCGTGCCAAACAAACTCTTCATCACGAACTGCGCGCCATCAAAACCAGCCTGGCTGACTTGGAACTCCCAGCCTACAACTCCCAGACCGACCCATCTCCTCGCCTGACCGCAAACGAACAGCTCCAGCAGCTGGAACAAGCCGGGGTGCTCCACCTGTTTTGGCTCCCGGGAGAAACCGGGCACCTGCTTCAGGCTGCAGTGCTCCAAACGGAACATACGCCGTACCTCTTCGCCCTCCTCCGGCGCGCTCCTCTCTCCGACCAGCGTGCCCGCCTCGAGACCCTCCTGCTGGCCGACCGTTTCCGCTTCTCCGCAGACGACTGGCGCGCCCGCGCCGTCTGTCGCGTCCTAAACCATCTGCGCGCTGGAAAATCGCCCTCTCCCTTCAGCCTGACCGATGCAGGTCTGAACCTGGATCTGCTCACCGCCCTGTCGGCCTTCTCAAGCCTCCAGGGGGAAACTCCCTGCCGTGTCTTTAGCGTCCAGACCTTCAATGACAGCAAGCGCTTCGACGACCTGAAACCGGCTATCCTACGCTTGGCGCGCCTCGCCAATCCGGAGTGGAAATTGCTCCCCGCCGATGACCTTCTGCGCGAACTCAACCTGGTTGCCAATCCCGGCTATATCCATCTCTCCGGCGCATGGGAACTAACAGATGCGCATGGACAGATCATCCCTCTCGAAGTCTTCACTCCCTCCATCGGATTTCCCGCCTCCCAGACCATCTCCATCCAGCGCGTCGCCATCCGCGCCCCGTTCGTGCTCTGCATCGAAAACCTGACCTCCTTCCACGAATTTATCCGTGCTAATCTGTCACGCCCAAAACAACCCGCCCTGCTCTGCCTCATGGGCAACCCCTCCCCTGCCATTCGCCGTCTCCTAGAACTCATACCAGAAACGGTCCCCATCCACCTGTGGGCAGACATGGATTGCGGCGGCTTCAACATCCTCTCCCAACTGCGCCGCCAGATTGGCCGGCGCGTGCAGCCCTGGTGGATGGATGCAGCCACCTTCGATTTGTACGCTCCGTTCTCACGGCCGTTAACAGGGGCCGACTCCCGCAATATCAGGCGCCTTGCCACCCGCCCCGAATTGACAGATGTCCGCCCGGCGATGGGGCTGCTCCTAGAGAGCGGACTTAAACTGGAGCAGGAAGCCATCCATCTGAAATAGGCTATTTATGCCTGAACGACACGATGGCAGGATATAGAGGGTATACTTTCCGGGTGTGCATCGGAGCGCGCCACCGCCTTCTGAATTCTTATTTTTTCTTCCATGCCCGCCTCTTCCGCATCCATCCTCAAAGACACCTTCGGCTACGATGCATTTCGCCCACTTCAGCGCGAGGTAATCGAGAACGTGCTTGCCCGACGCGACACGCTGGCGGTGATGCCCACCGGCGGCGGCAAATCACTCTGTTACGAGATCCCGGCGCTCCTGTTCGACGGGCTGACCGTGGTCGTCTCGCCGCTCATCTCATTGATGAAAGACCAGGTGGAACAATTGCGCGCCGCTGGCGTTCCGGCCCTGTTTCTGAATAGTTCGCTCCAGCCGGAGGAATACCAGGCGAACATAGCCCGAGTACAGGCCGGAAGTGTGCGCCTGCTCTACGTCGCCCCCGAGACACTCCTGACCCCGCGCCTCTTCGCTCTGCTCTCGGAGCTGCGCGTCGACTGTCTAACCATCGACGAAGCCCACTGCATCTCCGAGTGGGGCCACGACTTCCGCCCCGAGTACCGCCAGCTGGCCGACGTACGCCGCCGCTTCCCCTCCGCCGTTTGCCTGGCGCTAACAGCCACCGCCACTCCCCGCGTCCGGGCCGACATCAGGTCCAGCATGGGATTTACCGGATTCAACGAGTTTGTCGCCAGTTTCAACCGTGAGAATCTTTTTATCGAAGTCCAGCCCAAGCGCGAGGCCACCCTGCAGGCCACGCGCTTCCTTGAGCGCTTCAAGGACCAGTCTGGCATCATCTATTGCTTCTCGCGCAAGCAGGTGGACGAACTGGCTTACTACCTGGAGCGGCGCGGCATCTCGGTCCGCCCCTATCACGCCGGGCTGGAGGACGACGAGCGCCGCCGCAACCAGGAAGCTTTTATCCGCGACGACGCCCAGATCATCGTCGCCACCATCGCCTTCGGGATGGGCATCAACAAGCCGGACGTGCGCTTCGTCCTGCACTACGACTTGCCCAAAAGTATCGAAGGCTACTACCAGGAGATCGGCCGCGCCGGACGCGACGGCCTGCCCGCCCACTGCCTGCTCCTGTACAGTTACTCCGATGTCGTCAAGCTCAAGTACTTCATCAACCAGAAAGAAGGCACCGAGCGTCAGGTGGCCATGCAGCACATCGACGCCATCGTCCACTACGCCGAGGACGAGATCCACTGCCGCCGCAAGCCGCTGTTGAACTACTTCGGCGAAGACTACGCCGTCCAGAACTGCGCCAACTGCGACAACTGCATCGCCAAAGCTCCTACCCAGATTGATATCACGGTCCCGGCGCAGAAGTTCCTCTCCTGCGTCAAACGCACCGGCGAACGCTTCGGCGCGGCCCACGTGACCGAGGTCCTGCTCGGCTCGAAAGGGGAACGAATCCTGCGCCTCGGTCACGACCGTCTCTCCACCTACGGGATCGGGGGTGAGTTGAACAAGCAGCAATGGATGCATTTGGCCCGCCAGTTGGTGCAGATGGGCTACCTGGAACAGGAGAGCGAGTATCGGACCCTGAGTCTGTCTCCAAAAGCCCTGGACGCCCTCAAGAATCGCACGCCCATCCTGGGCCAGCTACAGGAAGCGCCACAACGCGCCTTCCACCGGGCGGAAATGGCCGAACTGGAATACAATCACGCCCTGTTCGCCCTGTTACGTGCCAAACGCAAAGAACTGGCCAACGAAGCCGGCGTGCCGCCCTACGTCATCTTCGCCGACCGGACCCTGGTGGAGATGGCTGCTTACAACCCCCAGTCGCCCGAGCGTCTGCTCGACATCTCGGGTGTGGGCCAGGTCAAGGCGAGCCAGTATGGGGAGGCTTTCCTGGAAATCTTAAAACGTACTGCCGGGAGCATCACATCCTTGAAAAGGTCAAAGAGACCCGCCGCACCAAGGACGACTCCGGGCGGCGCTACGTGATGGTCGGCGAGGCCTTCAATGCCGGGGAAAGCGTTGCCAGCCTGATGGACCGCCACCAGGTCAAGGCCGGCACGATCTTGGACCATCTCGCCCGCTACGCCGCGGCCGGTCACAAAATTCACCGCACCGAGGAACTCATTGAGCTTTCGTCCGCCTTTCCCGACCAGCAGGCAGCCGCCTTTGCCGCCTTCGACGAGTTGGGGACTGCGTTCCTCAAGCCGGTCTTCGATAAGCTGAACGGGGCACTGGACTACAACGAGTTGAAGATCCTGAGAATATGTTATTTGAGCCAGGACGAGTAAACCGTGGCTTATTCATCCCTTTGTAAGCGTATGAAATCTCGGAGTTATACTCCGAGATTTCATACAATAATGGGTACGTGATTAAACGACCGGGTTATCTTGAATCCCTAGAAACAGCAATTCATCGTTCTACTATCACGGCCTTATTGGGGCCGCGACAGGCAGGAAAAACTACCCTGGCGCACATTTTCGCTGAAAATAAGCCAGCGGCCTTTTTTGATCTGGAATCCATCCCCGATCAACGGCGACTCCAAAATCCCGAACTCGTGCTTGGGAACCTGGAAGGCTTCGTCGTTCTGGATGAAATCCAGCCCAAGGGCATGGCCTTTTTTGTTGACAATCACTGGCCAGCAGGTTGCGGGGTAATCACAGTTTATAATATGGCGATATTATGAAAATCACCTTTCTCGGTGGCGCAGACGAAGTCGGCGCCAGCTGTACTCTCATTGAAATCGGTGGCAAGCGCATCCTCGTGGACGCCGGGATTCGCCCATCGCCCAAGACCCGTTGGGGTCTGGCTGGCGACCAGCTCCCCAACCTAAGTCAAATTGATTCCCTCGGAGGTGTGGATGCCATCTTTATCACCCATGCCCACACCGATCATACCGGAGCGTTGGAACTGGTCACCGGGCGCTTTCCCGACATTTTGGTTTACGCCACACCGCCTACCATCGCTCTCACCCGCGTCCTTCATCAGGATTCACGGCGCATCATGCAAACCCGCTTGGATGAAGAGGGTGAACTGCCACTCTTCGACGATGTGGCTGTACAGCACCTAATGTCTGCTTTCGTTCCAGTGCCATTCAACAACCGTCTATCACTCGGCGAAGGGTTGATTGCCACTTTCTTCCCCGCCGGCCACATCGCCGGGGCCTCCATGCTTGGTCTGGAAAGCAGCGATGGCCAGATCCTTATCACTGGTGACCTGTCTGTCTCACCGCAGCGCACCGTGGATGGGGTCAAGCCGCCGATGTTCCGCCCCAACGTGCTGATCATTGAAAGCACTTACGGCGGCCGCCTACACGCCAACCGCGCCGTGCAGGAGCGCAAGTTGGTGGAGACCGTGGCTCGGGTGACCACTGACGGCGGCAAGGTGCTCATCCCAGCCTTCGCACTCGGCCGCGCCCAGGAAATTCTGTTGATCCTGGGTGAGTTCCAGCGCCGCGGAGTACTGCCCGCGGTGCCAGTATGGGCTGACGGTATGGTGCGCGCCATCTGCCAGGCTTACATGACTTTCGCCGATATTCTCCCGCTTCCCCTGCAAGAACGCGGGGCAAGATTCTTCGAGGGCGCCATTCATCCCGTGCAAAATAATGAGCAGCGCAATGCTCTGATATGGCAGCCCGACCCTCTCGTCATTGTTGCCAGCTCGGGCATGTTGGCGGGCGGCCCATCGGCCTCTTATGCCCGTGCCCTGGCCGGCAAACAAAAAAATGCGATTTTGCTCACCGGATATCAGGATGAAGAATCCCCCGGTCGTCGTTTGCAGGAACTCGTCGAGCGCGGTTCGGGTTCCATTTACATCGGCAAGGATAAGGTGGATGTCCAGTGTCACTTGGAAACATATTCCCTCTCCGCCCACGCTGACGAAGGCCAGCTTATCAGTCTGGTTGAAACACTCGACCCGGAGCATGTGGTACTCGTTCACGGTGACGAGATGGCGCGGGCGAGCCTGGAGAAGGCGCTTGGCAAGCGTGGTAGGGTCGTTCATCTGCCGCAGGCCGGACAGAGACTCGAATTTCAATTCGAAACTCACCTGCCAGTGAACTCAAAGGGGAAGGACTCCACAAAAGGAGACCTCCGCGCCCGTTGGGCAGAACTGACACAACAGCGACGCGCCCGCATGGCTGCATTTACTCACTCTGTTGGGAAATGGCTGCTGCTCAAGGGAGAGACGCCTCTCCCGGCGCGCTGCCTGGCCCTCGAAAGCGACCACCTGTGGGTGGAGATTGCCCCAGGCCTCGAACAAAGCGCCTTTCCAGAAGACGTGCTCACCATCCTGGGTGGGACACCGCCTACCGAAACTGACTTGGAACCATACCAGCCACGCCGACCTGCCCCGGCGATTTTGGAACCGAACCAAGCGCTCACTATTGCCAACCAACATTTCCCGCCAGAGTCTCATCTGCGCAAATGCGGTTACCGCCTCGATCAGCATGTTCTCACCCTCACCTTCGATTTTCCTGATGCTGCCCGGACGCGCTACGCTGACCAAATCTCCAGCCTGCAAACTCTCACCGGTTGGGCCGTCGTACTAACCGCCGAGGTCAATCAGTCCGCCTTGAACGCCTTGATACACCAGGTGTTGCCTGAGAATTGGAAGATCCTTAAAGGTCCGGCGATTTACCGCCAAGAAAAACGGGTAGGGGCTACCATTGCCCAGGCTTCGGAAGCCTATGGCACCAACGACATCTGTCAGCGCTTTCTTGAAATCAGCGGCTATCAACTGGATCTTGCTTTCGCTGCACAGACTGCCGAGTTTGTCGCCGTCCCTGCTTTCAGTGAAACGCGCCTGGAAATTAATGCTGCCTATGCCGCGCTCAAAGCTGCCTTGGAAGGCAGCACACTATATCGCACCAGTTTGAAGGGTGATGAGATTGTACTGTCGTTCATTTCCCCACAGATGGGTGATCGTTACCGGGCGCAGATCGAAGCCCTTTCACAACAGGTTGGCTGGCCTCTGAGCATCCACCCGCAACCCAACCAGGGAGCCATATTGGAAGCAGCTCGAATACTGCTTCAGAAAACGGATTGGAAGGTGGTCAAAGGGCCAGGCATCTATACCGAGAAAGGCGAAGTTGTAGCAACGCTTGCCGAACTTCCTGAGTCCGACGCTCTTTCCCAGATTGCCGATACTTTCGCAGCCCAAACTGGATACCGGTTGGTGATCACTGGCCCCACCGTCGCATCAAAACTCCCAGCACCATTCGCGAACCATCAGGTTGTAGAAATTCCAATAAAACTCATCCAATTAAACCGCTATCAGCAAACCCTCAGCATCGATCCACTTAAATTAGAGAAGGCCACAGAGCGCGCCCGTCGCCTGGGCATTACACCGCCGATTCAGGTTCGGCGGGTCAAGGATGGTTATATCCTGCTGGACGGCCTGTACCGACTGCGGGCTGCCGAGGCCCTGGGGCTGGAGCGTCTCCCAGCAGTGGTGGAATAGACCGGATCTCGTGTACAATTACCCCACTTTTTTCAGGTAAGGTCTGAACCATGCCTTCTCTACCCGCCTCGCGTTTCTCCGACCTTGAAGTTCGTCTGCTTTCCCAAGATAACCCCCTGTTCCATCCAAATACAACCGCCGCGTTCGCCTCGCCTGATCTATATCGCTTGCGCCTCCAAGCCGAACATGCTGTACTGGTAGCAGGCTTCGATGAGTTGATCTGCCTGGATACGCTCGATTTCACTCCCTTCGATTACCAGGTGCGCGCTGCCCAAATCATGCTGCGTCGTTTTCGCGGGCGCGGTATGTTTTGCGACGAGGTCGGCCTGGGCAAGACGATCGAGGCCGGGCTGGTACTTAAAGAATATCGCCTGCGCAAGGTGGCACAGCGCATGCTGATTCTCACCCCAGCAGCGCTCGTCGAACAGTGGCGTGAAGAGCTGGCGGTGAAGTTTGGTCTGGAAGATTTCATTTCCAGCGCCGACCCTGAATTCCGCGCCGTCGGCGCGGCCGCCTGGGAACGCTTCCCGCGTGTAATCGCCTCCCTTGCTGCTGCCCGCCGCTCTGAACACCGCGCTCAGATCAGCCAGATTCCCTACGATTTGATTATTGTGGATGAAGCCCATCACCTCAAGAACCGTGCCAGCATTACCTGGAAATTCGTCAACGAATTACAGCGCAAATACATATTATTGCTTACCGCCACCCCGGTCGAAAATGACCTGGACGAATTATATAACCTGATCACCTTGCTTAAACCCGGCCAACTCAAAACGCCAAGAGAGTTTCGCAAACAGTTTGTAGTACGTGGCGACCCGCGCCTTCCCAAGAACCGTGGCCAATTGCGCGAACTACTTGGCGATGTCATGGTGCGTCACACGCGTGCCCAGGTGAACCTCCGGCTGCCGCCGCGCCAGGCCCACACAATCCGCCTGGCCTTATCGCCTGACGAAATTGCATTTTACGAAGCGGTGAGCGCTGTAGTGCGTGAGGCTTTCGTCTCCGCTCCTGATTCCTCTCCCGGAGAGGAAGTGGACTCCTCTCCCACTGTCGAAAACGGGACAGAGGTGAAAGTCAAACAGACCGACCGCTTTGCGCTGCTTACCTTGCAGCGCGAGATCGGCAGCAGCCCGGCAGCGGCTATCCCCACACTGCAATCTATCGCCAGCCGGCAGGAGAATCATGCCCGGCGCACCCATTTACTGTCTCTGGCAGAACAGGCAGCCCGGATTTCTACCTGGACCAAGGCCGATGCTCTTGAAAAATTGCTCAACACACTCTTCAAGGCTGATCCTGGCGAAAAAGTGCTGCTCTTTACCCACTTCCGCCGCACGCTTGACCTGCTGGCCGAACGCCTGCGCAGCCTGGATATCTCATTCGTCGTCTATCATGGCGAGATGAGCAGCGCGGCCAAGAACCAGGCCATCGCCGATTTCCAATCCGACGCGCAGGTGTTGCTCTCCACCGAGGCTGCCGGCGAAGGCCGCAACCTGCAGTTCTGCCGTACCATGATCAACTTCGATATCCCTTGGAACCCCATGCGCATCGAGCAGCGCGTTGGGCGAATCCACCGCGTGGGACAGGACCGCGAAGTGCGGATCTATAACCTCTCGGCGCGTGGCACCGTCGAGGATTACTTGCTCGAAATCCTCGATCAAAAGCTCAATATGTTTGAACTGGTAATCGGCGAGATGGACATGATTCTCGGCCATCTGTCGGACGAGCGCGACTTCGAGGATTTATTGCTCGAGGTATGGGTCAGCGCCCAGAGCCAGGCCAGCCTACGGGCCGGTTTCGATCACTTGGGTGAAACACTGCTCCAGGCCCGCCAATCTTACCGACAAGTTAAAGAGCATGATGATGCTCTCTTCGGGCAGGACTTCACGGCAGAGTAGGTTATGGCCGAAGATACTTCCCTGCGCGATTTCATCCTCGGCTATTGCCAACAAGTGGGCGGACTGGTCGAGCCGCCCGCCTATGGGGTGTACGAAGTAATGCTCCCAGAGGATGTTGCTGTCCGTTGGGGAATTGACTCCTTCCAAAGATTTAGCTTCGATCCGGCATTTAACTCCTCTCTTCCTCCCGATGACGAAGGAGGATCAAACTCCTCTCCTGTCGTATGGGAGGACGCGGGGGCGAGGTCCGTTACCACCCTATACTACGGTCATCCCCTGGTGGAGACAATTGTCTTCGAACTGCGGCAGCGCCCGGCAGACACACGCCTATTTATAAATCCCCGCCGGCTTGAAAAGCCCGGTTTGCGCGAACTGGTCGAAAAAACGTTCACCTTCTCCAATGCCCGCCCTGCCACCAGACACAGCCAACGCAACCGGCTTTACCACTATATATGCTTCAATTTCAAAGCCAGCCTGGTGAGCGACGAAAAACGGGAACTGGTCGTTTCGGTCTGGATGCACCTGCAAGGGGGATACCGACTGCCATCGAATGAGATTCAATCCAGGGTATCGCTCGACCCTGATAATGCCTACCCTCAGCTCATGGCCTCCCTGCCTACCTGGCGTTCCGACATTAAATCGGGAGTGAATCCGTTCGCCCCGGAAATCCTGACGGCTCTGCTCGAACGCGCTCGCCTTGCTGTCCTGGATGAAATTGCCCCCGCCTTGGAATCAGCCAGGAAACGTTCACAGCACTTCCTTGAACTCGACCACGCTCGCTTGGGAAACTACTACGCCGACCTGCAGCACGACCTCGAAAAACGTCTGTCCAAGGTTGAAGACGAACGTCAACCGGGCTTGAAATCCAAGTTGACCGCTTTGCAAGACGAGCGCCAGTCTAAATTAGCCGACGCCGAGCACAAATATCGCCTGCGTTTGGATCTGGAACTGATTAACCTGGCAATCATCGCCCAACCTAAGATCGAGATTGACGTAGAAATCAACAAACGCGGACTCAGCATCGTTCGACCCGCCGCCTGGGATCCAGTGCGTCACCTCCTGGAACCGTTGGTGTGTGATGTGTGCGGGCAGCCAGGAGAAGGGCTGACTTTGTGCGAAAGCGGTCATTTGGCACATGCTGCCTGCCTGGCTCCGCAATGCACTGACTGCAAGCGCGCCTTTTGCAAACTATGCTCCGAAAAAGTGCACACCTGTGTAGTCTGCGATGCCCCGGTATGCCTCCACAGCCTCATTCGCTGTAATACCTGCGGGCGCGAGACATGCCAAAAGCATCTCGACCTGTGTCATGCTGCCGATGGCCAACCGCAAAGGATCACGGTGACGCCCCCTGCGCCTGCGGAAAAAGCTGCGCCTCCTCCAGCCAAAACCGAAATTCCCAAAGCCGAAGATACCGAACATCCCATAACCACCCGCAAGACAATGGCTCCGCCCGTCAAGAAACCTGCCAGGCCATATATCGTCAGCCAGCCCAAGGCCGTCACTGCTCAACGCATCCAGGTCGAAATCGAAGGAGGTAAGGCTGAAGTGCGTGCTTTTGTTCTGTACAAGGAGCGGGAAATCGCCGTGCGTATTTGGGAACTGGTTGGGAATGGCATTAACACCACTTGTCATTGTGAGAAAGGCTGGAGATGTGATGCCGATGAGAGGATCGACCGCCCGGTAGATGCTGAGCACATCGAAGCACAACTGATGAAATTAATCCGGGCCTTGGCAGCTGAATACAGCGTACCGGAAAAGAAAATCAGTTTCCTGCGCATGGTCTCCGGCCGCCTCATTGAAAACCGAGGCTTGATCTTAGGGCCAACCTGGAAAAATCCTGCAACATTGGCCGCCGCACAGGCTTCATTCGACAAACGATCTTCCCCTATAGCAGAAACGGATCAGGAATGAATTTCAAAGTGTTTATCACCACCTCCGATGCGACCTGCAGCTAATGTGGTGAGGAGTTGGGCCGGCATGCCTGGATTACGCTGGTCGAAGACAAGGGAGCCATTTGCCTGGTATGCGCCGATCTCGACCATCTGGTTTTCCTTCCCTCTGGCAATGCTGCGCTTACCCGACGGGCAGGCAATCACTCAACGTTGTCAGCGGGTTGTGCTGAAATGGAGCCGCGCCCGAAAGCGATACGAACGGCAAGGCCTGCTCGTCGAAGCACAGGCATTGGAACAAGCCGAAAAAGAATGCCTGGCCGATAGCGAGGCGAGATCGCGGCGAAAAGAGCGTGAAGCCGAACGGAGAACAGAAATCGATCAGCAATATATCGAATGTTTCGCGGCGCGAGTGCGTGAGCTTTATCCTCGATGCCCTCCGGGAAGAGAAATAGTCATCGCGGAACATGCCTGTCTGAAGTACAGCGGCCGCGTTGGACGCTCAATGGCAGCCAAGAGCCTGGATGAAAAGGCGGTTCGACTCGCAGTAATTGCTCATATCCGACATACCGAAACAGAGTACGACACATTATTGGCGAGTGGTTACGAAAGGTGGGAGGCACGGGAAAAAGAGGAGGGTATAAGCGCCCAGGTGTTGGCTCAGTGGGAAGTGCCAGAATAAACATATTCAGATGGGGCAGATCCAATATATAGACCTATTTGACAGCGTCATGCAGCAGCGCAGAAAGGGTGAAGCCCTTTGGCCGCCCGCATGCTCCCACGCACATTGGACGAATAAGTTTGCCAAGAGCACATCCCTGGCAAAAGCCAAGTCCGCTGTGGAAGAGATGAGGACAAGACTGGGGATTTATTTTGCCCTCCTGAGTTCCGCTCAAGCCGCGGAGGGAAAGGTGTAAGAAGTGACGAGAAATTAGTGGGAAAGAAGAAGGAAAAACCCGGGGCGGCAATGCTCCGGCCGATTGATTTTCCTTTTCGCATCATGTCTCTTGTTTGACAACAGTAACGCGTTGCGTTATTCTAATAAAGATGATAAAAACGTTCCGCAACAAAGATGCGGAAAGCATCTTCGCGAGACAGATTTCAAAAAAATTTTGTAACTGCTCAGCCAGTTAATGAGACAAATGGAGGACAATAGGGGTTTCCAGCGAATGCCAGGCGCAACGCCGCCAAAACGTTTTGGCCATTTTTGCGAGCGGTCGATAGATATCCACGCACTTGGCAGAAAGTCTGAGCCCCACGGCTCGAACGGAAGCAACCGGAGATCTTCTGCTTGACCTTCATCATGCGAATATCGCGTTCTGCCTGGTTATTATCAAACGGAACCTTAAAATCATACATAAAAGCCAAGACTGCGGTTTTGTGATCCCGAAAGCGGTCCAACAGGTTGAGAGGAGGCGATTGTTTGATCCGGCCTCGCTTCCTGGGCTGATCGTCTGGTCTGGTAGGTGCAGGGTTGGCCCGATATCCCTGTCGGAGGAGGGCATCATACCGTTTTTCAAACGCCTTCCGCTGAGCGGGGGGCAGGCTGGAACGGTGGGCGGTTGTGGAGCGTTCCACGGCCTCTTTGATCTCGAGCAGCAGATCGATCAGACCGGTCTCCCATGCCTGCGGATAGCGTTCCTGGAGAAACTTCAGCTCCCGCAAATGATGGGCGTTACACAGGGCATGGGCACAGGGATAGACGAAGTAGCTCTTCCAACCGTCGTGCATGGCCCGTCCTTGCAAGGCGGGCAGGATCTGCATCGCATCCATGGCAGGCTGGCCTCGCCGATCGTGCACGGCATAGAAGGTCAATTTCCCCGTACTGGCCGAATGCAGCCAGTGGAGCCCACCGCCGATCCGGGTTCCGGTTTCATCGAAGTGCACCACGGCTTCCTTCTGAGTCAGATGCTCCTGGATGGCCGTATTCACCCCTTGGACCTGCCCGGCGACTTCCTGGCAGGCCTCCACGATCGTGCCTTCGGACACCCCTTGCCCATAGAACTCGGACAGGGTTTCACTCACCCGCTCCAAAGGGATCATCTGGTACTGGTTCAAATACACCATCTGGGCCTTGATCTCGGGTCCGTACTGAACCGGCTGCGAGACCCCTTTTGGAAAGTCTGCCCGGGTCACTGCTCCGCAGCGAGGACAGCGCTTGATCTCTGCCTGGTGCTCCGTTACCTCGATCCGTACCCGCGGCGGGTCGAACACCTGACGTTTCTCGATGGCATCCGCCTTGACCTTCGTCAGGGGAGAGTGGCATTGTCGGCAGCTCGCAACCCGATGCACTTGCACCCGGTCGGGATGGCTTACCGCTTGCAAGGTCGTCCCCGAATGGCCGACTTGACCGCCGCTTTTCCTGCCGTGGCGCTTGCGGAGACTCTTCGGTGCCGGTTTCCTCAACCCATCACTGGAAGGTGGCTGGTTGCTGTTATGACTATCCTTCGCCAGCCGATCTTCCAGTGCCTGTACTCTTTGGGAGAGAAGCAAGAGACTCTGCTCCAAGGTTTGAATCAGCTCCGCAACCGCATCTTCTCCCTGGCGGTAGATCGCTCGGATCTCTTCTTCCCGATGGATCTTGATCGGCTCCATGTGCTCCATTGTCCGTCCATCGGGAAACTTTGACAAGAATCTTTTATCCTGTTTTTTCTAGATTTTTGACTCATATGGCTGAGCAGTTACAAAATTTCAAGCAAACCTTCTCGGGGTCGCCCAGCGAAAACTGGCTATCTTGGATGCAACCAAAAAACTGGACGATTTACGTGTGCCTCCGGGTAACCGGCTAGAAAAACTTTCCGGCGACCGTGCCGGGCAGTATAGTATCCTCACAAACGACCAGTAGCGCATCTGCTTTCAATGGCGAGGAGGGAATACCTATGAAGTTCGAAATTGCGGATTACCATTAGGAGATGACAATAAGCGAAAAATTTGAGCCAGTGCATCCCGGAGAAATCCTACTGGAAGAATTCTTGAAACCAATGGGACTCAGCCAGTATCGACTGGCGAAGGATATCAACGTTCCTGCGCGTTGCATTAATGAAATCGTACATGGCGAACGTTCCATTACCGCTGATACCGCCCTGCGATTGTCCCGTTATTTTGGGATGTCCAAAAATTTCTGGATGAACTTACAGGCGCGTTATGACCTGGAAATTCAGAAAGATCGGCTGGCTGGCCGGTTGGACCGAGAAGTGCGTTTGTATGCAACTTCCCACGCGGGATAGGTTACATCTGTTGTTTGTGGGACAATCCCCACTACCTTGACATTCTCTTTGGTTGACTGTTTTTGACAAATGTTGACAAACTAATAAAATAATTAAACAAGTACATTGGAATTCTCATTTTTTAGCCCAAGATCCAAAAAGGCCAAAATGGGACATTTAAACAAAAAACCTGCCTTCTGGCAGGTCTGGGTGGGAGAAAACCCCCATTTTAAGCTCATCATTAAGGATTAAGTGGATATTGTGAGTGCGGAGAGGCTCGAACTCTCAACCAATGGCTTAAAAGCACGAACCGGCGCTCACACTTCTCCCAACCAATGTCCTGCCATTTTCGCCGAATCCATTGGACGGGCGGTCACACAAGTACATTGGAATTCTTTATTAAGGTTGAGTCAACAGTTTCGGGAAACCTGTCACTGCTAATCAAATGAATTATACCAAACTTTAGTATTGAGGCATCACGCGAGAGCGCTTATAGTAGCATTTTTCGTAAAGGCATCACGAATTCATGTAGGGTTCCCGAATTAATCTATCTTTATGAGGTTTTTGCACCAAACGAGCTGTCAGCTGGAGTCGTTTTGGATGGCGGATCAACCTCCGCGTTACACGAATTAGCCTCCGTCAAGCTGTTTTGTGAACAGAGATGTTGGGCTGTACCTGAAATGCTGCAGCGCTCTTGCTTTATTGGCAGGTATTGTTATTGCAGCTTAAATAATCTCCTGATGGCATTAAATTTGGACACCATAAATCCAGGGGTTTAATTTGTGCACTTGAGTTGATCTGCCACACATTCGGAGCCGCTGAATTTGCTGCGTCCTCCAATTCAAAACCAACAATGGCTGCACGTATCTCTACTGGCCCTCCAGGAGTCGTTTCGCTGACTCGACAGAATATTTCAACTTGATAACCATTTTTTGTATACTGGGCCGCATCCCTCTTTGCATTTGCAACCGATGAATAACTGCCCACTGTAATAATCCATTTTCCGAAAGACTCTATTGGAGTTAAAGAAGGGAGTGGGTTTGAAACGGGAATTGAACTTCGCGAAGGGAATGGACTTGGCAAAAGGATTGGACTTGGCAAAAGGATTGGACTTGATGTGATTATCGCCGTTGGAGTTGCTGGTTGTAAGTTGATCAATAAGACGATTGCGACGCCCGCCAAAATCAGGACGCCAATCCCCGCGGCAAGTCCGATCAGCCAGGTTCTCTTCCGGGTCACAGGTGGGGGGGGCATAGTCACCGGGGGTGTGCCCGAACTAGCTGAAACAGGCGGGCTCACGACTGTACCCTGGATTGGTTCTGTCTGCTCGGAGAGCGGGGCCAGAGATGTGGGCTCGGTTTGGGTCAACTGATAGAGCGAATCGGCGAAGGCCCCCATATCCTGATATCGGTTCTCCGGCTCCTTGGCCAGGGCCTTGATCAAGAGCTGCTCGACCGCATCGGGGAGGTCTGGAACAAAAGACTTTGGACGAGGCAGGGGATCGCGGGCTTGCATAATCAGAACCGCAGCCGGTGTTTCTGCGATAAACGGCAGGCGCCCGGTCACCATCTGGTACAGGACAACCCCCAGCGAATAGATGTCCGTCTGAGGCCCGAACGTCCCGGTCCACTGCTCGGGCGCCATGTAGTCCGGAGTGCCGATCCCGACCCCTGAGGCTGTCAGCTGGGTCGCCTGTCCCGCCTCGAGGATCTTGGCGATCCCGAAGTCGGTCAGCATCGGGTCGCCGCTCTCGGTCAGCAGAATGTTGGACGGCTTCACGTCCCGGTGGATGATGTCCTGGGCGTGGGCGAACTGCAGGGCGCGCGCGATGGGCAGCAGGAGCCGCACCGCCTCCGGCCATGGCATCGGTTTGTCCAGTTTCTGCTTCAGCGTCCCGCCCGGTATGTAGACCATGACCAGGTATGGATTGTTGTCCTGGCTACCGTAATCGATCACACCCACGATGTTGGGGTGAACCAGCTTGGCCAAACCCTTGGCCTCGCGCTCGAAGCGCTTGAGCAGTTGGTCCGATTGCTCCGGTGGGAAGGCGTCGCGCCGAATGACCTTGACCGCCACCTCCCGTTCCAGGTTGGTGTCATAGGCCTTGTAGACGATAGCCATCCCCCCCTCGCCGAGCTGCTCAAGGATGTGATAACGACCGAGGGATTGACCGATCAAATTCTCCATAGCGGTCTCCATTTTCAATTCGGGTCATCAGGATTTTCTACAAAATATAAACCGACTCTCCTTAAGACCGGCTCAACATCTTTATCAGGAACGATACTACAAAAAAATAGAGCATTCTCGGGAAGCACGATCCATGCTTAATCAATCGGCCGCATTCCTAAAGATCTACACTCCAAATCGGAGGACGACTACCCGGCCCAGACCGATTTTGGCACCGGGCTTGATTTCATGAGGCTGCTCCGGTCGAATTTGCGTTCCATTCAAACTTACGCCGTTGGTGCTCTTCAAGTCCGTGAGGTAGAATTTTTTCTCATGCGAGTCATAGGTGATCTCCGCATGCTTGCGCGAGATCTCTTTTTCGTTATTCAGCAGGGGGAGCGAGCGCCCCAACAGGTAGGGATATTCAATGATGGCCAGTTTCTGGCCGATATGGTCCGCTGCAGAACTGGCTTCAATGACCAGGAAAGTGCGTGGGTAATCGCCTACAGATAGAACGGCCTCGCCCTTGTCGACCGTCACACTCGCCGCCTTGGGGGTCGGGATGGGGGTCGGGGGTGTTGGGGCGGGTGTCCGTTTGGCCGCTTGAGATTTTGGCTCGGCAACCGTCGATGCAGCTGTCCGAGGGGTTTGAAAGACCATCGTGATCTTGCGGCGCCCAATGGCAATCTTGTCATTATTCTTCAACTCGCGCTTGCTGTTCAAGGGGATCTCCTTGCCGTTCAGGAAAACCGGGTTATGCTCGGCCAGCGGTTCGATATAATAGCGGCCTTCAGAAAAGGTGATCTGGGCATGTTGGCGTGAAACCGTTATGCCATATGGCAGCGGCAGAACGTTCACGGCCAGCGTGATGTTATGGCCGACATCCAGGTCAGGGCGACCGATCACGGCTGGCTGCCATTGGATATCGTAAACCTTCCCCGTCGTTTCCTCACGCAGGAGCGCATACTCCTCCGGGTCCAGCATCTTCCGGATGTTCTGCCGGACATAGTCGAAAACCAGCTCGTCATGGGGCTGGATATCCAGCTGCTTCAGGGTAGAGGCCGAGTTCAGCGGACGGTCAGCGCCCTTGAGATAGATTGCATATTTGTCCGGGGCATCGGCGGCGATGTCATCAAACTGCTTGAGGGTTTCCTGGATCAGCGTAGCAATCGTAATGTCTCTGCGCATCCGGGTATGCTGGGCGCTGTACTCGAAAACATCGATCTCTACATCAAGATAATCATCCATGGTCATTCCTGATTACGATCCATCTGTTATTTGATCAGTCCCATGCTCCTGGCGTTTTCAACGAGGTCGCTCGGCGAGAGCAGGTTCAGGAGCGACTCCGACATGCCCTTTTCGAGCAGCCCTTTCTTCAAGGCTTTGAGGTCGTACTTGCCGGCTTCTGCCGCTCCTGCGACTTTTTTGCCTTTTCCATTTTCCTTTGAAGAATGGGCTGGCCTGGCCGGCGCGGTTGTTCCGGCGGCTTCAGTTGTTTGCCCTCCGCCCTCAGGGGGCTTGCGGATCCACTTCACCTTGCGCTGGGTATGGCGGGTCTTGATTAATTTCACCCATTTGTCCAATGATCCTTCTATATCTTCATCGTTGACGTAAGGAGTGGCGACTTGCAGCATGGCGGTGATCCCGGATCGGACAGTGAATGCCCTGCCCAGGGGTAGCTCCACGTCTGCCAGACTGCGCGGAAACTTTCCATTCATACGGTTGACAGCATCTGCGCTCTTGAGCGCGATTCCGAAGTTGGGAGCAGTGAACACCTTGCGGAGATCGTCTTGGGCATTCATGATCCCTACCGAACCGGCCGCGATCATGTAGACCCCTGCGGTCTGATACTTGCGGACGAGGGCAGCCAGCCCCTCAAAGAAGCTGGTTTTCTTGCGGCTAGATTCTTCGGTAAAGTCGTCATAGTTGTCGATGAAGATCATGATCTTACGCCGTTTCGGGTTGGTGTCGAATTCTGTGCATTCCTCTTTCATATTCTCAAGGAATTCGTCCAGTTCGTCGATGCTTGCGATGGTCCCCACGACGTGCGGGAGATCGGCCAGGGAAAGCTCGTTTCCCTTCCAAAGCCTTCGCGAGAAATCCACCAGCACCATCATGACCTCGTCAGGCGAATAATTGTGCGCAATGGAGAGGATCACGGTACGCAGGGTGGTTGTCTTTCCGGAGAAAGGCTGGCCGATCACGACCATGTGGGGTCCTTGGCGCTCGATATCGATCAGGGCTGGCTCCAGTGTGCGGTCGTCGATCCCCATTAAAGCGTTCAAGTGTCGCACCGCGGGGACTGCCACTTGGCTGATCATGCTTTCCAAGGTAACCCGGAGAGGCAGCGTTTCAATGGAGGAAGGCCGTTCAGTGGTCCATTGATCCTTCCACAGTTCCTTCATACGCAATCCCATCTTGCCCACCCTGGCCAGCCCGTCCGGGTCGCCGACTTCTGGTTTGAAAGGGAGGGCAGTCTGGAATTCAAGCGGGGTATTGCCCACCCGCACATAACCTCGGCCGGGTACGGGGCTCAGATCAGCTGGCACACCGCGGCCCACGATCTCAGAATACTCTGAGGAATCCGAAAGTTTGAGCGTAAAGCGCTCGGAGATCAGGTTGAACAATTTGCCGGACAGAGCGCCAGGCACGTCCGCAGAGAACAGGAAGTGTACGCCGTAGGCGCGCGACTCACGCACCAGGCTGAGAAAGGGCGCAAGCAACCCTTCATAATATTCCTTGAACTCCGCAAAGTTATCTATCACGACCAGTACGGCTGGCAGTTTCTTGGTGGGGTTTGCCAGATTATAGGCATCCAGACTGTTCGCCCTGGCTTCGCTGAACAGGACCTGACGCTGATCGATGATCTCATTGATCTTGCGCAGCAGGCGTTGGACGCGTTCATCTTCCTCTGAGGTGATGACGGCACCGACATGCGGTAGATCGCGCAGGGAGCTCAACGCCCGACCGCCGAAGTCGAGGATATATATATGGAGTTCATCCGGCGAATGGGTCAGCGCCAGGCTGGTGATGACCGTACGTAAGAAGGTCGTCTTCCCGCGCCCGGAAGCTCCGAACACGACTGCATGTCCATTGGGGAAATTGATGCTGAGCGGTCTCTGACTGGCCTGATACGGATTGTCCACTACCCCGATCAGGGGACGCATGGTATTCTTGCCCCACTGGACACCTATCCAAGCAAACCCGTCCTCCCAGAATGTGGTGGCTTTTTCGTTGAGGGTCAGGGTGGCCGCATCTTCCTGGGTGTACATCCGCAGCACTTCGATATCCGCATCGTTCATGTAGGCGGTATCCAGCGGGGTCTGCAGGCTGAGGCATTTCGCACTTGTTTGATTGGGCAGGAATTCGGGCCAGGGCCGCCATTGCGGACGTGACTCCTGCAAGGCCATGTTCGCCATCATATCGACGATCACGTCGTACAGCTTAGGCGGTTCAGAAGCGCTCTTGGCAGCCGCTTTCTCCGGCAGGTCCAGCCAGATGACGTTCGGGGCGACGTTTTCTTCCTGGGGTCCTTTGTAATCGCCTCCCGTATATGCGGTCTGGATCAACTCGATGTTCTCGTTGCCCACCTGCAGGTAGCCTCGGCCTGGAATACCGGGGGGCAGGAAGGCCGCATCTGGTCGCCGCAGGACTTCCCGGCTGTCGTCAGGCGTCTCCACGCGCAGGCAAATGCGGAATTTGATGTTGGCCCGCATCTGGTCCGTCACGCCGGCCGGGCGCTGCGCTGCCAGGATCAAAGTCACCCCCAGGGCACGGCCCAGCCGGGTGATGCTTTCCAACTGTGCCTTGTACTCGGCATTCCCGGCGATCATCTCGGCGAATTCATCGATGATAATGAACAGGTGCGGATAAGGCGGTCTTTCCGGATCCAGATTGAGACCCTTCTTGCGGTAGTGCACGATGTCTTTGGAGTTGGTGTAGGTATTCAGCTTTTGCCGCCGGTCCAGCTCGGCAATGATCGATGCAAACACCCTGGCAGTGGCCGACTGGTCCAGGTTGGTGACGATATCCACCTTGTGGGGGAGGCGTTTGAAGGGTTCGAAAGCGGCACCGCCCTTGTAGTCGACCAGCACAAAGTTGAGCACATTGGGGTTGAAATTGAGCGCCATCCCGATGATCAGGGTCATCAGAAGTTCTGACTTGCCCGAACCGGTAGAGCCCGCGATGATGCCATGCACCCCGTCTGCCTTGGCCGAGAATGTGAGTACACGTGGCTCGTTCCCTGACAGCAGGCCGATCGCAGTATATAACCAGTCGGCCGAGGCCGGATCCATGCTGCGCTTCCAGTTCTCCAGGGTCTGCTTCTGCAGCTGGTCGATCGAAGTGACCCCAAGCATCTCCATGAGCGAGACGGTCGAGGCCAGGCTGGATCCATAACCGCGGCGGATGTCGACCGGCTCGAGGCGCTTGGAGAAATTGCGGGCGATTTCCTGGCTGGAAACCAGTTTGGTGTGGCCGATATAACGCTTGCTGTTGAAGCCCGTTTCAGCATAGCGGAAAACCGCCGAGTCCTCATCGTCCGGGTCGCCATCGATTTCGATGATTGCGTTGGTGCGGCTGGGAATGCGCGAGCGGTCCGGCACCAGGAACAGAATGGCTGCACCAAGCATTTGCCCGTCCATCAGGATGGTTGAGATGGCCGCCTCCCCTTCCAGATCTTTCAGGCAGGACCAATCCGGAGCCGGTGAGAGCACATCGACGACTACCAGCAGGAAAGGCAGCCTGACATCTGCACCGCTTTCCTTATCCTGCAAACGCATACGCCGGCGCTCCAGGATGGTCCGGATATTCTTCCAGAACAGGCGCATGCGGTCTACATCATTCTCGCCGTTTTTTTGATCTTCTTCAAAACATAACGTCTCGGATTTATCCGCTTTCTTGCAGTGCGGCAGGGCATATACCCACCGCCAGTTTTGGCGGGATGAGCCAGTGCCGGCAACATACAACATGGTATCCTGGGGAGAATGGAAGGCAGCATAGTCCACCAGCATGGTCCGCAGGTAAGCATAAACTTTATCGGGATTGCTACCGGCGATCCCAATGGAATGCCTGACCGTGATCTTCTTCACTTCTATGGCTTTCTCTCCGCCCTCCTCCTGTTCCTGGGTCTTCTCTTCGACCTTTTTACTCTCCGCTTCATCTTCACCCAGGTGAAGCGGGACGGTCACAGGCACATCGTACAGCAGACGGGAATCCTCCGCCAGGCGGGTTGCCTCGCGGAATAAGGAGCTTTCGGTTTTTTCGTTTTGCCCGATCTTGTAAATGACCGTGGATGGCCGCGTGCCGATTCCCAGGCGCAGGTCAAGGAAGTCGTGATCGGTCGGACGCCGTTCCCACAATCGAGTGCCCGACCGGATATCTTCTTCCCGGGCCTCGACCTGCTTCTCGAGGTCATCGGCAATAACCAGGGTCTTTTCAGGGTTAGGATAATTGTAATAGTAGTAGATGCGCTGCTGCTCGTGCTCGCTCTCCATTTTTCGGCGAAGTTCGCTGATCCTTTGCTTATAGGCAGTCTCCATCTTCTCGCGTTTCTTCTTGTCGGCGCTGAAGGCGTAAACCGCCAGCGACACGGAACCTATCACAGACAGCCCCATGGGGATCATCATGGTCAGGTTGTTGCTCTTGCCGAAGACAGAGACCAGGATATAGCCAAGGATCATGACCATTGGCAGGGCAGCCTGGGTCAGGATCTGGGTCGCATTTACCTGTATATCCGGAGGGTTGGGAATATCATACGTCCCCGAAGGCAGCTCGGGTTCAATCCGGGGCGGTCGGTCAATATAGATATTTTGGGACAAATTACACCTCCCCGATCTAGTGAGGAACCACGGACAGGGCGAATAAAACAAGCAGGGAGATCGCCAGCAAAGTGCCTATAACGATGAACACGATCTGCCAGTTAATCCGGAATGGTCTCCGTTCTGCGGGGACGGGCGGGAAGTTGGGGCGGAGCGCGTTGGCAAAGCTCAGAACATCCGGGAAACGCAGGCCGGGCTGCCGGTTGATCGCTTTTTCAGCGATCTCTGGCACGTTCTTGAGATCGATGCGGCCGGTGGGCTTATAATCCCCCGCCAGGATGTTCCGATAAACGGCCTCATCTTTCTTAAGGTGGTATTCATAGGCTGGCTTGCCAGCCAGCATTTCGTAGAGCAGTGTTCCCAAGCTGTATACATCCGAAGCGGTCCCGGCCGCGGCTCCGCTGCCTGGATCGATGACCTCCGGAGCCGTGTAGGCAGGCAGGTTGTAATTATCATTCCAGATCTGCTGGGCCTCCTCCGGCGGACTGCTGATCCCCAGGTCCAGAAGGATCGGGCGTGGAATTCCCCGCCTGTCATAACGCACCAGGACCACATCCGGGCTCAGGCAAAGGTGCAATTTACCGGTCTGATGCAGATAATAGAGCACATCGGCGATGCTCAGCGTGATCCAGCCGGCATGCTGGTACCAAGGTTGGGCGTTCTTAAGCAGAACAACCCGCAGGGTTTCACCTTCGACGAACTGAAAGACCTCATAATACCGTACATGACCTTGGATCACCGTCCAGCCATAAGGGTAGTGCTCAAGGGACCCCTGAGGATGAGCCGGTAGAAGCACCGGCAACAGGGGGTGCTGGCCGGCCTTGGCCAGTTGCAGAAAAGCTTTGGCTTCCTGCCTTAATTTTTCTTCACAGTCGGTGTTGGCGATCTTGAGCAGGATATCTTCCTCCCCCCGCTTGGCCTGATAGATGATCGCCGAACGCAGGGTCACGATCGGCTGGACGATCTCGATCGGACCGAACCACTCACCGTTATCGAATATTTCGGTCGCACGCTCAGCAGGGCAGTATTTTTCCTGGCACCAAAGGTTATAATCTTGCGATATCACGTTGCAGCGCAGACAGATTTTCTTCATAGGTGCCTCGCAAAAATGAACGGCGGCCCATTATTCCTTATAAATGAAATGATTCCAGGAGGAATCGGGAACCATCCCCACGAGTTAAGTGAAGATGTGAATCTCCCCTTTTCCTCGCCCGGGCCGGAGGAAAGGCTCGGGGAAAGCCTTCAGCAATGTCTGGCCGTCTACCCAGCCCTCTCGGTCGATTTCCTCCGGATCATGTAACTTTAGCGGAAGCGAGCAGATCCAGATTGGTCACCAGTCTCATAGTTACTGATGGCACCCTGAATATCACTTTGTAATTCGTGCATCTTGTTCGCCAATTGATCAATGCGCGGTTTAATCATCCCTAGATAAGAGTCTACCGCTTCGCTTCCTACCAGGCCGACCAACGACGTCACTTTCAAGGTATTGGTCGCCACATCCAAGGCTTTGCTGACCCCTTGCAAAATATTGCCAAAGGTCCCAAAGGACTGGGCCATTTTCTGCACCCGGGGGATATCCATGTATACTTCTTGAGCCATAGCTGCATCTCCTGTATGAGGTCAGGTTAGAAGCCAAGGATGTCGCTGAATACGTCATCGAGGGAATTGGCTATTTGGCTGGCCTGGGAATCTGCCTGGTCGAAGATATTCAAAGCGGCACTGATCAGGGATCCAAAATTGTGGCCCGCATCACTGATGTTGGCCAGGGAGAGGATCACCTCGTTGGTCATTTCCTCTACAAATCGGTTTGCACCATCTCCTTTCCATACGCCTCCCTCAACCTGTTGGACCATCGCTTTCAACGGCTGGGTAACCTGATCCGTGACCAGCTGTAGCTGTTGGTTGATCGTGTTCGTCACTTCCTGGGTGATCGGACGGGTGATACTGAGCAGAGAGCCACTGAGCAGAGAGCCAATAGAGCCAAGAAGATCCATTTTTTACCTCCTCTCCAGCCTTTCTTATTTGAATTTTCCGCCGGCGCTCTGGTCCTGCGCCTGCATATCGGAAATCGCGCCCAGGATATCTTTGTTGATCTCCCGGAACCTTTCGCTGAGCCCCTGCACATTGGAGGCAAGGCCGTGGGTCAGGAGATCGCAAAATGCCGTACCGGCATTCCCGACCATGATGGCATCCGCCTCCAGCTGCTGAGCGGTCTGCCGTACAAACTGGCCGGTTTGCTCCAGGCGTTCAGCGACTTTCAGACAATCTTGAGCCATATCCTGCATTGCCGGATAATTTAGCTTAATCACGTCAGCCATACTGAAATCTCCTTTTTCTGATAGCGGCAGGATGAGCTAATCTGCCCCAAGACTCCACCCTGTTTATACTTTTAATGTCTTGAAGGGGCGTTGAGCTTCTTGATCTGCCTTTTGGTAGACGTTTTCGATGTCGTTGATGATCCCCGCGGTCGTTTGCAGCGCATTGATCAGACGGTTCATTGCCGGGAGGACCTGTTGTTCCATATCCTGGAAAAACTTGTCAGAGCCGCGGCCCTCCCAACCGACGCTATGCAAGTTCTCAACCTGACCCCTAGTCTGGCCGAGGACTCCCTTGAGCTCATCCGCCTCTTGTTGAAAATTCTTGGATATGCTATTCAATCGCGGAAAGTTCAATACGGTTTTATCACTCATAGTCGATCCTTTCCAAAAAAAATAGGCTTTATTTTTTAGATGGATATTGAATGTAATCATCTTTGATCTTGATCGATGGCCTCCTTTGTTGAATTCTTCCACAAAAAAGGGATGAATGCAATCTAGGAGTAATGTTCCATTAACAATTGATCATCATGTCCAAATATCAAGAAGACGCTTTGACAGCGACCTTAGGCAGGAAAGCGGGAAAGGGGATCGACCGTTATTTTATTTTTTTCTTTCCGAGGCCTTTGGGTTTACTCCCGGCAGGAAGCTTCTCCCTGGATTTTTTCGAAGAAACCTTCTCCATAGATTTATTCCCGGAGGGAACCTTCCCGTCTGGGGTCAGGGTAGGAACGGTGCCGGAACCTGTAGCACCGGCCAGTCCGACATCTACACCGGTTGGGGTCGGGCCACTTCCCTGCAGTTTGGTCTTGAAGAGGGAAGAGCCTTCCTCTTCCGCGCGACGGTAGGTCTCCTGAATCGTTAGAGCGATTTCGGCGGTACGAGACAAGGCCTTACCTAGACGCTGGAGGGAGGGTAAGACTCTGTTTTCCATATCGTCGAAGAAGGCATCCGATCCCATTCCTACCCATTCTGCTCGCATGCCCTGTACTCTCTGTCGGAGATTCATAAATATCAGCGTCATCTCCTCGCCTTCGGCTTCAAATTTCCTGGCGATCTCTAGGAGCTTCTCGTATTTGACAATCGTCCTTTCATTCATTGGCATTGGTCTCTCCTTAAGGGTCAGTCTAGATCAAAGCGAGCGACCACGTTCGGACCCAGATTGATCAAGTCGCCGCTGGTCAGCACTTTGGGCTGACCGGGCATCAAGGGAACACTGTTCAGGCGCGTGCCGTTGCTGCTGTTCAGGTCGGTGATCAAGTAAGTTTTCTTCGTCCCGTCAAATGTGATCTGGGCATGGCGGCGTGAAATATTGGGATCCTGGATCAGCAGATTGCCATCCAGCCGTCCGATCACAAAGGGGAATTGCACCAGAGGGATCTGTTTTCCTTGGGAGGAGATGTCATGCGGACTTTTTTCCACGGTGAGGTGCGCCGGAACGGCCGCCAACTGAGCGGTGAGCACGGTTGCGCCCTTCGCTGTTCTTCCCGCGTGATCATCCCGGCCGGCTGCAGGAGGCCGGGAGGGGGCTGGCTGGCTGGGCGCTTGGTAGGCTGGCGGCGGAATGGAAGGGGTGGGGGAGACCGGTGCCTGACCGCGAGTGGGAATAGGCTCGTTGTCTGCCAGAGGGAGGACCGCCCTCCCCCGGCGACCATCGGTTAATTTATTGCCCAGGCGCCCCTGCATGACAGGTGTCCCGGTCATGGATCTTGACCGTGTCGATCGATACATGAAGTAACCCACTGCCCCCAGGAGGATCGCAATGATCAAACCCAGGAAAATGGGTGCGGCGATCAGGGCCGCCCAGATGGTCTGAAAAATTGATGGTCGGACGGCGGTATAGACAACCCCTGAGTAGTTCGCCGATGAATACACCTGGTTGTTCTGTCCGAGGACCTGCACGACCAGCGTATACTTGCCATCCGGGATCTTGTTGGCCCCGGCAGTGATTACGATCGTACCGCTACTCGTCCCTAGTGCGGGGAGGGTGAAATCGGAGTTCTGCACCTTGGTGTTGGTGTTCTCATCGATCATCCAGCCATCGAAGCCGCCAATCAGTCCGGAATTGGTGGTCGTGATGGTGAGGGCAATATCATTGGCCTGCTGAGCGACCGACTGGATCTGGATCTGCGGAGAGAAGGCGGATGGGTTGAAGTTGAACGCCTGGATGAGTTCCGTGGTGGGGTTCCCCTCGGAGTCCCGCGCCAACAGGAAGGGTGTATTATCCGACCAGCTCACGGCGCTGATATGCAGCTCATAATCGTTTCCAACGGTCAGCTGGTCAGTCGGGAAGTTGAACGTATTATTACTTACCGGATTATTAAAAACATAGGTGGCCACCATTGAGCCGCTCTTGGTGTCCCAGATGGAAACCTTGACGTAGCTTACCAGCTCGGGCGAGGTGAGAGAGAGCTGGATATCATAGGTGCTGTTCTCCGGGTGGAACAACAAGCCGGTAACCTCTGCCACCACCGCACTAGGGGTTTCCAGGGTTGAGACCTGGTTGACGCGGATCTTCGACCCAGACTGCGCAAAGACGAGTGTTGAGGCTGGAATGAATAGCATCACACTCATGCCAACGATCAGGGCCATCCACGCCAAACGATTCACACCACCCTCCATGAAACGAAAAATAATTATATTGGAACGAGACAGATCGATAGTGAATTTTTACGCATTATAACAAATCACGGCTCGAATTACTATAAGACAATGGGGGCATGGCTGTTTTTGATTGTGGATTTATGGCCAGGATAGGAAAACCAGGACAACTATCGGAAATTTTCCTTGAACTAAGCGCTTCGCGCAGATTTTCCCGTCGTTAAAGAATTGCAATTGGTGGTCGCGGTTTCTTGTCAAGGCTCGTACGGTGCAAAAGCCTCATCAAAGCTAGATTTGTTCGAGAACCAGCAAGAAATTCAATCCCATCTTCAGTCTCTGTTAGAATGATACCTCATTCCTGATCGAGGACAATATCAGATGGGTTGGTTTATCCTGGTACACATTTTTACAACATGGATGTCGATCCTCAGCATCGGTCGATTATCCTAATAAGAGTCCGAACTTCTTTTCATAGTCATCTTACGCCTCCTCTAATCCTTTTTAAGTTGACTTCTTTTGACAAATATTGACAGCCTAACAAAATATTTAAACGAGTACATTGGAATTCTCATGTATTGGCCAAAAGTAAAAACCAGCCAAAATGGGACATTTAATCAAAAAAACCTGCCGCGAGGCAGGTCTGAGTGGGAGATAACCACCATTTAAGCTCATCATTAAGGATTGAATAGATACTATGAGTGCGGAGAGGCTCGAACTCTCAACCAATGGCTTAAAAGGCCACTGCTCTACCATTGAGCTACGCACCCGTAGCGCAGAGCATTCTATCATGCCCCTTTGCTGGCGTCAACGGAATGCGTTCCCGAAGGATGTCATCCCATCCGGCCGGTTAGATACGCATCGGTCAGCTCTTTCGTGGGACGGGTAAATATTGTGTTTGTGGATGAAAACTCGACAAGCTCACCCAGCCAGAACAGGCCGGTGAAGTCCGAAACGCGCGCAGCCTGCTGCATGTTATGCGTCACAATGACGATGGTATAGCTCTTCTTAAGGTCAGCAATCAGATCTTCGATACGACCTGTGGCGATGGGGTCCAGTGCCGAGGTGGACTCGTCAAACAGGATCACCTCCGGCCGGACGGCCAGGACACGCGCAATGCACAGGCGCTGCTGTTGGCCAAGCGAGAACCCGAGTGCATTCGCCTTCAGGTCGTTCTTGACCTCCTCCCACAGCACGGCGGCGCGCAGGCTCTTCTCCACAATTTCATCCAGCTCAGCCTGATCCTTGAAGAGCTTCAGCACGCGCGGCCCAAAGGCGACATTGTCGTAGATGGACTGGGGAAAAGGGTTCGGCTTTTGGAACACCATGCCGACCCGCTTGCGCAGTTCGGCGACGTTGAAATCCGGAGCGTAAATATCCTGACCTTCAAGCTGGACCCGACCGGCAACATGTGCTCCCGGAATGGGATCATTCATGCGGTTGAGACAGCGCAGGAAGGTGGATTTACCGCAGCCCGAGGGACCGATCAGCGCTGTGACCTGTCGCGGCAGGATATCCATGTTGATCTTGCTCAGGGCCAGTTTTTCCCCGTAATGGAAGTCAAGGTCCTGCACCTGGAAGATGGGATCGTCGCTCACGTCCTTCATTTTACTCGATAATTTTATTCGGATTTACAAGGCGCAGTGAAAATATTCGAATCGTTCTCGTTCCTGCGAGAAATAATCCCAACGGACTGAGGCGGGGAAGATGTACAGGCCAGCAAATCGGCTATAATTCAGCCGATGAGACGCGCCGCTTTATTCTGCATGCTGCTGATCCTGCTTGCCTCCTGCGGCTCTTCTTCGACTCAAAACAACTCTTCATCCCACCCCACTGCGTACATTCAGAATAAAGGCTCCGACACATTGGTCAACCTGGCTTTGGCCTGGGCGGAGCGCTACCAGGCCGAGCACGCCGACATCAGCATCTCGGTCACCGGCGGCGGGTCCGGCACAGGCATCGCCGCCCTGCTGAATAAAACGGTGGATATCGCCAACGCCTCGCGTGCCATGACTGCGGGCGAAATAAAGCAGGCACAAGGAAATGGTTTCGTACCGGTCGAGTTCGTAGTCGCCCGTGACGCCATCGCGGTCATGGTCAACCCGGAGAACCCGGTCAGCCAGTTGACCCTGCAGCAAATTTCCGACATCTACAGCGGGAAGATCAACAACTGGCGCCAGGTCGGCGGTGATAACCGGCCCATTGTGCGCCTGTCGCGCGAGGTCAACTCCGGCACGCATGTCTACTTCCTGCAGACAGTAATCCGTCTGGGCGATGCAAAAAACACGACCCTGTTCTCGCCGGATACCCTGCTGCTGCCGTCTTCGGAAGGCATTGTCGATGAGCTGCGCCAGAACCCGAACGCCATCGGATACGACGGCATGGGCTACGTCCCGTCCGACCTGAAGGTGATTGCCCTGGGCAAGGACACCGCCGGGCCCTTCATCCGGCCCTCCATCCAGACGGTAAATGACCACACCTACCCGGTGGCGCGCGACCTGTACATGTACACTGCTGGTCAGCCGAAAGGCTCGGTCAAGGATTACCTGGATTGGATCCTTTCACCCGAAGCCCAGGCTATCGTGGCAAATTTGGGCTTTGTGCCGATCAAATAACGAAAAGGATGCGGCGGGGACGCCGTCTGGAGCATTAATCTCTTATGAACAAATCCCACAGTTGGGGCGAAGCGATCATCACTGCGGTTATCAAGACCTGCGGGTATTCCGCCGTCCTTTTCGTCGCCCTCATCTTTTTCTTCCTGCTGCGTGAAGGACTTCCCGCCCTGTCCGAGGTTCCTCTGGCGAACCTTTTCGCCGTGCGCTGGTACCCGATAGAAAACCACTTCGGCATCCTGCCCCTGCTGACCGGCTCATTGATCGTAACCATCGGGGCGATGCTCGTGGCGATCCCCTTCGGCATCGGCACTGCCATCTTCATTGCCGAGATCGCCCCGCGCTGGATGAGGGAAATCCTGAAGCCGCTGGTCGAGCTGCTGGGCGGGCTGCCCTCAGTGATGCTCGGCTTCCTGGGCATTTTGGTGCTGGCGCCTTTCCTGCGCACCTTTTTGAACCTGCCGACCGGCCTGACCGCCCTGGCGGGTTCTCTGCTCCTGGGCGCCATCGCGATACCGACCGTGGTCTCAATCACCGAGGATGCCCTGGACACTGTCCCGCAGAGCTACCGGGAAGGAGCGCTGGCGCTGGGGGCGACGAAGTGGCAGACCATCTGGCGGGTGACCCTGCCCGCGGCACGCTCCGGGACGCTGACCGCGGTCATGCTGGGCGTGGGACGGGCCATCGGCGAGACGATGACAGTCATGATGGTCACTGGAAATGCGCCGGTGATGGCAATCCATCTCAACTCGATCTTCTCGCCTGTCCGCACCATGACAGCTACCATCGCCGCCGAGATGGGTGAGGTCGCCAATGGCTCGACATATTACCACGTATTGTTCTTCATTGGTCTGGTCCTGTTCCTGATCTCGCTGGCAGTGAACGTGACCGCTTCATCGGTGGTCTTCCACCAGACGAAGCGCGCCGAGAGGGTGCTGTCATGAAGGCCAGGCTTTCTCTCGACCGTGACTTGGTCCAGCGCCTGGGTTTTTCCTTCCTGACCTTGGTCATGTTGATGACCGTCCTGCCCATCCTGGTAGTGGTCATTTACATTACAAAGGAAGGAGCCTCGGCCATTTCGTGGCAGTTCCTGTCGCAGATGCCGCGGGATGGGATGCGCGCTGGAGGCATCCTGCCGGCCATCGTCGGAACGTTCTACCTGACGCTGGGCACGGCAGTCTTCTCGGTTCCGCTCGGCATTGCCGCGGCGATCTACCTGGCCGAGTACGCCCGCGAGAATTGGCTGACGCGCCTCATCCGAATTGCCATCATCAACCTGGCAGGCATCCCTTCCGTGGTGTACGGCCTGTTCGGCCTGGGGCTGTTCGTCTTTTTCCTTAGGTTCGGGACGAGCATCATCTCCGCCTCAATGACGCTTTCCATCATGACCCTGCCGGTGATCATCAGCGCTGCCGAGGAAGCCTTGCGCGCCGTGCCGCAGTCCTTCCGTACGGTGAGCATCTCCCTGGGCGGGACTCGCTGGCAAACGGTACGCAAAATCATTCTGCCGCAGGCGCTGCCCGGCATCATCACCGGTGTCATCCTGGGCCTGGAGCGCGCCGCCGGCGAGACCGCCCCGATCCTCTTCACCGGAGCAGCTTTCTTCCTACCCCATTTGCCCTCTTCGCCATTCGACGCCACCATGGCGCTGCCTTACCACCTGTTTGTCATTTCCACCCAGGTGCCGAACATGCCGTTCCAGATCCAGTACGGCACAGCGCTGGTTCTGCTGGCCTTCGTGCTGGGGATGAATGTGCTCGCCACCATCATCCGGTCACGGGCGAGGGCAAAAAGACAGTGGTGAAAATCAGGCGCTGGAGGAAAGAGCATTGACTGCTCGCGCTGCCTCGAAGGAAGATTTGATGCCCAATCAATTCAAAGAGTTGGAAACCTGGTCATCTGCAATAAATGGTTTGGGATTGATGGATGAGTGTTTCCCCCGGTCAACAAGAAATAGCTTCTAAATATCTATGAACAAAATTGTAATCCAGAACCTCTCCTTGCAGTATGCAGATGGTACAGAATCGCTGCGGAATATCAATCTGAATATCCCGGCCAACGCCATCACGGTGATGTTCGGACCGGCCGGCGGAGGCAAATCCTCCCTGCTGCGCTGTCTCAACCGCTTGAACGACCTGACCGAGCTGCGCGCCGTCTCGGGCCAAATCCTGCTCGAGGGGGAGAACATCCTCGATCCGAAAACGGATGTCATCGCCCTGCGCCGGCGGGTCGGGATGGTCTTTGCCCGCCCGGTCGTCCTGCCGCTGACCATCCGCGGCAACCTGACTTACGGCCTGGAGCTGGCCGGCGAAAGGCGCAAATCCCGCCTGGAAGAGGCGGTGGAGCGCAGCCTGAAGCTGGCGGCGTTGTGGGACGAAGTCAAGGATCGCCTGAACGAGCCGGCGATCGCCCTTTCCGGCGGCCAGCAGCAGCGTCTGTGCCTGGCCCGCGTCCTTGCGAACCAGCCGGAGGTGATCCTGCTCGACGAACCCACCTCCGGCCTCGACCCGATCTCGACGGGCAAGGTGGAATCCGCCCTGCATCAGCTCAAGAAGGAGTACACTATCGTCCTGGTGCCCCACTCCGTCCAGCAGGCAGCACGGATCGCCGATTATGCCGCTTTTTTCCTGCAGGGCGAACTGGTGGAATATACCGAGGGCAAGATCCTCTTTACCGAACCTAAAGATAAACGCACCGAAGATTACGTCGAGGGAAGGTTCGGATAGAGCTTCTCCGGGCCATTTTTCCCGGTCGACATGGGACTCTGGAAGACTTGAACCTGGAATATAAAATGTCTGAAACCATTCTCGTCGTTGAAGACGAGCCCGCGCTGCAGGAAACCCTGGTTTACAACCTGAAGAAGGGAGGCTACACCGCCGAAGCCGTCGGCGATGGGCGCTCCGCCCTGGATGCTGCCCGCCGGTTAGGGCCGGATCTGGTCATCCTGGACATCATGCTGCCCGAGATGGACGGTTTCGAGGTGTGCAAGATCCTCCGTCGCGAGAGCAGCGTACCGATCCTGATGCTCACCGCCCGGGACGAGGAGATCGACCGCGTCGTTGGGTTGGAGATCGGTGCGGACGATTACCTGACCAAGCCGTTTTCGATGCGTGAGCTGATGGCACGCGTAAAGGCGCAGCTGCGCCGCAGCCGGGTCGTCCGTGACGAGTTGGAGAAGATCAAAATCTCGGAACCGACCAAGGTGCAGGACGTGCTGGTCTTCGGCGGCCTGGAGCTCAACCAGACCCGACGCGAGGTGATCCTGGACGGAAATGTGCTGGCCCTCAAGCCGCAGGAGTATGAACTGCTGCTCTTCTTTGCCCAGCACAAGGGCCAGATGCTTTCGCGCGAGTTCATCCTGGAGCGCGTCTGGGGCTGGGACTACATTGGCGATAGCCGCACGGTGGATGTCCACGTGCGCTGGCTGCGCCAGAAAATCGAACCCGACCCGGCGAAGCCGGCCCGCATCGTCACCGTACGCGGCGGTGGCTACCGTTTCGAAGGTTAGCGGCCCGTCCGCTGGATAAGCGGACCTCTGCAACCTCAATCTCAGGTACACTTTGCTGATAAAACAGCATTCATCGATGTGAGAATTTCAAGATTCAGGTTTGATCGTCCGCCGGGGCCGCAGACCTGGTAAAGATTTGGGTTTCTGCGGTTATTTTTTGTTGCCCTTCCTGCAGAGGAAAGCATGAATTGGTTCCAATTTGCCCTGATTGCCCTTTTAATCCTGCTCCTGGTGTGGTCAGCAGGGCGCAGCCTTGACCTGCAGCGACGGCTGAAGCGTTACACCTCTATAGTCCGCCGGACGGCCGAAGGCGATGCCGAGACCCTGGCCCTGCCTGCTGATGAAAAACGACTGGAGGATCTCTCCAACGCCGTGCGGGAGCTGGCGCTGGCCATGGAGGCCGAGAGGTCAGCTCTGGATGCTGAACGGGGCACGCTGGCTGCCGTCCTCGACCAGATGACCGACGGGGTGCTGATTGCGGATTCCGGAGGGCGCGTGCAATTTGCCAATCCCACCGCGGTGAAAATGTTTGCTGCCGACCAGGCCATCGGCCGGACCGTGGCTGAAGTGCTCCGCCAGCACCAGCTGGTCGAAGCCTGGCAGCGCTGCCAGCAGGAAGGGCAGCTGCAGACCGAGTCGGTCGAACTGCCCGCCAGCCGCCAGTTCCTGCAGCTGATCGCCATCCCCGACCGGCACGCCGGCGGAAGCCTTCTGCTCGTGCAGGACCTGACCCGCGTTCGCCGGCTGGAGACAGTCCGGCGGGACTTCATCAGTAATGTCTCCCATGAGCTGCGCACCCCGCTGGCCTCGTTGAAAGCCCTCACCGAGACCCTCCAGGAAGGCGCCCTCGACGACCCTCCGGCCGCACAGCGTTTCCTGAAGCGCATCGAAACCGAGGTGGATGCCCTGACCCAGATGGCCCAGGAGCTGCTCGAGCTCTCGCGCATCGAGTCGGGCCAGGTGCCGCTGGAGCTCAAGGGGGTCGCCCCGGCGGCTTTGCTCAATTCATCCGCCGACCGCATGCGCGCCCAGGCCGAGCGTGCCGGGCTGGTGCTACGTGTCGATGTCCTGGACGGGCTTCCCCAGGTAAGCGCCGACCTGCCCCGGCTGGAACAGGTGCTGGTTAACCTGATCCACAACGCGGTCAAGTTCACCCGTCCGGGAGGTGAGGTGACCCTGCTCGCCCAGTCCGAGGGAGAGTTTGTCCGCTTCGCCGTGCGCGACACAGGCAGCGGCATCTCCGCCGAGGATCTGCCGCGCATCTTTGAGCGTTTCTACAAGGCCGACCGCGCCCGCTCCGGAGGCGGGACGGGGCTGGGGCTGTCCATCGCCCGCCACCTGGTTGAAGCTCACGGGGGAAAGATCTGGGCTGAGAGCCAGGAGGGCCGGGGCAGCACGTTTTTCTTCACGATCCCGCGGCTGTGAATCAACCGATTTTCCATTTGCTTCGGACGATTCCTTAACCAAACTGTTAAGCCTGATTTCACATGGACTTAAGCAACCTGTGATATTTTTAACTAACCTAGAAAAGGTTGAACAATGGCTTGTGGATTTCTGATTTTTACCACGGTTGCAATGCTGGTCGTTTTTGCGGTGGACATCCGCTCCCATCGACGTTACATGTGATGGGGGATGATCATTGTCTCACACGGATCGGCCCGGGCCAGGTGCCCGGACCGATTTTTTTTATCCCATTTTCCGTTAATCGAACCATAACCGATCCATAACCTCTCCTTCGCAGCGCTTTAATCACGAGATGGTATGCTGGAAGCATGAAAAGAGGAATTCAAATGGTTTGTATTTTGGAGGTGGTATGAGCTCAATAGCAATATCCTGGATTTTCGTGATCGCCACGCTGGTCGTTTTTGGCGTCGACGTCCTGCAGAAGCGGCGCAGCAATTCTCGCTAAAGGGAAGAGGGTCTAGTGAATAAACACATCCTTGTCACCAATGACGACGGCGTGACAGCCCCGGGCCTGCTTGCCCTTGTACAGGAAATGCGCCTGCTGGGGAAAGTGAGTGTGCTGGCGCCTGATCACAATTGGTCAGCCGGAGGGCATGTCAAGACCCTCGAACGCGCCCTGCGCGTGCGCGAGGTGCGCCTGGCGGACGGAACCCGGGCCTACGCCAGCGACGGCGCCCCTTCCGATTGTGTGGCTCTAGGCACCCTGGGGTACTTCAAAGAGCCGGTCGACCTGGTCGTCTCGGGCATCAATAACGGCGCCAATTTTGGCCATGATGTCACTTACTCAGGGACCGTTACGGCGGCGATGGAAGCCGTCATCGCCGGGGTTCCCGGGGTGGCAGTTTCACTGGATATCCCCGAAGGACACATTGACGAGATCGATTACGGTCCGGCGGCGCGCGCCGCCCGTTTGATCGTCGAGCACGTGATCGAGGAAGGGCTGCCGGGCGAGATCCTGCTCAATGTCAATGTCCCATTTTTGAAAGACGGGCAGATCCAGGGATTCCGCTTCACCCGACAGGGGCTGCGTGTTTACCACAGCCGTCTGGACGAACGAACCGACCCGCGCGGTCGCCCTTATTACTGGATCGGCGGGGACGCCCCGACCGGCGTACCCGAGCGCGGCACGGATATCGGCGCGCTGAACGAAGGCTATATCTCGGTCACCCCTTTGCAGCTCGACCTGACTGCTTATCACGTGCTGACGGAATTGAATTCCTGGAATTGGCAGGAGAAGGCGCACAAGAACCTATTCCAACTGCCTGCGTTCTTGTCGCCTAAAGAATAATCTGGAGATATTCCGCACCCAAACTCTCCAGGGCGCTGCCTGAAAATTTTACTTTCAGGCGGCGCTTTTTTTAATCGGGATCAATAGAATCCATTGACGCACCCTTCGCTGCCATATTTTGGGTAGTTGACAAAAATACTTTTTGACCCGGCACGAAGAAAAGGATCAAGGCAACCACCCCAAAGCCGAGCGAACCGACGATCCCAATCGGGAGTGGCCCGAGCAGCGGGTTTGGGTTACCGGTCAGTGCCAGGAGGGCCAGGGCGGCGATCCCGTTGATCGCTGCGTGGCCGATCACCGCCGGCCATACGCTGCCCGCACGCAGAGTGATCCAGGCCAGAAAAACACCGAAGCAGAAGGTAACCCAGATGAACAGCAGTGGGCCGAGCCAGGGATGTCCGGCGTAGTTGAACCCGTATTCGTAGCCCATGAAGATGACCGGCCAGTGCCAGACTCCCCAGATTACCCCCATCAGGAGCAGGGCCTTTCGCCAGCCCAGCCTAAGAAGCTTGGGCAGGAGGTAGGCGCGCCAGCCAAACTCCTCGCCAAAGGTGGCCAGGCTGTTGACGATCGGAGACACCAGCATCCCCAGCAGAGCTTCAATGGCTACTACCGCCCAGGGGGAAAGGCGGGCAAAGATAGGTGATCCGACCATGCTCTGCTGCACCTGTGCCAGGCCTGGGTCAAAATAACGCGGGAACACCAGGAAAAACACGGCTGCCCCGGCGATGGTTAATATCCCCGGCAGCACCCAGCCCATCAGCCAATACGGCCAGCCTTTTCGAAAATGCGGGCGCAGACCCACGTTTTTCCACCCCTCGCGGGTCAGCAGACGGGTAAGTATATTCGCTATCGCTGGAGTCCACATGTAGGGGATGGCCAGCAAGAGCAGGGCAAGGGACACCCCCAACCCAATCTTTGGGCTGTTCACCAACCCTCCGGTCAGGAATATCACCAGGCCGGTCAGCCAGGCGAGGCCGAAGGCCAGGCTGAGAAAGAGGACGATTTTACGCGTATCCACTTTAGTTTCCATTTTTTCCTCGCAAACTTTTGTGAACCGTTGTCTATCCAACGACTGTCTTCAGGCTTTCCAGGCCGATGAACTCTTCAGCCGATGCTCAGAGCCTCGTCAAAAGCCTGGCCAGGAGGAGCACAACGATGACCAATGCGATGCCCCAGGCCACCGGATTCCCAAAATTGAGCGTCCGGCCGATGCCGAAGCGTTTGGTGACAAGCAGGGCCGGATCCCCGCGATTGACATAGATCATTCCGAGCCTCCAAAAGCGGTCGTCATCGCGGTTGACGAGCCCGCCATTCTCCGCAGGCACGCGAGGTTTGCGGCGTAACCCTAAAAGCAGGACGGGCGCGACGATCAGCCACACTGCTAATGGAGCAAGGATGATACCATCGGTGAGTGAACTGCTGACCTGCAAGAGATTCCATCCTATCAACCCGCCCGCCAGGAAAGCGCCATTGAGGCCCAGCGCCAGAAGCAGGAGTAAGATCTGGATAATGTGTGTGTTGATTTGATTGTAGCGCAGGGAACCAGCGGGGTCTTCTACATCGATTGGCTGGCTGCCGAAATTACGCAACCAGGCCAGGGCAGCTAAGAGAAGGGTGGATATGCATTGGAAGAGCACCGGAAGGAAAGCGTTCACTGGCGTAGTGACCAGCGTCCAATTGCCGAGGTTGCCCGAGAACACGTAATCTAGCCTGGCTGGCAGGGCCGAATAGCGCCATACCCCGACTGCGGAGGTCAGGAGTAATACGGCACAGGGGAAGGATAGAAAGATCCAGAAAAACCGGGAAGGCAATTTCGATCGAGGCGCTGCGCTGGCTGCGACAGCTTGACGTGTATTGGCAAACCATTGTTGGCTTGTTTTTACACGCGCCAATCGGCGATGGCTGAGATAATACACTCCCCAGCCACCGATTACCAGGACGATCAGGCTGAACTGGGGCAGCGTTCCCCAGCGTCCCACCCGCATCCCAAGGGCGAGGTCAATCAAAAGTAACCCGGTTTCGAAGATCCCCAGACGCAGCATGTAGCGCCTGCGCTCGGCTGTAACAGCAGGATCGCGGGCATATGCCAGGGGGATGCGCACACCAAATGGCAGAGTCGGAAAAATCACGTAAGGCAGCAGCAAAAGCACCCCGGCGATCAGGATATACAGGATCATGAAGGGGTTCAAAATTCATTTCACTCACCATAAAAACCGGAATTTTTCACTTTTTCTTCGTGGAGACTTCCCAGCGGGGAAAAGTGTCCAAGGCGGCCTGACAGCTTGCCAGGATCGCGTCCGCAGAAAGCCCACGGGCAACAGCCTCGGCGAGAAGCGTGCGCAGACGACCTTGCCAATCCTCTGCCAGGTGGGGTTCCGCCCCATGCGCCCGCTGGATGAAGCTCCCCTGCTTGCGCGTCAGGCTCACGAATCCCTCGCGCCTCAGCACATCGTAGGCTTTGTTTACGGTATGGAAATTGATGCCAAAGTCCAGGGCCAACTGGCGGGTGGTGGGCAAAGAGGACCCATCGGGTAAATGCCCCTCGGCCATCGCCACCACGATCTGATCGCGAATCTGCTGGTAGAGGGGAATATTGCTGCTCAATTCCAGCATCAAGAAAACTGGGGATTCCACGTTTTGTTCTGCGTCCATATCGTCATTCATTTCGATCTCATTTCGCCAGATCTTTGTCAATCCAATAAAAACAGGTATATTGTTATATCTGTTATAGAACAATAGGTATTATAACATTTATTCAATTCTCGGGGGATTGCCTGGCTTGAGGCAGGGTCTCGCGGCTGAAATAATGATTCCACAAGCCTTCGAGTGTTTCAGGAGGGACATCTTAAAAATGCGCACCCCGAATCAGGCGAAGGAGGCGAAATTTTTAAAAGCTTTTCGCGAACTTCACGTTCAACCTCATCCCTGGTTTGGACGGCCACCTTTATCTTCTCCATCTTCTTTTTCAGGCGGGGATGGTCCTGATCGGAAGGATTCCAAATCTTTAACCAAACGTTAATCAAGCGTTGTCCGGGCCTTAAACATAGCTTGATAAGATTTCAACTGGAAAAAAATATATTAGGAGAAAAGAGAAATATGCGCAAAAACCTGTTTGTTTCCATGTTCATCCTGATCGCTGCCAGCCTTGTTCTCAGCGCCTGCGGAGGTTCCACACCGACCGCAGCCCCCACGGCCGCCATGCCGGCTGCGTCGACCGATACCGCTGGCCCCGCACAGCCCACCGTGGTTCCCTCGGCCACTCCCCTCCCGGCCGGCTCCGTCCAGATCAATGGCCAGGGCAGCACCTTCCAGCAGCCAGCCATGAGCCAGTGGGCCTATGCCTATTCTTATGTTGATCCATCGGTCGTGATCAACTACCAGGGGACCGGCTCTGGTGCTGGGAAGACGGCCATCATCAATGGTACCGTAGATTTCGCCGGTTCAGACGCCGTTCTGAGCGACACGGAAACCGCTTCCGGGAAGGACCTGCAGATGTTCCCGATCCTGGCCGGCGCGGTCGTCCTGACCTACAACCTGCCCGAGATCGACCCGACCAAGGACCCCGTTCTCATCCTGGACGGCAACACGCTGGTCGGCATCTACAACGCCACGATCACCAAGTGGAATGATCCCGCCATCGTTGCCCTGAATCCGGGCCTGGCCGCCAAGCTGCCCGCCAAGCAGATCACCGTGGTGCACCGCTCCGACGGCTCCGGCACGACCGAAATCTTCACCAACGCGCTGACTTCCTTCAGCACCGCCTGGACCGCTGGCCATGGCACGACCGTGCAGTGGCCTGCCGACAAGGCCGGCAACGGCATCGGCGGTAAAGGCAGCCAGGGCGTGGCCGCCGCCGTCCAGAATACGCCTGACTCGATCGGCTATGTCGAATACAGCTACGCCACCTCAAACAAGCTGCCGTTTGCCCAGATGGTCAATAAAGCCGGCAAAACCGTCACCGCCACCCCCGACAGCGTCGTGTCAGCCATGACGGACTTTGCCACTGCCTTCACGCCTCAGCTGACCGCAGTCATTGTCAACCCCAGCGGTGATGCCTCCTGGCCAATCGCCGGGTACACCTACACCATCCTGCACATGACCAGCATGACCGACTGCGTCAAGGCCCAGAAGCTGGTGCAGTTTGTCAACTGGTTCCTGACCGACGTGGGCGCCACCAAACAGGCAACCAATCTCGGTTTCGTCCCGCTGCCGGCTCCTGTCCAGCAGCAGGTGCTTGCCAAGCTCGCCCAGGTGACCTGCAACGGTCAGGCCGTGCTGAAATAACCCGGCCATAATCCTTTGGTCCCCAAGGGAGGGCCTCTCAAAACCGAGAGGCCCTCCCGGCCAGACCTCCTTTCGCAGGGGAAGGGATTTCCCTCAACGTGAACGGGACCTCACTTTGACGGAAATAGCTTCTGCCCTGCGGGGAAAGAACAACATGCCAGTTAAAAACGTGTTCTCTTTGTCTGCATCGAGAACTCCTGCCGCAGCCAGATGGCTGAGGCATTTGCACACCTTGTGGCACCCGACCGGATCGAGGCCTCGAGCGCGGGATCGCGTCCCTCGGGATCCGTGAATCCGAAAGCGGTCGAGGCCATGGCAGAGCTGGGTTACGACCTGGGCTGTCAATACTCCAAATCCATTCGTGAAATCCCCCAGGTCAGGTACGACTACGTCATCACCATGGGCTGCGGGGACGAATGCCCTTTCATCCCGGCAGAGCACCACGAAGACTGGGAAATCCCTGACCCGAAGGATCTGCCCCTGGACACATTCCGCGCAGTGCGCGACCTGATCGGTCAGCGCGTTGCAGAACTGGCAGCAAGAATTTAGGGAGAAAGCATGCAAACGACCAAATCGATTCGTCGCTCTCCGCTGGCTACCCTGCGGAGGGCATTCCAACACGGTGACCGTCCCTGGCAGGGGCTGATCATGCTCGTCTCGGCCGGCGTGATCCTGCTCGTACTTGGGATTGGCTGGATGCTCTGGCAGGAATCCGCCAGCGCCCGCAGCGCCCTCGGCTGGAAATTTATCCTGCCGACCCTGGATGCCAACTGGAATCCCCCCCTGAACCAATTCCAAGCCTGGCCGTTCATTTACGGCACACTGATCTCCTCCATTGCCGCCATTGTCCTGGCCGTTCCCATCAGCCTGGGAGTAGCCGTCTTCCTAGCAGAGCTGTGTCCATCCTGGCTGCGCCAACCCCTGAACTGGATGGTGGAACTGCTCGCGGCGATCCCCAGTGTGGTCTACGGTCTGTGGGGGATCTTCGTCTTCCTGCCCCACGTCGTCGCCCCATTCGGGAGTGTGCTTTTCTCCGCTTTTGGCAAAATTCCTCTCGTCGGGGTGCTCTTCACCGGACCCATTCCACTGAGCGGGGCCTCCCGCCTGGCGGCAGCCATGATCCTGACCATCATGATCATCCCCACCATCACCGCGGTGACCCGCGACGTGCTGCTGGCCATCCCCAACCAGCAGCGTGAAGCTGCCCTGGCTCTCGGAGCCACCCGCTGGGAGACGATCTGGCAGGTGCTGCTCCCTTACGGCCTGTCGGGCATCCTCGGTGCGGGGATCCTTGGCCTGGGACGCGCACTGGGCGAGACCATGGCCGTCACCATGGTCATCGGCAACTCGATTGAAGGCAGCCCCTCCCTGTTGAAGCCGGGCTACACCATGGCCTCGATCATCGCCAATGAGTTTTCCGAAACAGTTTCAGGCCTGCACACCCAGGCTCTGATTGAGATTGGGCTGGTCCTGTTTATCATCACCCTGCTGCTCAATCTGATCGCCCGCCTGCTTGTCTGGCGGGTGGCGCAGCGGGCGCCGCAGGAGGCACGCGCATGACCACCTTTACCGAGCTGATGAACCGCAACCGGGTCGGGCGCGCCCGGACGCGCAAAGTCACCAACATTGTCATGCTTTCGCTGACCGGGCTGCTGACCCTTCTGGCGGTCGTTCCACTTTTCTGGATCATTGTGTATGTCATCGCCCGCGGTGGGAAATACATCAACCTGGACTTCTTCACCCAGATGCCGCGCCCGATGGGCATCCCGGGGGGAGGCGTGCTTCACGCCATCGAGGGGACGATCGTCATTTCCTTCCTGGCAGCGCTGATTTCCATCCCGCCGGGAGTCCTGGCGGCTTTCTACGCTGCCCGCAACCCAAATTCGCCCCTCGGCATCGCCCTGCGGTTCAGCACCGACGTGCTCTCGGGTGTCCCGTCGATCGTGATCGGCCTGGTCGCTTATGCCCTGATTGTCAAACCAGAGCGGCACTATTCCGCTCTGGCCGGCGGGCTTGCCCTGGCTCTCCTGATGCTGCCGATCATTCTGCGCACCACCGAGGAGATGCTCAAGCTGGTGCCCCACAGCCTGCGCGAGGCCTCGCTCGCCCTCGGCGCGGCGGAATGGAAGACCTCGATCAGTGTGCTCTTCCCGGCGGCCTTGAACGGCATTCTTACCGGCTTCCTGCTGGCAATCGCCCGCGCCGCGGGCGAGACTGCCCCGCTGCTCTTCACCACCCTCGGCAATGACAACTACAACCTGGGGCAGATCATCCACAGCGGGATTCAATCCCATCAATCCATCTTTCAAATCATCGGAAAGATGGTGAACCAGCCGGTCGACTCGCTGCCACTAACCCTGTGGAAATACGCCCAGCAGCCGTATCCCGAGCGGATCAACCAAGCCTGGGCAGTTGCCCTGGTGCTGATGATTTTCGTCCTTTTGATCAATATAATCGCCCGCGCCTGGATCCAGGTGCGCACACGGCGGTTGCAAGGATAGGTGACTATGACCACGCAAACAGGTATTCTTCAAGATACCGGAAAGGCAGCCTCGCTTATGACCATGCAGGTGATGACCCAAATCAAGCATGAAACGGACAGCAATGCGCCGATCAAAATGGAGGTGAAAAACCTCGAGGTCTACTACGGAAAATTCCGCGCCCTCGCCGAGATCAATCTGCAGGTGCGCGAGAAGCAGATCACGGCCATCATCGGTCCATCGGGCTGCGGCAAGTCCACCCTGCTGCGCGCCTTCAACCGGATGAACGATCTGACCCCGCACACCCGCGCGAACGGCGAAGTGATCCTGGACGGGCAGGACATCTACGCCCCGGGCGAGGATGTGGTCGACATCCGCCGCCGGGTCGGGATGGTATTCCAGCGCCCCAACCCGTTCCCCAAATCCATCTATGATAACGTCACCTACGGCCCGCGCCTGTACGGCGTCCACCGCCGCGGCGACCTGGACGGGATCGTCGAGCGCAGCCTGAAGTCAGCTGCGTTGTGGGACGAGGTCAAGGACAAGCTGGACCAATCCGGCATGTCGCTGTCCGGCGGCCAGCAGCAGCGCCTGTGCATTGCCCGCGCCCTGGCCGTGGAGCCGGAGGTGATCCTGATGGACGAACCCGCTTCCGCCCTCGACCCGATCTCCACCCTGCGCATTGAGGAGCTGATGCACGACCTGGCCCGGGATTACACCATCATCATTGTTACCCACAACATGCAGCAGGCGGCGCGTGTCTCCGACTACACAGCCATGATGATGATCGACGAGCAGCGCGCCGGGCACCTGATCGAGCACGACCTGACCAACATCATCTTCACCCGTCCCAAGGACAAGCGCACCGAGGACTACGTCACCGGCCGGTTCGGATAAATTTGAGGTGAAAAATGGTTATAATCAAGAAACCGGCGAGGAACGAGGTACCTATGCGAAAAACCTTTGAAATCGAGATCCAGCAGCTGAAGGATGAGCTTCTCCTGCTGGGCAGCATGGTCGAACAGCAGCTCATGGATGCGGTCGATGCCTTGAAAAAGCGCGACATCGAAGCGGCCCGCCGCATCTATGATACGGATGCCAGGATCAATGCCAAACGCTACGCCATCGAGGAACAGGTGATGATCCTGATTGCCACCCAGCAGCCGATGGCCCACGACCTGCGCCTGCTGGCCTCCGTCCTGGAAGTGGCCGGCGAACTGGAGCGCATGGGCGACTATGCCAAGGGTATTGCCACCGTCAACATCCGCATGGGCAACGAGCCTCTGCTCAAACCGTTGATCGATGTACCCCGCATGGCCCAGAAGGGCGCCGACATGCTCCACCGCGCCCTGACCGCCTTCATCAACGAGGACGTCGAGGCCGCCCGGGCCATTCCGGCCGAGGACGACGAGGTGGACGGGCTGTACACCCAGGTCTACCGCGAGCTGATGACTTTCGTCATGGCCGACCCCAGGAATATCGACCGGGCCAACTACCTGCTCTGGACGGCGCACAACCTGGAGCGGTTTGCCGACCGGGTGACGAATATCTGCGAGCGAACGGTCTTCATTGCCACGGGGGAAATCCGGGAGATCCCCTCCAGCCATGTTGAAGATTTGAAGAAATGAGCATTCCAGGACGGCGCGCGCCGTCCCGGGCTTCATTCTGGTCGGGGCGCAGCCTGCTGCGCCTTTTTCGTTTTCTGGATCTGAACGGCAGGCACCTCGGTCGTAAGTAATGAAAGAAGTTCAATCGTCCAAGTTATAATAAAAGCCAGAATGGGATTTTCGTTTTCCGCTCAAAGGAGAAAAGTATGAATCGAATCGCCATGCACGGATTTGGACGGACCGGCCGTTCAGCACTCAAAGCAGCTTTGAAGGCCGGACTTTTTGTCCCGGTTTCCATATCGGACATCAAGGACCTGGCCACGCTGGCGGCCCTGTTCGAAGTCGACACAAATTACGGGCGCTGGCAAGAAGAGGTCAAGACGGGTGAAAACAAGTTCATCATCGGCGGCCGGGAGATCCGCTTTTTCGATTCGAGCCAGTCCCTTCCCGATTGGGCTGCCCTGGGAGTGGACCTCGTGATCGACTGCACCGGCCGGGCGACAAGCCGTGCCGGGGCACAGGCTCACCTCGACCGGGGGGCGAAGCGGGTGCTGGTCAGCGCCCCCAGCAAGACCCTGCAGGACTGCGATGCCGTGCTCCTGCCCGGGATCAACCTGGAGCAGTTCGACCCGCCCAAACACAAGATCATCAGCATGGCCAGTTGCACCACCAACGCCCTGGCACCGGTTGTCAAAGTCGTGCAGGAGAACTTCGGGATCCAGCATGCCCTATTCTCGACCGTCCACGCCTACACCAACACCCAGTCCCTGACCGACCAGCCCATGCGCGACCGGCGCGACTCGTGGGCCGCCGCCGAAAACATCATCCCCTCCTCTTCCGGCGCCGCCCGGGCGTTGAAATTCATCTGGCCGGACCTCAACATCACCGGCAAGGCCTACCGCGTGCCGACCCGCACCGGCAGCATCGTGGAACTCAATGCCGTCGTGGAGCGCGCCACCAGCGTGGAGCAGGTCAAGGAGGCCTTCCGCAAGGCGGCCAGTACCTCTCCCCTGAAAGGCATCCTGGGTGTCCTGGAAGGCGAATGGACCTCGGCGCGCATTGTCGGGGATCCGCTCACCTCCATCATCGACCTGCCGCTGACCCAGGTCATGGATGGCACGCTCGTCTCGGTGGCCGCCTGGTATGACAATGAAATGGGATACTCCACCCGCTTGGCGGAGACGGCTGCCAAATTGGCGGTATAAAATGAGCTTCTTCCCGGGTTGGGGAAAAAGGGTATCCCCGTCATCGGAAAAGACGATGCGGGTGCGAACCGGCTGTTTCAAGAAACTCTCGGTCATCCGGGATAATAATCAAGGCCGGCCAGGCTGGTGATATAAAAAGGATAAAACCGCCATTCGAGCGGAACTCACCCATCCCGGTGAGGCTGAAATCCTCATGCGTACAGGTTTGGAGTTTAGTGATCAATAGCTGACATCGACGCAATTTTTAGAGGCTGATCTCGTTCCCGGCATTCTGCCCAAAGAAATTTCCCACGCGAGCCTGCAATTTGTCGACAGATTGGATTGCCATGCACAGCCGCATCACAAAATTCCTTCTCGGCCTGGCAGTGTTTGTCTTAACTGCAGTCGGCCTGTATTTTATTCCTCCGATTCGACAGCGTCTTGCTCCTCGATTGGATAACCTGCGGGCGCGCCTTGTCTATGCGATCCGCCCACCGCAAAATGTGGTCTTTGTCCCTACCCAACAGGCACTGCTGGCCACTTCCACTGCCTCGCCTGCCCCCACTTCCACCTTAACTGCTCTCGCGACCCAGATCGTCACCGCCACGAGTACATCCCTCCCTCTTCCCGGTCGCGTGATCCTGTCCGATATACCCTACGTGGATCAATGCAACCGCTGGAATTACTGCGGTCCAGCGAATCTGGCCATGGCACTTCAATACTGGGGTTGGAAAGGTACTCGCGACGTCATTGCGGCGGTCGTCAAGCCGGGCGCGAATGATCCGAGCCTGGACTTCATCCAGGCCGGCCATTCGGATGTCGGCGTCATGCCTTATGAACTGGTGGATTATGTCAATGACCACACCCAGTACCGCGCCTTGTACCGCTACGGAGGTAATCTTGATCTCCTGAGACACCTGATTGCGACCGGCTTCCCGGTGATCACGGAAAATGGGCTGATCAGCCGGGACAGTACGGGTCACACCGCGTGGGCGGGGCACTTCGCCTTTGCGACCGGGTATGACGACAGCGCGCAAAGTCTTATCTGGCAGGATTCTTATCCGAATGCCTGCCAGGGCGACACTTATAAACTGGGTCATAATGTCGCCTCGAAATATGAGGACTTCCTCGAGCTGTGGCGTGATTTCGACTATGTGTTTATTGTTGTCTACCCGGCGGACAGGGAAACTGATCTGCTCAACGCGCTCGGTCCCTGGAGCGATTACAACTGGGCAGCACAGAACGCACTGGATACAAACAACCAGGAGATTCAGACCCTGAGCGGCGACGACCTGTTCTTCGCCTACTTCGACAAGGGGACCAGCCTGGTGGCCCTGTTCGAATATGGGGAGGCCGCGGTTGCCTACGATTATGCCTACGGCTCCCTTTATCCTGCCTTGCCGAAAGATACCCATCTTCCTTACCGGGTCATGTGGTACCAGACCGGCCCTTACTGGGCCTATTACTATACCAGCCGTTATCAGGATGTGATTGACTTGGCGAATTCGAACCTGGAGACCCTCTCAGCACCGGAAACACTCGAGGAAAGCCTCTATTGGCGGGCAATGGGTGAGTACCAGCTCAAAGAGTACGGGGCTGCCGTTGCCGATATCAAACAGGCTTATTACTACAACAAGAACATGCAGGCGATCCTGTCCGTCATTCAGCAGTGGGGTGTTTCACCGTAGCAGAAAGCCGGTGGTGTATTTATCAATCAAAATCCTCCATAACCCCCCCCTGGAGCTTGGCCTTCCTCCTGGGGGACCGGTTTGAGCGATTAATCGTTTTTAAGTCTGTTATTAAAATCAATGGATGAATTGCCATCCACGACAGGCAGCCGCGCAGGGAACCCTTCATCCAGGTTGAATAGGACAAGAACGGCGTGCTCAGGATAAGTGCTGTTCCAGGGTCCTCCGCGCCGACTGTGCGATTTTCGCCAGCAGGTGCTGCGGATCGGAACTCGAAAGGACCTCGCCAAAGGTAACGCGTGGGGTCAATCCGTACAACTCCTCCCCGCTTAATATTTGACGGAAAATCTGCAGGATAAAGGCCACCCGCTGACGGTCCGGGCGGGCCCTGCGCAACCAGGTGACGGGGTGGCGCATGGCAAAGGGCGAAATGACCCCGCTCACCATCGTGACCAGGACCTGGGATTGGGGGACGTGCTGCAGGAGGATTTCCAGGCTGCGTGACCACTGGTCAAATTCCGCATCAGGCTCTGACATGAAGGCTGGATCGGGTTCGACCCGGCCGCGCGGGAAAATCAATAACGCGCCGCCATCTTTCAGGTGGCGGATGGTGCTGCGCACGGTTTGCATGCGCCCGTAAGTATTTCCCACTTTCGGTGAGAAAATCGCATGGCGGCTTACGTTCGGCAGATAATGATAGGGAGGAATTTCTGCCATGACGATTTTATAGTCCGGGCGGTCGATATAGGCCGAGATCGCCACTGCGTCGTAAGCCCCCGGGTGATTCGAAGCGATCACGATCGGTCCGTTTTCGGGGATTGCCTCTAACCCACAAGCCTCAACACCGGCGACGAATCTGGGCAGCAGCCAGCGTGCCGCCGGGGCAGCCCCGTTTTGCGCGATTTTGCGATCCAGCCCCAGCGCAATTTCAGCTAAGCGCCGGGCTGTGCGGCCGAAGATCAGGCGAAACGCGCTGCGAATGCCGTCCGTTTGCGGCCATGCGATGGCCTTGATCAACTCAAGGATGAAGCTCTCACTTAGCTGATAAACATCGGAGTCAATGGATACCATGGGGAATTTCCACGAACTACCCGGACCGCCCCTGATAATATTCAGTCGAGGTCCTGGAAACCTCAATTTACGGTGTGGATCTCCAGGGGCCCAATATCTGATTGTTGCAATCGGGAATTCAGAGAACAAGCCTCCCGACGACTTTTGGGGTCATCGCTTCCACTTTAAAGCTGATCGTTAGCGGATCTTGTTTCGCTTCGGTCTGTTCCAAGTCCAGATAATCGGAAAACAACCGGGCGTAGGCGTCCAGGGTGTCCTTTTCGTCCTTCCTGAACGGCGTCTTGGAGGTTCGCGAGAGAGTCAACAGCCCGAACACCTTCGCCTCCGCGAACAGGGGGGCTCCGATCCAGCAGCGGATATTCCTCGCTCCCTGGATATAATTCCGGTCCGGGATCAGGTCCACGTCTTCGATGGTGATTGACTGGCGAAACCTGACAATGGTATTGAACAGGGGGCTTTGCAAGAAATTCCTGTCTGGCGAATGCCCGAAGGAGGCCTCGGGAAAGCTGCGGTCGGCAACGAGATGCAGGCTGTTCTCCTTGTGCAATAATACGGCAGCCTGGTGATAAGAGACTACTTCATTTATTGAATCGATCACGTGATAAGCCGTATCGATCAAGTCTCCTTGTCTGGAAAGAAAACGCCTCACTCGGTCCAGATTACTGATGCCGTTGTTCATATTGGCCAGGATCTGCGATTGCACCAGCAGGAGAGTATGCATATCCACCAGGCGGGCGGTCTTTTTTTCCGTCACCATTACCACCGGATCATACACATTGTGCGGGGGACGCTGAAGTGCGGATTTGACAGCGTCGTCGATGCGCAGATCCTCCGAGAGGCAGAATGCTTCGGTGCGAAGATTCTGGCACAGGGCTTCAATCGGCTTGCGGATGAACAGGTCGGATCCATACATTTGGCCCAAACGCTCGAACATGCGCAAACGTGGCATCACATTGATAAGGTTCCCTCCAGCGTAGATCATGACGCCAGGGACCTCCTCATGGTCCCGCAGGTACTTGACCACATCATGGGTGATCGTATCGGAGGGCACCTGGTAATCCGAGGACGGCAGATCGCCGATGCAAACAGGAATGCGGATATGTCCGCTGGGCAGGACGAAATCTTGCAGGGGGATGGGCAATAAATCAATCATGGCGGCGATGGAAGAGGGGAAGAATAAAATCAGTCTGCTTCCTCGAGATTGATTTGGGTAAGATGTCCCCTCACCTCGGTTGAGTCGGTCGCTCCCCAGGAGGAACAGCCCCCAATTGCCATGCTGACAATCAAGAATAATACCAGAACCGATGTTTTTTTCAACATGTACACTCCTGAATGAAAAGATAAGTGCTTCGCTAACTTTACAACAGACAGCCTGTTCCCGGGTTAACAATCGGTAAAATATAAGTTATATTTCCTTTACGTGAATTTTCTGTGGCCCGGCAAATAAGGTGGCGAGAGTCGCCAGGCCCAATTTGAATGGCTGGCGCATCGAAAAAACCACCGGGACCAACCAGTTGATTTTCTGGCCCTGGGTGGTGCTTGGAAATTCCGAGGCGCCTCCGGCAATTGGGCAGCCTTACGAGGCTCTGGACAGCTGGTCTCGCTGTTCACCAACTTCAGCTAATTTGAATAAAAACGAACTTTCTACATTAAATTAAAGAAGAGGTCTCTTGATCTTGGTATCGTGAGTGGTTACAGTTTGGCCAGTCACCTTTTCCCCCTGGCTTCCTTCTCACACTTTTCTCTGGCATTCAATCCACCCTGGCTAGGTTTGCAATCTGGGAGGGAAGAAGCAGCCACTCGAGCGTGGCGCAGCGGTCGTAGAGCAGTTGGTCGATGTACAGGCGGCATAAGCCGCCTTTTTTCAACACGATATCCAAAGTTGGGTCGCCAGAAATGAGCATCGACGTCAGATTGCTCAGGAAAGGCTCATGCCCGACCAGGATGAGGCTCTCCAGGCGGTCATAGCTCTCGTTGATCTCTGCGACGATTTGTCCAGCCGGTGCTTCGGGGAGCAGGGCGGGCGTCACGATCAGTTTGTCCTGCAGGCTGTAGGGTTTTGCCAGGATTTCCGCCGTCTGTCGGGCGCGCAGATAGGGGCTGGTGAAGATCAGATCAAATTCCACATCCATGCGGCGGAGGCCGGCAGCAATCTGTTCCATCTTTGCAATGCCTTTGCCGGAGAGCGGACGCTGGCTGTCGTCTTCGTAAGCCGGTCTGCCCGGTTCGACTGCAACAGCATGGCGCAGAATGTACAGGATCATGTAAGCTCTCTACCAAGTTCGAATGCGGGTTTCGCCAAATTCCAGGGGTAGGGCTGGCGGGGGGAAAGCCGCCAGAATCCCTGAAGGGCATTCCTGTGCGAGAGGAATATGGCTACTAACTCCTTGTGCTGTTGATCCACGAAAGCCGTGGAAGAGGCGAGATTGACTTTGGGATGCTTTTTTCCAAACGCTTTGAGCATCTCCTGCAGCACTTCGATATCCTGGATATCACCCATCCATCCCTGGTAGTCATTCATGGCTTTCATTAATCCATCTGGATAACGCACCAGCAGTGGATGGATTACTTCCACCGCGTAACGAAATGATTTGAAGGCGATGCGTGTGCGGTGGATGGTGTTGGTATCTTCGGGATCGATCCTAGAATCCCGGTGCACGACGTTGGCGTAGGCGCTGTCCACAGCATTGATCATCCGGGCGCGCACCTCTGGCGCCTGCAGCCTGGACTCTGCGCTCGCGCGGATCTTTTCCAGCCGCCGGCCTTGCTCGGCCAGTGAGGTCGACCGGATGAGCCGCTCGACCTCCGAGAGCAGGCGCGCCTCCCGCCGGTAGAGATGTTTGAGAAAGGGAGCGATTCCTTCCACTCCTGTCATTTCGTCCACCACGTAGGCGATCTGCACCTGGGTGTCCCGGAGCTCGTCCAGGGTGTCCAGCTGCGCCTTGAGTTCCCGGCGCAGTTTGTGCACTTTCATGGTCAGGAACAGCGTTTCGAGGATTTCCAACATGGTCAATAAACGACGGGTGGCCACGCGCAGGTCATGGACAGCCTCCTTGGAGTATTCCTGGCAGCAGGACTCGAAACAAACCTGGTATCGTTCCCAGCGGCTGTCCAGGCCTTTTAGCAGAAGGAAGGCCGCGCGCGAGAATACGGGGGGAGGGGTAACTGCAGGCGAGGTCATTTCAGGAGGGCAGGGACAGGTTTCGGATCTAACAGCCTGGCTGAGAGGGTTTGCTCGACGATTGATCGGATACGGTTGACAAGCTCCTCGTAGATGACTTGTGGCGAGCGGTTGCCGTCCACGACCACGAAACCGTAATCCTGCTGGAGGTCCATGAAAATGCGCTGGAGTTTGCGCTGGTAGGAGACGAAACTGCGGTACATGTCCACCTGGCGGTGAATATCCATTCCGGATTCCCAGTAACTCAGGGTGTCGTTCTTGCGAAAGGTGCGTTCTGCCAGGACCTCGGGCTCGACGGAGAGGTAGAACACCGCATCCGGGATCAGGGCGATGCCGTAGAGCTGGTTGATCCAGGCCTTCTTCATGCGGCGTGCGATGGCGCGGGCAATGAGAGTATAGATATAACGATCAGCCAGGACAATGAAATTGGCCCGCAGGGCGGGGATAATGACGTGTTCCAGCTGGTCGGCAAAGTCGCACGCGTAATACAGCGTCATGGTCATCGGGGAAAGGGTGGTGCTCTGCCGGGCAGTATCCAGCTCGGCCGCGACCAGCTGGGAACGCTTGATGCCGATCTCAACGGTGGCATAGCCCTGTTCCTCCAGCCAATTGCGTAGCATGCCGATCTGCGTGCTGCGGCCGGAGCCGTCGGAGCCCTCGATGACGATGAGCTTCCCTTTCAGGCGGGCGGTGTCAAGGTGGGGAATTCCACTTCCATAGAAGCGTTTGTTCATGCGGCATTCCATTCGTACTTGAATCTCGGCAGGTTAACCCGTTTCTGGACGATGAGGCGAATTTCCTTCTGCTGCTCCTCCGGGCTGCGGGTCGCGTTGATTTCAATGAAGCCGTATTCCTTCGCCATTTTCAGGTATTCCTCGTAAACATTTCCCTGAAAGATGCGGAAGGATTGATAAATATCGTCGTCGTAACCCATATCCATGCCCGCTTCGTAGTATTTAAGCTTGGGTCGTCCCTCCAGGATGCGCCCCAGGGCAACCTCCAGTGGGACATTGAAGAAAAAGGTCAGGTCGGGTCGAACGGCAAACCGGTAGAGGTTGCGCACCCAATCCCGGTCCACGCCGCGCACCGCATCCCGGGCGAATGCAGTGAAGATGTAGCGGTCGGCAAGGACTAGGTATCCGGCATGCAGCATCGGGAGGATCTGGCGTTCAAAGCGGTCGGCAAACTCAGTGCCGTGAATGATCGAAAAAGTCGTCGGGGTGAGCAGTTGTTCCTTTTTGCCGCGCCTGGTCACGTTCTTCACCAGCGGGGAGGAGTTCCATTCGGTGAAATAGACGCGGTAGCCGCCGATCTCCAGCCAGCGGCGCAGGAGATGAGCCTGGGTGGATTTCCCCGAGCCATCCAGACCTTCCACGACAATCAGCTTTCCAGGCATTCGTGCAGGCATAAGGGCACCTTTGTACAGGACTCAGGCTTTTAATTCCAGGGTTACACCGAACATTTCGCAGAAGAGGCCCTTGCGTTTGTCGGCAGCCCATTTTTCGAGCAGCAGGTCACCCTCTCCGTGGAGCTGCATCTCCCAGGCAGCATTCTCGCCTTTCAGGGTGACATCCTGGACGCGGCCAGAACGGCTCGTGTCCAGTCCATCTGCGATGCGCAGGAGGGACAGCAGCTTGATCACCACCAGCCGGTCTTTCTGGGGAAGAATGCGGTAGGAGGCATCTTCGAGACTGGGTGACTGGCGTCGATGGAAACGAGCCATGTTGGCGACAATGGCCTGTTGGGCCTCGGTGAGGCCGATGATCGGATTGGCAGTCAGGATGTAGTATCCATGTTTGTCATGGTCGATTGTGCTGATGAAATGGCCGATGTCATGCAGGTAGGCGGCGGCTTCCAGGAGCAGGCGGTATTCAGGTTCGAGGTTGTGCAGCGAGTGGGTCTGGTCGAAGATGCGCCCAGCAAGGTCGGCGACATGCCGGGCATGCCCTTCGTCCATGGCGTACTTGCGCGCCAGCCGCTGGATGGACACCCAAACTTGCTCGCAGCGTGAGGGATGCGTCCCTCGTGTGATTTCTTCCGCCAGATCCCAAAGCAATCCTTCCTTGAGACCAACGCGCGGCACAGTGATTTCGTGCTGGTGGGTCTCGTCGGCGACCACTTCCAACAGGATCGCAGCAGGCAGGATGACATCGGCCCGGTCCGGGCGGAGGCCGAGCTGGTGGATGCGTTCCTCGTAAGGCATGCCCTCCAGGCGTTCGATGAGATCCTCGAGATCCTTGAGGCTGATCTCCCGGTTGGTCTTGCGTTTGAAGAGTTTGTGGGCCAGCCCCCCGAGTTCCTCTACATTCCCCCCGGTACCGACCAGGAGGGATACTTTTTGTGCCTGCAGGATCTGGCGAATCCGCCGGCGGGGTGACTCAGCGGCTGCTAGCACAAGTTTTTCGAGCGGGACGCCAGACATGTCCGCCTGGTTCAACTGGCTCAAGAGCCGCACCGCTCCCATCTTGAAGCTTTCGGCGGAGAGGATGTTGCCGTCCACCGACAGTGTTACCTCCATGCTGCCACCACCGATGTCGATCAGCAAGGCAGTCGATTTGTGCAGGTCGATCACCTGCGAGACGGCCTGGTGGATCAGGCGGGCTTCTTCCTCCCCATTGATGACCTCCACCTGGATACCGGAGGCCTGCAGGATGCGATCGGTGAGGATGTCCTGGTTGGCCGCTTCACGCATCGCGCTGGTCGACACGGCCCGGTAATGGCTGACCCCGTAGTCGTGGATGATTTTTTTAAACGAGATGAATGTGTTCACAGCCTCCTGCATGGTCGTTTCGCTGAAAATTCCGTTCTGGAAGGTATCCCTCCCCAAGCGGACCGGCGCGCGTAAGGTTTCCAGCGCCTCGGTCTGGCCGTTCTCGTCCACCTTCCCGATCAACAGGCGGATCGCGTTCGAGCCAACATCGATGGAGGCAATTGTTTCCATACGGTCTCTACACTTGCTGCTGAAGTTCCAGGTAATCACCGGTCACAAGGAAAAAGGTGCGCTCGCAGATGTTGGTCACGCGGTCACCCAGCCGCTCCAGGTTATGGGCAACCCAGAACAAGTAATCCACACCCTCGATGTTCCTTGAATCGGAAATCACAATTTGGGCCAATTCTTCATAGGTTTTTTGATACAACTGGTCGATCTCGTCATCTTCTTTGGATATTTGAGCTGCCTGCTGGGAATCTTCTGCAAGGAATGCGGTCAGGGCGCGTTTGAGCATGCTGGTAGCCTTCAACGCCATCTGATTGAGCTCGACCGGAATGCCCGGGGCTACGATGTTCCTGCTGCGCAGGGTGATGACGGCAATCCCCTTGGCGTAATCGCCCATTCGTTCCAACTCATCGGCAATATTGAAAATGGAGGCCGCCAGCCTGAGGTCGCGCGCCGTCGGCTGCCGGCGGACGATCAGGATCAGAACTTTTTCCTGGATGAAATAACGTTTTTCGTTGATCTCCTGATCCCGCTCCAGGATGTGCCGGGAGGTCTCGGCATTTCCCGAACGTAGAGCATCCAGAGAATCCCAGACGGCTCTTTCCACCATGCCCTCAAGCTGTTCCAAATGACTTTTTATTTCAGCGAGATCGTCCTCGAAACTTTTGGGCAACATGGGATTCCTTGATTCGGTTTTTTGGGAGATAGGCCGACACCCGACCGGTCCTGGTTGAGTGGGACGGATTGCTTACGACGGAGATGAATTGGTGCACTCAGTAATGAAGCCGGTGCCCTGGCATGCTTCGAATTGATTATTACACAGACCCGGCGGGAAACCATTAATCCATTTTAAAGGGTTTGTTATTCTTTGATTAACAACCTGGCTCGAGCGTCGAAAACATCCATTCCAGGGGATTCAGGAATGTTAACTTTCCTTTTTCGGATCACAACAAACCTTTAACCTCTCCTTGAAGCCTGGTTAACAGTCCCTTGTTATCGTTGGTGTGAAAGAATTACGAGGTGATTCATGGGACTAGCTGATCTGCATATTCATACGACGTACAGCTATGACGGTACGAGTACGGTGTCTGCGGTGCTCAAGAAGGCCGTCGAGGTTGGTTTAGACGTAATCGCCATTACTGACCACGATGAAATCAATGGTGCACTGGATGCCCTGGAACAGGCACCCTCCTACGGGATCGTGGTGATTCCCGGCATTGAAGTGACCACCGCCGAAGGACATCTGCTGGCCCTTTTCATCCAGCACAGAATTCCGAAAGGCCTCCCGCTCGCGGACAGCCTGCGGCATGTCGCCGACCAGGGCGGGCTGTGCATCGCCCCCCATCCCGGCGGCATCCGCTTCAACAGTCTCAACCCGGAGACGATCCGCCGCACGCTCACGAACCCCGACCTGGCCAAAGTGCTGGTCGGGATCGAGGTATTCAACGCCGGCCTGCTTCAACCGAGCGGAAACGCCGTTGCGCAGGAGCTTGCGAACACTCTGCCGGTCGCCCAAGTGGGAAACAGTGACGCGCATCTTTTGTGGATGATCGGCAAAGGGGCAACCTCCTTCCAGGGAACCTCGGCCCGGCAGCTGCGCCGCGCGCTGGAAGCCGGATTGACCCGTCCCGTGCGCAGCAAGCTGGATTCCAGGTTGTTCCTGGCGGCTCACTGGATTTCCCGTTATGCCCTGCGCAAGGCGGGCTGGGTCAGCAGCAACGCCGGGCCGCAGGCTCCACTGCGTCTGTCGAGACAGGCATGACATATGACCTCAACGGTTCTTTTCATCGGTGGTTCGCTCAACCAGACGACCATGATGCACCAGATTTCCCAGCATCTGCACGAGGTCGACAGCTACTTCACCCCTTTCTATGCGGACGGCCTTCTGGAATCGATGACCCGCGGGGAAATGATGGATTTCACCATCCTGGGCGGCCGTCACCGGCACAATACCGAGGAGTATCTTTCCTGCCATCGCCTGCCAATGGATTATGGAGGCCAGCAGCACGATTATGACCTGGTGGTCACCTGCACGGACCTCCTGATCCAGCAGAATATCCGCGGCAAAAAGATGGTCCTGATCCAGGAGGGAATAACCGAACCGGAGGGGCTGCGCTACTGGCTTGTCCGCAACCTGGGGCTGCCGCGCTACCTGGCAAACACGGCTGCCACGGGACTCTCGGATGCCTACGACGTGTTTTGCGTGGCATCCCCCGGCTACCGGGATTTGTTCATCAGGAAAGGTGTCCGACCCGAAAAGACTGTGGTAACGGGAATTCCAAATTTCGACAACGTGGACGCCTATCGGGAGAACGACTTTCCCCATACGCATTTCGTCCTGGCGGCAACCTCCTCCACGCGCGAAACCTTCGGATGGGAGAACCGTCCCGAGTTCATCCAAAAAGCCCGCCGGATCGCGGGCGGCCGCGAGCTCATCTTCAAGCTGCACCCGAACGAAAACCATCGACGCGCCCGCGCGGAGATCCAGCGCTTCGCTCCCGAGTCCCTGATCTACGAGGAGGGGGATATCCACCCCATGATCGCCAACTGCGATGTGCTGGTCACCCAGTATTCATCGGTCGTATTCATCGGCCTGGCCATGGGCAAGGAAGTCCATTCGGCGCTCGACCCCGACATGCTGAAAAAGCTCACGCCAATCCAGAACGGGGGAACGTCCGCAATTCGGATTGCAGAGATCTGCCGGGAGGTTGTGCGCAGGCTGCCTGCCCAGCGAAAGCAGGGGGAGAATCGCTGGCAGGTCCGGCCCGGATGGCAAGTCGCTCATCCTGACCGCACGTGAGCGCGAAGGGATTCGCTGGATTAATAGTTTATTTGCGATCTTTAATCCGGCTTTAACCTGTTGCGTAAAAGGCATTAACGATCGCCGATTATCATAAATATATTAACAAATCTATCATTTTCAAAGAGGAGAGATCGATGAATACCCAGAAATTTGCTTTCAAACTTACAGCACTTTTAGTTGCGTTCGCTGCAGCCCTGGCTGCATGCGGACCCGCCGCAAAGCCGGCTGCATCAGACTGGTCGAAGATCCAATCGGTCACAGACGGCGGCGGAATGGCCGCCCTGATCGCTGCGGCCAAACAGGAAGGCAACCTGACCGTCATCACCCTGCCGCGCGACTGGTGCGACTACGGCGACATGATGGATAATTTCACCGCGAAGTACGGCATCAAGATCCAGGATGTCAACCCGGAGGGCGGTTCGGCTGATGAAGTTCAGGCCATTAAAGATAACATGCAGAACAAGGGCCCGCAGGCCCCGGATGTGCTTGACATTGGCCCGGCCTATGGCCCTCTCGCCGCCGGTCAGAATCCGAGCGGACCGAACCTGCTCGCGGCTTACAAAGTGTCCACCTGGGACACCATTAAAGGCAACAAGGATCCGAACGGGCTCTACTATGTGGATTACTTCGGGATCCTGTCCTTTGAGGTCAACACCACCGTGGTCAAGGATGTACCGAAAAGCTGGTCCGATTTGATGAAGGCCGAATACAAGGGACAGATCGCCCTACCAGGCGACCCGCGTGCTTCGAATGAAGCTGCCCAAACTGTTTACGCCGCAGCCATTAATAACGGCGGCACCCTGGACAATATCCAACCCGGCCTCGATTTCTTCAAGCAGTTGAATGCAGAGGGAAACCTTTTGCCCCTGATCGCGGATCCAGGCCCCATTGCCAAAGGCGAAACCCCGATCTCCATTCACTGGAATTATCTGGCGTTGGCCGATCAGAAAAGCTTCAACGGCAACCCGAGCATCCAGGTTGTTTATCCGACTGGCACACCATGGGGCGGGTATTACTACCAGGCCATCAGCGCCTACGCACCCCATCCGGCTGCCGCCCGCCTGTGGGAGGAATACCTTTATTCGGATGAGGGTCAAAACACCCTGATTAAGGGGTTCTGCACTCCGGCGCGCATGGCAGACATGCTCTCCCGCAATGTGGTCTCTGCAGCTGCGCAGGCTGCCCTTCCGCCCGCCGCGATGCTCTCCAGCGCCACCATTCCCAGCCCCGATCAGCTCAACGCTGCCCGCGCCGCAGTCAAGTCCCAATGGGACTCGGTGGTCAGCCTGGACATCAAATCCGGCCAATAGAACAAACCATTCCCAACTCACTTTATTCATGACGGCATGGCCCAGCCTGGCTGGGCCATGCCGACCCACATGTATTCATAAAAGCTGAAAATATTCCCTATGGCTGAAAACGCAATCCCAATCGATTCTGCTGAAGTGCTGAGCCGATCCCGGAAAGCCTCGTCCCTCCTGAATTGGGTCGGCGTTCTTCCATTTTTTGTATTCATCGCAGTCTTTCTCATCCTGCCCTCCACCAACCTTTTCATCGGCGCCTTCCAGGATCAACAGGGCCATTTCACTTTCGCCAATGCAGCTGTGATGCTGGATCCTTATGTGCTCAAATCCTATACCATCAGCCTGCAGATCAGCGTGATCACATCGCTTGTTGGAGGCTTGATGGGGTTCTTCGTGGCCTACGCCATCACGATCGGGAATGTACCCGGTTGGATGCGGACCATCCTGATCAGTTTTTCCGGCCTGGCAGCCAATTTTGGCGGCATCCCTCTGGCTTTTGCGTTTATCGCTACCCTGGGCCACACCGGTTTCCTGACCGCCATTCTAAGGAATATCTGTTATCCAGGTACAGGCGGAATTCGGACATGCCCCTTTGATATTTATAATGCGGGATTTAATCTCTACAGTCTTGCCGGTCTTTCCTTGACCTATCTCTACTTTCAATTCCCGCTGATGATCCTGACCATCACACCGGCATTGGATGGTCTGCGGCGTGAATGGCGGGAGGCCTCCGAAAACCTGGGAGCCAGCGCCCCCCAATTCTGGTGGCGGGTCGCCCTGCCGATTCTCTGGCCCTCCATTCTCGGTTCTGCCATCCTGTTATTCGCCAGCGCGTTTGGCGCATACGCCACCGCTGAAGCGTTAACCGGAGGCAGCATTTACCTGGTGACCATTCTGATCGGCCAGCAGATTCGCGGCGACGTGCTCAACAACCCCAATGAAGGCTATGCCCTGGCCCTGGGGATGGTCGTGGTCATGACCCTCTGCATCATTGTCTACACCGTTCTACAACGCCAGACGGTTCGCTGGTTAAAATCATGAAGAAAAAAACCAATTTATGGGCTTTCTCCTGGGCGATCATCGCCTTCCTTTATTTTTTTGTACCCCTGTACGGAACCCTTGACTTTTCCCTGCGCATGGAAAAGGGCAGGTTAAGCTTTCTGGCCTATCAAGTAGTCCTCTCAGATCCACAATTTCTGTCCAGCTTTCGTTACTCCGCAACGATGGGCATTATTACCGTCATCGTCAGCGTTCTGATTTTCCTGCCTACAATTTATTGGATCTACCTGAAACTACCCCAGGTGCGGCCAATTGTGGAGCTCATCACCATCCTGCCATTCATCATTCCGGTGATTGTTTACGTCTTCGGCTTGATTCGCACGTTTTCGGCCCCACCCCTTCAGCTTACAGTCACTCCATTCAAAACCGATATGCTGATCACTGCCGGGTATGTGATCCTTTCCATGCCGTACATGTATCGTGCTATTGACGCTGGCATGCGTGCGATCGATGTTCGCACTCTGACTGAGGCAGCCCAAAGCCTGGGTTCAAACTGGATCCAGGTACTGGTTAATGTAATCTTTCCCAACCTGCGTCTTGCGGTCCTGAATGGAGCATTGATCTGCTTTGCCCTTGTGATTGGCGAACTCATTCTCGGAGATTTCCTTGTACGCCCGGCCCTGGGCCCCTATATGGTGGAGGCAGGTCGAGACCAGGCCTATCAACCGGCAGCCATGGCGATGCTTGCCTGGGGCCTGACCTGGGCATGTCTTGGCATCATCCAGTTTTTCAGCCGCGGCCGAGCCAGCCTGCAGCTGACCGGCAGGTAATTTTCCAAGAGGTGGTAATGGCATTCCTCGAGCTTTCCCATGTTCGCAAGGAGTTCCCTGGGACGGTGGCGGTTGAGGATTTCGACCTGGCCGTAAAACAGGGCGAGTTCATTTCGTTCCTCGGCCCCAGCGGGTGCGGGAAGACCACGACCCTGCGCATGATCGCCGGGTTTGAACTTCCCACTGCGGGCAGGATCACCCTGGATAGCCGCGACCTGACCTTCGTACCGCCCAACAGGCGCCACGTGGGGATGGTCTTCCAGGCATATGCCCTGTTCCCCAATATGACCGCAGCCGAGAATATCGGCTATGGGCTGAAGGTATCCGGCACCTCCAAGGCGGAGATAAGCCGGCGCGTGGACGAGATGCTGGCCCTGATCCATCTGGAGGATTTCCGGCGGCGCTATCCCAACCGGTTATCCGGCGGCCAGCAGCAGCGCGTGGCCCTGGCGCGTGCCCTCGCCATTCAACCGCAAGTGCTCTTGCTGGACGAGCCGCTCTCCGCGCTGGACGCCAAGATCCGTCTGGAACTGCGCCTGGAGATCCGCCGTATCCAACAGGAGCTTGGCATCACCACCGTCTACGTTACCCATGATCAGGAAGAAGCGCTTTCCCTGTCCGACCGGATTGTGGTGATGAGCGAAGGAAAAATCGAGCAAATCGGGTCTCCGACCGATATTTACAATTACCCGAAGTCAGAGTTCGTCGCCAGGTTCGTGGGCCAGCTCAATTTACTGCCGGTCGAGGTGATCAACCTGGCTGAAGGGCTGGTGAAGATCGGGCAACAGGTCGTGCGGGCAGGGCAATCGCTCGACCACGCCAACAGTCACAAGATCCGCCTGGCGGTCCGGCCGGAAGAACTGAATCCCGGGTTCAACGATGGGACCAATAACCTGAAAGGCAGGGTGGAGGCGATCACTTATCTCGGTCCGATTGTCCGCATCCGCCTCGACATCGAGGGCCACCTTGTTTCCATGGACATGTTCAATGAGAAGAAAAAACAAATTCCGGTCGTGGGTGAAGCGTACAACATCAATTTCCCGGTTGATGCCTGCTGGCTTCTCTAGGAATTTTGGCATCGTCCTGATCAAGACGTGTGTTTCCAAACCTTTTCCACGGACCCCAACCCTCTGATGACTGCACTCCCTTCTTGGAAAGATAAACCCCTTTTCACCCCCGGGCCGTTGACCACCAGCGCAACGGTTAAACAGGCCATGCTGCGCGACCTGGGATCACGCGACGCCACCTTCATCGAAATCGTGCGGGACATCCGCCGGAGATTGGTCCTGCTGGGCGGCGGGTCGGATGAATATACGGCGGTGCTGATGCAGGGCAGCGGCACCTATGGCATTGAAGCCACCCTCTCCTCGGTCATTCCACCCAACGGCAGGCTGCTGCTCCTGATCAACGGCGCTTACGGGGAGCGGATGCTCAGGATCGCGGAAGTCCAGCACATCCCGGTGGCCAAGCTGGTTTTCCCGGAAAATACGCAGCCCGACGCGCACGCTCTGGACACCGCGCTCTCAGCGGACCCAACAATTACCCATATTGGGGTGGTGCACTGCGAGACGACCACCGGAATTATCAACCCGGTCAATGTCTATGGGGAGATTGTCCAAAAGCACCAGCGTACCCTCATCGTGGATGCGATGAGCAGCTTTGGTGCCTACCCCATCGACTTGAAAGCCTGCGGGATCGACTTTTTGATTTCCTCCGCAAACAAGTGCATTGAAGGCGTGCCAGGGTTTTCCTTTATCCTGGCCAGGAAAGAGTCCCTTGTGGCCGCGCGCGGCTTCGCCCGCACGCTCAGTCTCGACCTGGTTGCCCAGTGGAGAGGCCTGGATGGGGACGGCCAGTTCCGTTTTACACCTCCGACGCATGTCCTCCTGGCGTTCCACCAGGCGCTCATTGAACTGGAGCAGGAAGGCGGTGTCGAGGCACGCGGGATGCGCTATCGCATGAATTATGAAACCACCCTGGAGGGTATGCAGCGGATGGGCTTTCAGCCCTACCTCCAGCAGGAGGACCAGGGCTATATCATTACTTCTTTCTATTATCCCGAGCACTCCCGGTTTGACTTCCCCGAGTTTTACCAGAAATTGAGTGAAAAAGGATATATCATCTATCCGGGGAAACTCAGCCATGCGGATTGTTTCCGCATCGGGCATGTGGGCCGGCTTGACTGCAATGACGTCAAAGCCCTGCTCGGGGCGATCGCGGAAACCCTGGACGAAATGGGCATTGATCTCTCGACCTAGCGTAACTTTTGCGCAATCAGAAGGCAAAACGTTGAATCAGATTTGATTTTGTAGGGCTACGGCCAGGGCTGGTAACCTCTGTGGGAGCGGAGGTACCAGAAATGGCGACGAAATCATCAGACTGGCCGATGGCCAACACAGCGCATGGCATGTTGGTGGCATTTGGTGAATTCTTGAGCCAGCATGGATTGATTGAGCGGCTGATGCAAATACCGATTGGGCAGAAGACACGCAAGTATCGTCCGCAGACCAAGCTGGTGGAATTTCTGGCTGGGATCACGAGCGGCATGGAACATCTTGAAGATCTCAATGATGGCGTGCGGCCGTTGGTGAAGGACGAGGTGGTGGCGCGAGCGTGGGGGCAAGCGGGTTTTGCGCACTACAGCAGTGTGAGCCGGACGCTGGATGTTTGTAACGAGCAGACGGTGGTGGCGGTGGAGAAAGTGATCGAAGAATTCAGCCAACCGTTCATTGCGAATCGAGTCCATGAATTGCTGCGACGGGGTGCGGCGATCGTTTACGATTTTGATCTCACCGGACAGGCAGTGAGTTCCACCAGCACCAGCTATCCAGGAGTGGCGTTTGGATGGATGAATGACAGTGTGAAGCTGGGCTATCAATTGGCGCGGGTCTGTCTGACGGATGCGGGAGGCGAGCGCTTGTGGCTGGCAGGCTTTCATCACCCTGGGGACACGATTTCGTCCTCCTGCGTGAAAGAACTGGTTCGAGCTGCGGAAGCTCAGACCCATATCCGGCCGCGTCGGCGAACGGAATTGGTGCAACAGCGTTTGGAGGTGCAAGAGGCAAGGGTCGCACGGACGCGTCGTTTGTTGAACCAGCAGGAGGCCCAACGAAACCGTCTGCAGCAAATCCGCCAGAGGCTCATTGGGGAGGGCTATCACGCCGAGCAGACCCTCAAAAACCCCATTTCCCGGCCCCAAAAGGCCCTTTTGAAGAAAAAAATGACCGGTTGGCGCAAGCGTTTGCCGCGTCTGGAAGCGCAGATCGCCACGGCGCAGCAAAGGATCGGCAAACATCAGGATCATCTGCACGAACAGATGGGATGCCTGACTCAATTGCTTGACTGGCAGGCCACCCTTGAGAAAGACAACCTGGCCAATCCTGATCCCCCACCTTATGTGGAAGCGCGCACGGATGCCGGTTTCTCGTCCGGTGGAAATCTGACCTGGCTGTTGGAGATGGGCTATTGTCCCAACACCAAGGCTCCCAACGGGCAAACGGCAACCGCCTTGTGCTCCCGCCTGAAAAAAGGAGTTCCCTGGGTCAAGGTTGGAGAGAATGCTGAGATGACAGTCTGGGGACAATGTCAGTTGCGCGACTGTCCCTATCCCCTGACCGCCGCCATTGAGCGCTTCAAAATCGGGCGCAGGTATAAGTATGCAGTCTTGATCCTTTACCGCGACGACAATGCCATCCCATCCTTGCCGATTTGGTTCGAACATTACAACCAACGCCAAACCATCGAAGCCGGAAACAAAGAGATGAAAGGAACGTTCTTCGTCCAGCATCTCATGAGCCGCTCTCCGGCAGGCATCCAGTTGCAAGTGCTGTTCACTGGACTGGCGGCTAACATGGTGCGCTGGTGTGTGCCCTGGCTCAAAGAGTGCACTGTCCATTCTTCACTCAAGCTGACACGAACCTTGAACAGTCCCAAGAAGTTGGTTCGTGTCGCTGCCAACAGTGCCGCCCTTGTCCAACAAACATCCTCTGGCACTTCTCTGCAATTCGCACCCGATAGTTCCTTCCCTGGAATCGTCCTGTTCTTGAAAGGCGTGCCCGCTTTTCAGCTGCCGTTGGGCTTCAACCAGCCGATTAAAATTGAATCTGGATAAACGATTTGCCTTCTGATTGCGCAAACCCTACGCTAGAGGAAATATGGAATTTGTTTTTCGCCGCTCTTATCGTGGACCCTTGAAAGCTGTCATCCTGGACTGGGCCGGGACGGCTGTGGATTACGGGTCTTTTGCCCCGACGGCTGTTTTCCTGCGCCTCTTCAAAGACTGGGGGGTAGCCATCACCTCCGAGGACGCACGCTCCGGGATGGGGTTGATGAAGAAGGATCACCTGCGCGCCATCCTTGCCCGCCCAGCCGTTGCTGCAGCCTGGGAAGGCGCCCACGGCTCGCCCGCCTCTGACGCGGACATCGAAGCGTTGTTCGCGGATTTCATACCGATGCAGCTCTCGGTGCTGAAAGAGTATGCCGATCCCATCCCCGGTACACTGGAGACGGTGAGCGCTTTACGAGAGCGCGGCATGAAAATCGGATCCACTACCGGTTACATCCGCTCAATGATGGATGTCCTCGCACCGGAGGCAGAAGCGCGCGGTTATGCTCCGGATGCCATTGTCTGCCCGGATGATGTTCCCGCCGGACGGCCCTACCCGTGGATGTGTTTCCAGAACGCAATCCGCCTTGGCGCCTACCCGATGGAAGCGGTGGTCAAGGTCGGCGATACCCTGCCGGATATTGAGGAGGGGCTGAACGCCGGCATGTGGACGGTGGGAATTTCGCTGACGGGAAACCTGCTCGGTTTGAGCGAGGCAGAGGTGAAGTCGCTTTCCAAAAAGGAATGCGACCGGCATCGAATGGAAATTGCTGAAAAACTGTATCGGGCAGGGACTCACTATGTCATCGATGGAATTTGGGAGCTGGGTCCGGTGATCGACGATATCCAGGCGCGTCTCGCCAATGGGGAACCTCCCTTATGACCGCGCATGAAATTGCCGACGTCGTCGTGATCGGCGGCGGGGTGCTGGGTGCTTCCGTGGCTTATCATCTGGGGAAGCAGGAAGCGGGACATGTGATCGTCCTTGAGCGGAGTATCGTCGGGCAGGCGAACAGCAGCCTGGCCGCCGGATTGTTGACGCGCGCCCGCTTCAAACCTGCCCTGATCCAGATGGTGCTCGAGACCTACCAGGCCATCGAGGATGTTGAAAAACGTACCGGGGAGTCCCTTGGCCTGCATCGGACGGGGAGCCTGCACGCTGCCGTTTCAACCGAGCGTAAAAAGGAAGTGAAGGAACTGGCAGCCCTGGCTTCGCGCTCAGGCCTGGAGGTCGAGCGGCTGGCAAGTCCTGACGCCAAACGGCTGGTCCCATGGCTTGACCTGGCGGAGGATGCAGAGATTGTATACATGCCGGGGGACGGCTTCATCGACGGGTATCGACTTGCCATGGGCTACATGCACGCGGCCCGCCGGTCGGGCGTGGAAGTGCGTGAACAGACCCCGGTGATATCCATATTGCGAGACGGCGACAGGGTCCTTGGGGTGGAAACGGATCGAGGAGCAATCGGGGCTCCTCTCGTGATCGATGCCGCCGGTGTTTGGGCCGGGCTGCTGGCGCATGAAATCGGCGTCAACCTGCCCATGGCAGCGGTCCGCAGCCATTACTGGATCACCGCCAGTCACCCCAGTTTTTCACCCGGCCAACCTTTTGTGATCCTCCCGGATGCGAAGGCATTCGCCCGTCCGGAAGTCTCTCAACTGCTTTTTGGACTGCGTGAGCCGCGGTCGGTGAGCGTCGACCCACGCGCCCTGCCGCAGGAGATGGCCGGGTATGTTTTCAAACAGGACCCGGATGGGTGGGAATGCCTGATGGAGGGCGTGCCTGCCCTGGCAGGGTGGTTCCCGCTTGTCCAGGAAATTGGGATCGCGAAATATATTGCAGGTTTCTCGAACTACACCCCCGATGGGATGTTTGTCCTGGGCAAATTCCCCGGCTTGAACGGGTTCCTGGCCTCCACCGGCTGCTCCGGCGCTGGAATTGCCATGTCCGGCGGCATTGGGCGCAGTATCGCCGAACTCGCCGTCGGAAAACCTGCTTCCGTTGACCTCGAACCGCACCGCGTCGATCGGTTTGGCAGCGTCGATCCCTTCGACCCTGAATTTATGGAGCGCTGCGGACAGGCTCGTTCGGGTAAGATTACCGGTTAGGCGCTTTTCCGGATGGGTGAAGGAATCGTGGTTGTTTTCGACCTCGACGGAACCTTGCTCAACGGGGATAGTGAAATGCTGTGGAGCCATTTCCTGCTTGAACGAGGGGTTGTCGACGCAGACTACGACCGGAAGATCACTGCTTTCTACCGCGATTACGAAAATGGGCGGCTGGATTTCGAAACCTACGAGGAGCATCTGCTCCACCCGCTGAGGGTAACTGCTCCGGAAGTGATCCTCGGGGAGAGAAGTCAATACCTCGACCGCATCCGTGCCGCCCTCCGGCCCAAAATGCTGGAACGCATTGAGTGGCACCGCGGTCAACGCCATAGAATATTGCTGCTCACCGCCACCAATGACTTCCTGGCCGTGCCGATCGCTGCGCTGCTGCACATCCAGGACTTGATCTGCACACGGGCTGAGACGGAAGGCCATTCGTTTACCGGAAAGATCGCCGGCGTCCCGGCATTTCGGGAGGGGAAAATTACCCATTTGAAATCCTGGCTGGCTGTGAACGCTCTCGCCCTGGAAAACAGCTGGGCGTACAGTGACTCTCACAACGACCTGGAGCTTCTCGGGAGCGTGGATCACCCGGTTGCCGTCACGCCGGACCGCAAGCTGCGGCGCCACGCCCGGGAACACCGATGGGAAATCATGGACATGTGTTGATGAAAAGATATCTTCCATCCACTCGGCAGGCAACTCAGGATCTTTACAGAAGGTTAACCTGTTCTTAAACCGTTCTAAATCATCCTGCGGTATCGTATAGGTGGAAATGATCGATTTGAGTCGATATGGAGATAAACATGATTTCAGATGCGATAGCAACCAGTCAGGTTTGGAATACATTTCAAGAACCGCGCTGCCCCACCTTTCTTCCCACCGGAAGCCTCCTGCTTCTATCCGCCCTGGATAACGGCTGGCAGCTCTCGAAAATTGAGGTCAAACCCTCCTGGGACCAGTACAGCTTTATCTACCTGCTGACCCTCAAGCATCCGGCCAACCGCCAGCGGCAGGAATTGATCCTTCCCAAGAATCCCACAGTCGATCGCTTATTGAAAGAAATGGGGGCTGCCTTCTCCCCGCGGGAGACCGCCTCCCCATCCGCCGGATAGGAATTCCTCGTCCCTAAAAATACATTTCCCAACCTGCGGCGAGCATCCCCTCAGCGCCTGGCTAAAAGTCCGGCCAGCCGGATGGATGCTCGTTTGCGCTGCACATCCCCTGAAACCAGGCGGAACCATTCCCCCTAGCCTTCGAAGCGGTACCCTCCGCCTCGCACGGTAATAATGCGCTTGGGCCTGGACGGATCCGGCTCGATTTTCTGCCGAAGCCAGCGTACGTGCACGTCTACGGTGCGGCTGTCGCCGGTGTAGTCCCAGCCCCAGACCCGCTCCAGGATGAACTCCCGCGAAAGCATCTGGCCTTTGTGCTCTCCAAAGAAAACCAGCAGGTTGTACTCCTGCGGTTTGAGTGGAATCGCCCGGCCATCCAGGGAAATCTCCCGGCGCGTGTGGTTGATGACCATGTTCCCGAAAGTCAACCTTTCCTGCGAAGGCGTATCCCCCGGTTTAATATGTTTCAATTCCTCCCGCAGGATTTGGGTGCGGCGCAACTGCGCCTTGACCCGGGCGATCAGCTCTCGCATCGAGAATGGTTTGGTAATGTAATCATCCGCCCCGATTTCCAGGCCTACCACCCGGTCGATCTCCCCGTCACGGGCAGTGAGGATCAAAATCGGGACGGTGCTCTCCCTGCGCAGGGTTTTACAGACTTCGACGCCGTCCAGCTTGGGCAGCATGAGGTCGAGCAGGATCAGATCGGGTTTCAACTGTCGCGCACTTTCAAGGGCGGAAAGCCCGTCTCCCGCCGCGTCCACGGTGAACCCGGATTTCTCCAGGTTGTAAACCAGGGTCTCCTGGAGCGCCGGCTCGTCCTCGACAACCAGAATGGTTTCTGCCATGTTTTTATCATAACATGGGCGCCGGGCAGGGCAGGTCAAAATATGCCAAAAACCGGCTGCGAAAACATAATCTTAACGGAACCTTTACCCGGTGTTAAACGGGGAGGAAATAATTCCGGATTATCCGCCCTGGCGATGTGTTCTTCAGTTCGGCATTCAGAATCCCCCGAATTGCCATAAGTTCCAGCTCAAAAGGTCCTTAGAAAATCGCGCCTGGAAATGCGGGTCGGCCCGCTCCGCCGCGAAAACCCGCGGGCCCCTCCCAGGTCTTTCAGGCAGCCGGGCGAGGGGTTTCATGAAAACAAAAGGACAGGTGCAGCTCCTTTTCCTCTTCAGCAGAGTGCAGCCGGGAGCTGCGCCCGTCCTGCCCTGATTCCCTATAACAGCCTGTCTCCCACCTGGACCGCGTCGGCGCGGAAGTGGCAGCCGCGGCTCTGGCGGTTATGCTGTGCCGCCTGGGCTACGATCAGCGCCGTCTCCACCGCGTTGCGCAGCCCGATCAGGCCATCGCTCAACCGCGTCGTGCGGTAAAAAGTCTCAATCTCATTCTGCATGTGGCGCAGCTCGCGGATGGCGCGTGCCAGGCGGTTGCTGCTGCGGATCAGCCCCACATAGTGCCACATGATGTTCTGGATGGTCTGCATATCTCCCTGGATCAGGGCCGGGTCGGAGTCGTCGGTCAGGCCGCTCTCGTCCCAGGGCGGGATCTCGTCGCGCGTCGGGATGGAGGGCCGCCCATCGGCAAAGCCTTTTTCAATATGGAGCGCGCAGCGGTTGCCCCACACCAATCCCTCCAAAAGGGAGGTGGAGGCGAGACGGTTGGCACCGTGCAGGCCGGTGCAGGAGACCTCGCCGGCTGCGTACAGGTTGGCAATGCTGGTGCGGCCCCACTCATCCACCGCGACCCCGCCGCAGGAGTAGTGGGCTGCCGGGACGACCGGGATCGGCTCCCGGGTGATGTCCACCCCGACGCGCAGGCATTCCGCATAGATGTTCGGGAAGCGATCCTTGATCTTCCCGGAAGGCATGTGTCCAGCCAGGTCCAGGAGGACATGCGAGTAGCCGTTGGCCTCCATTTCCAGATGGATGGCGCGCGCCACCACATCGCGCGGCGCCAGGTCCTTCCACTGCGGAGCGTATTTCGCCATGAAAGGCTGCCCGTCCGGAGTCAGCAGAACTGCGCCTTCGCCTCTTATCGCCTCGCTGATGAGAAATCCCTCCGCTCCTGGCACAGCCAGGGCGGTCGGATGGAACTGGATGTACTCGGCGTTGATGATGCGCGCCCCTGCCCGCGAGGCCATGGCCAGGCCATCGCCGCGTGCGCCCTGGGGGTTGGTGGTGTTGCTGAAGATGCGGCCAAGACCGCCGGTCGCCAGGATGGTTGCCGCGGCTGCCGTGCGGTGGACCGTGCGCTCCTTACGATCGAATATATACGCCCCGTGGCAGGCAACCGGCGCATAAGCGGCCAGCGGATCCCGGGAGTGATGAGGAGCGGTGATCAGGTCGACCGCAGTGACATTCGTCATCAGCTCGACATTTGGCATTTGTCCGAGCGCCTCGACCAGGCCATCCATGATGGCCCTGCCCGTTCCGTCGCCCACGTGCAGGATGCGCCGCCGGGAATGTGCTGCCTCCTGCCCGAAGGAGAGCGAGCCGTCCCCTTCCCGGTCAAACTGGACCCCGGCCAGCTCAATCAGGACATCCTGCAGCAGCGGCGGGCCTTCCTCCGCCAGGATGCGGGCGGCTAGCGGCAGCGAGGCGCCTGCACCCGCGGCCAGGATGTCGGCAACGAGCAGGTCCGGGGTATCATCCGGGCTGCGCGAGATGATGCCTCCCTGGGCGTAGCGCGAATTCGATTCGTGCGGATTCGGGGAACGCGTCACCAGGATAATGTGCCGCTTGGGGTTGTGCGCGAGCCGCAGGGCGGCGGTCGCCCCGGCGATGCCGGAGCCGATGATGAGGACGTCGGTTGTTTTCATGATGCTCCTGAGGATTCGAGACCTCTGTGCTGTTCCTGAGGGACCCCCTGCTCCCTGCAGAGACCTCGGGAAATTCTATCCGATCTGGATCATTCTCTGCACGGCCCGGTACGCCTTGACCCGAATTTCCTCCGGGAGGTCGATCACAAAACGGTTCAATTTAAGGGAGTTCAGCGTGTCCTCCAGCGTGATCGTGTTCATGTGTGGACAGCGCACCATGCACAGCCGCAGCATGTCCTTTTCCGGGTTGGCTGCCGCGATGTTGTCGCCCATGGCACATTCGGTCAGCAGCAGGTAATGGGCGGCCCTGGATTCCCGTACATAGCGGATCATAGCATTGGTGCTCCCGGAGAAATCCGAAGCAGACACGACTTCCGGGCTGCACTCGGGATGCGACAGGATGACCACGTCCGGGAACTGGGCTCGCACCGCCTGGATGTCCTTGACAGTGAACTTTTCATGGACCTCGCAGCGGCCGTTCCAGCCGATCATTTGATAGTCCCGGCCGGTGTCGGCGAAATTCGTCGTGCCGCTGGAGGGAAAGATAATGTGCTTGCCGGTCTCCGCGGCAACATTTTTAGCCAGGTACTCGTCCGGCAGAAAGATGACCGTGTCCGTGTGCAGCGACTCGACCACCGCGGCGGCGTTGCTGGAGGTGCAGCAGATGTCGCTCTCGGCCTTGACGTCGGCGTACGTGTTGACGTAACTTACCACCGGCACGCCGGGGAAGCGGGCCTTGAGGGCGCGCACATCGGAGGCGGTGATGCTCGCAGCGAGCGAGCAGCCGGCTTTCTCGGAGGGCAGCAGCACGGTCTTGGAGGGATTGAGGATCTTGGCCGTCTCGGCCATGAAGCGCACCCCGCAGAAGACGATGATGTCCTTGTCCGTCTGGGCGGCCTTGCGGCTCAGGTCGAGCGAATCTCCGGTGAAATCTGGGACGGAATAGAACAGTGCCGGCTCCATGTAATTGTGGCCGAGGATGACGGCATTCTTTTCGTTTTTCAGGTTGACGATCTCTGCAGCCAGCTCAGCCTTATATCGCAATTCCACATCCGGCACGATTTTTTCGAGCCGGATTTTCATGCTCGCGTACATTTCCTGGGGTTTCATACCATTATCCTTTGGTGTTCTCCACCAGCCCTTGCGCCGCTCTACACCTTTTTCGGAGTGCTTCACGAGGAGGGCGGATGGGCTGAGGGCAAATAATCAAAACTGGCATCGAAGGTCTTCGCTGAATGGGTCAGCGCGCCAATCGAAATGAAATCCACACCGGTTTCGGCGATGCGGCGGACGGTCTCCAGGCTGACATTGCCGGAGGCTTCCAACTTTGACCGCCCGGCGGCGATTTTCACCGCCTCCGCCATGCTCTCGGGGCTCATGTTGTCAAGCAGGATGCGCCTGACGCCGAGCTCCAGGGCAGAGCGCACGTCGGCAAGCGTACGCGCCTCCACCTCGATTTCCAGTCCGGTTCCCGCCTGCCGTGCCCGCTTCACCGCCTCGGAGAGCGAGCCAGCGAAGTCGATGTGGTTATCCTTGATCAGGATCATGTCGTACAACCCGATGCGGTGATTCTGGCCGCCGCCGCGCTTCACCGCCAGTTTATCCACCTGGCGCAGGCCAGGGGCGGTCTTGCGGGTATCGAGGATGACGGCTTTCGTCCCGGCTACCGCGTCCACGAAGGAGCGGGTCAGGGTGGCGATGCCGGACATGCGCTCAAGAAAGTTGAGGGCGGTCCGTTCGGCGGTCAACAGGCTGCGTGCGGGACCGGCCAGGCGCGCCAGGATTTGCCGGTCCTCCACCCGGGCGCCCTCATCGGCCAGGGCATCGAATTCAACGCCCGGGTCTACAGTATGGTAAACCGCCCCGGCAACGTCCAGGCCGGCGACGATGCCGCCTTGTTTGGCGATGATCTGTCCGCGCATGGCCGCCTTTTCCGGTACCAGGCTGCTTGTGGTCACATCGCCACTGCCGATATCTTCTGCCAGGGCGCGCTCGATGATCGATTGGATTTCGGAAGGAAGGGGGGAAGGAAAAACCATACTTATTAGTGTATAAATTACACTTATTAGGGTTGAAATAAAACCGGCTTGCGCCTGCGTTTATTCTACCTTCCCTGCCCTTTTTGTCAAGAGGAAGAATGAGGGGATTGCAAACTCGTGGTTTTCGAATATACTGGTCAGGAAAATACTCACATCTTTTGCATATTCACGCCCCGGGTACAGCTTATAGAAAGACCCCTTGAAGGTGCTCCACCTTTTTTCAAAAGGATCCGGGGCGGAACCGCTGCACAGGCTTTGAGATAGCGAAGCCTGCTCCCCTAACCTGCCTTCAGGCATCGAGGGGTTCGGGCAGGAGATTTTTTCCAAGGAGGAGCAATGCCAAAAACGTTAGTGGTAGCCCTTGCACTTCTGGTCCTGGCGGCATGCGGCCAGCCTGTTGCGGTCAACGACAGTCAAACGGCTTCCTGGAGTGCGCACCAGGCGACGGTCCATTTCAGCAATTTATTATTCAAGGATGATTTCTCCAACACCGGCAGCGGCTGGGACGAGGCATCGGATGCAAATGGCCTTACGGGTTATTTCTACAGCGGTTACCGCATCCAGGTGATCTCCGCGGATTTCACCTTCTGGGGAACTCCGAACAAATCCTTCCAAAGCAACCTCAGCATCGAAGTGGATGCCACGAAAAACGGCGGTCCGGACAGCAATGCCTTTGGGATCATCTGCCGCTACCAGGACAAGGATAACTTTTACCGGTTCTACATCACCAGTGACGGCTACGCCGGGATCATCAAACGGGTAGGGGGCAACCTCACCGTCATCTCATCCCAGGATGGAAAACTGCATCCGGTGAAGGGCATATCCACCGGCGCCTCCACCAATCACATCCGTGCCGACTGCCTCTATAATACGCTGACGCTGTATGCGAACGGCATCCAGGTCGCCCAGGCCACCGACGCCTCACTCAACGGAGGCGGCATCGGCCTGATCGTCGAGAGCTTCACCAGCGGCGGCGTGGATATCATTTTCCACAATTTATTCGTCTATGGCGAATAGCGCACCACTCATTAACAAATCTGGATTAGCCCCAAACTCGCTCAATTGCCTGCCCTGGAAAATGATTCAAAGATCAGAATCCTTCACGGAGAAAGCAGGCGAGACATGGCCAGTACAAACCCGGAGCTGATCCGCCAGCAGTTGTGGAGAAGAGCCTGCGGGAGAATTATCCAGGAGGCAATATCCAGGCAGCCTGGGCTGCGCGAAAGGGAATCCAGAAAAACATGAAGCTGCCCAGGTGAAACCCCGCTCACCTTCCAGGGTATCGGAACGCTGATTTTCTCCAGCAGAGATTCCAAAGGCTGGTCCATTCGCAAGATGCGCGGCGTTATTCTCTGGCGCTGGCGGGCAGTGACTGTCGCAGCGAATAGATCCGCTGCGATTCCCCACTGGAAGCTGGACCAACCGGGTCTGGTCCATCCTTCCATGTTAAGACATAGTTAAAAAGGGCCGGTCGTTCACCGTGTGGGTCACTTTGCGGTACAATTCAAAACTAAATCTCACAATGGAGTGCGGGTAATCAGATGTCGATTAAACGAATTGCAGTCCTTACCAGCGGCGGTGACGCCCAGGGCATGAATGCAGCCGTCCGGGCTGTGGTGCGTACCGCCCTGGACCAGTCTGCGGAAGTGTATGCCATCTACGAGGGCTATCAAGGCATGGTGGACGGCGGTGACCGCATCCGCCCGATGGATTGGGATTCCGTAGGCGGCATTCTGCACATGGGCGGCACGATCATCGGGACGGCCCGCTGCGATGATTTTATGACCCGAAACGGCCGCAAGGCTGCGGCCTGCAACCTGATTCAGCGGGGCATCGATGGGCTGGTGGTGATCGGCGGTGACGGCTCCCTGACCGGCGCCAATCTTTTCCGCCAGGAGTGGCCCGGGCTGATCGAGGAGCTGGGCAAGGACGGCAAGATCACTGCCGAGGCCGCCGCGGCGCACCCCAACCTGCTGATCGTCGGACTGGTCGGCTCGATCGACAACGACTTTGTCGGAAGCGACATGACGATCGGAGCCGACTCCGCGCTTCATCGCATCACCGAAGCGGTGGATGCCATCAACAGCACCGCTGCCAGTCATCAGCGCACCTTCGTGGTCAAAGTGATGGGCCGCAACTGCGGCTACCTGGCGCTGATGGGAGCCCTGGCCTGCGGTGCCGATTGGGTGCTCATCCCCGAAGCACCCCCGGATGTGGAGAACTGGCAGGACGTGATGATTGAGCGCCTGAAGGCGGGGCGCAAGGCTGGCCGGCGCGACAGCATTGTCATCCTGGCAGAGGGGGCCCGCGACCGGAATGGAAACTATATCGGCAGCACCGAGGTCCAGAATGTGCTCGAGGAAAGGCTGAAAGAGGAAGTGCGCGTCACCGTCCTGGGACATGTCCAGCGCGGCGGCCGTCCCAGCGCATACGACCGCACCCTTGGCACCCTGCTGGGCTACGAGGCAGTGCGCACCCTGCTCAAAGCCAAACCGGAGGATGAGCCGGTGCTGGTCGGGATGAAGGACAATCGCATCGTCTGCCTGCCGCTGATGGAATGTGTGGAGAAAACCAAGGCCATTGCCGAGGCAATCAACGCCAAGAATTATGAAAAAGCCATGGACATGCGCAGCTCCAGCTTCAAGGACGCCTTCAGCACCTTGAAGACGATGGTGCGCGCCCTGCCCCACACCCATGATTCCAGCCTGCCCCAGTACCGCATCGCCGTCCTGAACGCCGGCGCGCCCTCCCCGGGAATGAACACCGCCACCCGGGGGGCCGTCCGCCTCGGGCTGGACCAGGGGCACGTCATGCTGGGCATTGCCAACGGCTTTGAGGGCCTGGCCAACAACGAGATCCAGGAGCTGAACTGGATGAGCGTGAGCGGCTGGGCGGCCTCCGGTGGGTCCCAGCTGGGCACCAGCCGGCTGGTTCCCCAGGGCAGCGACCTGTATGCCATCGCCCGCGCCCTCGAGGACAACCACGTCCAGGCGCTGTTCATCATCGGCGGCTGGAACGGGTACGAAGCTGCCTACCACATGATCCAGAGCCGCACCAATTTTCCGGCTTTCAACATCCCCATCGTCTGCCTGCCGGCTTCGATTAACAACAACCTGCCCGGCTCGGAGTTCAGCATCGGGGCGGATACGGCCTTGAACAGCATCGTGGACGCGGTGGACAAAATCAAGCAGTCCGCAGTGGCCACCCGCCGCTGTTTCGTTGTCGAGGTGATGGGCCACTGGTGCGGCTACCTTGCGCTGATGAGCGGACTGGCAACCGGTGCAGAGCGGGTTTACCTGCACGAGGAAGGCGTCACCCTGAAGGATTTGCAGAAGGATGTGGAAAGCCTGACGCACGGCTTCGAGGCCGGTAAACGGCTTGGGCTGATGATCCGCAACGAATACGCCAACCCGGTCTACACCACCCAGTTCATGTGCGCCCTGTTTGAAGAGGAGGGGAAGAATGTCTTCGACGTGCGCCCCGCCATCCTGGGCCATCTCCAGCAGGGCGGCGATCCCTCCCCGTTCGACCGCATCCAGGCCACGCGCCTCGCCCGATTGTGCCTGGACTTCCTGATCAAGGAATGTTCCCAAAAAGGCAACCGGGGCGCCTTCATCGGACTGGAGAAGGGACATCTCAAATTCCACGACCTGCTGGATTTCGAGCGCCTGATCAATTCCCGCTTCCAACGCCCCAAGGAGCAGTGGTGGCTCGAATTAAAGGGCGTCGCCACGCTGCTCGCGAAACTCGGGCCGGAGAACGGCACGCTGGTCCGGACCGCCAAGGTACGCGAGTCGTAGCACCGGCAATCCACCCGAGCCGCAGGATCAGGCGGGGACGGAGGGAACCCATTCACTCTCATTGCCTGTTTACATATCAGCCGGGTCGTTGTAAGATAACATCATAGAACTTTTCACAATCGACCCTGTGCCCAGATAAAGTCGTGACTTTAATCTCAATCGGGAGGGTACCATGAGAGCTCGCTCTCTTATTCTGGTAGTTATGCTCGCTGTGCTCTTCTCTGCCTGCGGCCCATCCGGTCCGACAGTGACTCCCATCGACAAGCCGGTCAACTGCCGCTTTGGCCCCGGGAAAGAATATGCAGTCCTGAGCACGCTCACCAGTGGCAAGAATGCCTTGATCCTGGGTAAGAATTCGGACGGCAGCTGGTGGAAGATCAGGAATTCCGATGGAAAAAGCACGGTGTGCTGGGTGCTTGGGAGCGTAACGACCACCGTGGGCAAATTGGACGGCGTCAGTACGGTCGCCACCCCCCGCACATTCGCGACCGGGGTCACGATCATGAACCCCGAGACGATCAGCATCCCCGGCTGCATCGGGACAATCCCGCCCGTTACGTTCAGCGGGACCATCGACGTGAACGGCCCGACCAACCTGACCTGGCACTTCGAGACCGAGCTTGGCGGAGCCCTGCCGGCACATACCCTCACCACCTCCAGCTCCGGCTCGAATACTGTTTCGGACAACAGCTACACGCCGCCCGCCAACACCGGCAGCTACTGGCTGAAGCTGGTCGTCACCAGCCCGAATCGAATGACCGCGCAGACGAATTACACCATCAGCTGCCCGTAGGGTTTCCTGGTCAAATCAGGCAGGGCGGATGCCTCCTTCCGGGGGACGGCCCTTTTCCCATCCTTCCCCACTCCACACCGAAATCAGGCGCATGGCCGATCGAACAACGAACTTCTGGCAGCTGTTATTCCTGGCGATGCTTCTGAATATGGTTTCCCAGGCCGTCCACGAAAGCGGCCACTGGTTCGTTTATCAGGTTTCCGGCCACCAACCGGTGTGGGGATTTACTGCCCTGGTCCAGGTGTGGGACACTCCACCCCTGCATCCAGGGGGATGGATTCCGGTCACTTCCCCGGAAGGGGAACACGGCTGGCTGCGGTTGGCTTCGCCTCTGCAGGGCAAAATGGAAATTTTCCTGGGAAACATGGCCGGTCCGCTGGCCTCCCTGCTGGGAGCAGTCCTGGGACTGATCCTGTCCGCCAGGATCAATCAATTCCGTCTCAAGCAAATGCTCCTGATGCTCGCCCTGGTAATTGGTTTCGGAATGTCCCTGTACTACCTGCGCAGCCCGCTCAGAACAGGCGGGGACGAAGTCGATGCCGCCCTGCAACTGGGTATCTCCAGGAGCTGGATCGAGGCTCCCCTGGCTGCAGCCTTCCTGGTTTGCCTGATATTGGGACTGCGCAGCCTGGAAACCGGGCGGGCGCGCTGGGTGTGGCTGGCAGCCATCCTGCTTGGCAGCCTCCCGACCGGGTTGCTCCTGATGCAAGCGGACACCCTGTTGCGCGCCCAGGTAAACCTGGGCAATCCACTCTTTCAACCAGTGCTGGGAGTATCGCTGCCGGTGCTGGGTACCTATGGGCTGGTCGTGCTCTTGCTGGGGGTTTGGTGGCAGGTCGCGTCCAGGCGTCAAAGACCGGCATGAACATGGAGCCGCTGGTAGAGCGCGTATTCTGATGGCAGCAAAAACGGCCGGCTGGCCGTTTTTTTTTCAACTGATCATTTGCCTCTCCCGGAGGGGCAACCGCTTATGCCAGGTGGAGCACCTTGCGGATGCCCAGGCGTGCCGCCCAGCCGGCATACGCGCCGGCGAGGGGGAATAACAGAACCGCCAGCAGGGTGAAGTTGTTAGATAGGAAAATATCGTGCAGGGGGATCCACAGTCCGATTGCCAGGGCGATCAGCCAGGGCCGCCGGTAGCCAAGCAGGGTCAGCAGGCCGGCACCGAGCAGCAGCCCGCCGGCGAGGATCCCGGTGTCATCCCAATGCGGTCTGGAATCCACATAAGCGAGAAACAGCCCGGACAAAACAGCCAACACCAATAAGATTTTTTGCATGGAACTAATCCTTTCTCTCTCGAAGAAGGCGGCGACCATGCGGGCAGAGCCGAAACGCTGCAGTGCCTGCTGTTCAGCCTGCTCGGCGCTCAACCCGCGGCTTATGCCCTGCTCGACAAACTCACGCAGGTGGTCTTCAATCTCCGTCATTGTCTCCGCATCCGCCAGCCCGCGCAGCCACAATGCTCGCTCCAGGGAGTGCAGGTATTTTTGGATGCCATCGTTTTGCGGGGTCATATGCCCACCGTCGCGTCGATGGCTTTGGCGAAGTGCTGCCACTCCTCCCGGCGTCTGGTGAAAGCCTGTTCACCCTTGGGGGTCAGGGTGTACATCCGCCGGCGGCGCGGCAGGTCGTCCAGCCAGCAGCTGCTGAGCAGGCCCTGGCGCTCCAGGCGGTGCAGGGCTGGATAGATTGTGCCTTCGGGCAGGTCGAACGTACCGCCGCTGCGCTCGCGCAGCGCACAGATCACGGCATAGCCGTGGGCGGGCCTTTGCGCCAGCACGGCCAGGAGCAGCAGGTCCAGGTGTCCTTTAAGTGCCTCGCCAATCATAGGGCGATTCTATACCTAGTAATGCTAGGCGTCAAGCTCTAATGAGCGAATCTTCAGGCTGTGCTTCCCGCCAGAAAAAATCATCCTGAATGATTGCTTAATAGTTATGGAGAAGCACCATCAGCTGAAGGGATGGGCCACAGCACCCAGGTAGCCGAGGGTGACCCTGTGCATGGCGCACCTTCCTGCGCAGATGGAAGGAGCACATGTCCAGCGATTAATCAAAGGGCCGACACGGGATTGCCCGGTCTGAAAAACAGCTGAAAATGATCAAATGGATAAAGTCGAGATTAGGATTTGTCCAGCACGGCCGCGACGCGCAGGCGCTCGGCCACACGCTCGGGCGTCTCGTCCTTACTGATAAACGCATCGGCCCCGGCGATGAGCTCAGTCTGCCGGCGGGTATCCAGCTGGCCGATGAGCAAGACGATGACTGCCATTGGACAGGCGCAACGTAATTTGACCAGGTCTTTGGCGGATCCCGCGGAGAGCAGGCCTGAATCCACCAGCAGCATGTCCGGCCTGGATGCTGGGGCCTCAGCCAGTACGGCAGGCCAGGCAGCAGCCTCCCCGACCACGGCCATTTTAATATCCAACAGCATTAGGCGCAGGGCTGCGCGTTCCTGGGGATGGGCATCAGCTAAAAATACGCGGGTCACATCTTCTTTCTTCAACACATACATTCCAGCTGCCCTGCCGGCCGGGACGTTTTACTCGCTGCCGGCCTGGACAGACGCATAGGAGACCCGCCTCCGCTCCGTGTAGGTTGGGAGCATCAGCGCGGGATGGATGGCCTGCTGCTGGAAGGAAAAAATCTCCGCGCAGGTCAGGGTATTGTCCGAGTTGTACGGGATGGCGTCTTCCCAGCCCGGTTCGAGATGGTCTGCTTTTCTGGCAGTGCACTCGAAGATATCAAAGGGTGCCTGGGTGGCTGCCAGGCAGGCCTCTGATTCATTTTCTGCCATTACATACAAGACAACTTTCACGCGATACAGCTTTTTATCCATGTCAACTCCTCCTGACGAAAAAATGGTGAACGACAACAAATCGGGAGCAATCTCCGCTATGCCAAGCGGTTTTAGGTTAATCTGGAGCACCTGGTCGGCCGGTATTCGGTCACCTGCTACCAGACCCGCATGGACTCAAGGGAGGTCCCCTCAAGGGAGGCCCTCTCCCAGGGCTTCGACCCGGGCAAAGAGTGCTGCCGGCTGGAGGGCAGGGTAAAGAAAAACAGGCTGCCCTTGCCCACCTTGCTCTCCACGCCCACCTGGCCGCCCAGTTTTTCCACGATGCGCCTCACGATCGACAGGCCCAACCCGTGTCCTGCCTTGTGGACCCGGCCGACCTGGGTAAAGGGGGCAAACAGGCGCTTGCGGGCCTCCGGGGTGAGCCCGGGACCGTGGTCGCGGATCCAGAAGCGGACCATGCCGTCCGGCTGGAGGGCGGCACCCAGCTCGATGCAGGGCGGCTGTCCGCCATACTTGAGGGCATTGCTGAGGTAATTGGCCCACACTTCCTCGATCCAGGGAGTGTAGCCGATGACCACCGGCCAGGTCCTCGGAAAGCTGATCTGGGCGTGACTTTCTTTGATCAGGTATTCCAGCCGCTTGCGGATGTGCGCCACGGCATAGGCCATGTCCACGGGCTCGGCCGGCGCATCCACCTCGCGCACCTCTGCAAGCAGCAGAAGATTGTCAATAACATTGTCCATCTCGTAGGCAGCGGACCGGATCTGCTGTATAAAATCCTGCAGCTCCCGGCGTGACAGGTCGGTGATTTCGGAAATCACATCGGAAGTCACGAGGATGGCAGAGAGCGGGTTCTTTAAATCATGGGCCACGGTGTGGGCGTAGGCGTCCAGTTCGGTATTCCGGGTCTGCAGTGCAGCCAGTTGCTCATGTAAGCGGTCATTTGACCGCTGAAGAGCCCTGAGTTCGTTCTGAACGGGTTCTTCTGAAACCGTCAGGGCTCCAGGCAGCTCCGGGATGCACAAGCCGGGCTCATTGTACGAAGGCTCTGGGAGTGGTTTGCACTGATCGTAAGGGTTCATCACGGCAATCCTTGGTAAGTTCGCGCTTCCAATTCACCAATATATTAAATCAAATATTCCCCGGCTGCATCCATCAGTCGGGGAATATTCGTCTCCCCCAGTTGGGGGAGGGTATCAAACGAGATGATTCCGCACAGCCAGTGCTACCGCCTCCGATCGGCTGGCGACGCCAAACTTGGAGAGAATATTGCTGACGTGGGTTTTGATGGTGGACGGGCTGACCACCAGCTTTGCGGCGATCTGCGTGTTGTTCAATCCTTCGACCATCAGGGCCAGCACGTCACGCTCGCGCACCGTCAGGTCGCAGCCAGGAACCCTCGGCTGGTTGGCAGCCTCGATCAACACCTGGGCTGCCTCCGGGGAGAGGGTGGCGCGGCCAGCATACGCGTGGCGGATGGCCTCGGCCAGTTCGTCGGCGGATACATCTTTAAGCAGATAGCCAATGGCTCCTGATTGAAGCGCATTCTGGACCAGCGCCTGCTCCTTGAAACTCGTCAGGGCGAGCACCTGCACCGCCGGATACTTCTGTCGAATGAGGCGCGTGGCAGTTGCTCCGTCCATTTCCGGCATAACCATGTCCATCAGGATGACATCCGGCTTGAGCCGGGCGCAGAGCTGGAGGGCGTCTTGACCGCAGCCGGCTTCGCCGGCCAGTTCCAGGTCGTCGAAGGCCTTTAAAAAGGTTGCCAGTCCCCGCCTCACCATCGGGTGATCATCCACAAGCATAACGCGAATATGGGGGGATGGATTCATGGTTTTACGGCCTCCTGGTCCGGGGGTTGCTCCCAGCGGATGATAATTTCCGTGCCTTGACCGGGCTGACTCAATATTTTCAACGCTGCACCCACCTCTCCGGCGCGCTCGCCCATCATGCTCAGGCCGTAGTGGCCGGCCGGGGGCGCCTGCCCGGGATCGAAGCCGCGTCCGTCGTCGCGAACGCGCAGTTCCACCGCACCAGTTTCATACATCAAATCGATCTCCACACAGCTGGCTTCAGCATGCTTGGCGGTGTTGTTCAGTCCTTCCTGGCACAGGCGGTAGAACGCCACCTGCACTTCGGCCGGCAGGGCGCCTTCCCCTGACACCCTGACTTCAACCGGGACGTTCATCCGACCAGTGAACGCGTCCGCCAGCTGGCGCAGCAGGTCACGAAGATCTGCCTCGGCCAGGACCGAGGGCCGCAGTTCGGCCAGCAGGGCGCGTAGCTCAGCCTGGGCACCCCGCGTCAGGTGGCGTAAATCCTCCAGGGACAGTCGCGCCGCCGCCTGGTCCCGCTCCCACACGCGCGGCATGACCTCGGCGATCAGGCCGGCAGAGAAAAGCGACTGGTTGACCGCGTCGTGCAGGTTTTGCGCCAGGCGCTGGCGCTCTGCAATTTCGACCTGCAGCCGTTCGTTGGTTTTGTTCAGCTCCTGGGTGCGTTCCTGGATGCGCATTTCCAGCTCGTCACGAGCCTGGCGCAGGGCCTCCTCCGCTCTGTCCCGGGCGGTGATATCGAACCCATAGATGCGCACCCGTCCCGTTTCGGACAAACAGTGCATCCTCTGCTCGTATATCAATTGCCCCACGCGCACATCCCGGACGGCGTTGGACACATCTCCCTTCTGCATACGATCGAAAATCGGCTCAATGCCGCGCAACCAGGGATGTTTCTTCCCCTTGATCTCCAGGTCAGGGAACAGCCTCCGCGCAGACGGGTTGAGATAATGGACATTCCCGGAAAAATCCACCTCGACGACCGGGGAGGGGTTGAGCTCCGGGAAGGAAGCCAGCCAGTTGCGGGTTTCTTCCAAGCGCTCGCGCTCGCTGATATCCTCGACGAGAGCCAGAAGTGCTTCACCGGTTTCCCACGCAAACTGCGCCGCCGTCAGGCTGACTGGCACGACCGTCCCATCCTTACGGCTTAATGTGACCTTCTCGTTGACCACCCGCCGATATGTCTGCAGGCGTTGGACGATCCGGGTGCGGTCGGCCGGATTCTGATAGATGTCGCGCAGGTTGATCTGCAAAAATTCTTCCTGGGTGAAACCCAGCAGCCGCAACAGCGCCTCATTGCCGGCCAGGGTCCGGCCATCCAGCGCGGCCATGCCAATCCCGATCGGCGCATTCTCGACCAATGCCCGGTAGCGCTCTTCGCTCTTCGCCAGAGCTTCTTCCGCCTTCTCCCGTGCTGCCCGCTGCCTGAATGCGGTGATTCCAAGCGCAAGGTCGCTTGCCAGTTCGGACAGCAGCCTCACCTCGTCCTCTGAAAACGCATTGACTTCCCTGGCATAGATCGTGATTGCGCCAAATGGTCCGCTACCGGAGGCCAGGGGCAGGACCAGGGAGGAGGCATAGCCGCGTTTGAGCGCCTCGGCTCGCCAGGGCTTGAAATTCGGATCGGTGAGCATATTTTTGCACATGCTCACTTTCCCCGTGCGGATGGCTGTCCCTGTGGGACCGCGGCCGCGTTCCGTGTCCGCCCAGGTGATTTTCAATGTATCCAGATAGCCCTCTTCGAAACCGGCGCAGGCCGCCGGCCGGACCGTCTTGCCTTCATCCTGTTCTGCAATACCGATCCACACCATGGCATGGCCGCAGTCGTTCACGATGACCTGGCAGACCTCGTTCATGTACCCGGTTTCGTCCGTGGCGTGCAACAATGCCTGGCTGCTGCTGCTGAGCGCCCGCAGGATCCGGTTAAGCCGGGAGAGGTCTTCCTTTTTTTTACGATCCGAGATGTCCCGGATGTTGCACTGGATCACCCTCTCGCAGTCGACTTCGTAAACATTGCTGATAAACTCCACCTCGATGGTGCGCCCGTCTTTCGTTTCGAGCGGCAGGTCTTCCGTACGGATGTATTCCCTGCGCTGGAGTTCCTTGAAGGCGGACTTCGCAGCCGCGACATCTTTGAACGGCCCGATTTCCCAGAGCTTTTTCTCCAAAAACTCTTCGCGGGAGTAGCCCAAGAGGGCTATCAAGAAGGGGTTAACGTCGGTGATCCGCCCCGTTTTAGCATCGAGGATCAATATCCCGTCCTGGGCGGTTTCGAAAATTCGCCTGTAACGATCATCGGAGTTGATCCGCCTTTTTGCCTCCCGCCCAGATGAGGGTTTTGCTTGATTTTCCAGCTTCATCTTATCAATTTCCCGTTGCATGATTCCACTTCCGGTTGGAAGACTTACGGCAGAGAGGGAACGAAGCCTATTTCCTGATAGTATACACTTTTTTGTAGGCAGCGAGCCGATCCGGTTAAACGGAAATCGAATCCTGTCGAAGATTGTTTTGCAATTGGTTCGAGGTGGATTGAAGAATGTCCAAATTCATCCAAGCCTGCCCGCCTGACCCGAAATATGCCAGATGGTGGCTATGGATGGAATTCTTTCCGCGGCATAAGCCAGGACGCCCTATCTGTCTTCTTTCCGCCGCCGGTGGTGTTCTCCCTTTTTTCGATACATGGCATCGTCGGCCAGGATGATCACCTTCTCAAGCAGCTGGCCCGGCCGGCTTGTGGAGGCTCCCATGGCAATGCTCAGCTCCGGTTCGCGGTAGTACTTGTTGTTCATCTCGACCAGCACGTTCAGGCGCTCGAGCATCTCCTCCGCGGCCTGTGCGTCCGCGCCGGGCAGCAGGATGGCAAACTCGTCCCCCCCAATGCGGGCTGCCACACACTCCTCATCACAGGCGGCCTTGAACACCTCGGCAGCGCGGCGGAGGGTATTGTCGCCGGCCTGATGGCCAAGCAAATCGTTGATTCGCTTCAGGCCGTTCAGATCAGCGATCAACACGCTGACCGGGTCGTGGCGTTCTCTCTCCAATCCCTGCAGCCTCTCCTGGAAATAGGCACGGTTGTACAGGCCGGTCAGCACATCATGGGTACCGAGGTAGCGCAGGTAGTCCTCCGCTTTTTTCCGCAAGGTGATGTCCTGGATGGCCACCAGCACCCAGCTGAAATCGTCTTCGTGCCCGGGCATCACCCGGAAATCCAGGTGGATGTTCACCGGGTCCCCGTTGAGTGAATAATTGATGCCGTCGCGTTCGTACGCCAGCTTTCCGTTCCACAGGTCCACCAGTTCCCTGGCAAAATGTTTCTCCATTTCGCCGCGGAAGACCTGGTCGAGATTCGCCACCAGCTGCTCCTTGGACTCTGCCCCGAACAGCTCCAGGGTTTTCTGGTTAACGTCGAGGACCTTGATCAGCCCCATGCAGGTGGTCACTGCTTCGGGGTGTTCTTCGAGATAAGCCTGCAGGTCGGTCACACCCTCTCCGCGCAAACTCGTAAAATACTCTTTGACCGCCCGGTAATCCTCCTCCCACAGGGAGATCGGTGAGGCCTCGAACAGGCTCTGCAGGCGCTGCTCGGCCCGCTGGCGGGCAGTGATGTCTTCGATTGTCACCAGCACGTGGTCCCAGGTCTCTTCGCAGCCCGGTAGGATGCGCCAGTGCATCAGGATGTCCACCGGCTCCCCGTCCAGGGCATAGTTCACCCCCTCCCCCGACCAGTCCAGCTCCCCGTTCCACAGGGCCAGCAGCTCGCTGCCGAAGTGATGGCGCATCCCATCCCGGAAGACGCGGTCGAAACTGGCGACCAGCTCCTCCTGCGAGGCGGCTTTGAACATCGCCAGGGTCTGCCGGTTGACCCTCAGTATGCTCATCTGGCGAATGCAGGCCTCCCCGAAATCAGGATGCGGCTCCAGGTACGCCTCGAGCGACTCGATGCCCTGCTGCCTGATCTGAGCGAACAGGCGCTGGATGCCGCTGAAATCTTCCTCCCATAGGGAGATGGGGGCGGTTTCGAACAAGGTTTGGAAATGCTCCATTTTCTTGGGATGGACCATGAGCCTTCCTTTGACAGAGCTGGTTGAAAATGCAATTTGCAGGGCCCATTATACAGCCAGGCGAGGATGGGAAGGCATTCGACCGCACCTGCAAACTAATCGCGGTACAATTTCCTCATGCCCTCCGATACCCAGGTCATCTATTCGATGGTGCGCGTCGGGCGTATCCATCCCCCCAATAAGCAGGTCCTGCGCGATATCTCGCTGGGCTTCTACTACGGTGCCAAGATCGGCGTGCTCGGGCTGAACGGCGCGGGGAAGTCGACCCTGCTGCGCATCATGGCCGGCGTGGACACGGACTACCTGGGTGAGATCGCCGTGTCCAAAGGCTACACCGTTGGTCTCCTCGAGCAGGAGCCGCACCTGGATGAATCCAAGACAGTTATCGAAGTGGTGCGCGAGGCCGTCGCGCCGATCACCGACATGCTGGTAAAGTACGACCAGGTCAACGCCAGGTTCGGCGAGCCGGATGCCGATTTCGATGCGCTGATCGCCGAGCAGGCCAAGCTGCAGGAGCAGCTCGACCGGGTCGACGCCTGGAACCTGGACTCGCATCTGGAACTCGCCATGGAGGCCCTGCGCTGCCCGCCGCCGGAAACGCCGGTCAAGGTGCTCTCGGGCGGCGAGCGCCGCCGCGTCGCCCTGACCCGCCTGCTGCTGACCGAGCCGGATATCCTGCTCCTGGATGAGCCCACCAACCACCTGGACGCCGAGTCAGTCGCCTGGCTGGAACATCACCTGCGCGAGTACAAAGGCACGGTCATTGCCGTGACCCACGACCGCTACTTCCTGGACAATGTCGCCGGCTGGATCCTCGAACTGGACCGCGGCTACGGCATCCCCTGGAAGGGCAACTACACCTCCTGGCTGGAACAGAAGAAGGAAGTCCTGCGCCAGGAGGAGAAGGTTGAGTCCAAGCGCCAGAAGACGCTTGAGCGCGAGCTCGAATGGGTGCGCATGTCCCCGAAGGCGCGCCAGGCCAAAGGCCAGGCCCGCCTGACGGCTTATGAGAAGCTGCTCTCGCAGGAAGTTGAGAGCTACCGCGGCGAGCAGGAGATCTACATCCCGCCGGGCCCTCGGCTCGGGGACGTGGTGATCGACTTCGCCAATATCACCAAAGGCTACGGGGACCGGCTGCTGCTGGATGAGTTCAGCGCCAAAATCCCGCCGGGTTCCATCGTCGGGGTGATCGGGCCAAATGGGGCGGGCAAAACCACCCTGCTGCGGATGATCACCGGGCAGGAGAAGCCCGACAGCGGTTCTATTCGGATTGGAGATACCGTCAAACTGGCTTATGCCGACCAGCTGCGCCCGCTGGACGGTGAGAAAAACGTCTGGGAGGAAATTTCGGGTGGCGAAGACGAGCTGACCCTTGGGACGCGCAAGATGAACTCGCGCGCCTATGTGGCTTCCTTCAATTTCCAGGGATCCGACCAGCAGAAGAAAGTCAGTGCACTTTCCGGCGGCGAGCGGAACCGCGTCCACCTGGCCGGGACGCTCAAGGAGGGCGCCAACGTCCTGCTCCTGGACGAGCCCACCAACGACCTGGATGTCAACACTCTGCGGGCACTGGAGGATGCCCTGGAGGACTTCGCCGGCTGTGCCGTGGTGGTCAGCCACGACCGCTGGTTCCTGGACCGCATCGCCACCCACATCCTGGCCTTTGAAGGCGACAGCCGGGCGCGCCTCTTCCTGGGCAACTGGTCCGACTACGAAGCCCACCGCCGGGAGGAGTTGGGCCAGGAGGCGGATACGCCCCACCGCATCAAGTACCGCAGCCTGAAGAGGTAGACAGTAGACGGGGGACCACGGACCATCCCTTATCCTGCTGGCCTGCGGTGTAATCCGCTCTCGACACTTGGCCTTTCGCTGCAGAACGGTGGAACGAGAATATCGATATGAAAATAAAAAGAATCATCGCTTACATACTGGTTTTCATCCTTTTGCCGAGTTTCGGCTTTGGGATCGGTTACGGAAGTCTTGCTCTTTACTATTCCCAGCATGCCCGGCCGGTTCCGGTGGGGAAATGGGAGAAGCTATTTACCAACACTCGAAGTATTCCTATCAAATCGCCTGTAAGTATATTATCGGTTGTGGATAATTAGACGATGTATACTTTAGACGTCGGTGGTTCTGTATGGAAATGTGACATTAATTTAAACCAATGTGCAAGCACAGATGGAGACACGATTCCTGTACCTGCCATTGTTTACATTTTGACCCATGATGTATCAGTGTCAGAAGTTCCACCCTTTCAAAACAATCATCTTGAAGACCTGTTAAAAATTGGCACGTACAATGGTGAATACATTTTATATAACTATTACTTGTTGTTGGATGATGGAACAGTTTGGACTTGGCAAACTTGGGATTCTGGAGGTAACGCCATATACATATTTTTTATCAGCATTTTGGGCGGCATCGGCGGAGCAATTCTTGGCTTTATTGCTGCAATCATCGTTGTTGTTGTAAATGTCAGGTCGTCAAGGAAATCGATGGTAAAACCAGCATGACTTGATCGTTCATTTCAATTTAAAACTTGGGATAAAAGCGAGACTCACGTGGACCAACCTCTTCCTGTCAGCCAACCGGACAACTCCCTTCCCGAAATCAGCCTCGACGGGCTGCCTCCCCGCCTTCGCGCCGCGGCAGGGCGCGCCGCCTGGACCGCGCTCATGCCGGTCCAGGCCCGCGGCATCCCCTATCTGCTTGTCGGGCGCAATATGATGATCCAGGCCCGCACCGGCAGCGGTAAGACCGGCGCCTACCTGCTGCCCATGCTGGAGCGCCTCGACCCGGTCCGCAGGGTGTGCCAGGCGCTCATCCTGGTCCCGACGCGCGAGCTCGCCCACCAGGTCTGGCAGGAGGCCGGAACCTTGTGCGCCCAAGGCGGCCTGATCAGCGCCGCCGTCTACGGCGGGGTGCGCTACGGTCCGCAAACCGAGGCCCTAAAGCAGGGCGCGCAGATCGTTGTCGGCACCCCCGGGCGTGTGCTCGACCACCTGCTCAAGCGCACCCTCAGCCTCGAGCACCTGCGCATGCTGGTCTATGATGAAGCCGACCGAATGCTCTCGATGGGTTTTTACCCCGATATGCAGGAGTTGCAGCGCTACCTGCCGCACAGGCCCGTTCACACCTGCATGTTCTCCGCCACCTTCCCGGAATCCGTAATGCGCACCGCCCGCGCCTTCATCCATTCCCCGGAATTCATCTCGCTTTCGAGCGACCATATCCATGTCACCGACACCGAACACATCTTTTACGTCGTCCCCGGCATGGACAAAGACCGCAGCCTGGTCCGCCTGATCGAGGTGGAGAACCCGGATTCGGCACTGATCTTCTGCAACACCAAGGTCCGGGTGCATTATGTGACTGTCGTGCTGCAGCGCTTCGGGTATGACGCCGACGAGCTGAGCGCCGACCTGCCGCAGGGCGAGCGTGAGCGCGTCCTGGAGCGGGTCCGGAAAGGGACCCTGCGCTTCCTGGTCGCAACCGACGTGGCCGCCCGCGGCCTGGACCTCCCCAATCTTTCGCACGTCATCCAGTACGAACCACCGGAGGACGTGGAGGGCTACATCCACCGTGCCGGGCGGACCGGGCGCGCCGGCGCGGCCGGCACCGCCATTTCACTGGTCAACACGGCCGAGCGTTCCGACCTCAACCGGATCGCCAAACACTACAGCATCGACATGCAGGAACGACCACTGCCCACGGACGCTGACGTGGCCGCGGTCGTCGCGGAGCGCCTGACCGCGCTGCTGGAGGCGCGGCTGCGCGAGCGGGACAAGCTGCAAGCCGAGCGCAGCCAGCGCTTCACGGCGCTCGCCAGGAGCCTTTCCGAAGACGAAGACGAGCTGCCGATCATCACCATGCTCCTAGACGATTATTACCAGCTGCTGCTGCATGCGCCGGTCACCGCGCCGGAAGAGAAACCTGCCGACGTGGAAAAGAAAAATCCGCCTAGCAGCCGCAGGCGGGACCGCCGCCCACGCCGCGGTCGCCATTAGAAAAAATGCCCGGTACTTTCAGAGTACCGGGCACATGGGGAGGGGAGGAGAAATGAAGCGTACCTGTTGTTACCAATAACTTACAGTTCTATAATAGCATTTAGTTATGTATTTCCTGTGTAGATTCGTTTAGGGTTCGATGAGAATTTGACCCTGCCCTCCTGAAGGAAATGCCCCTGGAGACAAGCCAGGTGTTTCGCCCGGTCCTGATCCACTGGTGCGAGCTGGCCTGGAAACCCTCAGCCATTTGTCCTTCCAGGCAGTATTGTCCAATATAATCAACGAAAATCCTGCAGATACGTATATCCTAATGGGTTTTGCCCTTTTTCTAGGAATTTGCTGCGCCAATATTCAGCGTAGAAACCTTCATGGAGCCCTTATGTCTGATCCGACAATCCTCATCGATACCCACAACCTGGTCAAACGTTTCGGCGACAAGCTTGCCGTGAACAACGTCACCTTCGAGGTGCACGCCGGCGAGGTGTTCGGCTTCCTCGGTCCGAACGGTGCCGGGAAGACCACCACAATCAAGATCATCGTCGGCCTGCTTCAGCCCACTTCCGGCACGGTCAGGGTCGCCGGATACGACGTTCAAACCCAGTCCCTGGAGGCCAAGGCAGCCAGCGGCTATGTTCCGGATACGCCCAACCTGTACGCCAAGCTGACCGGGCGCGAACTGCTGCGTTTCGTCGGCGAGCTGTACAACCTGGAGCGGGGACAGGTCGCCCGCCGCATCGACGAGCTGCTGCGCGTCCTCGACCTGGCTGCGGCTGCCGACGATACGGTCAACTCGTACAGCCACGGCATGCAGCAGAAGGCTTCCCTGGCTGCGGCGCTGATGCACGACCCCAAGGTGCTGGTGCTTGACGAGCCGACGGTCGGTCTGGATCCCAAGTCGGCGCGCCTGATCAAGGACATCCTGCGCCAAATGGCTGACCGGGGTGCAGCTGTGTTCCTCTCCACGCACATCCTGGAGATCGCCGAGCGCATGTGCGACCGGATCGGCATTATCAACAACGGTGAGCTGATCGCCGTCGGGCACCATGGCCGAACTGCGCAGCCTGGGCAAAAGCGGGGAGACCAGCCTGGAAGACATCTTCCTCAGCCTGACCGGCGGGGCCGAGGTAGCCGAGATTGCCGAAATCCTGAAATGAACCAGACACCACTCCCCCTTTCGAGACGCCTGCTGCCCTCCATCGGCAAGCTCATCCGCCTGCGCCTGCGCATCACGTTCAACACTTTCAAACACGCCAGGACCCGGCGGAAAATCGTGACCGTCGTGATCAGCCTGGCGCTGGTGGCCTTCGCCGGCGGGATATTCTTTTTGAGCTGGCTGCTGCTCAACTTCCTGCGCTCGCCCGATCTGGCCCGCTACGTGCCAATCAATCCCGCCGGCTTCCTGGAAACCGTCCCGGTGCTCATCCTGGCCGGCCTGTTCCTGGGCATCCTGTTCAGCAGTTTCGGCGTCCTGCTGCAGGCGCTGTACCTGGCCGGCGACATGGACTTCCTGCTCTCCTCCCCGGTGCCAATCCGGGCGGTGTTCATCACCAAGCTGCTGCAGGCGGTGCTGCCCAACTTCGGCCTGATCGCCCTGTTTGGCCTGCCGGTGCTGTTCGGCCTGGGCGCTTCGGGACACTACAACTTCCTTTATTATCCTCTGGTTCTGCTGGTCATGATCACCCTGACCCTGGCTGCCGCAGGACTGGCGTCCCTGCTCGTGATGCTGGTGGCGCGCCTCTTCCCGGCCCGGCGGGTGGCGGAAGTGCTCGGCTTCCTCACCGCCACCCTGACCATTCTCTGCTCGCAGATTTTCAACCTGACCCAGTCCTTTGGACATACTGCAAATATTTCCAACACCCAGGTCCTGGCCATGCTGAATCGCCTCAACACTCCCTGGCTGCCGTTGAACTGGGCCGGGCGCGGGCTGGTCGCGCTGGGCGAGGGCCGCTGGCTTTCGGGAATCCTGCTGGTGGCGCTCACCCTGGGAATCTGTGCGGTCGCCTTCTGGTTTTCCCTGGCGACCGCCGAACGCTGGTATTACACCGGCTGGGCCGGGATGCAGGTCGTCGCACGCCGCAAGAAGCGGCCGCCCTCCGTCAGGCCTGGATCAACCGCCCAGGACTCTTCGGCTCAGACGGCCTCCGCCTCCCAGGCAGCAGCTGTCCCCCCGCTCGGGCGAGTGATCCCGGCTCCGGTGCACGCCATCCTGGTCAAGGATTTTCTGGTCATGCGCCGGGACCTGCGCAGCCTGTCGCAGCTGATCACCCCCCTGATCTTTGGTGTCGTCTACACCGTGTATCTCCTGCAGGGCGGGCGCCAGGTGGCAGCCGGGCGAGGCTCTGCTCCAGATGCATTCATGAACTCATTGCAAAGCCTGCTTGTCTACGGCAATGTGGCCATCTCGCTGTTTGTCGGCATGAGCCTGCTCAGCCGCCTGGCAGGGATGAGCTTCTCAGCCGAGGGCAGGAACTACTGGCTGTTGAAAGCCTCGCCGGTGCGCGCCGGGGATTTATTGCTGGCGAAGTTCCTGGTCGCCTACCTGCCCGCCTTTGCCCTGGGCCTGTTTTTCCTGATCGGGACTTCGCTGCTCCAGGGATCGACGATGGTTGTGTTTCTATACAATCTGCTGGCTGTGGCTTTCTGCCTGGCGGGGATGAATGGGCTCCTGCTGGCGTTCGGAGTGGCCGGGGCCAATTTCAAATGGGAGGATCCGCGGCGGATGAATTCCGGTGCCATGGGCTGCCTGGGAGGGGCCCTGGCAATGCTTTTCCTGGTCATTGATTTTGCGCTGTTCGTCGGCCCGCTGTGGCTGGTCACAGTGCTGCCATATCCGCAGTTTTACGCTTACCTGGCTGGACTTGTCCTGGGAATAGGAGCCAGTTTGGTTGCCACCGTGCTGCCGCCCGTGCTGATGCGCGGGAGGGTATCCCGGCTGGGAGAGGGTTAGGAAAGAACCAGAACTCCGAGGTCCTGCGCTCTCGGAGTTCTTGCTGCTGGGTGTGGATCCCGGTCAGGCCATAAGGAGCGAAAGGCAGGCAGGGTGCTCCACTCGTAGACAGCTCGGAGGAGGGCAGGTCTAGGTGGTGCAGCCTGACCGGCAAAATGAAATGCTACCGGTTTTATCCCAGGAGCGCAGCTTCAGTCTCCCAGGATCAAATGCAGACGTTCCACGCGGATCAACGCCAGAGGGGGGAAACTCGACCACTTCCCGTTCTTTAAAATGAAAGAAATCGTATAATGGGCATTGTCATGCTCAAGAAGTGCCTCTTCACGGTCATCCTCCTCTCCCTTGCCGCCTGTACGGCCCTGTCCGCTCCCACCCCGACCCCCTCTGCACAGCAGATGGATGTCGAGGAGCAGGTTGTCTACGCCGCTTTAATCAAGGATATGTTCCCGGCGGACATGGTCGTCATCATGGACACCACCGCCACGGATGCCGGGGGGACGGAGAATACCACCCAGACCCTCCAGTATGCGCTCAACAACATGTACGGAGTGTCCCCCCAGACGTCGGACAGCTTCCTGGCGCGCAACGACAAGGCTTATCCCTTTCGGGCGGACATGCAGCTCGGGCTGAACTACGTCCTGCTCAGCAGTGCTGAGCTGAATGCAATTTTCGACGTGAACCAGGATGGCTGGCAGGTATTTTACGAGCATTTCCCCCAGGCGCGCAGCATCCTCACCTTTTCACGCGTCGGCTTTGACGCCGCCCTCGACCAGGCACTGGTGTACGCCGGGGACCAAAGCCAGGTGCTGGAAAGCGCAGGGAATTATATTCTGCTGAAGAAGGTGAACCGCGTCTGGAATGTGGACCAGAAGGTGAAGCTCCGCAACCAGTAGCAGATCAACCCAATCAGGGAAAATGACGGCATGTCGCGATTGAAGAGTCCATTTTTCTGGTTCATCCTGGCCGTGCTGACCACCGCCGGGTTGACCGCAGTCGGGCCGGAGGAGAAATCGCTCGGCGATAACATCCGCATCGTGTACCTGCACGGCGCCTGGGTTCTGACCGCGGAGGTGGCTCTTGGCCTGGCTGCCCTGGTGGGGCTCTCTGGTATCTTGACACACCGGACAACCCTGCAGCGCTGGTCGGCCGCGCTGGGCCGCACCGGCATCTTTTTCTGGGTGACCTACCTGCCGCTCGCCCTGTGGGCGATGCAGACCAATTGGAATGAGCTTTTTCTGAGCGAGCCGCGCTTTCGGGCGTCGGTCGTCCTGGCGGCCACCGGCATCCTGCTGCAGATCGGGGTGACCCTGCTGGCCCGGCCAGCCTATACCTCGGTGATCAACGTGCTCTTCTTCGTTGCCCTGCAGATTTCCCTTAAGCGCACCAGTTACCTGCACCACCCGGCCCCCTCGCCAATCTTTGGCTCGGGTATCCTTTCCATTGAACTTTTCTACATTGGGATTGTCTTCCTGACCCTGGCCGCGGCATATTTCATGACCCACTGGTGGCTGTCGCGCTAGGTCCAGCGCGTCCGCAAATCAACGCTAATTTCGGGAGGATGTGGAAAACCATCGTTCCCCGTGAGAACGAAATCATTGCCCGAACAGCGGCAGAATCCTCGACCTGCTGCCGCCTGAGGACAGTCTGACCTGCCTGCTGATCAATATGCTGGACCACATGGCCGCTCCACCCAAACTCCGCTTTCAAATCCCAACCTTCACCCTCATCCGGGCCATCTTTAACACCCCCTACCGGATGATCTACCCATTCCTGGACATTTTCGCCCGCGCCCTCGGAGTAAACCTGACTGCCATGTCTTTCGCCGTGACTGCCCGCAGCCTGGTCGGGGTCCTCGGCCCGTTCGCCGCTTCGGCTGCCGACCGCCGTGGGCGCAAATTCGGCATGCTCTTTGGCACGATCCTGTTCGCCGGGGGCGCCGTGCTGGTTGTCTTCTGGCCGACCTTCCCGGCGCTGGCTGCGTCCATGATCGTAATGACATTTGGGAAATACGTCTTCGATCCAGCCATGCAGGCCTACCTCAGTGATCGCATCCCATACGAGCGCCGGGGTTCAGCCCTCGCCGTGACCGAGATTGGCTGGTCGCTGGCGTTCATCGTCGGGGTCCCCCTGATGGGCTTGCTGATCGCCCGCAGCGGCTGGATGGCGCCCTTTCCGCTGATGACCTTGTTGGGCGTGCTCATTTTCATCGGGGTAGTCCTGATGCTGCCGAAAGACGAAGCTCCCGCAGACGACAGCCCCAACCTGTGGGCCAACTTCCGCAACGTGCTGACCTTTGCCCCGGCCCTGGCCGGCCTGTGCATCGGCATGTTTGCATGTACTGCCAACGAGGTCGTCAATCTCATCTTTGGCGTCTGGCTGGAGCACTCCTTTGGCTTGAAAATCGCCGCGCTGGGGGCGGCTGCGGCGGTCATCGGCTTCTCGGAACTGAGCGGAGAGGGGCTGGTGGCCGGTTTCGTGGACCGCCTGGGCAAACCGCGCGCTGTAGCCCTGGGGCTGGCGGTAAACTCCCTGGCCTCCCTGGTTCTGCCCCTGCTCGGGCGGACGGAAGTGGGCGCTCTCGTTGGGCTGTTCCTGTTCTATATCTCATTTGAATTCACGCTGGTCAGCTCCATCCCCATGATGACCGAGGTCCTGCCGGAGGCGCGCGCCACGCTCATGGCGTTCAACCTGGCTTTTATTTCATTGGGCCGGGCCATCGGCGCCCCTCTGGCAACCTTGCTGTATGCCCACGGCTTCTCGGTGGTGACGGTCGGGGCGGTGCTGTTCAACATCTTTGCCCTGCTGGCCCTGCGGGTGATGCAGTTAAAACAAAAACCCGCGGCGGGAAAACCCTGGATCTCTTCCCGGTGACTTAAGCCATCACAGGGACGGCGTTTAACCAGGATCGTAGTTCCTGGAGGGGTTGCTAAGTTCGAAAGGTTTCTGATGCAGCGACTTGAAATTAATTTGCCGCTTCGTCTCGTGCTGATCGGGGGTAGAAAAATAGACTATAATACTCCGATTAATTAAAACCGCACCCTGAAGACCAGGGTGCCAGATCAGGAGGCAAGCATGCGAAAACTCATGGAGGATGCCGCCCAGCGCGCCATATCTTACCTTGAAGGACTCCCTTCCCGGGGCGTTTCCCCGTCGGCGGAAGCCATCGCCGGACTCTCCGGGCTGGATGCGCCGCTGCAGGATGCTCCCACACCGCCCGAGGCAGTCTTACAGCAGCTGGATGAGACCTGCTCCCCGGCGACCATGGCCATGGCCGGTTCGCGCTTCTTCGGCTTCGTGATCGGCGGTTCCATGCCGGTGACACTGGCAGCCAACTGGCTGGCCGGGGCATGGGACCAGAACACCGCCTACTACAACGTAACGCCGGCCACGGCGGTCCTGGAGCAGGTCGCCCTGCGCTGGCTCGTCGACCTCTTCGGCCTGCCGGCCTCGACCGGCGGCGCCTTCGTCACCGGGGCGACCATGGCGAATTTCTGCGCCCTGGCTGCGGCCCGCCACGCCGTGCTCGAGCGGGCAGGCTGGAACGTCGAGGCCGAAGGCCTGATCGGCGCACCGCCGGTCACGGTGGTCATCGGCGCCGAAGTGCACCCGTCGCTGATCAAGTCCCTGGGAATGCTGGGGCTGGGAAGGAAGCGGGTCGTCCGGGTGCCGGTGGATGCCCAGGGACGGATGCAGGCGAAGGCACTGCCCACCCTGTCCGGCCCAACCATCGTCTGCGCCCAGGCCGGCAACGTCAACACGGGCGCCTTCGATCCATTCGAGGAAGTCTGCGCCCGGGCACGCCTCGCCGGAGCCTGGGTGCACATTGACGGTGCCTTCGGCCTGTGGGCAGCGGCGGCACCCGCGCTGTCGGGATTGGCCCGCGGCCTGGCGCAGGCCGACTCGTGGGCTAGCGACGCTCACAAGTGGCTGAACGTCCCCTACGACAGCGGCCTGGCCTTCGTGCGCGACCCGGACGCCCTGCGCGCCGCCATGGCCATCACGGCCGAATATCTCCCCACCGACAGCCCGTACCGCAATCCCTCCGACTTCACACCCGAACTTTCCAGGCGCGCTCGCGGCGTTGAAGTGTGGACCGCACTGCGCGCCCTGGGCCGCAGCGGCGTCGCCGAGCTGATCGAGCGGACCTGCCGCCATGCCAGGCGTTTCGCGGCAGGTTTCCAGTCTGCCGGGTACAAGGTGTTGAACGATGTAGTCCTCAACCAGGTCCTGGTGGCTTTCGGCGACGCAGAGACGACCAACCGGGTCATCGCCGCGATCCAGGCGGACGGAACCTGCTGGTGCGGCGGCACCGTCTGGCAGGGACAAACTGCCATGCGCATCAGCGTCTCGTCCTGGGCCACTACCGAAGAAGACGTGGAGCGCAGCCTGGAAACCATGCTGCGCGTTGCACGGGAAAGCATTCAGGAAAAGTAGGTCGTACGGTCACAGGGAGAATAGGCGGGCATTCCCCGAGGCAAGCCTATCCCCATACAGAAAAACGTCGAACTTCATTGGGTACGTGTTTAGCGTCCAAAACGAGTTATGGTGAACCAATCAAAGACGGCGGAGTTTCGCCAAAGCGCTGCAAACTGACCATATAGTCAAGGATAGGAACTGAATGTTGACGACAAGTCACCAATACGCTGGTCAAAACCGAGTGAGCCTGAGCTCCGCCTTTGGCCCGATTACAGCCATTCGTTTTGCGGATGATCACGCCTGGGCGCAGCTGGCGCTCAGCCAGGTTATTGGTGGCATCCAGACCGTCGACGTACAAGAAACGCAGCAAATGCGGGCGATGTTTACGCAAACGGCGGGCAAAACGGCGATTATCCCGGTCTTTCAGATGGTGCAGCCTGGAAATCAGGGTGTCCAGTTGAGTTTCCAGAGCCTGGGCGCGCTGAGCGAAGATGGCCGGATCCAGTTTGGGTTTTTCTGCTTTCAACTTAAGCGCCGCTTGCAACACGGCGGTTCCATCCCGGGCAAAATGGACCGCTCGGCCTGATTTGCTCTCTTCCATCTCTTTCAGGTCTTTCAGCAGGTGCGAGAGGCATTTTTGTTTCAGCCAGTCCTTCAGCCTTTGATCATCGTAGGCCACAAAGCAGTCCGAAGCCAGGATCCCTTGGAACTCCCGGCCCAGGATCTCGACGACCACATCGCTGCTGCGATTGTCCCGAATGGCGTAGACCGTGACTTCCTGGTTGGCGAAGACCCACAACCAGGCCGACAACGTGCCGATCCGCCAGCCGGTTTCATCGGCATGCACCACGCTGCTGCAGCGGGCAACTTCGATCAGTTGTTGATAAATCGGAAGGGCAGTCTCAGCCAGCCGCTGGTCGGCCTGACACCAGCCGCTGCGGCTCACTTGCATTCCAAAGGCATCGTTGAGCAATTCGCTCACTTTGCCATACGAGCACCCCAGGCGATGTTTCGCATCTGCAGCCAGAGCCTTGGCCCTCGGTCCCACCAGCACCCCCGCCGCCCCCGTGGCCTGCGAGGTCTGCTCCGGGTGCTGCGAACGTACCCGAGTGCAACACCTGGCGCAGTAGCCACTGTAGGTCACATAGCGAGTGGTGACCAGCCGGATGGTTCTCGGAATATCCGTCACATACTGCTCATGCGCATGAATATCGCTCAACCGGCCCCCGCACTGCGGGCAGCCATGCAACTTGGCCTTTTTCGTCTGATCCACGTGCCTGGGCGCAGGCTTCTCCCGTCGGGAAAATTTCCCTTGACCGGCTTTCCTCCCTCCCCGCTGCGGGTGCTCCACCAGTTTCCACCGCGCAAACGGCGTCGCCTGGCGCTTCCCCGCTCGCTTCAATTCCTCGATCTCCATGTGCAAAAGCTCGTTCTGCTTTTTCAGTTTCTCGATAGCCACCACAGCCTGCCTCAGTTGCTCTTTCAACTCAGCTATCTCTTGATCTTTCGGGAAAGTTGGAGTGCTTTTGTTCCGTCTATGGCTCATCAGGCCAAGTTTACCGCTTCCAACTTCCTTCCGTTAGAGTCATTCGACCTCTGTTTTTCTGAGGTTTGACCCTTTTCAAATTTCAACTTTTGACGCTAAACAACTCGACAATGTTAGATTAGCTCAAGTATACTGAACCATAACGCATCGGCATCAAAAATCATTGTTATTTCGGTATGGTCACAGGAAGGAACTGCCGATGCAAAGGAAAACGAGTGGAGATATTTACAACGCTAAGCGTTGGGGTTTGCCAGCCGAAGCGGTAGGCGGGCTTGGAGATCGGCTGAGTCATCAATGGGAACAATACCGGGGTTGTTTCAAAACCAAGACGAGAGACAGTGGGAAACACGCCTGGACTTACCTGCGCGGGCTGCTGGAAATGCAGATGAAGCGTAATTATGCCAATATTGCGCGGCAGGTGATCGACCCGGAGGAGGACGGGCAGGATTTGCAGCAATTCATGTCCGATTCGCCGTGGGAAGCGCAGGCCGTCATTCAAAAAGTTCAACAGGAAATTGCGGAGACGCCAGGGCTGCAGCAGGGGGGCGTGCTGCTTCTGGATGAGAGTGCGGACGAAAAATCTGGGGAAAAGAGTGCGGGGGCGGGACCCCAACACAACGGCCGGTTGGGCAAGATTGCGATGAGCCAGGTGGGTGTATTTTTGGCCTTTTATAAAGATGTGGTTTGGACCTGGGTGGATGGAGAATTGTTCCTTCAAGAACATTGGTTCACGCCTGAAATGGCGAGTGAACGCAAGCGAGTAGGAGTTCCCGAGGAGCGCCGATTTGCGACCAAGATCGAGTTGGGCTGGTGCATGATCCAGCGGGTCCAGGCGCAGGGTTTGCCCTTTGAAGCCGTGGCCTGTGATGCTCTGTATGGGCGTAGCGGCTGGTTGCGACGTCAAATGGATCAGGCAGGCATCCTTTACATGGCTGAAGTGCCTGAAGATACCCAGATCTACCTGACCAAACCCGATTATGGTGTGCCACCACCCACTCCAGGGCAAGTGGGACGATTTCATACCCGTCCCAAGATCTTGAGTCAAGATCGACCCGTGGAAGCTCGTCAGCTGATCGTCTCCCCCGAGACTCGTTTCCGACGCTATGCGGTACGGCACACCGAACGAGGCGAACTGGCTGACCGCTTTGCCATGCGACGCATCTGGACCATCCGGGAAGGCGAATTGGCCCAGGAGTGGTTGGTAATCCGCTACGAAGATGACCAAGACTACACCTACGCCTTGAGCAATGCCCCTCTGCACACTACGTTGAAATATCTGGCCTGGCTCAAATGCGTACGCCATTTTGTCGAACGTTCCAACCAGGATGCCAAATCCGAGATCGGATGGGATGAACTCCAGGCTCAGAAATATCGGGCCTGGGAACACCACCTGGCTCTGACCATTATGGCCACCTGGTTCATTGCCCAGACCAAGTATGACTGGAAGATCCAGTATGCCCGTGATCCCCATTTGGCGCAACAAATGGAATTGGAGGTTTTGCCAGCCCTGTCGGTTACCAATGTGCGCGCTTTGCTGCAAGCCACCATGCCCTTGCCGCAGCTCACACCTGATCAGGCTACTCAATTGGTAGTCAAGCATTTGGTTAATCGCTCTCGTTCAACGCGAAGTCGTCATAAAACCCAGCGTAAAAAGTCTGGCAATACCTAATCTAACATTGTCGAGACAAGTACTTCATTGGATTAGAACAAATATTCTGATATAATGGCAGAAACTTAACCGCATCAGGAGGCAGATCTATGTTCGAGCGAATTGGAACGGTGTGTGTGTTTGTCAGCGACCAGGACAGGGCGAAGAAGTTCTATACCGAGATGCTCGGCTTCGAGCTGCGCTCCGATGAAGCCCTATACCCCGGCGCAAAGAACCGCTGGCTGGCCGTTGCTCCCAAAGGCGCAGCCACGGAAGTCATCCTCTACCTGCCGGACAAGAACTGGGAGCACTACCGCCAGGTGGTCGGCAAGTCACAGGCGCTCACCTTCGAGGTCAGCGACATGAAGAAGCTGCATGCCGATCTGAAAGCCAGGGGCGTGACATTCGTACAGGAGCCGGATGAACAGCCGTGGGGCACCTCGGCCATCCTGGAGGATTCCGAAGGGAACCATCTCATCCTCAGGCAGGCGCCCAAGGCCTGAGATAAAGCGATTGACCAAATCGTCCCGGAGAAACTCCCCGGGACGTTCTTTATCCATGGACAAACGGGGTAAAATCAACCCGGGAAATTGTTACCCTGACATGCTCATCCATTCCGCTTCCCAGCTCTTGACCCTCGCAGGCGGTCCGCAGCGCGGCCGGGACCTTGGCAGCCTCGGCATGATCGAGGACGGTGCGGTGCTGGTGCGCGACGGGAAGATCGTTGAGACCGGCACGAGTGGCGAACTGCGCCGCCTCCACCCGGACGAGCCGACCCTGGGCGCCTCCGGCTGCGTCGTGCTGCCCGGCTTCGTCGACCCGCACACGCACGTCATCTGGGCCGGGGACCGGGCGGCCGAGTTCGAGATGAAGATGGCCGGGGCGAAATATCTCGAAATCCTGGCCGAGGGAGGCGGCATTCTCTCGACAGTACGGGCGACGCGTTCGGCTGCAACCGAATCTCTGGTAGAACAAACCCGCTCGCGAGTGCAGCGCATGTTCGCGTATGGGACGACCACCGCCGAAGCCAAGACCGGCTATGGCCTCCAGACTGAAGCGGAGATCAAAATGCTGCTGGCTCTGCTGAAGCTTGACGCGGAAGGCCCGCTGGAGCTCGTCCCGACATTTCTCGGCGCACACGCCGTCCCGCCGGAGTTCCAGGAGGACCCTCAGGGCTATACCGGTCTGCTTTGCTCGGAAATGCTTCCAGAAGTGCTCCACTGGTGGCAGGAAAACGCGGCCGGCCGGAGGCTGCCCTTTGTCGATGTTTTCTGTGAGACGGGTGCCTTCAACCTGAAGCAGTCCAGGCAAATCCTGGAAAGAGCGAAAGCACTTGGATTTCCTTTGAAAATCCACGCCGACGAGTTCGACAACCTGGGCGGAGCCTTGCTGGCAGTGGAGCTCGGGGCTGCCTCGGCCGACCACCTGGTTGTGACCTCATCCGCCGACATCCAGGTGCTCGCGCAAAGCGATACGGTCGCGGTAGCCCTGCCCTGCACGCCCTTCGGACTGGCAGAAAGCGGGTATACCCCGGCGCAGGAGATCCTTGCCGCCGGCGGCACCCTGGCTCTCGCCAGCGACTGCAACCCCGGTACGGCCTGGAATGAATCAATGCAGTTTGTCATCGCTCTGGCCTGCCGCGTCCTGAAGCTGACCCCCGCCCAGGCCATCGCTGCCTCGACCATCAACGCCGCACATGCGATCCGCCGGGCGGACCGGATCGGCTCCATCGAACCGGGCAAGCAGGCTGACCTGCTCGTGCTCGCGGTTCCTGACTACCGCCAGCTGGGATACCGCTTCGGAACGAACCTGGTCAGGCAGGTGGTCAAGCACGGGCGCATCTATGCAGTGGACGGCGCAGCCCGACTCACCGAATGGGACAGCCAGCTCTGATGAAATTTTCCTGACCATTTTTTCTCAGGGAGGTTCTCCGTGACGATTAGTTTTTCAACCATCTCGCTCACCCAGCTCATCTGGATCATCCTGATCCTGGTGGCATTGGCCGCGATCTTCATCGTGGTGCGCTTCTTTTTCCACCACATCCTGAAGTACCTGGTCCAGGGCTGCCTGGTCGTGTTTGTAATCGTTGCGATCCTCGCCATCCTCCACTTCTTCAGAGTGTTCTGACATGCCGACAGTCGAACAGGCCCGCAGCTGGTATACATCCGCAGATGCCGTTCATGACTTCGACCACGTGCTGCGCGTCTACCACATGGCCGAACGGCTGGCCCTTGCCGAGGGTGCGGATCTGGAGATCGTCCACGCCGCAGCGCTGCTGCATGATGCCGAGGGCGCCGCGCCCGGCAACGGAGCGGTGCGCGAAGCGCACCACCAGGCCTCGGCTGAGTTCGCCGGCCAGGTGCTGACGGAGGAGGGCTGGGCTGTGGAGCGCATCGCCGCCGTCCAGCACTGCATCCGGGCGCACCGTTTCCGCGACCGGTCTGAGCCGCCCCGCACCATCGAGGCCAAGGTCCTGTTCGACGCCGACAAGCTTGACGTGCTGGGGGCCATCGGCGTGGCGCGCGTCATCGGCTACGCGGCACTGGACGGGAAGCCGTTTTATTTCCCGCCTTCGAAGCAGTTTATCAAAACCGGCCAGGAAGAACCCGGCGAACCGCACAGCTCCTACCATGAACACCTGTTCAAACTGCGCAAAGTGCGCGAGCGGATGTTCACCGACATGGCGCGCTTGATCGCCGCAGACCGCCTGGACTACCTGGACGAATACTTCACGCGCCTGATCGACGAGTGGAATGGCAAACGCTGATCGGGGGGTTTTTCTGGCTCTGTACAATTTCTCGCCGGGCCCTCTCATTTCATATCGGGTGAGGACCCAGGCCCTGTTTGCCCCGGGGGACCTCCGCCAGGCGCGATTTTCCCTGTTCCTTCCTCTGGATTTATTTGGGGTGAATAATCCTGGCCGATCAGGGACCTTGCCCCACCATCCAAACCCGGCTACAATAAATACACTATGAACCTGCCTTCCGGTCCACTCCTGGTCGTCGAAGATGTCCCCAATGTGCTGGAACTGCTGGACGTGACCCTGCGCTTCAAGGGGTACCCGGTGCTCACCGCGCGCAACGGACAGGAAGCACTGGAAAAGATCAAAGAAGAGCGGCCGCTGCTGGTCATCACGGACATCCTGATGCCCAAAATGGACGGCTATGCCCTGGCCCATCGGATCCGCACCAACCCGGAAACGAGCGATATCCCGATCATCTTCCTCTCCGCCACCTACGTCACGCCCGAGGACAAGGACTTTGCTCTCAGCCTGGGCGCAGCGCGCTTCATCGAGAAGCCAATCGACACCGAGGAGTTCCTGCTGACCATCGCCGAGCTCCTCACCCAGGGGCTGGAGCCCATGCCCAAGCCGATCGGGGATCATGAGTTTTACAGCCGGTATGGCGAACGGCTGGAGAGCAAACTCCGCCACAAGAACACGCAGATCGCCCGCATCGAACGCCTGCTGCCCACCCTGCCGCCGGGACAGCGCTCGGCTTTCGAGACGATGCTCCTGCAGGCCAGGACCGATCATGACGACATCCAGGCAGAGCTCGACCAGGTCAACCAGATCCTGGACAAAGCCAAGCATTCCCGTATTAAATCATGAAACCGACCCTGACAGATCTCGAAAGGCTGGCCCGCCAGGCTGGCCACATTTTGCGCGCATCCTACACCCGGGCGCACCAGGTGGAGTACAAGGGGGTGATCGACCTGGTCACCGAGGTCGACCACCAGTCCGAAGCCTTTCTGCTGGGTGAAATCCAGCGCCTCTTTCCCGGGCACCGCATCATGTCGGAGGAGGCCGGCCTTATCCCCGGCGGGGAAGGCGACCTGTGGCTGGTCGATCCGCTGGATGGGACGGTTAATTATTCCCACGGTGTTCCCTTTTTCTCCGTCTCCATCGCTTATGCGCACAACGGCTCCGTGACGATCGGCGTCGTCTATGAGCCGCTGCGGGACGAGCTGTTCAGCGCCGAGCGCGGCGGCGGAGCGTCTCTGAACGGCCAGAGGCTAAGCGTATCGTCAGCCTCTGATCTCAACACGAGCCTGCTCGTCACCGGCTTTCCTTACGATATCCGCACAACCGCGCACGACAACCTGGATCACTACGCCCGCTTTGCAAAACTTTCGCAGGGTGTACGCCGTCTCGGTTCGGCTGCCCTCGATCTATGCTACATCGCCGCAGGGCGCTTCGACGGGTACTGGGAGCTGAGTCTCAAGCCGTGGGATGTCGCGGCCGGCGGGCTGATCGCCGAGGAGGCCGGAGCAGCCACCACCACCCTGGACGGCGAACCGGACTATCTCACGCCGCCCTGCTCGCTGCTGGCCGCCCCACCCAGGCTGCACGCCAGGATGCTGGCCATCCTGGCAGGGAAGCGCTGATCGGGACAGCCGACTGCCAATTCACGGTTTGCCGGCGACCTTTATGCCGGTGATATAATCCGCTTTGCAAAAGCTCAGACAGGAGGTGTGCGATGCCTGATAAGCGCATCCAAAAGCTTGCACAGATTCTGGTGGACCATTCCACCCAGATCCAGCCCGGTGACCGGGTTTTAATAGAAGCGACCACCGCCGCTGCTCCGCTGGTCGAGGCGCTCTACGCCGCCGTCCTGGACCGCGGCGGCCACCCGCACCCCCTGCTGGACCTGCCCGACCAGGACGAGATTCTGTTCGCACACGCCAGCGATGCCCAGCTTGACTTCATTCCGACCTTCCGCAAGCTGGCCTACGATCAGTTTGAAAGCCGCATCCGCATCCACTCCGCCACCAACCCGCGCGCCCTGGGGAATGTGGACCCCTCCAAGCAGAAGCGCCATCAGAAAGCCATTTCTCCCATCCTGGAGGCGCAGATGCGCCGCGGCGCCGACCGCTCTTTCAAGTGGGTCACCACGCTCTTCCCCACTGCGGGTCTCGCCGAAGAAGCCGGGATGAGCCAGAAAGACTTCGAGGATTTCGTCTACCGCGCCTGCCATGCCAACGAAAACGACCCGGTGGCATTCTGGAAGAAAGTCGAGAACCGGCAGCGCAAGATCATCGAGCGCCTCGAAGGACACAGCCAGGTCGTGCTGCGCGGCCCGAACGTCGACCTGAGCCTGTCAATCAAGGGGCGCAGGTTTTTGAACGGCGCGGGCCAAAACAACATGCCGGACGGCGAGATCTACACGGGTCCGGTCGAGGAGTCAGCCAACGGCTGGGTGCGCTACGATTTCCCCGCCATTTATAACGGGGTGATGGTCGAAGGTGTGGAACTGACCTTCGCCAAGGGCAAGGTCACCTCGGCCAAGGCCGAGAAGAACCAGCCTTTCCTGATGGAAATGCTCGAGTCTGATCCCGGGGCGCGCTACCTGGGCGAATTTGCGATCGGGATGAACTACGAGATTGATCACTTCGCTCACAACATCCTGTTCGATGAAAAGATCGGCGGTTCCTTCCATATGGCCCTCGGTTCGGGGTACCCTGAAACGGGCAGTAAAAACAAGAGCATGATCCACTGGGACATGATCTGCGGGATGAAGGAAGACTCCGAAATATTAGTCGACGGCGAGGGGGTTTACAAGGACGGGCAGTTCAAGCAATAAAAAAAACCAAAAAAAGGAAAGGAAAAGCGCACCGTCTAATCCTCGCTGCGCTTTTTGTTTCCTTGTTTTCTTTTTTCCTCTTTCTACGCGCGCCAAAAACCGCGCCGGAGCGGACGCACGTCCTCGGAAATGACAAACGCCCCCGGGTCCTTCTCGTGGACAATCGCCTCGACCTTGGCCACATCCTTGCGCAGCACGCTGACGCTCAGCATGCTGACGGTCCCATCGCGGCCGCGCGCCGGGATCTCGGTCACCGCGAAGCCGACACCCCGCAGCCCCTCGGACATGGCCGCACCAAGGCGCTGGGTGACAATGCTGATCTTGACATGCCCGATCGCCAGGCGTGCCTCGATCCACATCCCAACCACATTACCGGTGGCAAAACCGGCAGCATAGCCGATCACGGTGAGCGGGTTGTTGATGTGGCTTAACACGGATGTGATCGCCACCACGAAGATGACCGACTGGGTGAACCCCAGCCCCCAGGCGATTGACCTGCGCCCGCGCACAACATACAGCATACGCAGCGTGTCGCAGGTCATGTCGCAGACGCGCAGGCCAAAGATCGTCAGCCCGCCCAGCCAGGCTGCCGGAGAAAGCAAGAAGATCAACATTGAACACCTTCCAGTTTTAATATTGGGGTGGAAATTCGCCGCCCGGCCTCAGCTTACTTTTTTCTTGGGAAAGTACAGCCGTTCGACGTACTCCTTCAGCATCCGGCGGGTGCTGAAGTGCGGCGTGATGGTCATTAAGGACTCCCTGACCATGGCCAACCACTTGCGCGGCATGTCATCCGTGCCGCGTTCGCCGTAATACAACGGAACGATCTGGTTTTCCAGGGTATCGTAGAGACTCTCGGCATCGGCGTCATCCTGGACTTCGACACCCAGGTCGGCATCCGCACCAATAGCCCAGCCGTTGTTCCCGTTGTAAGCCTCCCGCCACCAGCCATCGAGCACCGAGAAATTGAGCACACCGTTCAACGCCGCCTTCATCCCGGATGTCCCGGAGGCCTCATTCGGGCGCCGCGGGGTATTGAGCCATACATCCACACCCTGGACCAGGTAGCGTGCCAGGTTGATGTCGTAATCTTCGAGGAAAACCAGGCGCCCGCCGTTTTCGGCTTTCTTGACAATGCGGTAGACCTCCTGGATGAGCATCTTGCCGGGTTCATCGGCGGGGTGCGCCTTGCCGGCAAAAATGATCTGTACCGGGCGGTTGGGGAGGTTGATCAGCTGCAGCAGACGGTCCAGGTTGCTGAAGATGAGGTTGGCGCGCTTGTAGGTGGCGAAGCGGCGGGCGAAGCCGATGGTCAGGGCAGTAGGATCAAGCAGGGCGCCCGAGGCAATGACCTGCACCGGATGGAAACCGCCGTTCATCCAGTGCTGACGGGCGCGTGCCATAATGTATAGAACCAGCTTGCGCTTGAGGTGGTTGCGCGCCGCCCACAGCTCGATGTCGGGGATCGCCTCTGCCCTGGCCCACGTCTCCGGCTCATCCAGGTGCTCCAGCCAGTCCTCGCCGAGGTAGCGGTCGAAGAGAACGCGGATGCGGCGGGCCATCCAGGTGGCGGTGTGGACGCCGTTGGTGACGTAGGTAATCGGCACGTCGTCGGGATTTTCCACTTCGGGCCAGAGGAACTGCCACATCCCGCGGGCGACCCGCCCGTGGACCTCGGAGACGCCGTTACGGCCGGAGGCAGAACGCAGGGCCAGGATGGGCATGCTGAAGGTCTCGCCCCACGACTGCTGGTGGCGAGCCAGGGCGACAAACTGGTCGCGGTTCAGGCCCAGGTCGAACCAAAGCTTGGAAAGATGCTTATCGATCAGCCAGAGCGGGAATTCATCGTTCCCGGCGGGGACAGGAGTGTGGGTGGTGAAGACGGTACCGGGGCGGATCTTCTTCATGGCCTTTTCGAAAGGCGTCCCGCTGGCAACAAGCTCGCGGGCCCGCTCCAGGGTCAGGAAGGCTGCGTGCCCTTCGTTCATATGCCAGATGCTGGGTTCGAATCCCAATGCCCGCAGCGCCCGCACACCGCCTATCCCGAGCAGGACTTCCTGGGCAACGCGCAGGTCGAGGTCGCTGTAGTAAAGACGGGAGGTCAGATTGCGGTCCGCCGGGCTGTTCTCGTCCAGGTCGGTGTCGAGCAGATAGAGAGGCACACGGCCAAGGCGCAGCTCCCAGATGTGGGCAGTGACGGTCCGGTCAGGGAAATCCACAGAGATGGTCAGCGGTTTTCCCTGGTCATTGAGAACAGGCAGGACTGGCAGTCTCTCGAAGTTAAGCGGGTTATTGACCGTCTGCTGCCAGCCGTCCTCGGAAATATGCTGGGTGAAATAACCCTCTGCATACAGCAGGCCAACCCCGACCAGCGGCAGGCCGAGATCGCTGGCCTCCTTTAAGTGATCCCCGGCCAGCACACCCAGCCCTCCGGAATAGATCGGGAGAATCTCGTGCAGGCCGAATTCCATGGAAAAATAAGCGGTGGTTTGCTCTCTGCGCCTGGGATAGCTGCGTGCAAACCAGGTATCCCCGGCTTTCAGGTATGTGTCGAAGTTCTCCAGGACGCGGTCGTACAGCTCAAGGTAGCTGTTGTTCAACGCCGCGGCATTGATCCCTGCCCGACCAACGTTGTGCAGGAACCAGATGGGGTTGTGGTTGACCTCCTCCCAGAGGGCGTAGTCGATGCGGTAGAAGAGTCGCTGGGCAATCGGGTTCCAGGTCCACCACAGGTTGTAAGCCAGTTCACTTAATCGGGAAATGCGGCGCGGTAGATCAAAATGGTTGGGAATCTTGGTGCGAAAAGTTGCCATGGATAAGTCCTTCCAAGCGGCTAATCATACCAAAATAGTTGCTGCTTGTGTGATCTTCTCCATGATGACAGCATATCAATTTCAGTAGACCAATCTTAAGCATATGGATTGGTCCGGGCAAGAACGAACATCTACGATCTGATATGGGTTGGTTATGATTGTGGAATTCCAAACTACATATAATATCTTTGAATGCCTACATCTAGCAAATTAACTTAGAGGCACGTAGGTATGTGCCAGGTTGGGTGCCTGGGGATGGCGTATGTTCAAACAATACAGGTTTAAGATCTTATGGGGTCGGGTCTATCGAAGAGGAACTCTCATGAAGCTTAAAGTGCTCATCAACCTGTTCATGGCGATCGTTTTGGTTTCTGGCTGGCTGCTGGTCCAACCAGCGCGTATCGGCCGTGCCGCCTCGGGCGGAGAGGCTTTGGCCTGGGGCCAAAACACATATGGTCAGCTAGGCAATGGAACGACCACCAGTGGGGGAACCGCTCTGCAGGTGAGCGGCCTCACGGGAGTCACCGCAATTGCGGCAGGGCAGTACCACAGTCTGGCGCTCACCTCCGATGGCATGGTCTGGGCCTGCCCTCTGTGACTATAATAGTGAGACAACTCCTCCCGATAATTTAGTGAGCAGGGCGGAGGAGAAAACCAATGGTAGTAGAGCTGAAAGCGAAAGCATTCGAGATGCCGAAAACAGAAGTAGTCGCCAAAGCAAAACGGCGGCAATACACTGCGGAATACAAGCTGCGGATCCTGCAGGAAGTAGATGCTTGCGAGAGGTTGGGTGAAATCGGTGCCTTGCTGCGTCGGGAAGGAATATATTCCTCCAGCCTGAGCAACTGGCGTCGGCAACGCGAGCGAGGCGAACTGGATGGTCTGTCGCCCCGCAAACGAGGACCGAAACCGGATCCGCAGGCGGTTGAACTGGCCAAGCTGAAACGCGAGAATGAGCGATTGCGAGAGCGTTTGCGGCAGGCCGAAGTGATCATCGATGTCCAAAAAAAAGTTGCTCAGATGCTCGGCGTGGCGGTCGAAGAAACCGACCCGGACGAACCGAACTGATCCAGTCGGTCGAACAGTTGGCTGAAACCGTGAGTGTTTCGAGCGCCTGCCAGGCGCTGGACGTACCCAGGAGCGGTTTGTACCGCTCTCGTCAGCCGGCGGCAATTGAACGCCAGCCGTCCCCTGAACCAACCGTTTCCCCCCGAGCGCTGAGCCAGGCCGAGAAGGCCGAAGTACGTCAGATCCTTAACAGTGAACGATTTCAGGACCAGGCGCCACGCGAAGTGTATGCCACTTTGATCGACGAAGGGCACTATCTATGCTCCTGGCGGACGATGTACCGCATTTTGGATGAAAACAATGAAATTTGCGAGCGCCGCAACCAGTTGCGGCATCCAAATTACGTCAAACCGGAGCTATTGGCGACCAAACCCAACGAATTATGGAGTTGGGACATTACCAAGCTGCTGGGACCCGCCAAGTGGACCTATTACTACCTGTACGTGATCCTGGATGTCTTCAGCCGCTTTGTGGTCGGCTGGTTGATCAGTGAACGCGAGACAGCCAACCTGGCCAAGGAACTGATTGCCGAAACCTGTGGTCGCCAAGGCATTCAACCGGATCAACTCACGATCCATGCCGACCGGGGCAGTTCGATGACTTCCAAACCGGTGGCCTTCTTGATGGCGGATCTGGGTGTGACCAAAACTCACTCCCGCCCGCACGTTTCCAACGATAATCCCTACTCCGAAGCCCAGTTCAAGACTTTGAAGTATCAGCCCGATTATCCCGAACGGTTCGGATGTCAACCGGATGCCCGCTCCTGGGCCAAAGATTTCTTTGACTGGTACAACTACGACCACCACCACAGCGGTTTAGGGCTGCTCACCCCTGCAGATGTCCATTATGACCGAGCCGCGGTGGTGATCCAGCAGCGCCAGCAAGTGTTGCAAGCCGCTTATCAAAAGAACCCGGAACGATTTGTTAAAGGGCTGCCCAAACCGCCAGAGTTGCCCGAGGCAGTTTGGATCAATCCACCCAAACCGGCGCTAAGGCAGGAAGAAACCCAATCGCCGTCGTCGTAGTGGTTGTGGAAAAGTGGGCAGTGCTTTTCTGTCCACTTTTCCACAACCTGCCGGAAAGAAAGGAGAAAAAGATCTCGCCAATACAGAAAACTTCGACAGTAAATTCCAAAACAAGTTGTCTCAAATCATTGACACATTCCGCTGGGGCGATAACTCTTATGGCCAGCTGGGTGATGGCACGACCACCAACCGGAGCACGCCTGTGCAGGTGAGCGGTCTCACGGGAGTCACCGCAGTTGCTGCCGGAGATGGTCACAGTCTGGCGCTCGCCTCCGACGGCACAGTCTGGGCCTGGGGTTATAACGGGTATGGTCAATTAGGCGATGGCACGAACACCAATCGGAGCACGCCTGTGCAGGTGAGCGGCTTCACGGGAGTCACCGCGATTACGGCAGGGCAGTACCACAGTCTGGCGCTCACCTCCGATGGCACGGTCTGGGCCTGGGGCTATAACTATTATGACCAGCTGGGCGATGGCACGAACACCAATCGGAGCACGCCGGTGCAGGTGAGCAGCCTCACGGGAATAACCGCAGTTGCTGCAGGGGGAGAACACAGTCTGGCGCTCGCCTCCGGCGGCACGGTCTGGGCCTGGGGCGATAACTCTTTTGGCGAGCTGGGTGATGGCACGACCACCAATCGGAGCACGCCTGTGCAGGTGAGCGGCCTCATGGGAATAACCGCAGTTGCTGCAGGGGGATTACACAGTCTGGCGCTCACATCTGCTGGCACAATCTGGGCCTGGGGCTATAACTCTTATGGTCAGCTGGGCGATGGCACGACCACCAATCGGAGCACGCCTGTGCAGATGAGCAGCCTCACCGGAGTCACCACAGTTTCTGCAGGAGAGTACCACAGCCTGGCGCTCACATCCGGCGAAACAGTCTGGGCCTGGGGATATAACTATTATGGCCAACTGGGTGACGGAACGACCGCCAGTCGGACCACCCCCGTGCAGGTGAGCGGCCTCATGGGAATCACCGCAATTGCGGCAGGGGGGTACCACAGTCTGGCGCTAATCCTACCAACCTATATCTCCATCTGCGGCAGCGTAGGGGCGGTGGGCACAACGCTGAGCTACACAGTGGGATCTCCTGAAACCGTAAAATCGATTTTAAATGGAAATTATTGCTTTACAGCCCCTGTTGGCTGGTCAGGCACGGTTACCCCATCGAAATCGGATGTATCCTTCACACCGGATAGTCTAACTTATGAAAATGTATTAACTGACCAAACCAACCAGAATTATTCGCCCACGGCGCTTAATCCGGACACTGTACTGAATACGAATGATAGCGGCGCCGGTTCTTTGCGCCAGGTAATTGCAGACGCCGCAGCAGGGGACACGATTGTTTTCGATTCAGCCCTGGCCGGACAGACTATTACTTTAGCATCTAAATTGAGCATTAATAAAAGCCTTACAATTAGTGGACCGAGTTCAGGCTCGCACATCCAGATATCAGGTAACAATACAACCACGGATTTATCTGTTTCCAATGGATCAACCGTCAGCATCATCAATTTGGATTTTATCAAGGGGAATTGCGGTGAGGGTTGTTCAGGCGGTGGTATTTATAACAGTGGCACATTGAGTATTCAGAACAGCACAATTTCGTCCAACTATGCAACGAAGGGAGGGGGAGCCTATAACACGGGCACATTGACCCTGACCAATGTAAGCGTCGGGGGTAATAATCCGGCTGATAATACCTATCTCTGCTACTTCAATTGCGGGGCAGGGGGTGGTGTTTATAACGCCGGCTCTTTAACCGTTACAAACAGTTATTTTTCAACCAATGTGGCGTGGGAGACAGGGGGTGGGGCCATATTTAACACCGGAACCTTGGCTGTAACAGGCACCACTTTTTTTGATAATTTTGAGAGGAATGGAGACACTTCTAGTTGGGGTTATGGTGCCGGCATTTATAATCTTAACCTTGCCGTCATATCCGGAAGCACTTTCTGGAGTAATAATTCGTATTTTTTTAGTTATGGAGGCGGGATCGCGAACGCCGGTTCTTTGATAATCCTCAACACTACTTTTAAATATAATTACACCAATTTGTCTGGCGGAGGTATTTATAATTTTAACGGTGGCGCGCTGGAGGTGGACAACAGCACTTTCTACGAAAATCAGAGCGTAGGCAGTGCCGGAGGCGGTATTTATAGTTATGGAAGTACAAATACGGTCAGTATTAAAAACAGCACTTTTTCCACTAATTATACCGGCTCCAATGGCAATGGCGGTGGAATTTTAAACTCTCAAGGATCTTTATCCCTGTACAATGTCATTCTAGCCAACACCAATGCAAAAACGGATTGTTACAACAGCAGCGGTACGATAGCACACGATGTCAATAATTTGATCAAGAAAAATGCATCCGGCGCAAATGCCTGCGGCACACCTGTCTCCACTGCCGATCCCATGCTGGGTTCGCTTGCCAGCAACAGCGGCCCGACCCAGACCCTCGCCCTCCTGCCCGGCAGCCCGGCGATCGACGCCGGCGATGACGTCACCTGTGCAGGCGATTATATCGATGGCGTGGATCAGCGGGGTATAACCCGCCCGCAGGGCAGCCATTGTGACATCGGCGCCTTCGAATTGGTACAATACACCATCTCCGGCAATGCCGGGGTGGCCGGAGCGACCTTGAGCTATACGGATGGCAGTGCCAAAACGGCCACCGCCGACGGTGATGGCAACTATTCCCTATGGGTTTCCACCAGCTGGTCCGGAACGGTCAGTCCCTCGCTGGCCGGCTATTTATTTACCCCCGCCAATCGCAGTTATACCAGCGTTAAATCCAACCAGACCAGCCAGGACTACACCGTCACCGTGGAAAAGAGCATCTCCGGCAATGTGGGGGCGGCAGGTGTGACCTTGAGCTACACGGATGGCAGCCTGAGGACCGTTACCTCTGACAGCAGCGGCAATTATCTGCTGTGGGTCTCCCCCGGATGGTCAGGTATAGTGACCCCATCTCTGGCAGATTACGCTTTCTCGCCGGATCACAAAACCTACAACAATGTCACTGCGAACCTGACCAGTGAAAACTATACTGCCACACAAGTCGTTATTATTTCCGGCAATGCGGGGATCGCTGGTGCCACTTTGAACTATACCGGCGGTTCTACAACCGCCGATACAAACGGGTATTACACCATCATCGTTCCATACGGTTGGACTGGCACGGTCACCCCTTCCTTGACGGGCTATCGATTCTCACCGACCAGCATCCCCTACAGCAATGTGCTGGCTGACCAGGGCAACCAGAATTACACCGCCACGGTTATATACACTATCTCCGGTAATGCCGGCTTGAGCGGCGTAACCTTGAGCTACGACGATGGCGGTCCCCAGACTGCCACCACGGACAGCAGCGGGAATTACTCCTTCGCCATTCATACCGGTTGGACCGGTACGGTCACCCCCTCCCTGACCGGCTACACATTCTCACCTGACCATCGTGACTACACAACCCCTGTCACTGCCAGCCTGACCGGTGAAAACTACACTGCCCTCGTCACCATCTCTGGCAATGCCGGGGTGGCCGGTGCCACTTTGAACTATACCGGCGGTTCCACAACCGCCGATACAAACGGGAATTACACCATCATCGTTCCATACGGCTGGATTGGCGCGGTCACCCCCTCCCAGGCCGGCTATCGATTCTCGCCCACCAGCATCCCCTACAGCAATGTGCTGGCAGACCTGATCAACCAGAATTACACCGCCACGGTTATATACACTATCTCCGGTAATGCCGGCTTGAGCGGCGTAACCTTGAGCTACGACGATGGCGGCCCCCAGACTGACACCACAGACAGCAGCGGGAATTATTCCTTCACCATTCCCACCGGCTGGACCGGTACGGTCACCCCCTCCCTGACCGGCTACACCTTCTCGCCTGACCACATAGATTACAACGACGTTCTGGCTGATCAGCCCAGCCAGGATTACCTCGCTACCCTCATTACCTACATAATTTCCGGTAATGCTGGAGTGGCGGGCGCAGTCTTGGATTATACAGGGGGTACCACAACAGCCAATACAAACGGGAATTACACGATCACCGTCCCATATGGCTGGTCCGGCACGGTCCGTCCTTCGCTAGCCGGGTACACCTTCTCCCCAGACCGCATCGACTACACCGATGCTTTAGCCGACTTTACCATCCAAAACTATACAGCCACCCTGATTACCTACACGATTTCAGGCAATGCCGGCAACATGGGCGTAACCCTGACCTACGTCGTCGATAGTGTCACCAAGACCGTCACTTCCGACAGAAAAGGCGCCTATATCCTGAGTGTGCCCTACGGCTGGTCGGGTGACGTTGTCCCGTCGCTCCAGTGCGGCGGCCACAACTCCCTCACCAGGTGCTACTTTATCCCTTCCAAGAGAACCTATACCAATGTACAGGCAAATCAAACGGGGCAGAATTACACAGAAAAAATAGCATATTGACCTTCCACCGATGCACCTGTGCACCGATTGGGTAAATAACCGAGTCTCCGGTTTGTTTGATCAAAAAGAGCGAGTTCCTTTCGGGGAGCTCGCTCGTGATTATCATTTATCGCGGGCGTACCTTGACTTGGAATGACCGGGCAATGCGCTTCTCCAAGGTACGGGGAGAGAGATCCAGACGCTCCCGGCAGCCCAGAAGGATGGTGCCAGGGAATTTAACCGGAATCTTATCAAAGCGGGGATTCCTATAATCTATACAACGGTTTTAAGGCGAATATCCATACCGTGCATTATTGTGAAGTACAATTCCTTTGGTACCCATATGGCCGAAACAGTCCAGCTCTTCGTCACCTGCCTGATCGACACATTTTTCCCGCATGTCGGGGAAGCAATCGTGAAGGTGCTCAACCGCGCTGGAGCGGCGGTGGAATTTCCGCCCTCGCAGACTTGCTGCGGGCAGCCAGCCTTCAACGCTGGTATGCGTGCCGAGGCGCGCCCGCTGGCCGAGCACACCATCCGCGTCTTCGAACAATCTCGCGCCCCGGTGATCATTCCCTCTGGCTCGTGCGCGGCAATGGTCCGCCAGGGATATCTGGAGCTGTTCAAAGATGATCCCGGATGGCTTGAGCGCGCCAGGAACCTGGCCTCGCGCACCTACGAATTCAGCGAGTACCTGGTGGAGGTGCGCGGGATAACGGAGCTGGGCGCCTTCTGGCCAGGAAAGCTGACCTATCACGCCTCCTGTCACCTGCTGCGCAGCCTGGGTGTGAACCAGGCGCCGCGCCGCCTGCTCTCAGGCGTGAAAGGCGCCGAGATTCTCGATCTCCCGGGGGCAGAGGAATGCTGCGGCTTCGGCGGGATCTTCTCCGTGGAGCACCCCGAAATATCCGCCGAAATGCTCAAGCGGAAGATCGTCAACCTGGAGACGACCGCCTCCCCGACGCTGGTGGTGTGTGACAGTGGATGCCTGATGCACATCCAGGGCGGACTGCACCGCCAGGGAAAAACGCAGCGCGTCGTCCATATCGCCGAGGTACTGAGCAACCGATGAGCAACGTAACCTTCCGATCTAAGATCCGCATCTCCATTGCCAACCCGTCCTTGCAGGCCGCCCTGGACGCCAATGCCGAGCGCCGCCAGAAGGGGCGCCTGGCTGCCCTGGCCACACTCCCGGACCCGAAGGAGCGCCGCCAGCGGGCGCATGCCGTGCGTGCCGAGGTCATCACCCACCTGGACGAGTACCTGGAAAAATTCATCGCCCGGGTCACGGCAAACGGCATCCAGGTCCATCGTGCTGCAGACACGGGCGAGGCGGTGAAGATCATCGTGGAGATCGCGGAATCCGGCGTCTCCAGACGCCGGGGGATGGACGGGAATCGTCAGAATCCGATCCTGCTCGCCAAATCCAAGTCGATGGTCAGCGAGGAGATCAACCTGAACCACGCCCTGGCAGGGGCTGGCATCCGCGCCGTGGAGACCGACCTGGGCGAATACATCGTCCAGCTGCGCGGCGAGCGGCCGTCGCACATCCTCACCCCGGCCGTCCATTTGAACCGTCAGCAGGTCGGCCAGCTCTTCCATGAGAAACTGGGCATTCCTTACACCGAGGACATCCCGACCCTGACCGCCACCGCCCGCCGGGTGCTGCGCCAGGTCTTCCTGACCGCCGACGTGGGCCTCTCGGGCGTCAACTTTGGCGTGGTCGAGACCGGGACGCTGTGCGTGGTTTCGAATGAAGGCAACGCGCGCATGTGCACCACCCTGCCGCCCGTCCACATCGCCCTGATGGGCATGGAGCGCCTGCTGCCGACGATGGATGATCTCGGCCTGCTGCTCTCGCTCCTGCCGCGCTCGGCCACCGGGCAGAAGCTGAGCGTCTACACCAGCCTGATCCGCTCCCCACGCCGGCCCGGGGATGCCGACGGCCCGCAGGAACGCCACCTGGTCCTGGTCGACAACGGCCGCAGCCGCATGCGTGATTCGGGCCTGGCTGAGGCGCTCTACTGCATCCGCTGCGGGGCATGCCTGAACGCCTGCCCTGTCTTCCGCGAGATCGGCGGGCACGCCTACCGCGGGACGGACGGCTCCATCGCGCCGTATCCTGGGCCGATCGGCTCGGTGGTCAGCCCGGGTCTCTTCGGCCTGCAGCAGTTCGGACAGCTGGCGCAGGCTTCATCCCTGTGCGGGGCCTGCAAGGAAGCCTGCCCGGTGGACATCGACCTGCCGAAGCTGCTGCTGCGGGTCCGTTCGGGGGAAGGCCAAAAAACAAAAGATGAAAAACGAACCGAGGGGGTCGGGCTGGCGGCTGCGGTCAGGTTTGGACTGACAGCCTACCGTTTTGTTGCCTCTGCCCCGCCTCTGTTCGCCGCGGCCCAACGCCTGGGTGGGTGGTTCAGTCGTCTGGTTTCGCCGCGCTCGGCATACATGCACCTGCCGGCTTTCACCGGCTGGGGGTACAGCAAGGACCTGCCGCGCATGGAGGTCCGTCCATTCCGGGCGAGGTGGAAGCGGATCAAACAGGAGCTCAACGGGATAAGTGATCAGGTAATCCCGGATCCGGGAAATCCGGATCTCACTGAAGCCCCGATCAGCAAAACCGTGTCAGCTCAATTTTCCGAGGAGCTGACCGCCCTGGGCGGGCGGGTGAGCCGTGTGGCGGAGAAAGACCTTCCGGCGCGGCTCGGGGAATTTCTGGACGAACGCGGGATCACCGCCGCCTTTTGCGATGAGGCTGGAGCGCGGGCTCTCGAATCCTTGCGGAAGCCGGGTGTTTCCGTGGTCCGCGAACCTGACCCGGGTATCCGCTGCGGGATCACGGGAGCTCTGGCCGGGATTGCGGAAACGGGGTCGCTGGTGCTGACCGGCGGAGCAAGCCATTCGTTAACCGCCTCGCTGCTGCCGGAAATCCAGGTCACCTTGCTGAAGGAGAAGGACATTTACGCCAGCCTCCCGCAGGTATTAAGCGTGCCCGGGCTTCAAGACGCTTCAGCCGCAGTCCTCGTCACCGGGCCGTCGCGCACCGCCGATATCGAGATGGCCCTGACCATCGGTGTCCACGGGCCGAAGGAAGTGCAGGTCTTTTTGATTGACGATTCAACGGGCGTCTGATAAAATCTGCCCGCTTTGTCCCCATCGTCTAGTGGCCCAGGACGGGGCCCTCTCAAGGCCCAAACAGCGGTTCGAGTCCGCTTGGGGACACTCAACCATAGGCAAACATTCACCCATCCTATTATTTTTAAAAAGATCGGCTCCCATTGAGCCGATCTTTTTGGTTGGTCTATGTTATAAGTACTGGCAATTTTTCTTTACCAAATCTTCTAACTCATTTTCTAGGTCCGGTGCAAGGAAATCATCACTTTTGTTTTTCAATCTTGCGTTATGGGCAGTTAGGGAAATAGATGATATTCTTTGGTGAATTATATTTTTCGTTTCAAATGGTGGAACTCGTGTGTAAGAAAATATTGATGTGCCAATTTGTTTACTTAGCAGGAAACCACCTAACCATAGGCGTACAGGACGAGAATTTAGGATTGCACAAAGGTAATGAGCTTCTTCAAGAGTATCGACACTCGTAAAGTAAAGCTTATGATCTGGAACTATAACTTGGTTTGGTACGATCGGTGTATCGGTGGTTTTTGTTACAACAGAAGCGTGAAAATTGCTCGGGTTTTGTTGTTCAGGCCAAACAACCTTATATTCTGAAAAACTGTAATCGCCAACACAAAATATTCCATACGAAGGCAAGTAGTTTGTAAATTTTTTGAAGGTTGCTCTTCTTGGGAGTAAATTAGAAAAATTTCTGAAATACGAATATGCAGCTGGATATTTAACTGCAAATTCTGTTTCATCTTCATAGACTCTATAATGGCGATTAGGAATAATTTGATACCAGCCTTGCATGTCTATACTATAACGCCCAACTTCTCGCCCACGAAGTAAAGGGAATAGTAAATCGGCTTCTATCCATGCTCCATTGACCGGATCAATTGTTTTTGCACCAGGTAATTCTTCCTCTGTAAGCGTTCGAATAAAGGCATGATTTGTCTCAGGAGAATACTTCTCTACTTTTACCCAATAAACTCTGGCTAAATCATTCACCGTCCCGCGATGAGTTTTACTTAAAAAAGAGGAATTACCCCTTAGAAACACTACCGAATCATAATGGTTTTTGTTTCCAGTCCAATACGGAGTACCAAGGTCGCCAATAGGCAATGCTTCTCCATCCTCTAACGAAACCTGTTCAAGGACGGAAGTAAGAGTAAGTCCAGGGTCAATGCGGGGTGATTTGAGAGGTTTCCAAATCCTGCAAGGTATTGTTGATGATCCAAAGTTATTTTGGCTTTCTACCTTGGTCGCAAAATAAATTCCAGTTTGATTTGTTGCATCTGGAAATGGTTGAATAGCAGTCAAATCCTCGATAGTCTCCCTAATTAGTGTTCTTGGTTTTTGTAGGTAAAGGCACCGTCATCAGCAGCTCTTTAACAGTCCAAATATGATCGGTCAAGCCAGCAGCCACTGCTGGAGTTCTGAGGGTCCATTGAGCCAGGGTTTTTTGGTAGGTTCGTAAGCGCAAGCTCTTATGCGGACGGACCAGGTTGTAGTAAGCATCTTCCCAGGACAGAGCGGCTCGGTGCATGGATAGGTCCTTCGAGAAAGCCAGGGTCTTACGGGTCAAACGGGCATTGAACATGCGAGCAGTCAAGTGGCTGCGTTCGATGTAAGCGGTGCTCTTGCCGAGCAATGCAAGCAGCTCATCCAGGGGACCCCACACCGCCCTGAGTTTGACTTCCAGCAGATGGCCATGCTCATCGCGCAGTTTGAGCATTTGCAGGTAACGCCAATCCTGGCCCGCTTGCGGGCGAGTGGGTGGACGACCTCGGCCAGAATATTCGGGCACCAGCCCATAGACCGCCAGGATCGCATCATCGATGCCACCCCAGCCATCCGTGATTAGCGGGGGTGGACTATCGGGATGCCCGCGTTGCTGCAGGGTCTGAAAGACCTGGAAACTGGCTTGCGTCTCGTCCTTGCCTATCCCACGGGCGGCTCGCAAGCGGCTGTCAGTGTCCAACAAGGTGGAAATCCAGAAAGTTCCACGTTCAGCGCTTTCCGGATGTCTTTTTTTCTCCCTTGTTTTGGACGAAGGACCACAACCCATCCAACTGCGCACGTTGGAGATGGAAATCCTTCATCAGCACCGCATCCAGTTCTTCCGCATGCTTCCCGGCTTCACGCAACCAGCGCAGGGTCGTGTCTTCCTTGATCCCTTTGACCCGCGTGATCGTGCTGATCCGGGTGCCTTCCGCCAGGAGCGCCAGCACTTCCAGAATTTCAGCCGAGTGCGCATGCTTGTGAAAGAAGATCGTTCCCGTCGTCTCGGTAAAGGTTTTGCTGCAGGTCTTGCATTGGTAGCGCTGCACGCCCCGTGCGGTTTTGCCTGCCTTTTTAAGGTTCGCCTGGACCCGACCACTTTGCAACTTCCCGTAATCCGGGCAGGCTGCATTGGGACAAAATTCTCCAGGATGGGCAAGTTTTTCCATATCGTCTCCCTAATTGTGAGCTTGCCCTAATATTACCCTAAAATACACTATCGAGGGAGACTATCAAATCCTCAATGCTGTCTATTCGAAGGGCGCTATTATCTGGCAATTTGCCAATTCGGAAGCCTTTTGCTGAATCAGATTTGAAGACTGTCCAAGTAATCAATATCCCTAATTTACCTCCAGATTGTAGCCATTGATCCGCCGCGCTAAAGGCAAGTACTGTAGAAATATCGCTCTCAATTCCCCCTGTATAACCTTTACCTGATACTAAGCCATAATGATTGCAAAACCATTTAACTCGATCTCTATAGGATACTGGGAGTCTACTCCATCGAACCCAGGGAACATTGCCAACAATGTAATCAACCTTCTCAAATCCCTTCGGAGAGAAATTATTTTTTACGACACGACACCAAATGCTGTCCCAAGAAGGCTTCCGCAAGTTTAAACTTTGGATGCTTACATAGAAATGTGAAAGTTTTTCGGCAGCTACGTTATCAATCAAATGCCCAAACTCTTTATGCATACACAATTTACGAATAAATTCTTTTACAGGGACAATACCTTCGCCAATTATGTTGAAATGGAAGGTTCCAAAGCCGGGTGAATCATGCCCAAACGAGCAATTTGCTCAAAAATGTCGGCCAAAATAATGGCATCAGGTATTTCCGGAAGCATTTTTATTGTCTCGACTGCATATCGATAGCCATGATAGTGTGCCTTCAAATCCAGGATACTGAAATCTGGATTGTTCCGTTGAAAACGGCGCAAGAGCACCTGTGAGAGGTTGACCAGGAAGAAGGCCAGGTTGGCAGCATTGGTTACTGCGATCTTTTCGATGTTCATGAAATCCTCGAGGCCCCAATATTGCTTGGCGTCGCGGAAGTTGAACTCGATCTGGAAGCGCAGGCTGTAGAACTGGATCAGTTTGTTGTAGTTCAACTCCAAATCTGTGCTGAACAGAATGACATGGGCCTGGGCCTGAGTATCCAGATTGGTTTTTAGGATAATGACCACATTGAGCGGTAAAGCAAATTCCTTGTTGAGTAGTTTGGCCTGATAAATATCAGTACGAATATTCTTTTCAAGCTTGCTCTCCTTCAAATACTTCGGATCCATTTTGCGAACGATCACTTTGTCGCCATATTTCGGATGAGGCCCACAGCCTGGATAGGGACCGATATAAGAAAAGTACAAAGCCGCATCCTGGCGGAGTTTCGAGATCAACTGCAATCCGGTCTGGGTCACCATCCATGCGCTCGGATAATTGCCGAAGTGACCATCCATGACCAGGTATTTGAGCGCCAGAACCTTGCCAATTTGCTGCAAAAACGCCTTCAACGCCACCTGGATCCGCTGTAACTCGGCATTGAGCACGACTTCGGCACTCTTTTTGTTCCGGCTGCCCTTCGGTCGTCCACGTTGGCGCTTTTCTCCAGGTTCTTTCTTCTTGGCCTGCTTCTTGGCTTTGCTGGCAGCCTTCTCCTCGTCACTCCGCACGATCTGATCGATCTGCACCGGGTAGGATTTCTCTTCTCGAACATGGATCAGCGAAAAAGCAAAGAAGGCCAGCCCCGCGATCGGACGTTGTTGCAAACTCGAAAAAAAGCGATCCAATCCATAGGTCTCTTTACCCGCTTTCCCGCACACCACTTCGTCGCCTGCCAGAATGTACTCATCCTTGGGATCCCACAGCCATTTCTGGAAGAAGCTCCACATCACTTCCGCCCAGGGAATCTGGGTGTGATACCAGCGCTGGATCGTCCGATAGCTACCGCCTTTGTCGGTCCAGCGCGAGATCCCCAGCATCGTTACTCGTCCGGTCATCATCAGCATTCCCAGGATGACCCGGCTCAACTGGCGCAAAGTCGTTTTCGAAATCAGAGGTGCTATGCTTTGTAAAAGTGCTAGAATGTCTGTCATGGGCTTCTCGGGGTAAGTTGTTGGGTGAGACCTCAACTTTACCCGATTAGCCCTATTTTGTCAGTTCATTTTTGGCGAAGGTATTGCAGGGACATTGGCTTTTATATCATCCTCACACAATAAGAGAATTTTCCCCAAAACATGATTTTTTACTAAAGAAATCGGTATTTGTAAATTTATTATCCCGACTTCGGTATTCAAGGGATATTCCAAAATTCCATCCATATTCTCTATGGGAACATTTATTGCGTCTGCGAGGTAGACAGGTATTTCTATATCTTCCCCAAGGTCAAAAACTAAATCTGCGATAGTAAGAATGTAATTGGCACGAGCCGATATAACAGCTAAAGGATTGAGGTCCAAACCCCTGACACTGTGCAAAATTATTTTTAGGGTTTCTAGGTTAGAGTATTCTTTTTGTTCGCATTGTTCTCTAACTCGTGCAATACATTCGACCAAAAAAGAACCTGACCCGCATGCCGGATCGACAGCAATCTCACCGGGATTGCCTCTAAAACCTATTTGGTCAAGAACATATTCGACTAACCAATCAGGAGTGTAATATTCACCTATATCATGGCGGATGCTCTCGTCTACAATGCTTGAATAAAATTCCTTTAAAAGATCTTTTACAGCACTTGGTTTTAGCTTTGCAGTCGCGGGTTCAAAGATTTGCATTTTATTTGCTATCTCAACTAACCTGCCTGAAAGTTCTGGCGATTCTTCATTTGCATACCAACTGAAAAAATCTCCCTCCAGTAAATTGCTAATGCGATACCCTCTATAAAATTCGCTATTCTCCAAATTCAAAAAACATTTATTAACTTCCTGCATATTTGAAGCATTGGTAATATCTTCCACAAGAGAAGGTTGTATAGGAATTTTTGTTGCTGCCAGTAATTCTGATGTCAGAAGCTTAACTACGATACTGTAATATGTATGCATGGCAAAAAGTATCTGTGATGCATCTTTTGTTGTAATTCCATTTGATCGTGCCCATTTATGCAATGAGGGTATCTGAGAAAGATTATAAGTTGATACTTGCTCAAATAATCTCTTCCATTCCCTGAAAAGCATATTTGTACGATGCTTTGGATTTTCCAGCAACGTACATAAGGTACGAATGGTAAAAATCGCGGCATCAGAATTTTTACCAAAATCTTTACACAGAAGAGTAGATGTTAAAGGTTTTCTTTCTAGTGCTCTATATGTTTGAATCAGGGATAATAGTGATGCTTCTGAAGTCTCCAAGCGTTTTGTCCAATGCCAATCTTCACCATTTGAATGACAAAAGCTAATGTAATTGCCATCCCATACTATCCCTGCCCACGCCTCGCATTCCTTTGGGGATTTCTTATGCCCTCCTGTTACCGCATCAAGATATTCATCTTGCACTTGCTTTTGAGCTTTTTTGACTCCACTCATTTTGTCAAACGTACCCGGTTTTTTATAATCCAGAACAACATGACCGAATAAACTGTCTGGTCGCCTGGAACTGACATGGGAAAACCCCTGAGTTTTTAAGGGCTCGTTTATGGATGGATCATAGGAAATCCTTTGACTGACCAGCATTTCCTTTAGAACCTGATTGAGTTCCCCTTCTAGTTTAGACTCCGAATATGAATGTCGTGCGATCTCGCGAGTTCTAGACACGAATGAGGTGAGCAAGAGTTATTCCTTTATTTCTCGTTCGGCGAATCAAAATAGAGAGTGTTGTTTACTTTACACTCTCAAAATATACAAATCCTGAATTTCAAAAACGACCGTTTAACGAATCAAACTTCATTTTATGTGTTCATCCTTCTTTGGTCAAGTCGTTTGACTTTGCATTTATCGCAATACCCATCAGGGAGGGGTTACAATTTGCCTATAGGTTCATTCTCCTTGGGGACACACAAAATCCGCCAAAGAATGGCTGATTTTTAATATTAGCGCTCAAAGGAGTGGCTCACCGCCGGGACACGCGAGACTCCTTCTCAATTGTCGCACATTTCTTGCAAGCCGACGCTGTTTCCGAGCGGCAAGCCGCTGTCGGCTGAAGCAGGTAGGCGGCGTTTTAGTATATGAACGGGATTAAACGCTTGGTTCTTTTCATGTAAGTACGATACAGCTCACCAAATGCGTCACTTAATGCTTGCTCCTCGATCTTAATACGTCGTATAAGCGCGGCGGTAAAGAATACCATACGTCTGATGTGAATTGAGCCTAAAAGGTGGAAACCATCTCAAAGGTTTGAACGTTAACACCGAAATCGATCAGGAGCAAATGACGCAAGAGATGGCTGGTCATCTTGGCAATGACTCGAGTACACAGGCCGACAATGGTTTTTGCCAGTAACCGTTCGATATTCCTGCCGGTATCCTGGATCTCATGAAAGACACCTTCGATGCGTTCCCGAACACTGCTTAACCAGCGATCCAGATGACGAGTATTCTGAATATACTGGTTGGAACGGCGCGGGGTCCAGATCAAGTTGTTGGTCTGATCGAAGATTTGGGTCTGCCATTCCAGGCCGAGGAAGCCCTTGTCGGTAAAGAGATCGCAGCAGGAGAGCTGATCGATAATGGCTTCAGCCGCCAGACGCTCGTCCAGGTTGGCTGGAACCAGGTCGTAAACCATTGGAATGCCTCTCAAGGTCGTCACAGTGACCAATTTGTAGCCGAAATACTTGAGTTTCCGGCTGGCACACACGCCATAATTGGCATTTCCGAAGAAGTCGCTGTGACTCTTGTTGCGTTTATAGCCTAACACCGGCACCGGTTTCGTGTCCAACAGGTAACGGGTCTGGCAGTCCCAGCCTTTTTGAACGATCCAATACCGTCGCAGTTGTTCCACTAGCAGCCGCAAGGACCGGGAGCGGCGATTGAACTGACTTTGATCGACCAGCTTTGGAAACAGATCCAGATAGTTGGCGCGCAGAAACTCAAGGTACTGGGTCTCGCTCGGGTAAGGAATGTAATCTTGCGCCAACATCAAGGTCATCACTTCGCTATCGCTGAATTCGGGCTTCCTGCCCGGCTTGCCTTGGAGCAGCTTCAACCCTTCCGCTTGATACCAATCGTCCACGAGAACATAAATGATGGTCAAAAGATCAGAAATGGTTATACTTGTCATCGGGAATGTCCTTTCAAGATTTGGTTTCGCAACTTTATCTTGAGGGCATTCCCTCTTTTCGTCAATAACTTTTCGATTTCACATCAGACGTACCATAATAACCAGAAGCGAGACTGCGTTCCCCGTACGCAAACTGAAGCCGAGGATAATCAACAAGGAACCGGTATAGCTAGGGTGCCTGAGCAAATGATATGGGCCGGAATCGATCAGGCGATAGTCCGTGGCAATTGCTACATTGGTGGTAAAAAAACGACCAAGGTAGATGATTGCATAGTTACTGGTTTTATAGACATTCATAGACAATGCCAGTTGACCAGTTTTCGTACGGGTTGCACCCGTACCGGGCGAACTACAACACCCTGTATCCCACGGGCGAATGCCGATGGGAGTCCTTTGCGAAGGATATTATAAGAGGCATTCACGTCTGCGTGAATGCGCAGTCCTTGAGCCGAGACAAACTCAGCGCGTTTGACCCGCTGTCCGCAGTATTTGGCATGCTTGCGGACGGGTTCCAGATCCAGGAAGGAGCACTTCGACGTATAGTTTTCTTCCTGGACGATCACCCGGATCCCGGCCAATTGGGCTTTGTACTGGAGCATGTGGATGAAGGTGGAATGGGGAATGGCGACGAAGTTCTGGTTGTTGACTTTGCCCAGCTCGACGGTCTGTTTCCAGCCCCGATTGTGCCCGATGATCAGGGTGCCGAGCCGTTCTTGCACCATCCAGTCCACAATGTACCGACTGGCCCAATGCAGATAGTGCCTGATCTTGCGGTTGCGCCTGTCGGTCAATGTATTAATTCGATGAGAAGTGTACCGCCCTGCGGGCAAGGCCGCCTGCAAGTCCGCACGACATTTGTTGTAGTAAGAATTGACGCTCTTGAGCGGTCTGCCGTTAACCAGCAAGGGGACGATCCCCTGCTTGTTTGAAGTTACAGCCGCGAGCACGTCGATGCCCAGGTCGACACTGGCAGCCCATTTGGGATTGAGCCGATTGGCTTTCCGGGTTTGGGGTTTGACTGTATAGATGACTTCGACGGTGTAGTGCGAGGCATGTGGAACGATCCGAACCTGCTGCACCTCCTTGTGCTTCGTCTGGATGGTGATGGCTAATTGGGATGGACAAACCCGGCCTGCCTTCAAGGCCGGCCGGCTGAGCGCCTGGCGGGTGTAGACCAGCAGGTTGCGCCCGGCCTGTTTGGGTTTGTAATGCGGCAGTTTGGGCCGTCCTGTAAACTTTCCCGGGCATTTCTGGTAGGCAGCCTGGGCCTTCCAGAAATTATGCCAATCGCCGCACACCTGGCGAATGACCCATTGCGCCACCTTGGCTGGCAGCGCATGGAATTCGGGTGTGCTTTTCAGGGAATGAGCGAGTTGGGCATAGGTGGGGATGGGATCGTGATTAAAGAAGGCCTGGCGCAAAATGTAGAGGCTAGCATTGTATAAGTTCTTGGATGCAAAACTAGCCGGATCGATCATGGCAAAATGTGGATGCTGGCGATCGATAACATGCTGCTCAACAAGTTGCATTGAGTTTATCCTCCAGATGATCCCCGGATGCATGAGACGCTCCTGGATCTTTCCGCTCTTGAACCAACCCCGGGCCGTGCTCCATGAATGGAAACTCAAGTTTTGAGCCCAAACTCTGCTTCCTGCCCTCATTGTATCTACCTCGACAATGTTACATTTTCGTATAGGTTATTTATGTGCAACTTTTTATAGCGGTTTTTAGCAATTCAACAGTTTGCTACAAGTATATTCGGACCAGAGAACCCGAAGAAAACAGAACACTTGTCCTAATCTAACATTGTACTTGTCTCGACAATGTTACATTTTCGTATAGGTTATTTATGTGCAACTTTTTATAGCGGTTTTTAGCAATTCAACAGTTTGCTACAAGTATATTCGGACCAGAGAACCCGAAGAAAACAGAACACTTGTCCTAATCTAACATTGTCGAGTTGTTTAGCGTGAAAAAGCAAAATTGGGTAGAGTCAAAGAGCAGGAAAAGTCAGGCCAAATGACTCTGCCGCGGACGGAATGAAAGCATTACACTTGCCACGATGAGTCGCAAACGGAACAAGAATAATCCCCAGCCGAGCACGAAGGACCAGCTGATTGCAGAACTGCAAGCGGAACTGGAACGAATGCGTGCGCTGAACCAACGGCTGGTGAAAGAAGTGGAGCTCTTGCGAGCGAAGGTGGAGGAGTTGGAGCGGGCGGGGAAGCGGCAAGCTGCGCCGTTTGCGCGGCGGAAGTTGGTGGAACATCGGAAGCGGCCTGGGCGGAAAGCCGGGCAGGGGAAGTTTGCGCATCGAGCCAAGCCGAGCCCGAAGGAAGTGAACGAGACGAAGGTGGCAAGACTGCACGGCTGCCCGGAATGCGGTGGGAAACTGCGGAAGATCCGCAAGCACGAGCAATTTGAGGTGGATATTCCGCCGGTGGAACCGGTGATCACCCGTTTTGTGACCTTCAGTGGCTATTGTGGGGTGTGCAAGAAGCGAGTGAGGTCGCGGCATCCGGAGCAGACCTCCATGGCAACGGGTGCGGCAGGAGTGGTGGTGGGGCCACGCGCCAAGGCCCTGGCATCGGATCTCAAGCATCGGCTGGGGTCTTCGTATGGAAAAGTGAGCGAAGTGCTGAATGACGCCTTCAACCTGCAAGTGAGCCGTGGTGGCTGGTGCCAGGCAGATCAAAAACTGGCCGAGACGGCCCGCCCGGTGTACGAGGATCTGGTCGAGGTAGTACGGCGGTGCAGTGTGGTGCATGCGGATGAAACCGGCTGGCGCATTGATACCCTGTCGGCCTGGCTGTGGGTCTTCACCAATCAAGAAGTCACGGTCTATGCCATTCGGGACAATCGCTCGAGTGACGTGGTGATCGAGATCTTGGGCCAGGAGTTCCGAGGCACCCTGGCATCCGACTGCTTCCTGGCCTATGACGATCGGAGATTGAAAGACTGGCTGAAGCAGAAGTGCCTCTCGCACCTGCTCAAAGACCTGAAGGAGATGGAGGAAAACAAGACCGGACGGGCCCTGCACTTTGCCCGGCAGCTCACAGCCCTTCTTCAGCAAGCCATCGCCCTCAAAGCCGAGAAGCCTCATCTGGATCCATTCACCTTCTACCAACGCAGCCAGGTCTTGGAAGCCCAGTTGGACGCTCTGATCGGTCCTCAGCGCAGGCTGAAAGACCGGGAAAATGCTCGTTTTGCCCGCCGATTGCGCAAACATCGAGCCCACTTGTTGCGATTCTTGTATGCAGATGACCTGGAAGCAACCAATAACCAGGCGGAGCGTATGCTGCGACCTGCGGTCATCACCCGCAAGACCAACGGCTGCAACCGCACCCGCCAGGGTGCTGATGCCCATGCTATCCTCTCGAGCGTTCTGGTCACCTGTCGTCAACATTCCATTCCAATCCTGGATTACCTGGTTCAACTGCAACTCTCGGATGGCACAGCTTCCTCCACCATCCCGGTTTCACCGCTCATAATCGATGCGCCCACCTTTACCTGATTTTGACGCTAAACACGTACCTAACATTGTCGAGGTAGAATCCAGGTTATAAGGGGTAGTGCAGATGCAAATGAGATGCCCAAACCCGTCTCAGAATAAAATTGATTTGGATCAGTACCAAAGAACATTGAGGGAACAAAAGCAAAATTGATTATGGCGGAAATAACCGCAATCCATCCAATCCATTTAGGCAAAGCTTTCGATGCAAAAATTAGATAAGCTGCTGTGGCTAATAGCGCACCTGTAAAAGTAATGCCCGCAGAACCAAACATCAAGAGGGTCCCTTCTATGAGGGCTCTTATCGCTGTCGGTTCTGGAATAACGCCAACTGTGTCAAGTGCAGCACCACCCGTAATAGAATCACTAACGAGTGTTAGAGCAATATAAATCAAGCCGATTCCAAAGAATAGGGAAGCGGCCCACTCATATTCATTATGTTTTTGTTTTATCAGGTGGCGAAAACCCGCAAGGAATACTGTCAAGAATAACAAAATGAACAGATCCATAAAAGTGCGGGTAATAAATAACGTGCTGTTTCGAGCTACGTAATTACTGAAATTCGCTTCATCCCAAAATGATGGAACCTGACCGCCAATAAACCATAATGGGAATTCAATAATCCCTACGATACAGGCCATAATACCTGAAGTGCCCACCCAACGATAGACTTTCAAATTGTTGATGTTCATATTATTTCATCTCCTAAAAAGTGATTAAGAAAAGTTGTCCTCTTGAGTGCGTTAGAAACCGCCATTGCGGTAGGACTGCCAGTTACCCAACAGCCCCCGCACGGATCCCGGCGTGCGGATTTTTCACACCGGACTCTTCAGAAGTACTCGCTTCCGCAAGGCATTCATGCCAAGACGGGTGCCGCACTCGTCGCATTATAGCTCTTGGGGCGTCTGGTGGTGATATGTGGTTTCACAATCCCGAATTGCTCAATCAGTTGCTGGAATCCGGCCCAATTGTAACTGCCTCGTCGGCTGCGTCGGTTCAAATATTTCATTAGCAGCTTCATGGCTCTGTAAAGGAATTGGTGGAACGAGCAGATGTCAACCGCAGTACTTTCTATGCACACTATCAAGACATTGATGCTGTGCTGAAAGAGATCGAAGAGGAGGTGGTTCAAAAAATGTTTGCGTTCCTGGATGCTTCCGAGCATAATGAGTTGCTGCATAATCCGCTTCCCTTCCTCCTGCGGATTGGGGCTGAGTTGGAGCGGAACAGGAATTATTACCGTCTGCTCCTTGAAACCAATGGATCAGGCGCCTTCACACAAAAACTAAAAGATGTATTTCTCGAACGAATGTTGACAGACAGAAATGCTTTTGGCAAGATCGGGCGGCAGCAAGAGTTTCTGATTTGTATGAATCTTCTTGCCGGTGGAGGGGTTGGTCTCTGTTGTGACTGGATCACCGGAAAGATCGATATGCCGATGCAGGAGCTTGCAAATATCATCAACGACATTGCAATGAATACGATGAAACAATTTGTATAACCCGAGTGCATCTACCATCCCCTTTTTTTCAAGGGATTACTTGCTCAGGTATCTGTAAGCCAATCATGAATGGCTGATCTACAACCCCTCACGACTTTGTATTATCCGTATATAAGGCACCCCCTTGGGGGCACACCTCTAAAGACAAGCATTTACTTACCCCATTTGTTTCGATAAAAAAACGACCCGATCAGGGTCGTCTTTTATTTGCCACGCAGCACCCCCGTAAAAGGCAGGGCAGATATGTCTCTTGACAGATGTCACAATATGTGACATAATAGTCTCATTATGAGACATCCACATACACCCACCCCACAGGTTGACCAGGCCAGGCGCGAAGCCCTGCTCGCAACGGCCACCTCCGTTTTCGCCCGGCGGGGTTTTGAGGCTCCTGCCATGGATGAACTGGCTGCAGCATGCAACTGCGACCGCCGTACGCTCTATCGCTACTTTCCCAGCAAGGAGGACCTGTTCTGGGAGGCGGTCGAACGCGCCTACAGTATGCTGGCAAGCCGTTTCCGGAACGTGGCGGAGGTGTGGGAATCGGGCAAGGTGCCTGCCATGGCGCGCGTGCGTTCGTGGATCTCGGCTTATTTCACTTTTTCGCTTGAGAACCCGGAGGCATTCCGGCTGGTGATGGAAGGCCGCCAGAGATCGGTGGCAGCCTCGCTGGAGCAAAGAGGGGAAGAAAGTAAGCCTATCCATGAGCAACTGGGGCATTCGGGAGCCTCCCTGGCAGCGCTCGACCGTTCGGTCCTGGCCACGCTGGCAGGGCTGGGCAAACAGCTCGAGACCGAGGGTCTCTGCCAGGATGGCAGCGGAGACGAACGGTTGTGGGAACTGCTGGGGGTTTCGATTGGATTGATCGAATTCCATGCCCGTTACAGGGGAGGTGGGGCCGGGATGCCTTTCGGCACCCCGGAGGGGATCCGCCGCATGCTGGAACGGCAAATTTTAGCGGCCTTCGGGCCAGAGGAGAAACGAAGATGAAGATTTTGATGTTTGGCAGAGGCGTGATTACGACCACCTATGGAGGGGCTTTTTCGGAGGCAGGTCACGAAGTGACCTATCTTGTCCGGCCGGGTAAGTCCGCACTCCTGGGAGGCAAAGTGACATTGGATTTGATCGATGCACGCCAGCCAGCCGGGAAGCAGGAACGCACGATGGAAATGAATGTGACTTGCGTGGAATCGCTTGCTGGTCTTGCTAGTTACGATCTCACCATCGTAAGTGTCCGGCACGATCAGATGCAGGCAGCGGCGGAACAACTGGCGGCAGCGCCGAGGCCGCGCCTGGGTACCCTGTTCTTCAACAACTGCTGGGACGATCCTGCCTCCGTCACTGCGCCGCTCGGCGGGTCCGCGGTCCTGTGGGGCTTTCCGGTCGCGGGTGGGGGATTCATGGATGAGCGCCATCTCAGCGGGGCGATCATGCCGAACGTTCACCTGGCGGAAGCAAAAGATGGCAGCACACAACTGCATGCCGAGGTCAAGGCATTGTTCGAGTCTGCCGGATTGAAGGTGGATGTCCACAATGATTTCCGGGCCTGGCTGTGGCTGCATTTTGCCGTCAACGCCGGAATGGTCTCGCAGGCTCTGATCCAAAAAGAAAGCTCGGAGCAACTGGTGTCCTCTTCCCGCGAACTGGCCCAGGCTGCTCGCCTGGCGCGCGAGGCCGTCCAGGTGGTGTATGCCCGCGGGGTGTCTCCCACCGCCCACCGGTCGGAGACCGCCATTGCCACGATGCCGCCGTTCCTGGCCGGACTGGTGGTCAAGAGCTTGGCCGGCAGTAACGCAGCCACCCGGCGGTTGATGACGGTGCACACCGATGAACGCTCGCTGGCGCGCTTCCCACTGGATGTCCTGGCCGAAGCGGAGCGGCTGCAGGTTGCCTGTCCCCGGCTGCAGGCAGCAGAGGCTCCGGCACGGGCGTTGCTGAAAGACGCATAATATGCAATAAGACGCTTCCCCCGATTATGTCACCAGGCTTTTGGGGGAAGCGCCGTCTTTTTACAACATCAGATATCATCCCCTCTCGACTTTCTATTATCCCTATATACAGTATCCCCCTGGGGACACACAATAAATTATATGTTCCATCTGTCCAATACTAATACGTCCTGATCCAGGACGTATTTTTTTAATTCCAATAAATTCATTGGTTGGAGCATTACACTGGACCTATAACGAGCAAAGATATCCCGAGGTATAACCGATTTTTGAATTATATCGTGAGTGTTATATAATTGATCCATGGCCCTCCCAATATTGGCCACGAAACTATATATTCCCCGCACTCAACCAGAACTCGTCCGCCGCCCGCGCCTCGCAGCCCGTCTACCGGGCAGTCGTGGTGTACGGAGTGGTAAAGGAAACCTACTCATAACAGTGGAGTATAACAACAAAACCTGATCAAGCGCTGCACCTGTCCGTTTTTGGCCGCGCTTCATTGCGGCAGAAGTGTTTGGTCGTTTAGGAGGAAGATTTATGAAAGCAATTGTATGGACAAAATACGGACCGCCGGATGTTCTTCAACTCAAGGAGGTGGAAAAACCTACTCCCAAGGACAATGAAGTACTGGTAAGAATTTATGCGACAACAGTCACAGCAGGGGACAGTGAAGCTCGAGCATTAAAGGTACCGATTTGGCTTTCGCTCTTCATTCGAATATATGTGGGTCTCCTAAAACCGACAAGAATAAAAATATTGGGGCAAGAGCTGGCAGGAGAAGTTGAGTCAGTAGGCAAAGATGTAAAATCATTTAGGAAAGGTGACCGAGTATTTGCAGCTACCGGTTTTGGTTTTGGTTCTTATGCTGAATACAAATGTCTGTCTGAAAACGGGGTGATGGCGATAAAACCGGTCAATCTGACCTATGAGCAAGCCGCTGCCATTCCTATTGGAGGTCTTGAAGCATTGCATTTTCTTAGAAAAGGAGATATCCAAAGTGGACTAAAGGTTTTGATTATTGGCGCGGGTGGGAGTATAGGTACGTTTGCGGTACAGCTTGTTAAGTACTTTGGGGGGGTAGTGACTGGCGTGGACAGCACCGGGAAATTGGACTTGCTGCACGCGATTGGTGCAGACCAAGTTATTGATTTCACTCAAGAAGATTTCACCAAAAACGGTGAGACCTATGATGTAATTATTGATGTGGTAGGCAAGAGTTCGTTTTCTGGTAGTGTAAGATCGCTAAAGCAATTCGGACGCTATCTTATCGCCAACCCTGGGCTGTCACAGGTGGTCCGAGGGCGATGGACTTCGCTGACAAGCAACAAGAAGGTTATATTTGGGGCAGCAATCCAAAAGACTGGAGATTTAATTTACCTCAAAGAACTTATTGAGGCCGGAAAGATAAAACCGGTCATTGACAGACGCTATCCTTTGGAACGGACTGCCGAGGCCCACAGGTATGTTGAAACAGGGCAGAAAAAAGGAAATGTGGTTATCACAGTGGGAAATAGCAATACACCCTGACAATGCGCTTCACTTGCCATTTTGCAGGGAAACCTATTTATTTCAAGTGTTTTAAACCAGGGTAGGAAGGGCTTTGTCCAGTGAACGCACCTCTCCTATCACCCCACTTTCATCACTGGTGATGCTGGAGAGAGTTCATGAAGGAAATCAAGCTGAACCTCGACAGGCCAGCGACCTACCAGATCAAAGTGAAAGGAGAACTAGATGATCGCTGGACCGAATGGTACGAGAAAGTGGCGGTAGTAGTCGAAAGCAATAACCGTAATCAAATAGTCTCAACCCTGACTGCCACCTTCGACCAGGCTGCCTTGCAAAGTCTGCTGCGTTGGCTGTATTCCCTTGGCTTGCCGTTGATTTCAGTCTTTTGTGTTGATTGGGCTGATGGTCAAATCGATCATCACATACAATGAAAATCCATAAATTGATTGCTTACCGGCAGAGTCGGACCAAGACATCACTAATCACAAGCTGGACCTGATACCCTCTCGCCCTTGTATTATCCGTATATCAGGTACCCCCTTGGGGACACAAGGATATACGGGTGTTTGCAAGTCCGTCACGGTTAATTGGACCGGATGAATACGCAGAACACCCGTTTTTTATTACCAGGGGAATTCCCCCGCGCCGCGGGATGTACCCGCACGAACACCTCTCCCTTTTGACGGGTGTCCATGATTCCATTAAACCATCAATCCTCTAAAATCCTATCCGCCGCGATCACGATGAACATAAACATACATGCGGCGTCAGTGATGTACTCGCGTTCTTGCCATAAAAAGGGCCATAATTTATCTTCCGGGAAGTCAGGGCGAATTAAATTCACGGCATTCCAAAAGGTTCCTCCGGGAATATAACTCCAATCAGCGCGGTTAAACCCATACGCAATCAAGGGAGATGTGACCCCTACTCCAGACACCAAACTATTGGTCGTTTTGCCGGGGTGACAGCCCAGGAGAAAATTCATAACGGCAAACATGGGATCGAGAGTAAAGATCTCAGGCCAGCCTTTATGGAGGAAGTACTGCTCCAGCCCGACAATTTCTGTATGCACTAAGGGGCAGCCAAAAGGATTTTCGTTGATTCGCTGTTCCAATTGAATTTGATAGGCTTTAGCGGCAGCGGTCACCTGTTGCAGAAACTCCGAGTTGTTAAGCAACGACAAGACGCGGCCCAGCGTCCAGCCCGAATTGTTGAAGTACTTTTCAACCGCAGCCCCCATTTGATAGAGTTCTTGTTTATACTCATCCTTCCTGGTCGTGAGGATTAATTCCGAGAGAGCATGGATCTTCAGGCTATCGACACTGCCACTCCGTCCATACGCATGCACAGGCTCAGAATCCTTATCGGTGAAGTGGTTATTGGAAGCCCAAAGAGCTTCCGCCACACGCAGACATTCATCAGCCAACGCATCATCATAACCTTTGAGCACTCTAGCTGCCAACGCAAGCCCGGCAGCCACAAACAATTGCCGGGCGGGATTGGTTTGCGTAAAGACCATCCGGTCATCCAATTCCGGAACAACCTCCTCAATTTCCTGCATGTTTTCTTCGGGGTCGAAGATCCGGGAATAACGATTGGCGACTTTTTTGTACCAGAGTCCTTCAATGTGAGCGGCGCGTGATTGAGCAATGGCCTCATCAACGACCTGATTGTCCGTCTGAGTGGATGGGTCGCCCACATGGACATATTGCCGCAAGGTAGGCACGATGACGCCTACGCCAAGGCTGCTGAATTGACGATAAAAGTTGAGAATCCAGATCACACCATGCTCAATCTGCTGGAGAATATCAGGTTTACCATCGGGCTGGTGAATTTCCACATGTTGGTGCTCCTGATCAATATAGGTCGCATCATAGTCAATGCCAAATTCTTCATATATATGTGCAAGTGCCATGATGGTATTAATTTGCGTGTCGGTGCGTATGTCATCGTCGCCAGCATCGTGCCAGCCGCCCGCGTTAAAATCAGGAATATGTTCTAGCGCTGTGAATGGGAGTGATGCAGGTGGAGTTTGGAGCGTATCGTATCCATCAAAATGATTGATATTTTGGGGTGCCATCAAGGCATCATCCGTATGGCAACAACCATGCCAAACGCGATATTTTTGATTAACCCGCATGTGGCACATTTGCATCGGCAAGAAATACTCCAATGTTGGTTGCCAGACATGGCGTTTGAACACCTTCCGGTCAATTTGAAACGGATTCGAGGTTACATCGCCATAGTGGACCACATAAATGCCCGGTGCATCAATCTCGGAGAAATCAAAAATGGCATATTTATAGCGTAAATATTGTCCCCACAATTCAGGCTGTTTTGTCATCATCACCTGATATTCACCCGTTGCCGATACTTTTTGCAAAACAGCTTTTTGAAGAGCTGTTTCCTGCCTGTCCAATTCAATAACCGCGACCTTTTTCTGCCTGGGATGATAGCCTACTTGCGAAAGATGGATCACCGGTCCATATTTCCAATTCGGGATCACATGCGGAGTAATTTTCCAATGAATAGCATTTTTTGTAGCGCCCGCCGGAATAAGCGAATGGACCACAAACCAACCGTTGTTATGTTTTAAGCTGCCATCAAGTAATTGCAGAGGACTATTTCGGCTTTCAATCGTCAGGCGGAACTGTTCGACCTCAGGGGCTACCACCAGGGTTTTGCCTTCAGCCAGAGGCACAGCCTCAGCTTCACCTTCAGGATTCATGTAAGTTGGGCCACCAGCCTGACGTGGAAAGATCCCTGATTGCTCATCCATGTAATAAGTTTTGCCATATAAATCGCCAGGAAAGAGTTCGAGACTGTACCCTACCCGTCCAACCCACTCTGCAGGCAGTGGCTCGTCAAAATCCACCGTAATCGTAAACGCCTGGCTTTGCGCTTGTACCCGTACCGTATAGGCAATGTGCAAATCAGGATAAATGATGGGATTAAATCCTTTCCGATCGCGGCTTTTCTCAGGATAGCTGCACGGCATGCTGATGGTGTTGGTGGCTCTATCCACGACACGGCTTTCAAGCGCTATGGTTTGGGGGCTAACGCCTTCCTTTGAAAAACCCTCGCCAATTTGAGGGATCGGCTGCCATTGTCCAGGTGCAGGACTCAGGCGAATTTCACCGTTCGTGGCCACCCGCTCACCATGCTGAATGATTTCAACCCCGCCTTGATGACCTTCAAGGAAGGTATTTTGATAAACAAGCACATTTAAACCGGGCATTTCAAAATAATCTTGATCGTTAACGATTAATCCTATTTTTTTCATTTCGAATTCTTCCTTTTTTTAATATAAGAGGGTTCGGAAGCTCAAGGCAGTGACGAACCAAGAATTAAGAGATGTCCTTCATTCTTCTTTCCTTCATACGTAGATTGCAGTATGCATTAATCTTATATCGGATTGGGCAATCGGATAACTGGTGTCACCTGTCAGGGTTTAAACCCACCTGGAGCCATCAAAGAAAAATCGCCGGTACCTTTGTGTTCGCGAACAGGACATCAGAGGCGCTACCATCTGTACGGCGGGCGGGAACGAGTATCTCCAATTACAGGACGATGGAACGCTCTTAGACAAGGATGCCCCCGCACCTGGAGTGGCGGTAAGGAATTTGCCATCAGCATTCGGCCACTCCACCGTGAAAATGGCGGGGTGGCTTATACCCAGAAGAATCAAATATCAAGAGATGGATACCCTCTCGACTCTGGATTATCCGTACCTACAACACTCCCTTGGGGACACAGGAACTTATCGTTCATATGATCCATTGAATACGCTTGGTATCAGAGCGTATTTTTTTAACCATCCCCGATGTTCACCATGGCTGCTTTTACCCGAAGCGCAAGCGAATGATTTCTTTTCGTTGACTCAAATCTTCATCGGGGGAAGATGCTCTGACGCTCCGCCTCAGGCGATAGTCGATGATAGAAAAACAGTGGGGTGGGAAAACAATACCTTAGTTTGATTCCCAGCCAGCTTGCAATATAACAAATTGCATTTGATGTGAAATCGAATATTTATTGACGATAAGCAGCATTATTCTATGGCTGAATATGGATGCTCTTTACCAAATCGTCCAGCAAGACCAGGCTGGGGGAGAAATTGGCGGGAGGCTGGGCATCCAACTGGGACTTTGTATTGGCAATATAGGTATCAAAGGTATCGCTGAACTGTTGCCAGGTCTCACCCCCGGGATAGGTATCCCCGTTATTAGGAAGAATGGGACTGGAGACCGGCAGGATACCCGTAATAACGTACTTGCCGTCGCTGGTCAATCCCTGATAAGTGTAGAACAGATCATGGTTGTTGATCACAGCAAAATTCTGGGCAGACTCGGTGAGATAGCGGATGCCGCTGCCGCTGGGAACGTGGAGAACCTCATACCCGGCATAGATGATCTGTGCGGCTTCATACGAATTCAGGAAAGGCAGGGTCTTACCGGGTATTCCTCCGTCGATCAGTGCTTGCAGGGCTGATTGGAAGTCGCTGATCCCCTTGGGGGGAAAATCCTCGCTGTAGCTCTGGACAGAGAAAACGTCGATTTGCGGAGACACGGAACTGCCGACCTGATACGTTGTCAGGGTTACTTGGGTATACTGGGGATGGGCACCAATTCCGACCAGCTGCTCGGGTACCGTGGTGCAGGTATAGTTAAAAGCCACCATTTGGTCAAGGTAGAAGGACAGCTCGTTACAAGTGACATTCGCTTGAGGCTGGGGCGGCAAAGTAAAGGTGGGCGTCATCGAGGGTGGTTGAGATGGAAAAGTGAATGTAGGCTTTATCGGGACCGGAGTAGCCGTTGAGAGGTTACACGCAAACATAAGGACAGACAGAATGGAAATGGCAAATATGAGACGTTTCATTTTTCCTCCTAGCTATCAAATTATATAACCTCATATCGGTTTTGTTTATCGCTCCTTGCTCACTAGAGAAAAACGCTCCGGCCACTGCCGGGGCGTTAATCTCCGCAAGGGCAAAGCGCAAGAATAGCGATTTCCGCCCTCTTGTCTATATATTATCCGTAAATACAACACCCCCCTGGGGACACTTCTTTATATAGGTGTTCGCAAGGCCGTCACGGTTGAATGGAAATGACGACCATGCAAACAACCCGTTTCGTTTTTAACTTGATAAATCCATTCCGCCATGCGGGAGATACCTACACGAAAACCCGCCAAGTTTACGGGTGGTCGTGATCCCATTCAACTCCTACCCTTGAACCTTCAGTTGTGTGGGACAGTGGTGATCAAGCGCTGGGCAGCAACCTGTGTGCCATTGCTGCGCACTGCTGTGGCGATGGATTGAGCACGGGCAGTTACGTCGGGCTGGAGGACGTGCTCGAGAGCGCTCATCAGCGAGGCGGTGGTCGGTGAGCCGAATGGATGCGCGGTTCCAATGCCGAGGTCATGAACACGTTGGGCCCAGTAGTGCTGGTCGTAATGCTGCGGGATGACGACTTGGGGCGCGCCGGCTCGCGTCGCCGCGGTTGTGGTCCCCGCGCCGCCGTGGTGGACGACGGCGGCAACCCGTTTGAACAGCGCCTGCTGGTTGACCTCACCGATAGCCAGGCAGTCGGGTTCGTTATCCGCGAGTGACAGGTCTGCCCAACCCCGGAGGATGATCGCGCGGCGCCCGAGCGCCCGGGCTGTCTGGATCATCACACGGCTGAGGTCCTCCGGTGCGCGGATGCTGCCGAAGCCGAAGTAGACGGGCGGTTCGCCGGCGTGGAGGAACGCTTCCAGCTCTGGGGAAAGCGGACGCTCATCCGGCAGGATCCAGGCGCCGGTCTGGAACACGGCCCCGTCCGCGGGATCGGGCCAGGGCGCCAAAATCGGGTCGGCGGCCAGCCAGGGCTGGTCGGTCAAGATGTGGCTGCGCACGTCGTTGATCGGGACCAGGCCGAGTTTTGCCCGATGCGAGTTAAGCAGCAAGCCCCACGTGTCGTTCCAGCGTTTTGCATCCTGGGTCCAGAGCTCGCTGTAATCAGCCGTTGCGGGCGCCGGCGTGTCTCCCAGCATGGCCAGTACGGGTGGCGCGTGATGTGGCGATGGCAGAACTGCCGGGCAGTAGGCGGCGAAGACGTACGGGATGCCCATCCTCTCTGCTACAGAGGGAGCGGCGATCTGGAGAGCAGTTGCTCCCACAATGACGTCGCAGCCCAGAGTTGCTTCCGCGATCGTCTCGAATTGAGTGGCGACCGTGCCTTCGATCATCTGACGCCGCTGCTCCGGCGTGGGTAGGGCTGCCGAGGGGCTGGCTTTCCCGGTCGAGCGCAGTTCGGGTCCAATGGGCGTGACGGGCATCCCCAGGCCCTCGATCCAATCGCGGAAGTCGGGCGGCACGCACAGGCGGACCTCCTGACCTAGCGCCTTCAACTGCCACGCCAGCGCCACCAGCGGCTGGACATCGCCCCGTGATCCGATTGTCGATAGGAGTACCCGCATCATAATTCTCCTCTAGTAAGTATCGGCTGGTTGGCCGAGATCATTCTGAAACAAACTCTAAAAATGCATAATTGCGGAAAGCCCAGCTTGTTTCTCGACCATTTTAATTTTTCCTCATTGCGTAATTCGCTCAAATCGCACAGTTAAACGGATCATGTCGCACACTGAAGGGAAAAAAGCGCTGGCTGGATAATTGTACATCAGGTGTGCGGCATGGAGCGTATTGCCCGCAACCTTCTTTGAGACTCGCCGATCAGTTGAAGCCGGTAGGCATTATGGACGAGGCGATCCAGGATGGCGTCGGATAAGGTGGGATTGTGGATCTGGGAAAACCAATCCGAAACCGGCATTTGGGAAGCAACGAGGGTGGAGGCCTGGCTGTAGCGGTCATCCAGGACTTCGAGGATATCCTGAGCATTGGCCGAGGTGAGTTCGTCGCGCATCCAATCATCCAGAATGAGCAGGTCGGTGCGTGCCAGAGAGCGCAGCAAGGCTGGGTAGGAAGCTTCCTGACGCGCCTGGCTGAGGGCAAGCAGCAGGCGCGAGGTACGGAAATAGCGCACGGAATAGCCAAGGCGGATGGCCGCGGTGCCTAACGAACAAGCGAGGAAACTTTTGCCTCCTCCGGTGGGTCCCGCCACCAAAATATTGAGATGATTGCCGATCCAGGCACATTGGCCGAGTTCGAGCACCTGGCGGCGGTCCAGGCCGCGTTCGGGGGACAGGTCTAAATCTTCCAAAGTGGCCTGCATGGGGAAGGCGGCCCGATGCAAGGCCTGGCGAACGCGGTTGTTATGCCGCCGGGTGCATTCCTGATCGATCAGGATAGCCAGGCGTTCTTCAAAGGACAGCTGGGCGTACTTGGGATTGGCCTGTTGTTCGCGCAGCCCTTCTCGAAAGGCAGGCAGGCGAAGGCGAAGCAGTTGGTCAAAGAGGACGGTATCATTCATTTCCAATTTCCTTTTGTCATTGAATCGAAAACAATTGGGTACAATCGGTGCAGTTGTGCAGAGGATAGAGCGCCGGTGGAGACCGACTCGAGCGCTGCACAACGCCGTTGCCGAAGCAGAGGGTGGAGCGGATCTTTCGCAGCCCTCTGCTTTTTCTGCCTGGCAACGGCCCAAAAGCGATAAACTCAATCACGGATTGGGAAACTCCTTAGCGGTAATACGTCTCGCCGCGGATGTTTTCGTGAATCACGGGGGGAGGATCGGAGGTTACCTGGCGAGCCAGGAATTCCAGTTGGTTCTTCAGGTCTCGATAGGACCACAGGTGAGCCGTCTGCAGCTGCTGGCAGGCGGTTTCGAAGAGAGGCTGGGGGAACTTGCGTGCCAGGCTGAGCACGCCCAGACAGGAACGATAGGCTTGTTCGGGGAAAGGCCGGGCCTGCAGGAGGGAAGACATGTAGGAGGTGGTTTGCGGGCCGATGGCTTGAGCCTGGTGGAGCAGCCAGTCAGCGTTTAGGTTAACAATGAAACGGTGGTTCGAAGGCATATGTTCGGGATGGGTGGAGAACCGGCCGGTCACCCGGCTGCGGGCGTGGATGGCCACTTGCTGGCCTTTGTAGAAGATTTCCACCAGTCGTTCACTGGCGCGGATTTCCACTTGCTGATGGATGAGCGTGTAGGGCACACTGTAGTTGTGTTTTTCAAAGGCGACGTGATAGTCGAGGTTGACCCGGGCGGTCTTCCAGATGGCAAATTCGTAAGGCTTGGCAGGCAGCGGGCGCAGCTCGGGCAGGTCCAGCTCTTCGAAAAGCTGGCGGCGGGATTTCTCCCGATTCACCATGGGACGTTGGTTCAGCCCATCCAGCAGCGGCTGGATCGCTCGACCGGCTTCCCCTTCACTAAAAAATGTCTGGGCACGCAGTGGAGCCAGCACCCAGCGCTCGACGTTCTGCACACCGTTCTCAATACTGGGTTTATCTTTAGGTCGGCGAACTCGGGCAGGCAGTACGGCGACCTGGTAGTACTCGGCCATTTCCTGGTAGGTGGGATTGAGATCCGGCTCGTAATAGTTGGGGCTTTTCACTCCGGTCTTCGTGTTATCCGGCCGAAAAATCTTGGGCAACCCCCCAAAAAATTGGAACGCCCGCACATGGCCGTTGATCCAGTGACACAGTTCCTGGCTGGGCTGCACCTCGGCATACACATAATTGCTGGCAGGCAGCGTCGCCACAAACACCGGTGCAGCATGGGTTTCCCCCGTCTCCGGGTTGACAATGGTCATGGTCAGCCCGGCGTAATCCACTTCCATCTCTTCTCCCCCATTGTGGTGAAAACGGCCGCTGGGAGATTGGACCTCCGCCCATTTCCGGTAGTACTCGCAAAACCGGGCGTAACGGTAGCCGTTCGGATACTGATCCCGATACTCGATCCACAGCAGCTTGAGCGTCACCCCTTTCTTCTTCAACTCCTGGCGGATCTTCTCCCAGTCGGGCAGAGCTCTTTCGGGAGTGCGCTCATGACCACTTTCTGGGAACAGCTTCCGGAACAGCTCCTCCTCGCTCAGCCCTTCTAGCAATGGCCAGTGCAGTTCTGCGGCTTGGGCACGGCGCAGATATTCCCCCACCGTGCTGTTGGATATCTTACACGTCCGGGCGATCGCCCGGTTGGACAGTCCTGCTTCTTCTTTCAGCCGGAGTATTTCTCGGATCTTGCGCACAGTTAATCGCTCCTGGGTCATGCCTGCCTCCTTGTTCTTCAGAGGCAAGCATGCCACATGTTGGGATTAACCAGCGCGATTTCCCCAAATCAAAAGTGTGCGGCTTCCACCGTTTTGGTGTGCGGCATGCTCCGTTTTGGTGTGCGCCTTACAGCGTTTTACTGTGCGGCATGCGCCGTTTTATGCATTCCTCATTCGGGAAGTGGGTGATTCGAGTTGCATTTTACAACGTTTAATCTATAAAAAAAACTACCTTTAATCGCTATTGCAATTCTCGATAGTCTCCCTAATTAGTGTTCTTGGTTTTTGTAGGTAAAGGCACCGTCATCAGCAGCTCTTTAACAGTCCAAATATGATCGGTCAAGCCAGCAGCCACTGCTGGAGTTCTGAGGGTCCATTGAGCCAGGGTTTTTTGGTAGGTTCGTAAGCGCAAGCTCTTATGCGGACGGACCAGGTTGTAGTAAGCATCTTCCCAGGACAGAGCGGCTCGGTGCATGGATAGGTCCTTCGAGAAAGCCAGGGTCTTACGGGTCAAACGGGCATTGAACATGCGAGCAGTCAAGTGGCTGCGTTCGATGTAAGCGGTGCTCTTGCCGAGCAATGCAAGCAGCTCATCCAGGGGACCCCACACCGCCCTGAGTTTGACTTCCAGCAGATGGCCATGCTCATCGCGCAGTTTGAGCATTTGCAGATAACGCCAATCCTGGCCCGCTTGCGGGCGAGTGGGTGGACGACCTCGGCCAGAATATTCGGGCACCAGCCCATAGACCGCCAGGATCGCATCATCGATGCCACCCCAGCCATCCGTGATTAGCGGGGGTGGACTATCGGGATGCCCGCGTTGCTGCAGGGTCTGAAAGACCTGGAAACTGGCTTGCGTCTCGTCCTTGCCTATCCCACGGGCGGCTCGCAAGCGGCTGTCAGTGTCCAACAAGGTGGAAATCCAGAAAGTTCCACGTTCAGCGCTTTCCGGATGTCTTTTTTTCTCCCTTGTTTTGGACGAAGGACCACAACCCATCCAACTGCGCACGTTGGAGATGGAAATCCTTCATCAGCACCGCATCCAGTTCTTCCGCATGCTTCCCGGCTTCACGCAACCAGCGCAGGGTCGTGTCTTCCTTGATCCCTTTGACCCGCGTGATCGTGCTGATCCGGGTGCCTTCCGCCAGGAGCGCCAGCACTTCCAGAATTTCAGCCGAGTGCGCATGCTTGTGAAAGAAGATCGTTCCCGTCGTCTCGGTAAAGGTTTTGCTGCAGGTCTTGCATTGGTAGCGCTGCACGCCCCGTGCGGTTTTGCCTGCCTTTTTAAGGTTCGCCTGGACCTGACCACTTTGCAACTTCCCGTAATCCGGGCAGGCTGCATTGGGACAAAATTCTCCAGGATGGGCAAGTTTTTCCATATCGTCTCCCTAATTGTGAGCTTGCCCTAATATTACCCTAAAATACACTATCGAGGGAGACTATCCAATTCTCCTCCTGGTATTATATAATGAATGTAATAGAACAAAATGATTAGATCTGTTTGTTTCCTGGTAAACAGATCTTTTATTTTAAAATACTTCCGAAGTCTTTGCGAAGCACCCTGTAGGGGCGTCGACTTCGGAAGTTTGGTTTAAGCCCTACGATTCTCAATCTCTTTCACCATAGTTCCTCCCCGCGACGCCTACGGTTATCACAGCCGGATTCGCATTGGCCTTTATGCCGCGTTTCCTCGGCAACCTAACCGGATACATCAGCGGCGTATCCGAAGGATTCTTATACCTGAGTTTCTCAAATTAGTATCCTGAAACCAGTAATTTAAGCAGGGTTTTACCGGTGCAAGGACTTTATCAATCCTAAACCGGCTAGTGTCCCAAAAATCTCCTTTTTACCCGTAAAAATTGTGACCCAGCTATGGCGCTCAAGGCGCAATACTTTTTCAACAGTGGGGTCTGGCATGGTCTGGGGAACAATCCACACCGGGCGCTCGCAGCGCTGGAGTTTCAATGTCCTCCTTCCCAGACCAGAGGCAGATCGAGTAGAAGGTGTGGGATGATTGGCGTCACCACCAATATCTTCTCCTCCATTTCCCTTCCACCGCCTAGTATATATAACTGGGGAGTTTCAGTCCTAGCAGAGCGAATTTCTCTAACGAATAGACTAATTTATTATTATGATGATAAAATTTATCATATTATCAAAATGAATACAGGAAGGAGAATAATCATGTGGTATATCCCACCGATTGCTGACCAAGATGCTGAGAGTCCACTCCGCGAGCTATATGACTAGGATCGAAAAGCAGATGGCTATGTTTCCAACAAAACCCGGGTATGGAGCTTCCGGCCCGAACTGGGGGCTCCTTGGCAGGAGATACTCAAGGCGATCCGCTTGCATATGCGCCTGCGCGCATACGAATTAGTTACTCTGGCCGCTTCCCGAGCGATTGACTGCGAATACTGCATGTTGGCACACGGAGCGGTGCTCCGCAAAAATGGGTTTACCGCCCAGCAAGTGATCGCCATACTGGAAGATTATCACAAGGCAGATCTCAGCCCGGTTGAAGTGCATATGATGGACTACGCCAGCAAGATCAGCAGTGATACGAGTTCAATTACACGGGCGGATCTCGACCTACTGCGCCAGGATGGCTTGAACGACCAGCAGATCACTGATATCGCGTTGGCAGCCGTCGCCCGAAACTTCATGAGCCGCTTCTTTAAAGCATTGGGCGCAGACCCCGACCCGGAACTCCAGCTGCAAGAGCCGGAGCTGTGGAACTATCTGAAGGACTGGCCGAAAGGACGCTGAACGTCAAAACGGCCTGAATAGTACATTCCTTTATTTATTTGATTCCGCACCTGCGATTGTTCTATTCCAATTCCTCCTATATCGTGCATAAAATTGCGGCAGCCGGGAAATACGTGGTTGCCGTAATCGTTTAGGAACCATTGGGACAGCCCCATGGAGACACTGATTGTTCAATAAACCGAGTAATTATCCTGCTTTTGATACAAATTCCGCAGACAGGATTTTGCCATTAAAGTCATCATAATAAACAGCATACTCATCTTTCTGCATAATCACATCAGCCAGGCTTTCGTCCACATCAAATGCCTTACCACCGATATGCAGCTCATACGCAAAATAATGAGTGATATGTCCGCTTGGGTCGTTTCGTGTCCTGTCTGCCTTGATGATGTTGACGGGTCCTTCCGCTTTTTTGACCGTGTCTTCGGAAATATCCGTTTTCGCGCTCTGACTGGTAAGGGTAAGGATAAGCATCAGGAAACCTAATATACAGAGCACACCTGCTACAATAAGCGCTCCTGAATCGAGATGAGGCGATTGTCGTGCGACAGAAATTCCCCAGTCAATGACGACGACACCCAGGCCCAGGCCAATGCAAACCAAAGCATACTTTATGCCATTATTTTTAAAATCTTTTCTGCGCTTCAATATAGCATTTTTCTGTTTTTCAGATAAATAGCCGCTGCGGTTGGCTTGCAAGTCGCCTTCGTCAAACTTGAAATAGTCTTTAAGTTTCTGGTCATCCATTTTGCCTCCTGTCGCTTATTTGCTTTTGAGATGAGTTTTGCGGAAATAATATTGTGAAGATTGGATAGGGCACTTTTTGTTGAAATTGGATCAGGCATTCTATCGCGATTTATTCTTGCGTTTAACTTGAACCTTCAAAAATTACATTACCCGAGTCATCTGACGAAGGCAAGATGATCGCGGATATTGTTCATAAATTAGCTCCACATTCAGGTCATTTCTATCATTTGAGCATTTCCGCTGCAATGGTAGGTAAGTACTGAGCTGTCTATGATTAAGTGACGAATGAGCGATTTTAGCCGGTCATAGCGAACATCTTAGGAGGATGATTAAAAGTCACCTGGGTCGATCCCTACAGGCAAAGCCCCCGCCCGGACTTGCCTTAAATTATAGAGAAGAACCGTTCGAGGATCAGTTCAATTGTGTCCGAACGAGTCCACGATTAAGTAAATCCGATCCTAATAAACCCTGAACCCCAATAATAAAAAGTCCAAATTGCGCGCGCGATAGCACAATATTGAGTTGCGCGCCGAAAAAGAAGATATCCCAAAGGTTACCGGGGATATGCTGGGGTTCTTTACCCTCTGCGCAAGTGAAAATCCCAACTTGTAACGCCCGGCATGGGTAAAGCCGGAGGTAGGCGGTGAGATCATTGAGCAGACCCGTCAGCGCATACAGGATACGGTGGGCCAGTTGGCGAACTTGATAAAATTGGGGATGGACCGCGGCGATTTCGCACCGTGCGAGCCGTTCCTGGCAGCCGCCACGGTGCTTGGCATGGTGAACATACCGCACATCCTGTTTCACAGCGGCAAACTGACTGATCCCGCCCTGCGCGACCGCATGGAAAAGGAAGTGCTCTTCGCAGCAATGGACATCGCAGCAATGAACAGCAATGAACTATTTACAAAAAGGATAACTCGGCTTTATCATCCAGGATAGCATTTCCTTTTACCAATATTCGGAATAATATCGAGCACCCGGGACGTCGAGTATCCGATTTCCGCTGAGAGCCAAATTCACATCCGATCACTCCGGGAAATCCAGGATTGCATTGCCAATTCTGTCCACACTGTTTTTTTTGGAATGTCCTGCAGCAGGGTTTTTTCGTGTTCCTGACATAAAAGTATGCGGGTTCTTGTGCTATGATTGGAAGAAACTGCGGAATATACTCGTATTTATAAAAAGTCGTCATGATTTAATAGTTCGCTGCCAGGTGTGAAAACCTATCCTCCAGTTCAAATTCGATTAGAGCCTGATCGATTCCGAGAAAGAAGGCCACAATGGCACCGAAACGTCCAATTTCTAAACCAAAGTTTCATTCTATTTTCATCGCAGGGGTTGCCTGCTCTCTGCTGATGATGAGCTGCGGGGTGCCATCTTCCCTTTTCCCCGCCGCCTCCAATTCCTTGCCTCCCACCCCAATGCCCGGGGCAGGATTGGCTTCGCCGACTTCCATTCCTCCCACCCCGACGCTTCAAGAGCTCCAGGACACGCCGACTGAGCTTTCCACCGGCCTCACGTCCGAAATACCCTCGGACACGCCGACCCCCGTTCTCCCCAGCTCCACGCCCCCGGAGACTGCCACCCCTCTGATTCCAATCGGAAGTTTCGCCCTCGCTTCTGGTACGACCGCAGGCGCGGTTAACGGCACTATCCAGCCCGGACAAGTTGTGACCTATACAATGGGAGCGGAACAGTCCCAGCCCCTGACCCTGATCGTGGATTCCCAGAACAGGGACGTCACCCTGGGAGTCTCCGAAGAGAACGGGAATGTCCTCCTCGATCCAGCCCTAAAGCAGACAGCCTGGCAAATGGCGCTGCCTGGCACCGAACTGTACACGATCAAGGTGATCGGCGGTGCAACGACGGAGACTTACTCGCTGACCGTCAAAACTCCCCAGATGGTCAATTTCGCCTCCGGCACCACGTCCGCAACTTTGAACGGCAAAACGGCGAATGGAAATCTCTATTCCTACACGGTGACCTTCAGTGCCGGCCAGACCATGACCGTGAGCCTTAACGTACCATCCAGCACAGCTTACCTCGATATCTATGGCCTTTCTTCTGGAACGCTCTTGAATGCTGATGCTGCAGCCAATACATGGACAGGGATCCTGCCGCAAACACAGGATTATGTGATTGAGGTTGTCCCAACCAATGGCCAGGTGGTGGATTATTCACTAACGGTTTCCGTTACAGCCGCGACAGCAAACACATCCGGCTCGGCAGGAATCATTACCTTCGCACCCGGGACAACCGCGGCGGTGATGCAAGGCACGATCCAACCCGCCCAAGTCCTGACTTATTCGCTGCAGGCAGGAATATACCAGCCGCTGATCCTGGTCCTGGAATCACCGAATAAAGATGTCACCCTGGGAGTTCTTAATCCGGATGGCACCACACTTCTCGATCCGGGCAAGAAGTGGTCATACTGGCAATGGGAACTGCTCAAGACCGGGCTGTATACGATCCAGGTGGTCGGAGGTGCATCCACGGAAAAATACACCCTGACTGCCAAACTTGCCCAACTGGTCTATTTTCCCACGGAACCCAGATCCGTCACTTTGCGTGGCAATACCTATCCAGGATACGTTGTTTCCTACGCCTTCCGGCTGGGTGCCGGCTCGAACATGACCGTCAGCCTCGACGCGCGCTCCGATGAAGCTTACGTCGACATCTTCGGGATCGCGACCGGGTCGCTCTTAAGCTTCCAGGAGGGTGCCGCTTTCTGGACAGGAACACTGCCGGCAACGGAGGAATACGTGGTCGAGGTTGTTCCACGCCGCGGCGCCTCGGTGACCTATTCACTGACAGTTTCCATCCCTTGATGCCCTTTCTCCTTGCGTCAGGTTAACGGCTGCTGGAGGCCGGAATCCCGCTTGATAGCGGCCATCCGTCCACCCTCTCGCCTTTGTATTATCCGTATATAAGGTATCTCCTTGGGGCAATCCTAGAAACAGGTGTTCATCAGGCCGTCACCGTGGAATGGGAGTGACGATCCTGCCGAACACCTGATTTATTTTCAATGCTGGGATAACCGAAACGCGGCGCGGGAATCAGGAAAATTGTCTTTTTGACAGGCATTTTTGAATCCTGTGCCAACTATTTAAAAACCCACAGCATTCTACCAACCGAAGAACGCACCCGCCAAGCCTCCTATGCTTACGATTTGCGTTATTAAAGTTCCCGTATATTGCTTGAGTTTAGAGTTCCAATAGAGGAATCTGGACCTTAACAAAAAGTGGAATTGCTGGTAGAAGTTTTCTTGTGACAGAAAAACTCATCCAACAATTCCGAGACGCAGTATATCAGAATCTGCGCAAACGTCCGGACGCTGTTATGGATCTGATCGATGCCCTGACAGTAGCCAGTCATGTTGAATCTCCAGTGGCTCTGAGCGAAGAAACGCCATTTCGGCGCAAGTTCAGCATGGTCTACGATACACTTCGTAATGCAGAGTTCGATCTGGATAGGCTACCGGAAACCCTGCTGTCATTTCAGCCTGGCGACAGTGAAACGATTGCTGGATATGAAGTATACGGGCTGGATGCGACGCCGAATGAACGTCCAGAGGCAGAGACCTTGCCGGAACGCTGTTCCCTGAAAAGCCAGAAGGACGAGCCGGTGCGGTATGGGCACAAGTACTCCTGGTTGGTGCGGCTGCTGAAATGGGGTACCTCCTGGGTGGCGCCACAGGATCTGCGACGAATAGATGCGGAGTTGAGCGATAACCAGGTAGGCAGCCTGCAAGTCCAGGAATTGGACCAGCGTAACCCCGAGCCCAAAGTGGTGGTGGAAGACAGTCTGTACGGGAATCAGGTCTTTTTGGCAGTCTTTTTGCTGCTGAAGAACACCTTTGCGCTCGTTCGACTGCGTAGCAACCTGATCTTGTACGAGCAGCCGAAGGCTCGCCAGGCGAGGAAAAAGGGCGCCCCTTGCAAACATGGACCTCGCTTCAAGCTCTCCAGCCCGCCTCGGCTACCGGATCGTACGGAGACATTTCAGTTGCGCTCCCAAACGGTTCGTCTGCAGGCCTGGCAGGGATTGCATTTCAAAAAGCTTTCCACGCTGGTGGGGATGCTGCTGCGGGTCGAGTTTCTGAAAGCAGATGGGCAGCCCCGCTATAAAAGACCCATGTGGTTGTTCTGGACTGGGCCACTGACGGTCTCTCTCCAGGATCTCTGCAAGATGTACTTGTGGAGGTTCGCCATCGAGCATATGTTCCGCTTCCTCAAACAGCATATGGGTTTGAATGCCAGTCGCTCGAACGACCTGGTCGGCACAGAGCAATGGATGTGGTTGTGTGCACTGGCTTACTGGCAGTTGCTGTTGATGCGGGAAGCCGTTGCAGATGCTCGCCCAGCCTGGCAGCCCCGCATTCGGGATGGCCAACAGAAAGAACTGACCCCTGGCCAGGTACAAAGAACCGCTTTACGATATTTATTGCAGTTGGGCACACCCGCTCGATCACCCAGAGTCACTGGAAAAGGCACAGGACGCACCAAAGGCTATCGGCCCAACCCCAGAATACGGTTTCCTGTGATCAAAAAGGCGAAAACGGGGCAAAACCCGGCCACTGCAAGCCCATGACTACTTTCTGATTGACTGCATCGATTGTTAAAGTTCAGGTTTTTCGTCAGCGCTTTTTTTGCGCTTAGTGCGCTACTCTAAACTCAAGTATTGAGATTCTCTTCGAAATAGCTTGAATGAACACTCTCCGTATCTTTTCGAGCCACAATCTGTTCTTAATCTAGAGAACCCTCCCATGCCTCAAAAAATCAAACTCATCCTCAACCCCACTGCCAACCATGAACGTTCCATTAAAATCGCTTCCGATCTGCGACCGCTACTGGCCAAGTATGATGCCGATTGGAGCGCGACGGAATATCCCGATCATGCCACAGAACTGGCGCACTCTGCCGGAGAACAGGGCTGCGACCTGGTGGTGGCTGCCGGCGGCGATGGCACTGTCCACGAGGTCATCAACGGCCTGATGCAGGTTCCGGAAAAGAATCGTCCGGCACTGGGCATTGTTCCGCTCGGCTCGGGGAACGATTTCGCCCATATCCTTGGTGTTCCTGATGATCCGTCCCAGGCACTGCAATCGTGTCTCACCGGCCAGTCTCATTCGCTCGATATGGGTTCCGTGAGGGACGAGAATGATCGGTTGGAATATTTCAATAACACAATCGGTATTGGCTTCGACGCCGTAGTAACCATCCGCACGCGTAAAATCACATTCATCCATGGTTTCATGATGTATTTTGTCGCCACAATGCAGACCATCCTGCGGAACTTCGCGCCGATGGACTTGCACGTGGAGACCGATCGGGAAAAGTGGGATCAGTCGACCATCATGCTCACTTTGGGCAATGGACCACGCGAAGGGGGCGGCTTCTTTGTCACCCCGGAAGCTAAACTCGACGACGGTCTCCTGAACTATGTCGCCATCCGCAGGATTTCCCGACTGACCATGCTTCGCCTGGTACCGGAAGTCATGAAAGGAACGCACGCTCGTTTCAAGCAGGTGCGCATGGGCACTTGCCATAAAATGACAATTGCCAGCCAGCAGCCACTTTACGTCCACTGCGACGGTGAAATTTACGCCGGTTTTGGCATGGACATTCGCAAATTGACCATCGAAATTCTGCCGAACGCCATCCGGTTGTTGAAAAAGGCATGACCGCTATCTTTATCATCCGGGCTGTCCTCTCACCATGTGGTGCCGCAAATTTGTCTCCTGGGCCAAACTCAGAACCGGGGCGCTCAACTTAGCGGTGAGGTTGATTTAGGTGAATATCACAACCGGGTTGTATGCCCTTGGTTTTTGCCTGTTCGGTTACCTGAGTGGTTCATTATCATTCGCCGTCTGGATCACCCGCCTCTTCAAAGGCGTGGATGTACGCGACATGGGCTCCGGTCATGCGACAGCCACAAATACCATCCGTCAGGCTGGATTTGCGCCGGGCGTTCTGGTTTTCGTCCTGGATGTGGCGAAAGGTTTCATCCCAACCTGGCTGGCCATCCGATTTGCCCCCGCGGCGTGGATCATCCCGCTGACGGCTGCAGTGGCTGTAGGCGGCCATTGCTGGCCGGTGTTTTCCGGTTTTCGAGGCGGGATGGGTCTGGCTACTGCCGGCGGAGCCATGATGGCCGCCGCTCCGGTGGCCATTTTTATTGGCTCCGGGCTTCTGATCGCGCTGACCCTGCTCATTCGCCATAGCGCCCGCGCCAGCGTCCTTACCGGGATCCTGGTCACACCTGTGTTGTGGCTGGTTGGTTTGCGCGGCCAGGTCATCTGGATTGCCATCGCCGTGGGCTTGCTCATCGCCTTGCGGTTCTTGATCGACTGGAACCGCCAGTATCGTGAACTATGGTTGGACCGAGTGAAAAAAACGTAGCAGCAGGGCAGGCGAATTAGAGCTTGAACGTGAGCGAATAAAACAACATCCTCCCAACTTTTGATTAGCCGCATATCCGGTGTTCCCTTGGGAGCACAATCAGATATCGTCCATATGTTTCATGCAATCCGCCCTAATAAAGAGCGTATTCATTTTCCCGCGAAGAGGTCGAGCGCTGACGAAAGATGGCATGCTTCGAATAATCATGTCATAATCAAGAGAATTAGAGTCCCTTATGCTGTAGGCGAACCAATCCAAATGTCTGCGGGTCTAGATCCTTCTGGAAACGACAAACGCCCAGCCTTCGTGCGTGACTGGGCAGATTGACTCATCCTCCCGGTCCCTGGCTGACGCACAGAAAGAACGGAGATGGTCATGCTCTATCCTCAATTTAATTCATACCGTCAGGTGTTCGACCTTTCAGGTTTCTGGGATATCCGCTTCGATCCACACGAAGCGGGGTTGGATAACGGCTGGCAAATGGGCTTTGCCGACGGGCGCCCGGCTGCAGTCCCGGCCAGTTGGAATGACCAGTTCGAGGATGGGCGCGATTTCCTCGGCCCGGCCTGGTACCAAACCGGTTTTGATTTACCTTGGGGCTGGGACGACAAGCGCATCCTGCTGCGCTTTGGCTCGGTCAACTACCTGGCCGAAGTGTGGTTGAACGATGCGTCGTTGGGTTTGCATGAGGGCGGGCATTTACCCTTCGAGTTCGAGGTGACCTCGCTTGTCCGGCAGGCAGGCAACCGGCTGGTGGTGCGGGTGGATGGCCGCCTGGCGTTCGACCATGTCCCGCCCGGAAATGTGACCGGCGATCCGGCGGACTTTTTTCCCAGCCATGCCGGAAACTATCCCCAGACGCAGTTTGATTTTTTTCCATATTGCGGCATCCAGCGCCCGGTCGTGTTGTACGCCACCCCGCGCGACGACCTGCGCGATATCACTGTCCAGACCTGGATCGAGGGCGGGCGCGGTCGGGTCCGGGTAAGAGCCGAACGATCCGGTGACGGTTCCGGCGCAGCGCGTTTCCACTTCGCAGGGCATGGCTATCATTCCACACTCGAAACCGCCATTTTCAGTGATAAAGCCGAGGCAGTCATTGACGTGCCGGATGCGGCGTTGTGGTCCCCGGCCAGCCCGAATTTATACGATTTGTCTGTAGATTTCGTTCGGAATGGGGAAGTGATCGATTCTTACAGCCTGAAAACAGGGATCCGCACCGTAATAGTGGATGGGGATCAGCTGTTCCTGAATGGCCAGCCGGTTTACCTGAAAGGGTTTGGCCGCCATGAGGATTTTCCCGTCATCGGGCGCGGTTACCTGCCGGCCTTGATCGTCAAGGATTACGCCCTGATGGACTGGATAGGCGCCAATTCCTTCCGCACCAGCCATTATCCCTATTCCGAGCAGATGCTCAATCTGGCCGACCAGCTTGGTTTCCTGGTCATTGACGAAACTCCCGCCGTGGGGCTGTATTTCCGTGAGGATGGCCTGGAAAAGCGCCGCGCTCTCTGCCAGCAATACGTGCAGGAAATGGTTGCACGTGACAAGAATCATCCCAGTGTGGTGATGTGGAGCCTGGCCAACGAGCCACATTCCACGCCGCCGCACGCCCGTCCGTTCTTCGAACAGCTCTTCCAAGAAACAAAGGCCCTCGACCCAACCCGTCCCGTGACGCTGGTTAGTTTTTTGGGTGCAAGTGAGCAGGCCTTCGAGTTCTGTGATGTGCTGTGCGTGAATCGTTATCTGGGCTGGTACAGTCAGGGCGGGGATCTCGATGAGGCCGTGGCACTTCTCTCCACCGAACTGGATGCACTTCATGAGAAGTTTGGCAAGCCCATGCTCCTGACCGAGTTTGGCGCGGACGCCCTCCCCGGTCAGCATGCCCAGCCGCCCGAGATGTTCAGCGAGGAATACCAGGCTGAACTGCTGGTCCGCTATATTGGGCTGTTACGACAGAAACCCTACGTGGTCGGGGAGCACATCTGGAACCTGTGTGATTTCAAGACCTCCCAGGGTATAACGCGGGTCGGCGGGCTTAACCATAAAGGGGTTTTTACCCGCGACCGCCGCCCAAAGCTGGCCGCGCACCGGATCCGTGCCATCTGGCGCCTGGGCGAACTATAACCATAAAAGGATTGAGCTTGCCAGGCTGGCGATCGGTCAATCCCACTTTCTCACCTTTAAAGAAAAATGGTTTTGATACAATATACTTATCGGAAAAAAGATGAATTGATTCAGGTGAGCAGGTTATTATGAGCCAAAGGGAGCCAAACATGAAAAAGGAAAAACCAAGTTTATCAGCCGCCGGAGTAGCCGGGTTTCGTGCGATTGAAGCACAGAAACCAGAAGCCGAGCGGCTTTTCTACGATCCCTATGCACATTTATTTGTGCCAGGGGGAATAGCCTGGCCAATTTCCAAATGGGTGATCGAATCTGGGTTATATGAGCGCATGGCTCCGGGAGCAGCTGCATACATCCTTCTCCGGGAGCGATACATTGATGACTTCCTCAAAGCACAGCTTGTTCAAGGACTTGGACAAGTCGTCATCCTTGGAGCAGGTTACGATACGCGCGCATTTCGCATTCCGGGGATTGAAAAGACACGCGTATTCGAGCTCGATGAATCCGCCACCCAGAATCGAATGAAAGAAAAAATGTAACTGCTCAGCCAGTTAATGAGACAAATGGAGGACAATAGGGGTTTCCAGCGAATGCCAGGCGCAACGCCGCCAAAACGTTTTGGCCATTTTTGCGAGCGGTCGATAGATATCCACGCACTTGGCAGAAAGTCTGAGCCCCACGGCTCGAACGGAAGCAACCGGAGATCTTCTGCTTGACCTTCATCATGCGAATATCGCGTTCTGCCTGGTTATTATCAAACGGAACCTTAAAATCATACATAAAAGCCAAGACTGCGGTTTTGTGATCCCGAAAGCGGTCCAACAGGTTGAGAGGAGGCGATTGTTTGATCCGGCCTCGCTTCCTGGGCTGATCGTCTGGTCTGGTAGGTGCAGGGTTGGCCCGATATCCCTGTCGGAGGAGGGCATCATACCGTTTTTCAAACGCCTTCCGCTGAGCGGGGGGCAGGCTGGAACGGTGGGCGGTTGTGGAGCGTTCCACGGCCTCTTTGATCTCGAGCAGCAGATCGATCAGACCGGTCTCCCATGCCTGCGGATAGCGTTCCTGGAGAAACTTCAGCTCCCGCAAATGATGGGCGTTACACAGGGCATGGGCACAGGGATAGACGAAGTAGCTCTTCCAACCGTCGTGCATGGCCCGTCCTTGCAAGGCGGGCAGGATCTGCATCGCATCCATGGCAGGCTGGCCTCGCCGATCGTGCACGGCATAGAAGGTCAATTTCCCCGTACTGGCCGAATGCAGCCAGTGGAGCCCACCGCCGATCCGGGTTCCGGTTTCATCGAAGTGCACCACGGCTTCCTTCTGAGTCAGATGCTCCTGGATGGCCGTATTCACCCCTTGGACCTGCCCGGCGACTTCCTGGCAGGCCTCCACGATCGTGCCTTCGGACACCCCTTGCCCATAGAACTCGGACAGGGTTTCACTCACCCGCTCCAAAGGGATCATCTGGTACTGGTTCAAATACACCATCTGGGCCTTGATCTCGGGTCCGTACTGAACCGGCTGCGAGACCCCTTTTGGAAAGTCTGCCCGGGTCACTGCTCCGCAGCGAGGACAGCGCTTGATCTCTGCCTGGTGCTCCGTTACCTCGATCCGTACCCGCGGCGGGTCGAACACCTGACGTTTCTCCATGCCCTCCGCCTTGACCTTCGTCAGGGGAGAGTGGCATTGTCGGCAGCTCGCAACCCGATGCACTTGCACCCGGTCGGGATGGCTTACCGCTTGCAGGGTCGTCCCCGAATGGCCGGCTTGACCGCCGCTTTTCCTGCCGTGGCGCTTGCGGAGACTCTTCGGTGCCGGTTTCCTCAACCCATCACTGGAAGGTGGCTGGTTGCTGTTATGACTATCCTTCGCCAGCCGATCTTCCAGTGCCTGTACTCTTTGGGAGAGAAGCAAGAGACTCTGCTCCAAGGTCTGAATCAGCTCCACAACCGCATCTTCTCCCTGGCGGTAGATCGCTCGGATCTCTTCTTCCCGATGGATCTTGATCGGCTCCATGTGCTCCATTGTCGGTCAATCGGGAAGCTTTGACAAGATTCTTTCATCCTGTTTTTTCTAGATCTTTGACTCAGATGGCTGAGCAGTTACGAAAAAATAAGCAAAGTTATTGATCCAGTTCCCGGCTTTGTCACGTTCATCCCGGTAAATTTCAATACTCAATCACTCAATGAACGCCTTCAAAGTGCAGGGTATGATGAACATGCCAAGACTATGTTCATCTGGCAGGGTGTGACTTATTTTCTAACCAAAGAAGGCGTTGACCACACACTTGCTTTTATTTCAGAACACTCAGGACCGGGAAGTACTGTGATATTCGACTATATGTACAACGAGATATTCCAGGATGAGAGCAGGAGCGATGTCAAGGCGCTCCGGCGTGCAGCCCGGATCAGTGGGGAATCGTATTTGTTCGGGATCGATCGAGGCCAGATTGACCCATTCCTCAATCAACGCGGCTTCGAAAAAGTGCAGAATGTTACGCTAGAAGAATTGAGACAGAAATACTTTTCCGGGAAAAATGCTGGAAGGGTGGTCCCAACAGGTATTGCCATTGCATCTGCCAGGGTAATGAGAGGTCTGAAATAATCTATTCCTAACAACCGCTTCAACCTGACAAATTGGACAAGGAAATTTTCCGGTTAATCTTAGGTTATTTCACGTTACCAAGGCGGATGCCGCAAATATCCCCCTTGGGGAACGGGTCTTTAGTCCAGATCTCTCCATTTCGACCCGAAATGTGACGGCTTTTTGAATATAACGTGTTGATATTATGTCTATAAAAAACCGGGATGCAGGCTGAGCGGGCAGCCACTATCTCGGTAAGCACATTATTTTACAAACCTTATAGAGGTTCATCAGCTCAACCCAATGCCCATTCCTGCCCAACAAGATGCTTGATTCGGATCATGGCTTACGATAATGTTGGACTGCTAATATTAGACACAATCCATAAGCGCCTTTTTCCGATAAAATCCGCCATGCTTAATTCCTTCATGTTATTTCAGGGGTAAAACGTTCAGGTTACCTCAAAGATGTTTTCCGAAATCGTATTCGATACTAAAGACGATTTCTCGGACCTCCTGATGGTGATCGCTTGCGGCTTGCATAATCTTAGCGTTCGACAACGAATTAAATCATTGAAAATCTTACCGACATCCTTTTCCGAATAAAGTCTATTTACTGGGCAAATTGCTCACTCACCCGGCAGCTCCCAAGTCTGCAAGAAAAAAGTGCTTGAGGAATAACAATACCTTCGCCAATTATGGACTGATGGAAGGTTGGAAAACCGGGTGAATGGCACCCAAACGGGCGATTTGCTCAAAAATGTCAGCCAATAAAACGGCATCAGGTTTTTCCGGAAGCATTTTTATTGTCTCGACTGCATATCGATAGCCGTGATAGTGCGCCTTCAAATCCAGGATACTGAAATCCGGATTGTTCCGTTGAAAGCGGCGCAAGAGCACCTGGGAGAGATTGACCAGGAAGAAAGCCAGATTGGCGGCATTGGTCACAGCAGTTTTTTCGATGTTCATAAAATCTTCCAAGCCCCAATATTGTTTGGCGTCGCGGAAGTTGAACTCGATCTGGAAACGAAGACTATAGAAGTGGATAAGTTTGGCGTAGCATAACTCCAGATCGGTGCTGAACAGAATGACATGGGCCTGGAGTTGAGTATCCAGATTGGTCTTAAGCATGATGACCACATTGAGCGGCAGAGCAAATTCCTTGTTGAGCAGTTCGGCTTGATAAATATCGGTCCGGATATTCTTTTCGGTGGTGCTCTCTTTCAAATACTTCGGATCCATCTTGCGAACGATCACTTTGTCGCCATATTTCGAATGAGGCCCAGAGCCTGGATAAGGACCCGTATAAGAAAAATACAAGGCCGCATCCTGGCGGAGTTTCGAGATCAACTGCAATCCGCTCTGGGTCACCATCCATGCGCTCGGATAATTGCCGAAGTGACCATCCATGACCAGGTATTTGAGCGCCAGAACCTTGCCAATTTGCTGCAAAAACGCCTTCAACGCCACCTGGATCCGCTGTAACTCGGCATTCAACACGACTTCGGCACTCTTTTTGTTCCGGCTGCCCTTCGGTCGTCCACGTTGGCGCTTTTCTCCAGGTTCCTTCTTCTTGGCCTGCTTCTTGGCTTTGCTGGCAGCCTTCTCCGCGTCACTCCGCACGACCTGATCGATCTGCACCGGGTAGGATTTCTCTTCTCGAACATCGATCAGCGAAAAAGCAAAGAAGGCCAGCCCCGCGATCGGACGTTGTTGGATGCTCGAAAAGAAGCGATCCAATCCATAGGTCTCTTTGCCCGCTTTGCCGCACACCACTTCGTCGCCTGCCAGAATGTACTCATCCTTGGGATCCCACAGCCATTTCTGGAAGAAGCTCCACAACACTCCTGCCCAGGGAATCGCAGTGTGATATAAGCGCTGGATCGTCCGGTAACTGCCGCCTTTGTCGGTCCAGCGCGAGATGCCCAGCATCGTTACTCGTCCGGTCATCATCAGCATTCCTAAAATGATCCGGCTCAACTGGCGCAAAGTCGTTTTCGAAATCAGAGGTGCTATGCTTTGTAAAAGTGCTAGAATGTCTGTCATGGGCTTCTCGGGTTTGGGTTGTTGGTGACACTTCAACTTTACCCGAAAAGCCCTATTTCGTCAGTTCATTTTTGGCGAAGGTATTGGAATAAAGGATATAAAAAATCCCCATAAACTATAATAATGATTGGCAATATTAATCTTGATCTGCTGGGAGAGGAAAATGAAAATCCATCGAAATGCGTTTGTCACCTTTATTATTGTAATGGTGGCTCTGGGTCTCGTCCTTTCGAGCTGCACACTTGAGACGACCTTGTCCCCCACCTCGACCACCATCCCCGCCCAGAATAACACAACCACGCCGACGCCAACTGCGACTCTGACCCTGACCTCAACCCCAGCGAAGCCCACCCTGGCGGATTTCTTCCTGCGCTGTCCCACTGCCGATGAAATTGCAGATGTCAATACCCGTTTGAAGATCACCTTCGAGGGCGATCCGACAGCAGGAACGCTTGCATGCAAAGCTGCAGCCGGGTCCGCAGACCTGACCACCATTCAAAAGAAAGCCTTCCAAGTCATCATCATCATGAAATACCTGCAGTTCGATGAACCTCTGCCGTGGACGAATAAGCAGCTCTACGACTGGTTCACAAACGCGATCACAGGTCTCCGGTTCATCTATACGCCTTATAAACATGCCTACGATCCCAATAACCCTCCCCCGGCAAGTTTCTGCTGCCTTCCTGCGCATATCCTCGACATCAATTATTCAGAGATCAATTTTCTAATGACAAAAGACGGGTGGTCCGATGGTGAAATGGGAACCGGATTAGCTGACATTACCAGCTTGCTCATCCACGAGGCCCGCCACAACGAATTCGGGCCTCACACTTGTGGGGATATTGATAAGACTCCGACTGAACTGGGCGCTTCCGGCGTGCAATACTACTTTTATATTTGGCTGGCATATCACAGCGATCCGGCTTTCCTCAGGGCGCCAGGCGACGCTGTCGACCTGACCACTGGTCTTCCAGCGCAGCCCGACATGTATCTCAAATCGGCACTGTATAATGCGAACTCTATCTGGAATTCCGCATTCTGTGATGAACCAACCCTGACCCCAGGCCCGCTGACCCTCTCGCCTTAAAACCCAATCTTTTTTGCCCTCTCGGCCGGGGGCGCCCTTGAAGATTTTGAGGTTCCAGCCCAGCGATCGCAGGTGTATCTGTCGGCTTGTCAGCGATGGTCGGTATATCTGTATTTATGCCGGGGGAACTGGATCGAACAACAAACCGGTAGGATTGTTTGTTTCGACAAGTTTTTTAAGTGTATCAGAGACAAATATGGTACCCACTATATCGGAAATCCTAAAAATAGGATATGCCTCCAGTTTTTCCCAATGGAATGAATATTTTACAACCCTCATTATTCTTCCGCTGTCAAAACGTTTAACAATCGAATGGGATTCATCCAGACAATCCACATAGGTTGAATTCATATAATAGTAAAAACCGAAAGGTGTTGAAAAAGGTAGAAATTCAACCTGATTACCAGATAATGGTTCAAGTATTGACTTTGCTCTCTCGTTAAGCGCCTCAGCTACAATTCCTCTTGTAAAATCTGAAAGAGGTAAATCTGGACCGTCTTGGTTCTCCTTGAAGGCATCCCGATGGGTTGTTCTCCATTTTTCTTTCAACCGTTCTCCGGACTTATATAAAGGAAATAAAGGATGCCAAAATTGAAGATTTTCCTCACCTTTGAAAGACAAATATTGATTGGCCTTAATTCGAATAATTCATTCAATTAATTGTGTGTTCATTCTGTTCCCCTGATATTTGTAAATATTTTCAAGAAATGCTGATTTTATTTGTGATATTGATGTAGAAAAAATTTGAGAGAATTTAGATGATTTTCCTCATAAGTGAACATTGGTACTTGTCCGCTAAAAGAGGATAATAAAAGGCGCTATTACAAAAACTAGCTAACGGATGGAGCTGGCGGCAGCAGCGGGACTGGCAAGACGCCTTCTCAATAATGCACTATTCTGGCAAAACGCGCATGCGCGAGCTGCGCTCCTTCAGTCCGCTCGCCAGCGGCCAGCCCACTGGCTCAGTGGTTATCTCTTATGCCCAAATCAACTGCATGTTCAACAGCTTCATGTTCAAGCGAAACCATCCACAAATACCAGCCACATGACACCGTCACACTCATTTCATTCGGGAGTCGCCAGGAGTACGCTTTAGTCTGTTCAAGGCACTCCCAGGATACCAGCGAAGGCTGCGTAAAGAGCACCTGAAGTGTCGCGGCGGTTTGAAGCGCAAGGTCCCGGATTTGCTGCCATGACCAGGCTGCATGCTTTTTTGCCTGGTAGTCATTGAAAGCATCCACACTGGCGAACTCTCGGACTTGACCATCCGGTTCTACGTATCCAGACATGGCCATAATCCGGGGCCAGCGGACGCCTGTGATTATCTCTCCTACAGCCAGGATGGTAAATCGATCCCACTCGGCGATATGGCCCACGACCTGCCCTAACGTGCGACTATCCGAACTGACTCGCGCGGCGTCCTTTTCTGTCATCGCTCGAACTGTGTTGGTATAAGGTGTTATCACGTCCGTGTGCAGGCTGACAAGAGAAAGGCGTCGCTCAGCAGGCGGTTGAGCAGCAATAGCGATAATTTTTTGATAGAAAACTTCAGCCTTCATTGGAAGGGTTCACCTTTGGCTCCGCAAGAATAAGTACACGTGAATAAGGTCCGGCTAATGAAATGGTTCAACGGCAGCAGCGGGACCGGCGAGAGTCCTTCCTAATAATTCCTACTGGTAAACCCCTGCAGTCGCGAACACCCCTCCCCATTATAAGGTAGCAAGCCGGCGTTGGGCCGTTTTTACGTTATTGCTTGCCGCAATTGTCCTGCGATTCGCTGACGAACTTCTTTGGATACATCAATCCACATTGCGGGATCATATGGGCTGCCAAAACGCGGATCCTCAAACATTAAAGTGCCTATCTTAACAATATGGTTATATCTAGGGACGACCCACCAATGAACATGTGGATCAGGTGGGTTTTCGCGATAGGAAAGGTTCATGTAGCATGACCAATTGAACATCGTTGTATCAAACGTTCTTCGCAATGCGGTTTCCATGATTTTTACAATTTTGAGCCAGTCAAGCATCTCATCGGGCGTGGTTTCAGCCAAATCGCCACAATGTCTTTTTAAGTGAATTACGCATCTTCCAATAAGACATTGGTTGGGCGCCAAGACGACACGCCAAAGTGAAGTCGCGTACACCAACAAGTAGTCTGGATCGTCTGGTGACCAGGCACATATCGGGCAGGTCATGTTTTCTCCTCCTAAATCTGCAGTCTATCTTCGATATTAGCGACCCAACGGATGGGATGAGGAGCAGCGGCGAGACTCCTTCGCATTTATCGATGATTTCTGGCAAGAGGACCCACAGCTGCGGTCCACTGAAGCCAGTCTAAAGCCGTCAGCTATTGAAACGGTAAACTCAAGATACCCTTTTATCGACGATTTGCTTTCTTTACGAGAAATGGGATTGCCGCTCCTAGAAGCAAACCAGTAAAAAAACCGGAACCAGGGTACCATAATATTCCTAACAAAGTGCCGTAATTGTCATCGACGATAGACCAATCCCAAAGATATCCATTCCTATCAAGCACGAAAGTATATCGGCCAGAACCATCTGGATATGAGATATTTAGCTGGAGACAGTCAGCTAAATTTTGAGGATGTTTTACGAGGAAGGAGAATTCTGGAGAGGAGAATTTGCAAGGTCTAGTGATTTCGAAAGGCCCTGGAAAATAATTTGGGTCGACTGATTCTTGAATCCAACCTTCATTCTTCCAGTCAGAGTAGGTATAGGTAGCACCATCTGAGGTCTTGATGAACGGAGATTCTGAAGGCGTTGAAATCAATTCGGTTATCCTGTGTGGAGGTGCAGGTAATTTTTCCCATCCTTGCAAATACCCCGACTTTATGAATTGCCAAAAGACAATTCCAAAAATGAAACCAATTGTACCAAATACAATAATCATAATAATCCGCATGATAATACCCTTATCCCAAACGGAAACGACGCGAACGGGTTAGCTCAACGGCAACGGCGGGGCGGGCGAGACTCCTTCGCATTTATCGATGATTTCTGGCAAGAGGATCCAGTCGCGAGCGCCGCAGCTGCTGTCCGCTGGCTGTTGTTGGGCACACGCCTTGAGCTACACCCGGGTATAAATGAGCAAAGCTAACACTACAACGACGTTTCGTATTACTACGACGTTTTGAATATTACTACGACGTTTCGCGTAAAACATAAGAATTCCGACGTACACTCCATGGCGAACACTCTTGAAAGGAGATCGCCATGAACAAGAAGCATCCATCTGCCCGTGCTCATACTCGGTCAATTCATCAACCGCCCGCCAGTGGGCAGCGCCCGAGACCAGCTACTCGTCAAGACGTGAAAACAGCAGTGAAAGAGTTGATTGATTACCATCATGCGTTTGAACAATTCTTCCAGCGGCACGAACAGGCCGATTGGTCATGGTTTTACTTGTGCGGGCAGCTGTCCAACCTGGAACGAAAGACGATTGAACCCATGGTGCTGGCATTGTTGGGTGCAGTCCCCAACGCCGTCCGAGACCTGCAACGCTTCATGAGTCAAAGTGAATGGGACGCTCGCGGGCCGATGACCCAATTGCAGGCCTGGGTGGCTGAGTGGATGGGCGAGCGGGATGGGATTGTCGTTGTGGATGGGAGCGGTTTCCCGAAACAAGGGAAGCATTCGGTGGGAGTGGCGCGGCAATACTGCGGGCATCTTGGCAAGATCGCGAATTGCCAGGAAGGGATTTACCTGGGATATGTCAGTCGGCGAGGCTATGGTTTCTTGGATGAACGATTGTATCTTCCGCAGAAGTGGTTTGACGCAGATCATCGTCTGTTGCGAAAGGCCTGTGGTTTGCCGGAGAACATTCGATTTCAAACCGAGGGTGAGCTGGCACTGGATATGTTGCAGGAAATGGATGAGCGCGGCGTGATTCCCTTTCAGTGGGTGGTTTTTGACGAAAGTTTTGGGAAAAACCCGGCTTTTTTGCACGAAATCGTGGCGATGCACCGGTGGTACCTGGCCGAAGTGCCAAGCGACACACGCGTCTGGGAGCGCACGCCGTTGGTAGAAGAGCCGGGGCCAAGTCTGATGGGACCCCCCCGCTTGTATCCTCGCGTCCGGCGCAGTGCTCCGCCGCCGGAGGAAGTGCGGGTACTGGCAGCCAATCTGCCGAAAACCGCCTGGCATCGGCATCTGATCCATGAAGGCAGCAAAGGCCCGTTGGCAGCCGGCTTTGCGGTGTTGCGTGTGACCCCTGTTCATGACCACTTGCCAGCCATACGCCAGTGGCTCATCTTGCGCCGCAGTTGGGCACCGCAATCCGAATTGAAATTCTATCTGAGCAATGCCCCTGCCAACTGCCCAAAGGCAGAGTTGATCCGCGTGAGCGGTTTGCGCTGGCCGATCGAAACTTCGTTTGAAGAATCGAAAGGCGAGGTCGGGATGGATCATTACGAAATGCGGACCTGGTTGGGATGGCATCATCATATGTTCCAAACATTTATGGCGCACCTTTTCCTGATGCGGTTGCGCTTGATCTTTAAAAAAACTACCTGCACTTACTATTTCTCAGGCTCGGCAACTGGTGGCACCCACTATTTCCGAGGGAACTCAGCATCCCGAAGATGGTTTACCCTCGATCAACTACCATCAGCGGCGAAACTATTTGGCCTACTGCTCTCACCGCAAGCACAACCTCAATCAGCGCCGCGCCAAGGTTACGAAAGGGTCCCGCCGCAAAACGTCGTAGTAATATTCAAAACGTCGTAGTAATATGAAACGTCGTTGTAGTGCTAAGTTGTCTGAAGTATTCCTCGAACCTTGAAGGCGATTGTATTCATTATATCTTCGCTCACCCGTTCTTCTTCTGGAACACCCAGGTACCCAAAGATCAGAGTGCCACTGCGCTCCTCAGGCTGATCCAGCATGCGGGGGATAATATGAAAATGCACATGCGGATGTTCCTCTCTCTCGGCGAATTGGATCACGTACGTTTTGATACAGCCGGTGACTTCTTTCAAAGCGATGGAAGTGCGGCGGATTAGCTGTCCCAATTCAATTGCTTCGGCATCGGTCAATTCCTCAACGGCTGTAATATGGCGCCGGACCACTAATACCAGCCAGCCAGGCAAAGCAGTATCATAACTGTGGACCACATCCCAAAAGGGTGTTTGGTAGATACAATCCCAGAGCGGGGCAGCACCCGCATTGCGCCGGGCAATCAATTCGCACGTTTTACACGTCTTCATAAGAAAGTTTTCCTTTGCACCCACTGGAATGGCTAGCCTCAGCGGTGGGCAAGCAAGATGCCACAATCATTATGCATTATTTCTTGCAAATCGCGGGGCGCATTCTATTTATTCCCCCTTTAATGCATACCTTCGTGACTGTTCCAAATTTGGTAAAGCATCGACCAAGGGGCAAGGAATAACGGGGAAGGAAACTGGCGAGCCTGGATCAGGCGAATAAGGTAGCCAAATCCAGGCCTGAATTGAGGTGATTGCCACAGTGGGCAATCAGGCGGCTGACGTTCAGGGCGGACTGATCGCGTTTGTAGCCCCGCATGGTGCGATAGCGTTCCTTGATCCACCAGCCGATGGCGCGTTCGCAGGCATTATTGGTGCCATCCAGGAGAGGGGTTCCGGCCGCATCTTTCCAGGTGCGGTAGAAGGTCAAGCGCGGCCAGAGGTTCCAGCGGTCGAGGAAGAGATTGCGGAGGCGGTAGGCGAGGCTGGCGGTGGCGCCTTTGGTAGGGGCAGGCGCCATGGCATAACGCTCATACATCGCTTGAACTTCCGCCTGTTGGTCAGGCTGGCGGGAATGGATCAGCTCCCCCAGGCGGCGCAGATCCTCCAGGGCCTGGGAAGCTTGGATGTGCAGTTCGGCCAGGGAAGGATCCCGTCCCAGCTGGATGGCCTGGCTGAGGCTGGCGATCAACTCGTCCGTGTTGCGGCCGACATGGCTCTTGCACACCTGATGGAACAGCCCACTGTCATCCGCAGCAGTTTTCAACGCATCTGCATCATCCGTGACCAGGGTGTGCGCCCCGACGCTCTCGGCGATTGGCTCGATCCACTTCTGCAGGGTCTGCGCATCTTCGGACTCCAGCTGGTCAATGCTCAATACCCAGCCTGTCAATGGATCCACCGTCACCCCCAGGCTCAGCCATTTCCCTTTACATTTCACACTGGTCAGGTCGGCTCCCAACGCTTTCGTCCGATACCCCTGCAGCAGCTCTTGCTGCTTCAATCCCGGCACCACCTCCGCAGCCGCCTGTAGGCTGCGATACACACTACTCTTGCTCAGATCTACCCCCAGGGCTTCCAACATGATCACCACCGCCCCGTAGCTCAAGCCCAACAGGTACAGCATCACCGCCATCCCTTTCAGCCGCTGTGAGACCTGTGCTGCACTCACTCCCTGGGGATACACCCGGAACGTATGCCCGCACCGCAGACACTTGTATCGCCGGGCTTTCACCGTCTCGTACTGGCTATCGCGCACATTCTTCTGGACCTCCTGCATGGGGAAGAAGTGCTTGCCCGGGCAGCCGGGATGAGGGCAATGCTCCGGTTCTATATAGGTATCGGGATCAACTCTTGGTAAAATCAACTTGAGGCGCATGGTGCTGATGTGCCTTTCTGTATGGATTTCCGGGACAATTCACAGTTGCTCCGGAAATCCTTTTATACCACCCAATTTACCAATCTTGGAACAATCACTACCTTCCCATGTCTTGTGATATCCAATCTTATAGAGTATACTTATAGATAATCATTATCTACAAAGACTGTTTTTCGAAAGTAAACATTATGCCTGATTCCAAAGTCCGATTTGATGAGCTGATCACTGCGCTGAGAGAAAGAGATTTCCGGCTGACACCCCAGCGGGTCGAGTTGGTGCGGTTAATTGCTGCCAGCGAAGGCCACCCAAGTGCAGCTCAGCTCTTTGCAAAAATTAAAACCCAATTTCCTACCATGAGTCATGCGACCGTTTACAAAACTCTGGCACTGCTCAAGGATATGAACCAGGTCCTGGAGATCGACCTGCGGGATGATAGTCACTATGATGGTAATCGTCCTCAGCCTCATTCCCATTTGATTTGTATGAAATGCAACAAGATCATAGACGGAGATCTGGAATTTGGTCTGACCTCTATCAAGAAGCTGGAGGAAACTTCAGGTTATCAGATCGTTCGCCCTCAAATTGCATTCTATGGACTTTGTCCGGATTGCAGAAAAGGCGGTTAGGGGCCTTTTTTTTGTTCATTTTAGATAATAATTATTATATAGTAATCGTTATCAAAAGGATCTGCTGGAATAAAGATGAGGATCTTTTTCCCATTCCAGGTGCAAACTGATTTACAAAACTTGTTCATTTCATTTCAGATAAGGAGATTCCGATGACTAAAAAAAGAAATTGACCACCGCCCACGGTAATCCAATCGGGGATAATCAGAATTCGCTGACCGCTGGCCCGCGCGGCCCTCTGCTGATGCAGGATTACCAGCTGCTCGAAAAGATGGCAACCTTCAACCGCGAGCGTGTTCCCGAACGCATCGTGGTCCGCCAGTTGGTACATTTTTACAAGGCTGACCCCGATTACGGGTGCGGCGTGGCCGCAAAACTTAAACCGAATATGGGAAATTTCGCCGCCTGGGCAAAACTGCCGCTGAAAGACCTGGTCGAGAAAACATCAGAAGAAAACTACGGGTACTAAACCACAAGACTTCCAAATAAAAGTAGCCTGTAGCCCGGTCGCGCAGAGCGGTCGATCTGGTGTTCAACAAATAACATCAATATTTCTCACACCAAGAAAGGAATTTTTTCCATGAAAGGCAATCCAAAAATTATCGAACTTTTGAACATGCTTCTCGCTGACGAACTCACCGCCGTCAGCCAGTACATGGTCCATTCGGAGATGTGTGACAATTGGGGCTACATCCGCCTGCATAAGGCGGTGGAAGGCCGGGCGAAGGATGAAATGAGGCACGCCGAATTGTTGATCGGTCGCATCCTCTTTCTGGAAGGCAAATCCAACGTCAGCAAGATCAACCCCATGCACATCGGCAACACCGTTGAAGAACAGCTGAACCATGATCACGAAGCTGAGGCTGGGGCGGTCGCGAACTACAACGCCGCCATTCAGCAAGCCGGCGAACTGGGCGATAACGGCACCCGCGACCTGCTCACCTCCATCCTGAAGGAGGAAGAAGGCCACATTGACTGGCTGGAGGCCCAGAAAGACCAAATCGCCCAGATGGGGATCCAACTTTATCTTTCGCTGCAAGTGAAAGAATAACGCTCCGGTTGACCCATTTCAATTCTAAAATACTGCTGGCGTATGTTTTTTAAAGTCAAAAAGGATGCTCAACAAACAACCTCTTCTGCAAAGGGCAGGAGATGTTGTTTGCACTTCCTTAAATCGATTGTTCACGACCATAAAGCGTCCTCTCCGCATCCTCTCGCAGGGGATTCGGGCAATTTCCCCATGAAAGAGGTAATTATCCTAAAATGACTCAATCCACCCAGGGGACAGGAGCCTGGAGCCAAGTGCACCCGTGGCGCCCTGTCCCCCCGGCCCAAAGACTTCCGAAGCTTTGAAGACTTCGGAAGTCTTGTCTCTCCTTAAATCATTGCTGTCCATCCTGGTAAATCTTTTATTCATCCTTCAGCATCCGCGGGTCGACCTCCTGGCTGATTCGATAGCCGTGGGCTGTCCATAGATCGGCGGAAAGGCGATGGGGATGAAGGGACAGCCCCTGGCCGATGAAATACTCGCACAGGCGGGTCACGTCGCGTTCGAAAATGTCATAGGCGTTGCGGTTGCCGGTCGGCGAAACCACCTGGGGGAAATCAATCAGGGCGACCTCGCCCTCCCAGTAAAGGACGTTATAGGCTGAGAGGTCGCCGTGGACCCGTCCGCCCTCCAGGAGCAGGTCCAGGTTGTGGATAAGCCGCTCGAAGAGCGGACTCGCCTCCCCCGCCGCCAAGGTCACCTCATTGAGGACCGGAGCGGGGAAAGTCTCGTCCCCCAGGTAACCCATCAGGATGGCATTGTGGGCCATCTCATACGGGCGCGGCACGTCCGCCCCGGCTGCAAAGAGGGCCTGCAGTGCGGTGTACTCGTGGGCGACCCAGGACTGGTGGCGGACCTGTTCGCCGTAGACACTGCGCTTCTTTTGGGCCTTGAGCATGCCCAGATCGACAATGCGTTTGCCGTTCTCGTCCAGAACCTCCCGGCCGAGGCGGTAAAGCTGATCGTTCTTCAGGTTGCGCAGCATGCGGGGCCGGTAGACCTTGGCCGCCACGAGCGGGGTGTCCACCTGTGCGCCAGCCCGGCAGAGGTAGACCGAAGCCTCCTTGCCAGCCTTGACCTTGCGCAGCACATCGGAGATCCAATGTTGTTCATAAAAGTAACCTAGCGAGTCGAGCAGCCAGCCCTGTTCGAAGCGGGCAGCGTGGTAGGTGAAGCGGAACGTGCGGGTGCTGTCGTCCTGGATCTGGAGGAACTGCTCGTCCCCGGTTGGCAGCCGTTTGGGCGTACGGGGTTTGGGTTTGCGCTTGCCGATCAGGTTCTCGATCTGGGCGGAATCTTCGAGCTCCTGCTGGGCTCTCAGGAATTTGGATTCTTTCATATGCGGTCCCGGTATCCTTAAAATAAAAACCACAGGCACACTGGCCCGCGGTCGGGGGAAAGAAAAACCGCAGGCGAAGGCGCCTGCGGTGGGTGTCACTGGACAGGCAAACTGATCGTCTGCCCGGGCGGAACCTGATCCGTCCCTACGTACCACGCGGAGGCGCGCTCAAAAGGACAACGACGACTGATTTGATGTTTAACATTTGAACGAACCTCCTTTCCTGCTATGTGATGAAGCGAGTTTATCATCTGCTCCGGGCGGAGTCAAGGTTCTTCAGGTAGCCCGGTACCAGGCAAAGTACAAGGCAGTGTGCCCACATATATTCAAGACCAGTGCTTGAGCCGCCTATCCACAGCTCACCTTCGGCTCACGCCTCTTTCCGCGGGGATCCACCTGCTCGATCAGCCTAATTTCCCGGGATATCCCGGCCACGATCCGTATTGACTTCCTCCCTAAAAAAGCCTGCATATCCACTGGATGCCATACAGTCCGTCACACAGACGAGGTTGCCAGACGCTAAGATAATCGCATGAAACTGCGCGGAGGTTTTCACCCGGTACTTCCGCCGAAGATGGCCGGCCGCTTCCGTTTTTGGAGTTTATTCGCCCATCGGGGCAATACCGGTCTGCGGCTAATTTAACGGATGGCGTTTGAGAAAATCAAGGATGATCCCATTCACCTGATTGAGAAATTCGATAAAAAACATATGCCGACCCCTGCTGATGATGCGGAGTTCAGCTCCTGGAATGCGTTCGGACAGCAGGTTCGCATTTGTGCTGGGGCACACCTGATCACCGCTCCCCTGAATTACCAGGGTAGGCGCCGTAATATTGGGAAGAAGATCCCAGGCGTCATGCTCGCGACTGGCACTTGCGTGAAGCTCCTCAGCGTAAGCCGGCATTGGATATTTATATGAGTCTCTCATGCTGAAGAAAAAGCGAAGCTGGTTGACTCCCATTGGCCTTGAGAACATCAAACTTAACGCCTGGCCGCCCTCCTTCTCTGCCATGATCCTCCCGACCTCTGGCGAGGGCGCCACTCCATGAGAATGACCCGCCGTTGCGCAAGCCATCACCAGTGCGCCGATTCGATCAACATGATCAATCCCCAACCACTGGCATACGGCTCCACCCATCGAGACACCGTAGGCATGTGCGCGGGGTATATGGAGAGCATCCAAAATACTGATAGCATCCTGTGCAAAAACACGGGTGGAATAACGCGGACTCTCCGGTTTATCGCTTTGTCCCGTCCCCCGCTGATCATACACGATCACTCGATAGTGTTTCGCAAGATGGTTGCGAATCAAATTCCAAATGGAATGGTCGCTGTTTCGCCCCCCAACAAGCAATAGAGGCTCACCTTTCCCAGTCAATTCATAATAAAGACGGACACCATCTGAAGTGTATATAAAAGGCATCGACTAATCCCTTCCGCTTCACAAAACGCCAGACCTGAGGTTGCGGAACGATGGTTTCTAATATTTTATGTCCGCCATCGTTTCCACACAGGGAATAATCTTATTTTGCTTCTTTATATGGGCCGCCACGGCTTCAGCCTTGGGATCCAGCGCGGTACATTCTTCTTATACTCCCTATATTCTGCCCCAAAGCGTTTCTCCAACCCCGGTTCTTCGGAGAAGATAAAATAAATGGTATTAATGACTCTCCTGCAACAACTCGTACTTTAACAATTCAAGGCTAACATTTTCGGCTTTGCCAAGCCGCACAAAGCTGCCAGGCTGGCCCATAAAAAAGCCCAAAGAGAATCCACGGCCTGTTTTCGGGTGCCTTTTTCTACATCAAGAGCCGCAGGCTGGGCCATTTCTTCTTTCGCTTTCGCCTGCAGGTAACGCTCAATACGCCGCACGTTGCTCACGGCGGCGGAACCGATCACCATACTGGCCATCCGGAACTTGCCTCGCACCGGCAACTTGCCAGCCGGGAAATGGTGCTTGATACTGCGCATGGTGGCTTCGACGGCCGCGCGCAAGTTGCGGCCTTCTTTCTGCTGCTCGCGGCTGCGTCGTCGTCGTTCAGAGGTCTGCGCTTCGGCCTGGGTAAAACGCAGATGACGACGTGGATCGCGTTTGCCAGGTTGAGACGGGCACTTGTCTACCAGCTTGCAGGTTGCGCACACTTCCGCTTTGAAGTGGGCGACGAAGGCATTCTTCTGGTTGCCGGGATGAGCTGGCTCGGTCTGCCCATGGGGGCAGGTGACTTTCACCGGCTGGTTATCTGGATTGAACTTGATCACAAAGTCGGCCAGGTGCAGCTTTTCAGGGTCGGGAGTTCGTCCGCGGATGGCAGTCTGAATATGTTCGACTTGCTGTTCCTGCAAAACCGCATCGGAATCCGGGCCGCCATGCCCACCATCCGTGTAGATCGTATCCAGTTCCGTGCGCTTCTTCAGGTCGGGCAGTGCTTCGGCCAGCAGTTGGCTGTCGTCGACGTGGTTGGACGCCACTTGGACTTTGGTAATCAGTTGCAGCGGATTCTGCGGGTCGCAGGTTTCGCTCACATTGGCGACATAGCCTTGGTAACCTTTGCTCTGTTTTTCCCGATAGGTGGCTTCCAGATCATCCGGTGACTGCAGGCTGGTGGCGCTCAGGGCCTGGTTGGGTTTGGTCACCACGCCTTGCTGCTCCAGCTGGAAATGTTCGCCGAAGACCCGCCCCAGCACCCGGTAGACCGGCTCGTCCGCATAGACCGGCTTCAACTCCACCAGCAGCCACTGCATGAACTCGCCGATCCGCTGCAGGTGCGCCTCCGTATCTTCGGACTTCATATGGTAGACGTATTGCCCGGCATGTCCCTGTACATAGGGCGCAAAGCTGACGGCATAGCGCTCCTGATCGCCCTCCTTCAGCATGCGCTGGACTCGCTGCAGCACTTCCACCAGCAGCTGCACCCGTCCCATCCGACGAATGTTACTGGCGACCTGTGTGCTATCCATGCGCTGTTTGCCGGTCTTGAGCCGAAAGGCCGCAATCTGTTGGTCCGTCACCTGTTCAAAGGCCTGGTCCAGCAAGTTCACTCCCTTCTCCTGCATGTACCGGCTCAGACGCTCTCGAAAGTAGTACAGTGTGCGTAAATCAAAATCGCCTTCCCCTAATTGGCGATAGCCCAGTGCGTAGCGCACCTGCACATCATAACAATAGGCATCATACATCTCTTCATCCGTCCAACCATTGCCTGCTTTCAGGTACTCCAGTCCAACCAATACATTCACCGGTACATTTGGCCGCGACGGAAAATCAACATACAGAACCTCGAAAGGCGCTTCGTTCAACCGGCAAAAGAACTCTCGATAGAATACGCCTGCCCACGAATTCTCCAGACGCTTGCGCAGCTTTTCGGGAAGTTCATCTACATGGCTGGTGAGCGGTATTTGCAGGTGCCGGTGATTTTCCTTGAACATGTTTTGGTCCTCGCACAGCGGTTTGCCTTGATTATATTAAACTTTCCGCTGATTGAGGAGAGTACAATTCAGACCACTGTTATCCTCTCGTTTTTGCAGGAGAGTCATTAATGACAAAAAATACGATTACCAATATTGCAATCCCATACGAGGCGAACAGGATTGCCTCGCCAATCAAAAGGAGGATGAGGCTCAGGATCATTGGGTTCCTGACATAACCATAAAGGTTCTCCACGATCAGCTTCCGGGTCGGATCCCACGGCATAATAGTGCCATTGCCGATCAGAATAAACATCCTGACAGCCGCGATGAACAGCGCCAGGCTCGCAGCGCAGATCGCCAAACCAAGGATCAAAAAGCCGATCAAGGCTGTCACCTCAGGCACAGAGCTATGGTGCTCGAACCTGACGATCACGTAGGGAAGGATCAAATCCAGGGTTATCGGTGCAATAAAAGAGCTCAGGTGGCGTAGGGTGTTATTCATTCTGCTTTCCATTTTTTCTGCAAGGTAGGTATGGATCGAGCGCGGGAGATTATTTATATAGACGGCCGGTGTGATGGGAAGTGACCAGCCAGTTCCTCGGGGGTGAGGTAGTTACTCGGTTTGACCGCTTCTATCCAGACCCGGGCCTGTACCATAAATCAATTGAGGGCAAATTAACCCAATGAAACAAGGCGCATCGGGAGAATGCATCAGTTTCTTTGTAGACGATTTATTACCTTCTAATGCCCTGCCTGACCCAGGCAATACCACACAAGAATTTCCAGTGATGAGAAGGAACGGGTTTTTGAGATAGCAAAAGCCTTGCCTGACGGCCTCGCTTCTTGTGCGTTCATATTGTATGACAAAATAACGAATTAAGAAACGAAGCTCTCTTTGCTACGATCCCCCGGATGCGGTCGAACCATTTCGGCGCGTCTACCCCTTCCGACATGGGGCCTATGCCCCTCTTTGAATAAGAAAAATATGAAGCCTTGAATTGCCCTCTACCCCTTGTGCAAAATGTCACACCCGCGGGGAATTGTCAAAAAAAGGGGGCATCGTCAATCATTTTCGCGGGAAAAGGGCTGAATCCATTCGAAGAGACGTGTGTTCTATATGGTAGCGAGGATTTTATATCCATCACCACACCAAAAGAGGAGAGTATCATGAAAACCATTTTTAAGTGGGTGTATCTGATCGGCCTTCTGGTTGCGATCGTCGCCGCACTGTTCAAATTCTCACCGGATTGGTTGACCTGGGTCCTGATGCTGGTAGGTATCCTGGTCGGTATTTTCTATACCGACTCAGCGGATATCGTCAACCAGGGCATCCGCTACCTGGTGCTGGTAGCCGTGGCCGCATCCCTGGACAAGCTGCTCGCCGTCGGCACCTATCTAACCACTATCTTCACTGCCGTCGTCGGCTTTTTGGGCCCGGTCGTCCTGACCACCCTGGTCGTCTGGTTTGTCAAGAAATATTTCCTCGGCGGGAAGTAATCGGTCCAAGCTCGGACTAGATTGCGAACAGACGTGACCCATTCTGGATTTTAGGATGGGTCACGTTTTTTTAACAAGACCTCCTGAAGTATGCCTTGTGCGATTAAGCCAAATATACAGAAGGAGATCTACTTATATAAGGAGAGGAAAGATTGACACCGGGTGCAAGAGCAGTCTTCGGCGCAGCCGGAAAGGAGCTGCCATCGATATTTATCTGGCTGGAGGCAATGCTGGACAGCCACCTGGAATGCCGCCTGGTGGAGGCGCTTCAGCATTAATTCTGGTCGGGATCATGCAATACTCCTGAGGCATGGTTCCTCTCACCAACCATCCGCCAGTGCCGCAAGTCAGCAAAAAACCCACTGGACACAGCTTTTGGGGTGATTCAGCCTGCTTTTATCAAACTCTATTAAAATTCTACGTAAATCTACATTGACGGTTGGTTTCCTTGTGGTAAATTCAGCCTGCGGATTGGGCAAGAGATGAATCCAGGACGATAAGATGGACCAGCAAAAGGGAGATTGGCTGACGATCAGCCAGACAGCTGAGCTGCTCGGTGTGCACCCGAGCACGGTGCGCCATTGGTCTGACAAGGGACAAATTCCTGTCCATCGAACGCAAGGAAGACACCGTCGCTACCTCCGTTCGGAGATCGAGTTGTGGGCCAGGACCACCCACCAAACTCGCACGGTTGAAGCAGAGAATATTGTCCAGTATGCCCTCAGCCGGATACGGTTCCAGATTGGTGAAGGCCACCTGGAAGCCGAGCCGTGGTACCAGCGACTCGATGAAGAAGCCCGCCGCCAGTACCGCCAGACCGGCCGGGCCCTGGTCCAGGGATTGGCCAATTATCTTGCCTCGGAGGGCAATGACGCCATTGCCGAGGCGCGCTCCCTGGGGTATGAGTACGCCAGCCGCGGCCGCCGCTACAATCTGGACAGTATCCAGGCAGCATGTGCCTTTCTCTTTTTTCGGAATGCGTTGATGGAATCGATGATTGCCGTCTACCAGGAGGCAAAAATCCCCTCCGGGGCGGCCTGGGGAGAGATGCTGACCAAACTGCTGGCTTTTACCGATCAGGTTCTGGTCACCCTGCTCGAAACCTATCAGGATCTCGAGAACAAGCACTCATGAAGAGCAAACGCTTCCGCCCTTCAATCTGGTCGAAATGGCTGGTGCCGATCATGCTGGCCCTGCTGGTGCTGGGCCTGGCTGCCATCATGGCACTCATCGCCATGTCGGTGCTGGGGATCAGAATGACTCATTGATTAAATTTATATGGAGGTAACATGCATTACATTCCTATTTTTTCCACCCTGGTGACCTTCGCCTTTGCGATTGCCGTCTTCCGCCGTTACCTGCTCCGTCACGGCCCGCACTTGTTGATCTGGACCATCGGCCTGCTCTGGTATGGCATCGGTACATTAAGCGAGGTGCTCCTTGGTCTGACCTTCTCCGGTCTGGTCTTGAAATTGTGGTACTTGAGCGGGGCCATGCTGACCGCCGCCTGGCTGGGACAAGGAACGATCCACCTGCTCGTTCGACGACGCCATGTCGCCTGGACCCTGACCGGGATTCTGGCTTTGATTAGCTTGATCGCCGGGTTCCTGGTCCTGGCCGCGCCGCTGACGCCCGCAGCAGCTTCATTCGATGTCAGGCAGCCAATATCGTCCCAATACCAGAATATATTGACCCGCAGCGGCGCCACTCTTGCGTTGACGATCCTGCTCAACATCTACGGCACCCTGGCCATGGTCGGTGGGGCCATTTACTCCGCATTCATTTTCTGGCGCAAGCGGGTGATGTTCAACCGCATGATCGGCAACATCCTGATCGCGGCCGGGGCCCTGGCGCCAGCGATGGGCGGATCATTCATCAAGATCGGCCTGGTGGATTTGTTATACCTGACCGAGTTGGTTGGTGCGATCCTGATGTACGTGGGTTTCCTTCAGGCGACCGCTGCACCGGCTCCTGAAATATCCCCCGCGGTTTCGAATTGAGCCGCCGCTTTCCCCTCTCCAATCCGGGAGAGGGGATTTTTTTATTCGGTTATAATCCTCCCAGGCCTTCGCCAGACGCCTGCCGCTCTCGGAACAAACCTGAAGTCGGACTCGATGAGCCACCCCGTAAGGGGTGATTCCCCCGCCGAAAAACTGCAGAAAGGAGATGGCGTTCCTCCCCATGCTTTACCGGGGGGCCCACGCCAAATAGATTCAATGACCCTCCTGGAAGTTCCCATGCTTTCCCGCATTCGCCGCAACCACGGCCTCGAACATGCCACCCTCAATATCCTGTCGCAGCGTTTTCCGCTCCTGTCGCTGGCCGGCTACTCGTCCCCGGGCGGATTTTTCATTTTCGGAAACGTGCCCACAGCGGCATTGCGCGAGGCCGCTGTCCAGGCACTCTCTCGTATGAGCAACGGCGAACGCCTGCTTGCCATCCATGAGCACTGCGGGACGAACTACGTCGTCGCGGGGGTTGTCGCCGGGGGATTGGGCTGGCTGGGAATGGCCGGGGCAAAGACCAAACGGGAACAGGTCGACCGCCTGCCGCTGGTTATTGCGCTGGCTATTCTGGGTCTGATAGCCAGTCAGCCGCTCGGACCGGTCATCCAAGAGCGCATCACCACCTCCGGGGATCCCGGGGGCATGTCCATCTTGGATGTATTCCCGATCAGGGTTGGCAAGCTAGCAATGCATCGCGTCGTGACCCGGGGATGAGCATGCACTCTTCCAGCACATAACCACCAGTCAAGGAATCCCATCCAATGCCAGAAACCTCCCCGGTGATCCTCTTGTATGGAACGGACGAATTTGCCATCACCTCGGCCATCGAAAAACTTGTTGCGGCCCTCGGCGACCCATCCAGCACGGCGATGAACCTGACCCGCTTCGACGGCCGCGCCGGTGTGGATTTCGCAGCCTTGAATACAGCGGTGAACGCCGTTCCATTTTTGTCCGCGCGGCGTCTGGTCGTGCTCTCCAGCCCCTCTTTCGCCTTTTCAACTCCCGAGGGCCACAAAAAACTTATCGCCCTCCTGGAGGGAGTCCCATCCACGACGTCCCTGGTCCTGGTTGAATCCGACCTGCTCAGAGGCGACCACTGGCTGGTCAAGGCGGCACAGAAGGCGAAGGCGGAAATCCGCCCCTACCTGATGCCCAGGCGGCGTGACATGCCCGGCTGGATCGTCCAGGAGGCCAAAAAACAAGGTGGGCAGATCGATCCTCCCGCCGCAGCGCGCCTGGCGGACATGACCGGCGAGGATACCCGCATCGCAGCCCAGGAGATTGCAAAGCTCCTGACCTATGTCAACCGGGCAAAGCCGGTCAGCGAGAAAGATGTGGAACAGGTCTCCGTCGCCAGCGCCCAAAGCAGTGTTTTTGACCTGGTGGATGCTCTTGGGATGGGCGACGGTAAAAAAGCCCAGAATGTGTTCCATCGCCTGCTGGACGAGGATGACCCCTTTGAGCTCTGGGGAATGATCATTCGCCAGTTCAGGCTGATTCTGGAAGCGCGGGAAATCATCGACGAGGGCGGCGGCCTGCCCCAGGTCCAGCAGGGCCTCAGCCTCCACGAGTTTGTCGCCGAAAAAATATACCGCCAGGCACAGCACTTTTCAATGCCTGTCCTGGAGGCCATTTATCATAAACTGCTGGAAATCGACGGGGGGGCCAAAACGAGCCGGGTCCCGCTGGATCTGGCCATTGATACCTTCATTGTAGAATTGACCCAAAAAACGAACTAGCCGGATCCCGGAAAGAAAACCTGAAACCATCTTGAGGCGTATGTTCCGCTTCCATCACACCCCAAAATCAGGGCATACCCAAAAAACCGGTCGCAATGGGGCTTTTTAAAGCAAAATTGGTCACTCCGACAAGATCGGACGCTTCGTTCGAGCAGTCTTCCAGATTCAGAATAACGGCTTTTGAAATGGTTCCTTTTCCGGGCTTATCAGGCCATGCCTTCTGCACCAGGCTTCGTCGGGACCCTCCCACTTGGTTTTCTTCCAATCCACTCGGCCGCGATCGTCAAATTCCACACCTTCGGACTCGAGGATTTGGCGCTGTTGCTCCGCTCCTGGACGCAGGCTGATCTTCCCCTGGGAATTGATCACTCGCTGCCAGGGTACGTCAGGCGGACACCCGGCCATGGCACCGCCCACCCAGCGGGCACCGAACGCCAGGTAGCTCTTGGGATCCATACCGCCCGGCGGTGGGATAAGACCGGCGATCTGCCCGTAGGCCGCGACTTTTCCGGGAGGAATCTGGCGGACAATCTCCCAGACCAGATTATTGAAAGCATGCAGGTTGGGGGGTGAGACAAATCGTTCAGTCATTCTCTTTATCCCAGATCAAGGATTAACGCCAGAATAACTTTCTGCGAACCCAGGCGCCCGGGAGCTGCCGGTATTTCCCATGGATGCGCGCATATCCATCGCTGCGCCTGGCCTCCACTATTCTTTAAGAATATCCTCGATAGAGGCTAGTTCCTTCCCGGTAAACTCCAGATTGTTCAACGCGGCGAGGTTGTCTTCCAGCTGCCTGACACTGCTGGCTCCAATCAAGGCCGAGGTCACCTGTGGCTTGCGCAGGACCCAGGCAAGCGCCATCTGCGCCAGGTTCTGTCCACGGCGTCTGGCAACTTCATTCAGCTTGCGCACTTTGCCGAGGTTGGCCTCGACATCCTTGGGAGTCAGCCAGACGCGCTCAGTCTTGGTGGCGCGTGCGCCCTGCGGAATGCCTTTCAGGTAGCGATCGGTAAGCTGGCCCTGGGCCAGGGGTGAGAAAACGATGCAGCCGATGCCTTCCTGTTCGAGCACATCCAGCAACCCCCCCTCGACCCAGCGGTCAAGCATGTTATAGCGCGGCTGGTGGATCAGGCAGGGCGTTCCCAACTCCCGCAGGATACGCGCCGCGCTGCGTGTCCCGTCTGGGGAGTAGTTTGAAATGCCAACATAAAGTGCTTTTCCTTGACGGACTGCGGCATCCAGGGCGCCCATGGTTTCCTCGAGCGGGGTTTCCGGATCGGGGCGGTGACTATAAAAGATGTCCACATAATCCAGTCCCATACGCCGCAGCGATTGGTCCAGGCTGGCGAGCAGGTATTTGCGCGAGCCCCATTCGCCATAGGGGCCGGGCCACATATCGTACCCGGCCTTGGTTGAGACGACGAGTTCGTCCCGATAGGGGGCAAAGTCCTGCTTGAGCAGCCGGCCGAAGGTCTCCTCGGCGGATCCGGGCGGCGGGCCGTAGTTGTTGGCCAGGTCAAAATGCGTTATGCCCAGGTCAAAAGCGCGGCGGGCAATAAGACGCGCGTTCTCGAACACGTCCAGCCCGCCAAAGTTGTACCACCAACCGAGCGATACGGCGGGAAGTTTCAGGCCGCTGCGGCCGGTGCGGTTGTAGCGCATGCTGCTATAGCGTTGTTCTGAGGCGGTATACATTATTCCTGCTCCCACTTCCATTTTTTTATCTGCGCCATGACCGGAAGCGCAGTCAAATCCAGGTGTAAGGGTGTGATTGAAACATAACCTGTTTTGAGCGCGCCAAAATCTGTTCCCTCTTCAACTATACCCGTCGGAGCTTCTCCACCGATCCAATAATACGGACGCCCCGCGGGTCGACACGCCGCTCGAGTTTGTCGAGGTAGACGCGCAGTCCCTGGCGCGTCGCCATCCAACCTTTAATTTGATCCTCCGGCAGGTAGGGTATGTTGACATTTAATAAGACGCCTTTCGGCAGGCCTTCGCTGGCCACTTTTTCGACCACGCGGCGCGCCAACCGGGCTGCTGTGCTGTAATCGATGGGACCTTCATGGACCTCGGCAGCATCGACCGAGACAGCGATTCCCGGGACTCCGCCGGTAATGACCGCTTCCATGGCTGCTGTAACCGTGCCGGAATAGGTAACGTCGTGACCGATATTGGCGTTGGGATTGATTCCTGCCACCACGATATCGATCTTTTCGCTGACGAAGCCCATCAACGGCAGGGCGACACAATCGGATGGTGCTCCGTCGGAGGAGTAGGCCGTTGTACCGTCGGCAAGGCGCACATCGCGGACGCGCAGCGGGCGATCGAGGGTCTTGACATGTCCCGAGGCCGACCAGTTGCGGTCCGGTGCAAACACGGTAACCTGGCCAAGCCGGCGCATCTCCTGAGCCAGCGCCAGCAGTCCCGGCGCCAGTACGCCGTCATCGTTGGTGACCAGAATGTGCATGGTGATTTCCTCAATAGAAAGGGGCGTTTTATATCCGGACCCTAGTCGAGATCGTATTGGAGTATTGATCCACAAACCTCTGGAGAATCCCGAGAAATTCACAGGGGCGCAGTAAAAACCTGGCAAATTGTACCGCGATATAGCCTGTCTCGTTATTAAAACGAACCCCCCTTACCGGATAGTCGGTAAGGGGGGAAATGTTGATTGAACTCCCGGCAGTCCAGGAACATCCTGCTGCCGGTCGGCGCCGACCCTCAGCTCCAAATCAAAGGTCGGCGGGTGTTGTATTCCCGGGTTCTACTTCTGGGTCCCGGCAGGGGTGATGACATACCACACACCACCTTTGCCTTCACCGTTGGTATCCCCGGCGGCCTTATCGCCCGCGAAGTAATACAGCGGCCAGCCGTTATAGGTGACTTGGGTCGTTCCATCCGTGCGCATGGTCGTGCCCAGCATGGAGGAGTTGACGCCCATGCCGCTGGTCGGCGCTCCATTGGTCAGCAGGGGAGGCCAATTCGTGGCGCAGGCATTATAGCAGTTGCTCGTATTGGGTAAATCACTGGTGTACAGATAGAGAGTCATATCCGCGGAATCAGTCAGGATCGAGCCATACGTCGAATTATTTCCGACGTTAACAACTGCGGGTCCGCTCGGCATTGAGGCCGCGGTGGTCGGAGCAGCGGTCGTCGCGGCCGGCATGGCTGTATCCGTTGCCGGTGGCATCGCGGTATCCGTTGCGGGCGGCACGGCGGTAGGAGCCGGTGTTGCTGCTGCACCACAGGCGGATAATACCAGTGCAAGCATTACCACTGCTGAAAATAAGATTTTATTTCTCATACAATCCTCCTAAGGGTTGATATTGAGGGATATCCTCGCCTCGGATATAGGTATACAATATATAATTAAGAATATGGTTAAAAAGGTCTTAATAGTCCTATTATTTACATTTCTTATGACTTCGCTTGCAAATTTCTCTTGGTTGGATCCATCCACCTCTCCTCCCATCCGGTCTTTCAAAACATGAGTTATCCCCCAGTGGAGCGAACAATGAAGATTTTTTGGTCGGGCATCCAGGGGCGCCTGATTCAAAGCAGATGTAGTTGGAAGAGAAGGCCTTTTTCAGAAATGGAACGATGCCCTGCCTGTCCAGAAACCTGCCGAGTTTTGGCCAAGCGGGGTTTCATCCCCGCCTTCTACGGCATATTTTCAGTTTAATTTTATGAGATTGAATGGGATTCAAAAATCAGTGAGCAGCATGTCAGAGCCCCCTCGGCCTTACCGAGCTCGGAGGCGTCGACGAGCACCAGCCGCACACCCGCGCGCTCGAGACGCTGGCATGTTTTCGGGTAGACTGGCTGAAAAATCACCGCATCTCCGACCATGACTGCGTTGGCAGCCTCCGGCTCGGAGGGGTCTACCTCGATGAAATTGTGGAGGGGGAAATCCGCCCGATCCACCCAGACTGGATTGACCAGCAAGGTGTCCTCTGCGACCTGGGTCACAGCCGATTTCAGGTGCAGGCAGCCAGAGGGTTTAACCCCTTTTACAGAATAGCCATACGGCGCAAGGAAAGCCTGCATCTGCTGGATCGCCGACTGATTCGAGCGTGAGGAAAGGCCGACAAAGATGGTCTTACCGAGACGCAGTACGTCCCCCCCGTCCAGTGTTCCGGGCTCTTGAATGGTAAACAGCCTGCGGTAGGGAGCCAGAGCCCCGGCGATCGAATCCATTTCCGGCCGGCGCGATTCGGCCCCAGGCCGGGTGACTACGGCACATTCCTCCAGGACAACAGCAGTATCTTCGACGAAAACGGAATCGGGCAGGTCCGTTTCGGCGGGCAAGGAGAGGACCTGCACACCCAGGGACTCGAGGGCGGCCTCGTACTTACGGTGCTGGCGACGGGCTGTTTCCAGGTCGATCGGGACGCGCCGCAGATAGGTCAATTCGCAGCGGTTGATGGACGGGCTGACCTGGCGGGTAATGGCGGTAAGCAAGGTTTATTCCTCCGGGAAGGGAATGAAAGATCTCCAGGCGGTGCAGTTAGAACTTCAAATGCTTCACGGTCAATCCGTCGTTGATAATCTCTCTCAGCGAGTCTATTCCGATACGCAGGTGCAGGTCCGCGAAGTCCTCAGTCACCTGGGCATCCGATTCGGCAGTCTTGATCCCCTCCGGGGTCATCGGCTGGTCGGAGACCAGCAGCAGCGCTCCGGAGGGAATGTGGTTGTAGAAACCGGTGGTAAAAATGGTCGCCGTCTCCATGTCGATCGCCATAACCCGGATACGGCGTAAATAGTTCTTGAACTCCGCATCATGTTCCCAGACACGCCGGTTGGTTGAATAAACGGTGCCGGTCCAGTAGTCGCGGTTGTAGTTGCGGATGGTGGTTGAAACGGCTTTCTGCAGATTGAATGCCGGCAGGGCCGGGACTTCGGGAGGAAAATAGTCGTTCGAGGCGCCCTCGCCGCGGATCGCCGCGATCGGCAGGATAAGGTCCCCGAGCTGGTTTTTTTCCTTCAAGCCGCCGCATTTGCCCAGGAACAGAACTGCCTTGGGTTTGACGGCCGAAAGCAGGTCCATGACCGTAGCGGCGTTCGCCGAACCCATCCCGAAGTTGATGATGGTAATGCCGCCAGCAGTGGCATTCGGCATGGGTTTTTCCTCGCAGCATACCTCCACGGCGTTCATCTTTGCAAAGCGGTGGACATAGTCGCTGAAATTAACCAGCAGAATGCACTCACCGAATTCATCCAGCGGCCGCCCGGTGTAACGCGGCAGCCAGTTGGTAACAATTTCTTCTTTTGTTTTCATGCACCCCAACCCTTCTACGAATGCTTGCCTGGAACCTTGCACACCACCATGGTCAGGTCGTCTGCCAGGATTCCACCCCCGGTGAAATCGGCCAATCCTTTTCGCAGAGCGGAAATCATGTCGCGGGCCGACAGGTTCGCGTTTTCCGCAATCAGCCCAGGGAGACGTTCCCTGCCGAGCTCTTCCCCGTTTGGGTTCGTGGCTTCGGTCAGGCCGTCCGTGTAAAGCAGGAGGATATCGCCTTCTTGCAGGAAAATTTTATCCGATCTGAGCTTGTATTCTTCGACCAGCCCGATTGCCGCGCCGGTCGGCCGCAGCCAGGTTGCCTGACCGTTCTGGTCAGGCTGCTTCCGGTAGAGCAGTGGCGGGTTGTGACCGGCATTGCAGTAGACCAGTTCATGAGCATTGGGATCGTACTGGCCCAGGAATACAGTGACAAAAGCTGTCAGGTTGATGTTGTGCAGATAATAATGGTTAACGCGCCTTATCACCTCCGCGGCGGAATCAGCATCTGGAATCAAGGTGTGCAGGGCCGTCTGCAGGCTGGACATGAGCAGGCTCGCCGAGACACCATGACCCATCACGTCGGCGATCACCATTCCATGGGTGTGGTTGCGGAATTTGAAAAAATCGAAATAATCCCCACCAATAATCTGGGCTGGGCGGCTGAATGCTGCAATATCCAGGCCGGGAATAGCTGGAGCTTGCTGCGGCAGCAAGGCCCGCTGGACTTCGGCCGAAAACTCGAGTTCGGTTTCCAAATTCCGCCTTTCCTGATCAGACAGGCAGTCCAGGCAGATCGAGGCTGTGTAGTCGATTTCTAATATGCTTTCATCCACATGGCCATTGCACACTTTGCACACTCCCAGGGTCTCGTTCTCCACTTTTTCCAAAGTCTCATCGATGACCTGCAGGTGCTCCTGGACAGGCTGCTCGTCATCATCGGAAAGACAGCATTCAATTTCAGCTTCCGGAGCCGTTTCGAGCCAGCCGGTTACAGTACGGTGTTTCTCGAGTAAGCTGCGCTGGATACGATGGAGGATGCTTTCTTCCAAAGGACGCCTCGATTTTCCGATTAAACTAGAACATATGTTTTGACAATTCTAGCAGGGTTCCCTTGAAATTGCAAGGCACAAATTAATTAAACTCGATTATCCAATAATCTTCGTGTTCGAATCCAGCGACTTATTTTGATCGCTTCCATCCATGTGCGGGTTTTCAGTTTTTCATACTATCGATAACGAGGAAAAGCGGGTAGCATGGCCCGGCAGAATGACTGGCTTTCTCCAAAACGGTTTCTAAAGCTGCCCCCGGCCGGTGGATGTTGATTGATTTTTTCTTCAATCCGGGGGGGATATCCTGTTCCAGGTTTGGTAGAGGCCAAGTTTCCCATCGTCTCCATCCGACCGGAAGGAATCCTGGATCGCGAATCCGCTCGCCGCGGCCAGGGAGATCAGTTCGCCTTCATTAAAATGGTGTACATATCGCAGGCCCCGGCCGCCCTGGCGCCAATCGATCAGGTAATCGCCGGGATCCAGCTCCTGGGGCAAAAAACCGGCTGCTTCCCATGGCTGGAGGCGTGCCCGCAGTTTGTCGCTCTCCAGAAATTGCCACTCGGAATGGGCAAACCGCCCGCCGGATTGGAGCAGTGCCCGGGCCTTTTTCAGGATTTCCATCCGCAGGATTTCCCCCGGGATGTGATGCAGAACAGCAAAAGCAAACACCAAATTAAATCTTTGAGTCATCGAATCGTCGATTTGTCCTTCCCAATCTCCAGCCAGGTCAGCTTCAATCAATTTGAAATTGACGGGTAACCCTTCCACTTCATCCAACACAGCCCGGCTGAAGTCCAGCCCGATGTATCTCCCGCGCTGACCACGGCGGGCCAGCTCACACGCCAGCGCCCCACTGCCGCAGCCGAGGTCGAGAATATTTTCGTCTCCCTGCAGGGAATCCAGTATCCGCTGGACTCCCGGCTGAATTCTCCGGCGCGTGGAGGCAAACTGGTGCCCAAATGTCTGGTAAAATTGCCGATTAAGGTCGAGCAGCCGTCTGGCTGTATTCGGATCCATGCCTTTATTATACTCACCCGACCATGGTCAATAAACTGAGCTGGGCTCAACTCCGGAGCCTGACACCGGAAAAATTAGCAATTGCCCGCCTCGCCCTGGAAGAAGTTCGCCGCGGCGTTCCGGTGATGGAAGCCGTGCGCCACCATCCCCTGGAGGATGGGCATTTGAGCAAATCGATGATGGTGGCTGCCTACCAACAGCTGGTGAGGGACAAGGAATGGCAGGCGGATCCGGGTCTGCTGGCCACCATTCGCCTGAAGCCGGTACGTACGCTTTCCGGCGTGACCACCGTCACCGTGCTGACCAAGCCCTATCCCTGCCCGGGCAAGTGCATCTTCTGCCCGGACGAGGTGCGCATGCCCAAGAGCTACCTTTCCGATGAGCCGGGGGCGATGCGCGCCGTCGAAAACAACTTCGATCCGTATGCCCAGGTGCATTCGCGCATCGAGGCCCTGACGGCTGTCGGCCACCCGACCGACAAGATCGAGCTGCTCATCCTGGGCGGAACATTCTCCTCCTACCGGCGCGACTACCAGGAGTGGTTCGTCCAGCGCTGCTTCGATGCCATGAATGAGGCCGAATCTACCTCCCTGGACGAAGCCCACTCGCGCAACGAAAACGCCCCGCACCGAAATGTCGGCCTGGTCATCGAAACCCGCCCGGACGAAATCACGCCGGATGAACTCGCCTGGTTCCGTCATCTGGGTGTGACCAAGATCCAAATGGGAGCACAGAGTCTCGACGATCGCATCCTGGAGCTCAATGCGCGCGGGCACACCGTCGCCGAAACACATCGTGCAACCGCAATGCTGCGCGCGGCAGGGTTCAAGATCGTCCTGCACTGGATGCCCAACCTGCTTGGAGCGACGACGGATTCCGACCGGGCCGATTTTACCCGCCTGTGGGAGGGGCTTTGCCCGGATGAGATCAAGATCTATCCCTGCCAGCTCCTCGAAAACGCTCCGCTGTATGCCATCTGGCAGCGCGGCGAATACCAGCCATATACGACCGAAGAGCTGGTCAACCTGATCGCCGATGTGAAACCGTCCATCCCAGGCTACTGTCGGGTCAACCGCATCATCCGGGATATCCCTTCGACCCATGTGGTTGCGGGGAATAAACGGACCAGCCTGCGGCAGGATGTGCATGCCGAACTGGCCCGGCGCGGGAAACGCTGCGAGTGCATCCGCTGCCGTGAAGTGGGCGGCGAAAAGATCGACACCCACAATCTCAAGCTGGACGATCTGGTCTATCATCCCGACGGGGCTGAGGAGCATTTCCTGTCTTTGCTAACCCCACACAATAAAATTGCCGGCTTTCTGCGCCTCTCTCTGCCGGGCAAGGACAGCCCCGCGACTGGGCTGAAAGACCTGAGGGAAGCCGCGGTTATCCGCGAGGTCCATGTTTACGGGCAATCCCTGCCAGTAGGTGCTGAACAGCAGGGGGCAGCACAGCATGCTGGTCTTGGCACCCGCCTACTGCGCGAGGCGGAAAAAATTGCCCGGTCGTGCCAATTCCACCGCCTGGCTGTCATTGCTGCAGTTGGGACGCGTGCTTATTATCTGGAACGAGGCTTTGAACGAGGGGGGGCATACCTGGTCAAGGAAATCTAAAGGCGGACCCGGTGGGTCCGCCTTGATGCTATTTTGTGCTTTTTTCCCATTCAGCCACTGCCTGCCGAATCAAGGCCTTGATCTCTGCCTCGGGAACAGCCTCGATTCCGTCATATTTGATCAGGCCGATCCTGACGATCACTGAACCGCCTGCGCCTTCAGTTAAGCGGATATCCCGGCTTTTGAGTGGGGAGAATTCCAGCTTTTTCTGCAATACGTCATTGATCTGCTCGACGATGCTTTTAATGGCCACCGGCGCGGGTTTCTCCACAGCGGGGGTTTTCGCCTTTTCCTCAACGGGTGTGAGTTTCACCATCGAAGGGGCTTTTGCCTTTTCCCCAAGCGGCGCGGCTTCAGCCTGGACCGGCTCTTCCCGGACGAGGACGGGACCTGCAGCTGGCGCACTCGGGGGCATGGCAGCCCCGGGCGCCTCCAGCCACGGACGCAGGTCGACGACCATCTTGACCAGCTGCCGCCGTTGTTCAGGGGAGAGTGCCTCCGGGCTGGTTACCTGCTGACGGTCCATCCCCAGGTGAAGCTGGCTGTCCTGAGTCCGCCAGATGCGAAAAGATTCAATCGCACCCTCGGGGTCCGGCATTGATTCGGCCTGTGACGGCGGAGTCGGCGAGGGTGTGCGCTGGCGTAGCAATGCGATCAGGTAACCCGCGGCTACACTGATGATCACAAGAATAATGAAAAGAACAATGGTGATATCCATAGCTACTATTTTACAAGATATTGGCCTATGAATGCAACTGGCATTTGGGACAATAATGCGTCCCGCGCTGGCCAATCACCATACGCTCGATCTTCGTCCCGCACGTGGGGCACGGCTGGCCGGTGCGTCCATAGACGCGGAAATAGTTCTGGAAATCACCGCCTCGGTAAACCCAATCGATGCTGGCTCCGTTCCGACGGATCCCTTCCTCCAGTACCTCCCGGATCGCCCGCCACAGCCCCTCCGCCTGTTCCTCGGAAAGCGTATCCGAGAGCGCCAGCGGGTGAAGCCTTGCCAGATGAAGGGCTTCATCGGTATAAATGTTGCCCAAACCAGCCAGGAAGGTCTGATCGAGCAGGAGTGGTTTTAACTGGCGGGCGTGCGCATGCAGGCGCGAGTAGAAAAGCTTGGGGGTGAACTCATCGGACAGCGGTTCGGGTCCGAGGTTTGCCAGGACCACCGCCGGGTCTTCCGTCAGCCAGACGCGCCCGAACTTGCGCGGGTCGTTGAAGATCAGGTGTGCATCGTCCGAAAGGGTCAGAATGAGACGGTCATGCTTGGTGCTCTGGTAGCCGCCGAGGACGACCAGCAAATCCCCGCTCATGCGCAGGTGGATCAACAGGGTATCGCGAGAAAGCCGCAGGTTGAGGAATTTCGCCCTGCGTCCTACCGCCTCGATATGCTGACCCTGGATGCGCCGGAGAAAGACCGCCGGGGAAGGCGTAGCCAGGGTGCGCTTCCAGCGCAGATCGGCAGAGAGGATCGCCTTGCCGACCAGCACCGGCTGCAGGGTGCGCGCGATGGTCTCAACTTCAGGAAGTTCGGGCATTGGATCCTGCCTGTCTCGAGGAGCCTCTACCTGCCCAGATAAACGGTTATCCGGGTTCCGGGCTCTTTGGCATTCCCGGAGACGGCCAAAACCGATTTACTCATTAAACATCTGACCAACACTGCGCCCCTCATGCGCACGACGGATGACCTCTCCCAGGAGCGGCGCCACAGAGAGCACGGTCAGCCGGCCCTTGAGCGGTGCGCTCTTTTCCGGGGGGATGGGCACGCTGTCGGTTGTGATGAATTCTGTAACCGGCAGAGCTGCCAATCGTTCGGCAGCATTGGCAGAAAATATCGGGTGGACAAACATTACGTAAACACGCTGCGCACCGTTCTCCTTGACCAGGTTGACGGCCTGGATGATGGACCCGCCGGTGTCAATCTCGTCGTCCACAAGAATGATGTCGCGATCCTTCACATCGCCGATGATGGTCAACGCCTGAGCTTTCGAATCGTTGGAGGCACGCCGTTTCTCGATGAATGCAATCGGGGTATCGATGCTGGCGGCAAAATTACGGCCCTTTTTGGCATAACCCAGATCCACGGTCACAACCACGGGGTCCTTAAGGTAAGGAAGCAGGTTCTGTTTGACATAATCACAGAGAATAAGCGAGGCATTCAATATATCGCCGGGGATGGAAAAGAAGCCCTGCACCTGGTAGGCATGCGGATCGAGGGTCACGTAACGGTCGGCGCCGGCGATCTGGATCATGTCGGCTACCAGGCGGGAGGTGATCGGGACGCGCGGCTGGTCTTTTTTATCCGAACGTCCATAGCATAAGTATGGAACGACCGCGGTAATCCGGGCTGCAGAATCAAGGCGCAGGGTCTGGAGCAGGATCAGCAGCTCCATCAGGTTGCGGTGGACGGGGGCAGCCGTGTGCTGGAGAACGTATACATCCTGGCCGCGCACGCTGGTATGCAGTTTTACGAACAGGTTCTCGTTCGGAAATTCGACGATGTCCCGCCCACACAGCTTCTCGCCCAGGTAATCAGCGACTTTTTGCGCCAGTTCCGGGGAGGCCGTCCCCGCATACAGCTTGATGGCTCCGTAGACCTTCATTTCACCTTGTGCCATACTGCCCCTCCTGCCTTTGGTCCTTATTCTGGTCATTCCATTCCGAGTGAAGTATGCTCATGATTAAAAGGTCGAGGTATTTCCCCTCGCGGTAATGAGCCTGGCGCAGCCGCCCCTCATGGATGAACCCGACTTTTTCGTAACAACGGATGCCGCCCAAATTGTCATCGTCCACGCGCAGGAAGATGCGGTTCAGATTCAAGCTTTCAAATCCGTGCCGTAAAAGCAGGCGCATGGTCTCCGTCCCATATCCTTTGTTCCATTCTGTCTTGTCCCCAATGAAAATGCCTGCCTCGGCGGAAGCAGTACGCCATGCGATGTCCATGAAACTGCAGTTTCCAATCAATTTCCAGTTCTCGCCTGCTGCCGGATTGTCTCGCACCTCGATCGCCAACGGCTGCTCCTCGCTTGGCTGTTTGAGCATATTCTCAAACCACTGCTCTTCGGCGGCCTGCGATAAGGGCGACAGGATCGTGAGATGCCGAATGACCTCAGGATCGTTGAGCCATTGGACAAAAAGCGGGATATCCGCGCGCTCATTCGCGCGCAGGCGGATCCGTTCTCCGTAGATCATTTGGACCTCCCTTTTGCCATTGGGGAAGCTGCCCGTCCCACCAGAAACCAACAGCTGTGATTGCTGCACGGGGCGCGCCTCGGGCGCGCAAGCGTGGTCCTGCCGCGAGGCTGATATCCGCTGAGCCCGGCGCGGTGATCCGCATTCGATTTCCTGATTCAGACATGGCAACCTCGATGGGGAATTTGGTGCGATTATACTCTCCTTGACCGGGGATGAGTGAGGTCTGCAGGGTTTTCCAAAATTATCCCCCTTCTCAATAGCCCCCGCTTCCAGGCGGCGGAGGTGCACTGCGGATGAAGTAAGCGCAGGTAGAAGGGTCGCCTTATTTACCGAATCCGCCGAAAGGCTCCCGCCTGCAGGCGCGTGGAGATGAAAGGCGGCGGCGCGTGGTACACATTCAAGCGATCATGCCGGGTACACATCAGGCGGCACCGCGTGGTATCTATTAGCCCGATCAATGACAGTGGGTAACCCTTCGAGCTGTGGGGAGTTTCAGCTTTTATTCGTCTCATCTGCCTGAGCCGTTCCATAAACTTTAAGCCCTATCCTGCCAGTGCTCATCTGTTCTACCGATTCACAAGTTGTGCTATACTGGTAGCGTATAGGTAGAGATGCAGACCAAACCTTTCACCAATTCCCGCGCCTCCTGGTCACGCTGGGCTGATTTTCTACGCAGCCACGGGCTGGAAAACCTGGCTGCCTGGGCCTTGGATGCTGCCGGGCCGCTGACCCCTTTGGGTGCACAGATTTTGTACATGGGCAGCCCACTGCTGCGGCCGTCATTCTCAGACGGGCAGCTTGACTCCCTGGCTGGATTATTGGAAGACAGCAACGAAGTACGTGCCTTTACCGCTTATCTACGAGAGGAAGGGCCGCGATGATTTGGTTAAGCCTGGCTGGTTTTGGTCTGGTGTCCTTGAGCGCAGTGGGTATGCTGGCAATCTCGATCCTGCGCCGCAAAGCGCTGCCCACATTCCGGGAGATACCCGCGTATACCCGTCTTAAACAGGCAATTGGCAGGGTCGTGGAAGACGGCTCCCGGCTGCACGTTTCACTAGGCCGCGCTGCATTGACCACACCCCAGAGCGCCTCGGCACTGGCAGGGCTGACTTTGCTGCACCGCCTGGCGGAACTGACCTCCGCCGGCGACAAGCCCCCGATCGCCACCTCCGGGGACGCAACCTTCTTCATCCTTTCCCAGGATTTGCTCCAATCCGCTTCGCAGACAGCCGGGCAGGCTTATGATCCTTCCTCCGCCCGCCTGGCCGGACTGACCCCATTTGCCTACGCCGCTGGTGTTCTGCCCGTCATCCAGGATGAAAACGTCTCAACCAGCATCCTGATCGGCAATTTTGGTGTGGAAGCCGGCCTGATCACAGATGCTTCCGAGCGGGAAAATGCCTTCACCCTGGCTGCCAGCGACAACCTGCCTGCTCAGGCGATCATGTACGCCAGCGGACAGGAACCGTTGATCGGTGAAGAGCTGTTCGCCGCCGGTGCTTATCTGGAGGCTGACCGGCTGCACGCCGCCAGTCTGACCGTCCAGGATATTCTGCGCTGGCTGATCATCGTCATCATATTGGGTGGTGCATTTTTGAAGATGGTGGGACTGATATGAAATTGCGCAGTGTGCTTTCCACCGTCTTCGCAATTGCCGCAGGCTTCATTGTCCTGGCTGGAACGCTTTTTGGCCACAACGCAGACGGTACCTTGAACCAGCTGGGCAAAACGCAGGTGGTGCTGCTCAACTGGGCAATCATCCTGGCTGCAGTCGCCGTATTCGTCGGCGTTGGCAATCTGCTGGTCGTTCATACCAATAAGATCCGTAAGAAACAAACGGGGCTGGTTTACAGCATTTTCCTGATCTTTTTTCTACTGCTGACCCTCGTGGTCGGCCTGGTCCCCGGACAGCAGGGAAGTGTCACTGCAATTTTCAATTCAGTCCAACTTCCAGTCGAAGCCAGCTTGATGGCCCTGCTGGCCGTCACCTTGACCTATGCCAGCATCCGTCTGCTGAGACAGCGATTAAACCTGTTCGCGGTTATTTTCATCGTCACAGCCCTGCTGATCCTTTTTTGCACGGCTCCGCTTCCATTTATCGGCGATCTATTCGTCATAAGTGGGGTTCCGCTGTTCAGCGGATATATCCGTCCGTTCATCGCCCAGGTATTCGCCTCTGGCGGCGCACGCGGCATCCTCCTGGGTGTCGGCCTGGGTACGTTGACGACCGGTTTGCGCATCTTGTTCGGCACAGACCGGCCTTACAGGGAGAATAATGGCTAAAGTGCATTGCCCGCAATGCGGCAAGCCGAACCCTGAAGAGTTGGATATTTGCCAGTTCTGTGGAGGGCAGCTCAAACCGACGGAGGCTTCGACCCCGGCTGCCTCGCATTCCATTCATGCGGGCGAGGAACCGGTCAAGAAAAACACCGCGGAATTTGACAAGGTGACGCTTTCCCCCAGTGAAAAGGAACCCATTCATCCGGGAGAACCGCCAACCAAGAAAAATACCGCCGAACTGGAGCACATCCTGCCCTCCTGGTTGAGGAACTTGCGTGGAAAGCAAGAACCCGCCGCCGAGGAGCCACCTGCAGAAGGTGGTGAGCCGCCCGTTTCTGCGAAGGGGCCCACCCTGGAACCTGCCGAGACGGAACTCCCGGACTGGATCGCCGGCATTGGATCCGCCGCCAACGAAGATGAAGAAGAAGTCCCTGACTGGCTCAGCAGCCTGCGCAGCGGCGGGCTGGATGCCAGCTCCTCCTTTGATTCCGCTCCCGCCCCTGAGCCGGGTGAGTCGGTCAAGCAGCCCACGCAAAGCAATGAACCACCGCAGCAAAGGCCTCAACAGCAGCCCAGTGCAACCGGGTCAAGCCAAGCTGCGCCTTCAGGCCTTCCGGACTGGCTGCAGGAGCTGCAAGCCAAGGAGGTTGCGCCTGCCGATGAGCAGACGACCAGCCCTCAAGAAAGCGATGCGGGACCGGGCTGGCTATCCAGCCTGCCCTCCGTGCCCATAGATCAGCCGGAGACCCAGGCGGATAAGCCTGGCCGGATGGATAAACCTGAGCCAGTGCTCGGTAAAGGAGAGGCGAACCAACCGCCTGCTTCGAGTGCAGACTCCCTCCCCGTCTGGCTGTCGGAGGTTACCTCCGAACCCGAAGCTGAAAAGGCTGCACCCGCAGCGGATGTTCCCGACTGGCTGTCAAAATTGGAAATAAAGGCAGGAACAGATGCCGAAGCGGCGTCTTCGCCTTTCGTCGGCGAACCTCCCGTCACCCCGCAGGATACCGGCGGGCAGCTTCCAGACTGGTTGACCAAATTACAGGCCGAATCGGGAAGTACGCCGGAAGCAGAGAACAAGCCAGAGGCATTCGAGGAAGCTTCCGCTCCGCCGGCCGAACCAACACCCCGCGAATCCCTCCCGGACTGGCTGTCCAACCTCGGGCAGGCTGCTCCACCGTCCACAGAAACTCCGGCGTTGATCGTCGGTAGTGAGGAAAAATCCACAGGGGCGGGTGAAGACGCAGCCGCGGCCTTCTCGTTGGAGACGCCCGACTGGTTGTCCAAGCTAAAACCCGAGCAGGGTTCCATGGCAAACCAGCCCGCTGCGAAAGGGGAGGCCCAGTCTCCCGAATCCCTGCAGCCGGCGGACCTCCCCTCCTGGGTGCAAGCCATGCGCCCGGTCGAGGCCGTCGTGGATCAGACGAAAGCCACACCGGCCGATGAAAACCAGGTGACCGAAGAGCACGGCCCTCTGGCAGGCCTGCGGGCTGTGCTGCCCTCGGAGCCGGGGCTGGGACCGTTGCGCAAGCCGCCTGCCTATTCCTTCAAACTGCAAACCACCGATACCCAGCAGCGCTATGCAGCCCACCTCGAAAAACTGATTTCGTCGGAAGTTGAGCCGCGCTCTGCAGCCTCCTCCCGGACATCCACCGGCGGATGGCTGCGCCTACTGATTGCCGCCCTGCTGATACTGTTCATTGGCGTGCCGATCGTAAGCGGGTTGCAGATTACGCCCTCTGAGGCCCTTTACCCTCCGGAAATGAGCGCGGAATTCAACCTGATTAGCAACAATCTCCCGGCAAACGCTCCGGTGCTCGTTGCCTTCGATTATGAACCGGCTCTCTCCGGCGAGTTGGAAGCAGCTGGCGTACCGGTGATCGACCACCTGCTGCTCAAAGGCGCCCGCTTAACCTTCATTTCCACCATACCCACAGGGCCGGTGCTGGCCGATCATTTCATGCTCACCTTGCAAGCACAGCATAAAGACCAGACCCAGCCCAGGATTGTCAATCTGGGTTTCCTGGCTGGAGGTCCGGCCGGTGTTCTCGCCTTTGCCGATGACCCTGGACGGGCAGCCCCATATACCAAGGACGGGATCTCAGCCTGGCAGACCGCCTCCTCCCCGGCCTTGCCCTCCCTGCAGGGGATTCAGAAATTGAGCGATTTCAGTGCAATTATCATCATGACCGACAGCGCCGACACCGCTCGGGTTTGGATTGAGCAGGCCGGCCCGATGCTGGGCAATACACCTATGGCAATGGTGATCTCCGCGCAGGCAGAACCGATGGTGCGCCCCTATCTGGACTCTGGCCAGATCAAGGGTCTGGTTACCGGCCTGGCCGGCGGGAAAGCCTATGAACAGAGCCTTCAGCGCCCCGGGCTTGGTTCGATTTATTGGAATGCCTTCAGCGCCGGCCTGTGTTCCGCCGAGCTATTGATCGGGATCGGCGGCCTCCTGGGTATCCTGGCTGCCTGGCGTGCAGGGATGAAAAAGAGCGGAGGCAAGGCCTAGCAATGGCGAACATCCCCCAAGAATTCCTCGCCGGAATATTCAGTTTCCTGCTCACCCTGATGACCTTGAGTTATCTGATCAAGGACAACCCCCTATTCAGGGTGGCAGTGTATGTCTTCGTGGGTGTCTCGGCCGGCTATGCCGCCGCGGTGGCCTGGAACCAGGTGCTCATCCCACAGCTGATCCTGCCACTGGTCAGGCCGCTCACCATCTGGGATCGCATCCTGGCAATTTTTCCACTCCTGCTGGGTGCACTGCTGCTCATGAAAATATCGCCGCGCACGGCGCACCTGGGGAGCCCTACGATGGCTTACCTGGTGGGGGTCGGGGCTGCGGTCGCAGTTTCCGGTGCAGTGATGGGGACCGTGATTCCGCAGACCCAGGCTTCCATCAACATGTTCAACCTGACTATCCCCGGGACCAGCATTCTAGAAACTCTTGGGGAGGGAATCGTTATCCTGGTCGGTACGGTCACTACCCTGGTCTATTTTCACTTTGGGGCGAAAGCCACTCCCCAAGGACCTCAGCGCAGAAAGCTGGTCGATGCCATGGGCTGGGTCGGGCAAATATTCATCGCCATCACCTTTGGCGTGCTTTTTGCGGGAGCCTTTACGGCTGCCATCACCGCGCTCATCGAACGCATGGATTTCATCAAAAACTTCATCATGACCCTGGTTACCAAACTGTAACCCATTATGCCCTCCTCGCTGGTTGATTCTGATTCCCTCCTGGCAATTGACGTTGGTACGGTCACCACGCGCGCCGTACTCTTCGACGTGGTCGAGGGTACCTATCGCTTCATTGCCTCCGGCCAGGCGCCCAGCACAGCTGCGCCCCCATACAAGGATATCTCCGAGGGCGTGCATCAGGCGATCGAAAACCTTCAAGTCATCACGAGCCGGGTATTTCTCGACGAGAACCATCGCCTGATCATGCCCGCCCAGGTGGACAGGGGTGTGGACAGCTTTGCGGCGACGCTTTCCGCCGGCCCTGCAGTCAAAACCGCAGTCGTCGGTCTCCTGGATGATGTATCCCTCGAGAGCACCCAACGGCTGGCACGCAACACTTACGCCCGCGTGGTCGAATCGATCGGGTTGAACGACCCGCGCAAGCCCGAAGAACAAATCGACAGCCTGGTGCAACTCCTTCCAGACCTGATCATGATCGCGGGGGGAACCAACCAGGGGGCAACTCGCTCCGTGGAGCACCTGATCGAGACCGTCGGCCTAGCCTGTTATCTGATGCCGGAGGAAAAGCGCCCCGTCCTGCTATTTGCCGGAAATGAGGCCATGGCAGAGAAGGCCAAGTCCTTAATCCAGAAGCTGGTCGCCCATCTCGAGATCAGTCCCAATCTCCGCCCGTCGCTGGATGTTGAGGACCTCCAGCCGGCCCAGCATGCCCTGGCAGAGGTCTACACCCAGGTCCGCCGCAGGCAGATCGGCGGTGTCGACGAGCTGAACGCCTGGGCCGGCGGTAAGCTGGTCCCGACAGCCTATGCTGAGGGTCGGGTCATCCGCTTCCTGGGCCAGGTTTACGACTCGAGTAAGGGGATCCTGGGGGTCGACCTGGGTGCCTCGGCAACCACGGTCGCGGCAACATTCGGGGATCATTTGACCATGGGTGTCTATCCGCAGCTGGGCCTCGGGGAAGGGCTTTCCAGCCTGCTGCGGTATGCAGCGGTCGAGGATATCCTGAAATGGATTCCATATGAAATAACCCCCGAGGCGCTGAACGATTACATGTACCAGAAATCCTTGTATCCAGCCACCCTGCCCTCCACTGTTGAGGACCTGGCCATCGAACAGGCGCTGGCACGCCAGGTGCTAAGCGTAGCGGTCAATTCGGCGGCGAAAGATTTCCCCGGCGGTGTCCGCGGGCCGGCTCCCGGGCTGCTGCCTTTCTTCGAACCGATCCTGGCCGCGGGAAGCGTCATCACCCAGGCGCCTACCCCGGGGCAGAGTCTGCTGATCATTCTGGATGCCATCCAGCCGATCGGCATTACCACCCTCATCCTCGACCAGAACAATTTGCTCCCGGCCTTGGGCGCGGCCGCCAGCCAAAATTCCCTCCTTCCCATTCAGGTCCTTGAGTCGGGGGCCTTTCTCGGGCTGGCCACGGTGGTCGCTCCGTACGCGAATGTCCGCCCGGGGTCGCCCATCCTGCACGTCCAGCTTGTCCAACAAAACGGCAACGAGTCCCGACTGGAGGTCAAGCAAGGCACCCTGGAAATAATGCAGCTGCCCATCGGGGAAATCGGCAAGCTGTTCATCCAGCCTCTTCACCATGCGGATATCGGGTTCGGGCCTGGGCGCACCCGCTCAGAAGGTATTCCCGTAACCGGGACGGTGCTGGGAGTTGTCATCGACGCTCGCGGCCGTCCCCTGGCTTTTCCGACGGATGCTGCACGGCGGCGGGATTTGGTCAAGAAGTGGCAGTGGACAGTGGGAGGTTAAATTTCAATGTTGGCTCCAGTCACGCATATCCTTCCATTGACCAGTGCCCGGCGCGAAAGACTCCTGCCGGTCCCCGGCCGGGTTATCGCCCGGCTGGACCAGAAGGTTTCCCCGCTGGACGTCGTAGCCGAGGCGAACTATGGAAAGCAGCACATCCTGCTCGATATTCCCCGCCTGTTTAAAATGCCCCCCGAGCAGGCGCAGGCGATGGTGCGGTGCAAAGCAGGGGAGGTCATTGCACAGAACCAGGTCCTCGCCCAAAACAAGGACCTGATCCCGCAGACGGTCCGCGCGCCAAATGCCGGAAAGGTGATCCTGGTCGGTGGCGGGCAGATCCTGCTGGAGATCGGCCAGACCTCCATCGAATTGCAAGCCGGGATTCCCGGCGTCGTCACGCGAGTAATCCCGGACCGGGGTATCGAGATCACCTTTACCGGTGCCCTCATCCAGGGGGTGTGGGGGAATGGCCAGATAAATTTCGGGATGATCCTGCCCATGCTTTCGGCCCCGGAAGACGTGTTGACCGCCAAGCAGATGGACGTCAGCCAGCGCGGCTCAGTCTTTTTAGCCGGCCATTGCAGTGAAGCTTCGGCGCTGCAAACGGCAGCGGAACTGCCGGTGCGCGGCCTCATCCTGGGCAGCCTGTCCCCTGCGCTCATACCCCAGGCCGCACGGATGAATTTCCCGATCGTGGTCATTGACGGCTTCGTCCATCGACCCATGAACTCGGTGGCTTTCAAACTGCTCACCTCCAACGCCAAGCGGGACGTGACGGTGAATGCGGAGCCGTTGAACCGCCTGACGGGAACCCGTCCGGAAATCTATATTCCCCTGCCCGTGTCGCAGGAACCACCCGCCCTGCGCGATGTGGAGACATTTGCACCCAATCAACCCGTACGGCTGATGCGCAATCCTCACGCCGGCGAGGTCGGGAACCTGGTCAGCCTGCGCCCGGGTCTGACCCAGATGCCGAGCGGGCTGCGTGTCCCGGCTGCAAATGTAAAGCTGGACAGCGGCGAGCAGATCATCGTTCCGCTTGCCAATATGGAAGTCCTGGGGTAATATACTATATTAAATCGAGGAGGATGCGATGTTGGATCAAAGCAATGATTTCAACCCAGAAACTCCTGCTCCCGAATCCCCCGAGGGGCCCGAATCGAGTAATCGCACATTCTACATCATTGGCGGGATCCTGGGCGGCATCGTATTGCTGACCCTGGCTTGTTTTGTGTTCATTGTTGTCGTATACCTCCCGAACCAAAACAAACAGAAAGCCGCCGCACAGGCGGTCACGCAAACCCTGCAAGCGGCACACATCGAGGCCTTTACTCAGACCGCCCAGGCAACCTTGTGGACCCAGAACTCCGCTGCCCAGCCCGCTGCCTTCGGATACGGATACCTCAATTCCGGTTACAGCCACATCCAGCCCAACTCCCGTCGTCGCCCAGCCGTCCGACACACCGGTCATCGCCGACCTGGGCATGACCTCCACCGTGGCGGCCCTGCAAACCACGGTGGCTGCCAACCTGACCACCACGGTCACGCTACAGGCAACAGCCCTCGCGAAAACCGGGTTTGCGGATCAGTTCGGTTTGCCAGGGCTGATCATCCTGGCGCTGGTATTCGTGGGAGTGATCTTGCTGGCCCGCCGCTTGCGAAGGAGTCCAGCCGGATAAGATCTAACAAAACCGGCAGTTTATTACTTTTTGAAGATATTTGCGGGAATCCGTGGATGCGGGTTCCCGCTTTTTTATTTGCCGGGAGGCCTTTTCTAATATCCCGCCCTATCGACACAAACAATGATGAAAGCGGATGGGCACAGAGCCTGAAGCATTCGCAGCCGTCCACCCCGGAGACTTCAAGGGGTTGAGCTGGGCGTAAAAGTCGGTGTCAGCGTCGGGGGCGGGGCTGCGGTTGCCTTCAGCACCGACTGAAGCACCCAGCCTTCGATGCCGTTGAGGGTACGCACGTGAGCCCAGTTGTTACCGCCCACGCTCTGAATATCGGGGAGCACCTCCACGATGACCCCATTCTGCAGGGTGTCGACCCTCGCACCAATCCCCGGCTCTGAACGCAGCAAAGCTCCGCCGCCAACTGCGGCCGCGATGACTGCATACGAAGGAGTCGCTGTGGAAGACGGAGTAGGCGTGATCGTTGCAGACGGGATGGGGGTGGAGGTGAAACTTGGGCTGGAAGCTGTGGGAGATTGAAGAACAGAGGCCGTGACCGAAGGCAAGGCCTGGACCGTCTGGGTGGGAGTTGGGGTGAGCTCCGCGTGCCCGGGAGCGATCCCCAAGACCAGACCACCCAGGCCGGTCAGGATGACCACCCCTGCCAGGGATGCCAGGCCGACCAGCACGGGGAGGACAAAGCCGAAGCCGCTCGAGGGCTTAAAGTGCAGGGCCGCCAGGACAGCCCCGCCTGCCAGGGAGGCCAGCGCCAGGTAAGCCAGGAAAACCCATACCCCGTCCGGCCAGACGTGCGGCGTCCCGCTGCCCAGGCCAAAGCCGGCAGCACTGAGCGGCAGGAGCAGTTCGTAGGCGAACATGACACTGGGCAAGATCGGCTTGTCTTCGGAACGGATGAATGAGTAGACCAGCAGCACAGCCCCCAGCACCAGGATGAAGAAGTTCGGCCACCAGAAGTGGGATTGGATGTTCGTCTGAAAAAGCGTCCTCTTTGGCCAGAGGCGGCCGGCCAGCCCGGCCAGCGCCCCGGTCCCAAAGAGGAGCACGCAGGCGGTCAGCAGGGCAAGGATAGTCTGGAAGAAAAAACGCCAGGAGCCGGTAATGGCGCCGATCAGCATGCCGACCCAGGGGGTCATGAGCGGGGCGAGCAGGATGCCCAGCAGGAGCAGTGCCTGTGAATCCAGCAGATACCCGGCCCCCAGAATGGCTCCGCACAATAGCGCAAAAAGGAAAAATTCGAATGAGGGGAAAGCGCGGCGGGCCAGCTTTTCCACCAGGGCGGATCGTTCGTCGTCACCGGGTGTGACGAAATAGCGCCGCACCCGCCTGCGCCGCCGTGCCGGAGGAAGGCTGAGAGGCTCTCCAAACGACGAAAAACCTTCAGGCAGTACAGGCTCTTCCGGGAGAAAGTTTTCCTCGGGCTTGGAAGAGGCTTCCTGGTTGGGGAGGTCTTCAGGCAAGGTCATTTTCGCAAACTCGCTATACTTGGCAAAGGCTTGTCGAAATGGTCTGGAACGTTAAAGATGTCTGAAACGACCCAATCGGTTCGGCGGTGGCTTCAGGCAAAAGGATAGATATGCCCAAACTGGGGCTCTCCAGTATCCCGGCTTCTTGCGCTGCCGGAAGTCCAATCCGGCGGTCGATTTCGGTCTGACATCAATTGCTGTCCGCAGTCATAGAGGAAGTTCCATCCGGTCAATGCATGCTCGAAAGATGTTTGGCCGTCCCTTCGCCCAGCCGGCCATCCAATCCGCAGGGTTCGTATCTTTCCAGCGCCAGGGGATTGGGGCTGCCGACCACCAAACCACGGATGTCGGGTTCAATTCTCAGGCTTATTATACAACAGCCGATGCAGGTGCGACGGAGAAGGGAAGAAAAAGACCGAAGCGGAATGGGATCCGGAAAGAGGATCATTTTAATAAAAGGCATAATCTATCAAAGATTATCTGTTTTGTAAGGTTTTTCTCAGCCTCTTGTAAGGATTTTTCCTTAAAATAGATTACCAAGACAATACGAGGAGCCTAACCATGACCGAAGAGTATAAATCGATACCGGTACGTCCTTTCGAGATAACTCCAAAACATCTTTACTATTCCCGGCGCGCATTCCTTAAAACGGTGGGCGCCGCGACTGCCACCTCCGTCCTGGCTGCCTGCGCCCCGGGCTTGTCTTCGGCGCCGGCCGCTACACCCACGGGGTTGACCGTCAGCAAAAACACGGATGAGCTGGGCAACCCGCTCAACAGTTACTACGACATCACGAATTACAACAATTACTACGAATTCTCAATCGACAAGCAGTCAGTGGCCCCGCTCTCGCAAAATTTCAAGACTTCCCCGTGGACCGTGCAGGTTTACGGCCTGGTGAGTGCTCCGAAAACCTACGCGGTTGAGGATCTGATCAAGCAATTCCCACCCCAGGAGCGCATTTACCGGCTGCGCTGTGTGGAAGCCTGGTCGATGGTGATCCCCTGGGAGGGCTTCCCCCTTGCCAGCCTGCTCAAGGCGGTCCAGCCGACCTCGGATGCAAAATACGTCCGTTTCGAAACCATCCTCGATCCGAAGGACATGCCCGGCCAGTCCGACCCGTCCTATCCATGGCCTTACCAAGAAGGGCTGCGCCTGGATGAAGCAATGAACGACCTGGCCATCCTGGCGACCGGCCTGTATGGGGAGCCGCTGCCGCCTCAGGATGGGGCGCCCATCCGCCTGGTTGTCCCCTGGAAGTACGGTTTCAAGTCGATTAAGGCCATCACCAAAATCGAGCTGGTGGCCACACAGCCCGCCACGCTGTGGTCGACGGTGGCACCCGACGAATACGGTTTCTATGCCAATGTCAACCCGCACGTGGACCATCCACGCTGGTCCCAGGCCACCGAGCGCCGCATTGGCGAGCTCAGCCGCGTCCCGACACTGATGTTCAATGGGTACGGAGCGGAGGTCGCCAGCCTTTACACCGGCATGGACCTGCGGGCGAACTTTTAGACCTTCCTGCGCACTGCCTTCAGGGCCTGTTCCAGATCGGCCAGGATGTCTGCCGGGGACTCGATTCCCGCCGAAAGGCGCACCAGTCCATCGCGGATGCCCACCTGCGCCCGTTCAGCCGAGGAGAGCGAGCGGTGCGACGAGGTGGCGGGGTGCAGCACCAGGGTGTATATGTCACCCAGCGTGGTGGCAGGCTGGCAAAGCTGCAGCGCCTCCATAAATCGAAAGGCGCGCGCCTGGTCCGCATCCTTGATCTCGAAGGACAACACACCGCCAAAGCCCCGCCCGTCGAACAGGCGGCTTGCCAGATCGTGCTGCGGGTCAGAGGGGAGACCGGGGTAGTTCACCCGGGCAATCTCGGGGCGGTCGGAGAGCCATTCGGCAATCTGCTGGGCATTGCTGCACTGCTGGGCGACGCGCAGCGGCAGGGTTTTCAGCCCGCGCAGGGCCAGCCAGGCCTCGAAAGGTCCCAGCACACTGCCCACCAATTTGTTCAATTCAAACATCCGGGCCCGGTTTGAGGCCGAGCTGACCACCACCCCGGCCAGCACATCGCCGTGGCCGGCCAGGTATTTGGTGGCGCTGTGAATGGCATAATCGGCGCCCGCGGAGAGCGGATGGAACAGGAAGGGTGTGGCGAAGGTATTGTCCACCAGCAGCTGCGCACCCGAACGGTGGGCCAGGTCAGCCAGGGCTGGAACATTGGCCACTTTGAGCAGCGGATTGGAGATTGTCTCCACCACCAGGGCCGCGGGATGGGTTTCCTTCAAGGCAGCCTCGACAGCGGCCAGGTCACTGATCTCCACCATGCGGGTGGTGACACCCATTTCGGAAAACAGGCGCACCAGCAGGCTGTATGTGGCTCCATACACGTCGAATGCGGAAACCACGCTCGACCCGGCGCGCACTCCTGCAGAGAGCAGTGCGGCATGAATGGCGGCCATACCCGAGGCATAAGCCATGGCTGCCTCGCCTTCTTCCAGGTTGGCAACCGCCAGTTCAAAAGCTGCCACTGTCGGGGTGCTGTAGCGGGCATAAATATAGCCCGGGTGTGTGTTGGCAAACACCGCGTCCATCTCGTCCATGCTCTCGTATACATAGCTGACGCTGGGTGCAATCGGCGTGGTGACGGGAATCTGGTTCCCCGACGGAATACGCTCACCTGCATGGACTGCGCGTGTGGCAAAAGCTTTGTCGTGAAGGTCGGTCATTTTCGCTCCTTAGGATATTGGAATGGACACTCTGAGCCGTTCGCTTGAATTGCAGACAAGGAGGATGATTGATCAGGCATTTTATCATACCGGTTGATTTCTGCCCTCCAGGCTCAATCCGATAGGGTCTATCAGATTAATTGAACCATTGACAAATTGCCTGGGCAGCGTATAATACGCCCCAATACATGAAAGACGTCGAAGAGGACGAGTACGCCTCGGACGGCGGACCAGAGAGCAGGCGGCAAATGGTGGAAGTCCTGCCCGCACGACGAAGCCGAATGGACCTCGGAGTTGCCAGATGAACGGGTTGAGCACGGTCAAAACCCCACTAGTCTGAGCCGGAGCAGCCACCGTTATCAAGGCTAAGTTACTTAGTTCGGAGGGTTTCTAGTCAGGGTTTGTAAAAAATCCAAGACGATGACCCGGTCGATCTAGCTAACGACAAGAGTGAGGCTGGTCCCGGTCCCTGCGCATCACCGCAGGGATTTTTAATTAATCCGGAGCTTCGGCCTAATTCGGGTGGCACCACGACCTGCGCGTTCGTCCCGTTGTATGGGCGAGCGCGCTAATTTTTAATCCGCCGCCGTGGCCTCAGACAGATCACGTGGAGAAAAACTATGAAAGAACAACCTCTACCATCCCTACGTTTGACCCGCCGGGAAAAACGGGAACCTCAACTGGTTCCCGAGCGGGTATCCGGCACATACCTGCAGGAACAGCTTACAGGTCCGATTGACGAGCGCCCGAGCCTGCCGGCCGAATCGGTCCTGGCCGAGCGCCAGGGCTGCAAGTGTGGCGAAGACGCTCCGGCACCTTTATTCATCCCCTAACCCTGCACTGGAGGATTCCCGATGTGGCATTTTTCCTTCCATCCGCCTTGAAGGCATCCTCCCAAGCCTTACGCCCATTCTCAAATATCCCGTCTCTTTTCCATATTCTCCCAAGGAGGAACCCATGTCCGATCAAACCCGTTTTTTACTGAATGAATCCGACCTGCCGAAGTTCTGGTACAACGTGAACGCTGACAGCCCCGTCCCGCCTGCCCCAGTACTGCACCCTGGCACCAAGGAACCGGTCACGCCGGATTTCCTCTCGGTGCTCTTTCCGATGGACCTGATCATGCAGGAGATCTCCACCGAACAATTCATCCAGATCCCGGAAGAAGTGCGTGAAATCTACAAGCTCTACCGCCCGACCCCGCTCGTGCGGGCACGCCGCCTGGAAAAGGCGCTTGACACCCCTGCTCACATCTACTTCAAGAACGAATCCGTCTCGCCGGTGGGCAGCCACAAGCCCAACACGGCCATCCCGCAGGCGTTCTATAACAAGATGGCCGGGACGAAAGCCATGACCACCGAGACCGGTGCCGGGCAGTGGGGGACGGCACTGGCCATGGCCTGCAATTTCTTCAACATGGACCTGGAAGTCTTCATGGTCAAGATCTCCTACAACCAGAAGCCCTATCGGCGCATTTACATGCAGACCTTCGGGGCGCAGGTATTTGCCAGCCCGACCGACCGCACAGAATTCGGGCGCGCCCTGCTCGCCAAGGATCCGGAGAACAACGGCTCGCTGGGCATCGCCATCTCGGAGGCGGTGGAGGTGGCGGCCACCTCCGGCGGGAAGAAAAAGTACAGCCTGGGTTCGGTGCTCAACCATGTGCTGATGCACCAGACAGTCATCGGCGAGGAGGCCCTCAAGCAGATGGACCTGGCCGGGGAGTATCCGGATGTGGTCATCGGCTGCGTGGGCGGCGGATCGAACTTTGCCGGGCTTGCCTACCCATTCCTGCGCCAGAACCTGAAGGATGGACAGCGCACCCGCCTGGTAGCCGTCGAACCGACCGCCACGCCCTCCCTGACCAAGGGGGTCTACGCCTTCGACTACGGCGACACCGCCCAGATGGCACCCATCGTCAAGATGTACACCCTGGGTCACACCTTCATGCCGGCCGGCATCCATGCCGGCGGGCTGCGCTACCACGGCATGGCCCCCAGTCTTTCCGCACTCTACAACGCCGGTTACATCCAGGGAGTAGCCGTTCCACAGATCGGCACCTTCGATGCGGCAGTGCAGTTCACCAGGGCCGAGGGGATCATCCCGGCGCCCGAATCGGCGCACGCCATCCGGGTGGCCATCGATGAGGCACTGGACGCCAAGAAAAAGGGCAAGAAGCGTGTCATTCTGTTCAACCTGTCCGGGCATGGGCATTTCGATATGACTGCCTACCAGTCCTACCTGAACGGAGAGCTGGAGGATTTCGAGTACCCGGCCGAGGCAGTCAAAGAGGCTATGCAGCACCTGCCGCAGGTATCCGTGGAAGCATAAGAGTCCACCAGAAGCAAGAAAGGGAGCGTGGATGAAACTGCAGGTCTCCGAAATCTGGAGACCTGCAGTCGCGTTTTCAACGGGGTCAGGCAGTCCCAAAACAGCTCGTACGCGTTATCCGGGTTTCCCGCGTACATCGGGAAAATCAAAAAACAGCGTCCGCCTAAGCAGTTGCAAGGAGATGACGTTAACTGGATACTTCATTTGTGAGGCGAAAGCGCCCGTGAACCTTCTCCCGGAAGTCATCACGACCAGGCTTTTATCAATTTTAACCTTGCCAATCTGCCTGAGCTGAATTGTGATCCAATAATCCAGACTCAAATTGACATGTGGATCGATGCCTCCCATACGATCCAATGCAGCTCTGCGGACGGCCATATTCCCACCGGGCAAAGTGGCCGTCCTGGACAGGATAATTCTCGTGATTTGATCAAGGATCGGATTCAGGTCATAAAAAGCCAGCTTGCCTCCCACGGCGAGGATGTCGGCTTCATCCCCAAAGTTCTCAAGGATTTTGGTTATCCAGTTCGTCGGCACCCGGCAGTCCGCATCGGTGAATGCCATGATGACCCCCTGACTGACCTCCACCCCTTTTCGAACCGCATGGACATAACCTTTTTGGGGCTCAACCACCACTCTTACACCCTTGTTTTTTGCAGCCAGCGCCGTTTGATCCGTAGAGGCATTGTCGATCACGATGACCTCGAGCACGGCAGGATCCACGGTCTGATCGAGGACGGAATCAAGGCAGTCTGGCAGGAAATTCTGCTCGTTATAAGCGGGAATAATGATCGAGACAGTTTTCCGCATGAAAACTCTCTAACTCCCAAACAGCCAGAAGGGGCGATCGTGAACCTTGAAATGTTTTACCCCGCCATTAAATTTTTACTGCACCTTCATTGTAGCACAGCACCGCCCAGCTCCGCGCTGCAATACACTGAGCTTCGGACATTAGCTCGGATTACATCGAGGCGATTTTCGCGCCCGGCCGCATCTGATCTTCAGATTTTAATATGATCCGTTCAGGATTTGGCCGATATAATTATGGGAATGCGAAGGCAGATCAAGGCAGCTGCCATGATGAAATGGCAGCGAGGCATGAAATGACAAAGAGGAAAAAAACAAAAACACCGGAGAGCAGGAAAGAAGGTCGTGCAGTGGATGCCCGGCGTGGCTCGCCGCTCTGGGCGTACAACCACTACCGGATGCTGATCCTGACAAGGCTGCTCGATGACCTCGTTGATCTCGAGCAAACCGGTCTGGAGGATCGGCCCTGCCAGCTGATCAGCTCCTCGCTGGAATATTTTGTTAATGTCAGCACCGAGGTCTCAGGCGGGGGATTCCTGACCGGTAATCTATACCGGCACACCAAAAAATTCTCAGAACTCTACAAGGACTGGAATGACATCAAGGGCCGGGATGAGAAGGCTGCGTACGAGCGCCGTCTGCTCCTCGAGAAGCTGCGCAATCAGCGCCAGAAGATCACCGACACGGCAGCATCGCTGCAGTACGAAATCGAACACAGCCTGGACCGGAAGATCCTGGAGGACACCTACGGCGCCATCGGAGGGCTGATCACCCTGGTGCCAGATTTATTCAAGGGCCTGGCAGCTGCATTTGGGGATTATATAAAACGCGGCGGCAGGACCGCATAGGGCACGATCGCGCCGTCGTCTGCCGCCTCCTGCCGGTAAGCCCTGAACTTTATGTCCAGGGTGCACCGACACTGCTGCGGCTGCGACAAGCGGGTGCCGCCTACTTGAAAATACGCTGGGAGGGCACCACCGGTTCGAGGGAGACGGGGAGGCGAGTCAGGTGCTCAACTTGTCGTAAAGCCGGGAAATAATCCTGGAGCTCACCAGCCAATAAAAGAACCCCCAGCTTAAAAAAGCTGGGGGTATGAACAGTTTCAGCTGCCTGTCTGTTCCGGAAGCTTGCAGTGGACGCTGTATCTGCCCTTGCCCGGATTATCATCTTTTACTTTGTAAACCGTGATCGAATAATCGGCATGCTTCTCGGTGTGCAAGATGAACTCCCGGCCGACCATGTCTTCGACGCTCACGTTCTTGCGATCCTCCTGGCGGAGGGTGATCTCGCCGTCCATCCCCGAAAGCCGGGCCGATTCAGTTTTCTGCTGCTCGACTGTTGCGCCAGCCGGGAAATCCTGCCAGCCCTGAAGGTAATATTGCACCACGGCCACATGTTGGCTGGATTTCCTCAGCTCGCCGTGCCCTTTAATGGGCCTAAAAAATTTCCGGGTGATGATATCCTCCATAAATTCACCTCATGACCTAACCGCTGAAAGATCTCCACTTCTTAAAGTATACAACGTCCAACAGCCAATTCAAACAGGCAAATTTATTTACGCATAGTATGGATAAACGGCCGGTTAGCTTAAACTTTCCAGTTTTACCTCATATTGGATACTCAATCGCTGAACTTGCCCCACTGGCGAACCAGGAATCGTGCGTGTGTTGATGTATTTCTCCCACGATTCCAAAAACCGGGTATGTTACAAGTAGATTATAAGACCGGGTAGGCATTTGTACTTTCCCGGCTTGTATACTTGCATGATTATTGCTGATCGATTATTCTTATGAAATAAAAGAGACCTCGTAAAGGTTAAGAACCATGTCAGATAAAATTCGAGTGGCGATCCTTGAAAACCATCAGGGGATTATCGACGGTTATCAGTTCCGGTTAGGTACTTCACCCGACATTGAGATCGTAGCCACAGCCACCTATGGTGAAGCCCTTGAACCCATGCTCGCTCATTCCCCGGCGGATGTATTGCTGCTCGATGTGCAGGTGCCGGCCAGCCGTGAGAACACCAACCCGTATCCGATTTTGCACCTGATCCCGAGGCTCATCGATGTCTATCCCGGTCTGGTGATCCTGGTCATCTCGATGCACAACCAGCGCAAACTCATCGAGGCAGTCATGGCAGCGGGCGCGAGCGGTTACGTGCTGAAAGACGATCAGGCCACGATCCGAGATCTGGCCTCGGTTGTGCGTGCTGTAGCCGGAGGAGGAATTCATCTCAGCCAGTCTGCCTACAAGCAGCTGACCGCAGGCCCGGATGCCTACCGGGATCAAACATTGACTCCCCGCCAGACGGAGGTCCTCTCCATGTGCGCCGCCTATCCGGATGCCAGCAGCGCTGAACTGGCCTCCAGGCTTTTTATCGCCAATTCCACGGTGCGCAACCTGCTCTCGGGAGTCTACCTCAAACTCAACGTGCGCACCCGGAGCGCAGCGATCGCCAAAGCGCATCAAATTGGGCTGCTGCCTCCCGATGCTCCAGCGTCTGGTCTGGGAGAGTTGGGCGGCAACGAAAATTGAGTTATCCCAAGGGTCTCGAACATTTTCTTGACAGGGGTGATAACCTCGTCGAGCATTCCTTCCAACTCTTCGCGATGACTTAGCGGAACGCCGTCGAGGATGGCGCGACCTTTTTGATACCGCCGTACAAGCTGGTCAACACCATAACTGATCGCTCCGCAGCGGATCAAAATAGTCTGTGCTTCGGCCAGCTTTTCCAGATCAGACGTATCCCCGCGCAGTTCCAGGAATCGCTGCCGGTCGGGGTGGTCAACGACCTGCGCGAACAGGATGGGCAGGGAAGAACGCCCGGACTGCCAGTCGGGATTTGCAGGTACTTCCAGCGCATCACTAAGATCGTCGTGAATCTGGATCATCTCGCCGTAGAGATGCCCCAACTCTTTCAACTCCCCAGCGACCTCCACCGCGCCACCACCCAATAGCGCGCCGATCTCTAACGCTGCGCCAAAGAAAGGGGAGCTTTTAGTCCGCACAACACGCCAATAAGCCGCTTCGTCGAGGAGCGATTGGACATCCCAGGATTGGCCCAAGGCCGTTGCAAGGATCATCCGGTTCATACTGCGGAGGGCGGTCAATTTTGCTCCAGGCTCCACTTCACTGCTGGCGATCGCTTCTATTGCTGCGGCTTGCAGTGCGCAGGCCATGTTCGCCGCGGCCGGCATGCCAAGGCGGTGATATTCCCCGCGCGGATCTGCATCCAGCATGTCGTCCACCAGGATAATGCTGGTGTGACAGCACCCGACAGCCACCGCGGCGGGGATGGCCTGGTCGGAGGTCCCCCCCACTGCCCTACAGGCCCGCACCGGCAGAATCCAGTGGTGCGGCTTCTGCGATCCAATCCGCTTGAAAAGCGACTGCACTTCTTCCCAGGCATCCACACTCGGAAGACCCGAGAAATAATCTGCGATCTCTTCGTACAAATCCATGCTCAACTCCTGAAGAACTGGCCGGGGTGTGCCCCGGCCAGTTCGCGGATATCGCTGCCTCCGGGTTCTTACCCGACAGCTTCTGGTTTGTTAGTGTTCCAGATAGACCACGTTAAATCATCGTTCTTGATATTCAAAATCTCGGTAAGGCTGGCTCGTGTCACCTGCGCCAGGTTATGCTGATAGGCATCAGCTTTTTCCTCTGCAGACAACAGCCATTCATGAAAATCTTGCATGCTCAACATAGGGGGACTTCTCCTTTTTTTCTAGAGTCGATATCAGGGGTTCTTTACACCATATATATCCAATCGGATTGTCTTTCTACGCTATAATCGCATCACCTCCTCTACTTCTAGGGATACCGCTGTGCGAAAAACCATCTTTAGATCCTGGCGCCCACGTGAGATACTGCTTTCCCTGGTTGCCTTTGTTCTCCTCCTGGCATATACGTATTTATTCTTGTTCAAGGCACCTTACTCCGGCTTTTATTTCAATCCGTCTAATGGCCAGGTCCTTCAAATCTATGTGAACGCCAAGCCTCCGGGTGCGCTCATGGTAGGCGATATTCTCGAAAAAATAGGCACCGTTCCCTGGTCAGACTATAAAGCCAATGCAAACCAGGCCATGTTTGGAGGGGTACAGCCAGGTCAAGTTGTGAATATAACCGTGCAGCGAAACAATCTGCAACGCACTATAGCCTGGATATTTCCGGGATTCAATCGACAGGAATTCACCTCACGACTCTTCAATATCTGGTGGCTGGCGTATTTTTTCTGGCTCTTCGGAATGGCCGTCCAGGTTTTCGTCCGCCCGAAGGATGCACGCTGGCGGTTATTTATCGCCGCGGACTACCTGACCGCTTTCTGGCTGATTGTGGGCAACCTGTCTGCCTGGCAGATCTGGGGGAGTTCTGTTTTTCTCCACGCTGTAACCTGGCTCGGCCTGCCGGTATACCTGCACCTGCACTGGATTTTCCCCAAGCCGCTGGGGCGAGTGCCCTCATGGATTTGGGGTGGACTCTATCTCGTTAGCAGTGTATTTGCCGTAAGTCAACTGCTTCAGCTTCTACCAAGCGCATTTTATTTACTCGGCTTTCTCCTGATGCTTGTGGGAAGCATTACGCTGCTGATTGTCCATTTTGCCAGGCAGCCTGATGAGCGACGAGAGGTAGGTCTGCTGGCCCTCGCCATCCTGATCGCCGTCGCTCCCTCAATCAGTCTAGGGATTACCAGAATTTTCGGGATTAGCCCGCAAGTTGGACCTTTGGCTCTAATTTCCCTGCCGGTCATGCCGGGAGCCTATTTCTACGCCATATACCGCCGACAGTTGGGCGGATTGGAGCTGCGTGCCGACCGGATCATTGCTTTCTTCATTTACGGGGTACTCCTTTTAACCATTTCGATCCCAATCGCATTCGCAATCGACACCTGGTTCAACCGTCCCGAGACCGTTATCACAGTCGGGACACTGGCGACTTTGTTAATCGCTCTGACCACCGCAATCATTTATCCATCCTTTCAACGCTGGGTCGAGCACCGTGTACTGGGGATGCCGCTGCCGCCGGGCCGGGTGCTCGAGCTCTATACCGCGCGCATCATTAGCAGTATAGAAACCGACCAGTTGAAGCAGGTTATTTGCAATGAAGTTCTTCCCAGTTTGCTCATTCGGGAATCTGCACTCATTCGTCTGGATGAGGCCCTGGTTCCCGTTCCCGTCTATCTCCTGGGGATAACCGAAAGGCAGCTTCCCCAACCGGCAGAAATCCCGGTCCTGCTGGCAGAAAGCGGCAGAGTTCGCCAACCACTTTCGGAAGGGACTGACGCCCCGCCTTGCCCGTGGTCACATTTGGTCCTTTCGCTTCGACTGGAAGGCAGACCGATCGGCCTGTGTCTTCTGGGCCGGCGTGATCCCGACGACTTCTATGCGCCAACCGAAATCCCGGTTCTTCAGGCACTGATGGACCAGACTGCGCTGGCGCTGATGAACATTGCGCAGGCCGAGCGTCTGCTTGCTCTCTACAAGGCAGACATGGAAAGGCAGGAGGTTGAACGGAGCGACCTGGCGCTAGAACTGCACGATGACGTCCTGGGCCAGATGGCGCTTCTGGCAATGAATGCGGGTGATTCCGGCTCATCCTCCCAATTCGAAGAAGCTTATCAATCTGCTACCGGGCGCATCCGCGAAATCATCAACGGCCTGCGTCCGACCATGATGATCTACGGCCTGCGGCCCGCCCTGGAGGAATTGGCAGATGAAGCCATGGCGCCCGGAACCGGTATCATTTTAGAGGTCGACTCACCCGTCGGCGAAGTCCGCTACGATCCAATGACCGAACTCCATCTTTTCCGCATCATCCAGCAGGCCTGTCAGAATGCGCTGCAGCATGCAGAGGCTAAAACCATTCGCATCACTGGCTACCTGAAGCCGGAAGAAGTAGACCTGGCCGTAGAGGATAATGGCAGAGGTTTTGAAGCCGGGGTGCCTTTGGACCTGGCAGTTTTGCTCGCCAATAAGCACTTTGGTTTGGCTGGGATGTACGAGCGCGCGGCCCTGATCAAAGCAAAGATGAGCATCGAATCGACACCTGGACACGGCACGCACGTGCGCGTGATCTGGCATCCCGATCAAGACGCATCGGATAATTATCGCGTTTCCGGTTGATCCTCGCTCTCATTGCGATCCGGCTGGTCTGTTACATTTTGACGGGGCTTGATGTGGGTGCGGCGGGGACCAGCTTCTCCTCCATCCCTGGGAAGGTGTTTCAAGAATATTTCGACGACCTTTGGATCAAAGTGCTTGCCCGACTGCCCACGGATATAAGCGAGTGCTTTCCTCCTTGACCAGGCTTTCCGATAGGGACGGTCGGAAGTAATGGCATCCCAGACATCCACAACAGCGAAAATGCGCGCTGCCCAGGGGATCTGCTCGCCCTTCAGCCCTCGCGGATAACCCGTGCCATCCCATTTCTCATGGTGGCAGTAAGGGATGTCGACCGCCTTTCTCAGATAGGCGATAGGGGCCAGCATGTCGTAGGCAAACTGTGGATGCCTGCGCATGATCATCCATTCCTCATCGGTCAGCGGCCCAGGTTTGAGCAGAACCGCGTCCGGAACGCCGATCTTGCCGATATCGTGCAGGAGGGCCCCACGGCGGACGTCGTCCAACTCCTCGATGCTGAAACCCATCCTGCCCGCCAGCTGCAGGGTCAACTCGGTCACCCGCTGTGTATGGCCCTCGGTTTCTTCATCCCGCAGGTCCATGGCATGCGACCAGCCTTCGATCGTTTCATCATAGGCCATCCTCAACTCCGCGTTGGAACCCTGCAGGTTCTCGAGGAGCTCTGCACTTTCGATGGCGATCGCCGCCTGGCCGGCCAACATCTCTAAAAAAGCCCGCTGCTCCTGGTCCAACGCAGACCCTTCACGCTGGAAAATCTCCAGTACTCCCCTGACCTCGCCCTTGGCGATCAAAGGCGCACCTACATAGGTCACGAATCCCTCGGATAGAAATTCTGGTTCCCTTTTCAATCCGGCGCATTTTTTGTCCAGATCCTGGATTGTAATGACCTGCCGCTCGCGTACAGCCCGACCTGCGTTCGGATCATCCAGCTGGAGCTCGATATGCTGCAGCGCTCGAGTTCGAAAGCCCTGGCCATGCGAGTACCGCAATGTCTGAGTGGCCGGGCTGAAGAGCAGAACATCTGCCGCATCGACGTGAAGCTGTTGGGTGACCTGATCCAACAACACGCCAAGGGTGAAATGAATGTCAAAGCTGTTGGAGATCGCCAGGTCGATTGTACGCAGGGAAGCTATATTCTGCATCCGCCGTTCCTTCTCGGCATACAGGCGTGCATGCTCCAGAGCCAGGACGAACCGTTCAGCGAAGATCGACATCAGGCGTACATCCTTCGCACTAAAGGCATCCGGGGAGTCGCTTTGGACATCCATTGCCCCGATCACGCGCCCGCTGACCAGAAGCGGGAGGGTCAGTTCTGCCCGTGCGGCATCCCAGTTCGGAACATAGGCAGAGATGGCTTTCACATCGGGTATGTTGATCACCTTGCCGCTCCGAATAGCCTTCGGCACCAGCCCAGGTCCATCCAGGGTGAGCTGCGCCTTGCGCACCTGGTCGGCATAAGGACCAGCTACGGCAATCCGTTTCAATACGTTCGAATCCTCCTGGACCAGGAACACGCTGCAGTTGGTCTGCCCGAACTCCTGTTGGACTACATGGACGATGGTTTGAGCCAGGCCTTGAAGGTCAAAAAGATTGCTGGAGAGCAGCGAACCGGACGCACGGTACAGACGATCCAGTTCTTCGGCCTGGTGCGCCATCGCCTCTTCTGCCCGCTTGCGGTCGGTGATATCCCGGATATTGCATTGGATGATTTTTTTATCGCCGACACGATAGGCTGTACTGACAAAATCCACTCTGCAGCGCCGACCATCTTCCGCCTGGAGCAGCAGGTCCTCGTAACGGAAATATTTTTTCCTGCCCGATTTTTGAAATAAGACCTGAACGGCCGGGATACCCTTAAATGCCTCTATTTCCCAGAGCCTTTTATCGATAAGCTCGCTGCCCGGGCAGCCTAGCATCTTTTCGATAACCGAATTGGCGTCGATGATGATCCCTGTTTCAGCATCCAGAAGCAGAATTCCATCCTGCACTGTCTCAATCAGACAGCGGAATTTCTCCTCACTGCTGCCGAGTGCTCCTGCTGCCTGTCCACGGTCAAGAGTCTCCTGCTTATGCGTCTTGTGTGATCGCACCGCTATCGAGGATCTCAACTCGATTTTCTTCTGCTTCTGATTCACACCGATCATGTTCAGGCTGCTTTCTGTTGCATCGTAATTCTCCTGAGCTGGCCTTCGTGATAAACCTGGCAGCACATAAATCCTCCAGCCTCCGTTGAAAGCGCTCCATAGCCGATTACTGAAACATTGTGGTTCGATGCTCCGCCCCTCCAACAGATCCCCATCCAAGGTTGGCTCAGCACCTTCTTATAACCTGTCCCAGGCAGCTGACCTTTCCCGGTCAGCAACCGGGATCATTTTTAGGGCAAATCTGACATGCCGGCAAGTTCACAGACACCTGTCGGTTGCAAAGCAGCTTCAAGAGCACATGGACCCGATCGGTGCCCGTCACCCGGGAGTCGAAGATGGCCTCATATCCGGCTAAAGGCCCGGATTGGATGAAGACTGTCTCGCCGGGTTTACAAGCCCTGTCCTTGGTAAGAGTGTCTGTTCCTACGCGCTGCCGGATGGCCTGAATCAGGTCATCCGGCACGTCGGCTGCCTCCCCTCCAAACATAATCAGGCCGGCAGCCCCGGGTAAATATCGGAAGGCGGAGGTCCCGGCTTTCTCAAGATCCGTGCGGATGAAGAGATAACCGGGAAAATATGGTCTGGCCCTGCGAGTGCGTGGATTGACGCCCTTCACCCGGATGCGGGGATAGAACGTCTCCTCCCCTCGCAAAGCAAGTTGCCTTGCGAGCATTTCCTCTTTGTGCGGTTTGCTTTGCAATGCGTACCAGTTCTCTGCCATGAGGGGCCAGCTTTAGCGCATAAACCGGATATTCGCCAAATGATTTCCTTTAGATCCTGGTTGGGCGGGCTGAATGAAGACTGCCAATCAACCCGCATTGTGGTGGATATACAAGGGCAATCGAGCTCTGTTGCTTTTGAGCGCAAATTGTGACTGCTACTCGACACATCGGTCGCCCAAAATGGATTTTCAACATCAGCCTTTGCCACAAGAATTACCATCAGGGGACGCGGAGCGACTTCTCCGTTTCCCGTCGGATCCATTCGTCAATCAGGTCCTTCCTGAACCGCCATGTTTTCCCCAGGCGGATCGCAGGGACGTGGCCTGTCCTGGTCATCTGGTAGACTTTAGCTTCGCTGAGGCGCAAGTATCTGGCCACTTCGTGGACAGTCATGACCAATCCCAACCCCGTCCCTTCATCCTGATTAATCATTGCTCCTCCTTACGTAAGGTTGACTCCTTGCATCGTTCAGGTAGTAAAAAGATGAAAAAATCTACGGAAAACTACGGATAATTAGATTACTTTCTACTAGTTACTATATCCTTTCCCGCCAGAAGAAAAAATAGGCAGGCCTCGGCCTGCCATAGGCAATTGTCACGATTTCCATCCCTGTGGATCAGTGAACATGGACAATCTTTACATCAAAGCCGGCCGACTCTACGTAGCCGCACAGCATGCCGTGTGAAATGCGCTTGGAAAAGCATAAGGAAATCGAATGGTTCAGTTAGCGCATAGATAGACGAACCCTTATCCCAGTGAAGGCTGGAGCGGTCATTTACCGCTCCAGGGTTGTGACTTTACTCATAAAATGGCCGCGGCAGGAAGCAAATAGTGGCCGTATTTTAGCTTGTTTTGAGGGTGCTGATCAACAGGCGGAGGACATTCTGGAAAGATAATCTGGCCGCAAGTAAATCCCGGAAGCATAACATGGCCAGGAGTAGAGCTGATGCCCACAAAAGATACCTATGAGATATAGTGCGTTTGCACCAGTGTCAATCAAATCTCTCGTTCTTTTGGAGGCAAAGCCATGTTGAAGGAAATTGAATTGCATCAGCTCTATCGGAGATTCAATTTGTCGAAGCAAGCGCAGCAGGTCATTGATGAAATCCGTTCTTCTCCTCCGGTGCGGCGCGTGCGCAGCGCTGCCGGGAATGTCAGTGTCCGTTATCCCAGCCGGAAGATGGGAGTCATCATCCAAGCAGAAAGCCACCGGAACGAACTGGCGGGCATCTATGAAAAAGAATACGATCCGGAGACATTGGAATACTACGATCAGCCATCGCGCATCAAACTGGTTTATGAGGCCAAGAACGGGCGTAGGGTAGGCATTTGGCACACTCCGGACTACTTTGTTATTCGAAGCGATAGCATCGGGTGGGAAGAATGGAAAATGGAAGCGGAATTAATTCGCCTGGCAGAGCAAATGCCCCACCGATATGTCTGGGAAGAAAACGTCTGGCAGTGCCCACCGGGTGAACAATATGCCACACAGTTTGGTTTCTTCTATCGGGTACGATCTTCTGCCGAGATCGACTGGGGTTTGCAACGAAACTTGCTGTTTCTCGAAGACTACCTGCACGCGGATCAGGAAGGTTGGGATGAGAACGTAGTCTGCTCAGTGACAACCTTGGTCGCTGAACATCCCGGAATAATGCTTCAAGATCTGCTTGCCAAAGGGAACTTCCCAAACGATGCTGTTTTTGCCATGATCGCTCAAGGACAGGTTTATGTTGATCTGCGAGCCGCCCCTTTGGCCAAATCGCAAAGGGTGAAGGTTTTTCGGGATCAGGAAACTGCGCGAGGGTATTCAATGGTTGCCTCTTCCGCTGGCAAAAGCAATTCCTGCGTGACCATAGCCCTCGGTGTTTCTGTGGTTTGGGATGGCCGATCTTGGACTGTTGTTAATCTCGGCGCCACCCAAATCGCCTTGCTTGCTGCGGATGGCACCATGATTGAACTGCCTCAAACGACATTTGAAGACCTGATCAAGGCAGGGCGGCTTGCTAACCCTGCTGAGGCAAAGACCCTGGAAACACATCCGGCTGTTCAAGAACTACTTTCCAGCGCCAGCCCAAGCGATTTTGCGGAAGCCAATCGCCGTTATGCGATCATTGCCGCTCGACTTGCTGGTTGTTGTTCGGATGACAAAAGTATTTCCTCTCGTACCCTTCGGAGATGGGTGGGCAGGTGGAAAGAGGCGGATGCCAGATGTGGTTGTGGATATGTGGGTCTGCTGCCGCAATATCAGGATCGCGGCAACCGCAAACAGAAGCTACCCGACGCCACCCTGGAGGCGATGAGCGCTTTCATCATCAACGATTACGAGACGCTGAAACAAAAAACGAAGGTGGCCGTATACGGTGCCCTGGTACGCAAATGTGAGGAACAGGGAATCTCAGCTCCCAGCTACAGAACATTCGCCAGGGCAATTCAAAAACGTCCCCATACAGAGCAAGTTCGAAAACGGCAGGGGAAACGAGCCGCCTACCAACACGAGACGTTTTACCAGGAGTTGACCCTGACCACGCCCCGGCACGGAGATCGTCCATTTGAAATTGGGCACATCGACCATACTTTGCTGGACATTGAACTCGTGTGTTCTCATACGGGGCGCAATCTTGGCAGGCCCTGGGGCACTTTCTTGAGCGATGCTTTCTCCAGGCGTCTGTTGGCTGTGACGGTGTCGTTTGACCCGCCGAGTTATCGCGCCTGCATGATGGCTTTGAGGGAATGCGTCCAGCGACATGGCCGTTTGCCGCAGATCGTTGTGGTGGATGGAGGGCGGGAATTCGAGAGCATCTACTTCGAAACTTCTCTGGCGCGCTACGAATGCAGCAAGAAAACCCGGCCCGGAGCTAAACCCCGTTTTGGCTCGGTTTGTGAACGCTTGTTTGGAACCACCAATACGCGTTTCATCTACAATTTGCTGGGAAATACGCAGATCACTCGCAATGTCCGCCAGGTCACCAAATTTGTATCGCCGCAGGAGCAAGCCTGCTGGACGCTGGGCCAGTTCCATGCCCGATTGTGCGAGTGGGCTTATGAGGTCTATGACACGCTTGATCATCCGGCTTTAGGCCTATCACCAAGAGAGGCATTCGCGATGGGAATGGCGCAAGGCGGACAACAACTCCAACGGTTGATCCCATACGATGAAACCTTCCGCATGTTGACCTTGCCTACCACTCGAAAAGGGACAGCCAAAGTAATGCCACAATTGGGAGTCAAGATCAATGCGCTGTGCTATTGGTCTGATGCTCTTCTCGATCCAGAGGTGGAAAAAACTCAAGTCCCGGTTCGTTACGATCCCTATGATGCCGGGGTAGCCTATGTTTTCATAAAGGGGCGCTGGGTGCAGTGTCTCTCCGAGCATTATTCCACCTTCGCGGGACGTTCCGAGCGGGAGATCCAATTGGCCACGGCTGAATTACGCAAGCGGGACCAGCTTCACGGCCAGCGGTTTACGATCACGGCCCGCAAGCTGGCAGACTTTCTGACCTCGTTGGAAGCAGAAGAATTCCTGTTGCAACAGCGATTGCAGGATACCGAGGCCAGAGAGATGCTCACGCCGAACAAAAGTAGCGAAAAAGAGGAGCAATGCCTCGGCGAATTCAAGGCTTCGTTCAAACAGGGATCCCAGGCAGCGTGTGAAGCCCTGGCCACCTATGAGGATTTCTAGCTATGACGGCCCAGACTGAATTTCCACCCGAATTACTCTCACAGCCTCCTGCTGCGCGTCTGGCGTATTTTCAGCACAAAGTGGTTGCGCACCCCCATCTCCAGGAAACCCACCGCCAGCTTTGGCGCGCCATCCAACAGCCAGGGGGAGCCTCGTTGATCTTTGTCTTCGGACCGACTGGCGTGGGAAAGACCACGCTCCGCTGCAGGTTAGAGCAGCAGCTCTGGGAAGCGGGACGAGCGGCGATCGAGCGTGACCCGGGGCATATTCCCGTGGTTGGGCTGGAAGTTGCCGTGGCGGATGATGGCTTTCGCTGGCGGGATTACTACAAAAGAGCACTAGCGGCTTTGGATGAGCCGATGATCGATCACAAGGTGCTGCCCGATCAAAGCGTGGGGATGATTACCAGTGGCGGTTACAAGGTGACCTCGGAATTACGCTGGGCGTTGGAGCAGACCCTGCGCCACCGGCGGCCTACCGCCTTCATCGTGGACGAAGCCCAACACTTCAAGAGGATCGTTGGCGGGCGGCGGTTGCTGGACCAGATGGACACCCTCAAGTCACTGGCGAATATGACGGGTACAACCCATGTGATGATCGGCACCTACGAATTGCTTGGTTTTGCCCAGTTGAGCGCCCAGCTGGATCGCCGCAGTTGCGAAATCCATTTTCCACGCTACCACATCGACATTCCCGAGGAGATGCTGGCCTTCAAGCGTGTACTGCTGACTTTCCAGCGCCACCTGCCACTAACGGGAGAGCCAGACCTGGTCTCCCAGGCCGAGTACTTTTACGAATGCTCGGTGGGTTGTGTGGGCGTGTTGAAGGATTGGCTTACCCGTGCGTTGGCTGCAGCTTTGGAAGATGGACAAGAAACGCTTACAAAGACAGTCCTGGAGCAGCAGGTGTTACCAACCCGCAAGCTTCTACGCATGGCGCGGCGAGATTCGAGAAGGCGAGGACGCACTGGCCGCCAACAGCCGGGCACGAACAGAGTTGCACTCCCTATTGGGGATGTCCATTGAACCCGCTGAGCAACCTTCATCCGGTGTCTCTCGAAAAGTGGGGAAACGGAATCCCGTGCGCGATCTGGTGGGGGTATCATGAACGGGCAACTTGCTCCTTGTGAATTCTGGAGCCTAGCCCTGCCAGCATACCCGCCGCACAGCAGGCTTTATGCTCTCGAACCCTTGGGGGTGGGCACGCCATATGCCGAGAGTCTCACGAGTTATGTATCCCGCATGGCAGAAGCTCATAGTGTCTCCCTGCGCACATTGGCGGTCCAGGAACTCCTCCCCCTTCTGAAACGGGATTATTTGTTCAATCCACTCGGCAACAGCCTGGCCGCTTTCTGGATAGAGGCAGCCCGAGCCCTCAATGGGACTGGCACCCTGGCTCAAGATTGGGCGCAAGCCTTGCAGCATTTGACCCTCCGCACAGATCTGCGGTCTCTGACCTTCCTGCCCTGGGCTGCCGTGCTGACCCAGCAAAGGCTGCTGAGGATCACCCGGGCCTGGTGTCCTGATTGTTTGACGGAATGGCAAACCGCAGGGGATCCCATCTACGAACCATTGCTCTGGAATGTGACGGCGGTTTCCATATGCCTTCGCCACCGGCGGGCTTTGATTGAAGCCTGTCCCCACCCGGATTGCGGTGCAACCTTACCTGTGCTTGCTTCTCGTTTTCGCCCCGGTTATTGTTCGAAGTGTTCCGGGTGGCTGGGCGTTACCACTGACCATTCCGATTCTTCTTGGACAACGGAGCAGTGGCAATGGCATGTTTGGGTGGCAGAAGCGATTGGGGAATTGATCTCTCACAATGTGGATCTGAAGACTGCGCCTCACCTCGGGAATATTCCCGGCTTGATCGCCGCCTCGCGCAAGCAAGCCGCAAATGGAAGCACGCAAAATCTGGCGGAAAGACTCCAGCTTTCACGCCGCACTGTGAATGCCTGGCGATCAGGCGCGCAAATTCCTCAAATGGAGTCCCTGATGCGCTTGTGTTACTGTTGTGGGGTTTCTCTTTATGATCTGTTCACGTCGCGAGCCGGGGCATTGGATTGGAGCAAGGTGCGAATCGATTCTCTACCCGCCATTCCCAATCCAACCGGAAAGCGCCGCCGCCGCACACATTTCGATGCCGTTCGGATTCGACAATCTTTGGAGACTGCCTTGGCACGGGAAGAGATACCACCCCAATCCCTGCGTACTGTGGCAAAGTGCTTGAACTATTCACCTAGAGAACTGCGCGAGCATTTCCCCGGATTGTGCCGGGCGATCTCCAACCGCCGCAAGAATTACTTCAAGACCCGCCACGAGCAGAGGCTCTGCCAATGGGAGAAGGAGGTCCACCAGGCAATCTACGAAATCCATTCTCAAGGTTCGTATCCCAGTTCGCGCAGGGTTGGCGCTTTGCTGAGCGATCCTACCGCTATGCGTGACCCCATCATCTACAGATTTTGGCGTGCATCAATTCAGGAGTTATAACCAGATGATTAGATCCCTTGTGCCCTTTTGCCCCCCTGGAAGCATATGGTGTCCAAAGCGGCCAATTTATGGGTTAAGTCACAAGGGTTATCTGGTAAGCAAAAAAACCGAAACGCTGGGTGAGGGGGGCACCCAACGTCTCGGTAATGCTAATTTATCATCAAATAACAGTTCTTACAATAGCCCTGCTGGGAGGCTGGGAGGGGGTGTGTATCATTTTTTCGGGGAATAGTCACGTTGGTAGAGGGCGCGTCCGTATTTGAATTTACGCCAGGGATTGTCCTTTGGGTCTTTGGGTTTCTTCGGCACTGGAAGCACAGCCTCCTGAATGGTTGGCAAGACTGTTACCGGGGTCTCCGCTGCCAAGACCGTAGCTGGTTGCCTTCGGGTCTGATGGAGCATCAACCTTCGTTGGGTAGCTTGCTGGCGCAAACGCGATTCAATCCTGGGCCATTCTTCTTTCCAGCGGCGACTGCAGAGGATGTTGCGTAGGGCGAGCATGGGATTGACGTTTTGCTCGGCCCAGTGCATGCCGGAGCCTTTCAGCCGCACTTCCACCACCAGCTTGTTGCCGCTTTCCACGATCCCGTCGCCGATCGGCCAGCCCCCTGCCTGAAACTGAGGGTATTGGAGCTGTGGCTCGCGTTTTTGGAGGTAGGTCAGATTGGCAGGTATTTCTTTGATCTCGGGATGGCAGGTCTTCAATCGCCGCAGTTCTGTGAACAAGCGCCTGGGCCCCTCGTGTTTGAGCTGGTGAAGTCGTTTCTGGAGCCACTCCTGGGTGCGGGGTGTGCCTTCTCCATACAAGGATTCTCCCACCGCACTGAGATGTTCTCCGGCATGCGGAAAGTCCAGGATCCGCACCGCATCGGGCCGATGATAGTCTAAGAAGCCCTGCAACCAGTCCGAGCCATCCATAATGCCAGCCACCTGGCTGGCATTCTCCACCCCCCGTCGCTGGATCTCCACCAAAGCCAGTCGGGTAAACTCTTCTGAGCTGATTTTGCGGGAAAAATACGACAAATGGCGAGTATGCACCACCCAGTCCCCTCTTTCCAGCACCGCTGGCTGCACTTCCCCGATCACCACCGTCCGCACTTCCGCCCACTGCCCATGCCGGAGCGGGACCATGGCCCCATCCGCACTGATTTGCATTTTCTCCGCCCCTGCGGGTGGCGCTGAAGGTTGTTCTCGCTCTAATCGTTCCACTTCCTCCTTTTGCATTTCCTCATAAGCCGCCCCCGCCGCTTCGCTGTAACGTTGGCCGACCGACTTGCTTACTCCCACCCCCTGCATGTCTTCCATCATCTCGGCTGCACACTCAAAGGGCATCCAGCTCGACAGCCGCACCAGGCTTCTCGTGGGCGCGCGGCGTCAGGCTCCCCGGCAATAATTCCAATTCACGATCGAGGGGGAAAAACTCCCTGCCCACACTCAGGACATTTCCCGTATTCCCGTTCAATCTCCACCTCGTTGCCCCCCCGCACCTGCAGCCGCCGCTTCTTCTTCCCTTTCCCCTCCAACTTCGCTCCACAGTGCGGACACACCGGCCCATCCGGCCCCTCTTTCCACTCTGCACTCGCACTCAGGTTCGCCGTGTCCGACAGCATCTGCGCTCGAAACTCATCCAACCGCCGATCCACTTCCGCCTCGATCTCTCGAAAGGTTGCCCGCGGGTGCGCCTGCCGCCATTCCGCCATCCCCTGGTTGATTTCTTCGCTCTTCGCCTGCCAGCCCTTCTTTACCTGCTCGGTCTTCATGCGACCTCCTCGCCTGCTTTTCCCCTTATCTTACATCTTTCCCGAAAAAATGATACACACCCGCTGGGAGGTACCGGATTTTCACAAATAATTCGGCCTGCCATTTCATAAGCCTTTAGGCCATATGATTTATGGAAGCCGTGTGATTTATGCACCGGGCAAATCACCTTTTTAGGGTTAAATAAAGATATTCTGTATGGCGAAGGGTGGACATTCCCCTCTAACCCCTCGCGAGGAGCAAATCAACCAAACTGGGTCCCTGAGATTTTTGCAAACCGCGGGAGCACTGACACCAAAATTTGCAAGAAGATTGTAAGCCCGAGTAGCTCGCTACACGCCTCGCTTCGTTATATGATGAATTCGGAAGAAGAGGAAAAATGCGCAGAGCAATTGCCGGGATTTTTCACTTCATCGCCAGGTCCATCGCCGCGCTTCTCGCCGTCCTGTTCATCCTAGCAACGATCCTCGTTCTCCTGCTCCTGAACATGGACCATGTCCTGCTGAATGCAGGGACTTACAAACGCGCCCTGGCGGCGAACAAAGTGTATGAAAAGCTGCCTGGCCTCTTGGCGGACCAATTCGAGATGCTCAGAAATTTCCTGGCTGACCCATGTGCCGGGGATCCGCTGGGGTGCGCCATCGAAGGTGCCTCGCCCAAACTGCAGGGCTGCCTGATGCAAACCCTGGGTCCGGACGCCTATGAGGCAATCGGAAGCGGGAAGCGCGGCCCGAGCGAGACGGAGCTGCAGGCCTCGCAGTCCTGCCTGGACCAATTCGGAGGCGGCGGGTCAGGGCCGAAGCCCGGCAATACCCTTTCGGGGACCGGCGGTCCGATGACCTTCATCAATAACCTCACCCCCGACGACTGGCGGGCGCTCGTTACCTCCCTGCTCCCGGCGGAAGACCTGCGCCAAATGACCGAGACGACTCTAGACCAGGTCTTCGCCTACCTCAACGGCAGGGCCGATACCGCCAAGCTCTCACTGGTGAAGCTGAAAGCGCGTCTTGCCGGAGGGTCCGGTCGGGACCTGGTCCTGCTTCTGATGAACGCTCAGCCCCCATGCACGGAGGAACAGCTTGCCACGATCAATGCCGCCGATTTCAGTGCACAAGGGCAGGCGCCGATATTTTGTGCCGCAACAGGCGCGGCCCGGGATCGGCTACTGGGCGAGCTGCAGGGCCAACTGGACCAGGCAGCCGCCCGCATCCCGGACGAGGCCGTGCTCATCAAACCCCTCTCCACCACGGACCCGTCCGCCGGCAGTGGGCCGCTCGGGAGAGATCCGGTCAAAGCCCTGGGCATCCTCCGCCTGGGAATACATCTCAGCCCTCTCCTGCCGGTGACCCTGCTCCTGCTCGTAACCCTGTTCGGGGTACGCTCCATCAAGAGCTGGCTGCTGTGGTGGGGCATCCCGCTCTTCATCGCCGGCCTGATCGCGCTGTGCCTGGGGATCGCCGCCCTGCCCGGGTTGAATTGGGCCTGGACGCATTACGCGGCGCCAAGGATCCCACCCATGTTTTCGTCCTCCAGCCTGGTTTCCATTGGCCTCGACGTGCTGCGTTTCGTCGTGCGTGACCTGGCAAACTGGATCACGATCGAATCTGGTTTGCTGGCGGCTCTCGGCCTGGGGGCGATCGTCGGATCGTTCTTTGTAAAGCCTAAGCCCAAACCGGATGCTCCTGCCGCACCTGCCCGGGCCGGGGCGTAAAAACCGGAACGCCGCCAGATGAAAGGCAGAAAAAGTGGGGAGTTTCAGGCACTTCCACCTACAAGCAAAAATCCCCTCTTCAAGAGGGGACTTTTGCGCACCGATAAAGTACCGATCAGCGTCTAACCATCTTCGGAGGAGAGAACCCTGGCGGGATGTCTTTCGTTTTAATCTTCCCTGCTGAGCAGCTCCTGGAAGCGCGGATCATCATGCAGGCTCTCCAGGTCCGGGTCGACGCGCATCCATTCCACGGGAGTCTGCTTGGTGATCAGGGCGACTTTCAGATATTCGATGGCCTGGTCCACATTCCCGCAGATCGCTTCGAAGCAGGCCTGGTTGTATTCCTTTTCCCCTTCCATGGAAGGGCGGGCGATGCGGATGTGCTCGTCGGCTTCGGCTTCCTTGCCCTGCCGGCGGTAGCTGCCGGCCAGTGCGGCATGCGCCAGGATATATTCAGGATTCAGGCGAAGAACTTCCTTGAAGGCGGCGATGGCCTCCTCGTGGCGCTTCTGGGCCGCATAAACCAGGCCGCGATGGTAATGGTATTCTTCTTTACCAGGGAAGATCGAGAGGGCCTGGTCGAAGGCCGACAGGGCTTCCTCGTAGCGGCCGAGGGGGCGCAGGGAGTTCCCGAGCGCATCCCAGACCCGGTCGTTGGCCGGGGAATTCTTGGCTATTTTTTCGTACGCGTCTGCAGTCTCCTCCAATTTCCCGGTGGGACTCTTCTTTTTCGCCAGGGAGTCCTGGGAGGTGACTTCAGGAACAGCGGATTCCTGGACTTCAGCCCCTTTCATCAGCATCGTGAACGGGGCTGGGGGCTCGAGCTCATCCACGGCAGTTTCGGGAGCACCGGCACCCGGCTGCGTCCCCTTGACCAGAAGAGGAATGCGCCTTGTCTCCGCCGGGACCCATTTCGTCAGTGCCACAGAGGGGGCCTGCGGCGCGCCCGGGCGGTTCGTATCGAGCACCCAGTAGTGCTCCCCGGATTCGCGGGGTAAGGTGGCTCCGACGGCTGAGCTCTGCAGCCATTCCTGCAGCTCCTTGTCCTCCGCTCCGGATGTACCGGTTGCGGCTGCTTTTTCCGCTTCGAGCTGGCCCAGCCAATCCGCCAGCTCTCCGCTGGGAGCAGCTGCACTCTGCGCCTCCGCCGCGGGTCCGGCGGATTCTACGGCTTTCAAATCCGCCAACCGGTCGCCGGCGCTTGTACCGGGTTCGTCGTCGTCTGCAGCCCCGGCATCCTTCCCCGATTTGAACGCCCGGTCGACGGCTTTTTCCAGCTCGCCGACGTCCAGCTCGACTGCCTTTTGATATGCGAACATGGCGTTCCTGGTATCATTCAGACGCCGGTAGGCATCTCCGAGCCGGTTCCAGGAGACTGCCTTGTCCTTTTCCTTCCTCAGCAGTTCGATGCTCCTGCGGTACAGCGGGATAGCCTGCGCGTAATTCCCCTGGCGAGAGTAAACCAGGCCGAGGTTGCTGTACGGCCAGCCAAACGCCGGCGCTTCCTCGATCGCCTTTTCATAAACGGCAATCGCCTCCTCCAGGGCGCCGAGCTTGAAATAGAGGTTTCCCAATTCGTTCCAGACAAGTAATTCATTCATGCCGGCCTCGCAGTGGTGATGATGATTTCATTATGCGCGCACATTACCCAGTAAGCTGAGACGCATCCGTTTCAGCAGGGATGAGACACCCGAGTCGAGCTCGACCGCTTTCTGGTAAGAAGCCACCGCCTGGTCATGATCGTTCAGCCGACGGTAGGCATCACCCAGGCGGTTCCAGGAGATCGCCTTTTCCTTGTTGCTCTTGAGCAGTTCGATGCTCTTACGGTAAAGCGGAATGGCATCGACGTATTTCCCTTTGTGCGAGTAGGCCAGCCCAAGATTACTGTATGGCCAGCCGAAGGTTGGGGAGATCTCGATGGCCTTGATGTAGGCCGCGATGGCGCGGTCGCAGGCGCCGGACTTGAGCTGGATATTCCCGTACTCGTTCCACTCCAGGGCGTTCCTGGGGGCATCCACGCTTACGATCTCTTTTTCCTCTATCGTCTGGGGATCAGCAGCAATCTCTTCCGGGGGGTTGTACTCAATCGGGCGTCTCGCCGGAATCCTGGCAGTCTCTGCCAGGCTGTCGGCATCCGCCTCCTGGAGCGGATCCCCGTCCTCAACGGATACTGGGGCCGCCTCGTCTGGATCATCCTGGTCCATGGTGGCTATGGGCTCTGCAGAGGGGGTTTTCTCATCCTCGAGCTCACGCAACCAGCCGCTTAGATCGCCTTTTAGCTCAACCTCCTCGGAGGGCTTGAAATCCGATCCGATCTTCAGCGAATGGCCGGCATAAACCTGCCCGGGATCGTCTTCCGCGCCCACCTCCAGGTTTGTCTCACTGCGCACTACGGGGATCTCCGCCAACCCGGGAATCGGCTGGGTGGGAGGTTCTTCATAGCGCTGCGGTACCGGCGCTTCCTGGTTCTCACCCACAAGGCCTGCCTTCTTTGTAGATTTTCCCTGATGTTCCCCTTTATGGTAGTGGGCCATTGCCAGGTTATGGATGTAGGGCCAGTTGAATTCCTGGGCAGCTTCAATCGCCCGCGTGTAAGCCGCGATGGCTTCGTCGTAATTGCCGGCCTGGAGATGGGTGTGGCCCACGGCGTTCCATTCCTTGGCGCTTTTCGCCTCCAGACCCAATTCGCCTTTCGCTCCATCCTCTGCTTCCAGGACAGCCGACAGACCGCCTGCGGAGGCTTCAGGCATGGTTTCAATGGCTTGCGCTTCAAACTGGCTTTCAGGGGTGGAATCGCCTTGGGCATCCACTCCTGCCGAGGGCTCTTCCACAACAGGCTCAGCGCTGTCTTCAGACGAATGGGCCAGGTGAGCCGTATCTTTCGCGGTAGTTGCAGGATTCTCCAGCGTGGTCGGGAAATCAATCTCCTCGAACGGAATCACCCCACCCAACCATTCCGTCTGTTCCTCCTGCACGGCCTGGGGCTTCGCCCCATCGCTATCCTTGTCTCGAGCAGGGGAGTTTTCTTCCGGTTCCATCAGGTCGGGTGCGCTTTCCTCTGAGTGCGGCCCAGGCACACACGTGCCATCCAGCTCGACTGCCTTCTGGTAAGAGGCCATCGCGTTTTTGTTGTCGCTCAATTGGCGGTAGGCGTCCCCCAGCCGGTTCCACGTGATGGCTTTTTCCTTATCATCGGTCAGCAACTCCAGGCTCTTTTTGAGAGCCGAGACGGATTCGGACTGCTCCCCCAGACAGAAGAGCGCCAGCCCCAGGTTGCTGTAAGCCCAACCCGATTGCGGAGCCAGCTCGGTGATTTTTTCGAAGACTGTCACCGCTTCGTCATAATTGCCCATCTTGAGGCAGAGATCGCCCAGCCGGATCCGTTCCGGAACATTCCTCGGGTCGAGATCAATGACCTTGCGGTATACCCTGGCTGCCTCCTCAGAGCGCCCCTGGTGCATGTGGATATCCCCCAGGCCGATCAAAGGATCGACCAGGTGATGATTCAGTTCGGAGGCTTTTTGGTAGGCGCGGATCGCTTCGTCGTTCTGCCCCAGGCTGGCATAGATATTGCCCAGGCCGTTCCAGGAATAGACGAGGTTGGGGGCAAGTTCAATGGCTCGCTTGTAAGCCGCAATGGCTTCGTCAGGCCGCCCGGTCTTTAGATATACATTGCCCAACCCGTTCCAGCTGAAGGCATCCTCTGGTTTGTGTTCGCTCGCCTTTTTGAATGCAGCGACTGCCTCCTCGTTGCGGTCGAGCCGGCTGTACAGCTTGCCCAGGTTGTTCCATGGGAAGATCTGGCCGGGGGCAATCTGGATTGCCTGCTTGTACGCTTCGATCGCCTCGTTGACATTGCCCAGGTCGGTATAGACCAGGGCAATCGCATTCAGGCATTCCGCTTCGAAGCCTTTGTCCTCCACAGCAATTGCAGTTTCGATCGCCTGGCGCAGGTATTTCAGAGCCTGGTTGTAATCCCCTCTCCGCCAGTGCAGTATCCCCAGGGTCAGGTGCAGGTTGGCATTGATCGCTGAGGATTCGTCAGCCTCCGCCAGGTTGCCCGGCAGGGACTCGTACTGAAGGGGGGCAGTTTTTCCCTCATTCGGAATATTCATTTCAGCCGAAGATTCCTTCCAGCGGGGTTCACCGCAGGGCGCATCCGCCTGGCTGGATTTTGGGGAATCGGTGAACTCGAGCACCCGGTGGCGGTAAGCCCAGTAATCAGGGGCACGGTTGGCGAGTTCAACAGCTTCAGTTTCCGTGAGCCAGAATACGATGCGGATGTGGTTTTCGATAAAGTATTCGCGCTGCTGGTTGAGCGACGCATAGGCGCTGGTTCCACTCCTGCCGTCCCCTTTGCTCAGACCGTTGACAAAGAAGACCGTTTCCGCCTGGTTGTTGATTTTCGAGATGCGGGAGGCGATATCCGCATCCTCCTGGGTCACCCGGAAGCGGAAGACTTTCTGCCCCAGGTCGATCAACTGCCCTTCCAGCGCCATTTCGGCGTCGGTTTGGACGGTCTCGGAGCCGTAGATTGCAAACAAGATCGACGGCCGCTGCCATTTAAGGGCCAGTTCGAGCTCCCGGAACAGGCTGTCGATCCGGTCCTCAAAAGGCTCAACATCCACGAGGAGTTTTTTTTGGGAATTACTCATTGAGCAGTTTCCTCAAGACCGGGTGAATATCGCACCAATTCTCCCCGTTGCGGTATTCCAGGATTGCCAGGAGCTGCAGGAGTGGCCTCAAGCGGTCGTTGTATTCCAGGCGGTTGTGCTCATGAATCTTTTTCAAAAATGCCAGATCGTTCTTGTCAAGGATGCGGCGGTATTCGTTGCGAATTTCCGTGGTTGCCCAGTCGATGTCGGAGCACTCGACCTTTTCGACCTTGCGGCGGCGTGCCCGGCCGATAGCAGTGCGCATGATGCGGGCCATCTCCCGGAACACGCCCCCGCTGTACGTGATGGCGTCCTCCAGGGCCTGGCTTTCGATCAGGCCGGGATCCATGCGCACGTGTGCAAACTGCCGCATGGTGTCGTACCCATCCTTGTTGTGCCGCTCCGGTTCGAGCAGTGGATGCAGGATGATGTTGGGCAGGAAGATGGCCTGATCCCGGATGGCATCGAACTCCTTGCTGTAGAACAGGGCGCTCGAGACGGTGTAGACGATGGCGCAGTTGGGCTGCATCATGATTTCGCGGCGGTCGTGAAAAATGGCCCGGGCTTTGTCCAGGTCAGGTTTGTCCAAGTCGTCGATCAGGATCAACGGGATGCGTTTTTCCCGAATGTAAATGGCTGCGGCGATGTTGTTGATGACGGCGATTAAACCGGTGATATCGTTTTCGAAAACCTGGCGCAGTTCAACTCGCGTGGCGGGCTCCAGTTTCATCTTCATCCCCGCGCTTACGAAAAATGCCTCCAGTGAAGCCCCGATCTCGTAACCGCTGGCGCGCCCTCCCAGGACCGTTTTAATTTCCTTCTCGACTTTGCCCTTCCAGCTGTTCAGTTCCTTGAGCAGCTGTTCGGGTAATTCCCCTCCCGCCTTGCGATATTCCCGGTACATGCGGCCGCCGATCGCGAGCAGGACGTCCCGGAAGTCCAGGTCGACGATGTCGGCTTCCTCGCGAATGCTGAAGTTGATCGGCCAATACTTGCGCAGAATTTCCTGGTTGGCGAGGATGTGCAGGAGCTCAGTCGATTTTCCACAGCCCCGGTGGCCCGAAAAGTAGAATTTTGGTGGACGGTAAAAAGGAGCGAGCAGCGCGTCCGTCAGCTCTGCAATAGGATTACCCGGCCGATCGATGTAGAACGGGTTGGGATCCCCGTTCTTTCCAGGGCGGAGCGGAAGGTCGAGTTCGAAATTGAGCCATGCACGATCAAAATCCGTGGCCAGAATGTATTCAAATTTGCTCATCGTTTCCTCTTGTCAATCCAGATTCTTCACTCGGCGTGAGGACCCTCCCTGGGGAGGCAGCCGGCCCAGTCTCAGCTCATGAATACCGCAGGTACCGTTCACCGCTCCAGCCCGCGGGATCTTCCAGGCGGACCCAGCCATTCTGGCGATCCAAAACCTTGACGCGCTGGCCGTTTGACAGCCAGCCGATAACCGGATACGAGGCGCCCGGTCCACTGCGCACATTCAGAGCAGTTGCATTGCACAACGCATAGGTGGGAGAGGCCGCCGCGGGTTGTGACACCGGGGTAACCGCGGGCTGGGCTCCCATCTTCTGTTCGAGGCTCGTCACCCGCTGTTCCAGCTGTTGGAGGCGCGTGTCAATCTCGGTGCTGGTGAGCTTGACCCCGGCAAAAGCAAACAGGTCGTCCTGAGAACCGGCGAAGCGGGTCATGTCGATGCTAAAGCTCTCCGTGCCGAACGTCTCTCCGCTCCCTTTCGGGTTGAACTGCCAGAACGTCCAGCGCGCCCAAGGCGCAGGCGCAGGCGGGGAATCCGTGTTGTTGTAATCTGCCAGCCACAGCGGGAATTGCGCCCAGCTGGCATTCGTGTCGCCGAACTGCTTCCAGTAACCCGCCGAGGTATAGATCATGATCGAGTTGTAACGGCGGGCTTTCAGCTGGGTGATGAAATCCCGCAGGCAGGCAATGGCCTTCGCGGGAGTGAGGGTGCTGATGACCTGCTCGTAATCGACCACCGGGGGCATCTCGCCGCGATCGGCATCCAACAGGTTGGCAAAAAAGTTGGCCTGGTCGCCCCCACTCTGGCTGAAATCCAGGTAGTGATACGCGCCGCGCAGGAGACCGGCGTCCTTGGCTTTATTCCAGTTGACGATGAACAGCGGGTCGGTATTCACGCCCTGGGAGGCTTTGATGATTGCATAAGCCGCCCCCGCGGTTTTTGTCTTCACTGCATCCCAATTGCCATTCCATTTGGATATGTCGACGCCCAGAACTGTCATAAGATCTCCTTGAGGCGGGAGGTGCCTGCTGGATTTGTTCTCCCGATTGAATGGCCTCAACCCGCGATCACGAGTCCGGCGAAGCGGTCTGCATTGGTCTCCGTGTCCTGCAGCCGAAGCTCCTGTTTTTGCCACGATGCCGGCGACCAGACTTCGATGTATTTGCCCTGACCAACCAGGATGGCTTCACCTTCGAGGCCGGCGAACTCACGCAATCTTTGCGGTACGAGGATGTGTCCGGTTTCATCGATTTCAAGTTCGGAAGCAGTGCCAAGGATCATACGGAGCAGGAGACGGGCCAGCGGGTCAGCTATATTCAACGCCGTAAACCGCTCATAAAGTGCCTGAAAAGAATCGGCCGTCAGCACCAGCAGATTGCGGTCGAAGCCTTGCGTGATATAGGCGCCCTTACCGAGCAGGCCGGGGAAGTCGGGCGGGACCGTCAGGTGGTTGTTGCTGTCAAATGGGTACTGGTGCTGGCCGAGAAACATTGGATGGTGTTCCCTTTGCGAAGCGAAAGCATTGGTTCGAGCCGGTGGCGCGATCACCGCTTTCAAGATCTATTGTAGCGACTCCGTTCCACGCGTGAAACCTTAAAGAATGGTTAAAAAGGCCGACAATAATGACCACTTCGTAGGCGAGCCAAAATGCTGAAAATGGCTCAGGCACCGGGAAACAAAATGACCACCCGTTCGAGCCCGGGCGGTCATTATTGACCATCTCCAATATGCCTAGCTGGAGAAATCGCTCCCCACCTACTGGTCGGTTATCTCTTCGGGCAGATCGGTCAGGCCTTCACGCAGGGCATACAGGGCGGCCTGGGTGCGATTGGCCAGATGGAGCTTGTCCAGGATGCTGCTCACGTATTTTGCAATCGTCCGTTCGTGGACGACCAGGGCGCTGGCGATCTCCTGGTTCGAGAGGCCGCGGGCGATCAGGCGCAGCGTCTCCAGCTCGCGCGGGGTAAGCGGGTCCGCAGTGTACGACTTCTCGGAAGGGTTGTTGATTTCCTGGATGACCTTGAGGGCGATCGAAGGATGCAGGGATGCCTGCCCCTGGGAGACATCCCGGATGGCCTGCAGGAGCTGTTCCCGCTTGGCATCTTTCAGCAGATAACCCAGCGCTCCGGCTTTGATCGCCTGGAAGACGCGCTCCCCTTCGGCGAAGCTGGTCAGAACCAGGATGCGGGCCTGCGGATCCATCTCCTTGATTTTAGGAATGGTGGTCAGGCCATCCTGCCGGGGCATTACCAGGTCAAGCAGGACGACATCCGGATGAGTCTTCTTGACCAATTCGAGCGCCTGAATCCCGTCTTCCGCCTCCCCGGCCACTTCAATATCCGGCTGGAAGGAAAGGATCGCCACCAGTCCCTCCCGCACCACTGCTTGATCTTCGACAACCAGCACACGTATTTTTTTCATAAGTCATCGTCCTTTTGGATGGACCTTGGGTTGGCTGTTTTTTCCAACCGTAACCGAAACTTTCGTTCCTTTGCCGAGGACCGAGGTTATCTTCAATTTTCCTCCGACCTGTTCGGCTCTTTCCTGCATGTTTTTGAGCCCCATGCCGCCCGGATCCCTTTTTTGAGGGTTGAAACCACATCCGTCGTCTTCGACTTCCAGAAGGACACCCGCCTTCCTCTTATTTATGCGCACGGTAACGGATTTGGCACCGGCATGCCTCAAGACGTTGTTCAAGGCTTCCTGAGCGATGTAATACAAGGCAACTTCCTTTTCAAACGGCAGGGATACATCGTCATCCGTCAGCAGCCTAGCCTTGACGTCGGCGCGGCCTTCCACGGCGGCCAGGCGCTGGTGCAGGATCGCCACCAGCCCTTCGCGCTCCAGGTCGACCGGCTGCAGCTCATGCAAGAACAGGCGCATCTCCTTCAATGCCTGCCGGGCGTTCTCCCCGATGCGGGAGAGAACCTGGCTGGACATGTCGGCCGAGCCGGCCTCCAGTCCGGCCTGGGCTGCTTCGGTCAGGGTGACCAGGCCGTAAAGCTTCTGGGTGACGGAGTCGTGCAAATCACGCACCAGCCGCTGGCGCTCGGTCATGGCAATAACCATTTGGCGCTGGCGGTTGCTGCTGATGAAGGTCGCCATTTCCTCCGCCACTGCCCCCAGGCGGGTGATTTCATCCGCACCGAAGAAGGGGCCCATTTTCCGGGCCAGGCCGATCACGCCCAGCAACTCGTCTTCGATCATGATCGGGACGATCAACAGGGACAGGCGCCCCCCCTGCTGCATGGACCAGGGAATGCGCGGATCGGCGCTGATATCCGGGATGAGCAGCGGTTCGCGGTGTTTCAAGACCCACCCGACCATCTCGTACGCCTCCGGGATGGAGGTCATGCTGTTCACGCCCCACACCGGCAGGCCGTGATGGGCGGCCAGGGTCAGCTTGCGTTTTTCGGGTTCCTCACCCCCCTCTTCCAGCAGGAAGACAACGCTGGACTGGCACTGGAATGAATAGACGATCTGGTAAATGGTTTCCGCCAGGAAATCTTCCAGGGTCAACGCCCGGCTCGCCGCGCCGGAAATGGCGTGCAACAGGACAAACATTTCGTCGCGGGCGCGCGCGCGTGCCTCGTCTTCTTTTCTGCGCTCGGTGATATCGCGCCAGATGATGATCTGACCGATCCGGTTCCCATGGCGGTCCGAAAGTGGGGAGAGGCGGATGTTCAAATACCGCCAGCCGTGGCGGGTATTCACACTCCCCTTGATATCCAGCTCCCGGGAGTTGCCCGAACGCTTCATCACGTTGGGCCAATCACTGATGATGTTTTCAGCGGGCAGGCCGAAGATGTTATCCCTGGGGATGCCGAGCAGTTCCTCCGCGGCAGGGTTCAGATCGATCACCCGGTCAAGGTTGTCCAGGACCATCCAGCCATCGTCCATCCTTTCCACAACGATATTCCGCGCGATCGGCACAATGTCCAACAGGCGGTAGCGGAGAATGGCAAAAATGAAGCCCAGGCTGGTGATGGCAAACGCCACGAGGTTGATATCCAACTCGGGGACAGGAATCTTGTGTCCCAAAGCCAGCAGAAGAGCTGCGAGCGGGAAGAAGCTCCCGATCAGGAGCGGGCTGGACTGCAGGCGGTAAGGCCGCGGGCTGTGAACGATCGCATCGATCAGGAAAATAACGGCGATGAGGACAAGCAGGGCACAGTAGCCCGTATTCACCAGAACCCACGGGCCGCTGGCGGATATCGTCCCGGTTTTTCCTTCCCCGGCACGGATCATAAACAGCCCCTGCCCGCCAATCCAAAACAGAACCTGGGTCACGACCGGTTCGACCCCCAGCAGCAGGATGCTCCACCAGGTCAACCAGCGGAGGTGGTCGGTATATTCAAATGTGAAGGTCAACAGTGCCGTCGAGGCAATGGCTGCGAACAGATCGGTCAAAACATAGCAAACGAGATGAAGGGCCGAGGCCCCGAACCAAACCAGAATGTCCGCGACGACCCAAAGCACCAAGGCAAGGGTGAACGCCAGCAGGCTGAAAAAACCGGGAGAAGTCCTTCTGCGCACGCTCAGCACCAGCAGAGCGACCGCGCCAGCGGCAGCGAGGACCAACAGAGGGATGCGAGGCACAATGGAAATCAAAGGCTATCCCCCGGGTTTTGAGGCGAATGAAAAGACTGGCCCCGGTCAATCCATTCAAAGATTAAGGCTGAAGACGCTTTTGGGATCGTAGGCTTGACCACCAGTTTTCCCGTGAGACCAGGATACCTTTTTTCATTATACCCCAACGAAATCGGGAAAACCCGAATACAAGATTAGCGCGCCATCGTCTGCCTCACCTGTTTATAGGACGAGGTAGGCTGGTTTTACCGGGCGGAGCTGCCTTGTTTTTTCCCTTGCTTTTGACTGCAGGCCTCCAGGGAGGCCCGGGAGGTTTCATCCTGCGGGTCAAGGGCAAGCACCCTCTGGTAAGCATGGACTGCCTCCCGGTAGCGGCCCAGATCCCAATAGAGCTCGCCCAGCTTTTTCCACGCGTCTGAATCCCCGGGAGCCAGCCTGACGGCCTTATGCAAGGCGCGGATGGCCTCCCTCGGACGATCCAGGTCGCGGTAGGCCATCCCCAGGCGGCTCCACGGCCGGGCATCCCCTGGCTCCAGGCGGGTGGCTGTCCGGAAGGCTTCACGGGCATCCTCGAACCGGCCCTGATCGTGGTAGAGGTTCCCGAGGATGGTCCAAGGAAGGGCCTGCTTCGGATTGAGTGCGATGGCCTGGAGACATGCCCGGATGGATTCGTCGTATTGCCCCATTTGATGATAGGTGATCGCCACGTTGCTCCACGGCACAGTATCCCCCGGGTTGAGCTTGGCAGCCTTTTTAAATGCGGACAGGGCCTTGTTGGCGTGACCGGCCGAGGTTTCGAGAATGCCGAGACCAATCCAGAAGCAGGAAGACATTCGTCGATCCTGCAGGCGGAGGGCAATATCGAGGCCTTGTTTCAAAAGGGAGGTTGACCGTTCGTAATCCCCTTTTGCCCAGTAGAGGATCGCCAGCGGATAGAGAAGATCGCTGCGGGCCGCCTGGGATTCCTCGCCCTCCGGCAGACTGGCGAGCAGCTCTTCCCGCAGGGAAATTTTGCCGTCCGCCCCTTCCGGGGAAGCCTCTGTATCCCAATCCCCCCAGGTCAGCTCTGTCCGGCTGAGGGCTTCTCCCTTGTGGGCGGGGAGATCGACAAATTCAATCACCCGGTGACGGAAAGCCCAAAAATCCGGTGCGCGACGCGGCAGGAAGCCCGCCTCCGCCTTCGTGAGCCATAATACAGCCCGGATGGGGGGATCGACGAAGTACTCCCGGTGGAGATTGAGCGCCTGGTATGCCCGGGCGCCGCCCTTTCCGCCTCCCCATCTCAAGCCGCTCACATAAAAAACCGTCTGCTCCCGCTCGGGTTTTTGGGACAGAATCAAAGGGATGTCGTACTCTTTTTCACTGGCCTGAAAAGGGGCCACACGCTGGCCCAGGCCGGACAAACGGCGAGCGAGCGCGGCCTCCACCTCCGCCCGGGTGATATCCGATTCGTATACTGCGATTAAAATCGACGGGCGTTCCCAGCGGATGGCGAGCTCCAGCTCTTCAAAAAGCATGGCAGTGCGCTCGTCGAGACTTTCTGTCGCCTGGGGTTTCGGGAGTTCCGGCTGTGCTGCTGGGTTCATGGGCATTTGTGTGGATTAATAGCGAAATTCAAAATCTCCATGAATATTATAGACCAATCTGCAGATCGGCATCGATAGAGAAAACTAAAGGACAGTCAGTGGAACCACCCGGGCGGCACTCAGCTCGAACCATCAAGCGGCAGCCGGACCCATGGCAGGCACGCTGAGCCATGGAGATTCTCAGGACAGGGGAGATGCCAGTCAGCTCATTTTCCACCGGTCATTTTGAAGGCGATGTCGTCCTGGAAATCCGGCAGATGGAGGATGAGGGTTCCTCCACTGCCAGTCACAATTTCAGAAGAGAGAACTGTCGTTCCGGTTTTGGTATCATAGAAATCGACCTGCCAGCGGGTGTTGGAGCCAGGGAGGACATCCAGGCTCACCGACTGCCCGGTGAGGACGCCTTGCAGGGTCCAGTCCGGCGGTTCGCACTTTGCATCCCGGTACCAGCCGAGAACCGAATTCTCATTACCCACCGCCGCCCCCCATATTCCTCCGGTAGAAGTGGAAGTCAAAGGCTTAAAACCGGAGAAGTCCACGCCGCTGACGAAATTTACCGCCGGCCGCTCCAGGGAGGCATATTTTTGCACAAAAGGCATACCCAGGCTGGAGAAATAGATGGCGAAACTGTCCTCCCAATAAAGCGCCCGTCCGTTCATTGCTCCGGAGACAATCGCCGCCCAGATGGCGTGCCGCACCCCAACTTCGGCGTTTGGGGGATAATTTTCCGGGCTGTCGGCATTCAGCCCGGATTCGCCGATGAGGACAGGCCGCTTATACGCGGCGAGGTCATTGCGCACTTCCGAAACGATCGTCCGATCCAGCTGGGCGGAAGGCGGGTAGGGGTGGATGTTTATGTAATCGATGGCGGTGCTTGAGTAAAAATTAGGCCAGGTGCCAACATCCGCCAGGGAGGCGGTTACCGGTCGATGGGCCGGGTCTGCCGAACGGATCGTGGAGGCAGCGCTGTTGACGAAATCGATGCCTGTGGCTTCTGTGGCGCCGGAGGCGAGATTCACTTCCGAGAAGATCTCCCAAGCGAGGATATTTTTGCGCGCCTGCCAGTGTTTAACCAGGGCCTGCATCCACTGCAGCCACAGGGTCTGGGTTGGAGAGCCATTTTGGAACAATTCAGCGGGACTCTTCACCGGCCCGCCGTTGGCCTGATTCAGCGGATTGGATTTCCAGGTGGAATAGCCGGAACCGGTGTTCCAATCGAACCAGCCGGAGAAAACGGGCACGACATAGATCCCGTCCAACTCGGCCTTATCCAGGACGTGATCCCACTGCGCCTGCCAGCCCAGGTCCACCCCGCCGGTGCTGGTATAGCCCATGCCCAGGCTGTCCAGCTGGATGCGCGCCAGCCTGCTGCCTCCATCCCGGGTCCAATCCAGGAATGTATCATAGTGCCATGGTTGGTACCCGGCAATGTTCCGGGAAAAGATAAAGCCGGGTTGGCCGTCCAGGCTGAAATAGAAATCGCCCGGCTTGAGAGTCAGCACCGTGAATGGAACAGGAGTGGGCGATGGGGTGCCGGACGGTACGCTGGTCGGGGATGGATTGGGGGTCGAGGTCAGGATCGAGATCGGAGTAGAGGTCGGCGTGGGGGCAGGCTGGGAGGTGCAGGCTGTGAGCAGCAGGCCTATGCTCGTGACGGCAAGGAAAAAATAAGGAAATAGTTTTCTACTCATTTTTTCTCCTTATCTGGAAGATCGAGGCTCGGCCAGTGGCTGCCCGACGTCGGTAGGATCCTGGGCAGCACCATCGTGTTGCTAGCGGTATCCGACGGGCGCTACGCCGCCGGTCAGCGGCAGCGGCAATGATTTGGCACCCGAGGCAAGTCTTTCAGCGGCCTGCCGCCTTCCGCTCTTTTGCTAAAACAGGCAGACATTTCCTTTCATTGGGCTCCACCCGCCACCTTGTGTAAGACCCTGCGCAGCGTGGCGGCCCATTCGACCGGCATATCCATAAACGAACCATGGTGACCCGGGAAGGTGACCAGTGCACAGCCGAGCTGCTCCGCCAGGATTTGAGCCGCCTCCACGTACCACGTCTTTCGATGCAGACCCCATTCTCCAACAGCTATGAGCACCCGGATGCCGTTTTGCTTGATCCTCGCCACGTCCGGCAGGTAGTTGGTAACGGGCAGCAGCTCTTGTTTCACCAGGACATCGCTGGCATCCTTTGAGCTGAGATAGTGTTCGCGGCTCTGCTCCCGGTGGATATTTACTTCCCTGGTCGCCTTGATCAGCTGCAGGACTGGAAGCTTAACGCCGGTCATAAACTGAAGCGCGGCCAGGGACGATCCGAAGCGAAACGCCGTCAGATAGACGCCGGCAAAGAAACGCTGCCATTTCTGGGGATTCGGAAGCAGGCGCGGGAGAGGCGCTTCGTGGACCACGACCGCCTGAACTGCCTGCGGCTGGGTCATGGCCATGTCCAGCGCAATGACGGCCCCGCTGCTGTTGCCAAAAACCAAAGCGGATGTCTCACCCGCTGCTTTCAGCACGGCCACCGCATCCCGGCTCTGCTGGCTGACCTCGAAGTTCTGGGGCGTGTTCATCGTGCTGCGCCCATTCGCCCGGCGGTCGTAACAAATGACTTTGTATTCGTCCGCGAGAATATCCGCAACGAATGAATACTGCCAGCCGTCCCCGCCGCCTGGGGCGATCATCAACAGAGGCTGACCCTGGCCGCGTACTTCGTAGTAAAGATCATCGCCTTCTGTCGTTACTCGGCCTGTGTGCAGCATGACTTGTTTGGTTGTCATCTTGTTCGCACTTCTTAATGTCCAATATGTTATCTACAAAAGATCTGAACGACTCGTTCACCTGCCCTGGCTTATCCATGCCCCAGGTCGGGAAGCCAAACTCAACGTATCTCAGTCCTTTGCAGAGTATAGCTCTTGAAACAAAACACGTTGCTTGAGCTTTTGCTCAAGAAGCCCCTGCTTTTCGGAATGGATGGATTTAGGCCAATCTAGTGAGGAATACGACCCCGAACTTTCGCGGCGATCTGACGATCAGTCATCTTATCCACGGTTTCAACGGCAAGGATATTTCCTTTCACCCCATTGTGCTCAAGACGTTTTGCCAACTCTCCCTTGGCCTCGCCGGGACCAAATATTTGGATGGAGTCTGCATCATGAATAACAGCGATGATTTCATCATAGTATCTGTCAAGATGCTTCCCGAATTGCCGATCCCGCACATCCTCCGTTGAGCCATCTTCGGATGCCGTCCCACCCGTAAAGCGGACATGTTTCTCCATGTTTGAGGTTATTTCCCTGGTTTCTTCCCCTTTCTCAGTAACAATCACGATCACAGCCTTGCGGTGGTCAATCCATAGACCTACCTGCTTTTTCATTAGAATTCTCCTTCTCTCAGTTTGAAGACGGCAGCCAGAACATCAATCTCAATGCCTGGATGAATTGATTCTGCTGAAATCGATAAATCCTCGCTGAACGTCCAGGGAGGTCAACTGCACGCGAATCTGGTGGCCGACATCCAGGCCTACGAACCCCTGCGTCAGCTTGCCTTCAATGGGGATCGCGAGCAGTCGGACCCACGTGCCTTTCTCGGATGCACCCGTGACGATCGCATCGAACTGCTCTCCGATTCTCGATTCGAGCAGGAGCGCGGCCGCGGATTTGCCAACCTGACGTTCGACTTTGTTGGCTGCATCTTCTGCTGCAGTACAATGAGCCGCCAGGATATCCAGCTCAGCCTTGTGATAAGGCACAGGTCCGCCGCCCAGAGCTGCTTTCAACAGTCGCTGAGTAAGCAGATCCGGATAGCGGCGATTCGGGGCTGTCGAGTGGGCATAGTCCTTGACTGCCAGGCCGAAGTGACCCGGGACATCCCCATCAGGAAGCTCGGCAATATATTCACCAGAGCCAAGAAGCTTGATCACAGCCAAAGATAAGTCGGGAAAGCGGAGCGGATCCGCGGCCTTTTGTTTGACGAGAAACCCTTCCAGCGCTATTGAATCTGGAATATCCGGGAGCACGAATTGGTGTTCACGGGCAATTTCGACGATCCGATCCCAGCGTTTTGGCGTACGTACGACGCGGCGAATTGAAGGGAATTTCTTGGTTGAGAGATAGCGTGCGGTCACCCCGTTGGCCGCGATCATGAAATCCTCAATAATTTCCTTGGCACGATTCTTTTCTTCTATTTCCAGGGCGTAGATTTGATCACCCTCAAATCTGGGGCTGGCTTCAATTGTTTCCAGGCTGAGCGCCCCATGAACATGCCGGAAATTCTTCATCCTTTGGGCTGTCGTGTCCTGAAGGCGTAGATTCTCATCCAGCCCTTTTACTGCCGCAATGGCCTCCGGCATGCTGCCGCTCCCCTCCAGCCAGGCAGCCACACTGTTGTAAGCGAGCTTGGCATGATTGGTGACGCGTGCCCGGTAGACATCAGAATCCTGAAGCATTCCATCGACATCGATCCCCATTTCAATAACGATCGAAAGGCGTTCCTCACCGAAATTCAGTGAGGTGAGGTCGGTGGAAAGCTTTTCAGGAAGCATGGGAAAGATTTCGGCCGCGGTGTAAACCGAGGTGGTATTATGGCGGGCGTGTTCATCGATGGCCGAGCCATTCTTTACCAGCGCGTCCACGTCAGCCACGGAAACCAGGATCTTTACCTTGTTCCCACTCATCGCCTCGGCAACGCTAAGTTGGTCCAGGTCACGGGAGTCATCGTTGTCGATCGAAGCCCATAGAAGATTCCGCAGGTCACGAATTGGTTTTCCTTCGACTCCTGCCGGGTGCTGAAGCCGTCCAAGTTCGGCGACTGCTTCTCTGGAAAAATCAGGAAGCAGGCCTCGCTCGAGCATTACCCGATGGGCAATGCTTTGTAATATGGCACGATGATTGTGATTGTCTGAATTCATAATATTTATTCTACTATGATTAACCTCTGGTCGTGGTTCTCGCCCAGGGCCATATGGTCATTTTCAATCCCTTCCAGCAGTCTAAACAACCCGCCTCTCCTGGCTTTTTGGGGGTTGTACCTTTAATAAGGGTGAAGCAATCGGAGGCCCTGCCCATGGTAGACTCCCTATTCTGGACCGTGGTGGGTTTTATTTCAGGAAGCATCCCAATCTCTCTGATCCTGGGCAAGGTTTTCGCGAAAACAGACATCCGCTCGGTGGGTGACGGCAATCCGGGCGCGGCGAATGCATTAAAAGCCGGCGGGTTGAAGATAGGGATACCCGCGATAATTCTTGATATTGCCAAGGGCTTCCTGCCGGTCTATTTTGCCCAACGCTATGGTCTCACCGGCTGGGAGCTGGTACCGGTCGCATTGGCACCCGCGCTCGGCCACGTTTTTTCACCCTTTTTAAAATTCCACGGCGGCAAGGCCCTGGCAGCCACCGGCGGAGCCTGGATTGCCCTGATAGGCCCCAAGGCGCTGGTCATTTATGCAATCCTGGCGGTCCCCTTCACAATATTTCAGACTGAAAATGGCTGGTCGGCAAACGCAGGGATGCTTGCCCTCCTCGGGTATGCGGTCCTGGTTGACGGCTCTCCCTGGCTGATCGCGTTCGCCGCGCTGAACTCAGCTTTAATCGCCGGGTCTCATTGGAAGTCTCTCTCCCGGCCTATGCAACTGCGCGGGTGGGTGGTCCATCTGTTTTCCGAAAAAGGCGCATGAACGTGGGTTTAAACCAATACACCCTTTTTATCATCATCTTTCTTCTGCTTGGCCTTTTTACCGCGATCGCCAACTCTCTGACGGTCCGCCGGTTCGATCAGTACCCCAGGTCGGCGGTGACGCCGCGCGTCTCGATCCTGGTGCCGGCACGCAATGAGGCCAAAAACATCGAACTCTGCGTAACCTCGCTCCTCGCTCAAGACTACCCTGATTTTGAAGTCATTGTATTGAACGACCAATCGACTGACGACACGCCCAATATTTTGTCGCGCCTTGCTCAGGCCAACTGCAATCTACGGGTCCTGGAGGGAAGCGTCTTGCCCGGGGGCTGGCTCGGGAAGCACTGGGCCTGTGCCCAGCTTGCCAAGGCTGCCAGCGGTGATTTGCTCCTTTTCACCGATGCGGATACGCGTCACGCGGCGAACATGCTGCGGGATAGCGTTTCTGCAATGAATTTCGAAGGAGCCGACCTGATCACTGCTTTTCCGCAAGAAAAAATCGTCACCTGGGGCGAACGCCTGCTGGTGCCAGTCATAAGTTTTGGCATCTTCACATTTCTTCCCATTCACCTGATCCAGAAATTCCGCTGGTCGGCGGTCTCGATCACCATCGGGCAGTTCATGCTGTTTCGCCGGGATGCTTATGAGGCGATCGGGGGTTTCGAAAGTGTGCGAACCAATATTGTCGACGACGTCGGCCTGGGTCGTAAACTCATCGATGCCGGTTTCCAGTGGCGCCTGATGGATGGCACCGAGCACATCACCTGCCGCATGTACCACGGTTTCTTCGAAGCAGTCGCAGGGTTTGGCAAAAGTCTTTTTGCTGTATTCGACTATCGCATCCTGCCTTACGTTTTTGCCTGGCTGATCGTCGGCAGCGCCTTTCTCCAGGCTCCCGTGGTTCTGGTTTCCTGGTGGCTGGGACATTCCCTGATGTCCTTTCCGCCCGGGATGGCAACCATCGCAGTCATTCTATCGTTTACCCTCTGGTTGATCTCCTACAGGCGTTTCAAGTTCCCCGCGTATCTCGCGAGCCTTTACCCGCTCAGCCTGGGACTCTTCATTCTGGTAGCTGGCTGGTCTTTAATCCACACTCTAAGTGGCACGGCCACCTGGAAAGGCAGGACACTGGAGCGCGTTGCCATGCGCTGGTTATGAACATCTGGTTTCATGAATCACCAAAGTTCGCCGTAACACCCTCCGCGTTTGCGGCAGAGAGTTTCAGAAATTCGATATGATTCAGGAGCCGAAGGAACCAGGGTTTCGCCATTGCCATCCGGTCGTTCGTCCATCGGTCCGAGCAGTGGGTGGGATTCCTTGTTTCCGTCTGCACCATCTGCTTCGATCCAGTCCAAGACAACCTGCGCCCTGACCCAGACCGGAGTTCAGATACTCGTTGGTGGGACGGGTGGAAATAGGAGAACAGTTGGGGGCTTTCGCCATCGAGGTGCTCTTCGGGTTCAGTCAATAGTTTCCATCTTTTAAAGCGAGGGGTCAAGGTTGGGGGATATCAGACCTGCTCGGTACGGCGCGGAGAGGCCACAAAGTGGATTCGAAAACGCTCACTGACATGTACCAGGCTGGTCAAACCGGTAATCTCAATCTCGCATTCGTTACAAGATCCAACATCTACTTCACGGATCGCAAGCACGTTTGCCCAGCAGACGTCGGGCAAATTCGTCAATCTTGTGATAAGATTACTGTCCGTCAGGGGGCGTTCTTGGGGAATCTCTGTGAAATTTTGAAAGTTAATTTGGTTTGGAAACAAGATGGAGAACCATTTACTGATTGAGGCAGAAGAAGAATATTCACCCATCACCCAGCTGATCGAGTTGGGGCGGCAGAAGAAATACGTCACAATTGATGACATCCTGCACTTCTTCCCTGAAGCCGAAAAGGATATCGAGCAATTGGAGGAGGCTTTTTCGGCGCTCTTGAGCGCGGGTGTTGCTTTTGTTGAAGACAGCCCCGCCAGTGAACCTCCTGAGAAAGAATTAGTTGCTGTGGAAGAAACCGAGGCCAAGCCTGAGCCAGAAATTTCGCTGGATGATCTTCTTGCCAATATTGATGCCTCCGACACCATCGGGCTGTATCTCAAAGAAATCAGCCAAGTACCGCTGCTGACAGCGGCAGAAGAAGTCGAACTCGCCCAAGGCTTAGAGAACGGACGGACGGCTCGTGAAGAGTTGGCGCGCGGCAAGGTCAGCCCCCGCCGCCGGGTCGAATTGCGTCAATTCATCGAAGACGGTTGGTCTGCCCGCGAGCATCTTATTACAGCCAACTCTCGCCTGGTGATCAGCGTTGCTAAAAAATATATGGGACGCGGCGTTCCATTCCTTGACTTGATCCAGGAAGGCAATATCGGACTCATGCGGTCCACCATGAAATTCGACTACCACCGTGGCCATAAGTTCAGCACCTATGCCACCTGGTGGATCCGTCAGGCCGTGACGCGCGCGATTGCCGACCAGGCACGTACAATCCGCGTCCCGGTTCATATGGGCGATCAGATCAACAAGCTCCTGCGCATCCAGTACCAGTTGACTCAGCGCCTGGGCCGCGAACCAACCGTCGAAGAGATGGCCGAAGCGCTGGAAGTGTCGCCCGAAAGAATCGAGAACATAATCCAGATTGCGCGCCGGCCGCTCTCATTGGAAACGCCCACCGATGATGAAGAAGATTCGGTGCTCGGTGACTTTATCGAAGATGACGATATTGCCCGACCCGATGAAACCGCGACCTATAATCTGCTGCGCGAAAATTTACACGAAATCTTGAACGGATTACCGCCCCGCGAGGTGCGCATCCTGCAACTGCGCTATGGCTTGCTCGATGGGCAGGCTTACACGCTGGAGGAGGTTGGCCGCAAGATGGGCGTGACGCGCGAGCGCGTCCGCCAGATCGAAGCCCAAGCCTTGAACCGCCTGCGTCATCCGTCCATCCACCGCAAACTGCACGACTACCTGAGTGATTAACCGCTGCCTAAATCTCCTTCACGATCAAAGCTCAAACCGTTGCTGCGGATTGACCCTGAAGGCGCCCGCCTCCTCTCGGGTAGCGTTAGCCAGATTTTAGGACCCTTGGAAGTGGGTTGAAGAATAAAATTAAACTTATCCAAAATACAATCGGTGGATTGGGAAGATGCAAAAAGGATCGCTGATCGGCGCAGGACGGACCGCGAATGTCTACATCTGGGGGAAGGACCGTATCCTCAAGCTCTATCAGGATTGGATGCCGGCTGCCTCTATCGAGCGGGAGTTCACCATTACCAGGGCAGCGCGGGAGACTGGCCTGCCAGTCCCCACCGCGGACGAGCTCATTCAGGTAGAAGGAAGGTTCGGGATCATTTTCGAGCGTATCTACGGCCCCTCGATGCTGAAAGTTCTCGAGAGTCGGCCTTGGAAGCTTCCCAGGTTCTCCCGACAGCTGGGCGAACTGCACGCCCAGATGCACTCCTGCACGCTTCCGCCAGATACGTTCACTCAACGCGAGCAGATCGAACGGGGCATTGAATGGGCAAAAGAGCTTTCGGATAAGGAAAAGGAAACTATTCGCGGGATCCTGGCCCGCTTACCTGAAGGGGAGGCGCTCTGCCATGGCGATTTCCATCCCGATAATATCCTTCTAACCGATCATGGTGCGGTCGTCATTGACTGGTTCACCGGGACGCGCGGCCACCCGCTGGCGGATGTGGCCCGAACCACGCTGCTGCTGGAGACCGGCGGCTTGCCGCGCAGGATTTCTTTTTATATGCGGGCTTTGATCAATCTCTCGCGAGCCTGGATGCACAAAATTTATCTGGATCGGTATTCCCAATTGCATCCCGCATCCCGTCAGGAAATCGCTGCCTGGCGGTTGCCCATCCTGGCATCCCGGCTGTTCGAGGTCGAGAATTATCCTGATGAAGAGCGCATGATTTTGGAGAAAATCAGAACTTCCTGAATATATGGATAAGATCAATTTCATTAAACTCATGCAGGTGTAATAATTTCCTTTTCCCTATTAGGGGTTGAGCAGTTCACCTTTCAACTTGAATAGCGCGGCAGCTCGTTTTATTGACAAACTTCATCAAAGTGGATAAAATCGCTCCAGTATGATCAGTTGCTCATACTTATGGCGGGAAAAACGAAAAACCGGGGAGATCTATCCTGATATAAGCGGATCGAAAAGAACCAAAGCTCTCCCCTCGACGAGCGCCAATCTCATCCTAAGGAGCTATAGATGCCTTTAATTTTTTGGGTGGTACCGGCATCCGGGGTCATTGCGATTTTGTTTGCAATCTTTCTCGCCAGGAGCGTGCTCAAAGCGCCTACTGGCACCCCAAAAATGGTGGAAGTTGGAGAAATCATCTACCAGGGCGCGCGGGCCTTCCTCCGCCGCCAGTATGGGACCATCGCGGTAATGTCCGTGGTGGTCGCCGCCGTCGTCGGCACGCTGCTGGGCTTCCTCAGCGGCAACACCGGCGTTCCCGGCATCGACGCCTTCGGCATCGCCTGGCGCACGGCTCTGGCCTTCATGACCGGGGCAATCTGTTCCGGCCTGACCGGCTTCCTCGGCATGTACGTCGCCGTTCGCTCCAATGTCCGCTGCGCGAGTGCCTCCCAGCGCAGCCTGCGGGATGCGATGCTGGTGGCCCTGCACGGCGGGGCGGTCTCCGGGTTCCTGGTCGTCGCTCTCAGCTTGCTCGGTGTGACGATCATTTACCTGGCCTACGGCGGCATCGCCCATCCAGATCTCGCCCCCCAGCTCATCGTCGGGTTCGGCTTCGGCGCCAGCTTTGTGGCCCTCTTTGCCCAGCTGGGCGGTGGCATCTACACCAAGGCCGCGGACATGGGTGCCGACCTGGTGGGCAAGGTCGAGGCCGGCTTCCCTGAAGACGACCCGCGCAACGCCGCCGTGATTGCCGACCTGGTCGGCGACAACGTGGGCGACTGCGCCGGCCGCGGGGCCGACCTTTTCGAATCGACCGCCGCCGAGAGCATTGGTGCCATGATCCTGGCGACTGTCATCTACGCCGCTACCAGGAATGTTAACTGGATCCTCTTCCCCCTGGTCGTGCGCGCCTTCGGCCTGCTGGCCAGTATGGCCGGCATCCTCTCAGTCAATCCGAAGAACGACGAGAACCCGATGAGCACTCTCAACCGGGGCTACTATGTGGCCATCGGCCTGAGTGTGGCCGGCCTGCTGCTGACTGTCCTGGTCATGCTGCACAGCTGGCTGCTTTTCGGCGCCGGCATGGTGGGCATCGTGGCCAGTATCGTGGTTGTTTACACCACCCAGTACTACACCGAAGACCGCTTCAGGCCGGTCAAGTCCATCATTACCGCCTCCCTGACCGGCTCGGCCACCAACATCGTCACCGGCACGGCGGTCGGCTTCGAGACCACCCTGGTGACCGCTGCCACTATTGGCGCCGCGTTGCTTCTCTCTTATTTTCTGGGTGACCGCACTGGCGTCCCGGGTGGCGGTGTATTCGGCACGGCGGTGGCCACCATGGGCATGCTGATGACCTGCCCCTACATCCTCTCCGAGGACACGTTCGGACCGATCACGGACAACGCCAACGGCATCAACCAGATGGCCGGGGCGGGCGAGGGCATCCGCCGGATCACGGACCGCCTGGACGCTGTGGGCAATACCACCAAGGCGCTCACCAAAGGTTATGCCCTGGTCTCCGCCGGCCTGGCGGCTTTCCTGCTCTTTCACGCCTACCTGGACCGGGTGGCCTTCCTGCGCCACGCCCCCTTCGGCGACGTTAACCTCGACCGGGTCGAGGTTTTCGTCGGCGCCCTCGTCGCCGCCATGCTGGTCTACCTGTTTGCTTCGCTGGCCATCCAGGCCGTGGGCGCGGCCGCTGCCAAAATCATCAGCGAGGTGCGCCGCCAGTTCGCTGAAAACCCCGGGATCCTCACCGGTAAAGTCCTCCCCGATTATGCCAGGGCGGTCGATATCACCGCCCAGGCAGCCCTGCGCGGCATGGTCGTCCCCGGCCTGATCCCGGTGCTCGGACCGGTATTGATCGGCGTGCTCTTCCACCTCAACCCCCAGTACGACGCCGCCATGGCGGTGGCCGCCCTGCTCATGGTGGGCACGATCAGCGGCATCCTGCTTGCCTCCTACATGAACAACGGCGGCGGTGCCTGGGACAATGCCAAGAAATTCATCGAAGACGGCCAGTTGATGGACGAAGCCGGGACCGTGCACGGCAAGGGCTCTCCAGCCCATGCCGCGGCGGTCGTCGGTGACACCGTGGGCGACCCGCTCAAGGACACCGCCGGCCCCTCGCTGCACGTCTTCGTCAAGCTCCTGGCTACCGTCACCCTCGTCCTCGCCCCGCTGTTTGTCTGAATAATTTCCCCTTTCCCTGCTCATAAAAGACTCCCCGGTCAGGGGAGTCTTTTATGATCGGTGGAGCGCCCTCGAAATTGGAAAAGCTCCATTGACGATAGTTGTCCTGGTTATCCTCCCCTTCCAATGTTGCCGACTATCCACGATTGATGTTTTTAACTAACTCGCGATAAGAAAGTTCCAGAGGTCCTCGTTTAACTTCTTAAGCCTTTGAATGTGGTTTGTACAAATGTTCCCATCTTTGCAATGCCAGAAATCGAATCGCCGTCGATGTTTGCGCTGAACTCCAGTTTTGCGTGGCGGGGACGCTCGATTGTCGACGTCCATGTTAGTGTGGGACCGACTACCCTCCCATCTGAAATGACGCCAGAACCCAGTTTGCTTTCCATCATGCCCGCCAGCTGGCCGCCATTAGTTGAGAAGTGCAGGGTTACTCGCTGAGCGCCAAGCGGGCTTTTGATCGAGATGACCCACGCTCCATCGATCTTTATGGATTTATCTGCCCCATCGTCGGCCGGTCTGGAGACCTCCCTGCTCATCGTGCCAGGTTGGCTTAAGAGTGTGGACGCTTCGTTACGCATGCCGGAACTGGGGGAGACCTGGAGAAGAGACGGATTCTCTTCAACGCCCTGGACAGGCTCGATCATCGTGGACTCGCCGAACAGGGTCGGATCCTCGATATTCATCCCGATTTCTTCGAACAATTCCAGAAAAGCTGCTGGATGGGTCTCGGCGGCAGCCATCGCCAGATCGGTCATCCGGGCCATACGCTCAACCTCGGTTTTTCCCAGGCGCCAATAGGCCTGGCATTTGTAATCCCCTTTTTCAAGACCATGTTCCTCCCGAATAAACCTGCGTATCTCGGTGACAGTTTTCATCTCGCCGCATGCCCAGACGAATACCTTTCCATCCGGCCAGGCAAGCTCGCGAATTGCTTTGGTCAGGAGTCTGCTGGTACCCGCTTTTGCCTCACCGCGGTGCAGCCAGGTTACTGTTAGGTCAGCCCGGGTATGGATGGCCTGTTCTTCGAGCTCATCGGCTACTTCGAAATAGGCGATCACTTTTGTACCTGGGGCGAAAGACTCAAGATTGGTCTGCGCGGAGGGGAGTGCTGCTTCATCCGCGAAGAGGAGATATACGTCCGCAATGTGCGCAGTTGCCGGGCTGTGGCCGGAGGGAAGAGCAAAAATGACGATTCCGAGCCGGTCGCCCATCTTTGCATCCCGCGCCCAGTCGCTGGCGAGCCCGGGGGTCTCATGGATCACGAAGTCGATATCCAGCTCGAGCGTATCCGGCCTGAATTGACGGGCGGTGTAAGCCCGAACGAGCGGATCCTCCGAGTAAGCACTGAAAGGGCTGACCTCATTATCTATGCTGGTATGGAAATCCAGGTCGCCGTCAGATGTGAGGTAGGGTTCCGGAGGGTTGCTGCGCCCCTGCTTAGGAAAATATAACCGCGCCAGCATATCCGGCCGCCAGTAGCGATCCAGTCCATTCAAAGCCGCACCATGAAACGTGATCCTCCGCATGCGGGGGGTTACATTTACGGCACGAACCACCTCACAAACTCCCGCCACATGGTATTTCGGTTCATAGGTGTCTATTTCAGACATGCGAATGCTCCTTTAATGCCCAGGCGAGATGCCCTTCTCAATAAATCTCGCCAGGGTACCAATTTCCAGCGAGGCATTCTCGGGGGTTGTTGATTCCAGTAAACGAAAGAACAGCGACGTTTGCAAGGCGCTCAGATAATGGGCCGTGTTTTCCAATGGGATATCCAGCCGTACCTCTCCCCGTTCCTGACCATATTGAAGAATCTGGATAAAAATCTCCTGAATACCCGTCCCAGCGAAATCAGTGTGGGCAGGATTGCGGGTATTGTAGGATTTCGACGCTTCACGAGCAAATGCCCCAATGACATCCGGGAAGGCCTGAATATTTTCGCTCATCAGCGTAAAGAGGAATTGGAAGGCCTGAACGGCCGTTGGCCGGGTGCTCAGGTAAGCCAACAATTGGGGTCGAATGTGCAGCTCCAAAATCTCCTCCCCCCAGGGCAGCAGCAGGGTCTCTTTGGATGGAAAATAGTTGAATAAAGTCCCCCGGCTGATTTCTGCTTTTTCAGCGATGTCATCCATGGTGGTCGGGTGAAAGCCGCGGGTTTTGAACAACTCGGAGGCTGCCGAGATAATGCGCTCCTTGACTCTCTGCCTGTTTCTTTCCCGCAAAGGTACTCGATCCATCTTGACCTCTCTCCTGGCGATGCTCTCCATCAATTGCTGATCACGGGAGCTTTCCGCAAATATCTGGCCTCTTGCATTTCCTTGAGCATGAACTCAGCCGCATCCGCGCGCGAGATCCGGGATCCGCTCTCGTTATTCAAATATCCAACTTTTACTTGGCCCGTACCTGGATCGCCGGTGGGAAGAGGCAGGCGTACGATCGTCCAATCAACATCAGAAGAGCGCACAACTTCTGCAGAACCGACCATGTCTTCGTAACCGGCACGCGCCAGCAGCCTGACCAGGCCAATCATCAATTTGAATCGCAGGTCAGGAGTATCCTGCGGATCGCGGGCGCTGGGGGCCGCCGAAAAGACCAGCCGGCGCACGCCGTATTTTTTCATGGCAGCCAGGATATTTTGCGTTCCCTGAGTGATAGGGCTGCCTTTTGCATCCCGGCGCGTGTTTAATGCACTCAAAACAGCTTGTACGCCAATGACAGCTCGCTCGACAGCCTCAGGGTCGGTGACGTCTCCTTGCACAATATTCAGGCGTTCATGCTGAACATCGAGCTTTGCCGGATCACGGACAAAGGCAGTCACCTCATGACCGGCTGCCAACGCTTGCTGCACGAGTTGCCTGCCTGTGCCACCAGTTGCCCCAAAGATAGCAATTCTCATATACCCTCCGCTTACCCAATATAGGATCACAGAGAAATATACCCGGTATAAGTTTGTACTTAGTCTAAATCTTTTTTGTTCTTATGTCAATGGCAACTGCCCCCCTGCAAGCCAAATCCGGAAACAAACTAAAGAATGACAATCAGAATAGGAGTTGTGGAACGATCGCACTCATATTTTGGTGTTCATATTATTCCGGATAGAGGACCATTAATAGTTCGCCCCCCTCCAAAAAAATACGGGTATGACGAAGGAAGCTGCCCGATCTTTTCCAAAATCGTCTCCGTTGGAGATAACTGCATGCGCGGTTCAGGGAGATATTCCCATTTATTTCAGCAATGAGGTCGCATCTGAATGGATAACGATTCCATCGCTCTTCAATAATCGCTGTTCCTGTCGCAATATCTCTTGAGCGACATTCAAACGATCTGCTTGTTTCGGAAATTGGGCAGTGAACTCAGGGGAACCGAAGAGCCGGCTGTCCTGAATACCATCGAACGAATGGTCGGGCAAAAAATCCAGAGCGCCTGTTTTTCCGAGATCGACTCGGTGATGTATAAAGACTTCATGCTCCAGATCGCCAAAATCAATTCCAACAGGAGTGGCGCCGAGCTCGAACAGGATCCGGCAGAACCACGGCTCGAACTGGGCAGTATATCCCCGGCTGGGACGTTTAATTGACACCTCACCAAATGGCGTGTTGATATAGAGAGAGGCCGGCGCCCGGCTTGTATTCGAGCCGCAGGCGATATCCAGGATCTTTTTATTTTGGATATTTGATAATCTTGGATAGGAACTGGCCAGCCTGCCAAACATTTGCTTGATTATTTCTTCGACCCCGGGCTCGTTCGCTATTTTTCGGTCCAGGTCATAACGAGTATTGAACGCCTGAATAGTTTTTACGATCAACGCAGGATCCTGCGGGTCCTTCCATAAGCTGCTCAGGTTGACGATCAGCCGATCTTGTTTTTTAGTACTGAATAGACCACTCATCAATTTGAATCCGTTTTGTCTATATTAAATCATGTGGGGTTTGGACAAATATAATTGGAGGATATTTTTATTCGCTCTTCCCTGGCGCGAATGCAGTCGACATGGTCTCGCGGCGGACAATCGGCGCAACCTCGGTTGCCAACAGCTCTATCGTTTGAGCAACCTTGCGATACGGCAAACCGACGATATCGATCTGCGCCATGAAGCGTTGGTGCCCGAACATCTCGTGCTGGTAGAGCAGTTTGTCGATAACCTGCTGCGGACTTCCCACGAAATAAGCTCCCTCGAGGCCCGCCGCCTGCTCATACTCGCTACGAGAAAGCTGGATCATACGCCCGCGACTGCGCCCGAGTTGTTCAAAATAGTGGGTGTGATAAGGATAGAATTCATTGATCGCCTCTTGAGATGTCTTCTCAATGTGCAGATAACTGGTCACACCTGTTTTTAGCTGTGTCGGGGCATATTTTGCATCGATCCCTGACTTTCGATAAAGGTCCATCAACAGCGCGAAGCGAGCCGAAGCGCCGCCGATAATGCCCAGCATCATTGGCAATCCCAAAGTCCCAGCCCGAACCACTCTTTGCTGCGTGCCCCCAACCCCAACCCAGATTGGTAATCGGGTTTGCAGGGGACGGGGAGCGATCTCGGCGTTATCAAGTGGGGGACGCAAGGCGCCTTGCCAGGTGACATGCTCTGCAGCATTCAGTTTGAGCAGCAGGTCGAGTTTCTCTGGAAATAATCGATCATAGTCATTGACATCGTAACCGAACAACGGGAACAACTCGACGAACGCGCCTCGACCCACAATCATTTCAGCGCGACCTGCCGACAGTAAATCCAGCGTGGCAAAATTCTCGAATTCGCGCACCGGGTCTGCGGTGCTCAGGACGGTAACAGCACTCGTCAAATGAATGCGCCTCGTCAATGGGGCAATCGCTGCCAGAACGACAGGAACGGCTGAAACAACGAAGTCCAGGCTGTGATGTTCCCCGACGCCAAATACATCCAGCCCGGCTTCGTCCGCCAATTGCGCCGCTTTTATGATTTCCTGGATGCGCTGCTGTGCGCTGATTTTTTGACCGCTGTGTGGGTCATTCAGGAATTCACCTAACGTGATGACCCCGATTTCCATACCCGTACTGCCTGCGCTGGTTGCACCTGATGGTTCGCTCATAAAAAGTCCTTGGAAACAGACGGTTGATTATCCCTGCCATTTGCCCGATGGAATTAAAGTTCTTCTATATTCCGATCGGTTCTCGTACCAGGATTACGGTCATCCGCTCGCTGATCCACTCACGCTCGATAATCAGGATTTTGCCAACGAATGTTCCCATGTTTGCGGCTTTGCGGACCTGGGCGTCCTCCCAGGGCATCACATATTCACGAATACGCCTGAATGCCGTTTCGAGGTCGGGTACGATCTTTTGACTGCCCGCTACCAGGATCACCTTGCCAGCTGTATTGGCGTAAGGGCCGATCTGACTCGCAGTCGCAGAAGCCATCACCAGGATGCCATCCTCCGTGATTGCCTGAACGCTGCCGAGCATGAAATCCGGGGCGGCAATAAGTTTTCGAATTTCCCGCCCTTGAGTTTTGCGGTCCATTTTGAGGAACTGGAGGCGCAAAGCGTTGTATTGATTCGGATCCTGGATTGCATCAAAAATTCCCGAGTCCTGAAGCGTTTTCGACTTGCCGGAGTGGACTTCCGCACCTTTGGGCAGCCGCTCAAGCACAACCTGCCGCGCTTCTTCTGCGTTGTCAACTACCACGACCTCAATGTTGCGTTCCCGAATCCGGTCGGCAACACGTTCGAGTATGGTTTCAGATGCTGGATTTGCAAAGTCTAATTGATTTTGAGTCATATTTCGATAATCTCCTGATAAATACTTTAATTAAAACACGAGGATTCACTCTGGATCGGCAGGCTGCAACTTCAATTCTCGAGAAGACTTTATGATCTTTTACTCTTTCTCGGCGTCGGCGGGGTTGTCAGTGATTAGGCGGCGCGAAGCTCCCCTTCAAGATTTTTGATGTTGAGACAGTGCGCACAGGGAGGTAATGCTCAAACTATACAACTGTGTTCGTCATACGTTCCAATTTATCTAAATAACGGCCAGCGCCCGATTGCCACAAATAACGATAACGCCATGAGAACCCCATTGATGGGTATTGCAAAATATTCCTTGCGAGGGATGTGGACTGTGAACAATGCCAGGAACTGAATTGTGGCAAGACCAATTGCAGCTACCGGCGTCAGCCAGGGCAATATATTTGTCACCATCGGCAGGATTATGGCCAACGCCCCCAGGATTTCGGCTGTGCCGACAAATCGCAATAAAGCAACTGGCGTATCTTTAGCCCAGGCCAACTGTGCTCTTGCCTTTTCAATCTGATAGCCATGCAGGAAACCGGCGTACGCAAACATTAGCGCCAGCAGGCCTTGAACGATCCATAAGGCAATATTCATTTTAACACTCCTTGTTGAATAAACTTGCGAAAGCTGTCCAGGTGCAGTCTTTCGTTCATTAATTTTTTGTATCCATTTCTCATGCGGTTTTTGTAATTATTTTGTCCATGCGTGCGCGATCAGCATCGATGGAACAGCACCCGGCGCTTGCTTATCCAGGCGAGCGCGTATATTCCTACCATTTGTATCGCATTTGGGATTATAAGTCTTAACGTTAAGACTTTCCTGCAAAAACGAGAGGATAACAGTGGTCTGAATTGTACTCTCCTCAATCAGCGGAAAGTTTAATATAATCAAGGCAAACCGCTGTGCGAGGACCAAAACATGTTCAAGGAAAATCACCGGCACCTGCAAATACCGCTCACCAGCCATGTAGATGAACTTCCCGAAAAGCTGCGCAAGCGTCTGGAGAATTCGTGGGCAGGCGTATTCTATCGAGAGTTCTTTTGCCGGTTGAACGAAGCGCCTTTCGAGGTTCTGTATGTTGATTTTCCGTCGCGGCCAAATGTACCGGTGAATGTATTGGTTGGACTGGAGTACCTGAAAGCAGGCAATGGTTGGACGGATGAAGAGATGTATGATGCCTATTGTTATGATGTGCAGGTGCGCTACGCACTGGGCTATCGCCAATTAGGGGAAGGCGATTTTGATTTACGCACACTGTACTACTTTCGAGAGCGTCTGAGCCGGTACATGCAGGAGAAGGGAGTGAACTTGCTGGACCAGGCCTTTGAACAGGTGACGGACCAACAGATTGCGGCCTTTCGGCTCAAGACCGGCAAACAGCGCATGGATAGCACACAGGTCGCCAGTAACATTCGTCGGATGGGACGGGTGCAGCTGCTGGTGGAAGTGCTGCAGCGAGTCCAGCGCATGCTGAAGGAGGGCGATCAGGAGCGCTATGCCGTCAGCTTTGCGCCCTATGTACAGGGACATGCCGGGCAATACGTCTACCATATGAAGTCCGAAGATACGGAGGCGCACCTGCAGCGGATCGGCGAGTTCATGCAGTGGCTGCTGGTGGAGTTGAAGCCGGTCTATGCGGACGAGCCGGTCTACCGGGTGCTGGGGCGGGTCTTCGGCGAACATTTCCAGCTGGAGCAGCAAGGCGTGGTGACCAAACCCAACCAGGCCCTGAGCGCCACCAGCCTGCAGTCACCGGATGATCTGGAAGCCACCTATCGGGAAAAACAGAGCAAAGGTTACCAAGGCTATGTCGCCAATGTGAGCGAAACCTGCGACCCGCAGAATCCGCTGCAACTGATTACCAAAGTCCAAGTGGCGTCCAACCACGTCGACGACAGCCAACTGCTGGCCGAAGTACTGCCCGACCTGAAGAAGCGCACGGAACTGGATACGATCTACACGGATGGTGGGCATGGCGGCCCGGATTCCGATGCGGTTTTGCAGGAACAGCAAGTCGAACATATTCAGACTGCCATCCGCGGACGAACTCCCGACCCTGAAAAGCTGCACCTGGCCGACTTTGTGATCAAGTTCAATCCAGATAACCAGCCGGTGAAAGTCACCTGCCCCCATGGGCAGACCGAGCCAGCTCATCCCGGCAACCAGAAGAATGCCTTCGTCGCCCACTTCAAAGCGGAAGTGTGCGCAACCTGCAAGCTGGTAGACAAGTGCCCGTCTCAACCTGGCAAACGCGATCCACGTCGTCATCTGCGTTTTACCCAGGCCGAAGCGCAGACCTCTGAACGACGACGACGCAGCCGCGAGCAGCAGAAAGAAGGCCGCAACTTGCGCGCGGCCGTCGAAGCCACCATGCGCAGTATCAAGCACCATTTCCCGGCTGGCAAGTTGCCGGTGCGAGGCAAGTTCCGGATGGCCAGTATGGTGATCGGTTCCGCCGCCGTGAGCAACGTGCGGCGTATTGAGCGTTACCTGCAGGCGAAAGCGAAAGAAGAAATGGCCCAGCCTGCGGCTCTTGATGTAGAAAAAGGCACCCGAAAACAGGCCGTGGATTCTCTTTGGGCTTTTTTATGGGCCAGCCTGGCAGCTTTGTGCGGCTTGGCAAAGCCGAAAATGTTAGCCTTGAATTGTTAAAGTACGAGTTGTTGCAGGAGAGTTTGTTAATGAATTGTATGAAAGTGAAGAAAATGAATAACAAGTGAATCCTAATAATCCGGAGACCATTTTAATGTCCGAGAATTTTTGAGCAATCCAGCCATCCAATGGTAATTGGAAATGTTGACTTTAGCCGTCACATTTTAATTCGGGCGATAGTTGTTTATTTCCCCCATGATGAGCTCTTCACCTTGGACCAACTTCTTGCAAAAGAATCAGGAATCGCCATTATTCCTGACCTGAAGGAAATGTCGCTGCAGTCATTGGAACTGGTTGTGACTTCCAGTGAGTGAGTAGTTTGGCGTGTGCCCGGGCGGATTGCCCGGGCACTCTGGACGCGCTCATGCAGGAACGCGAAAGGCTGTTCACTCCCCATATAGATATTAATAGGACTGGATGGCCTGCAAGAAATTCTCACTTTTCTGCAGCCGCGTCATCGGGTTCGTGGAACACTTGATATAAAGAACTTCGATGGCCTATAAGATTTGGCGGCCTCTAAATGTATAAATCGCGCTTGTTGTAGATCCAATATGCCGCAATCACGCAGACGGCGACGATGGCTGCCGATAGCAGCAGGTAGGTTGGATCCAGCTTGCCGGATTGGAGAAGGACCCCGGCGTCAAAATATTTAAAGGGGGTGAAGTATTTTAGGAAATCCAGGTTCGCCTGCATCCCCGACATTATAGACAGGAAGTAGGTCACCAGGATGATGGCGATTGCAATGGATCCGGAGCGTTTGTACTGCTTCATGGCGCAGCCCAGGAGCAGTCCGATCGCCAGGAAGATCAATTCGATGAAAAACATCGCCACCATTTCAAGCGCCAGGAAGTTGTTGAAGGCCTGGTCGGGATGGAACTGCTGCGCAGCCGCGAGAGACACCCCCCAGGTGACCAGCACGAAAACGATGCAGTTGACCAGGGCGGCCAGCAGCTTGCCCGTGATGACCCGGCCGCGCGAGACAGGTAGCACAAGTGAGAACTCAACCGTCTTGTCGCGCTCTTCCTTCGTGATGCTGTCGCTGCCCCACATGGCGGCGGCGATTCCGCCCATCAATGCATAGTAAATCATCATCAACCCGTAGAAACCGGTCACCGTGGTCAGGTTAAAGGCATTCAATTCCATGGCGTCCACCATTGCTTTTGGAAGGGCATTCAGGACGGCCAGCATTGAGGGATCGTTGTAATAAGCGGTGAATTTGGCCGTGCCTACCACCACCAGCAGGATCAGGATGACGCACCAGATCAGCAGGGATTTAAGGTTGGCCTTCAGTTCCCGGAAAAAGATGTTCATGCAGCACCTCCTTACGACACCGCGTGAATATCGCGGCGGATGTACAACCAATAACTGACCGCCAGCGCGATCAGGCTTACGGCGGCGTTGAGCAACACCAGGGGCGTGTCATAACTGCCGTTATGGACGATATAAGCCGGGTCCAGGTGCTTGAAGGGTGTGATGTATTCCAGCGCCGATGTGCCGAACAGGCCGGTAAAGGCGCTCAACACGTACATCCCGAAACCCAGGCCTAGAGAATAGGGTGTCACGCTGCGCACGCGCCGTACCAGCAGGGAAATGACCAGCCCGACAGCCATGAAAAAGAGCTGGAAGATCACGATGCTCACGAGCAGCAGGACCAAGGGCCCGGATTCGTACGTGTAACTGCCGTGGAATATGGCAATGGCCACCAAGGAGACGACCCACACGACCGCATTGGTGACGGTCAGGCTGGTCAGGGCGGCCAGCAGTTTGCTGGTCATTACCTGGGCCCGGCTGACTGGTTTACTCAGCAGGAAGTCAGCGGTCAGTTCGCTCTCTTCGATCGAGACCAGCCCGAAGCCATAGTTGCCGGCCTGGATCGCCAGGCAGAGCTGGACGAAAGTGAAGATGAAACTGTAGAAACCCAGCACCGTGGCGAGGTTCGTCCGGTTCATCCCGAAGGCCTCCAGCAGAGCTGGCGGGAACCTGGACATCATTTGATTGATGAGGGCCGCCTGATTGGCAAATCCCGGGAAGAGGGCAGAGAAGCAGATGATGATCGCTGCCACCGCAACCGACCAGATGATCACCGATCGCATCCGGGTCCAAAATTCATGAAGATAGATGGTTGCACTCATGATCCCTGCCTATTCGTAGTAGTGCATGAAGATCTCTTCCAGGGTTGGCTCCTCAATCGTCACATCGGCAACCTGGATTTTGCTGATCTTTTGCAGCACTGTGTTGATATCGCCCTTGAAGAAGAAGTGCAGCGCGCCGTTTTCCGCCTGGACGTTGGTCACCCCCGGCAGGTCGAAGGTCTTCGGGTTCAGCTTTTCGGCCGTCACCACCACCTTTTTATAATTGTTCTGCTGCAGGGTGCGGATGTCGGAAATCTCCACGATTTTGCCCTCGCGGATGATGCCGACGCGGGTGCACAAGCGCTGCACTTCGCCCAGGATGTGAGAGGAGAAGAAAACAGTCACGCCGCGGGTGTTCTCCTGGCGGATCAGGTCGAAGAACTTGCGCTGCATCAGCGGGTCGAGGCCGGCGGTTGGCTCATCCAGGAAAAGCAGTTTGGGGCTGTGCAGCAGGCCCTGGACGATGCCCACCTTCTTCTTATTTCCGTAGGACAGGTCGCTGATGCGCCGGTTCATCTCCAGCTCCATCAGTTCAGATAGTTCGTGCATGCGCTGGGTGCAGTCGTGATCGTAAAAGCTTGCGGAATACTTGAGCAGGTCGATCACCTTCATGCCTTCGTAGTAAAAGACCTCCGAGGGCAGGTAGCCGATATCGCGGCGGATCTCCGGGCCGTGAGCGACCACGTCCTTGCCGAAGACCCTGGCACTGCCGCTCGTTGGATGGATCAGCGACAGGAGCAGGCGGATGGTGGTGGATTTCCCGGCGCCGTTCGGTCCGATGAAGCCGAAGATCTCCCCCTCTTCCTCACTGAAAGAGACATCCACGATGCCGCGCGATTTTCCATAATATTTGGTGAGATTGGTAACTTCGATAACGCTCATAGAGTCGCTCCTTCGCACAAAGATATGAATACGCCCTGTGGCTAGTGGGGATCGTTCCTGACAAAATATCACCGTGAGCCCCGAAAGGGCATCACGGTCTCCACCTGACGGGGTGTTATGCCAGTGTTTAGAGTGTAAGACCGAAGGAGATTTAAGTCAACCGGGCTCTTGACACCGGGCTGAATGACCTGTTAGCGTTTCTAAATAATGTCCCCTCTGCGATAAGTTGGGCTGCCGCCGCTTTTCGGCACGATCTTGTTTCAGCTCGCCCGTTGTAATTTCCAGATCATGAAGGGACTTCTTTCCTCATTGAATTCTGAATATGAGTAGTCTCCATAGAGTGCATTTATTGTAAAACCGGCATCCTTTGCCAAATTCTCGAATTCGTCTTTGTGGGAAAGGCGAAAATGAAGTTCCAACAGGCGTTTGGATTTTAGGATCCCTGTTGCATCATATTCTTCGAAGAATTGCAATGCGTCTATGACTTCTTGATCATCAGAATCTTTGTTTTCCATAATCCAAAGAAATAAAATGCCTTGCGCATCGGGTAATGGATATTTTCTAAACAATCTCAACTGTCCATCAACAGTCTTCTCTCTCAAGATAGGGTTTCCCAGAGTGCAGATGAAAATTCCGCCTGGTAACATGTGCTGATAAATGCACCTCAGCGCTTTTCGTTGTTCGTCCGGGGAGACGATATGAGCAAATGAATGAAATGGTATGATGATCATACCGAATTTCTTGGGAATATTAAGTTCACAAATATCCATTTGATAAATATCCGCCCTAAGTCCTTTCTGCTCAAGTTTGCACTTCATCAACGCGTTCGACTTTGCGGAGATATCCACACAGGTGAGCCTGACACCAGCCTCAATCAGAGGAATGGAGACTCTCCCGGTTCCTGACATCAGTTCTAATACATCGCCTGGTGATTTTTTGGTTTCGTTGACAAAGAAATCGATATCAAAGGTAACGGGAACATAGGTATCATATAAATCAGCAATGGAATCGTAGCTGTTGATTTCCATATTAAGTTATCACCTTCTTTCGACGCTCTTCCAATGAAGTGACGGGCTAACGAATTATAATAATGCGGCGTCGCAGATTACCCATCGTTCAGCTTTCCCTTTTTTCGCCGCTTTAAACCTTAATTGGTTAGGCAGACCCCATAATATATTCTTTGGAATTCTCTCGCAATGAGATCGGAATTGATTTGCCTGATACTGCAAATCCAGAAAGGGCTCGACCATGATCACAGGCGCTCATTTTATCATCTACAGCACCAGTCCAGAAAGAGATCGCGCATTCATTCGCGATGTTCTGAAGTTTCCCAACATTGATGCAGGCGAAGGATGGCTTATTTTCGGGTTGCCGCCAGCAGAAATGGCAATTCATCCTTCGGATGGGAATGACGTACAAGAGTTCTACTTGATGTGCGATGACATCGATGAGCTGATCCATCAGATGAAAAGTTTGAAGGTCAAATGCAGCAAAGTTAAACGTCTGCGTTGGGGGTTGTTAACCAAATTGAAATTACCCAGCGGTGTAGACTTAAAGATCTATCAGCCGCTGCATGCTCGGCCGAAACCCATGAGAATAAAAGCCGCATGACGCCGGCAGACAGCGGCACTGCGCCTCGCGATCCCTGTGGATTGCTTGATATAGAGCGAAACCAATGATGTGCAATGACCAGGTTCGAGCACGAATGGGTTTTGAAAGATCCAAGCGTTTTAGTGGGGGAACTTCTTTATTTATATTTCCCATTCTTTCCTGCGAGCAGGATGCCGGGCGCCCTCAGGATGTTCGCCGCATAAAGATCTTATAAAGCTTTGACATGACGCTCTCTATACCGAACTGGCGAGTTACATTCGAAATGTCCCAATATTCGCGAACGCGATCGATCTTGCCTTCGGTTGTGAAGTGGCAGATAAAGCACACTGGCATCGAGAAGGGCGCAGTGCTCGATTTCGCTTTGGACAAGTCGATCCCATGCATACCGCTCGTTTTCTCCTCCGCAGAGAGCGGCTGGGACATGTCAGCCCGCGCAGTATACTCCACGCAGGCATCCGTCTCGGTGGCAAAGATGTGGGTCAGATCTTTCCAGCCTTTCCGGCGGTAAGCCATTCTGGCCAGTTCTCGCATTTTCTCCATACCTTTGTAAACCACGCCGGTAGCCATCTCGACCACTTCAATGTCTTCGGTGTAATAATCGAGCGCCTTCATATCCTGGCGGTTATGCGCCTCCAGCCAGGCATGAATTGTATCGATGTTCCTCTGGGTGATAGGGGTAGTTACTGTGGGGTCCTTCATATTACTCTCCTTGAGAACAACAAATCCTCTTCATAGTTCCCTAAGATGAGAGTTTCTTCTGCATGGAAACCAAATCTATTCCAGTTTGTTCAATAAAGCTTGTTCTGTCGAAGTAGTTGCGCATTTCTGTGATCAAACCATTGCCATTAACCCTGAAGAATGACGCCACATTCATCTTGTAGCTTCGGCCGTTGGGATGGACACTGCCTGCAGGTGATTGCAGCGGACCCTTGAAAGTTGCAGTTTCAATGTATTCACATGCTACGAGATCATCCTGGGCAACAATCAGCGTAACTTCATCGTGCGAATCTGGAAAAGCTCTTCCATAGGCTTTCATTGACATCATAAAAAAATCTTTGCCTTTCACCGGACCCGAAAAGTAGTCTGATTCAATTTCGGTATCAATCAGCGCAAAAAGCTCATCCAGGTTGTGTTTATTTCCATTCTCCCAGAATTTCATAACAATTTCTTTTGGTGTGGCCATATTTCTCTCCTTGTGATTATGACGTTGCTTCGGCTTCAACTTATGCTGATGAGATGTCGCGACGAGCGCGCCTAATTTTTGAGGTTCATTCTCCCTTATCCATTTCCGATCTCCCCTTGAGGATCAGCGGGAGAAGTTTCAATCCCAGGCCGATCAAAATGCTTTTGCTGGTGTCCACGTACTCGTGAATACGGTCAAATTTCCCGTCCCGCATATGGCACACCAGGCAAACGTTTTCAACCACCCTGATGTGAAGTCCGGTGAGGATGGCGGCGTGAAAGTACTCTACGCAGAAATTCTCGTGATCGGTAAACCAGCTGCGAATTTCAACTTTTGAATATGCATTGTGGGACCTCGAGCCCATGGCCATCCCGGTAAACGACCTGAGTTGATCTTTGCCAGTGAAAGCGATACCTGGCGGCGTGATATACCAGGTGCAGTCGTCGCTCAATAATCCCATCGTTCGGTCAAGATCCTCTGAAGCGTGGACAGCAATATCCAGGTATTCCTGGATGAGTTTCTCGTTTTCACTGGTTCCCATAAATCCTCGATGTCCAGAAAATCTGCCAGCCTATCGTCAACCGCCTATCTGGCCGCTGACTTATTTTTGGAATATTTTTTGTCCGCCAGCCGCTTCATTCGTTTCAGGGCAAGCGGCATCGCCAGGTTTGCCAGGAAGGTCGTTCCCTGGATAAATTCGTGCATCCGGTCAAATTTCCCGTCGTGCATATGGTAGGTGATGCAGTACCTTGCCACTCCCTGCTTAAACTTTGCTTTGATACCCGCGGTATAAACACCGGTCGAGATGCCGCCGTGGGTATACTCGATGCACAACTGCTCCCCGTCGGTGAACCAGTTCGTAATCTTAATACTGTATTGGCCAGAGTGGGTTCTGCCGGACATGGCAACATTGACAAAGGCCTCGATTTCCTGTTTGCCGTTGTATACATCCCCGGTAGGCTCCATCTCAAATATGCAATCGTCGGCGAACAAGCGCATCGTGCGCTCCAGATTCTCGCTATCATGCTCGACGATGTCCAGATATTCATGAATCAAAGTCTTATTAGCCGTACTTATTTCCATAATTTGCCTGCTTTCGAAGTCTTGCCTAAACAACCTACTTGTTCTTACAGCTGAGGGTCAAGGATGAGCCCGCCAACGATAAAATTCACGATTTGTTCCCTGGCACGGGCCAGCGCGGCAGGAGAGGAGAGATCCCTGCCCGGGAGAACTAATTGGTAAAAAGGAAGAGAGGTCGGGTAAGTCCAGCAGATTTGCTCGGCCAGCAGGAACAGCACGGATGGATCGAGATCCGTGCGGAACAGACCGCCGGACCGGGCTTTGGAAATGAACGCCTCAAACCGATCAAAACCTTCGATCTCAAACAAAGAGGTCACTTTTGCATAAGTCTGCCAGCCCTCGGCGTGTTCCCAGAGGATCATCCGCATAACACGCGGATGGGCTGCCATGTAATCGAAAAAAGTACCAATGGCAGCTTTGAAAAATTCCCTCAGCCTTGCACCATCGGCGACGAGCGTTTCGTCTTCAAGCAATGGCCGGACAAGCTTTAGCAACGGCTCTCCCGCTTGTTTGTCAATCCGCCGGAGCACCTCGGCATAGAGATTGAGCTTATCGCCGAAGTAGCGAAAGATCAGGGTTTTGTTATGGCCAGAGGCTTCCGCAATAGCATCGATGCGCGCTCCATCGAAGCCATGTTCCGCAAAAACGACTTCGGCGGCATCCAGAATGGCCATCCGAGTTTTCTCCGCGCGTCCCTTTCCAGGTCGTGAAATGTTCATATCCTATCCTTGTGTAACCAATTAGTTACGTAACCGTTTGGTTACATTATAGAGTGATCGAGAATTTATGTCAAGCGGGGTTTGTGAAGAACCTCAACCGGATCTACCGAATGCGCACCTGGTTGAGAAATGAAAGCAGCCCAACAACAGCCAGCAGCTGCGCAGCTAGGAAACCGGCGCATTTCCTTAGAAATGCGTAACAATTTAGGAAAGGTGAGTTCCCCCATCCCCATGACGTCCACGTGCTTTATAATTGCCTCGCCAGCGCTGCTCCCATCCGCCGTTGGATGCCTGACCGGATTCTGAGGACGATTTCACCGGAATGCGCTTTCCTCCTCCGTTTAGCTGCACCATTAAACTAAGCACTTTACCGAATCCGACGTAAGGCTCCCGCCTTCAGGCGTGGAGATCAAAGCCGGCGGCGCGCAGCGCCGAAAGGGCTTGCCGGTGGTTGTTCAGGGTGTATAATACAGAACATAAGTTCTACCTTGGATGCAGAGCACGAAAGGGTCTCCTGCCGGGTGATGCGGATCCGCTTTCACCGGACAGTTGCGATCAAGCTCCTCCAGGAACCCCCCAACTTCAAGCTGTGGGGAGTTTCAGAAATAGGAGATGTGCTATGATTTCGTGGGATCGATTACAGTTCCTCATTGGTAGTTGGTCGAGTCCTGTCTCTGGGCAACCAGGCCAGGGCTTATCCGGCTCGACGACATTTTCATACGACTTGGAAAAGAAGGTCATTGTACGCAAGAGCCGAGCGGAATTCGCCCCAGGGCCTGGTGAAACAAAAGGCTTGGTGCATGAAGATCTTCTCGTCATCTATCAGCAGCCGGACGAATCGCAATTTCGAGCCATTTACTTCGACAACGAGGGTCACGTCATCCACTACAGTCTCACCTTTCCAGCCAAACAGCCAGCAGTCGTCTTTGAAAGCGAGGAAAGCGCGACAAGCCCACGCGCTCGGTTGATCTACGAAATAGCCGCGGAGGATACGCTGGTAACCGAGTTCTTCGTAGCCTCTCCAGGCGGCGAGTTGCTGTCGCATGTCAAGGGTACGGTAAAGAGGGAATCATAAGCCAAAGGCGAAGTCCAACCACCATCTGCCAGTGGATTGCGAGTCCGTCACTGGAGGGCATGACCGGATAAAGTGGGCGATTTCACTGGAATGCGCATGCCAAGATCATTCAATGCTCGAATGACTCGCTCACCAGCCAGGTTTTTGCATCTTCAGGATCGTCGAAAAACCTGGTGGGCATTGGAAATTCAATACCGGATTTCTTCCCTATTTTATGTAAACGCCTTTTATCTTTGAAAGAGCAACCAACAATCGCCAATTTTGTAATATGACCCTGCAAGCGGATGATACTTTTTGAGAATTCGATCAACACCTGATCGGTAAGTTTTGTTTCATAAAAATCAATCCAAAGAGGGGTTTGACGGATTGCCCTTGTTATAAATTCCTCTTCAGCTTTCATTCGCGCCAGTAGTGTAAGGGGCCGAGCTATTTGGTGGAGTAAGTCTGAAATAAATTGTGACACAAGGAGGAAAAAAACGGGCTCCACGAGAGGTGCCCGTTTTTAGTTTTGGAAAAGGCAGTCAGCCCTGGTCGATTTCGGCGATCGCTTTGAGGATGGTACTGTCATCCAGGATCTGTTTCTGGTCGATGCGGCCAGCGATCAAGGCGGTGATGCACAGGCGGTTGATCTGGCGGGGGAGGCCGCGGGTGTACTCGAAGATGCGTTTGAGGGCATCGTCGCTGAAAGGGGAACCGGTGACATACCCGGCAATGCGCAGGTGGTGCTGAATGTACTCGAGGGTTTCTTTGAGATCGAGGGGAGGGAACTGGTAAGAGTTGGTCAGGCGCTGGCGGAAAGCTTCGTGGATGGACAGGTGCAGGGTCTGGCTGAGGACGGGGGGGCCGATGAGCAGGAGGGTGGCCAAAGAGCGGCTGTCCATGTTGGTGCTCAGGAGCAGGCGGAACTGCTCGAAAGCGGTGGGAGGCAGCAGGTCGGCTTCGTCGAGGATGAGCAGGGGGAAACGCTGCTTGGTGCGGATGAGGTCTTCGAAGGCAGAGCGGATGCGGGCGACCATTCTGGGTCTGCTGAAGGGGGGCTCGTAACCCAGGGCGGCCAGGATATCCCGGTAGAGGCCAGTGATGCCCAGGGTGGGGTTGGGCAGGTAGATGGCCAGGTAGCGGTTGGGGTCGAGGGAGGCGACGAAGCTGCGCACGGCGGTGGACTTGCCGCAGCCGATCTCGCCGGTGACCAGGCCCATGCCCTGTTCGTTGATCAGGTAAGACAGGCGTGCCCCCAGTTCGGACTGGCCACGCGTAGCCAGGATATCGGCGGGGGGGATGTCTTTGGAGAAGGGCAGGTGGGTAAAGCCATAGAACTGTTGAAACATCTCATTTCTCCTGGGGTTTGTCTTTTTCAGTGGGGGTCAGGCGGGTGAACTGCAGCGGTCCGGCGGCTCTGCGCTGCTGCTCCTGATACTCAGAGCGCAAGGCGGTCAGGTAGTCCAGAGAGGATTTGGGCCGGGCAGGGGCAGGCGGCTGGGTGGCCAGACGCTCGACGCTGATATGGCGCTGCTTGTTCTGGACCAGCACGCTGGCCTTGCCAATGGGATTGCCGTCCAGGACCAGCTCAAGGTGCGAAAGATCGAAGGGGTCGAAGCGCAGCTCGAGCCTGCGGCCGGACAAGCTGGGGTCGACCTGGTAGGTATTGCCCTGCAAGTCGAGGGTGGCGTTCTTGCGCACCTGGCGGAACTCGCGCCACAGGAAGGCTTTGCGCAGGACTTCCGGATCAGCGGTGCGGACCTGCTGCAGACCGGCCTGGTAACGCTCCAGCGGGGTCTGCCCGGTCTCGGAATGTTCGTGGCAGTGGTAGACCAGTTCCAGCCAGGCCCAGAAAGACTCGTTCAATTCGGTCAGGCGGGCGATCTCGGAGGTTTCCACCTCCGGCAGGAACTGGAGACGTACGGTCAGAAAAAATCGCTCCTGTTTTCCTTTTCCCTCAGGACTATACGGAGCCGCGTGAATTCTCCGGATACCCAGCGCCGCGCAGGCGGCTGCGAACTGGGTGGATGAGTAGACCTTGCCATTGTCCACGTAGAGTGCATCCGGCACTCCCCGGCGCAAGATCCCGACCTTGAGCACCCGTTCCATGCGCGGCAGGGCTTCGTCAAAAAAGAACTCGGCATACGGGACCAGGCGGCTGTGGTCATCCAGGAAGCAATACAGGTACGCCCGGCGCTTCTTGCCAGGGGCATACGGGTCGGGCAGCCATGGGCCCACCAGCATGTCCCCCTGCCAGAGCGAGTTGGTATGCTCCCGCTCGAAACGCTGGTAGGTGCGTCCCCCCTGGGAGAGCAAACGGCGAGTCTTGCCGCATCTGCGCAGCTGGCTGGTGAGGGTGTGCGCGTTGAGCGGGTGTTCCAGCTGCAGATCCTGCTCCCGATTCAGGATGTCCACCAACGTGCTGGTCGTGCGGGCAGGCTGCTCTTCCCGCAAGGCAATAGCCCGCTCCAGGACTTCAGGCGAAAAAGCTCGGGGAATGCCTTTATCCGAGCGTGGGTTCGAACGCAGGGCCTCGAAGCCGCCCTGGTTGTACAACTGGAGATAGCGCCGCAGGCTGGAGATGCTCACCCGGGTGCGGCTGGAATAGGGAATGGTATAGGTCTTGGCGGCGATCGCACGTAAAGCCTGCTCCAACTGGCCTGCCGCCAGCGGGTCGAAGAGCAGTGCACTGATCAGCCCATAGCGGAACAGGGCGATCTCGGTGTTCCGCTCTTGAGCGTCGTTCGGTGGGGATGATTTTCGGGACATGCTGGGCTCCTTGGATGGTTTTTGGGGTGGCCCTGATAATATCCCTGGGCGCTGGCAGTGCCCATTGTCAAACTGTGTGTGTGCGGCTCCCCCTAGACCAGCCGCCCCAGCCCCCGCCCGGAGCTCCACCACCACAAAAAACGCACTCGATCATTCCGGCCATATTCCGCCGCTTCCGTCCAGCGCGTCTTGCCCCAGGCCAGCAAGTGCTCGCTGGCGCCCAGCAAGGCCTGCGCCGGATGCTCTGCTTGCAGGGCTTCCCCGTGCGGGTCCAGCCAGCCTGAGCTGCTGTCCTGCTGCGCCAGAGTTGCCTGCACCGCCCCCAGCCAGCGGCTGGCCTGCTGCGCAAATGACCCGCACCAGCGCTGCATCGTCCGCCTGGCAGGTGCACCCACCTCGGCGCACTCCGCCTCCAAGGCGGCCCACGTTTTCCCGCAGCCACAGCGCACCTCGATCACCGCCTGGATCACCGGCACTACATAATGCCGAAAGGACAACAGAAAATCCGGCAGCGCTGAGATCGTCCGGTGGCACTGCTTGCAGAACCAGCGCTTGATCCACACCCTCCCGATGTCTTTACGGGATATTCTCCCTTTCGGCTTCCGCAAGTAATACCCGTGCCCGATCAGACAACCCACCTCTCCGCACAGCGGACAATGCCCCAGGCACACCCATTTCTTCTGCCTTGACCGGCTTCCGTACTCTTGCTCCGTGCCTCCAAAACCGACTACAATCATCGCGATGTCCTATCTTGTCCCTTTTACTCTGGCCCTCAAGCCGGGCGAAGCAGCCCCGCCCACCGCCTTGTTTTTCCCCAATGAACCCGGTATCCCAACAGGCTCCTATGAATTGCAGGAAATGTATTGCCCCAACCCTGACTGCCATTGCCAGGAAGCCTTACTCATGGTTATCTCGGTTGAGTCTGGAAACTGGGTTGCCGACATCCGCATCAGCCTGAACCCGGCTGACATGCCCAACCCTAGATTGGATCTCTCTGAAGACACCGCCCTATATGCTCAGGCACTGTTCAAGGATATCGCCCAGGACCTATACACCGATCCAGCCTTTCTGTCTCGCTTGAGAGCTCATTACGATCAGGTTAAAGCAGTGGCTGCAGACCTTTCCCACCCTGCTCACTCAAGAGTGATCCAGTGGGGAATAACCGGTGGCTCCAAACCCCCCGCCAACAAGCGCAAAAGAAAACGCCACTGATTATCTCATCCTTTGATCGCACAATCAGAATAGGTCAATAATTTACGACAACTCGTTTTGGAATTTATGGCGAAAATGTGCTGGACGGCGAAAATTGAACAATTTCCGAAAAACCACAAAAATCCCGGGCCTGGCTGTGGATAAGTGGATACCTCTCCGCTACGCTACGAGTTACCCACTTATCCACAGCCACTACTGCTACTCCCTCCCCACACAAACCAAGGCCACTCTCTTTGGAGCGGCCTATTGAATCCTACCAGATGACAACTCTAATTATTCCGGACAGAACTGCCTAAATTCCCCTATTTAATCCAGACCAGGACACCGTAGCCCTTCTTCATCGGCGAAAAAGCTTCCATAGTGCAGGCCAAATAATTCACCACCTTTGTAATAATATGGGAAGATCGAACCTCCCGGGGATTTTTGCGTTACCATAACATGTATCCTTATCGTGTCAGAAGGACGGAGGCCATCGCGCCATCAGCCCAAACCTGGGCTTCAATATGGCGATCCAGTCCAAGCTCGCCCACCGCATTCCAATCCTGCGGCAGCCCATCCTCTTATGATAGAACAATTACATCCAGCTTTTATTACAGTATACAATTTATTTTAAATATCATTCGCGAATTGACAAACTCAACAGAAAAGGCTTCACGTATAAAGTGGGTGGGCGATACCTGGCTAGCCGCGTAGCCCCATACAACCCGTTATGTGTCGGTGACTACAGTGGGCAACCAGCTTTCCATCCTATGTATGATTCTCGATCTCCTGCCTTCGAGTACACAATAAATACTCCTGAATCTACCTTACCGTAAACTAAACTTTTGAACGATTGTCCTCCCTTTACCATAAGCCACTTCATTACCTAGTTCCGCCGTTGCGAGAAAATGATCCGGTTTTGCCAAACCACGATCTATCAGTATTTCCATGAAGGGTTGTAATTCAAGGCTGCCTTGGGATCGAGGTTCGGTATCAATGACAAAAAGCGTCTTCCAACTCTTTTCCGGCTGGTCAGCAGGGGTTTCTATAATCGCTTCATAGGTCCTCCCTCCAATCTTCACGGTTTCATGGCTCCCGCGGTAAGCTCCTTCTAATTGATGTCTCCTTGTCCAGATACATAGGTTACAGATAATATCTTTCGCGTCGGGATCGGTTTTATTGGTAATCCAGAAATCAAAACTTTCACACCAAGATCCATCTGCCTCAGTTGTAAAATCAAAATCCAAAACATATCGGACTTTTTCCAGGGCAAAAGGAAGCTGGTTGCCATATTCCGGTTTACTCCATGGAGACCGTCCCAAAATAACCTCAGGGTAGGTTTAACCAATGGGCCAGTATTTTCCGGCCAGTCCCATTCCCAGCCAAACTGATTTCCATCCAGAAAAACTTGTTGAAAGGCATTTTGAATATCGCCTTTAGAGAAAACGTTGTTGTAAAGAACACCCTTATCGAATGATAGCAAGGCAAAATCTTCGGACCGTTTTACCAACCGACGTTCCGAACCTATGGAAAAAGAAGCCGTTGTGAGATTTTTCCGTTTCAAAATATCCTCCTTCAATTTAAGCACGAGGGACTGCACTCTGTGTGTGGGCGGCACTAATGGTCGAAGACGAGCGAAGGACGTAGGCGATCAAGGAATCACTGAGGCAGTACGCGCAACCCATATCATGTCCGAGCTCTTGTTTTCTAATGGGCGCCGAGAGAAATCGCCATACACCTCATCCACTGCGAGTCCCATCCTTGCCAAGAGATGCTCCATTTCAAATCGGAATTCACACAGTGCAAGCGGGCGGGCGCGGTCTGCCAGGAATTCGCCACTTGCCCGTTAGCGTCAATCTCTTCCCATCTGGCGTGGCAGATAATGGTCCGTGTGGAGGGTTCGTATGACAAGGCACGAAAGGACTGTATCTCATTCCCGGTGGCGGAGTGTTTGAATTTTCCTTCTTCCTCGAAGCGACCACCCTTCCAACCGAGGAGCTTTCCAAGCCAGGTGAAGTCCGGGCGATCCAGATGCACAACCAATTGAGCCCCTGGCATGAGATGTTGCTTGGCGCATTCAAGACATGCCACCTGATCTTCGGGTGTAGTGAGATGCTGGAACGCGTGCCCGGTAACGATTATTCACCCAAAAACCTCATCCAATTGGAAGGATCGCATATTCCCCTCAACCCATCTTATGTTGTTGAGACCAACGCTCTTGTGTCGGGCTACCTCAAGCATCCTCTGAGACAAGTCCAATCCGACAACACTTGCGCCGCTGTGAGCCGGTCGAATAGCCATTCGGCCTGTGCCGCAGGCGAGTTCCAACACGCTCCCGCCTGCGCGCTTTGCATTCGCAGCCATCTCTTGATAGAAATCGATCTCAGCAGGCCAGTCCGGTACAGACTCGTCGTACGTCTCCGCGTAGAACTGCGCGCCGCGTTCATCTTGTTGTGATTGGCTCATTAGCAAAAGACTCCCTTCATGACAGCAGTCTGCTTTTCGCTTGGTTGCACAGGCGAATGCTAAACATTGAGCAGCTGATGCCAGCGCCGCCCAACGCTCCATTTCAGTCGCCGTAGGTGGGACGCGATAACCTTTGGGATCAGAACCAACCTCGGGATGCCGATCATCCAATTTTACCGGAAGAATCCCCACGGAGCACAAGTTGTTATTAACTGTCGACCTTCATAACATCGTGGAAGTTCTAAAGGGTAAACCTTCATAAGATCGTAGACAGAACTTTAACAACCGAAACCTTCATAAGATCGTGGAAAACGAGGCTATTATTCATCGTTCCAGACAAAAGGAACGGTGAAAGATGGGAAAAGTAGATGATTCTCAACGTCAAACATTAATCCACTTGCTGCGCAGCGAGAAAACCCCAGCAGAAGCGGCGAAAGAATTGGGGCGGTCTGTCTCGTGGAGTTACAAATGGCAAGAGCGCTATCGGCAGGCAGGCTGGGAAGGGTTGAAAGAGCAATCCCGCACTCCTCATCGGATTGCCCATAAGACCTGCGAGCAAGTACGGCAAGCCATCTTGAGAACGCGCAGCGAACTGGAAGCGGAAGCCTTGTTGGCGGATCGATTGTCCTATATTGGTGCAGATGCCATCCTTGGGCGTCTGCGCAGCCAGGCGATGATTTCTCCGCCGGGGGTCAGCACGATTGAGCGGATATTACGTCAGGCGGGTGTGACCCAGCCCCGGGAGCCAAAGTTGGAAAAGGAAGTAGAGTATCCGACCTTGCATTTCAGCGCCGCTCACCGACTCACGCAGGTAGATATTGTGCCGCATTATTTGAAGGGAGGCACCAGTATCGCCTGCTTCAACGCCATCGATATTGCTTCTCGTTATCCGGCGGGTAAGCAGTATGAAAACAAGCGTTCAGGCGAGGCAACCGATTTTCTTGTGCATGTCTGGCACGAGCTGGGCATCTCGGAGTACCTGCAAATGGACAACGAAAGTTGTTTCAGCGGCGGGTACAAGCATCCCGGGGTGGTAGGTCAGGCAGTTCGTCTGGCCCTCTACGTGGGGACCCAGCCAGTCTTCTCGCCCTTCTATCATCCAGAGAGCAATGGGTTCGTCGAGCGTTTTCACCAGGATTACTCTGGTTTTGTCTGGAAAAAAGCTCTCCTGGGCAACCTGGCAGATGTGCGTCAGCGCTCCGAATTGTTTTTCCCAAATTATCGCAGTAGCCATCATCACTCCGCCCTGGCTGGTAAGTCTCCGCAGCAGGTCCAATCTCAAACACCCGTTCGCAAACTGCCCGCCGGTTTTTCCATCCCTAAGAAACTGCCCATTACCGAAGGACAGGTCCACTTCATGCGAGCGGTGAGCAACGAATGCCAGGTACTTATCTTGAACAAAAAATGGGATGTCAAACTGGCTCAACCGGATCAAGGCGTTTGGGCAACGTTGTTTCTCACGCTCAAGGGCGCCAAGCTCCGCATTTATGACGCTGCCCCCGATGCGTCAAATCGACGCTGCCTGGTAGAGCATCCTTTTCCACTCAAAGAGCCTGTAGTGCCTTTGCAAAATATGTTTAGGCCGATGGCAACCCAGCAGAAATCCTGGTCGCAGATTTTCCGCATCCTGTTTCAACGTCCCATTTCTGCCCCGTCTACGATGCCTTGAAGGTTCATTCGGTTGTTAAAGTTCTACTTTTTCCACGATGTGTTGATGGATGACAATTAACCTTTAATGCCATTTCTTTTAATAGGAATTCATGGGAAGGTCGAAGTTTGACTCCATCATTGATTCCATGGAGTGAAGGAGAAATTTGCCTATGAACGTGCAAGACTTCAACTATATTCGGTGAATCAACTCTGAGATTTTCTGCAAAGACAATATTGAGCTCTTCTTGTCAACCTGGTTAGTATCGGCCCCGGGATAAACCACCCAAAAATAGGATAAATCCAGATCAATCAGTCCAGTTTGCATGGAACGGGCATTCTCGGGAGCTTCGCTGAACTTTATTTCGATCCCGTAACGTTTCCCTTTATGGAAGAATAGCAAAACCAGCTCCGCACCATTATGGATTCTCCAAAAGAATACTTCTGAGGGACGGATGATTTGCAGCACTTGCTCGATCACCTATCCTTGCCAAGAAGCGCCCACTTTTGGATGACCCACCAGGGTATGCATATCCTGAATATTCAGCAGGCTGTGCAGGAGTCCGCGGTCGCGCAGATAAATCTTCGGTGCCCGCACCTGGCGTTTGCTCATGTTTTCATACCATGGCTGGAGTTGTCGGACCATAAAAGCCCCGGTCAGGATATCAAGATATCCGCGCACAGTTTTATCCGATACCCCCATCGCACGGCCGAGCTCGAATGCATTCCAGGTTTGAGCGTGATAATGTGCCAGCATGGTCCAGAAACGCCGCATTGCTGCGGCAGGAATCTGAATGCCAAGTTGTGGAACATCCCGTTCCAGAAATGTGCGGATGAAGCCTTCCCGTCATGTCAAGGAGTCTGCCTCATTTTCTGCAAGGAAAGAACGCGGGAAGCCGCCTCGAGTCCAGAGAGATTCCCAATTCGAACTCCCGACCTCGGCCAGATTATATCCATGTAGATCAACAAACTCGATTCGACCAGCCAGAGTTTCTGAAGCATTCCGGATAATTTCAGGTGAGACGCTACCCAGGATGATGAAACGCACTATTTGTCCTGGGCGGTCCACCAACACTCTCAGGGTTCCAAACAATTCCGGCATCAATTGGATTTCATCCAAAATGACAAAGCCTTCCAAGTTTCCCAGCACAAATTCAGGGTTCTGGAGTCGACGCTGATCCGGAATGGATTCCAGGTCAAAGAAAGTCGCAGGTTTGTTTTCAGTGAACATGTGCGCAAGCGTGGTTTTCCCTGTTTGCCGCGGTCCCAGCAAAGCCGTTATGGGAGAGCGGCGAACCGCTGTTTTCAATAATTCGAGGTATTCTGGGTGTTTGATCACAAGTTCATTATGTTATGAAATCTCGGAGTATAACTCCGAGATTTCATAACACACTCTCTTTTCTTGAGAATTGAGGCTAAAGCTAAGATGTACTTTCTTGGACAGATATTTGTTGGTTAAATTCAAAAATCCCTTTACCAAGGGATTTTTGAATGATCAGGTGGCCCGGCAGGATTCGGACCTGCGACCAAGCGTATTCAGGCTCGAATCCAGTTCGGCTATAATTTTCTCTTGGTTTGGAGAGAAGCTGCTAACCTGGCGGAATCCTACACATATACATTGCAGTGGAGCGCTATCTACTGGACGGTATTGGGCTCACACCCATTTACAGATCAGTTAACAATTGTCTGCTCTGTTGAGTATGGTCGCGTTCATGCCACAAGGTTCGTCGTACCATTTTCCGTGCAGACCATAACTCATCACAATTCTTTGTTATCCGCTCGTCGCCAATCAACTTGACCAGGTGTTCTCGCGTATTGGCGCGCACCACTTTAAGCATTTCTAAAGGGTCGCTGGGAAGTTGCGCCTGTTCTATGCCATAACCCAACTGATTAAAATACCAATTCTCGGCAATCGCAACGTGGTAAAGTATGCCCGTAATTGAACCCTGTACTTCACCTAGGATGGCTTTTGTAAGTTGGTCTTTAGTGGTTGAGTAAATCACGCCAAGCAAATCTTGGCGAGTCCAATCCAATAATCGTAAAGCAATTTCGACTTCCCAATATTCCAAAGGGCGGTGATCATCCTCAAAGAATGCATTGACAATATAGTCAGGGTCTTCACTGCTTGCAAAAGAATGAAAAGTCTCAACAACTTCCACTTTAATTGGCTCATTGATTATAAGCACCGAACGATCATGACCCAATAGCCAAGAAAAGTATTCTTTAATTTTCTGGGGAGCATGAGCGACAGCGTCTGCAATTGTGGTTGCAGAGCTATAACAAGCAGGTAGGTTAAGGGCCCATGCAATCCAGTGATTGGGTTCCACATCTTCCACGGCGAGACGAATATGCATCTATCCCTCCAGAGTGCGCCCAACGAATAACTCAGTCACCATTAGGCAGCTCGATAGCTTATAGGCCGTTGCGGTCAAATCACCGAAATTACTTTTAATTAGGTCTGAAATGTTTTCTATAAGTGTCATTTAAATACTAAACTTTTTCTTGTTTAAATACTTGAGGCAGTGACTTCCTTCCTGGCTAAGGGGTTCGTATTTAGACGAACACAGGTTCGGTTCCAGTTCGGTACACGATTTTACATAAAAAAAGGGGAAAAGGTGGGCCCGGCAGGATTCGGACCTGCGACCAAGCGATTATGAGTTGGATCGGTCGCTTTCCATAGCTTCCACTCTCAAATTTTACCCCCATATTTGGCGGTTCTCGTACACGTTACCGTACCAAATATGGGGGAGCATCTTCATGCGGGCATTTTTGGGCCAAAATCGACATCAGTTCGACAGCAGTTCATTAGTGAGCGGCGTCACAATCTCCTCAATTCTTTCAGCAGCCAGATCCTGTGAATGGGCCATTGCATGCCCATAGATGTCGGTTGTGACGCTTGCCTTGGAGTGACCTGCCCTGCTTTGGACTGTGTTGACCGGTGTGCCTATGTCCAGGAGCAGTGAGATCGAGGTGTGCCGCAGATCATGGAAGCGGATGTCCGGAAGGCCTGCATTCTTGAGAATGCCTTTGAACTCACGGGAGACTTTGGTCTGGTCGATGTAGGTACCGATGCTGGTCGTGAAGATCATGCCGTGGTCCCGCCATCGATCGACAGCCGATGCTTTCTGGAGTTGCTGTCTCTGGCGGTGCGCTTCGAGCATGGCCAGAACGCCTTTGCCCAGCTTGACCTGCCTACGACCTGCCTTGGTCTTTGTTGGGGTGAGGACAGCTCCGCCGGAGCCTGCTTGCTGAAGCTGACGTTCGATCTTCAGGGTGCCCTTCTCCCAATCTACATCTGACCACATCAGGCCCAGGATCTCGCCTTTGCGTATGCCCGTGGTCAGTGCCAGGTAGAAGAGTGTCTCCAGGGGATGCCCTTTGGCCGCACCAATGAAGCTGCGGGCCTGCTCTTCTGTGAGAATCTGGAACTGCTGCGTATCCACCTTGGGGCGTTCGACCGCATCCAAGGGGTTATGCCCGATCAAGCCTTCCTTGACCGCCTGTGCCAAAGCGCAATGCAGGGTGACATGGACCAGCTGAATCGTGCGGGCACCTTTCCCCTCCAACTGCATCCGCATGTAGAGGGCACGGATGTGCGCTGGAGTGATCGCCTGCAGACGCATCTTCCCGATCACGGGCAGGATGTGAAGCTCTGCATAGCGGCGGTAGTTGCGGACGGTACTCGCTCGGCGGGAGAGTTCTTTCCCGGATAGCCAGCTCTCAATGAAGCGTTCCAAAGAAAGCTGTGTGCCGTCGAAGGTCAGGCCGTGTTCGATCTTGTTAAGGGTTTCCTTGATCCACTCCCGGCACTCGCGCTGTGTCTTGCCGTACTTGGTGACACGTCTCCCGCTCAGACTGACCTCGCCAACCCATCGGCCATCCTTCCGCTTGAAGATGCTGCCTTCGTTGTTGCCCCGTCTTTTACCCATTATTCATCCTCCTTTCTGTGACTGGGGGAGTCCAGTAGGGAGGAACGAGTGGTGATGCTTGTACTATTCGACTGGTAAGGTGCTGTGTTTCTCTAGAAGGATTGTACCTGATTCTGGTACTGTATGATTGACCGAGGTAAGGATTATTTCTTGGGATAGGGGGAATTGGACTGCGGTTCATTTTTCGCCAATTTTTCTTTGAGGTAATTTTCCAAATCCTCAGATCTCACCCGGATAGCATTTCCAATCCGGATGGTGGGAAGTTCGCCGCGCTTAGTGAGCAGATACGTAAAAGAGACGCTCAAGCCAAGCATATCCGCGACATCCTTTATTTTTAGAAACCGATCTTCCATGATTTTTACTCCGATGAACCGTGATGCCATTATATAGAACTAATGTTCTTGTGTCAAGCATAGCAGCTTTCCACTGTTTCTACTGTTTCCATACGTTATTCACTTTTGCCAGAATCGGCGATTTTCATGTTTCACCTCCTCGCTACATTGCCAAAACTCAAGATTGATGATAAATTGTCCCTGCCGAGTGGTTGGGTGCCCCCCTCACCCAGCTCTCGGCATTTTTTATTGGAAAGAGATACAAACTGTGACTTAACCCATAAATTGGCCGCTTTGGACACCATATGCTTCCAGGGGGGCAAAAGGGCACAAGGGATCTAATCATCTGGTTATAACTCCTGAATTGATGCACGCCAAAATCTGTAGATGATGGGGTCACGCATAGCGGTAGGATCGCTCAGCAAAGCGCCAACCCTGCGCGAACTGGGATACGAACCTTGAGAATGGATTTCGTAGATTGCCTGGTGGACCTCCTTCTCCCATTGGCAGAGCCTCTGCTCGTGGCGGGTCTTGAAGTAATTCTTGCGGCGGTTGGAGATCGCCCGGCACAATCCGGGGAAATGCTCGCGCAGTTCTCTAGGTGAATAGTTCAAGCACTTTGCCACAGTACGCAGGGATTGGGGTGGTATCTCTTCCCGTGCCAAGGCAGTCTCCAAAGATTGTCGAATCCGAACGGCATCGAAATGTGTGCGGCGGCGGCGCTTTCCGGTTGGATTGGGAATGGCGGGTAGAGAATCAATTCGCACCTTGCTCCAATCCAATGCCCCGGCTCGCGACGTGAACAGATCATAAAGAGAAACCCCACAACAGTAACACAAGCGCATCAGGGACTCCATTTGAGGAATTTGCGCGCCTGATCGCCAGGCATTCACAGTGCGGCGTGAAAGCTGGAGTCTTTCCGCCAGATTTTGCGTGCTTCCATTTGCGGCTTGCTTGCGCGAGGCGGCGATCAAGCCGGGAATATTCCCGAGGTGAGGCGCAGTCTTCAGATCCACATTGTGAGAGATCAATTCCCCAATCGCTTCTGCCACCCAAACATGCCATTGCCACTGCTCCGTTGTCCAAGAAGAATCGGAATGGTCAGTGGTAACGCCCAGCCACCCGGAACACTTCGAACAATAACCGGGGCGAAAACGAGAAGCAAGCACAGGTAAGGTTGCACCGCAATCCGGGTGGGGACAGGCTTCAATCAAAGCCCGCCGGTGGCGAAGGCATATGGAAACCGCCGTCACATTCCAGAGCAATGGTTCGTAGATGGGATCCCCTGCGGTTTGCCATTCCGTCAAACAATCAGGACACCAGGCCCGGGTGATCCTCAGCAGCCTTTGCTGGGTCAGCACGGCAGCCCAGGGCAGGAAGGTCAGAGACCGCAGATCTGTGCGGAGGGTCAAATGCTGCAAGGCTTGCGCCCAATCTTGAGCCAGGGTGCCAGTCCCATTGAGGGCTCGGGCTGCCTCTATCCAGAAAGCGGCCAGGCTGTTGCCGAGTGGATTGAACAAATAATCCCGTTTCAGAAGGGGGAGGAGTTCCTGGACCGCCAATGTGCGCAGGGAGACACTATGAGCTTCTGCCATGCGGGATACATAACTCGTGAGACTCTCGGCATATGGCGTGCCCACCCCCAAGGGTTCGAGAGCATAAAGCCTGCTGTGCGGCGGGTATGCTGGCAGGGCTAGGCTCCAGAATTCACAAGGAGCAAGTTGCCCGTTCATGATACCCCCACCAGATCGCGCACGGGATTCCGTTTCCCCACTTTTCGAGAGACACCGGATGAAGGTTGCTCAGCGGGTTCAATGGACATCCCCAATAGGGAGTGCAACTCTGTTCGTGCCCGGCTGTTGGCGGCCAGTGCGTCCTCGCCTTCTCGAATCTCGCCGCGCCATGCGTAGAAGCTTGCGGGTTGGTAACACCTGCTGCTCCAGGACTGTCTTTGTAAGCGTTTCTTGTCCATCTTCCAAAGCTGCAGCCAACGCACGGGTAAGCCAATCCTTCAACACGCCCACACAACCCACCGAGCATTCGTAAAAGTACTCGGCCTGGGAGACCAGGTCTGGCTCTCCCGTTAGTGGCAGGTGGCGCTGGAAAGTCAGCAGTACACGCTTGAAGGCCAGCATCTCCTCGGGAATGTCGATGTGGTAGCGTGGAAAATGGATTTCGCAACTGCGGCGATCCAGCTGGGCGCTCAACTGGGCAAAACCAAGCAATTCGTAGGTGCCGATCATCACATGGGTTGTACCCGTCATATTCGCCAGTGACTTGAGGGTGTCCATCTGGTCCAGCAACCGCCGCCCGCCAACGATCCTCTTGAAGTGTTGGGCTTCGTCCACGATGAAGGCGGTAGGCCGCCGGTGGCGCAGGGTCTGCTCCAACGCCCAGCGTAATTCCGAGGTCACCTTGTAACCGCCACTGGTAATCATCCCCACGCTTTGATCGGGCAGCACCTTGTGATCGATCATCGGCTCATCCAAAGCCGCTAGTGCTCTTTTGTAGTAATCCCGCCAGCGAAAGCCATCGGCATCCGCCACGGCAACTTCCAGCCCAACCACGGGAATATGCCCCGGGTCACGCTCGATCGCCGCTCGTCCCGCTTCCCAGAGCTGCTGCTCTAACCTGCAGCGGAGCGTGGTCTTTCCCACGCCAGTCGGTCCGAAGACAAAGATCAACGAGGCTCCCCCTGGCTGTTGGATGGCGCGCCAAAGCTGGCGGTGGGTTTCCTGGAGATGGGGGTGCGCAACCACTTTGTGCTGAAAATACGCCAGACGCGCAGCAGGAGGCTGTGAGAGTAATTCGGGTGGAAATTCAGTCTGGGCCGTCATAGCTAGAAATCCTCATAGGTGGCCAGGGCTTCACACGCTGCCTGGGATCCCTGTTTGAACGAAGCCTTGAATTCGCCGAGGCATTGCTCCTCTTTTTCGCTACTTTTGTTCGGCGTGAGCATCTCTCTGGCCTCGGTATCCTGCAATCGCTGTTGCAACAGGAATTCTTCTGCTTCCAACGAGGTCAGAAAGTCTGCCAGCTTGCGGGCCGTGATCGTAAACCGCTGGCCGTGAAGCTGGTCCCGCTTGCGTAATTCAGCCGTGGCCAATTGGATCTCCCGCTCGGAACGTCCCACGAAGGTGGAATAATGCTCGGAGAGACACTGCACCCAGCGCCCCTTTATGAAAACATAGGCTACCCCGGCATCATAGGGATCGTAACGAACCGGGACTTGAGTCTTTTCCACCTCTGGATCGAGAAGAGCATCAGACCAATAGCACAGCGCATTGATCTTGACTCCCAATTGTGGCATTACTTTGGCTGTCCCTTTTCGAGTGGTAGGCAAGGTCAACATGCGGAAGGTTTCATCGTATGGGATCAACCGTTGAAGTCGTTGTCCGCCTTGCGCCATTCCCATCGCGAATGCCTCTCTTGGTGATAGGCCTAAAGCCGGATGATCAAGCGTGTCATAGACCTCATAAGCCCACTCGCACAATCGGGCATGGAACTGGCCCAGCGTCCAGCAGGCTTGCTCCTGCGGCGATACAAATTTGGTGACCTGGCGGACATTGCGAGTGATCTGCGTATTTCCCAGCAAATTGTAGATGAAACGCGTATTGGTGGTTCCAAACAAGCGTTCACAAACCGAGCCAAAACGGGGTTTAGCTCCGGGCCGGGTTTTCTTGCTGCATTCGTAGCGCGCCAGAAGAGTCTCGAAGTAGATGCTCTCGAATTCCCGCCCTCCATCCACCACAACGATCTGCGGCAAACGGCCATGTCGCTGGACGCATTCCCTCAAAGCCATCATGCAGGCGCGATAACTCGGCGGGTCAAACGACACCGTCACAGCCAACAGACGCCTGGAGAAAGCATCGCTCAAGAAAGTGCCCCAGGGCCTGCCAAGATTGCGCCCCGTATGAGAACACACGAGTTCAATGTCCAGCAAAGTATGGTCGATGTGCCCAATTTCAAATGGACGATCTCCGTGCCGGGGCGTGGTCAGGGTCAACTCCTGGTAAAACGTCTCGTGTTGGTAGGCGGCTCGTTTCCCCTGCCGTTTTCGAACTTGCTCTGTATGGGGACGTTTTTGAATTGCCCTGGCGAATGTTCTGTAGCTGGGAGCTGAGATTCCCTGTTCCTCACATTTGCGTACCAGGGCACCGTATACGGCCACCTTCGTTTTTTGTTTCAGCGTCTCGTAATCGTTGATGATGAAAGCGCTCATCGCCTCCAGGGTGGCGTCGGGTAGCTTCTGTTTGCGGTTGCCGCGATCCTGATATTGCGGCAGCAGACCCACATATCCACAACCACATCTGGCATCCGCCTCTTTCCACCTGCCCACCCATCTCCGAAGGGTACGAGAGGAAATACTTTTGTCATCCGAACAACAACCAGCAAGTCGAGCGGCAATGATCGCATAACGGCGATTGGCTTCCGCAAAATCGCTTGGGCTGGCGCTGGAAAGTAGTTCTTGAACAGCCGGATGTGTTTCCAGGGTCTTTGCCTCAGCAGGGTTAGCAAGCCGCCCTGCCTTGATCAGGTCTTCAAATGTCGTTTGAGGCAGTTCAATCATGGTGCCATCCGCAGCAAGCAAGGCGATTTGGGTGGCGCCGAGATTAACAACAGTCCAAGATCGGCCATCCCAAACCACAGAAACACCGAGGGCTATGGTCACGCAGGAATTGCTTTTGCCAGCGGAAGAGGCAACCATTGAATACCCTCGCGCAGTTTCCTGATCCCGAAAAACCTTCACCCTTTGCAATTCGGCCAAAGGGGCGGCTCGCAGATCAACATAAACCTGTCCTTGAGCGATCATGGCAAAAACAGCATCGTTTGGGAAGTTCCCTTTGGCAAGCAGATCTTGAAGCATTATTCCGGGATGTTCAGCGACCAAGGTTGTCACTGAGCAGACTACGTTCTCATCCCAACCTTCCTGATCCGCGTGCAGGTAGTCTTCGAGAAACAGCAAGTTTCGTTGCAAACCCCAGTCGATCTCGGCAGAAGATCGTACCCGATAGAAGAAACCAAACTGTGTGGCATATTGTTCACCCGGTGGGCACTGCCAGACGTTTTCTTCCCAGACATATCGGTGGGGCATTTGCTCTGCCAGGCGAATTAATTCCGCTTCCATTTTCCATTCTTCCCACCCGATGCTATCGCTTCGAATAACAAAGTAGTCCGGAGTGTGCCAAATGCCTACCCTACGCCCGTTCTTGGCCTCATAAACCAGTTTGATGCGCGATGGCTGATCGTAGTATTCCAATGTCTCCGGATCGTATTCTTTTTCATAGATGCCCGCCAGTTCGTTCCGGTGGCTTTCTGCTTGGATGATGACTCCCATCTTCCGGCTGGGATAACGGACACTGACATTCCCGGCAGCGCTGCGCACGCGCCGCACCGGAGGAGAAGAACGGATTTCATCAATGACCTGCTGCGCTTGCTTCGACAAATTGAATCTCCGATAGAGCTGATGCAATTCAATTTCCTTCAACATGGCTTTGCCTCCAAAAGAACGAGAGATTTGATTGACACTGGTGCAAACGCACTATATCTCATAGGTATCTTTTGTGGGCATCAGCTCTACTCCTGGCCATGTTATGCTTCCGGGATTTACTTGCGGCCAGATTATCTTTCCAGAATGTCCTCCGCCTGTTGATCAGCACCCTCAAAACAAGCTAAAATACGGCCACTATTTGCTTCCTGCCGCGGCCATTTTATGAGTAAAGTCACACAAACACTCACTCTCGATCCCGCCATTGACGCTTTGCTGGATGGGGGCTAAAACCGTCTGAACCGCCCTATTGAACAAGGTCCGATATCGAGGCAAATCGACACTTCGGGGATCTGGCTGGTCTGGAACATCCCAAGCATAGACTCCCGGTTTTCCAAGCGTAAATAGAAAACGCACCCTCTGGCCAGGCCGGACCGTTCTCCCGGTAGCCTGCAACTGCTTCACGGCGCGGGCGGCCGGCGAGGGGGAAGAATATTCGCCAACTTCACGCGTCAACCTCTGCGATACCAGCAGCTTTTCCAGGGGAACCTTGCCTCTTCGCAGCAATGTCAATTGCTTATCCACGAATGCCTGCGCTTTTGGAAGAACATCCTTCAAGCCATCGGCATCCGGAGCCTTGGCCAGGATTTCCAGAATGCCCATTTGGACCTCAGTGATGAAGGGAGCCGTATCCCGGCGGCGGGCTTCGATCCCTCTGACCTTGACCGACCCATCCTGAAAAACGCCGAAATACTGATTGGGCACCGGTACCCGTTCGTTCACGCGCGAGGGCAGGAAGACAACCCACCTGTAGATGCCGTCCAGGGAAATCGGCAGGCCTGTGCGTTCGGTGATCTCGGCTAGCAAGGCTTCATAATCTGCCGGCGTCTTACACCCTTCCTTTTGCACCCACAATCCATCCACATACATGTGGAGGATTTCATAGTCCATATCTTCCGCTGCTTCCTTGGCACGCAGAAGGGCTTCCCGTCCGTAAGCGGTCACGGCTTCGTGCGCCTCAATCCTTCCGAACCTCGCATTTTTATAGCCCAAATATCCAAAGCATGTAACCAGCAACCACTTCTCAGCAGAAGCCAGCGCCTGGTAGGTAGGTCGGTAACAGTCCAATGGCGGAAGAGTCATGATGAGCGATTTGAGCGCTAGCCGTTTATTGAGCAGAGGAGTTAGAGTCATGGGGACGATCCCCGGTTCGCCATCGGCGGGTTCTAGGTCTTTGCCCGCCCGGGGGACTTCCGGAGAGATGTTGTACTTCACCATCATTCCCGGATACATCGAAACAAAATCGATCCCGCCCACATCGCGGTGCAGGCCGACAGTTGGCTGGTAGATCATCCCGCCCATATCGGACTGGAGCAGAGCCATGGCGGTCTTGGGAGTTTCTGCCTGATGCTTATGCCAGGGAATGAGGATGTTGTTCTGCAGAGCGGTGACAAACTGCATGGAAGAGATCCCGGTTCCTGGAGACAAGCGGGCGGCCTCCTGAGTCGGCTGCCGGGTCACACGCGCCATTTCCAGAACGCCCGTCAGGCCGTAATCTTTCCAGAGCATGGCATTTTCACGATCAACATGCCAGCGGCCGCGAAGGTGGACCTGCTGCCCGCGATAGACGATCTGGCCGTACGAAAAATAGGTGTGTTCTTTGCGCTCCACCACGGCCAGGCTTTCGTCACGGTTCAGCGGTAGGTCGTACCCATTTTCCTGGGATGTTTTCACCATGTATGGCATCAACCAGGTATCTCCCCAGGAGGTCAGGATCAGATCGGGATCAAAGCGTTTGATGTCAGCGCGTACCATCCAGAACAGAGAGGTCTTTTTCTCCTGGTTGATCGGTAGCGTATATCTGGTTCGCCCAAAGGCAATGGTGACCTCCCTCGGCGTCCGCCGGGCCGGGTCACAGTCTGGCTCGATGGATAGGATGCGCAGTGGCGCCGGCTCCGGTTCCAGATCCCAGGGCGTATCAAGCGGTGCAATCTTGATCACTTTATCGCCTTGAACCTCCACCCTGCAGCGAGCCAGTGGGAAAACATCGAAAACCGCGGCATAGCGCAAGGGGATGGAGATGTCACCGTCATAGTAGGTCAGATCGGGGAATTCAGAAACCATGGCACGGAACAATTCATCCAGCCTGGCCGGCTGCGGGACATCCACTGCCAGGACGGACACCATTCCACGGAAGACATCCTTCCGTTCCAGCCGAGACAGGAAGACTGGAACGGGCTGCTCTTCGAGCCATTTCCAGAGTTGTCGAAGCCGCGGGAAAGGACCTGTGGCATAGACAGTGACGGAGAATTCCTGAAAGAAACGGTGGCGTTGTCCATCGTCCCCGATCACCCAAAGGGTCAGGTTCGTTTCGTTCGGGTACACATCAAACAGCCAGCCAGAGATAGTATCGCTCATGATGGTTTTGAAAGTACCTCGTCTATCTGTTGACGCAACCGCATGACTTCCTTGTGCTCTTCAAGCAGCATGGAGAGAAGAAGAACCTCGAAGGGAAGGGCGTGGGAGGCAAACTGAGCGGCAGCCAGGTGCTGGCGGGCAGCCGTGAACAGGTCATCCAAGGCAAGTTGATCGCTTCGGCGCAGGGCACGACGGAAGCGGGCAAAGGCAGCCTCTTCCTGCATGAATATCTGTGTGGTGGAAGGCAGGGTACGGCCCATCAGAATAACCTCATTGGCTCAGGAGCCGGAGCAACCGGTTGAATAAAATAGGTGTCCGATGCAGATGCTTGAAGCAGTTCCAATAGCTCCAAGGCTGCTATGCTGGGTAAGGCTGGCGGGTGAATACTCACTACTCCGCCGGCTGTTCGTTCAAGGCGTTCCAGGTGAGAAATGCAGGAACGCAAAAGGCGCTTACGTTCTCCCATCTGGACTGACTCATCGTAGAAAGTGCTGAGCATATCCAGAACGACAAAGGGGACCTGGATCGCCGGTGTACTCTCCAATAACGAAAGGACCTGGTAGCAGGTAAACGCCCGTGAGATCGTGATGCGATTCAAGACTTCCGGCCGGCCACGAGCCGCCCTTGCCACCTTATAAGCATTAAAGCGGTTGCCGCCATCGAGGATCCTTACGGGACCGCGCTCCCCCAGGCGGGCGATAGCGGCGAGCATGGTAGTATTCAAACTGCGCGGGCCAACCAGGAGAAGCCAACTTCCAGATTTGGGTTCGATTGATGTAATCATGCTGCCAGAGTAGCATCTCTTAATAACAAAAAACACCCCCTGAGGGGTGAATAGTCAGACCCATCCTATGGAGGTGCTACCGGTAGGGGGAGAGGAAAATTCTAGCCGCTAATATAGGGCTTTAGGCCCCCATGCACTGAAATCCCATTCGCCTAGAACCATACGCAACTCATCTTTGCTGTGAAGGTGAAACTTCACCAAAACCTGTCGGACATATCCTTTCACCGTATCAGGCGATACATTCAGCTTTGCAGCAATTTGCCGGTTGGTATATCCCAGGGTGGTTAAAGCAGCTACGTCTCGTTCACGCGATGAGAGGAACTCCCAATGGTGCCACAATTCGTTGTGGGAATATCGTTGAGCCAAGGCTTCTGACAGTAGGTCAGCATGAACATCCTCTTCTGCGCGCTGCTCTTGATCGGCGAGATCTACGAGAGCCGTATGAAGGGTTTCATCCAACTCGAAATAACGTGAGCCCGAATCATGTTTGAGTCGCAAAAGAAAAAGTAGGTGCTTCCACATAGACATTCTATGATAGATTATATAGAACATTTGTTCTTGTGTCAAGAAGATCCGAGACCATTAGAAGATATATTGCATCTTTGATAGGAATATAAATTGACACGAGTCAAATACTCCACGATAATATAAATGTGATTTTCTTGACTATGTATTTTGGTAAAGAGTAGTAGCCCTTTTTATGAATGATGAAGCATCGCATCTTATTCACGAGGTGTTGAGTATTTAATAGAGCCAAGTTGTTATAAGTTTAATTTTGGAGGTTATATGACCGATGAGGTAGTAGATTATTTCGACGAGAATTACCAAAAACTTGGGTCAACAACATTGTCTGAGGTAAGAAAAAATGGGTTATGGTGTGCAGTTTTTCATTGTTGGGTATTCAATCCAAGCGATGGGGGTTATTTAATTTTCCAGAGGCGCGGTTCAACAAAATTGGTATATCCTGATAAGCTTGATATTTCTGCGGCCGGACATTATCGCAGCGGCGAAGCTATTGAGGATGGTATTCGGGAACTTACTGAAGAATTAGGAATCGTAGCTAGTTTTAACGAATTAATTTCGCTAGGTATCCGACTCGATATTTCCCATTATCAGAATTTGTTCATCCGACAGATTTGCCATGTTTTTTTGCTTCAGAACCACCTGAACCTCGATCAATACAATAATATAGGGACAAATGAGGTTGATGGTATTTTTGAAATCCCCATACCTAATGGATTGGCATTGTTTTCTGATGAAAAGAAAACAATAGAAATTTCTGGCCGGGAATATGATAATACTGCGAAAAGATGGTACAGGCGGTCTATCGAAGTTAATAAAAACTCATTTGTGCCCAGACTAAACTCCTATTATTTAAAAATGTTTATTATGTGCGATTTATTAAAAAAAGGTGGTAGGTATTTAGCAGTATGAGAAGAATAATCCTGATGAGACATGCTCAAGCAGAGAAAAATCAAGATATTAGATATGGAGGAAGTGGCTCACCTTTGTTAATTGAAGCCTATCCATCCTTAGATAGAGTAATTCAGCTTTTAAAATCTTTTGGGATAAAGAAGATCATTTCTGCCCCACGCTTGCAATGTGAACAGACAGCAGAATATGTTGCATCAATTCTTGCTGTTGAATATTATGTAGATCCGTTGATTACACCTATTTATTTAGGCGTCATAGACGGTTTATCTGAACAAGAAATCAGTAATAATTATCCAAAGGTAGCAACAATTTTTAAAAGTTGGCAAAATGGTGAAATTGATATATCAAACCTGAAAATACCAGGAATAGAATCCCCAGAGGTTTACTGCCGAAAAGCCACATCTTTTCTTAAAAGAATAATCGACGCTCGAGACTCTATTTTGGTTATAGCTACTAGATCTGTTCTTGTTTGTTTGGGGAATCTTCTATTAGGAAATACTCCACTTCCTGGAGGAAATTATAAGGAAATTATCTGGCGCAACAACGAACTTATGGTTTTTGAAATTGATGGGGGTACCGTTCATTTCAAGCCCGAACTGTCCACGGTACAATTAACAAAGGAGGGTAAGATGAACCTGAGGATTTCTCAATAAAATCTAGCTTATTTATATAATTGCATTTAAGAAAGCACTAATTCAATCGAAATTGATTTCAAGACACAATTCGAGGAGGACAATATGTCAGAGCTTTGGCTAAAAGGAAATCTGTTATGGTCTACCGGGAGCATTGAGCGCGGGGTCATCCATATCAAAAATGGGAAAATAGAGTCAGTATCTAAAGATTTGGCGAATGAAAGTTCTGTCGATTTAATAAATGCACCAGAAAATGGTTATATTGTCCCAGGATTTATAGACATTCAAGTCAATGGTGGCTTTGGCCATGATCTCACATCTAACTCGGATAAAGTGCTGGATGTGGCTGCAGGATGGCCTAAATATGGCGTAACATCCTTTTTGGCAACAATAATTACATCTCCACTCGAAAATCTCTCGAAAGCTGTTCAGAATGTAAAGAAAGCTATTCAAGACCCCGCTGTTCTAGGAGCAAATATCTTAGGCATTCACTTTGAAGGGCCATATATTAATCCTGCAAAAGGTGGAGCTCATAATAAAAAATACATGCGTTCACCTTCTCTTGACGATTTGACCATCTACGATCCTTCGGTTGTAAAAATTGTTACACTAGCGCCCGAACTTCCTGGAAGTCTGGATTTTATTAGGGCCCTTACAAAACAAGGCATAGTCGTTGGCATGGGTCATACGGAAGCATCGTATGAAACAGTGATAGATGCAGCTTCAGCAGGTGCATCTTGGGGAACTCACCTTTTTAATGGCATGATTGAGCTAACGCATAAAAAACCCGGTATCGTTGGTGCATTACTTACTGATAAAAGATTGCGTTTAGCTTTAATAGCAGATTGTATCCATGTTCACCCCGCAATCTTAAAATTGGCGGTTGCAGCAAAAGGGGCTAACAACGTAACCCTAATCTCAGACGCAATTGGCGCGACTGGAATGCCGCCAGGTGAGTACATGTTAGGGGATTTGAATATTCTCGTTGATGGTACTTCCTCTAAGCTGGCAAGTACTGGGGGCTTGGCCGGGAGTGTATTAACTCTTGACCGAGCAATTAGAAACATGGTGAATGTAGCAGATTGCAAATTAGAGGATGCCTTAATTATGGCAAGCACCACACCGGCTGAAACAATTGGTATTAAGAATAAGGGAAAACTCCAAGCTGGTTTTGATGCTGATATTGTAATTCTGGATGGTGATCTTGCAGTTTCCAAGACAATAATAGGGGGGCAAATAGCATACCAAAAAGCGTGAGATCACATTTAACATTACTATTATTGGACTTTCTAGAAGAAACTCGAGTAGATTCATGTTGGCATGTTTCTTGGGTCCTGCTTTTTTGTCTTTTGTGTTTGAACCTAAATATATTGTGGACTCAAAAATCAACATGCCTAACCTAATTGCATGCTTATTCGCTAACGTAGCCGGTTTGCGAGGTTTTTAGTTCTTAGGTAATGGGCGCACGGAGGCTGCTCTCAATGATCTAGCTAGATGAGGTAAAGTCGCCGTGCAATACAGCAAGAGCATCAATTAAATCTTTTTCGAGATTCACGTCTCAAATTTAGGCTAGTTTGCTTTCCGGCCGACAGGGTTAGAATTGTTCCGAGTCACATGCTGGATAGAAAATTTAGTCAGCTGACTAGGGTTTTCCTGCTCATATCATAAGGATTTTTAAAACAAGAATATAGATGCCACAGCAGTTTGTCTTTCCATTTGGAGGACCATGAAGCGTCAGATCTATCGACTATGGAAGATATTTCAAAAACTTCGATCTGAAGGAAATATTGTATTATTACGACAGTTGTTATACCACTTGGGCAATTATGTTATTATTGATCCAACAGCACATTTTGAAAACCCAAATCAAATAATAATTGGAGATTACTGCCAAGTTTATAGAGGGGCAGTAATTGTTGGAAAATCATCTGCTCAAATCGGTGTCACTCTTGGGGAAAGAACAACCATAAGAGAATATGCGCACATAAATGCTTATAGCGGATACATAACCACCGGTTCAAATGTGTACATCGGTCAGGGTAGTGTGGTCTCAGGGCATGGTGGTATTGAGATCGGCGACAATACATTAATAGGCAATTTATGTTCAATCACTTCTTCAAACCATATTTTTAGTAATAAGGATGTTCCTCTCCGGTTCCAGGGGGAGACTAGCGTTGGAATAAAAATAGGCAAGAACGCCTGGATTGCAAGTCAAGTAAGCATCCTCAATGGTATTACTATAGGCGATAATGCAGTTGTTAGTTCTGGTTCGCTGGTAGCTAAAGATATTCCTGCCTGGGCAATAGCAGCTGGAGTCCCGGCTAGAATCCTTAAAGATCGTCGGGAATAAACAAGACGAAATCGCGAGGAATTTATGACCGAAAAAGAATTCATGCCAGAGTCAATGCGCGAGCAAATTCGTATGCAATTGCTTGATCACTGTAAAGAAATCTCTGCGAAGCTATTGAGCGGGGAGATGGGGATTTCTTTTGAAAAGCTAAAAGATGATGCCGAGTTCAAGATGCAATTTTCTAAATCGATCGAGGATGCGTGCCAGAGATTTCGTAAAACCCACTTGCTTGAAGAAGAAGATATAGTAAAAAGCATTTATGATGACAAAAACTTCTGGGGCCATACATCAATTTCGATGGCAGTAGATGCACTCATTAAATCGCCTAACACTTTTAGTCCTACGAGTTTTAAACCTTATGCATTTGATGATATTCTTCCTCAGAGAATGAATTGAGAAAAGGTCAACCGAATTATCACTTATTTATTCCAATACCTAACTCAATCAATATGGGGGCTTGAAGCATTACAACCCATAGAGACTTTACAACATAGTTCGACCAGGGATGTGCATAAGGAAAATGGATCAAAATCTGGCATCATATCCCCAAGTATCCAAAGTACAGTCAAGAATTTTCTTCCTAACCCGGATTTTCCTGTTTTTATTGGGAGGCATCGTGAATTTAACGAAGTGATCAATATTCTTAAACCATATCCTGACTCACAACATCATGTCATCTCACTTGATGGAGTGGGAGGGGTTGGAAAAACCGCGTTAGCTCTTGAAGTAGCATATCATTACGTAAGGGACAATTCCATCATTCCTCCCCAAGAACGATTTGATGCTGTCATATGGACTTCAGCAAAGAAAAATATACTCACGCCTTCAGGGATAGTAAGCCGCAGTCAAGCATTACGCAACATAAACGACATATTTATTGCAATAGCTCAAACCTTGGAAAAACCGGAGATTCTAAGTTCCGATCCTGAGCAACAACACAATTTTGTTAAACATGCACTTTCGAAACAGCGAGTGCTCATCATTATTGATAACCTTGAGACAATAGATGATAGTAAAGTATTTAGTTTCCTTAGAGAATTGCCAGCACCAACAAAAGCCATCATAACAACACGGTATCGTACAGTCGACGGAGCGTTACCGATACGCATAAAAGGTATGGAGAAGGGCGATATATTGACTCTAATAGAAAGTGAATGTGAAAAGAGAGGGGTTAAATTAACAGTTGATCAAAGGAACGAACTGGCCAAAAAAACAGCCGGGGTTCCTTTGGCTGTAGTTTGGACTATCGGTCAAATTAGTAAAGGCCACCCAATAGATAAGGCCCTATTGAGATTGGCAAGTGCAAGCAAAGATTACGCAAAGTTTGTTTTTAGTGAATCGTTGGAATTATTAAGGGCACAGAATAAAAATTCGGCAATTAAATTGCTTCTAGCATTGTCACTGTTTGCAGATGGAGCTTCGAGTGAAGGGCTCGGTTTTGTTTGCGGTCTACGAGATTTGATTGAAGAAAGGAATGAGGGTCTTTCAACCTTGTTAGAATTATCTCTTATTAATGATGAAAATGGCCGTTTCACTATGTTGCCTCTCACGAAAGAGTATGCTTCTGCTGAGCTAGCTCAAGATTTGGAATTCCTAAGAGAGGCAACCGATAGATGGTTTAACTGGCATGTACTATTGGCTGAGCAAGGAGGGGGGGGCAAATTAGATTTGGATGCAAGCGTTTTACAAGCACTGATAACTGAGCACACAAATATCCTTTGGGCGATCAACGCATCATTTACTCATGATCGTTTTGATATTTTTGTGAGGCTTCTTAAGGGCATGGGATTTTTCTGGGTCGGTACGGGCTACTGGAATGATTATGAAACTTATTATAACAAAGGAAGAATGCTTGCCCCAAACCCCAATGACAGAATTCATTTTTCTGTCCGCCTTATCTGGCTCAATATATTACGCCAAAATCTACTAAAAGCGGGAGAAATGCTCGCCTTTGCAAAAGATTTGTTGCAACAGTTCCCTAATAGGTATGAAGAAATGCGATTAGAGGATTATACGGGGCAACTGAATATGGAATTAGGTAAGCTAGATATCGCTGAGGAGCATTTACGAATATCACTCGAAATTGCTAGAGAAATTAAGGATAGGAGAGGACAATTTGCCTGCCTCAAGTATTTAGGAGAGTTATTCTGTCGGAGAAATGATCCTGAAAAAGCAAGAGAAATGCTGAAAGACGCGGAGCCATATGCTATTGGTACAGGAGAGGATCAATGGATTAGAGGCATGGCTCATGCTGCCCAACTAAAAGGACTTATTGGGTTGGTGGAAGAAAAGTGGGACGATGCAGTTATTGGATTTCAGAACTGTATAGATTACCTTGGAATCTGGCCTGATGAACGGTTGCTGACACGAGCCCGCCTTGGTCTAGCATTTGCCCATTTTTTTGATGGTCGAAGAGAGAAGGCTAAGGAGTTGCTTGAACTGAATCTCGCGACGTTTTCTAAGTTGGGTATGACTCAGAAAAATGTGCCGGCGGAAGATACTTTTACTCTCTGGCAAGAGAAAAAAATAGTTGGATTTTGGGAAAGCATGTAAGTAAGAGGCGGCAATTATGTCACTAAAAACTTTAAGAGTATTAATAATTTCTATTGTGTTCTCCCTTGGAATACTAGCCGCATATGTTTCATGGCGAGAGACGATCGTAGTTTGGAATTTTCAATTGGTGATAAGCAATTGGTGGCAATCATGGCTTCAGAATTTCAGCACTGGTATGTTTGGAACTCTGGCTACCTACATATTAATAGAGCTAATCGTGGAAGGGCGAGAGAAAAAAGTCGAGGCTGAAAAGGCTGAATCCAAAGAGGCTGGAAAGGAAAGGAAGGAACGGAGGTTAAATCAAGCATCATTTGTTGAACAGTTAAAAAAAGCAATAGATTTATTTACTAAGCAGCATATTGTTGATGAGATGCGAAACCTAGACATGCTTGAAGAAGTAAATTTTTGGCAAGCGGATCTGGACGGGATTAATTTGAGGTTTGCTAATCTTAAGAACGCTTATATGATCGGTGCTGTTTTAATTAATGCCGATCTCGAATATTCAATTCTGATTGGAGCTGACTTGCAATTCGCAAATTTGACAGGAGCTAAAACCCGATCCGCGAAGCTCGCCGCCGCAAATCTGACTAATGCGAATCTTTTAGGTGCTTCAATGGTCGATTGTCAATTTAGCCATGATACTGTATTACCTGATGGGACTAAGTGGAATGAGAAAGTCAACATGGAGCGATTTACAAACCCTGCTTACCCAAATTTTTGGCGGCATCCCACAATGTCGCCGGATTGAATATAATGAAACGCTCTGCTAACAAAGGATATATTCTAGGCATTGATGTTGGAGGCCATCGAGTTAAAGCCGGCCTTCTTCATGTCAAGACAAGGTCCATTGAGGATATGTCTATAAAGGTTTACCCTTGTGTAGCAATGGACCCAAGTATTGATAAATGTTTAGTGGACACATCCGAAAGAATCGCATATGTCACGGAAATGTTAGACAGTTTTTATTTCAAGCACAAATCAAAGATACGTGGGATCGGTTTGTCAAGTACAGATATTATAGACACTGGGATCGGCCAAGTCATTCGTTCTACATCCCCGAGTTACCAGGGAGTAAATTGGCCAAAGATAATACGAGAGCACACTTCGATACCATCAAATACTGATATCTACATTCAAAATGATGCCAAGTGTGGCGCCTGGGCAGAATACAATGCGACTCCTGCTGAGTTATTTCAAAGCAGAGACAAAGCTAAGGGCAGTTTTATTCGAGTTACTGTCGGCTCGGGGGTCGGAAGCGGTGTGATTGTAAACGGTAAGTTGATAGAAGGGGCAGGGTTTGTAGCAGGCGAAATTGCATATATTCCTTACAGACCGCATGATGGTTTCGCATGTGAATATGGTAGCGGATGTGTCGAAAAACATGCTTCAGCATCGGGCATTTTGCGTACTGCCAAAATTGCTCTAAAAGGATCGAAGGCGGATCAGCCAAATGCGGACGAAAACCGAGAATTCGATTTATCCAATATACAAGAAGGATTGCTTTCCTCTTTGCCTTGGGCACTCTCGGCGATTAAAGATGCGAGCAATGCATTAGGAACTGCCCTTGTGGTAATCATAAATTTTCTTGGGCCTGATATAGTCAGCATTGGCGGTGGTGTAATTGATCAAATACCCGAATACTTCCAATTGGCTAAAACTTTTGCATATGACAGTTGTCTTCCACCGGCAATTAGTAAATGTCAAATTATAAGGAGTGGAATGCCAGATAGTGAAGCGGTAATTCGAGGCGTAGCCGATCTTGCTCTGTCATACGCAAAACCTTTAGACTTTTATTTTAAAAATTAATTGAGCTCCCGTGTTTTATTCCTTTCGTGATTGGATTAATCAATGACAGTCATAATAATAAACGGCAGAATATATTCTCCTGATGAAGTTAATCTTGATAAGGATGTGATCATCTCTGATGACAGATATATTGAAGTCGGCGACAGTTCCCATATTAAAGCTAAAAGAATAAGTGCCCAAAATAACCTGGTTTCGGCTGCGTTTATTGACATATCAATGGATATAACGGAGAAAGCAGATGCACTTGATATTTACAATACGCTTTCTTATGCACAAAAGTCCTCATCAAGACATGGAGTCAGTGATATTTACCCGATTATAGGTCTAGATAATGTCTCATCTTTCTTAAATATTATCAAAGCCAATAGTCGGCTATCCTTTCTGGCCGGATTTCGCTTGTTTTTAGGACCAACAGTTCCGCCCGATTCCGTTAATCTACAAAAAGCATTGGATTTAATAACTTCATCAACGCCTAAATGCATAGACATCATTATCCCGGCAAGTGCTGGATTGTCAATCCGGCAAAGAAATGCGTTAAGAAAAACCGGGTGCAAAATTTGTTTGCAAGTCGAAACGTCCGACGAACTTGGTCAAATAGAGTTTGATGATGTTGATTGTGTTAGTGTCCCTTTCGACTTGGTCAGTATAATAACCAAATTCCATTGCTGGGTTGAGTTAAGGCTACCCAGTCCAAATGATTTGAAATTTATACCGATTGGAGACCCATCCGTTGACAACATTATTGTACGTGGATATTGGAAAGGATTGGCAAACACCCAATTGAGTCAAAAACAGCAATTGTTTTTTACAAACAGAAGAGATTTGCTTTACATGGCGCAGAACCAAGTCGTTAGATTTCTAAACAGAGGGATGGGTTTGCCATTACATAAAAGCTTGGCTATTTGCACATACAATCATGGAAAATATGTTGGCCTTGAATACGATAATGTAATAAATACTGGAACCAAAGCCCATGCAATAATAATGGACGGAAAATTAGATATCACCGATTATTTATAAAAGATGAATCATGATAAACGAAACCGACATCGCGAATTTAATCCGCTTTATTCAGGAACAATTAATCAGACAGCCTAACTTGGTCATCAAAAATGACACTCCTTTAATATCATCAGGTTTAATTAATTCAACTTCAAGCGTAGATCTTGCTTTGTATATTGAAGAGACATTTAACATCAATGTACCTGACTACGCCATCACATCGCAATACGTAGATACAATTGACAAAATCGTTGATTTTATTAATAAATGTATTTCGGAAAGTAATCAGTCTAGAGACAGATCATAAGGAGATAATATGTCAAATCTTATATTGCAAGGGAACATGCTTTGGCCAAATGGTTCTTTACAACCAGGGATTATAGAAATATCCGGAGGGCAAATTCATTCGGTAAAAACTGTGAAAAGAAAAATGAATAACCCCAAAATCAAGAATATACCTCCCAATGCCATTATCGCCCCAGGGTTTATTGATATTCAGGTTAATGGAGGCTTCGGCCATGATTTTACTACCGCGCCTGAACGTATGATCGACGTAGCTCACGGCTGGCCGAAATACGGAGTAACATCTTTTTTACCCACAATTATTACCTCTCCGCTTGAGAATATTATTCATGCTGTGGAAGTCGGAAAGAATACATTAAGGATGCCGCATGATTACACTCATGCCAACATTCTCGGATTGCACTTTGAAGGTCCTTTTGTAAATCCCGCAAAAGGTGGCGCACATAACAAGCTATATATGCGCAATCCAGTCATTGGTGACGAAAGTTTATTTGATCCAGATGTTGTAAGAATGGTAACACTTGCCCCCGAATTACCTGGGTGCTTGGAATTCATCCGGAAAATATCTTCAAAAGGCATAGTTGTTGGCATGGGACACACTGAAGCTTCTTATGAAGACGCTATGAAAGCTTTGGATGCCGGTGCATCTTGGGGAACTCATCTTTTCAACGGGATGGTTGAACTTACACATAAAAAACCGGGGGTCGTTGGAGCATTACTAACATCGAAGCGATTGCGATTGGGAATAATTGCAGATGGAATACATGTTCATCCTGCAATCCTGCAATTGGCTGCTCTAGCTAAACGAGCAGATGGCATCACATTGATTTCTGATGCCATTGGAGCAACAGGAATGCCGCCAGGTGAATATAGACTTGGGGATTTAAAAATTATCGTAGATGGAACGTCATCTAAAACCGAAAGTGGCGGTTTAGCTGGGAGTATCCTAACATTAGACAAAGCGGTAAGAAACATGGTCCATTTTGGAGCTTGTACATTAAGTGATGCGTTAACTATGGCATCTAAAACCCCAGCAGAAGTACTTGGCTTAAAAACAAAGGGGTCCATAGCAGAAGGGTATGATGCTGACCTCGTTATTTTAGATGGTGACTTACAAGTTTTAAGCACAATAATAAGTGGAGAAATTTCGTATACAAAATAAACAAAAGGGGGGATGGAGAAAGTGAAAACGGAGTGGGGTTGTATCGACCATAATCTTGCAAAAATTGGCGGTCCAATGGACCGCCAATTTTTACCTTTTGTCGAAATTTCAGGGCTGGCCAATGTTGCTTTTCGGACAACTCTTTTTTATAGTGATAGGATCGTCTATGCTTTAGGAACAATTTTAACTTTGCGTTGATTCCGGCGTATGCCGGCTAGCACATACTGGACCAATCATACTTCTTCCAAGGGCTATCTTCACCTGCTTCGTCTTTACACATCCGGGCAACTGGTTCACGACCATGAGAAGGGTGTTGCAGGCGTTTGTTCCGCACAAATGAGACCTTCTCTCCAGGGAATAGGCATTATTTTGCTTGTGTAAGATGTTCATTTATAAAAGAATCTAAATCTTGCTCCCTAACACGCGCTGTCCTTCCCATCCTGACAGCAGGCATTTCTCCTTCTTGCATTAGCTGATATGCTTTTGCTTTACTAATATTTAGAAGGTTTGCAACCTCAGCGGCAGAGAGCAACCTGCGCTCAGTCGACGGAGAAGAAAGAGAAGATATTTCTACCTGTGAAGCGAGAGAGGATCTCCTCGCCAGTATCAGATACATGATTGCAGCAATTAGGTCGGAAACTACGAGGCCGGTTTGACTCCCTATTCTCTCGGCAAATCCACGAATTTGTTTTTTTTTGGCTTTTATCGATTGCTAATCCTGAAAGGATTAAGTCAAAAGGTTCTGCAACATTGGATTTACTATTCATGTAATCCTCCGTCAAGTGTGGGGTTAGATGAGTCAATTATAGGTAAAATCAAAAAGAGGCTGTCCTGAGAATTCACGGACAACCTCTTTTTGATTTTTATAGGTCAGGCAGAGGAGAGTTCTGTCTTATCCTGAAGAATGGTTAAACTTGCTCCTTCAACTGCCACGATCTCAACGTACTGCTCATCGATCCAAGAGATGATCTGGTGAGCCGCATCCCGGATGCGCAGCCCGCATTCCATCAACTCCACCAGAGCATTCTCCCCATCGCCCCAATGGGCCAGGTAACCAAAGGCAACCCCGCCCACATCCAGGTCGAAATGGTGCATGATGCAGAAGGATACTGACTCGGCCTCGCATTCGATGCGAGAACGTGGGTTGTGTGCCCGGTAGTCTTTGTCTGAATGGAGCAGGGCGTGGGCCAGTTCATGGGCCAGGGTCTGGGCGCGGAAGAGCGGCGATCGATTGCCGGCCACCATGATCCTTACCGGGTGGCCTTCCTGGTCATAGCTACAGGCGCCACCCCAGTTCAGGTTATCCGATTCGACCAATTCCACATCGATGTGTAGGACCTCCTTCGCGAAGGCGGCCAGGGCTGCGTACACACCCTGGTCATCGCCGGCCAGGGCCATGTTGATCGGATTAGGGATCGGAGCGCCATCCGTCTGGCTGACATCGAAGGTATGGCCGATCTTGAAGCCCACCACCTTGTAGCCGGATGTATTGCCGTTTTGATCTTCTTTTGGCCCAGATTCTAAAACTGTCGCCCGTTTGTCCACTTCGCCCCTTTTGATTGAATCAGGACAGGCAGTGATACGAGCCAGGACCGGGACGAGGATCTCGATCCCCTTTTCTCCCTTCCGGACATACCGCCCCAGCTGTTTCCAGGTCCTGTATGAGGCACACAAAGTGGCCTGCGGGAACTGGAAGATGATCAGGATCAGGTTATTGAAGCTGTAGCGGTGGAAATGGGAAAGGAATTTCAGGTACTCGGTCCAGCGACCGCTGGCGACCAGTTGCGTCACGCCGTTCTCCAGTTTCAACCGGGCTTCATCCAGTTTCACCTGCCGGAGGGCAACCGCCGCCTGTCGTTCTTCTGCGGTCATCTCAGACCATTTCTTTGGTTTTGGATCCATGGTTTCAGTCTCCTTTCTGTAGTTCAGGCTGAGGCAAGCTCTGTGTCAACCTGTAGAGCTGGTTCGAGCGCGGGTTGGAGCCTGTCAACACCTTCATCGACAGCTCTTTCGTATGCTTCGAAGGCAACCATCTCCTCCCACTCTCGAGCGGTCAGGCCCTCTTCGAGCAGCCACTGCTCGACGACCAGGTTCTCACGGGCTGCTTCCCTGGCAAGCCGTTCGGCATCTGCCACCGTATGGACATGGGGGTTGCCCCAGCCGTAGCGGTTGAACCAACGGGCAGCCAGGCGGGTCCGAAAGGGCCCTTGCGCGCAGGTGTAGAGATGGCCGTGGGTTTCCTTCGTCGGAGCGGCCGGCGAGGCGAACAGTACCCAATCTCCCTGTGGACGTTTACCCAGGTAGTAAGGCATGGCTGCCTCCTCTACCGGGTATGGAAGCCGTGCCTTGAACTGGCAGGCTCTTGGCATGATTCTTTCTGTGCATGGTTCCTCCTTTGAATTTCTGTGGATGACTCTCTCTTTTGAAAATGCTGGTCACGTGCATGACTGGCAAAAGCCAGGAAACGGTAACTGCCTGTTTATATGGAAAGCAGGCAGCATCCTGAAGCGGCCAAGCGCACGAATGGCTCAGCTGCTTGAGGATGCTGCATGCCCTGAGGGGAGGAGGAAGGGGCGGATTGCTCTGCCCCTTCCATGCTTATGCGAGTTGGTATTGGTGGGTGAATTCGGCGTCTATCGCCTGCGTTTGCCCGCTATTGAGCCAGCGGCGTATTCGCAGGAGCGCTTCTTCCGGAGAAACCGCTCCAGCTGCGACCGATTGCAGGGTCGCCATCAGGATTTCCTGGCCAACAGGGTGATTCAATCTGCCGTCCATGGCTCCCATCTCGTGGCCGGATTGCTCGACCTCGTTCGCCCACTTGCGCAGGGGAACAAAATCGTTCTCGATCTCGGCGAAGTCAGTCGCCTGCCTGAGGACCAGCATTGCGTAATCGAAATCGTAGCTAGCCATGGCTGTAATCCTCATCCGCCTCACGAAAAGCCGAGGCCCCTTTCCTTGAGGGATACATAGCGGCTGCCACCGATCACGATATGATCCAGGACATCGCAGTCCAGGAGCTTACCTGCCGCCACGATGGCACGCGTCACCGCGACGTCATCGGGCGAAGGCGTTGGGTCCGAACTGGGGTGATTGTGCAGGACGATTATTGCCGGGGCCATGCGCTGAATGGCAGGTTTGAACACCTCGCCCACGCGCACTTGAGATGAGTTGACCGAACCGTGGTACACCTCGACAATGTCCAGGACACGGTTACGGGTGTCGAGGAGCATGACTTTCAAGTACTCTTGCTCCAGGAGAGACATCTCATATTGGACAAGAGCAGCGGCATCGGAAGGAGAGTTGATCGTTGACCGTTCCCCAGCGGGTTCATGGAGACGAACCCCGAGCGCCAGGGCGGCCTTGATACGCACCGCGGTCTGTTGGCCGACGCCGCGCACCGAGGCAAGTTCTGCAACATGCGCCTTGTAGATGCGCTGGACATCCCCGCCGAAACGGGCGAGGATGCCTTCGGCGATCTCGATCTGCTGCGCCCCGCCAACCACCGCAGCCAGGAGTTCTGCCAGGCTGCAGGCGGTGACGTTCGAGGTGACCCGGTAGGCGGGTTGGTCTCGAAGCGGCAGCGTTTTCAGTTTTGGGGTTGGATAAGAAGGGGGAGGAATCAGTAGGGGTTCCATCGCACGTCAGTCCTTTCTGTAGAATGATGGGGACGGACGACGCGACGCCCACAGGGGAGCGGTAGGTTCCGTCCCCAAAGTGGGGGAAAAGCGAATTCTGTTATCGGTCCGGGTTGTATCCGTCCGGCCAGGGCTGCGACTCGATGATGATCTCGTCGCGTTTCAGGCCCGGATACAACACCCGGCCATCCGCCGCAACCACCGGCGGGTAGACCCAGGGATTTTCCGCAAGCGCCTGGCGCAGAGCGTTGACGTGGGCGAGCCAGTAGTGGGCTTCGCTGCCCTTGACACAGGCCCAGCCGGCACCGCGCCGCTTGCTGCTCAGGTCCGGGACATAGTACGTCTCCGCACCGCAGATCGGGCAGGTTTGAGGGGCGACCGGAAAGTACCCGGATGGCACATCGGGAGCGCGTTCGCCCCCAGAGCGCAGGTAATCCGCCACAACCAGGACGGCCGGGCAGTCTGCACCCAGCCCGCAGGTGCAGCGCCGGTCCTTGCCGACGTAGTGATACTGCGGGTGGACATCCGGTCCCAGGTTGACGGAATAAAAGTATCCCGACACTGAGACCGTGGCCTGCTGGCGCAAGGCCTGCAGGTCAGATTCTTTGATCTGTTTCGGTGTGGTCAGCACCATTGTGAACCTCCTTCTTTTGTGTATGCATAAGCGTCTCCTCCGGTGAAATGCCAGCGACGAATAACCTGGTAAAGCCAGGGAAACGAGGATTCATCACCCGGAACCATGTCCAGGTGAGAAACACAAAGAAGGTGAGAAGCACGCCAGGCCCTCGAACGTTATTCGAATGGCCTGGCGTGCCGCCCACGAGGGACGGCACAGGTTTTTTGGAGAAGGGAATACGGGTCCGGCGGCTACAGGTGAGCCTGGACAAAGGGAGATTCGGTTAGTAGGGGATCTGTTCTTCTTCGGTGGCAGCGACTTCAGTAGGCCCCCCGTTGCCATTTCCGTCGCCGTTCTTCCCGCCCAGGAAACGGACGAGTTCAGCGAGGAGTTCGAAAGAAGCGGCGGAGCTGCCATCCTGGCGGTTCCAGATGCGCGGACCACCCGTGGCAGGGTCGGCGATCAGGCGGCCTTCGACATACACGAGACTGCCCTTGTGGAGGTAATTGTTGCATGCCTCTGCCATCTTGCCCCAAGCGGTAACCTTGAACCACACCGTCTCTTTCATGTCCTCTCCGTTCGCGTTCTTGTACTTGCGGTTGGTAGCGACCGAAAAGTTGGTGACCGGCTGACCGGATGGCGCATACCGCATCTCCGGGTCCGCACCGAGGCGGCCGATGATGAAGCTCTTTTGGTGAGTCATGGGAATCTCTCCATGTTCTGTTACGAGAATCGCAGGGTGTCCCGGGCAGCCAGCGCACAAGCCTTGGCGTCCAGTTCACCCTGCTCCGAGGGGGCAAACGCATCCAGATGGGTTTCTTGCCCGGTGTGGAAGCTGTGGAAAACCACGGTGAAGCGCTCAGCTTCCCGGCGCACCGTCCACCGGCCGGCCTGCTCAGGTCGAATGTGTGGAGGTGTCGATCCGGCATCCCATTCATTGCCGACGACGAAGTCGCGGCCCCATATCTGGCGGCAGGATTTTATACCGGGCATAGTGCCTCCAGCAGGATCTTTGCGGCCGCCTTGACCTTATGGCCGTTCTTATCGCCATTCGGCTGAAACTGGTCACCGGCGAGGTAGGCGAGCACCTTGCGCCCGTCTTCTGTCTGGCCAACCTGCTCGAGGGTCATGCCCTTGAATTCAGGATGGCTCTTGGATCCCAGCGGGCAAAGGACTGCCTTGGCGTCTTCCAGGGTCAGCCACACAGCCGGGGAAAGAACGATATTGCCATCCGAGGCAGGGGCGCCATTGGCCCAGCGGACAAATACGCGCTTGGGATTCTTCTTGTCATTCTCGCCCTCATAGCGTGGATTAAACTTCCAGACGATCTTGACGGGTCGCTTCAAGGCGATGACGTACTTATCCAGCTTGGGGTTCTTGCCGCGTTCGATGGTATTGTCACCCTCGTACATGGGCAGGGCCTGGAGATTTATGCCGCAGGCTGCTTCGAACTCGCGGACATCGGTCTCTTCGTTCAGGTACTTGGCCACCCGCCGGAAATTGGCATTGACCGGATACAGGTCCACGACCGGCGTCTCGGTCTCATCTGCATTGACCTTGGCGCGGCGGACGACGAAGCCAATTTCTTCCTCATGCTCGCCGTCCTCCAGGCTAGGTATCTCGACTGAGAAGCCGGCCTGCAGCAGGCTGGTGACGGAAGCCATTAGCGCTTGGGCTTCGGCGACCAGGATGGGTTTGTCCAGGGAGAGCGGGATCGTCACCTGGGCAGTGGAGGGGTGGAACAACTTCACCCAGCCGCATTCACGAACAAGGTTTTCTGTGGTCATACGATTTTCTCCATTTTCTACAGAATGAGTTTGGGCGGAGCCGCCATCGCCCCGGCCTTTCAGCCAGAGCTGCAGCCCGCAGAGATGCTTGCAATCCAGCCCACGCGATCCATTTCGACGAAAGTCGGGGCAGGAGCAGCCGAGTTTTCCGTCCTGCTGCGGGACGAGGGTGTAGGTGTCGGTAGGGGTTTTTACCCTCCAACCGGGCAGGTCCGGGGAGATCGCCCAGCGTCCAAGCGCCAGGGCTTCTTCGGCAGAGTGCTGCCTTCTGTGTTGTTCGATGGGGATGTCGAGAGCTGTCAAATGGTCCTCCTTCTCCAAAAGGTGAAATGCTGGCGACGAATAATCCCGAAACGGGAAGCGCGTGCATCAACGCTCACAAGGAGCGTGATCAACAAAAAAATGGATAAGTGCAAGCCGGCAGGTTCCCCTGCCGGGGTCTATTAGGGGGTGGAGGAAGTCCCCGAAAGGAATGTCTGTAACGGGTATGGAGCAGCCCTGCTCTCACAGGAATGCCGGTTTTTCAAGGTACAAAAAAGCACGCGACAGCAGCCCTTCCTCAAGGGCACCAAATGCCAGTCGCGTGCATGATTCCCGCAATGTGCGGGAAGAAGGATATCGGCCTGTTGGCCGGATTTTGTTACTTGGCAGGAACGAGTTCCGCCAGGTCCCGCCCGACCTCAATGGGAGCGTCAGGAAGCTGGGTAGGATTCGGTTTGCCCTTCACGAGGCTTTTTGATTTCTTCTTTTGAAGTGCTTTCTTATCTTTCCATTCGACTTTGACTTGCGTCGCAAAGATCTGGATTGTGGGTCGGCGAATAACCAGGTTGTTAAGTTCGCCGGGAAGTTCGACGCCATCGTGGGATTTGCTTACAATCGATTTCAACGGTTCGACGATGTCGCGGCCGACGATGCGCCCGCGTACCCGAAGCAGCCGGCCAACTTTGACGCGGCGCGGATCGAAATCCAGGGCCGAGTCAATCAGGACCGTGATGTAGTCTGATGAAGTCTGGCCCTCTTCACCTGGGCGGTGGTTGGCCAGGCGCATGAAGCGCTGCTCCCGGTATTCCCAGGCGCGGGTGAGATAGCCTTCGAAGTCAACCTGGTTGATCATGGTGCTACTCCTTCTGTGGATTTGTGATTAACGCAAAACGCCACATCGTCCGGTAGGAATGCTGGAAACGAATGTGGCGCTAGGAAACGAATGGGATATTCAATTGTGGCCGGAGGACCGGCACATCAAAGATAGCACTAATGTTCTAGGTTGTCAAGGGCAGAGTTGACAGGGGTGTGTATCTTTTTTTCGGGAAAGGAGTAAGATGGGGGAAAAGCGAGCGAGGAGGCCGTATGAACAGCGAGCAGATGAAGAAAGGCTGGCAAGAGAAGAGCGAAGAAATTAACGAAGGGATGGCGGAATGGCGGCGGCAGCATCCGCGGGCGACCTTTCGAGAGATCGAGGCAGAGGTGGACCGGCGGCTGGATGAGTTTCGAGCGCAGATGCTGTCGGACACGGCGAATGCGAGTGCGAGTGCGGAATGGATCGAGGGGCCGGATGGGCCGCAGTGTCCGCACTGTGGAGCCAGCCTGTCGAGGAAAGGGAAGAAGAAGCGGCGGCTGGAAGTGCGCGGGGGGAACGAGGTGGAGCTCCAACGGGAATATGGCAAGTGTCCGGAATGTGGGCGGGCAGTTTTTCCCCCTGGATGAGGAACTTGAACTTTTGCCAGGTAGCCTGACGCCGCGCGCCCACGAGAGCCTGGTGCGGCTGTCGAGTTGGATGCCATTTGTGCGTGCGGTAGAAATGATGGCAGACATGCAAGGGATTGGAGTGAGCAAGTCGGTCAGCCAGCGTTACAGTGAGGCCGCCGGGGCGGCGTATGCAGAGATGCAAAAGGAGGAAATGGAGCGATTAGAGAAAGAACAGCCTGCGGCGCCGGCAGGAGCGGAGAAAATGCAAATCAGTGCGGATGGCGCGATGGTCCCGCTGTTGCATGGGCAGTGGGCAGAAGTGCGCACATTGGTGATTGGGGAAGTGCAACCAGCCGTGCTGGAAAGGGGGGAATGGGTGGTGCATACCCGTCATTTGTCGTATTTTTCCCGCAAAATCAGTGCAGAGGAGTTCGCCCGGCAGGCTCTGGTGGAGATCCAACGACGGGGAGTGGAAAATGCCCTGCAGGTGGCCGCCATTATGGATGGGTCGGACTGGTTGCAGGGATTCACGGATTATCACCGGCCGGATGCCGTGCGCATCCTGGATTTTCCGCATGCCGGAGAACACCTCAGTGAGGTGGGAGAATTCCTATACGGAGAAGGCACTCCCAGGGCCCAGGAGTGGCTCCAGGAACGGCTCCATCGGCTCAAGCATGAAGGGCCTAAACGCTTGTTGACTGAACTACGGCGTTTGCGGACCAAACATCCTGAAGCAGTGGAAATATCTGCCAATCTGGCCTACCTCCAAAAACGGGAGCAGCAACTTCAATATCCACGCTTTCAGGAGGAAGGCTGGCCAATCGCCAGCGGCATTGTGGAAAGCGGTAATAAGCTGGTCGTGGAAGCCCGCTTGAAAGGCGCCGGGATGCACTGGGCAGAGCGACATGTCAATCCGATGCTGGCCCTGCGTAACATCCTGTGCAGCGGCCGCTGGAAGGAAGATTGGCCCAGGATAGAAATGCGCTTACGCAAACAAGCTGCCCAACAAAGACAGAAACTGCATCAGTCCCGGGAAAAACCAGCTCCAGCCCGCAAATCAATCTCTCGCCGAGATGCATTCCTGGCCGCCAAAAAGATCTCTCTCTTGATTCCCGCCCAACCGAGAGACCCCAAGGACAATCCCTGGCGTAAGTTCAAATATGGACGTGGCCTCTATCAAAGAGATGATTCCCCGAAAAAATGATACACACCCGTTGACAGGGCAGAGTTGACAGCGGCAGAGTTGATTAATTTAGGCCGAATAAGAGGCAAACATGATCCGCTGTAGATTTCATTTGCTCTTCCTTCTGTAGATACTTCCGTAGATACCTTGACCCTGATATGCATATCATCTATACTCATTTTTGTCTGATCTCTTTTTAACAAGCATTTGGATGAATAAAGGAAGCCCTATGTCACAGAACCATAAATTCCTTGTGGGGATATAGTAATATGCCCACAAACCCTAAAACTGAAAAAGAGAGAGCCCGGCGACAGAATCGCCGGGCTCTCTCTTTTGTTGACGATAGTAAACAGACACATGATCTATACAGGATTTTTGGAAAAAGGGTTAAGGAATATTGAGAGCAAGCTGGCCTTACGCAAGAAGAATTGGCAAGTTTATCCAAAATAAACCGCTCCTATCTTGCCCAAATAGAACAAGGCAGACGCCATTTGTCTCTCGATATCGCCTACAAAATAACGAGGTGTTTGAAAGTGTCTCTGGACAAGATTTTGGATATCAGGGATGGGGGAAATGGAATCTAGCGAAATCAAACACCTAACACTTTGGGCCGAATCACCTGAAGAAGCTCGGGCTTTCATGAAATATGCTGTAAGCAACCCAAAATTCCCTATAATTGAGAAGATTTATGTAGCCAAACGATCTCCTAATTTCCGTACAAATAGCTATGTAGGAGGACATTATTACGAGACTACGAATGATGCTGCTGTCGATGTGATAAATAGCGTTATCACTGCCCCACATGCAATAGTTGATCTTGTCCAATGGTGTACTTGTGATGTGATGTTGAGTGTTGGAGAATTGCCATGTGTGGTTTTAGAGGATACAACCCATATTGTTCGTATGAATCTATACCAGAGAATCCCGCGGCTAGCGAGAGCTGCATTATTGGGAGTTCCTAGTTTAATTCTTCAAGGAACACGAGGTCTAGATTTCTCCCTACGAGGAGATCGGTGGGCATTGTATCGTTACCTCCAAGCTTTCAATGGTATTGCTATTTGTTATCCTAATACCCCCACTTTGCCTTTTTGGTATGAACCAGATCCAACACTAGAAAATGAAGCACATGTTTTTGTTATCGAGCATATCATAGCTCTATTGACAAAAAATAACGAAAAAGTCATGTCAGATAGACATAGAATTCTTTCTATCATAGAGACGACCCTTAGAAATGGATTTCGGGGTGACATTGCCAGGGACATCCCAAGTATCGAACATGATGGAGATGAGGTTGTAGTCAAAGTGGGTGTTAAACCAGACAAAAAGAGTTGGGTGGAAAAAGGGTCCGGCCAGATGGATCCTTATGTTGGTATGATATTGGCCGCTAAATATATCTATTGTTTTGATGAATTCGGCCGAAAGGTGAAACCGCTTGTTGTCGAGTTCACTTACCTTAAATCAGATTTCTGGTGGTTTTCAGATTTAGCAACAACAACGTCACTTTATAAACGCCTGCCAATTGAATTTGCAGATAAGGTACGATGGTGTGGCTGAGATTAGAATAGATCAATCCCATTGCAATTCATATTTATCTGAAGCTCTCTCACAACAAGATTGGGCAATTTTGTTTAGAGACCCCGGAAGGGTTTCCAGAGGAGGTGTTGGATCTCAAGGAGACGCATTGAGAATTTTTGAGTCGTCCGGCCTCCCTATTCCAGATATTGTTGGAGTACGAGGTTCATGTTTATTACTAATTGAGGTTGATACCTCATATAAAAAGGCGGAAAGAAGTTTTTTGTTATACCTCGAGAATGCCAAATACTTAATAGAGCAATTCTGTATTTCTTCCCCCTCCGTGAGCCTTGAAAGGTTAATATTGGGCTTTTGTCGTACTAATATGACAAAAAAAACACGTGATTATATTGCCAAATTAGAAATTCAAGCTCCCTTCATTGGCTTATGGGTTACATTTGAAGAGCCTCGAAAACCACTACTTTATTGGACCAATTAACCTCGGATAAATATTAGGACATTTTCCTTCTTACCACTTTTACCCGCAGTCTTTGTCCCCCTCGATTCCAAACTGGCATACATTCCATGATGAGGTCCTGGAATATCAAGGCTGGAAAAAGTGCCTTGTAAATTCCAACCGGCCGCATCGGCACATTCTCCTAAAATCGCATTGGTATCAATCTTATTCCCATGCACTACCGAATTAGCGTTAATCATTGCTATGGTGGCAGAAGATTTTAAATTGTGCGATAAGGCAACAAACGCTCTTCTCATGTCTTCGCGATACCGCTCCACATCATCTCTCTTGCGTCGAAGGTGCCTTCCTATTTCGGTTTCTTCGTAGGTTTCTAAATCATATCCAAGCCAATAAAACCTAAATTTGTGGTACAGCCCGTAATCCCAAGACATTAAGTAAGGTGGAGATGTAACCACCAAATCACATAGGCATTCATTTTTAATCCGAGCATTCGTCGCAAGCCGGGTGTCACGAAAGTCAATTTCTGCCTTAAGCTCACCCCAAGTGATCTTAACAATATCACTATCTACAGTCAAGAGCCGCTCTTCTGCTCCACAAGAAGATTGCATTAGATTATTGAACTGGACTGCAATTTGAACAATTCGATGCAAGGCATCTACATAAAGGTCAATGACACGACCAGGGTAATCTTCTTTTTTGACGCTGCGGTAAGAGGATTCCCCTTGTTGATTCGACGCAGAGACAATAATACGGCTAAATGCTGTAAAAGCCAATAACTTAGTTCCAACTGACATCTTAGGAGTTGCCTGATTTAAGTAGAATCTGATGTAACCTAATTCATTAACGGCATTTTTCTCGAACCATATTGAAGCGTTCTTTGTCCTAGGCATTGAAGGAATGTCGCGGTCATCGGGCAGTGGCTTAAAAAATAAGCCGGCTTTTGAACCGTATGTCTCCAGGCCCCTAGAGATTTCCGCCAGTTCGTGGATTTCTTTCCGATTAATACCCATTAATTTTGCCGCGGATAACAAGACTGCCAACTGACTACTATCCCAGCCTACAGCAGATCTTTTTAATAACAGAGCCTCATGTAAAACAGTTCCGCTTCCGCAAAATGGATCAAGAACCGTATCTCCCACCCGCGAGAATCGTTCTATCAGGGACTTAGCAAGAGCAGGATCTACCTTACCAAAGTAAGGGTGAATTGATAAAGCCCCATTCTTATGTCTCTCAGGCTTGATTTTACTGAGACCAAATGGATCATGGTCTTGTGAAGACATATATGGTCTCCAGTTGCACTTTCCCACCAGTTGCTGATCGATTTAAGCGCATGCTGCTTCTATTTGCCAAATGGTGATAGAACCGAAGTTCGGTTCTTAAACCAGATGAAAGTGCCAATGTCTCGATTAAACTTGCGGTGGGAATATCGATTCCGCAAATTCTGTTCTTATCCCCAACAACTATTATTATTTTTCCCCCAGGTCTGACAACGCGATACATTTCATGAATAGCACGATGCATACCATGAAAGTATTGTGCAACAACATAGGACCTATTTCGGGCCAATTGAGTATTTAAGTTACGAATACCAAGGGATACCTGATCAACTTCATTAATTCCAGTTTGTGGTAGATTTTCCATATCTTTTGTGCGAACTGCACGCTCAGTTAAACCAATATAATCTCGACAGTGGGCTTTAAAAGCATCGGGACGGATTAATCCCAAAACAAAAAGATTATACTTGTGAGCCATCGTGTAATCTACAGCGTTAATATAAGGAGGAGATGTAACCACACGATCCACACACATATCCTCCAAATCCAATTTGGATGCTGATCCTACATCAACAGAAAAGTCTGCACCAGCATCCTTCGCCAACTCACCATATTTTTGCTGTATTTCTATAGCGTCAACAACGAATTCCGGAAAAGTCAAAAACGGATCGCGAGGAGTTTTGGTTTTATCAAATCGAACCTTAATTTGATCCTCATTCAAATAGGATGCAGATTTCACAATCGAAGATAAACATGCTATCAGGAAATTTGCAAGCTCGGGACAATCTACGCCAAACTCGCTAATTATGGCATCCCTAAGAGACAGAAGCTTGGCCATTTCTGTTGGGGCAAACCAAAAAGACCAAGTGTAATGGAGGCCCTGCGTCTCTTCGTCGGGTTTTAAGTTTTCGAGTATTTTCGGCAGGTATTTTGACGCTTTCCCAACTACCCTTGCAGCTATGCGAGGCGTAGTATCGGGCAGATTATCGAGGCAAGACACCTTTGCTTTCGATATCACCACTGCCAATGGACTGATATCATATCCAATAGATTTTCCGCCGATCAAACCATTTTCGACTAATGTCGTCCCTGACCCACAAAAGGGATCAAGAACCGTTTCAGCCGTTTGTTGTCTTCGATAACTAAGAGCCCAACGAGGAATTTGCGGGATGAATTTTGCAGGGTATTTGTGTAAACCATGATTGAATTGGGTTACTTTACCTCGAGCAAGATTATTAAACACATAACAATCATCGAAGCTTGGCTCTAAAGGTAATTCCTCGACTGGAATTATAGTCAAGAGGTTTGGCGAGTCTATTTTATGCATAAGATGGGAGGACATAATATTCTTTTTGTTTATTAGAGAGTAGAGCATTATATCATTCTGGTTATCTAATTCTCGGTATTACTCTAAATATGTCGAATAAGATAATAAGAAAACTGATGTCTGATCACAATCCCTCAAGCCCGCCGATCTCTTACTTTACCGGACTCTATTTCATCGTCGAGAGGAAAGCACCCCATGATAGTTTAGGGTAAAATTGATTAGTAAATAGGGAATGTAATTCCCGGGAATTAGTCCCAAATCCTCGCCAATTCAAATCACGGTCATTGTTTGAGGTTAGGTTAGGTTTGGTATGGTTGGGGCCAATGTAAAGGACTGGTTTGATCAAGCCTATAAACATATGTCTATGGGGGAATTCGCGTCCGCCGCAAAGTGCTTTGAGCAAGTGATTTAGCATTCAGGTGATCCCAATGCTTCTCAAATTGCTGAACGAGATATCAGGTGGTACTGCATTCCTCTAGAATCCATTCTAAAAAAGATGGGAGAATGCAGGAATCCCGTTGATGTGCACAAAGTACTTGCAGAACTTTTTATAGAAGATTCACAATATATCGAGGCAGAACAACAATCGATTATCCAAGCAGTTGAATCAGAACTGGCGAAACTATCTTCAGTAATCAGAGTTGGAAGCAAGGTGTGGGTTAAACTAGATGTTTTCAATAATCAGCTAGAAAATCTTGCTCAAGCGATCCTGGAGAATTCAAAGCCTGTTTCTCTTTCCTCCTGGTTACTCAGACAGTTCCAAGATTGTGACCCCCCCAGCGATTACCCAGACCATTTCACGCTGGGGGTTTTTGAATCTGGGCTTCAAGATTATCCAATCATAATTATTGCGCAAGAATTTGCCGTTTCAAGAACTACGCTGGCAGCTAACATCAATTCTCTAGAAACTTATATCCGGGGAATAGGACAGCCTGTCTCCTTGAATGGCTTAGTAAGTAGTTTGTTTTCCGAGGAAGCACCAGAACATGCTTCTCAGATCGCTACATACTTAATCGGGCAGTTGGACTCTCGGTTTATTGAAGTAACACAAGGAATGATATTTCTTAATGAATTGCTGAGATTGAATAGTGAATCGTTTGATGATGTTTTTCATTTATCTTCCCTGCCTATACCGACAGAAAAACTGGTAAGTTCCTCCCTTTTTCCCACGCAGCCCACGCAGCCCACTCAACCATTCGCACCACGGTTTCTAGTGATCGCAGAGCATCAGCTGGCTGAAAATCAGAATCTTAGACGGCTGGGACAAAGGCATTGGATATCAAAAAAGCTGGAGCAGGATTTTCATACGCGGGCGGAAAATTATCTACTTAATGATGGTTCTCCTCACAGCAGTCAAGACATCCTTGATAATTTATGGCCGACTGAATCAAGGGAACAAGTTGGTAATAACCTTCTTATCAGTCTGATCGATGACATTTTGAGAACCTCTCAAAATGTGTTCGGGGTTGGAAATCAAATCTGGATTCATCTATCAATCATAAAGGGTGCCGCTGATAAATCCTACCAGCAATTAATCCATTCTCCCAAGCCGATAACAACAAACGACTTGCTTCGGTCAAATTTAAATCTGCCAAAGTCATTCTTCAATCAGATTCTGGCCCAGAATTTCGAGAGTTTACTACTAAAGGACGCGAGATTCATCCCGGCGTTTGACCAAATTCCCCATCAATGGCGAGCAGTTGATCCGCAAAAAATACATAATCCGACAGCTATCCAAACCCTCAAGCAAGCACATAACTGGCTTACGCGGGATGAAATTGAATCTCTACTGATAACACAAGGTATTCTCTCGCCGACCTTTGAATTGGCATCAGATGACCGATTCAAGCCTTTTCCCCCTGATCGCTGGGGGCTAAAAGAATGGATATCGATCAATGAATTGGCATATGAATATTTGTTTACTTCACGCCAAGCCTTGCATGAGATTGTGATTGTCGGCCTAATCTGCAGAGAGAACCACATCAAACAAGAAGACGCCATTTTTACACCGTTGGCGGATTTTCGTTTTTCACAAGATTCAATCAACCGCTGGTTTTGCCGCCATATGTTGTCCGCATCTGAACTGGATCTGTTACACGAAGAATTGATCAAATACGGAGGGTCCGGACGCAAGATTGATATCCTGATACGGCAGGTGTTACACATGGACGCCGACGCCACCGATGCCGAAATCAAGTTGAACGCGGATGAGCGTTTTATCAATCTCGATAAACTATGGTTTGCGCGCCAGGCCGCTTTCTATGCGTTGACCACTAAAGATGTGGATAAGATTTATGCCACCCTGGCGAGTCAGATCAAATCCCGGTCTGCGATTCCTCTTAAGGAGCTTGTCAATCAAGCTATCGGTCATGATGGGCGTCTTACAGATGCGGATTCTTGGCTTAGTAACGATGCGCGGTTCTTACTTGTTCATGATGATTTCTGGACGCTAAGCAGCATTCCAAGCCCTGATTTCGATCGGTCTGGTGCGGGGGGTGTAGCTGTGTTTCGCACAAACGAAGATCAACCTGGAGGGAACACGGGGTTAGGTACAGGAGATGGGAAACTCACTCATCGCAAGCCACGGCCTAAAAAGGATGAAGAGACGCCAGAGCCCAGGAAAAAAGAGTATCGAACCCTCACCCACCTGGATATCCTGCATGGAAATTTACGTATTGCGGGTATGCTCAGGCACTGGATCCCATCTGGAGCGAACAATGTTCACTGCAGGGATGAAGAGGATTATGAATTCATCGCCTACATCGATGAAACAGGCGCAATTCTCAACATTCGTGAATGGCTGGAAAAACGCAGCCTAACCTATGGCGACAAGATATCAATCCAGCCAACCGAAAAACAGGATGAATTATTGATTCGGCCTTATGGGTCACGTGACGATGGAGTTTACCAGGAAGCCATCAACCATCAGGAGATCGAAAAACTAATTGAAGAAGCGCGCCTGGTCAACAAAGGCTTCCACGATCTGATGATTGAGGTCATGGAGGCGTTCGTTCACCCGCTACATCGCGAGGATATCTACCAACTGGTGAATTATCAACGGACGGCAAGCCGGGCAACGATTTCTGAGATCCTCAGTTTGCCGGATTGTCCTTTTGAAGAACTGCGTTATTTCATTCCGGTTGGTGGGGGTAATTGGAAATTTGATCGAGAACGGAAAGAGGCATACGATATGAAAATGCAAGAGCTTCTCGCAGAAAATGGTTCTCTTCAGAAAAAGTTACTCGGTCTACAGGCCCAAATGGAAGACCAAAAGGACTCAACAAATAGAGTACGGGTATTTACTGAACAAAATAAACTATTCCAGCAAATGATCGCAGAGACGAATACTAGGGTAGAAAAACTGCAAGAGGATAAGCTGGCCGCAGAAGGAACGATTTCTGGCCTCAGGGCAGAACTGGAAACCCAACGAGCGCAGATATCTGAATTACAAACAAGAATTTCAGAAAGCCTGTCTTCTGACCAACAAAACAAGGATCAAGCTGATCAAGAGAAAAACAAGCTCCTGGAGCAAATTAAAACGCTATCCGATCAAGTAGAGAGTCTTCAAAATCAGGAAAGATCGTTGCAGGAATGGGCTAATTTTGAACTAACTAAAGTCCGGGGAAAACTGGAAACCGAGACGAAGGAACTGGAACACGTTGAAGCCAGGAATAGAAGCCTGGAGGCGGAACTGGCAACCGTAAAAGCAGCTAAAGAAAGCACGCAAAATGAGGTCGATCAACTAAAAACCGAAAATGCAGCTAATGCTGGTAAACTAGATATGGTCCTTGCAGCATCCAAATCCAAAGTTGAGGGCTTGCAGAAAGAGATCGAGCAGGTAAGGCAAGAAAGGGCGGATATTGTCAGCAAATTGGAGATGGATTTAAAGGCAGCGCGCGAGGACAAAGAGAACTTGCAGAAGGAAATTGAGCAACTAAAGAAAGAGAGTACGACAAGGATCAGCCAACTGGAGTCAGAACTGGCAGCAGCCCAGACAAGAATAGCCCAATCAGAAGAAGCCGCCGGTACCCCTTCCCCACTGACATTCAAATGGATCATGCAATCTATTTCCGCACTTCTGTTCCATCGAAAATCCTAGCTTGAAGACAAAAGGTAATTGAAGATTATGGCCGGATCATACAAACCATCCCAGATACTCTTGGTGATTATTCAGGTCTTGGAAGATTTGGGACATCCTGTCACACATAAAGAACTTGCTGAAAAGGTCAATGAGCAGCTAAAGAGCACTTTTACGCCGGATATGATCGAACGGACATTCCTGCGAGCAAATGCAGGAACATTCCGACTAAATCTGGATGGCCGGTGGGCATTAACAGAGTGGCCTGCCGAAGCATCTCCCACAACAGGAACGGAAACTCCGAAATCGGTTCCTGAGCCGGCACCAATATTTTCACGAGCGATCCCCCTTACCCCCAACCAGGCATTTGAGCATATTAAGGAATTTGCTGTTCAGTACCTGGAAACAGCGTATCGAATATCCAATCCGACAATCTATGCTGAACGCGGTGAAATACTACGGAGAGTTGGAGCCGTAGCCCAGGAACCTTTTATAGAATCAACGCCCGCTTTCCCAACCGCGCGAAAACTTTCCGAGTTGGAGAGCGCCTACGAATTTATACCGGATGGAATATCCGAACTGGTGCAATATGGGGTACCGATCGACAGGTTTTCATTGTATCGCCACCAGGAAGAAGCACTCCTGGGAGCTTTTAGCGATAAACCCAGCCTGTTGGTGGCAAGCGGCACAGGCTCCGGTAAGACCGAGGCTTTCTTGCTGCCAATCCTGGCAGATATTCTCAATGACGCCAAAACCTGGTCAAAAACACAAGCCAGCCCTCAGCGAGGCGAGTACAGCGAAAAAGCGCAGGTCTGGTTGCATTCAAGACGGCATGAAACCCGACCGGCAGCGGTAAAAGCGATCATCCTGTACCCGATGAATGCTCTGGTGAACGATCAATTATCCCGCCTGAGACGAATTCTTGCACGCGGCGACTCTCCAGAATGGCAAACTCGCAACCTCAACGGAAACGTTATTCATTTTGGCATGTATACCAGCCTATGCCCGCAGACAGGGCCGGTACAAGAAGAATGGCGTCGAAAAAAACTGGCTGAGTATTATACAAACCTCGAAAAGGATTGGGCAAAACTACGAGATGAGTTGAAAGAGACTGGCTTTTGGCCACGACCGGATTCTCCAGAAATGCTCAACCGTTGGGATATGCAAGCCGCTCCCCCGGACATCATGGTAACTAACTATTCCATGTTGGAGTACATGCTCGTTCGCCCAATCGAAGATCCGATCTTTAGAAAGACACGACAGTGGTTGGAAAGTGGAGGAGACAATCGCTTCACGCTGGTTCTCGATGAGGCGCATACCTACACCGGCGCTGCTGGTACAGAAGTAGCTCACCTGGTCCGCCGCCTGAAGGAACGTCTTGGCTTGGAACCTGGTTCGCCAAAGTTCAGGGCAATTGCCACGACCGCCTCCTTGCCGAATGAAGCAAGTGCGGCCGATAACCTGCTTAACTTTGTCTCTGATCTGTTCGGTGAACCTTCCAAACGCTTTACACTGGTTACCATCAGTTCGCCCCAACTCACACTGAAAGAACGCCAGACAAAACCGGAGACTCTCAAAGCCTTCGAAGAATTTCAAAAGAAGTTTGATTTGGCTGATCCCAACCCAGCCATGGAGCAACTTGCTGCGGATCTTGCGCTGGGTGAAGTAAATAAAGGCGTTCATCCCCAGGTCGCACTTTACTCTCTGCTTGAGAAGAATGAGGATATCGCCTGGGTTCGCCAGCGGACAGCCCGAAATGCTACCTTGCTGGACCAACTGGCAGATGAGACTTGGCAGGGCCTTGCCTCACCAGAGGAATGTCAGCGCGCCACCGCGGGTTTGCTCAGCGCTGGAAGTTTCGCCAGACCGGATGATTCCACGGATGTGCCGCCTTTGCTTTCTGTGCGCATTCATGCCTTCTTCCGAGGAATCGCAGGGTTTTGGGCGTGCATGAATCCGGAATGCTCCCAGGTGCCCGAAGCGAGCCTAAATTCAGGTCAACCGCGCCCCTTCGGAAAGTTATACACCGAGCCTCGGATTTGGTGTGATTGCGGGGCGCGCGTGTTGGAAGTATTCTCCTGCCGGCATTGCGGGTTGCTTTTCCTTGGAGGCATTCCAGACCAGACGGGGGGGAGCTTGTGGCCCTGGTCGGATGACCTGATGGGTAAAAAGCAGGACCCAAAAGAATTCCATATATTTGGGGTGGAACTTCCTCATCCGAATTTTGACCATGATGATATTCGCTTTCGATCCATTCGCACGACGCTGCCTGTTCATAAGAATGACGCATTTGCGCGCGAAGTGTACGAGGTGGAGCCGGCCAAAGATCGCGATACAGAAAAATCGATCAGCAACTTTCCTATGAAATGCCCCCGCTGTCAAAATTGGCGAGCTCCCGGGCCAGATGGCCGCGAGGTGATCGAAAATCTACGTACAAAGGGCCCGCAAACCTTTGCCTTGATTGTTGAGGATGGATTCAGGATCCAACCACGGGGGTCAAAGGGAAAAATGCCCAATTTTGGGCGAAAAGCCCTGCTCTTCAGCGACTCCCGCCAGCAAGCCGCAAAGCTTGCAGGAGATATGAATCAGAACCATCATCTTGACCTGTTTCGTCAATTGCTGATCCGGGCTTTGTATAGTTGCCCAACATGTAAAGGAATTGGCGAGATCCAGGAACAAGAACCATTCACAATCGGCGAAGAAATCCATACTAAAACAAAGAAGTGTGAGCAATGTCAGGGAAGCGGGAGAGTTAGCCAACCTGCAGCCGCTGAATTTACACAGTTGCGCCAACGGGTGGTCGACCTGCAGATTCGGTTGGGGATCAATCCCACTATGGGTGATACCCAAGATTTCTTTGCCTTGTTAGGAAGTGGTGATCAAGAAGTCTATAAGAAGGCTGAGGAAGCATTCGATCTTGCCTTACGGCGCGAGATTGCAGAAGATGAATTCGCGCTAGAACCTTTAGGCCTGGCCAGTTGGCATGTTGGCAATCTTGGCTCTGGATCATTTCCACCGCTGACCGAAGATGAAACAAAGGTGTTTTTACGGGCAGTGACAAGGATCCTGGCGACTGAAAACATATTACTCCCCCCTGAACCAGCAGCGCCGTGGGCATGGCCAAAAGACAGGGTGCGTTCTTTTGAGCGCCGACGACTCTTTTGGGGAGATGCCTTGCTCAGGGATAATGTTCCTTACAATCTACGGAATACCCGGAAATTGGGTAGATATGTAATTGCAGTCTCACGTGCGCTTGTACAAGTCAGGCGTTTCAAAAACAATACTGAAGCAGATAAATGGGTTAATTCTTTACGTAAACCTTTGTGGGACGCATTACTGGGCGTCAAGATATTGACCGTGGCTGGGCAAAAACTTGACAACCAGCAGACCCCATTTGGCATACGCTTGGATCGGTTTGAATTGCATCCTGTGAGAGCAGAACTACATCAATGCCAATCGTGCGGCTACATCATGAGTGAAACCGTTTTAAATGTCTGCCTCCGTTGTGGGCAACCAACAAAGATCGTCCAGACCGGGTCCATCAATAACTACTACCGCAGATCAGTTCAATACATCGAACCTAACTCTCCCTTTGACGATCCGTATCCTTTACAAGCCAATGAACACACAGCTCAGATCCGCGGCTTAGAAGCCCGGGATTATGAGCGCCGCTTTCAGGATCTCTTCCATGACGACCAGAATCCATTGGATCTACGGGTGGATGTGCTCTCGGTTACGACCACTATGGAAATGGGGATTGATATTGGCAGCCTGCTGTGTGTGGCGATGCGCAATATCCCGCCCTCGGTCACAAACTATCAACAGCGAGCAGGGCGGGCGGGGAGGCGCGGGTCAGCGATTGCAACCGTCTTGGCATTTGCCAATCAGCGTAGCCACGATCAATATTATTTCACCAACCCCCCTGAGATCGTCAGCCGCCCGCCAAGGGTTCCCGCGCTTTACATCAGCAATGCAGAGATCGCCCATCGTCATTTCCGGGCGTTGATTTTCCAGGATTTCTTCTTCCTACATAATCCAGGTGCAAGTTCGGGCGCAGGGCTATTTAAAGAATGGGGGTTGGTCGGCGATTTTGCTAACCGACAGACTGCGGATAAATTGATCAGTTATTTAGCAACCAACAAAGCGCCATTATTGAAGAGAGCACAGTTGATCATTCACCCGAGCCTGCAACCTGAAATGGACGGTTGGATTAATTCCATAGTAACCGAGGTCCAAGATGTCGTAAATTCCGCACAAGTCAATGATGACCTTTTCTCAGAGTTGATCAATAGCGGTCTGCTCCCAAAGTACGCTTTTCCGATTGATGTCGTTGCTCTCAGCATCCCGTCGTTCAGAAACGAATATGCTGCCTGGGGAGAGTCCGTGCAAGATGATGCAATGCAAAGAGAGTTGCAGATCGCGCTTTCGGAATATGCGCCGGGTTCCGAAGTTATTCGGATGGAATCATCAAAAACATATATCTTCCGAAGCGCCGGCCTGTATGCCCCGTTCGACAAGGAACCGGATTATCACCCGCAGGATAGATTGGTGGAATGCACTGCGTGTCAATCAATTAATCTCCTCCACTCCGGAGCCACAAATCCAGAGAAGTGTGAGGAATGCGGTAGTCCTTTTATTGAAATATATCCATACCTGAGACCAAGAGGTTTTACGGTCGACAGTGCGCTCCCACATGCTGATGCAAAAGAGTATCGCGGCGAGGGTGCGGAACGAAGTGGTTACGTGGCTCCGGCGCGCTTGCTGGTGGGACAAACATCATTTGCATCCGGAAAATCGCGTGCGCCTTTTGCACCAAAATTATTCACCTATACCAGGGTGGGGAACCTGTTCACCTGCAACCGGGGGAAGAACCCGAAACATCCTGGCTTCATGATCTGCCCTGCCTGCGGTCGCGATCTGGATCCCGAAGACCCGCAAACGCATACCTACCCGGCAGATATTCCTCCTCATTTTGGAAAACAAAACAAAAAAGGCCCTAGGGCTGGAGATCCTTGCCCCAACCATTTCGATTTTCAGAACATGGTCCTTCTGGGATATGAATTCCATTCGGAGGTCATTCTGCTGGGTGTAGATCTGCTCCCTTCATTAGATGCATCCTTCTACACCCCAGCTGGGCGGTCAGTCTGGACTTCATTTGGCCAGTTGGTAGCCAACGCGGCGGCTTTACATCTACAAGTGGATCCGGATGAGATAAAGGTTGGGGTACGCGCAGTGCAAAGAGCAACGAATCGGATTCACGGAGAAGTTTATTTGTACGACGATGTCCCCGGTGGAGCTGGGTATGCGCGCGGCATCGATCAGAATATCCAACCCATTCTGGAGCGTGCCTTAGCCCTCGGCTCGAAGTGTGAAAACCCTGACTGCCGCGGGGCATGCTACCGATGTATGTTTGATTACCGGAATCAATTCCTCCACCCAATCCTGGATCGCAACCTAGGCACCGCTGTACTAGGATATCTACTTAAGGGGAGCATGCCATCCATCACCGAGGAGCAGGCCAGCTTCTATTGTGGAGGATTAGCAGAATACGCTCGTGCAGATTACAAGATCCTTGATCCCGTGAAAGTCAATAATCAGTTCATCCCATTGGTATTGCAAGATAAAGCAGGTCAAAAGGTTGGGTTGTGGGTCACGCATCCACTGCAAGCTCGCCCCACAGCAGACCAGACCCAGGCTATCTTGGCACAGTCAGGGATCCGAATTGCAGCCCATAACTCCTTTGATCTTGAGCGGCGACCCTTCTGGGTGCTCAATAATCTCTTGGCCTAGACCATGTCGTATACATACACGTTGAACGAGAAGAAATCGTGGCCTCCCAGGGTGAGACCCAAACCTCCCTTTGGACCAACGGCAATCGAGGTCATGCGTTCCTGCATGTTACGAAATTGCTTTGAGGTATCGCCGGGTTACGAAAGGCGGCTAGGGAGCGCAGCTCGGATTGGTACCGCTTTACATAAAACCTTGCAGTCCCTAAATCAACATCCCATTGTAGCAGAGACGACTGAGCAATTGGCAGCTGAGACCCGACGACGATTCCAGGCAGAACTCCGTGAGCAACAAACGCAATCTGCTTCCCGCCCGCGAGAACAAGCTCTTGTATGGGATCAAGAAAGGACAAACCGTGCTCTGGAAGCCGTTATCGCTGAAGCAATCCGCACCCAACCGCTGGGGGTCTCAAGGTCATCCGCCAACCCGCGACAGGTGAAGGTCCTGGCGAGCAGTTCCAAACTTTCTTCTGTTCAAGTGTCCGACTGGAATGCACCTATAGAAGTAGAAGTTGATGTGCAATCTAAGAACAACTTGTTTCGCGGCCGAATAGACCGAGCCGAAAAAACGTCCAACGGTCTCCGTCTGGTGGATTACAAATCCGCTCTTCGGGATGACCTGCCAGAGCGCTATGCCCGTCAATTGCAACTGTATGCATATCTGTGGTTTGAGACACGGGGAAAGTGGCCAACTGAGGCATTTGTTTTCTATCCGATGTTGGGGTCTTTCCACAATGTTTCGGTGGATGAAGATGGTTGCCGGCAGGTAGTCGCAGAGGCAACCGATCTGGTTGAAAGAATTGAAAAAAAGGTGAAACCATTAGATTTGGCATCTCCAGGGGATGTATGCAAGGTATGCGAATTTCGCCCTTGGTGCCGCGCCTTTTGGTTTTGGCAAACAAAGGAAGATAATCAATTACGTGCCATGGATAAGGCGGCCATTGGTTTTGAGGGTCAGGTGAAGACAATCAAGCTGGAAGATCATTATTGGCATCTAACAATGGATTGGCATAAAGCTCAAGTGAAACTAATCGCCCCTCAGGAACGCTTTCCACATCTGGTCAATGTTAGCATTGGTCAAATACTCCGAATTCTCAATTCATCACTCAAAGGGCAGCTCTTCCAACCAACAGCCCATATAACCAATCAATCAGAAATATTCATATTGGAAAACTGAGCCTATTGCCGACCAGCTCGTCAACAGGTATCATCAACCCATGCAGAAAAACCTTATTCATACAAAACCCACTATCGCAGGGGAAAAAACAAATGGTAAGGCATCAGCAAAATTCATCAAAGAATTGAGAGCTGATATCCTCGACCATTTAAAGTCTCTCCAATTACCCGCGTTGAAAGATGGGAAATACGAAACACTCTCCAAGGATTCTATTCGTGCCAGCCATGCACCTCAGCGTAGCGATATTTTTGACCTCCAATATAAAGCCCTTGCCCCTTATTGGGAAAAATTAATTGAGAATTTCGCAAATGGCAATGAAATTAACCCTTCAACTATTGATCCCGAACTCGTCCTTGTTTCAAGCGATGATGAAACAGGATATCTTTTCCGGTTTGCATCGTTACTTTGGTCTGTCCCAGTCTCCCATGGCTACGGACGCCGTATGCGCTTTCTTGTCCGGGATCGCAGTAATGGAAAACTGATTGGGATTTTTGCTTTAGGCGATCCTGTATTCAATCTCCATGCGCGCGACAAGTGGATCGGTTGGGACGTCAATGACCGCCGTGCCCGTTTGGTGAATGTCATGGATGCCTATGTGGTTGGTGCTGTACCGCCTTATTCTCAACTCCTAGGAGGCAAACTAGTCGCATCCCTGATTGGATCAAAAGAAGTAAGCAAGACGTTTTCAGCGCGTTATGGAAAGACAAAGGGCATCATTAGCGGAGAAGAAAAATCGGCACACCTTTCTCTGGTAACGATCACATCCGCGCTCGGTCATTCATCTTTGTACAACCGGCTTAAGTTGTATTCGAAAACGCCTGACATGGAAGATCAACCCCTAGTAGAACTTATCAAGATCGGTGAGACCGTGGGTTATGGGCATTTTCATCTGTCTAACAGCATTTTTGAGCGCATACGAACTATGCTCGAACTAGAAAATCACCCTTACGCAAATAGCCACAAGTTTGGACAAGGACCTAATTGGCGTTGGAGAGTCATTCGCGTGGGGTTAAAGAGGGTGGGCCTTGATGAAGAATTGCTTCGCCACGGTATTGCGCGGGAAATATATGCCATGCCCCTGGCTGAGAATTTTCAGGAATACCTACGAGGTGAAGTAAAGAAGGCCTCGTTACATCGTCCCTCGGCAAATGATATTGCGCAGGCAGCGATAGAGCGATGGGTCCTACCTCGCTCAAACCGAAAACCAGAATATAAATCATGGCGGCGAGAAGAAATAATGGAGCTTATACAATCACATATACCGGACAGTAAATTGGAAAATGAGAAGATGAAGTATGAAGAGGAATGATGTGTCGCAAGAGTCTTGAAGAACAGACGTGCTATAATGGATTGGTTGGTTACACCAACTATAAGGTTATGAGAGATGCATCAAGATTACCTCATTACAAATAATAGAAATATACGAGCAGAAAGACTCTCACCAATTATCAAGTGGGCGGGAGGAAAAGAAGCTGAACTAAAATATATTCTTCCGAATTTACCGAAATCATTTGATCGATATTATGAACCATTCGTCGGAGGAGGAGCTGTCTTTTTCGCGCTTGATAGTAACGAGCTATTTATTAACGATAAATCAATCGAACTGATGACTTTATATAGGCTAATTCAACAAGGAGATAATGATTTCTTCGAGAAGCTGATAGAAATAAACAATTATTGGCGATTATTGGATCGAATAGTTGAAAACAATGCCGACTTGTTTTTTGACATGTATGGCAGATGTTCGCCGCTTGGCGTAACCATGTTGTATATAAAAGACTCGGTTACTGAATTTGTGCTTCAGCATGTAGAAGAATTTAATGGTATTCTGAATACTTCATTCAATATTGATATCGATAATTTCATCCAGGAAATTATCCGAAATCTAACCAATAAAATCGGTCGAATGAGAATAATTGAAAAAGAAAAGGGAGCATTATCGCCTCGCGATATTCTTGACAATATTGAAAGCGCAATTAAAAGCGCATTTTATATGCACTTCCGTCATTTGTATAATAAATCGCAGGTGTATTGTATCAATCCATCATTTGCTGCAGCCATTTTTTATTTTGTTCGAGAATTTTGTTACGCATCTATGTTTAGATACAATTCGCATGGTGAATTCAATGTCCCTTATGGAGGAATTCAATATAATCGAAAAGACTTCCTCAAAAAAATACAAACTATTCAATCAGATAACTATCGGCTTCACCTGGGGAAAACCCACATTTTCAATGTTGACTTTGAAGAGTTTCTAAGAGCCACTAAACCAAAACGAAACGATTTCATCTTTGTTGATCCGCCTTACGATTCCGATTTCAGTACATACGCAAAAAACATTTTTGGCAGGGATGATCAAATTCGTCTAGCAAATTATCTTCTCAAACACTCCACAAAATTCATGTTAGTGATTAAGAATACAACTTTCATTAAAAACCTATATGCGAAAAAAGGGCTTCGAATACAAGTTTTCGATAAACGGTATCTGGTCAGCTTCCAGGACCGAAATGATAAGAATGCCGAGCATTTGTTAATTACCAATTATTAAATACAAGGAATCCCATAAATGACTGAATTCTCAGAACGCGATTTAATCCTTCCCGCCCTCGAAATAATCAGTCGTCAACCGGGGATAGCTACTTCGGCCTTAATCACAAGATTGGAAGAGAAGCTTGAACCAGATGGCGAAGACTTGTTGATTTTAAAAAACCGAAACGACACAAAATTTACACAAAAGGTTCGAAACCTTGTTTCGCACCATACAATAGATCAGCTGGGCTTGGGTTATATAAATAGTGACCAGCGAGGCAAAAACTGGTATCACACTATCACAACAACAGGTCAAGAGTATTTAGAAAAATTCTTACCGGATGAGATCGAAGGGGGCGACTTAGATCTTGGCCTTGATGAAAAAGTTGAAGAAAGTGTAGTTGCGCGGGAATATCCCGTAGATAGTGTCCTTATTCGAAATGAACAACGATCTGTCTTCGAGATTATGCGTCGGATTGCTGCTGGGGGATATATATTGGATCCAGATTTTCAGCGTGACTTCATATGGAATGAGAATAAGCAAAGTCGTCTTATAGAATTCTGCTCTAATGCGTATTCCACTGCCTGTCTTTTATCTTGCCGAAAGAGAGGATGGGAAAATTGTTGTTGTCGATGGGTTACAAAGATTGAAAACCTTTGAGAATTATTTAAACAATCAATTTTCCTTGCAATTACCAAAATCGAGTCCCAGTATACATGGAAAAAAATTCAAAGATCTTTCTCCTAGGCTTCAGCAACGCCTCGAAGATTCGCAACTGATCATTTATTTAATCGATCCGAAGGTTCCAGAACGAGTGCGCTTAGATATTTTTGAAAGAGTTAATAGCGGTATTCAATTAACTAGACAACAAATGCGGAATGCTATCTATACAGGACCTGCTACAAAATGGCTCAAACAGGAGGCCGGAAGCAATGAGTTCTTAAAAGCTACCGGGAACAGCCTAAATTGGAGGACGATGCGCGATCGGGAAGTGATTAATCGTTATTGTGCGTTCTCATTAGCCAAGGGTATTGGAAAAGAATACCTCGGAGACATGGACGATTTCTTGGCACGGACTCTTGGAAAAATGAATAAGATGAAACCAGATGAATTAATAAATATGTCTTCGGTTTTTAGAAAAAGTATGGTTAATAACTATCTGGTATTCGAACGTCATGCTTTTCGCCGTCACATGTCTAAAGATGAGCCGCGTAGCGTAATAAATGTAGCACTATTTGATGTGTTTTCTGTTCTCATGGCTCGTTTTGAAACAGATTTCGTTAATACTCATACAGAAGAAATGTGGCAACGATATTACTTGTTAATGAGCGATGAGAATTTTGTCTCTTCGATTAGTACTTCTATAAATAGCTTGTCAACAAACAGCGTTACAAAAGTTAGGGATCGATTTGCCTTGGTTGAAAAGGCTTTCAAGGATATGTGATTTACAATGTTTACCAAACTTACATTATCCAATTTCAAATGTTTTGAGCATCTGGAGCTACCTTTGGCTCCACTTACTTTGCTGACTGGTTTCAATTCTTCAGGAAAGTCGAGCGTGCTTCAAGCATTAAGTTTGTTACGACAAACCATTTTAGCAAACGAGTGGTCTACCCAACTTATATTAAATGGTTCATTTGTAAAATTGGGTACTTTACGTGAAACGATCAACAAATCACTTGGGGGCAGAGTTTTTCAAATAGGATTAGGTTCACAATCATTCGAGTGTATTTGGGATTTTGCTTCAGAAGAAAGAAATTTGAACTCAATTCCTATTAGTAAATTATTGTGTAAATACGAAAATAAAACAAAGAAACGAAGCTTTTGGCGGTCGCGAGAATTTATACCGGGATCAGAAGATTTAAGATTACACTACTTACTTCCCCAAGAACTCATAGATGCATCCGGAAACGCAAGAAAATTCAGCACCGCGTTAAGTGAATTAGAGTATTTATGCGCTGAGCGAACAGGTCCGCGCGAAGCTTATTCTATTGAGAATTTTGCACAGCATCCTAATGTAGGAGTAAACGGCGAAAAAACGCCTTGGGTTCTTTATGAATTTGCGGACAAGAAACCATTAGACGGTTTGATTCTCGTTGATACAACCCCCACTTTACAACGTCAGACCGAAGCATGGATGAGACGGTTTTTTCCTGGTACAAGATTAGAAATTACTCAAGTTCCGAAGACCAACCTCGTAACATTAGGGCTTCGCATGAGCGATGAAGAAGATTTCCATCGGCCTCAAAATGTTGGGTATGGTTTGACACACATCTTGCCTATTATTACGGCATGTCTAAGTTCATCAATCGGTAGCATCTTACTTATAGAAAACCCGGAAGCACATTTGCACCCAAGCGGGCAATCACTGATGGGGCAATTTCTAGGGCAAGCAGTAGCTTCGGGACTACAAATAATAGTTGAAACTCATAGTGACCACATAGTAAATGGTGTTCGAAAAGCCGTGAAGAACCAGATAATAAATCATAACAATGTTTCAGTTCAGTTTTTCAGTAATGACAAAAAGGCAAGAGTTGTTTCTTTATTAGTTGATCAGAAAGGCAGTTTGGATAAATGGCCAAAAGGGTTTTTTGATCAGATTGATATCGATACTTCTACGTTAATTGACTGGGATGACAATGGCCTTTTACCTAAATGAACTATCTTTACACGATCAATTTCATGATAGAAGCGATTTTCTCCAAGCCATCAAAACAGTCTTGTCTTGTAGGGAAATACTAAATACCTATGCGTTTAGTTTACATTGCAGTCGTATAGCTCTAAAGAATCGTCCCGTTATGGGCGGAGTGCAATTTAGTAATGCAATTGGGAATCTCGCAAATCCAGAACTGAGAAGAATAATTTGGCGGTGGGTGGATCAAGAAGGTCCCTTTTGGGACAATGGTCAAGAACACAGCCCGGATGAATTTTTTTATGTGGGGCCAGGACAAGAAGTAGTAACAGATACAGCACTCGCAGAGGCATCATTTCATGCTCAGGCACAGAATCCTGGCGATTCCTACACAAGTGTTATTAGTTTTGCTCCATCTGTATCCTATAATATTTCGCCCATTATCGTTTTTTGGTATAGAAGTGAAAATCAAACAGATGAAATACATTTACCGAATCATTGGCTTGAACACTCGTTAATTGAATTATTGCCACAATTGCAACCCCCGCTTGATTCTTGGAATCAGATGATGGAACGGGCACAAGCGCAATACGGAAATTTGATTTTTTTACCTGGCTTTATGGAAACCCTGAATAGACAACCTTTCAGTAGTACTGTTGCAAATCAGGCTTTGCGTCTTTTTAGTATTATTCATGAACTCAAGAATTGCTTTGATGCTACGGGCACGAGGACAAGTCGAGGCCATGAAATTATCAATGATTATTTCACTGGTGTTAATGCAAAATTTTCAGATGAGTCGGAAACCAATAAACAAAGGTTTAGGCGAGAATTAACGTTTAGAACTCCAGATGGGAAAATTGTTTTTTGTCCGTATCATGGAAAAATCAGTCACCAATACTATCGGTTGCATTTTAGTTGGCCAATTACCAAGGATGATCCTTTATATATTGCTTACATCGGTCCGAAGATTACAAAAGAATAATGTGTAATGCCAATTATAATTTTCTCATAAGGTATTCAGAAAACGAAATCGTCATTTATCTATCCACGCCTCGGCATATCCCGTTATAGAGTAAACCATCCGAAATGGTAAAACACTTGGTACAAGCGAAGACAGATTTGCTGCCACCGTCACAGACACCTCTTGAGTTGACGGGTCTATGTTGATTCCTGTTACCGCAACGCTGATGTTTCTCCTCTGCAGGAATGCCGAATTCATCGATGCGTAGTTCTGTGCCGTGGCATACACATCCGGCAGAAACTCGATTTCCCCTGTCTCCCGATATAAAGCCACATTGATCCTCGAAGCAGCTGCAAGAGCTGCTGCATCGGCAGCCTTCCCCACCTCTCCGCGCGCATAAACAATCCGTCCAATCTCTATCCCAACTGTGGTCAGGAGCAAAAGACCGGTCAGGATGAGGGCGAAAAAGACAGTCGTCTGCCCACGTTGTCGCTTCATGGTCTCCACCCTTCCTGCCGGAAGGTCGACTCAGCCGATACCGTCGTCAGCGGGCCGAGACCGAATGCTCCTCCGCCTGGCACGATCATCGGAATATGGGCTGTGACACGGATGCGCACGGTTGAGCCAACCACCCCGCCTGGTGCGAGGACGGAAACCGCCGCGTCCCGGATGACGGGCTGCCCCTGAAGCGCAGACCGCGCCGCCGCGGTGGCATCACATGGCGTGCAGCCCTGGCTTGTCGCCCCGATGCGCGCCCCATTCCGAGCGGCGTTCTCCACTATGGACAGCCCATACAGGTACATCCCAAACTGCACCATTCCCAGGAACATGATGATGGCTGTGGTCACAATCAAGGCGAACTCCACGGCGCTCTGCCCCGCCTGCTTCGTGCAGGCGGGATGGCGTACGGGCGGCACGACGCCGCCCGATTGGCCGCGTTCTTTTCGTTTGAACATTCGATACCTCCTCGATGGTCTGCCGACGGTCCTCCAGACCGCCGGCCTCGATGCGCTACCCGCCGCCCATCAGGCTGGCGATACGCTGGAACAGCGAGATCAGGGCGTCCCGGAAGATGGCGATCACAATCAGCACCGCCACGATCAGGCCGGCCAGGATGGTGCCGAACTCCGCGGATCCCTGCCCCTTCTCGCTCTTGCGGAAGAAGGGGAATGGTACAGCTTTGAACAGTTTCTTGAACATGGTTTCCTCCAAATGCAGAATTAGAACATAGAGAGTCGATGGTTGTAACTGGAGTGCGACAGCACCTGCCGGGCCTCCACCTGACCGCCAACCTCTTCAGCCAGGATGCGCCACGAGCGCCCCACCGGGATCGAGATGACATTCCGGTTCCACTGCAGCCGTTTGCCGTGCAGCTTCCAGTACGGTGTGCCAGTTTCGAGACGGGCGATGATGCAGCGTGCCTTCGCCAGCACCCCGGCGGGCGCATTGTGGGTCAGGATGCCGCGCCGTCTGAAGAAATGGCTGGTAGGAACTGGCATGGATAACCTAGCGGCTGCGGGCGGGCAGGACCTCAAACAGGTACAGACGCTCTGCATCCAGTGGGCTGCCGCAGACTTGCTGCCAGGCCAGCTTCGCCTCCAAATCGAAGAACGAGCCGCAGGTGACGATATTCATCTCGTGGACAGGCACCCGCTGCGGGCGGTTGCCCAGCAGCCCGACTTCGGCCTTGGCCAGCCGGCTGCGCCCGTTTACCCGCACGGCCTGGATGAACTGCAAAGGCGGGACGGGGGTCATGATCAGCTTGCGTCCATCCTCGCAAGGGCAGATAACGGCCTTCAGGCCGTTCTCCTCCCATGGGTTCAGGGCAAGCAGCTGCGGGGAAGTGCCCAGGAGCCGGGCAGTCACCCCGTTGAGCCACTGGCGGGCATCTGGGACGCGCACGTCGCGCATGGCACGGGCACGTTTCAGGCGCAGGTCCTGTTCGGCCCAGTGCGCGGCTTGCTCGCGGATGCCATCGATGGCCTTGCGCTGGCGTTCGTTGCCAACGGAGATCAGGGCGCCGAAGAAGATCACGGCGGCAAGGACGGAAAGAGCAAAGAGTACGTCTAGCATGGGAAATTCCTTTCTTGAAATGGATTAGGATTGGTCATCCTGGATGGAATCCAGGGTCTGGGCGAGGCGCTTGAGCGCCCGCGGGCGGGGATCGGAGAGACTGGCTGATGCGAGCGCAGCCAGGAGCGCCACGAAGCCGAAGACCGGCCAGAGCAGGACCGGCTGGCTGTGAACGACCGGGGGCGGTTCCTGGTGGGTGACAGACTCCAGGTGAATCGGGGCAGCCGGCGTAGGCGGCTGCAGGGTGGGAAAGGCTGTGGGGATCGGCGTTCCGGTCGGGGACGGAGTCGATGTAGGAGTGCTAGTTGGCGTAGGGGTTTGGGTGGCGAGACTTGGAACACGGACCGTGGCTGTCGCACGCCCGGTATTGCCGAACATGTCCCAGGCTGAAGCGCCCACTTGATAGCTCCCCGGACGCGCCCATGTGCCGTCCTCCCATTTGCCGTCCCATTGGAAGCTGGAAGGCAGGGAACTGCCGGAATAATTGAACGTGCGATGATGATCGCCACCATCCGAGATGGTGATGCGCGCGCCGGTGATCGGCAGGATGCCGGCGGAGAAACCGACATCCACTTTCTGGTACGCCCAGAAGGAGTCCGGCAGAGAGACGGACGGGCCTACGTTGGCGACAACCACTGTGATCTTTGCAGTGTGCTCCTGGTTGCCGGCCTGGTCAACCGCTTCCACGAACACTAAATGCGGACCGTTCGAGACAGAGGTCGTGTTCCAGGTGTAGAACCAGGAGCCATCTGAGGCGAGAGGGATCGGCTGCCAGGTCGAGCCGCCGTCCAGCGAGATTTGCGCTGTAGACATCCCCGAAGTGGCATCCGAGGACTGCCCGCTCATCATAAAATCGGTTCCATGAGCGAAAGACACCGAGCCTTCCGCCGGGGAGACAAAACCGGACTGCGGCGGGGTGCTGTCCACATCCACTGTCTGCGTCTCAAAGCTGGTGTTCCCGGCCTGGTCGGTTGCCTGTACCTGGACCGTGTGCCGGCCATCCGTGAGGGTCAGGGGGCCGGCCTGCCAGGTTCCACCGTCCACCATATACAGCAGGCTGGAAAGCCCCGAAGTGGCATCGGAAGCGCTGGAGTCGAACTGCACGCTCGAGGTGTACCATCCTGAAAGGCCTGAAGAGCCTCCCAGGGTTGGGGCAGTGAGGACCGGCTGGGTGTGATCAATGTGGATGGTCTGGGAGATCGTATTGGCATTCCCGGCGTTGTCGATCACCCGCCCCTGCAGGGTGTAAACCCCATCGTCAGATAAGGTCAGGCTCGCAGACCAGTTGCTTCCGTCCAACAAGACCAGTTGACTGGCGACGCCGGACGTGGCATCCGAACCATCCGCGGTTACGGTCACAGCAGAGACATACCAGCCATTTTCGCCATCCGACGGAGGCAGAACCAGGCTGGCCTCCGGCGCAGTGGAGTCCAGGCGGAACGTCTGCGAGGAACTGGCCGAGTTGCCGGCATTATCCTGCGCCTGCACCTGAAAAGTGTAGACGCCATCCGTTGAAATCGTGACAGCCGGCGACCAGGAGGAGCCATCGAGGCTTACACCTTGCGAAGCCAGCCCAGAGACGGCATCCGAGGAATTCGCCGTGATGGTGAGCGGCGAGACATACCACCCGTTCTGCCCATCCGGCGCCGGCAGGCTGGCTGCCACGATCGGCGGTATGGTATCCACCTGGGCTGTCACAGGAGATGAAGTGGTGGAATTGCCGGCCAGGTCACGCGCCTGGAACTGGACCGTATGCGTTCCATCCGCGCTCACGGTAGCTGTGGTACCGTCCTGCCAGGCTCCGCCGTCCACGCTGAACTGGACGCTTGCGAGGCCAGAAGTGGCGTCAGATGCTGTAGCCGTGAATACAGCTGGCGTTCGGTACCAGCCCCCGCTGCCATCGGCAGGGGATACTGATACGGACAGGGAAGGCGGCGTAGTGTCGACCTTGATCGTGCCACTTGCCGTTGTGGAATTGCTGGCGTTGTCCGTCGCGGTGGCGGTCAGGGGATAAGTCCCATCCGATGAGGCGGTGAAGGTCGTCCCCCCACCGTTGATGTTCACGCCAGCGAGGCCGGAGGTGGCATCGGTTGCCGAAGCGGATGCGGTCACTGGACCGGATATGAACCAGCCGTTCGATCCATCCGGCGAAGGGATCGAAAGAGCCAGGGAAGGTGCTGTGGTGTCCACCTGGTAGGATGCGCTTCCGGTCGAGGAGGACAGGTTTCCCCCGCCGGATGCAGAGGAAGTGAACGAAGCCGACCCCGTGCCCTCCGGCAGCGCCTGGGAGCAGGAGCCGGAGCAGGAAAAGGGAGTTCCTCCAATGCTGCCGGAGATGGTCAGGGCATAGCCCTGCGGGTCCGAGCCGGACAAATCCAGCGAAGCCCCGCCGCGGCACCAACCGCCGTTTCCAGGCGTGGCGCAGGAAACCGACCCGGAGACGGTCGGCGGGTCATCCACCCAGACGTTGTTGCAGCTGGTTGTGCAGCTCTGGCCGTACGCCCAGCAGCAGCCGATGTCCCAGGGCATGTGGGGTTCCGCCGCGCAGGTCGGGTTAGAGAGCGGCACCCACCAGGTGCAGACCGTGGTGCAGGTGGTGGTGCAGTGGTTTTCCCAATGGGCGAATGCACGCGGCATCCCGCCGCAGCCGGGTGCCAACGTTTCCGGAAAGAGCCAGGCGAGACCGATGGCCGCCAGGACCGCCGTTCCCACCCACAGCCGGGATAGTGAAGTGCGCCGGCGCAGGAGAACGATCCCATAACCGAGTACGGAAAACACGCCCGCCCAGAACAGGGCCGCATACAGCCAGTGGGGAGCACGGAAGGAGGTCCACTTCTGCAGCCAGGCGAGCATTGTGATGGCCGTCCCGGCCAGGGCGCCTGGGAGGAGGATGCCGACGTAGGAGCGGCGCTTCGAAGTTGGGGATGAAATAGGTTGCTGTTGCATGGCTTACTCCTTGCTAGTGTCCGGTGATGGTGCTGATCAAGGGCACACCCACCACCGTGAGCACGGTGATCACGAAAGGCATGAAATAGAAAACAGCCGCCATCACGCCCAGGGACGAACCCAGCTTCTCGGCGCGCGTCTCCGCCTGGGCGATGAACTCATCGGCGAAGGTCTGGGCCAGGGACTTCAGGAGCGACTGCACCTGGATCCCCCCTCCGGCAAAGCCCAGCTGGATGGCCAGGGATACCAGCCCCGGATGGCCACTTTCTTCAGCAGCGGAGCGGAGTGTTCCCTTCCCGTCTTCCGAGAAGAGCGGTTTGCCTGCGGAAGTGTCCAGCACGCCGGAGAGCCAGCGGGCCACCGAGCTGGTCCCGCTTGCGGCGCGTTTCAAAACGATATCCAGCCCTCCGCCACTGGCAAATTCGGCAGCCATGAGCTGCACGAATTCCGGTAATTCCTGGGCGATGCGCAGGCGCACGGCTTCTGCCCTGGAATGTAGGTCGGAGCGCGCCAGAGACCAGCCAATGAAGAGACCGCCGGCGAGGGCTATCGTAGAACCCAGCGCCAGGTAACCTGCCAAGCCAACCGCCACGGTCAGGAGCACCTGCCGGCCAAAGACGGCCGCGGCGGAACGGCCTTTCCAGCGCCCATCGGCGAAGGCCGCCCAATACAGGTCGGAGCGGATCTGGCGGACGTAGCCGGGCACCAGGCGCTCCAGGGCGCCGCCCACCCTTTCTTCCGTCCGGGCAGACAGGCGCTTGGCCGGCTTTTCAGCCTGCGCAATGCGGACAGCTGCCCGGTGATCCACTACTTCGATAAAGCGGTTCAGGAGCAGACCGCTTGCGACTGCCACCAGCAGGGAAATGATGGTGATTTGAAGTTCCATCAGACGACCCTCCGGATGTCCTTGCGCATCTGCAGAAAGCCCAGGAGCATGACACCCATGGCAATGGCGATCACAATTTGCACCGTCCCGGTACGGAAGGATTCCGCCGTGGCCGGGTCCGAGGCCATCATGACCAGCACTCCGAGCATGATGAGCGGGATGAGCTTAGCAGACTGCAGAGCCTGGGCAGCCTTGGCGCGTGCATGGTTGCGAACGGCGATGATGCGCTGGATCTGCACAGCAGCCTCGGAAACCACACCGGCATACTGCCCGCCTCCGGCCCGTAGGAACGATTCCAGTAGCATGGCGACATTGGCCAGGGAAGGTGAAGGGGAGCGCTCGGCCAGCTTCTGCATGGCCGGCCCGGCGCTACCGGTGCGAATGTCCTGGGCAGCCTTCACGAGTTCGGCGGTCAGGGGGCTGTTCTCGGGCAGGGAGAGCCCTACCGTCTCAAGGACCTCGTCCAAGCCGCGATTGGCCTCCAGGCCTGCGGCGATGCGGGAAAGCGCCAGCGGCAGGTGTTCGTCGATGCGCAGGCCGCGGGAAAGCGCCCGTTCCTTGAGCGTCATCGTCGGCAGCCAGGCCAGCATCCCGCCAATCATCAGCGCCGGCAGGCCAGGCAGGAAGAAACGCCAGGACAACAGGGCGCCGGCCAGTCCCAGGACAATGCTCCCCAGGCGGAACTGGGTTTCGCTGATCATCCAGCCGGCTTCGAGCAGGTTGCGCTTGAGACTTCCGGCAGGAAGACGGGTGAAGGTCTCCTCGTGCAATAAAGGCGTCTCAGCCTGCTGCAGGCGGCGCTGGGTGCGCGAAGAAAGAAAGTCCCAGCGGCCGGATACCTCCCAGCCAATTAAGGTGGCGATGGCCGCCGCCAGAAATGAGATCAGGAAAATAAGGCTTGTCATGTTCATGCGAGTTTTTCCATTTCTTCCACCTGTTTCCAGGATGGCTTGTCCAAGGTGGACGCTTCTTCGTACCGCCATAGGGTGGTGAGCACTGGCTCGCCGTCCTTCAGCTTCTTGTCCAGCCTGGCGATGGAGGTGACCCGGCGGATTTCATCCACGATCTGGATCTGCACCAGCAGGTCCACCGAGGAGACGATCATGCGCACGGCGTCTCGAGGCGTGACATTCTTCTCGCTGCCCAGGAGCGTGGACAGGCGTTCCAGGGCTTCGCGTGGGCTGTCTGCGTGCAGCGTGCAGGAGCCGGCGTGCCCGGTCATGAAAGCGCGCAGGAGTGCCATGGCGGCGAACCCATCTCGCACCTCGCCCAGGATCAGGTAATCGGGGGACATACGCATGGCATCATCAACTCCATCCGCCAGGGTGTAGGCCGGGACATCCGAGCCGACCACCTTCTGCCGGGCTTCGATGGTCTGGACGGTCTTACGGTCGATCCAGATCTCCTCCGGGTCTTCGATCTTCACGATGCGCCATGCATCCGGCAGGAAATTACACAGCGCCGATAGCAAGGTGGTCTTGCCGGTGCGCGTTGCCCCGCAGATCAGGATGCGTTCCCCATCCTGCATGGCCGCACCCAGGAAGACCATCATGTTGCTGGACATAACTCGGCGTTCGAGCAGCCAGTCCGGGCGGACCGGTTTCAGTTCGAATAGGCGGATATTCACGGAGGGGTAGCCCTTTCCAGGAGCGATGACCGGATGGAGCACCTTGACCCGGCCTCCGCCTGGATTGTGCCGGGTGGCGGGCAGCTTGGCGTTCACCGAAGGTGTGGCCTCGTTTGCCGACCGCGACTGCGGCCCAAGCACCAGGTTCAGCACCCGCCAGACCTCCGAGGCTTCGACCTCCATCCCGGAATCCTCCCAGCGCACACTGCCTTTCTTCATGACCTGGATCAGGCCGCTGGAATAAATAGCAATCTCGGAAAGGTCTGTCCGGGCCGGCGGGAGGAGCAGGTCCAGGAAGCCGAGGCCCATCACGCGCCGGCCAATTTCCTCAGATAGCGCGGATTGTTCTGCGAGGGAAGGCGGTAGGTTGGCTGCACGGAAGGCAGATGCAACCAGCGCACCCACGCGTGTCATGACCTGCAGGCGTTCCGCCTCATCCGGCGAACGGAGCAGTGCCCCTGGAAACTCCCGGTTCACCGCGTCGATGACCTGGTCCAGGATGGACTGGCGCACGGTGCTTTCCAGCCCGCTTTGGGTTACGGTGGGATCAAGCAGGTCCATCACCATAGGCCTTACTCCGTTGATGGACGGATCTTGATCCGCCCGATCTTGAAGCCGCGCCGCAGGGATTCCGTGCCCCGCGCGGAGCCATAGAACGAATCGACCAGCGTGGCCGCCGCCTTTCCGAGAGTGTCGGATGCGGATGCGGCCGGCCTCCCGCTGTCTTGGGCGCGGGTGATCTCGGGGTCTTCATCCACCACCGCCTGGATGGGCGGGGACCAGCCGGCGAGCTCGGCAAGCTCCTTTGAGAAGGACGGGACGGTGTAGATGGTCTTTGGGGTCCGGTGGTTCAAGACAATATAGAACGCATCACGGGTGAAGCGGTGTTGGGATCCGATGACCTCGGTCAGGAGTTTCATCACGTGCCGGCAGGCGCGGATCCCTTCCGTGGTCGGCCGCGTGACAATCACAATGGTGTTCGCCACCCGCAGGGGTTGGACCATCCAAGCAGATTCGTTCGCCGGCAGGTCGAGCAGGATAGCGGCATAGAGCTGGTGGGAAGCGTGGTTGACCAGGTCATGGATCTTGGCCTGTTCGCCGTCGCGCATGGCCGACGCATACGCCGTGGAATCGTCCGGAGCGATGATCACATCCAGCCCATCGGCGGTCGATTGGATGGCGTCCCGGAACCCACCCTCGGTGCGCTGCAGGTATTCGGCAGCCGTAGGGGCATAATGCAGTCCCAGCCGCAGAGGCGCAGTGGATGGGAGGTCGAAGGAAAGCAGAACGGAGCGGATATTGCGCCGGGCGGCCAGTTCAAAGCCCATCGCCTCGGCCAGGGTGGAACGCCCGACCCCGCCCTGGGCGGAGACGAAGGCGATCACCCGCGTCCCGACTGCGGCTGCCATGGAGCCACCTGTGTTCGACTGAAGCGGGGAGGCGGAATGGTTGCGGGCGATCTCGGTCTCCACGGCGGTCAGGCCAGAGGCCAGCACCGCTTTTGGCGCCGCCGGCTGGATGAAGATCTTGCGCACCTGGCTCAACGGTTCGAATACGCCCTGATACTGCACCCAATGAGTCGGCAGCAGGAGGACGACAACGGCTTTCTTGAGCTTGGATAGGACATCCTTGAGCGCATCGGGGCTGGGGGCAAGATCGGCAAAGACGATCAGCAGCGCCGGCTCATTTTCCTTGGTGACGTCCTCAAAGGCGCGCCAAGAGGTGGACAGGGTCATCAGCGCAAAGCGTTCATGGGTCGAGATCAGGTGGGTGTATTCCGCGCTGATCCGGTTCAGGTCCGGCCCTGCGAGTCCAACAGGATATTTTTCTGCCATATGAATCCTCCAGGATGGTCTATGGGTTCAGGTGATACCCGGTGATGGCCTGGTACAGCTCGGCCAGGTCCACAGCCGGGACCGCGTCAACGCGGATGGTGAGGCCGTCCGCTGGCTCCAGGGCCAGGTGGATGACCGCGGTCTGGTTCAGGAGCGCCAGGAGTTCGGCAGGGCTCGCCAGGACACCTGGTGCGACTTCCACGGGCGTCACCGGGGCTTCGAGCAGCACCACACTGTTCTGCTGTTCCGAGGCAGTGGTGCGCGCACTTAGGAAGGAATCGCTGCCTGAGGTGGTTGGTGCCTCTTCGTAGCGGAAGGACTGCGGGACGACCAGCACCTTGAGTCCGGTGATGACGATGCGTGCCGCTGAAGAGACGGGCGGCTGGGGTGTCGGTGTGGGAGGCTGAGGAGTGGGCGTCGCCCCGTTGGACAGAGCAACCGCCGGCGCTTCGAGCGCAGGGCTCGTGATCGACTGCAGCGCGTTCTGCTGGATGTTAGCGGGATCGACGATGGCAATGACCGTGACAAACTGGCCCGGCCGCAGGACTCCCGCCAGGCCCGTGGCCTGGTCCACCTTGATCGAGATGGCCACCGTGTTTGGGGCCAGCTGCGCCGGGATGCCGCTCGCCGCGCTCTCGCCGGCCACATAGGCCGTGATCGGGTCACCGGCCACGCGGGCAGTGGTGAGCACCTTACCTTCCGCTTCCGCCAGGGTGGTGTACGCTCCGTGGGGAATGGCATTGGCAGGCAGGCTGCGCACTTCGAGAACATCCGCCGTGAGCCGCGTGCCGGCCGCTAGGTCTGCCCGGGCGACGACCACAGGCTTCGGAGCGATCACACCCGTGAGCAGGGCGTAGGTCAGGATGAAGGCCAGAAGAGCCAGGCCTGCAATGACGAATGTTGACTTGCGTGGTTTTTTCATGAGTTCCTCCGAGGGAATGCAAATTCCGCTCAGGCTACCAGGCCCAGGCGGTGAAAGTACTGGTAGATCTCGTTGTCGTCCGGCTCGTGCACAGACAGCATGAGCGGCTGGACCAGGTAAGGTTCGGTCTGGATCATTTCGCTTGTGTACCCGAGCTTGGCGATGGCCATGCCGATCGGCATGCGGGCCAGGAAGCGGTCGTACTCGGAATTCACAAAGCCTTTCGTATTGCGGGCGATGTGCGCCAGGACTGCCTGCCGGTCGCGGTCGTTCTTGGTCTGGCCAAAGAAGCCGTTGTTGCAGGAGGACAGGATGCCGGCCGGCAGTTCGGAGACGGTCTGCGCCAGCACATGCAGGAAGCACTGGTATTTGCGCCCATCCCGCCACATGTCCAGGAAGATCTGGGCGGTCTGGTTCGCACTGGATCCTTCGCGGTCCGAGGCAGAGCCAACATCTATCCCGGAGAGCACCTTGTTGGCCTCTTCGAAGAAGATCTGCATGGGCGGGAAGCGCGCCCCGCCAAGCGACTCGCGCCTGCGCACCACCGAATCCAGGTATAGGACCGAGGCAGCCAGGGACAACAGCGCCGATTTCGAGAACTCGTCCATCTCTGCCCCGCCTTCAATGACCGTCACACCCCAGGGATCCTGCGAAGGGCCGAGCAGTCCAAGGTCCTCTACGGCCAGGGTGTCGTAGCCGGGACCGTACATGTGCTGCATTTCGCCTTCGGCCAACGGCTCAAGACGGAGCAGGACGCCTTGAAGGGAAGAGCGGCTCGCCTGGTCCTTGAGCCTCGAAACGCGGGCGAACTCCGCTCGGAGCAGGGCGACCCAGCCCGCCAGGCTGGCTGCCCGGCTGCGATATACCGCCAGGGCCTGCCGTTCGAACGCTTCCAGGTCGCTGACCGCCTGGCCCAAGGTCTGCCGCTCCGCTTGGCCGCGCTCGCGCCTGGCTGCATTGATCGCCTGCTGCTCGGTATCGTCCAGGACAGTCTTCCATTTGACGAGATCATCCCCCAGGCGCGGCTTCTTGGGCTGTTCTTCGATGAGATCGCTGTGGGGTTCTGCCGGCAGTACGCCATTCAGCTGGTACAGGCGTGTCAGCCGGTCACGCAGGAAGCCCAGCTGCCGCGGCCCCATCCGGCCAGCGTTGGCGAACAACTCACACACCAGCGTGCGGTAGCGCGCCGGGTCGATGCGCTTCGGGATCTGCAATGGGTTCCAGCGGATCGGGCGCACCCCGCCGGGATGCAGCTGGCGGATGTCCACCCTGCCCTCCAGACCCGGCCAGTGCAGCGCCTTGCGCCAGCCCTGGCCAAAGTCCAGCACAATTGTGCGGTAGTGCCAGCGCAGGGTGGTTTCAAAAGACAGCCTCTCTGCCGCAACCGATTTGCCATAGCCGGTGTCACCCACGAAGGCGGTGTGGAAGTGACGTTCCGGAGCTAGGCGCAGAAGGGTGGTGGTCAGTTCGCCGCGTTCGGTCGAGAACTGGCGTGCAAGGGTCACGTCTCCCTGCATGGCCGGATCGAAAGCGAAAGGCGGGGTTGCCTCCTGGACCGTGCGGGCCAGGCCCTCTTCGAATAGTCCGGGGGCCATGTAGGCGGAGGCCTGCAGCATGGTCAGGAGGGTCGAGTCAGCATAGGCGGTCATGGCCTCGGGGATGTGGATCTCCCGTGTCGACGGCACCATGGCTTTGGCGTGCAGGCGCAGGTATTCATCTTCGGCAGGCGTGAGCGTGCGGGTCTGCACACCGGTGACCACATCCTCCACACCGTGGAAGGCCTCCGGGATGAGTGTCAGCAGCGCCTGCCGGCCAAGCTCCGTCCCGGCCAGAGCGTACACATCGGTGTAGAAGCCGCCCTCCAGCGTGATCGTGTTGAGGATCTCCTGCTGCTTGCGCAGGATGGCCGTGAGCAGGATGGCCGGGTCGAACTGCCACTGGTTGGACTCGCCCAATGAAAAAGATGGAGCCAGGCCAAAGGCCATGCCTTGTGAAAATCCAGAGCTCAAGCCCCTGGCCAGCGCTTGCCCGGACGCCTGGCTGTTCGTGTGGGAGGTGCCGTCTGCCGAACCCACGCTGTTCGCCTGCGAGACCGTATCGGTATCGGACTGGCTGTGGGTCTCGGAATGGGATTGGGTGACCGAATCGCTCACCGAGTGCGTGACCGCATTGCCGTCCGTGACCGTGTTCGAGTTCGAGGCGAAGCTTCCCTGTGACTCGCTGCTGAAGGAGTTGTATCCGCCGTTGACACTGGCCACACCCGGCACCCCAACCGACCCGCCTACGTTCCAGCCTTCTCCCTGGGTTTGAGACTGGTTGCTGCCCACGGAATGGCCGACCGATTCCGAGTGGCTGTCCGTGACAGACATCCCCTCGGTGTGAGTATTGGCAATGCCATCTGAAACGGCGACCCCGTCGGTGTGGGAGTGCGCCGACCCGTCCGTGTGGCTCTGGCTGGCAACATGGGAAGTGCCATCCGCCTGGCCAGCCGACTGGCTCTGGGTATAGCCGGTGCCGGCATTGTGCGCCAGTGCTCCCGAGAGCATCAACGGCAGGGAAGTGCCGAGGTTGAACGAGCGGTGGCCGGTCTGCCAGGAGGCCCAGGTGGAGGTGTACTCCGCCAGGCCAGCCAGCATCCGGCTGGCATTCTGCATGGAGACCGGTGTCAGGAGCACTTGCAGAAGGAAGTCCTCTTCGAGCTGGGCCATGCCGCGCATGACCAGTTCGTTCTGCTGGATCGTGTATTCCTGGGTCCCATGTTTTCCGGCTGACAGGAGCGGGTTGAGGTCGGACTGCCCGCCGCGGGCGTTCTCACGCGGGTCAGGGTGGCCGATCGTCAGCACGCCGTACGGCATCTTGAGCAGCGCATTGCTGATCCAGGTGGACAGCCCGGTATCCAGCGCACGGAAACGGAGCTGGGGATAGGCGGCCGCCATCGCCGCTTTGAGAGAGGCTGCTCCATGGGCTGCCTGGGCGGCAGCCTCTTCCCTGGTTGTTCCACGCCCCACCGCCCCATAGCATTGGACAATGCCGAGGCGCTGCGGGTGATAAATGCCGGCCACCAGGTAGGCGATGTCGACCTTGGAGTTGTACAGGCCGCGTAGCACGGTGCGCATCTTGGCCAGGGCACCCTGGTCGCTGCGCACATTCAGCGGGATCGAGGCCAGGTGCATCAGGCGGATGGCGCGATACTCGTGGTAATCCCTGCCACCTTCGCGCTCGTGGACCTGGAACCACATATGGTCAAGCTCATCCTTGCCGGGGACATACACCAGACTGTTGGCCAGGACTTCCAGGTCTTCGGGAACATCCAGATGGGCGCCGCGAAAGCCCTGCAGCAGCCGCGGCAGGAGAGCCTCAGCCGCTTCAACGGCAGAGGCAATGCGCTGGTCGATCCAACGAAAAAGGTCAGACATAGCAGCTTCCCATTCCCTTCAAATCAAAAAGAGAGCTAGGCCCGGAAGGAGAGGGCGATCAGGGTACCGATCACAAATCCAACCGCAAAACCGGAAATGAAGAAAAATACAAGATTGAGAGGCATAAGGTTCACATCCTGTTTGAACTCGAATAAGGTCGATGTCTCCGGGGGGTGGAGGCTGGTTGCCCAGCCTCCACGTGTTCAGTTGAGGGGAACGAAGGGAGCTCCATCCCCGACGATCCCATCCGCCTGTGTCCAGTGGGACTGGTGGAGGAAAGGATCATCCTGGGAAGAATCGCCCAAAGGGTTGTTCTCCTCACGATGTTTCCCAGCGCGCAGTTTCTTGACAGCCGAGATGATGATCATCACCCAGCCGCTTACTACGATCAGCGCCGCCAGGGGGAAGATGACCCAAAAGGCCATCTCTGGAAAAGATGCAGACATAGGAGGCCTCCTGAACCCCGTGTGAACGCACAGGGCTTTGTCTGCGCCCGCGCTGGAAAGTTCCAACCGGGCATCGTGAAAATGCTGGTAACGTGCATGACTGGAGGTAGTCCAGGTCGCGTGCATGGTCACTCAATCAAAAAGATTGAGAGACAAAGTTGAGCCTGGCAGGATTCGAACCTGCGACGAGCCGTTTTTCAAAACGGTTGCCTAGCCTACGGCTTCAGGCTCAAACAGTGCGGCGTGCCGTGTCAGTCGTGCGCATTTGGAAATGGTCGCTTGGGCACTTGCACTCCGCACGTCGCACTTTAAGATCGCGTCCGCACTCTCCTGATGACATCCCCTGCTTCCCGCCAAAGGTTGAACAAGGGCTTGGGGTTACGAATGAAGCGGTTCATGAGCATGGCTGCAAACCCCAATGGGTAGAGCACCAGGACAAACAGCATACCGATCATGGCTACATTGCTGCGGGTCTGATTGATCACAACCTGGGCATCCGCGCTGCTGCCGATGACAGAGGCCCAATCCGCAGGGCTGGTGCTTTCCAGCGCATTCAGGCCGAAACGCAGAAGCAGGACCAGGACCACATAGACCAGGATGCCGGTCTTGACCCACCACAGCTGGTTGAAGCGTTCCTCTGAGCCGGCCAGGATGCTCACCAGGCCGACGAACCACATTGCCGCACCGATAGCCGGAATGGGGTATTTGGAGATCGTCGAGACGATCAGCCACAGGCCCAGTACAACCAGAGTGAAGTAAGTGGCCGTGGGTGCGGCGGTCTGAACTGTTCCCCGGTCATACCGGCGTGGCTGGTCGGTGGCCCGCCTTTGGATGGGAGGGTCAAACAAGAATGCGATCGCCAGTCCAAAAATAAGCGAGAGTCCCTCAGCGATATGGCCGGCCAGCCAATACAAAAGAAACAGGATGCCGTTCAGAAACCACATGGGGATGGAGAGTAGAAAATTGGACATGACTAAGGCTGCTCGATCAGGGTGACGCGCACCAGTTCCACCTTGAATTGCCCGATGCCGACCTGAACCTGGCGGGGGGCAGAAACGGGAGTTCCTGTTGTTCGGACAAAGACGCTCGTGGCGAAATCTCCGGGGTCCGCTGTCTGGATACGCGGGATGGTGGTTGTCCAGGAGACACTCTGGTTCCCCATCAGAGATCCTGGTCCAGGGAACGAATACGAGAAGTCCGGGTGGATCAGGTGAGCGCCGGGATAGGCCTGAACCAGTTCGGTCAGGATCCAATTGCGGGAGGCATCGGTCAGGCTGATGGAAACCCGGGCTGTGTTCAGGTAATCCGGGAAGACCTGGGTGTGCTCCACGCACTCGTACCAGACATGAACTTCGGTCTTCCAGTGGGGATCGGAGGGATGGCCCTGGCAGCCGGCGCCGTGTCCGGATGGATCAGCAGCACAGACCGGATCAGCATGGGGAACCGTTACAAAGTAGTGGTAGACAACGGGAGGAATGAGAACGTTGACCCGGACGTCCACACCGCGCCGTTCTGGGTCCTGGCCAATGACGACCGGGTTGGGTGGTGCAATTATTCCGCCTTCACCGGAACCGCCGGTCACCTGGATCGGGTTGGTTTGGATATACGGAGCCGAACACGCGGCAGGAGGCGGAGGGGTTGGAATGGTTACACCTGCCGGGCAGCCACCCGGGACCGCATCACAATTGCCAGCAGTGTAGAGCAGGAGCATGGTGTAAAGGTTGCCGTCAGCGATGGAACCAGAAATCAAATCCGATAGGAAGTTCATCATGTTCTGTCCGCCAAACGACCAGATATTTTCACGACCGTCAATCACAGCCTGGAAGAATTCGTCCGAGTTGGTGTATCCCATCCGCTGTAGGTCTGCTGGCGTCAGATAGCCCGCTAACATGGTCTCCAACGCCCCAATACCATTTCCAAGTTCTGAATTCGCTTGATTGAACCCAGACGGTCCTGGGTTCGCGGCCATAAAGAAAAGTGTTGATGCGGAGGGCATTAAAACCACATTGCCGCTTGGGGTTAAGTACTCGTGGTATGTTGCCTGCCCATCGATGAAAGGGATGTCTGGCATCCAATCCGCCGCGACGTGAACCTCTCCAAGGTCAGTCAGATTGGTATAAAGAATATTGCCGTTCGCATCTATCACTTCAGCCCAAGGGTTTTCCTGCTGTTGTTGATCCGCTCGTGCATAAGAGGCCAAATTGACGAGAAACGAACTGAGAATGAGAACCAGAAGAAGAAGCTTATATCGTTTTTTCACGGGATGTCTCCGGATCAATGAGTCGGTGTAGTGAATCGTTGGATTTCTTGTTTGAATAAGATTCGGTTCATCAACCATCCACTTTGCACTTTCGCAACTTCGACAAAAACATCTTGCGTAGTGGTATCCAGGCCAACCCAGGGATGGTCCAGGGTGACGCTAACTTGCCAGATGCGAATGTTGCCATCATCCTCAACCATCCGAACTGGCAGCACGTTGCATCCGGTTTGAACGTGGTTGTTTCGCACCTGGCTTTGGATGGCCGGAGCGAAGAAGGAACGAATGGCATTGCAGCCCTGATCCGTGGAAAAAGAGCACACTTTTGATATCCAAAGATCAGGGGACAAGGTGTAATCCAATGTATAAAAAGCAGTGACAGCTTCCACAGCTGCTTGCGCATCCGGTGCCACACCAGTTTCAGAAACTTCGGAAATAGGGAAAATCACAGAGTGGAGCGAAAGTAAAACAATCGCGATCACTGCAAGAATGACAATTCCAATCACGGCTTTTCTTGCTTTTGGATTAATGACAATTTTCATTTTGGTGCCTCTTTTCAGGAAAACAAAAAACACTGGTGCAGGGAGAAAACGTTTGGGAAGCCCATAAAAGGCTTAGTCCATAAAGGACCGGTTACAACGAATTCTCCCAGCGCCAGTGTCAGCGACAGGGTGCGACGTGCATAAAACCGGAATTATTTAATTGTTAATCTGATATTAGCACAAACGTTCTGTTGTTGTCAAGGGTTTTGGGAGGAGGGATTGTGCAATAAGATAATATGCAAGGAATTGAAAAGGCGAGTCGTTTCTGATAAGCTCTTTTTAGGCAAAGACTAATTCAAGAAAGGAGCTCAGATGGAACCAGAAACGACTCACATAGGAAAGGATACCACTTTTTCTCAGAACCTTTACATGGCAATGGAACTTAGTGACGATAAGTGGAAGTTAGGGTTCACCATCGGGTTTGGCCAGTCGCCGCGAGAGCGCGACCTGGCTGCCCGGGATCTGGCAGAATTGGTCAAGGAGATCCGTCTGGCCAAAGAGCGGTTTGGGCTGCCGGAGAACACACCAGTCCGTAGCTGCTACGAGGCCGGACGGGATGGCTTCTGGCTGCACCGTTACTTGCAGACGCAGGGTATCAGCAACCTGGTGGTGGATTCAGCCAGCATCGAAGTCAATCGGCGCAAGCGGCGGGCGAAAACCGACCGCATGGATGTTGGCAAGCTGCTGACCATGTTAATGCGCTATTACCAGGGCGAGAAGAAGGTCTGGAGCATAGTGCACGTCCCCAGCCCGGAAGAAGAAGATCAGCGCCAGCTGCATCGTGAACTGATGGCTGTAAAAGCTGAAGGGACCCACCACATCAATCGTATCAAGGGTCTGCTGGCCAGCCAGGGAGTGAAGCTGCCCTTCAGAAAAAATTTCCTCTCCCGCCTGGAAGATGTGCGCTTGTGGGATGGCTCGAAACTGCCCATAGATCTACGTGCCGCCATCGAGCGCGAGTACGAGCGCTATCAACTGGTCAACCAGCAGATCAATCAACTCGATCTCATCCGGGTGGAGGCAGTCCGCACTTCGAATGCCCCAGCAGTGGAGCAAGTACGCCAACTGCTGCGGCTCAAGGGCATCGGCATGAATTCGGCTTGGGTGTACGTGATGGAGTTTTTCTCCTGGCGCGGTTTTCACAACCGGCGGGAATTGGGCAGCCTGGCCGGGCTGACGCCTACTCCCTACCAAAGCGGTAATAGTGCCCACGAACAGGGCATTAGCAAAGCGGGCAACCGCCGCATCCGCGCCATGGCGATCGAGATCGCCTGGGCCTGGCTCCGTCTCCAGCCCGATAGCCAACTCAGTCGCTGGTATCAAGAACGCTTTGCCCAAGGCGGCAGCCGGGTGCGTCGCATCGGTATTGTCGCTCTGGCACGGAAGCTGTTGATCGAGCTATGGAAATATCTCGAAACGGGTAATCCCCCGGAGGGCGCCAGCTTGAAGCCTCTTTGATCTCAGACAGCTTTCAAGACCCCTGCTCCTGTAAAGATCACTTCTTCCCTGGTGCGAGCTGCCCGTTCGCCCGACGGGTTTTCCTCTGGAGACCGACAATAAGATGGGGCAGCTCCCCAAGAGCTCTACTCGCCTCCAAGCGAATACACCATTGGGTGTCCGGTCATGGACCGGCACGGATAGAAGTTTGTTGGAGTGAGTTCATCCTCAACGCTTCATGGAGCTGCCAGGAATGCATTCAAAAGAAGTGTGACCAGAGAGTAGGTGAGCACTGTTGTAGGATATGTTCCAAAAAAGAGTTCGTCCGCTGGCGGTCGGTGAGTTTGCTGCTGACCATCTGGCGGTTCACCAGAAACGACCCGTCCAAGGCCGGTCCTCAGGAATTACTTATTCAGCCAGGCCTTGACGGAATCACCAACATAGAAGTCGATCGCACAGAGATGCTATATCTGGATTTTTTTCATTACAGCTCACGTTCTTGCCAGATGTGGCGGACGGATTTTGTAATGACTCGCTTTTTGCTGAGTTGGACGAGTTTTAGGAAACTCGTAGGGGTACGGAAAAGGAACGAAGTGGGACGTAATTCTCTTTTCGGGCCTTGTTCTTGGTTTTCCATCCCAAATAAATGCCCCTTATTTGGTCAAAAGTGGGACGAATTATTTAGCCGACTTCTATGTTGGTGATTCCGTCAAGGCCTGGCTGAATAAGTAATTCCTGAGGACCGGCCTTGGACGGGTCGTTTCTGGTGAACCGCCAGATGGTCAGCAGCAAACTCACCGACCGCCAGCGGACGAACTCTTTTTTGGAACATATCCTACAACAGTGCTCACCTACTCTCTGGTCACACTTCTTTTGAATGCATTCCTGGCAGCTCCATGAAGCGTTGAGGATGAACTCACTCCAACAAACTTCTATCCGTGCCGGTCCATGACCGGACACCCAATGGTGTATTCGCTTGGAGGCGAGTAGAGCTCTTGGGGAGCTGCCCCATCTTATTGTCGGTCTCCAGAGGAAAACCCGTCGGGCGAACGGGCAGCTCGCACCAGGGAAGAAGTGATCTTTACAGGAGCAGGGGTCTTGAAAGCTGTCTGAGATCAAAGAGGCTTCAAGCTGGCGCCCTCCGGGGGATTACCCGTTTCGAGATATTTCCATAGCTCGATCAACAGCTTCCGTGCCAGAGCGACAATACCGATGCGACGCACCCGGCTGCCGCCTTGGGCAAAGCGTTCTTGATACCAGCGACTGAGTTGGCTATCGGGCTGGAGACGGAGCCAGGCCCAGGCGATCTCGATCGCCATGGCGCGGATGCGGCGGTTGCCCGCTTTGCTAATGCCCTGTTCGTGGGCACTATTACCGCTTTGGTAGGGAGTAGGCGTCAGCCCGGCCAGGCTGCCCAATTCCCGCCGGTTGTGAAAACCGCGCCAGGAGAAAAACTCCATCACGTACACCCAAGCCGAATTCATGCCGATGCCCTTGAGCCGCAGCAGTTGGCGTACTTGCTCCACTGCTGGGGCATTCGAAGTGCGGACTGCCTCCACCCGGATGAGATCGAGTTGATTGATCTGCTGGTTGACCAGTTGATAGCGCTCGTACTCGCGCTCGATGGCGGCACGTAGATCTATGGGCAGTTTCGAGCCATCCCACAAGCGCACATCTTCCAGGCGGGAGAGGAAATTTTTTCTGAAGGGCAGCTTCACTCCCTGGCTGGCCAGCAGACCCTTGATACGATTGATGTGGTGGGTCCCTTCAGCTTTTACAGCCATCAGTTCACGATGCAGCTGGCGCTGATCTTCTTCTTCCGGGCTGGGGACGTGCACTATGCTCCAGACCTTCTTCTCGCCCTGGTAATAGCGCATTAACATGGTCAGCAGCTTGCCAACATCCATGCGGTCGGTTTTCGCCCGCCGCTTGCGCCGATTGACTTCGATGCTGGCTGAATCCACCACCAGGTTGCTGATACCCTGCGTCTGCAAGTAACGGTGCAGCCAGAAGCCATCCCGTCCGGCCTCGTAGCAGCTACGGACTGGTGTGTTCTCCGGCAGCCCAAACCGCTCTTTGGCCAGACGGATCTCCTTGACCAATTCTGCCAGATCCCGGGCAGCCAGGTCGCGCTCTCGCGGCGACTGGCCAAACCCGATGGTGAACCCTAACTTCCACTTATCGTCACTAAGTTCCATTGCCATGTAAAGGTTCTGAGAAAAAGTGGTATCCTTTCCTATGTGAGTCGTTTCTGGTTCCATCTGAGCTCCTTTCTTGAATTAGTCTTTGCCTAAAAAGAGCTTATCAGAAACAACTCGCCTTTTCAATTCCTTGCATATTATCTTATTGCACAATCCTGAGGATGCCTAAATATTCGCACTAATTGATGGGGTTTTCTGTTTCCGGGTAGGCAATATATCCTAAAAATAAAAACTTATAAATATATATACAATGCCACTGCTACTGATAGCATGCTAAAAACAAACATCCACAGCGCGATTGACAAACATAGACGTTTTGTTGATATTATGCGTTCATAGATTTCTTGCGCCGATTTTGGAGAGTATGGGTTAAGTTGATATCTTCTAGGTGCAATAACCATAACAGATGCTAATAAACTAAAAAACCAAAAGACTACAGGAGTTAAGAAAATGATCTTTTCTAAGGGTGATCTCGCATTCTGTGCGGATTTTGAAAATGTTATTGCACCAAAGTAAATGCCACTAATAATTCCGTCCAACCCTATCATCTGTTTTGCTACCTCTTCTAATGACGTTATGGATTCGTTTTGTAAATCTTTTATTTTTTGAATCCATCCCACATCATCATTAGGAAAAATATCACAACTCATTTGTTTTACTCTCCTTTGATAGAATAATAAGTCTGTTAGGTGCACCACAATTTGGACAAGGGACTATGTACAGTTCTTGGTTATCATCTCGGAGACGTGTAAGACTAATTTTAGCATTGGCAATTGTAGCCATGTCAACTTTGAATTTTCCTTTACATTTAATGCAAATAATGGTTTTTTTATCGGGTTTCATTTTCATGCGACTCCGCTTGACTGAATCCTAATTCTTTACGCAACAAACTTGGGTCATCTAGTTGTTCTAATGAAAACTTTGGCATAATTCCGATATACCCCATAGTTTCTGAACATTTTTGGAGTTCTTCTTCAGAGAAATTATTTTTAAAATGATCTATAAGATTCTTCATTCTCAATTCGGCAGGAGGATGGGTTGAGTATCGATGATGTTCTTCGCGCATGTTTTTCTCGATAAGGTGAAACAAAACAAAGATATACAAAGGGGCGACTTTGGCTAAATCATCGTCAAAAAGATCCAGAACTGAAATTGTTTCTGAGCCCTCAAGACTCTTCAAATACCAAGAGAAAGCGAGTCGGTCGGCTTCATATTCTTGTTCCTGAGATTTTTGAAAGAATTCTATATCTTCCAAGTATTTTGCCTGCTTTGGATTTTGTTGCATATGTCTTGTAGTGGTCATATGCCCAGCATATATATGAGCAAGTTCATGAGCAACTACAAACCTTTCCATAGCTTCAGTAATTCCTGAATGCATTGTCAGTAGAGATAGGTCTTCCCTATTTTTAGTAGGTTTTCGCAACCAAGGAGAACCGGGATTCTTGAAATACATAACTTGCTGATAACAACGCCAAATTAGAAATTTGGCGAATGCTGTGTCTCCCTCTTGACGAGCAATGACTGGTAAAGTTGCACGAGTTTCCGCGAAATGCCACAATGATGCATAAATTCCTTGATCCAAAATTACTAACGGTTCTCCATTTGGAGCTCGAATCGCTTGCGCATTGGGTTCAAACAGTGGCAGAAACCCGATGATCGTATTTGTAGCTTTTGGTCTAAATTCTTCTGGTAGTCCATACAATAATTGTTGAACAATCAATTGATTAGAACGCAAATTTACTGAAATCACATCATCATTGAAGAAATCCCTCGTTGAATTTCTTAAATGCTCCTTAAGAGCAATCCCTAACCTCGTTATGGTACCTTTGCCAAGGTTTCCAACAGTAGAACCAAGCATATCGCGCACGAACTTTTCTGGGTCTAATGAATTTAATCTATATTCTGCAAATTCATCAAGTTTCTGGGTGTCAAATTGCGTCGTGCCTTTTTCTCCATAAAAAGCAACCCGAAGATAATCATAATAGGCTTTCGCATTCCATTCAAATCTAAGTAAAAATTCCGAGTATTGAGTATCTAAAAAGTTTTTAGCTTCTTTCAAGGTTGCTGGATTTTCTATCAAATCATGTAAGAGATTTAGGGAAATACGTATTGCCAATACCACGTGCTCTGGAGGTTCGAAAGCCTTGATCAATACTCCTATTGTCATCATTAGAATTGTGACGACATGCATTGCCGTAAACGGTGTGTCCATCTCGTCTGCTATATTTATAGCCTCTACTAAATTATGAACAACACCTTGACCAAAATCTTCCATTTCAAAAGACTTGCAATAAGACAAAACTATGTCATCCCAACCATCAGGAAAAGATATTGGATGATTCTTTAGGCTCTCCATTAATTTAGCATCTTCCATTTTTTGAGTCCTTTTAGTTGAGGAATACTCTTTTTAAACCCATCCCAGTTCATCAAGATGAATATATTGTAGAACGAGTTGGGTAACAATGCAAACGAAAATGAAACCCTAGCAGGGACTAAGGTCTTGATTGATTTACGGAAAACGAGGACTGTCCAGTTCCATGAACAGACCTCGAATTGAGAATTACTTCGGCGGCCGAATTCTACAGTAAGGCACTGGACCATTTGGCGTATGTTCGATGGTTCCCCATATGAACATTTCAAATATCTTCCAGGAAGCCGGCAGGAAATTTCTCCATGTTACATTTGTCGGGATATAGCCATTCTTAATATCTCGTGGATCAATCGATTGTTGCATGCTGGGATAAATTGCAGATAGCGCGTAGCGTCCAGACATCGGAATTTCCATCGCCTCTACCAATATTTCAGTAAAGAAACAAGCGCCATTTTTTACTTCCACACTTGGATGGCTCGCTTGATATGTCTGGGCAAGGTCGTCATAGGCTTGCCGGCGCTCTGAAAGCAGTTGGTAGAAGGTACGACTATCGTATTCCGGCATGCTCATCGGCTGGCCGGCACGCCAGGCAAAGTAACCGATCGGGACCAACAAGGCAACAATCATAACCAGCCCAAGGATCTTTAACATCAGCCCAACTCCTTTCCAGAATGACCGCTTCTTGTTCTTCTTCATCGCATTGTTCTCCTGAATTTCATTTCTCAATCACAGCCAAAATCTCATCAGCCCGGTAGATACGATTGCGGGCTTTCCCGGTGATCTCACGTAAAATTCCCATTTCCACCAGCCGTTCAATACCGCGCTCCGCAGTCATGTACGGTACTCCGAGCGCTGCTTCCGCCTGGCGGACATTGAGGATCGGCCGTTGGAAGATCAAGTCCATTACTCGTTCGAGATGTTCTTGCCGCCGGCCGGCCCGAATTCGCTCTTGGTAATCCACCCTCAGGCTCAACAAGGTCTCCAGGCGAGCTGCATCATTGACCGCCTGTGTGCTGACACCCGTTAGAAAGAACAACAACCATTCTTCCCATGCTCCTCTTCGACTCACATCCAAAAGGCGAGCATAGTATTCCTGGCGCTGGGCTTCAAAGTAGACGCTCAAATTGAGCATCGGCTGCGTTAGAACATGCCATTCGTGAAGCAGCAGAATGATCAGCAGACGGCCCATTCGACCATTTCCATCCAGGAATGGGTGGATGGCTTCAAACTGGTAATGCAGAAGCCCGGCGCGCACGAGAGCTGGCACCTGGGAGGGGGAATGGATAAATTTTTCCATCGCATCGAGCGCAGCAAGCATCTCGTCTACGGGAGGCGGTACATAGGTGGCGTTTTCCAGCGTACTACCGGCCGGCCCGATCCAGTTCTGGCTGCGTCGGAATTCCCCGGGCGTCAGCTGGCCGCCGCGTACGTTTTCCATCAGGCGTGCATGGATCTCCCGGATCAGGCGCAGGCTGACCGGTAGGGTCTTCACCCGCTCCAATCCGTATTCCAGGGCTCGAACATAATTGAGGACTTCACTTGAATCGTCCACGGGTTCTAGAAAAGACAGTTGACCGGCTTCATGGGCGTACAGGTCAACCAGGGAAGCCCGTGTACCCTCAATTCGGGAAGACAACACAGCTTCCTGACGAATGAAGGGCATGATCAAAGTCTGGTTGAAGGGGAATGCGCCGGCAAGCGTGTTCAGCCGACTCAAGTCCCGGTCTGCTTCAGACAGTGCTGAGACGACTGCTAAAGACCAGGGGAGATCCAGGGGCAGGGGGTTGGGCACGAAAGCCCAGTACCCTAGCTGGGTATGGATTACTTTGCCCGAGTTGCTTGCGCGGAATTCTTCTTGGTTCATTAGTGCTCCCTGCGGCTAAGTGTTAATCAGACAATTCCATATTATCACTTAATGCTGATTTTGTGAATAACAAATCCTGTTATTATCATATTCTTGAGTATTGTTAATAACACGTTGGGCTATGAATATTCGGCTTCTGGCTTGTCAGGGTAAAACGAAATGAGTTTTTGACAAATGACGGAAATCTTCCTAAAAGGGCCTCCCCTCTTTTTAGACGACTAAAAGGGTTTTCAGACAATCCTGTGAGCATTTTTAGACATGCCGCCAACAGGTTTTTAGACACTTCATAATTCACGGACTCTAGCCCACGGACTCTCTCCAGGTTTGACCTTTTTCAAGGCATCAATACTCGTGACAAACAAGCGGCACTTCTTCCCATTCTCGGATGCCCAATGAATAATCTGGCTCTGCAAGTTATTCATCGTGCCAATCTTGCGGGTGACCACACAGATCCTGCCTCCTCCTACCACTAGAGCATTTTCCCATTTTCGTAACAAGGAACTGCGGTCATCTTCTTGGCCTGTTTCAACCTCCAGGTAATATGACTCCCCATCCTTGCTCAATATCAAGTCTGGATAGAAATAGCGATTCTCTTCGATCTTGATCTTGCTTGGTGTTTTTTCAACTGAATAACCGAATTTGGCGAACAATTCAGCCGTATGTAGAACCAGGCTGGCTTGGAGTTCCGTCTGATAGGCCTTGAGCAGGGATTCATAATCACTTGGTACAGGAGCAGCACCGGTCAGTTTTTCATATGTCCATTTGCCTTTTTCGATCAGCCAGACGTAATCAGACGGGCGGCCGCGCAGCGACAGCCCATCCTTCTTACCCAATAGGCCTTGATTGAAGCAGTGAGTCACCGCGCGAGTGACAGTCCTTTCGTCCATCCCATCCTGTTCGTTCAAGGCGTCTTCAATTTGCTTAACTCGCGCCATGCCAGTCTTGCCAATGAAACTAAGAACCTTCCTGGGACTTTCATAATCTTTGTTTTCGACCCAATCTTGAAACCATAAAGAATAATCTCCAGGTGCAGAAGGTTTCTTGGCGGATTGCAAAGCCGCTTCTAGTTCCTGGATCTTCTGACGCGCCTCGGCCATACTTTTCTCGAAGGAACCCGCCTGATTCTTATATTCGGTAGCCTGAGCTTCGGCAGCAATAGCTCTCTTGGTCTGTATATCGAGTTGTGATCGAACCTCCTCCAGTTCCCTGGTAAGTTTTGTAACTGCCTGTACATCAGGATTGCTCCTGACAAAGCCCAGGCTGGCTTTCACAACCCCGACAATTTCTGATGCCAGCTCTTCCGGCGAGGCTTCATCTTCCAGGTGGCTTTTGAGCCAGTGATCGAACTGCTCCCCTCCAAGTTCTTGTCCAATACAAACCAGCTGGTGTTGAACGCTCCTAACCTTTTCGCTCTCTAAGGCAAGTAAGGTGCGATTTGCATCCAATGCTGTTTCTAATTCCCGAATTCGGATTTGTTCCTGGCTCATGGCTGCTCCTGCATCCATGGGTTTTCGCTGACATGGTCCAACGCGCTTACCGCATCACTCAGTGCCGACAAAGCCGCGGTCTTGTTTTCTGAAGTGGGTTCGCTGATCCACGCAATTGTGCAAGATGCAGCCAGCATGGATTGGTTTACTGCACCTTGGATCGCATCATGGAGGATTTCCAACGTAGGAGGAACTTTGGTGCCGTCCAGTTCAGCTTGCAGAGCAGTTAACCGCCCATAAAGCGCATTTGCCTGGCCATCCTGGGATAGAAGATCTGTTCCCTGGCTAGCCAACAATTCGGACAATCCAGCTTGGACATCGCTCACTTCGCCTGCCCAGCGCTGAGCTTCATGCTGGTACCTGGTGATCTGAGCCAGACGAAGAGAAAGCAAGCGCGGCAATCCATTCTCTCCAATGGGGGAATTCAGATGGCCGAGTGTGATCAATCCGGCCACCGCACCAATGACGATCAGCACATGGAAAAACGTGCGCAACGACGACTTTGGTATTTCAACATCGTATTTCATCCCTCCGCCTCCTCGACATGGGTGGTCTGGCGTTTAACCTGGGCTGCTGATCCGGCAATCCAATCAATGCCTTCAAGAAAAGTGATATGTTCTGCTGTAACCTCCACAACCTTTTTGCCTGTCTCCATTTCCCGAGTCTGAAAATGGCCATCCACAGCAATCCTGCAGTCCTTTTTTAGATAAGGATATACGAGTTCGGCCAGGGCACCACGAATGTTCACGCGCAAGCCATCAAGATATTGTTCGTTCGTCAGGAGCAGGCGGAGAAACGCGTAGCTGTTTTCCCGGTCCTCTTGCTTGAACCAATCAAAATAGATATCCTCCCCGACCGTCCCAATCACAAACACGTTGTTGGCAGATATCGAAGGCTTGGGTAGTTGATGCCTTATCCGTTCCTGCTCTCCGAACTCCCAGTTGATTTTGCGCAAGAGGATCAAGTTGAGAGCTTCAATCTCATGGCTGAGAGAACCTTTGAACTCCCGGCTGATAAGATTCCCAACCACCGCGATGCGCGATCCGCATTGAAGGTATGGAAAGTAAAGTTCGGCTTTTTCATCCCATACATTGACCCTCAGGCCTTTTACTTCTCTTGGGTCGTGACAGAAAAGGAACAGCCGGAGGAAGGGACGGTTTTTTTCGTTGATGAGAAGACGATCAAAGTAAATGTTGCTCGATATGTTTCCGACCAAAAAAACACGGTTCATGTTTCAAATCTCCTTGTCAGCTGCGATAGGTACGGGTGGTTTCAATCTCTTGATAGACTTTTTCACCATCCGTAAATACATGGGTCTCTTTTCGTTCCAGGGTTTCAGGGGCCTCATCCTCGCCAAGAAGGATGGCCAGCAGAAGAGCGGCACGATCCGTAATTCCCATCGTTTTGTCCCACACCTCGTTCCCAGAAGCCGTGGGTTGGAGGTCGTATGTCCGGGCGGCTCGCTTTACGGACCAGCGGATGAGACGTACCAGGTCGGTAGGTGGTAGCGCCGCGAGCCGATCATACGCACCACCTGCACCTCGGTCCCGGCAATCTCGCAGCGAGGCGAGGACGTAGGCCAGCGGACTCTGAATCCCCTCTCCGGCCGGGCTGCAGGCGTAAAGCAGCCAGGAAACGAATGTCTGGACGGAGGCGTGTTTTGATAGCAGGTCTTTTGTGACTTTCGGATGGACACGAGACTGGATCAGGATCTTCCGCAGAGCCCAGGAAGATGGCACTGCCGCCGCCGGGCAGTCTTGGGTGGTGGGAGTGATTTTTTCTGATGTGGTTTGGGGGGTGTTTAAGAGCTTTAATCCGTGCCATTCGCGCCATGAGAGAGTGCCACTCGCGCCTCCTAATGGTGCCGTTTCCGCCATTGTATGAGTGCCATTCGCGCCAGCACTAATGGTGTCAGCCGCGCCTTCCATGGGTGCCATCTGCGCCATGTTAATGGTGCCACTCGTGCCACCGAAGATTGGTTCTTCCATCCGCACGCGCAGACGGACTGAATCAACATCGTCTCGATCCGCGCCTGGCAGAACGCGCAGGAAAGCGCTGACGGGTCCTTGATCATCCCTGATCCATTCCCAGATTGTCTTGGGCCGATTTAATCCCAGCCAATCTGCCAGTTCCGCATACCCCCCACGCACGAGTACTTCATCACGTATCTCCCCTGTATCGTGGTTGAAATAACAACGGTCCCGCATCAGGGCAACCAGCCAAGCCTGGGAGGCGGTCAAGTTCGTATTGGGAATTACAGACTCCAGGAAATAGTGGGTGATGAGGATGGTCCCAAAAGCTGACACGATTTTTCTATGGAGTGTTTCCGCGCTCATCTGCAAATCATGTGGCAGGTGTCCTTTTTCCCCTGACAGTGTGTCGGCGATTTCCATCACTGTTCTTCGTGCTGAACTTGTTTGTGATGATTGAAGTCCCAGAGGAGGAATCAATTCCCCGACCACTTCCTGGATCTCGTTGGCTTTCTTCAAGGCATCTTGCAGGGAAAGGCCACCTCTCATTTGAGCCTGCAGCCATTCCTGAACATGGAAAGCATCTACGTGGGAAAGCGGCAGGGTCAGGTAAACGGTGTAGTGGTTGGGCAAGCGGTGGGCGTGATGATCTTTTCCTCTGGCCCAGCGCGGTTTTTCGGTGGTTTTTTCTACAAGGCCCTCAAGGGCTTTCCAGGTGGACTCTGCTTCGACCGCTCGGAAAAAGGTCCGACGGCTGAGACCGGAGAAGCGGATGATCTCCCGGACCGGGACGCGCTTGTGCTTGGCACCATGGTCCTGGCGCTGGCCATCCCAGACAGCCTGACGCCAGCCAACATACAGCCAGGCATTTCTCGCGCCGATCTCGGGGATCAACCGACTGAAGTAACCAGGGATTGCTACAATCCGATCGGGATTGACGACCTCGTCATAATTGAGCCGGTGAACTACCTGAACATCTGCAGTCTCTTCTTCGTCATCCCTTTCACCACCATCGTCAGTCTCAGCACCTACTTCGTCGGCCAGAGCAAGCGGATTAACCACGAACGCAACAGAAACGTCCCTGTTCATCATGCCCATCAACAGGCGCGTGACTGTGCTGGTGAGACGGCTCTCCAACCATTCACGCGCGTAGGCGTTTCGGACACCAATGGTGAACAAACCGTCCTCAAAAGCAACCAGGCGCGTATCGCGGACCCAAGTATCAAAAGAGGCTTTGGGCATTTCCATCTGGAGTTGGCCAAGGGCGGACTGCCAGGCTTGTTCAGGGGCAAGAGTCATATCGATCTACCTGCGAATTACCAAGGGTGTACTTCTGCTCATATCCTGTCGATAAAGGCTTTACAGGGCTTTCTGGCGAGGGATGGGCTACCGTATGGGCTACCGTTATAGGGTAGCGTAGGCCTTTTCTCGACCTTCCCTATAGGCTTCCCTAGAACGGTAGCGTATGTTCACGGTTTTTCCAATTTGGTGAGATCGAGGACATACTCAAACCGGGCACAGCGGGAAAGCCGCTTGAATGGGGAGAGCTCGACCTTGCCAGCTTGATGATCGACCACGCCGCGATAGAGATAGAAAGTAACCAGGCCGGAAATGGAAATGCGTTCCCGATCAGCAATACTTCGCAACGCCTCGTGGAGTTCGGGCGGGAGGTCCAGTCCGACTTTATGTCGTGATGCATCCCTGCGCGCTTTCACTCGCTTCGACTTGGGAAGACTGGCGATCCGCTGTTTCTTCTCCATATCCGAAAGCATTTCGGCTACGGCAGGATCCACCACATTTCGGCGATTAGGCGACTTGTCCACAGACCACCTCCATGACACGGCGCATGATGCTGGTGTATCCATTCTCGTAGCCGCCGTCGTAACCGATGACTGCCGGAGAGCGCGGGCAGTATTCCCACAAGCTCATGCCAAATGCGGGGGCTTCGCGCGCTTTTGTGTCTTGGGGAATGGGTGGCCAGACATGACCGTTGAAGGTTTGAACGAGGGCCTTGAGCTGCACAACCGTTTCCCGCGTAGTACGGTCGAAGAAGGTGGGGAGGATGCTATATCCAAGATGATGGCCGCGTTCTGCAACTTCCCCCATCGAGCGCAGGACCTCATTCACGCCGTCAATCGCCATCGCATCCAGCTTGGTTGGGACGAGAACCCAATCACTGGCCATGAGTGCGGAGACATGCAATACATCCAGCGAGGGGGCCATATCAAAGATGATTGCATCGTAGCCGGTATTCTTGAATAGGCGCCCGATGATCTCCGTGGGGAAATTGGAGACCACGACTGTCCGTTTGGCTTTTTCTGTTTTCTTATCACCAGGGACAATATCCAGGTTTTCACGGACATTAACGATGACATTCGAGATGGGCTCTTCTTCGGCGATAAGCCGATACAGTCCGGGCGCTTTATCCACGCCGAGAGCAAACGCCACATGACCTTGCGGGTCGAGATCGACCAGAAGGGTTTTCTGTCCTGTCATGGCCAGGCCATGAGCCAGTGTGACGGCAGTGGTGGTTTTTCCCACGCCGCCTTTTTGATTGGCAATCGTTAGAATAGTCATAGTTCTGTCCCTTTCCGAGTTGAGAGAAAGAAGGGCGGTGGTGAGCCAAAAAAGGCTCACCACCGCTGAAAGTACAAGCTCCACTCGTTCCTCAGGACCAGACCCCCGACCAATTTACAGCAATTTGACAGTTAATATTGAAAGAACATATGTTCTTTATAGAAGCTATTACCAACCAAAAACCCCCAGATGTGGGGGCTATGGTATAGCTTACCGCCATATTTAGGTGGGCCCGGCAGGATTCGGACCTGCGACCAAGCGATTATGAGTCGCCTGCGCTAACCACTGCGCCACGGGCCCCGAGAAATAATGGCGTCCAGCTGTTCCATACAGTCCATATCTTTATTAGTCAACCATATAGTCGGGGGAAAACGACCTGGAGTGTTGCTAAAGGATCGCCACTCCTGCAATTTTACTGCAATTCACATTGGATCGGCGTGACCAATGCCTCGATCTTCTCCGCAGCTTCCTCTTGGGAATGCCATATGAGATGACCATAGATATCTGTCGTAACGCTGGCTTTGGAGTGGCCGGAACGTTGCTGCACTGTGTTGACGGGCATACCCATTTCGAGTTAGAGCAGCTCTCGGGCCACCCTGTCTGGTTTTGGCAAGACCAGGCAACAATGTCCGAAGCGAGCATCCATCGCTGGAACAGGCCATGCGGCCAGACCGGAGACTAAAAGGGAATGGAGGAATGGCTTTCGATAGGTGAGGCTTCAGATTGTTGTGTGACGGGGATTGATGCGCGATAATAACTGGGATCGTACAACGGGCAACGATATGTTGCGTTGGTGGCGAAACAAGGTGAAAAGGGCTGAATATTCTGGTACTTCGCTGGTTGCCCGCGCTGTTCCCGAAAAGTAAGCACTTCCGCTGGCGACAGCGAGTTTTATCTGTAACACTTCATCTGCCAGGTTTCAAAGTGAAAGGGAAAAAACAATAATGATCATTTGCCCCTGGTGTGGTACCACCCACTTAACATTTCAATCCAACTGTAAGAATTGCGGGGGACCCTTATCAGAAGCGGACAAGAAAAAGCCCTCATCTGCTGAAGACGAGGTTCTGCCCACGCCGCCCCTGGCGCCAAGGGCGATCCCCAAAAAGTATGTCTGGAAGCTTTTATTCAGCAGTGGCTGGTGGATCGCGGCGCTTGTCTTCTGTATACTGGGAGCTGTTTTCAGCACGGTGGGAGCAGGGCTTACCATCGCCATCATTACCGCTTTTTTAGGTATACCTTTCCTGGCTCTTGGGGTGGCATTCTTTATCGCCGGGTTATGGGTGTTCCTCTGGCAGTATCAAAATGCACAGAAAATTGTCAATGTCCTTCGGGAAGGGGATGTGGCGCGTGGGCAAATTGTTGAAGTTCAGGAAAACTATTCTGTGATCATCAACGGACGGCATCCCTGGATAATTCGATATCAATTCCAGGCCAACGGGCAGGATCAGGCAGGCAAGGTAACCGTAATGAATCCGCCGGGAGAACAGCTACACGCCGGGAAAGCTGTAAGCATTTTATATTTACCAACCGCTCCAAAATGGAGCTCCATATACCCGCACCCATAAAGGAAGGAAGAAGGATAACAACCAGTCACTTTTTACAAAAAGGAGAAAAGGATGATTAGCACTATATTCAAATAAGGCGATGAAATAATTGGTTTACTAGCAATCGAAGAGAAACAATTCAAAACTGGCTCCTGTATAGTTTGGGATTGGCAGATACAGAATCAGCGAATATCCTTAAAAGCTTGGAGCATCATCTGGATAATCCTCAAACTGCCGAAGAGAAGATTGTTCACGATGCGAATTATTTGGAAATGTTAGGTGCATTCGGTATTGCAAAAGCATTTACAACCGGGGGGGCCAACGGGCAGACAATAGAGGAGAGCGCTGACATATTTGAGCGGCAATATCTGGACAAAGTGACGTTTCAGACACCGGTGGGAAAACAATGGGCATTGGAAAGGAAAGGCTACACAAAAGAATTCTTGAGGCGGTTACGTGAAGAGCTCACACGCGAGTGATTGAAATGTTACCTTTTCATATAAGTTGTATATGTCTTACGATTTATTGCGGTTTTTAGCACTTCAACATAAATCCAGGCGCCATCCCCTGACCCTACCCAGGAAAGGTGCAACTAACCGTTTTACAAAATTTTGGTAACATTAGGTGTTAGGAGGATAAATCGTGCAAGCCTATAATGCAGAATTTGCGCGCTTGTATAATTTGCGATGGGGTGGGTTTGCTCAACGCATTGCCCCTTTGATTAGAAACTTCTTCGAGACGACGCCAATTGGTCAATCCAATCGATCTGTTCTGGATGTGTGCTGTGGTACAGGTCAATTAGCTGTTCTTTTCCTAGAAGCCGGTTATAAAGTGGTCGGTATTGATTCTTCCGAACAGATGCTGATCTTCGCCAAGGAAAATGCCAAAAGGTTTCTCGGTTCTGGCCAAGCCCAATTTGTCCAAGGGGATGCAAGCAATTTTGTTTTGGATGACCGTTTCGGCCTCGTGGTCTCGACTTATGATGCCCTCAACCATCTGGAAAATGAAGAAGCTCTGAAACAATGCTTCCATTGTGTTTTTAATGTCCTGGAGAAAGGTGGCTTCTTTGTTTTTGACCTCAATACGCGACTGGGCCTCAGGAGATGGAATAGTATTACGATCGATGACAGCAGTGACGAGAGCCTGATCATCACCCGTGGTATCTATCATGAGGATGGAGGCAAAGCCTGGACGAAAATCACCGGCTTTATTCAGGAAGACAATGGGCTATATCGCCGTTCGGATCTGACAGCCCTCAACACGGTGTTTGATTTGGAGCAAGTGAAGAACAGCTTACTGGAGAGTGGTTGGCAAATGATGTACTTTGCATCAGGGCAAGATCTCAAGAGTCCGATTTCCGAACCCGAGGCGCAAAGCCGCATATTCATCGTCGCGCAAAAATAAGAATGATATATTCTGCGATACTCAACAATGGCTTCAGGCGGACAGCAACTGTGCCGCTCGCGACCAGGTGCTTTTTGCCAGAAATAGACCAAAAGTGAAATGACTCTCACCATTCCAGCAGCTGCCCGCAGTTAGATGGCTGGCTTTTTTGCAGTCGTACAAGTAAGGGGCGTGGGACAACTGATTATCCGAGGTTAATCAAGAGCGCTTATGGCAACACTTCATCTTATGGTTGGGCTTCCTTGTTCAGGAAAAACGACACTCACGCGCGAACTCGAACAGGTTTATTCAGCACTTCGGCTGACGCCCGATGAGATGAATGGCCCACGCGTCTTTTCGGCTATGACGTGGAGGAAGACGAGCACGATGCCAGGCACTTTCTTATCGAATCTATGCTCTGGGATATTGCCGCACGCGTTCTTGTCTTGGGCGCGAATGTCATCCTTGATTTTGGATTCTGGGTAAAAAGTGAACGAGAAGATTATCGCGCACGAGCCGCGCAATTAGGTGCAAGCAGCGAAATCCATTTCTTAAAAGTGTCCGAAGATGTACTCTTAGAACGTCTTGCGAGAAGAAACGCCCGCCTTTCTCAAGGAGCAACGTATATCCCCGAGGTTAAATTCAAAGATTGTATCGCATTCTTTCAGCCGCCGACACCTGATGAACTTGAACGGAGAGACTAGTTCGATGGATAATGCAGGAATCGCACAGGGTGTCAGAAACACGTACCTACCGCGTTTTGCATCCGACCCGGTCGTAAAGCTCTCCCTGGTTTTCATTCCCCTCGCTTTCCGGGCCATCAGGCGCATAAAAATGCGCGCCCGCACCGTGTGCGGCCAAAGGTCATGGCCAGGAATGCAGACTGGCCTGACTTTCGCAGGCACAAAACCTATCTGAGATCAAAACCACAAGACGAGACCCTTGATCCCCTAACTTCTCATACTCGCCAACTGCATGTGTTATGGAAGCATTTGTATTCCATAGCTTGAGTTTCTATTGCTTAAGGCGTAGAATGTTTTTATAGTCGGGTTAAAAATTCATTGTCAGATCTTTTTTCTAACCAGGAGGGCACCGGACAAAAAATAATCGCTGGATCAAATTCATATCACTGTGATTTCTCATTCGCTCATATCGATCGGGAGGAGGATGAAATGAAGCGACATGTTCTGAATCTTGTTACTGTTCTGACCTTGGCCCTCGTGATCAGCCTACTGCAGGGCCAATTGCACCCGGCCCGTGCAATCTCGTCCAGCGTTGTCATCAGCCAGGTGTATGGCGGTGGGGGGAATTCAGGTGCTATTTTCAAGAATGATTTCATCGAATTGTACAATCTGGGAGCAACACCGGTCGATTTGACCGGCTGGACCGTCCAGTACGCCTCGGCTGGTGCAACTACGACATTCTCGGGGAAGACTGCCCTGACAGGTACGATACAGCCCGGGTCCTACTATCTGGTCCAGGAATCGGCCGGGACAGGTGGATCGGTCTCTCTTCCGACTCCCGATGTAACAGGCAGTATCAACATGTCTGCGACCGCCGGCAGAGTAGCACTGGTCAATAATGCAACTACTCTGCTCGCCTTGTGCCAATTAGATTATTTTCCTGCAGCCGCTGGTGTCATCGATTTTGTAGGCTATGGCACCTCGGTCCCATGCCCCTCCGGTTGGACCCCCGGGTTGTCAAACACACTCGCCGCGTTAAGAAATAACGACGGTTGCACGGATACCGGAGAGCTCCTGGCTGATTTCACCGTCGGCGCACCAAACCCGCGTAACAGCGCAACTCCATTGCATTTCTGCTCCGGCCCGACCAACCCAAGCGGCGTCGGCACGGCCAATCCAGATACGCTGTTTACCGGTGATTTTACCCTGCTTACCGTAGCGGTAACTCCCGGCACCAACCCGCCCAGCAGCAGCCTGAATGTGACCTGCGATCTGACCGCCATCGGCGGTTCGGCCACCCAGACCTTTTATGACGACGGCACCAATGGTGACGCGACGGCTAATGATAAAACCTTCTCCTTTTCAACTACTGTTTCTGGTGACACGACGGGCGGGACCAAGAGCCTGGCCTGCACGATCAGCGACGACCTATCCCGCACTGGCAGCACTGCAATTGCGCTTACAGTTACCAAAATCCTCCCCATCGGGACGGTCAACGGCCCTGTCCTCGACACTGATGATGGGACTGCGCATGCCTCTCCGTATGTGGGCCAGACTGTGACGATTAAGGGCGTGATCTACGAAAATACGCTCCAGGCAATCAGCGGTTCCAGCAACTCGTATAAGGGCTTTTTCATCCAGAACACCGCGGCAGATGCGGATACGGATCCAAACACTTCAGATGGACTGTTCGTGTTCATGAACACAAGCAGCACGATGCTCGGCCCGGACGGTCCTTATACGCCCACGGTCGGGGATGAGATCGTCCTGTCCGGTAAAGTCAGCGAATACTATAACATGACAGAATTAGGGAGTCCGGTACTGGTTTTGCCGGTCGTGCGGGGCGGAGTGAATCTTCAGGTCGAACTGCCACCTGTCGTGGCGAACCCACCTCCCGGACTGGCGGATGCCAACCGCTATTGGGAGCGGCTCCAGGGTATGCGGGTGCAGGTCCCGGCAAACAGCGTTGTCCTCGGCGGTCGCAACGTCTTCAGCCCGGCGGATGCCGAAGTTTGGGTGGCAAGCCCGGAGAGCACAATCGCGCAGCGAAGCGATCCATATACGCAGCGAGCCTTCCGGGATGCCCATCCGCTGGATGACAACTACGATGCAGCCAACTGGGATGGCAATGGCTACCGCATCCTGATGGGCAGCCTGGGGATCAAGGCAGTAGCGGGCGATGCCCAGGCGCTCATAGCGCCGGCGCGCACTTTCGATACCGTGACCAATGCGCCGGTCGGCGGCGTCAACTACACATTCAGCAAGTATCGGATTGAGATCACGACACAACCCAATTTGAGCGAGGGCCCCGACCCCGCCGCAAACAATCCTCCGCAGGCCTTCGACCGCAGCCGCTACTACAGCATCGCCGACTACAACCTAGAAAACCTGTACGACTATCGTGACAATCCCTTCTCCGGCTGCGATTTCACGGGCAACGCAGGTTGTTCCGCGAGCGGTACTCCCTATCTGGCTGCTGTCACCCCACCCTACGACTATGTTCCGGACAGCGATGCAGCTTACCAGGCTCGTCTGAATGACATTGCCCTCGAAATCATCAACGATCTGCACAGCCCGGACATTCTCATGGTGCAGGAGGTCGAAAACCAGGATATCTGCAGCGTGACGGACGGTGCGCTCACCTGTGGCACGACCGACAACGCGGATGGCAAACCGGATGTGCTGCAGGAGTTGGCACTTAAGATCGCCAGCCTGGGCGGACCGGCCTATGATGCCGCGTTTGACCGTAACAGCTCGGATTTGCGCGGCATTGTACCCTCATTCATGTACCGCACCGACCGGGTGGAACTCCTGCCCCCCGATGGTGATCCTGTCCTGGGCGGGAGCCCGGCGATCGCTGGTTTCACTCCCGTCCCATACGACAACGACATCGCCAACCCGAAAACCCTGAACGCCGTTCTGCCATCCGGCATAACCGCCTGCGAATCGTCCTGGGTCTTCCCGCGCGCTCCGGATGTCGCCCTTTTCCGCATCTACAGCACAAGCATCGGCATGGGCAGCCACCACGACGTATATGTGATCAACAACCACTTCAAGAGCGGCCCCGACACCTGCGTCGATCACCGCACTGACCAGGCCATGTACAACGCGGCCCTTGTGGCATTCATCCAGGCGGCCAACCCCGCCGCGCGCATTGTCGTGGGCGGCGACATGAACGTCTACCCTCGCCCGGACGATCCGTTCGCACCCCTCGGCCAGCCCGGCTCGAGCGATCAGCTCGGGTCGCTCTACGATCCTGCCCTTGGGTTGAAGAATTTGTGGAATGTCTTGCTGGACCAGGCACCCGCGGCCGCCTACAGCTATGTCTACCTCGGCATGGCCCAGACTCTTGACCAGATGTTTGTCAATGCGCCCATGCTGGCGGAGCTCCAGCAGTACCGGATTGCGCACATCAACAGCGACTTCCCGGCTGACTATCTCGGCGATGTGGCCCGCGGCACAAGCGATCACGATCCAAATGTGGCTGTTTTCTCAGCCAATAATCCGCCGACCGTTGACGCAGGCGGTCCATACACGCTTGACGAGGGCAGTTCTATTACACTGAGTGCATCCGGGACCGACCCCGAGAACGGGCTGCTCACCTACGCCTGGGATCTCGACAATAACGGCACGTTCGAGACCCCCGGCCAGAGTGTAGCGTTTGCAGGCGCAGACGGTCCGGCAACGGATACCGTCAGCGTTCAGGTCACGGATGACGGTGGTCTGACCGCGGTCGCCTCGACGACCGTGACCGTCAACAACATCGCCCCCACGGCGAGTATGGGCAACAACGGCCCTGTAGACGAAGGCAGCCCGGTCACGATCACATTCAGCAGCCCGGCCGATCCTTCGACGGTCGACTTGGCAGCGGGCTTACATTACGCCGTTGCCTGCGACGGAGGCTCGCTGGGCGGATCAACCTACGCGTTGAGCAGCGCCAGCCCGGATATCAGCTGCATCTTCGACGATGGCCCAAGCACGCACACCGTCCACGGCCGCGTTATCGATAAGGATGACGGCTTTACCGAGTACACCACCGAGGTGGCTGTCAACAATGTCGCGCCTGTTGCCACATTCACAGCTCCGGCGGTTCTCAACGAAGGCGCTGTCTTCACGATCACCCTGTCCAGCGCGCTGGATCCATCCGGTGCCGACACGACTGCAGGCTTCCGGTATGCCTTCGACTGCGGCACGGGCTACACCGATTTTGGAGGGATGCCTTCGGCCTCCTGCTCTGCGGTCGATAACCCAGGCCAGACGGTGCGCGGCAAGATTGAGGATAAAGACGGAGGGGTGAACGAATACAGCGCTGCCGTGACGGTGAACAATGTCGCCCCGAACCTGGGATCAATCACCGCACCATCTGGGCCGATCCTGATCAACTCGGTGGTGAGCGTAAATGGCAGCTTCACGGATCAGGGTGTTCTCGACACCCACACCGCCGTGTGGGATTGGGGGGATGGTTCGGCATCCTCTGGAATCGTCAGCGAGATTGGCGGTTCTGGTTCGGTGAGCGGCAGCCACACATACCTTTCAGTGGGGCTGTTCAAGCTGACCTTGACCGTTACCGATAAGGACGGCGCCTCAGCCCAGGCCTTCTATGAAAGCCTTGTCGTCTATAACCCGGGTGGCGGCTCGGTTATCGGCGCCGGCTGGATCGACTCGCCGGCCGGTGCTTACCTCGCCTACCCATCCTGGAAGGGAAAGGCCTTCTTCAACTTAGAAGCAAGATACAAGAGAGGCGCGTCAGTCCCCGACGGCAGAGTTGACTTCATGCTGCAGTCCGGGGTTTTGGAGTTCCACAGCACTGGGCTTGACTGGATGATCATTGATAGGACGCCCGGATTGTTGTGCAGGTTGTTCCAACGATGCACGTCCACCATTCAAATCAAGGGGACGGGTACGCTCAAAGGCGGCGGAATCTACCAGTTCATGATCTGGGCTTCAGACGCGAGTCCGGATACATTCCGCATCAGGATCTGGACAGTGGCCTCGGGCGGTTTGGAGAATGTGATCTATGACAATCTCTCTCAGCAATCAATCCGGGGAGGAACCATTATCGTGCTGAAATAACTCATAACTGAAATCTAGTAGTAATGAAATGAGCTCCCGATCCAAATCCAGGATCGGGAGCTCATTATGGGCGTACCTGGTGCTGCGACCGCTTTTTGCGGTTATCGTGACGATGCTTTATCTGCAATAAAATTTATTCCTCTCGTCTGGATCCTGCTGAATTTTGAATTTGAGCGGGCGACGGGATTCGAACCCGCGGATATCAGCTTGGAAGGCTGATGCCTTACCACTTGGCGACGCCCGCATGAATGCGCATCGATTTTAATGGATATGGGCTTATTGTGCAAGCCGCGCCCGGACTTATCCCTCCGGCGCCAGGAAATGGACCGGTTTCAGCGGCAGACGCTGCCGGCCCTCCGCCGACAGTTTGTCGTAATGCTCCAGCCACAGGGCGAAGAAATTCTCCAGGTCGACCAGGGTGATCTTATGGCGTTCCTGCGACCGCGCGGCTTCCTTCGCGTCGCTGGTAAAACCGCCGGAGGAAACGACCAGGCCAAAATCCTCCGCTCCGAGAACCGACAGCAGGGTCCTCAGCCCTTCCGCCGTGGTGGCCTGGCCGCGGTGTTTCACCTGAACGACGATGCGCGGCGGTTTTACCCCAAATGCGTCCGTATAAACGATCATATCGATGGCCCCCCGCTCCTTCCCCGGCGGTGCGATCCAGGCCACGTGATAGTTCATCGCCCGCAGGAGGTCACCAACGCAGTTCAGGAAATCAAAGGGCTTCATTTCCTGAAGGTACTTCTGGATCTGCTCCCAGGCTTTCTCCTCGGCCTCCTCCACGGTCAGCACAATGGCCGGACGCCCGCCGCGCCATTCGTAGAACTCGCGATAAAGCCGGGTCGCCTCGCCATAAAATTCTTCGGCACCGTTGAATTTCCGGCACGCCTCGCGACCTTCCTCTGTGATAAACCAACGGCCTTTATTTTTAACCAGCCAGCCTGCCTTGACCAGCGGGATGGTTGCCAGACGGACAATTTTTTCGTAGCGGGGGGAACCCGGTGCAGCCGGGAAGGTACCCAGTTCGTACTCGGTCAGCGGAGTGAGCTGTGGGATCTGCAGGAAGATCTCGGCGGAAGGCAGACCCTCGGTCTTGTTCCACAGGAGATCAAAAACAATCCTGAGGAACTCGCCGATTCGTCTTGGAGTGATCTCAGCCATGGCCCTTCTCCATACTGTCCAGTATAGAACAAATATGCACTCCTAGCAATCCCTGGAAAAGAGGGCCAACCCGGCTCATTTCTAATTCACCATCTGCTCGACGTAGGAACGCAGTTCCCGGACGGCATCCTGATAAAGACTGCCGGCTTTTTCTTTCGCCGAAACCGTCCCGGCCCCCCCAGGCTGTTCCAGCCTTGCCAGGGGAGCCAGAAGTTCCATGATCTCCAGGCAGACCTGCCGGGCAAGTCCTTCCCGAGGCTGGCTGCGACGCACCCGCTCAACCCAGGCCCCGGCTCGTCCGTAAGCTGCCGTGTTGCCTTGGATGCGGTCTTTGTCCAGCTTGACCTGCGGGTGGATGAAGATCACGCCTCCCCCGACGAGGCCCACGACATCTTCACCCGCCTCCGAGACGGCTTCGCCGTTCTGAGGTGCCTGGGGCTCACGCAGCAGGTCCGGCAGATGCTTTCGGACCGCCTTGAGGATCTGCTTTTTCCGGGCCAGGAACCGGTCATCCGGTCCTGTCTCGAAGACGACTTCTTCGCGCTTCCCCTTTACCGATTTCCTAGGCATCTGGCGCCAGGTCCCCTCCTGCTTGACGACAACCCCGTTCCATGGGCTGGCGACAAAGACCCAGATTCCCGATGGACCGACCAAAAAAACCTCCTGCCCGCCCGGGTCAGGCGGGGCGCAGACCATGAGAAACTCATCCGGCAGGGAATATCCCAGTTGGGAGAGGAAATTGGCCTGAACCCTGCCCTCCTTCGTCTGCAACGCCAGCGGCTGCGGGACAAGGGTGGCCCACCAGCGCGGCTCCAGATCCACAGGGATTTGTCCAGCCCGCGGCGGCTGGGGCCGGTTTATGGCCTCACGAATGTAATTCCGGCCGGCAACGACCAGCGCCACCAGGATGACCCCCACGACCAGGACCCAGTAGATGATGACACAGGCCACCTCGCGAAAGAAAAAGGCTGAAACGCACAGGCCGATGACCGACAGCGGGGCAATGGTGGCAAGGGCAAAGAAGATCCGACGCTTTTTCAGCCACTCGGCGTATTCTTTCCGGTATTTTCTTTCCTGCCCTACCCTGACTGCCCGACCGAATTCATTTTCCAGGCTGCCCTGAAAGCGGCAGATGGCTTCATATCCGGCGGTCAGATCAGTCCAGCGTAGATCAATCATGCGCATGCGGCGAGTATACTTCTTCTTGCCCAAAGGTGGGCATGTGTCTTGCGGGACTGCCCAAAATTAAACCGGCAGATGAAATCCAACGACCGGGCAGGTTAACTTCCTGGTTGGTGCCCGGTGGTCAAGGTACCTGGCACCGAAGGCGGTGGGTGGATTGCAGATTGCTGCTCCGGGACCGGGCCAAAATTAGAAACGGATGTGAAAAGCCGGCTTGCAATGGATTGAGCAGTATAATACCCTCCCGCGCGGAGAATGACCTATGAAGACCATACGCTTTATCCCAATTGTCCTTATCCTGGCGCTCTTCCTGCTCCAGCCGATTCACGCCCACGCTTCCGCCTCTGTCAGGTCGGGAGGGCAGCCGCCGCTGGTGGTCGTCATGACCCTGGATGGGGCGATCAGTCCGGCATCCCAGGAATACCTGTCGCGCGGCATCCGCACTGCCGAACAGCTCCAGGCGGAAGCGCTCATCCTGCAGCTCAATACCCCGGGCGGCGACATTAGTTCGCTGATTTCGATGACAGTGGACATGCGCACCAGCACAGTGCCGGTAGTCGTCTATGTGACTCCGCGCGGGGGCGGGGCAGCCTCTGCCGGGTCGGTGATCACTATGGCCGCTCAAGCCGCGGCGATGGCTCCCGAAACGGTCATCGGCGCAGCCAGCCCGGTCGGGTCGGGCGGGCAGGACCTGGGCCAGACCGAAGAGGCCAAGACGATTAACTACATGGTCGGCATGGTGGACTCTTATACGACGCGGCGTGGGCCCCAGGCGATCAGCCTGGCTGAAGACATGATCCGGAATGCCACGGCGGTGAGTGCCAGCGCGGCCCACGATGCCGGACTGGTAGATTTCATCGCCACGGATCTGAACGACCTGCTCAGGCAGCTGGACGGATTCACAGTGTATATGAAGAGCGGACCGCTCACCCTTCACACCGCGCATGCCGTCACCCAGGACCTGCCGATGTCCTTTATCGAGCAGCTGCTGCAAATCCTGATCGACCCCAATCTCGTTTTCATCCTGCTGGCAGTCGGCGTTCAGGCCCTGCTCATCGAGCTGACCCACCCAGGTGCCTGGGTGCCCGGCTTCATCGGCGTGATCTGCCTGGCCCTGGCAGGCTACGGGCTGGGCATCCTGTCGGTCAACTGGTTCGGGCTGATCTTCATTTTTGCCGCCTTCGTGCTTTTCATCCTGGACATCAAGACCCCGACGCACGGTGCGCTGACCGCCGCCGGGGTGGCCTCCTTTATCCTCGGGGCGCTGGTGCTCTTCAACTCACCGGGAACGCCCCAGTTCCAGCGCGTGTCCATTCCGCTGGTCGTTTTCGTAGGCGTTTTCATCGGGGTGATCTTCGCCCTCATCATGACCTATGCCTTGCGTGCTCAGCTCATCCCGGTTGTCCTCGGTCAGGACAGCATGCGCGGCCGGACAGGGATCGCCCGCACCGATATCGACCCGGTCGGCCAGGTCCAGGCAGGATCCGAGCTGTGGTCCGCGGTGCTGGCCGAAGGGTCCGGGAAGATCCAGGAGGGGGATTCCGTCGAAGTGGTCAGCGTGGACGGCCTGCGCCTGAAGGTCAGGAAGGCGAACAAAGCTTGACGTCCGCCTGCAACCCAGATACAATATACTAGATAATTCAGATAAATATTAACCTGTAAATAACCACCCTATGCCTGTGACTCCTACCCGAGACCGGGTGGACCCCGGTACAATTTCCACGCCCCCCCTGCGCCGCCCGGAGTGGATCAAAGTCCGCGCTCCAGCCGGAGAGACCTACCAGCAGCTGCAGCGCCTGATGCGGATGAAGTCCCTGCACACCGTGTGCGAGGAGGCGATGTGCCCGAACATGGGCGAATGCTGGGGTGAGGGGACAGCCACCTTCCTGATGATGGGTGACGTGTGCACGCGAACCTGCGGCTTTTGCGATATCAAGCACGGCCGCCCCCAGGCGCTCGATTGGCTCGAGCCAGAGCGGGTGGCCCAGGCAGTAAAGGCCATGAACCTGAAGCATGCCGTCATCACCAGCGTCAACCGCGATGACCGCAGGGATGGCGGCGCACCGATCTTCGCCATGGTCATCCGGCGCATCCGCGAGTTGCTGCCGGGCTGCTCGGTGGAGGTGCTCATCCCCGATTTCAAGGGTTCGCTGGAGGCCCTGAAGATCGTAATGAATGCCCGGCCCGAGATCCTCAACCACAACGTGGAGACGGTGCCCAGGCTGTTCAAGCAGGTCCAGCCGCAGGACAGCTACGAGTGGGCCGCGGCTACGCTTTCCAACGCCAAGAAGCTCGATCCTGACGTGCTGACCAAGTCGGGCATCATGGTCGGGCTGGGCGAGTCCCTGGAGGAAGTCAAAGCCGTCATGCGCGACCAGCGTTCGTGGGGGGTGGACATCCTGACCGTCGGGCAGTACCTGCAGCCTTCGAAGAAGCACCTGCCGATCGCCCGCTATTACACGCTGGACGAGTTCAACGAGATCAAAGACTACGGCCGGGAAATCGGTTTCAAATGGGTGGAGAGCGCCCCGCTGGTGCGGAGTTCCTACCACGCCGGGGAGCAGGTCCGGGCATTGAGCACGGTGCATCGCCAGCTGTACGGGACAACGGGCGTTTAGCTATTTTTGGTGCAGCAAGACCAGGCAGTCCTGTTTTGAGGATGCTCCCGCCAGTCTACCTGGCGGGAGAGGCTTTTTAAAAATGGATTGATCTTGCCCTCCAACAAGCTCCAAAAAGTGGTTATCTGCGCACTTCGACCCCTGAATGTTATGGAAAGCGGGCATTTCCTACGCCTGCAGAATGCCTGCTCAGTTTGGGCAGGAACGGTGTATTGGAGCATTCCTCTTCCAATCGGGAGGCCGCTGGATTTTCGCCGCTGGGATTCCGCAGTATGTGCGGGGGTGAATCGCAACTCAAAAAAACGGGAGCGCCAACTCAATAACTGACCCACTTTAAGCCAAGACGACGGCACCTCTTTGCTGGATAATGGGATTTACCGAATTCCAAATCCTAGTAAAGGAGATGCCGTCATGTCTATTGTACCTATTTGCCACTCGAATGGAGTGGCTCGTTTTGCGTGTGCCCAGGCAGGCTGCCAGGAATGCCAGGAGGCCCTGCTGCAGGCCAATGAAGGGCTGATCCACAGTTTCATCCTGCAGCAAGAGTTCGGGGGGATCGAATACCAGGATCTGGTCCAGGAGGGGCGGATCGCCGTGTGGCGGTCGATCTTGAACTATGACCCAGGGCGGGGCTATGCCTTTTCAACTTATGCCTGGACTGCCATCTACCGCCACCTGTGGGCATACGTAGAGATGGCAGAGCAGTCCCGGGATTATGTTGAAGGGGGAGAGTGGCTGGAAACGCCAGGGCTGGCCGAAGCGGTCTGGCAGGAAGAGCAAGTGAGCCAGGCACTCCTGGAAGAAGTGGAATGTCTGCCGGAGCGTTTGCGGCAGGTGATCGTTCTGTACTACGGCCTGGGGGGATACTGGCCACAGGATCTGGGAGAGATCGGGCGGGAGTGGGGGATCAGCGGGGAGCGGGTGCGCCAGCTGCGCAACGATGCCCTGGTGCTGCTGCGGCTGCCTGCCCTGTCGCAGCCCGTGCGGTTCTTGTGCGAGCAGGACAGCCGGGCAGCCTACCACCGGGCGCTGGCGCTCAACCGAGCCTGGCAGCGCAGGATGCGGAGGCGGCCATGAAAAAGAGAATGCTGGTCCCTGCCACGCCCATCGTCTCGGCCATCAAGGTGCTGGACAGTCCTTTCCGCCACTTGAAGAGCCCTTCCCGCAACCAGCTGGCCGAGACCCGGAACATTCCCGCCGCCAAACGCCGTTTGCTGCAGTCCCAGTTCATCTCCACCTTCCGCTGGGGGGCCATCCGCCCTCTACTGCCGTTCAAGCTGCCAACTCCCGGCAACCCAGCTCCCTGGAAGGCACGCTGCTGTCGTTCCTGCTACCAGTGGCAGCCCCCCGAGAACTATTCCAATGCCGAGCTGGCCAGCATGGATCCGTTCGACCTGGTCCTGACCCTCTTCGATTTCTCTCCCTGGCGGCCCTACTTCGCCTCCCGCTTCAGGAGTTCCTTCGGTCCATCCCCCTTTGACCCGCTCAGCCTGGGATTGGCCGCTTTTCTGACTATCGATCACCACTGGGGTTGGGAAAAACTGGTGCGCGAACTCCGCCATTCCGAGCGCGGCTGCCTCTACCGCCGCCTGCTCGGCTTCCAGGAAGGCGATATCCCTTCCGCTTCCACCTTCCGCATGGCCTTCTCAGGCACCCCCCTGGATCAATTTCGCTCCTGCCAGGATAGTTTGGTGATCGCTTTCATCGCCTATGGCCTGATCCCCTCTTCCAGCACTTTCCCCGAGGATCCCCCCGAGAACGGCATCTCCCTCTCCGCCGACTGCCAGCTGGTCCAGTCCCGCTCCCATGGCCACTGCAACTCCCAGGTGCCTGCCTGTTCGGACCCGGCAGCCTCCCGCTCATGCCCGGCTCGGGAAGCTGGCAAGGAAGGCTGTACCTGCGATACCGAGGCCTGCCGCGATCACTGCCGCTTTGCCACTTTCCGCGATCCCCAGGCTGTCTACGTCTTCTACTCCGGTTCCAACCAGCCCCACCCCACCCCCAATACCCACCAGGATCCTAAACAGAGATCCGCTCCGCACGGCAAACATCACTTCGGTTACAAATCCAAGGCCTTCAACATCATCGATGATCGCCTGTTCGTCTTCTGGCCGATCTCCGGCCCCTTCACCCCTGCCAACCACAACGACAACCTGCTCACTCTCCCTGGCCTGACTGACCTGCGCTCCCGCTTCCCCGCCCTCCAGATCGGCGAGTACCTCGGCGATGCCGCTGAAGGCTTCGACGACATCCTCAAGTACGTCCACTCCGACCTGCATGCCCTGCGCACTATCCGCCTGCGCCACGCCGAGAATGATGATCAGCCCCTCACCTGCCTCCAGCGCGGCTATGACCACCACGGCACCCCCCTCTGTCCCCATGGCTACTTCCTTTCCCCCAATGGCCACGACTTCTCCCATCATTCCACAAAGTGGATCTGCCGCGCCAAGTGCCTGCACCAATCCCAGCCCGACATCTCTGCCCCTGGCCAACCGCCTCTTTCTCCCTGCTCTTTCGCCGATCCCGTTCACCCCCTCGGCATGTCCCTCTCCGTTGGCCTCACTCTCCCGGATGGCTCCCTCCGCCTCGCCCGAGATGTCCAGGTCGATTCTGACCTCTGGCATCTCCGCATCGGCAGACAGTCCTACGCCGAATCCCGCAATGCCTCCCAGACCCGCCTCAGCCTCAAGCGCTCTCCTTACTTCGGTTTGAATAACTCCGCCAAGGCCACCCTCATTGGCGACACCCTTTCCATCCTCCTCAACCTTGCCCGCTTCATCCAGGAAGCCTCCCGCACCTCCCTGCCTCCTCCCACATGATCTCCTGACCCTCCACCCCCTTCGGCTTGAGCAGGAGCCCAGGCCTGCTTCGGCGCGCCTGCTCTCCCCTGCTTTCATCCATTCGCACGGAAATTTCTTCCTCGCTGTTCCCCCTTCCGCCATCCCAACGCTCCGCCCCCACCGTTCCCGGCCCTTTCTACCACTTACTGCGCACCTGCACTCCACTTGTTGCGCAGCCTGCCACCCCCGGCATGCCTTCCCACCAAAACAACTCCCTCAACCTACCTTGCCTCGCCTGGCCACCTGCATGCCCCACTCCTACATAAAATACATACTGCGGAATCCCCCGCTGCATGGCTCTTGCCGTCGCCAGCAAATCCCTGTATATTATGTGACGACTGCTCGCGCTTGTAGACGAGGGCCCGAGCGAATCGGCCGGCTTCGCAACCTCAGCCAAGGCACTGCTTTGCGCAGAGTTTTCAGAAAGGCCAGACTCAGAGAAAATGGGCCCGATGGAACAAGAACGACGCCTGATCTTTCCTGGGTGCGGCGCGCTTGATTCCCACCTCATGTGAATGAATTCTTTAAAAGGGTTATGACTGACGATTTTAAAGGTCCCCGGGTTTTGCCAGGCGCGGACCGCTGCCCGGATTGTGGCGCGCCCGTCGCGGGCGGGCGAGAGGGCTGCCAGGCCTTGTGGGATAGTTTCAGCCTGCAGGCTTATGCTGATTTCGCGCCTCGCCGCCGTGCACGATCTAGCTTTCGATGCCTATTGCATGCAGCATCCGGACCGCTATTGCCGCTCGGCTAAATCCTATGCAGCCCACCTGACCCGGCTGTGCTGTGGCCTCGAGTATGCCGGCAGCCCCTCGGTCTACGCCGCAATCCGCAGGTGGCTGGACGGCAAGGTGAACCTGGCGAGGCCCGAAAGGCTGCAGGACCTCGGGCAGGTGACCCTAGTCAGCCTGGCTAAGGCATCCGGCCGGGAAAAGCAAGTTGAACTGGCGCAGGCCTGGGCCAGGAATGTCTGGGCCGCTTACGCCGTGCAGCACGAGCTCGCTCACCAGTGGATCCGGGCTGCGCTGGAGGCTCCCTTGGCGACCAGGAAGAAGTCAATGGACGATAAATAAGAGGACATACCCTGGTCAAGAATGCAAAACAACCTCGGAGGAACCCATGAATATCTTTTTGACCGGCGGAACAGGTTTTATCGGCTCGTATGTGGCCCTGGAGCTGGTCAGGCAAGGCCACACCGCCACCATCCTGGCGCGCAATAAAAACAAGGTGCCCCGGCTGAATAAAATCGACCAGCTCGAAATCGTCGAGGGGGATATCACCGACCTGAAACTGCTTGAGAAGCTGATCCCCGGGAAAGAGGCCTGCATCCTGGTCGCCCTGAATTACACCAGGCGGACCGGGCAGGAAGTCCTGCTGGACGATACGCTGCCGACGGTAGCTATCGCGGACACCGCTGCAAAAGCGAAGGTGAAGCATTTTATTTACACCTCATCGACCGCGGTCAACGACAGCCTGTACATGGGGACGTGGGACCCCCGGGATGAACCGGTCAAGCGCGTCACGTCGTCGACCAAACCGCGTCCAGCCACGTTCTATGGGGCCACCAAGGCAGCCAGTGAAAACTACCTGATGGCGCAGTCGTATCTCTCGCCGATGCGCATCAACTTCGTCCGTCCGGGGTATACCTTCGGGAACCCGGTGGTCCCGGGGGCAAGCCGCCAAGGTGACGAGCGGTTTCACAATATCGTAAAAGCCGCGCTTGGTAACCAACCCATCTCGGTGATCAAAAACGACGGCACGCAGTTCATCTGGGCCGGGGACCTGGCCAAACTCTACCTGGCAGTCCTGGAGGGTGAGCTCAATCGGAAAACCTATTTTGGTCTTTCGAGCAGGTTCGTTCCCTGGGAGGCGATTGCCCGCGAAGCTGTCCAGCGGAGCCGCTCGAAGAGCGAGGTGCTGGTGGAAGACAGGGGTTGGAGCGACGAAGGCCTCACTTGGGATGTATCGGATATGAAAAAGGATTTCGGCCTTGAGTTCGACCCCTGGGAAAAGATCGGCGAGCACCTGGATTATTACATTCAAATGGAACGCGCCCGGTAATTCGGATATGGGAGCACGCGGATATCAGGAGAAACTGCATGGACAATCTTCTGGGAGCAGGAATGTTGGCGATTAATGGAGGCCCCCCGGCAATCCGCGGGAGGCTGCCGCCCATGTATCCGGGTGGTTTGAGGATCGGCGAGGAAGAAGAAGAGGCCGTAATCAATGTGGTCCGCAGCAAGCGGCTCTTCCGCTATTACGGTCCAACCGACGGCCCCTCGAAAGTTACCGAACTGGAACAGGCGTTTTGCAGCCATACCGGCAGCACCTACGCGCTGGCAGTCACCTCCGGCACCGCCGCCCTGATCTGTGGCCTGGCGGGATTGGGCATCGGTCCCGGCGACGAAGTGATCGTCCCGGCTTACACCTGGATCGCCTCGGCCTCCGCGGTGGTGGCGGCAGGGGCAGTGCCAATCCTGGCTGAAGTGGACGAGTCGCTGACCCTCGATCCTGCGGACGTGGAGAAGAATATTACGCCTTACACCCGGGCGATCCTCCCCGTGCACATGCGCGGCGCACCCTGTCCTATGGACGAGCTGACCGCACTTGCCGAAAAATATCAGTTGAAAGTTCTGGAGGATGCTGCCCAGGCCAACGGCGCCACATACCACGGCCGGCGCCTGGGCAGCCTCGGACACGCCGGGGCCTTCAGCCTGCAGTTCAACAAGATCATCACCAGCGGCGAAGGTGGGATGCTGGTCACAGATGATAAAACCGTCTACCAACGCGTACAGATGGTCCAGGATGTCGTCGGCGGCCAGCGCAACAACATCCCCTCAGCGGAAATCCTGCCGGGGATCAACTTCCGCATGCCGGAGCTTCTCGGGGCGGTGGCCCTGGTGCAATTGAAACGACTGGAGGATATCCTCGCCGCCATGCGCCAACGCAAGCAGGTGCTCAAGGAAGGGATGGCGGATCTGGCCAAGTCCAAAGGCATCCGCTTCCGCCTGCTGAATGACCCGGCGGGAGAGGCGGCCATTGCCCTGATATTCTATCTGCCGGAGGTACGGCAGGCGCGCCGCGTGGTCGAAGCTCTGAAAGCCGAGGGCCTGCCCGCAGCCAGCCTGTATGCGCCCGACGAGGTGGATTACCACGTCTACGTCCATTGGGCTCCGATCATGAACCAGCGTGCCTGGTCTGCAAAGGGCGGTCCCTGGCGCAACCATCCCCGGGAGGTGGTCTACTCGAGGGAGATGTGCCCGCGCAGCCTGGATTTGCTCGGGCGGGCAGTGCACCTGGACGTCAGCCCGGAGCTGACCAACACCAACCTGGAAGAAATGGTCGAAGGACTGAACAAAGTGATAAATGCCCTGGTTTAAAAGACACATCCCGGCTACGGGATCGGCAAACTGCCTGCCTCTGTCCCACCCGGGGTGCAAAAAGAAAACTCCCGCAGTCCAGGTTGAACTGCGGGAGTTTTGTTTCTTATACGGGCATTTGTTTTCGCTGGTAGTGTTTCAAGACATTCCAGCCGACCATGATTTTCCTTTCTTCATCGTACAAGCGCATGCGCAGCGAGCTCAGGCTGGCGATGATCGTCATCGGGGGCACATGGAAAATGGGATTTTCCCGATATGCTACCGGCAGCTTGTAATTGGGGATTTTAGGGCTCAAATGATGGATGTGGTGAAAACCAATGTTCCCTGTAAACCACTGCAGGATCGCGGGCAATTTGTAGTACGAACTGCCTTCAAAACCGGCCTTGACGAAGGCCCATTTGTTGTGGCGCTCCCAGTAGGTTGGATCGAAATTGTGCTGGACATAGAACAGCCATACCCCCGCGGATGTCCCCAGGAACATGATCGGCAGCTGGACCAGCAGGTAGGTTTTCCAGCCGACGAGCAGGATCAGGGTGCCGATCAGTACGGCCAAGGCGATATTCGTCCACCACACGCTGGCGATCTCCTTCTTGCCGTCCGTCGGCTTGTGAAAGCGGTTCGCCACCGTAAACACCAGGAAGGATCCAATGGTGAACATGATCAGCGGGTTGCGGAAAACCCGATAGCTGAACTTCTTCCACCAGGGGGCTGCCAGGTATTCCCTGACGGTCATGGTCGTCACATCCCCGGTGCCGCGGCGGTCGAGGTCGCCGGCCGTGGCGTGATGGATGGCATGGTCCCGCCGCCAGCTGAAGTAAGGGGTAAAAGTCAGGATCCCGGTGATTGTCCCGAGAATGTCATTCGCCTTCTGTGATTTAAAAAACGAGCCATGCCCGCAATCGTGGAAAATGATGAAGGCGCGCACCATGAACCCGGCTGTCGGGATGGACAGGAGCAGGGTCAGCCAGTAGGAGATATGCACGCTGAAGATCATCAGGGCCCACAGGGCAAAATACGGGACCAGCGTATTGACTACCTGCCACATACTGCGCTGCAAGTCGGCGTGGGCATACCGGGCGACGATCTGCTGCCAGCGCGACGGTTCGACTTGAGCCGCATCATCAGAGACAATGTTCATCTTTTATATCCTTTTGAAAATATTCTACTCCCCATAAAAGGAATTTGAAGCTTCCGTTAGCATATTGATAGGAAAATGTTAGCTGAGAAGGTGGAAAGAATTTTCTTCTAAAATAACCTGAATTATGGATAAGCCACTGGGTATTTTCATCACATTAAACATGGTAGGTTAATCTGTATGAATATTTAGGGCGAATTCCCAGGGCATATCTAAAATTTAGGTAATTAAGGAAACGCCCACGAACAGGGGCAACTTGTCATCCAGCCTTTAAAATGTAATTAATATTTCTTATGAAGTTACGGCGTGCTATAGTTTTAATGTCAAGCGGTCGCGCCTTACAGTGAGTTGTGCGGCGGGAGATACCCACCAAAGGAAAAGAGAGATGCCACATCATAATTTGGGTACATAATTGTGAGAAGTATCGCGGCAGCATTAGATAGTTGGGAGAAGAAGTCTGTCCTGAGTGTGGTAAACATAGTCAATATGATGAATGGCATTTTAGCGTAGTCGAATCTGTGGGCACCTGTTATCAAAGAACCGGCCGCAATCCCTTTCGCCCTACCTCTCTCGTTTGAGTTAGGATTGTTCTACGGGTATCGAAAGGCGACAACCCAACAAAGAATAATCACCAATCTTCAGGCAGTGCACTCGGGGCGCTGGCGACAATACAACCAAAGCATATCCCTGACGATCAACGCTAACCTTTGTCGTTTTTGTTATATTCATTCAGCCTAAAACGGGAGGCAGAGATATGAAACACACCAGCAATTTTCTCAAGGAAACCATGGCTGTGGGGATCATTATTCTTCTGTTAGCATCAGCTCTCCAAACGCTGGGTACGCGCGCAGCAGCGGTGTCCTCATCGGGTATCCGGCAGCTGGACGATACCTCTGCGCCATCGCCGACCGACACCCCTACCGACACGCCGACGCCGACCGCTCTCTACCCTTTGTGTATAGCTGTGACAGAAATTCCGCAGAGCGAATGCGAAGCGTTGGTGGCGCTGTATACCAGCACAAATGGCAGCAACTGGACTGACAGCCAAGGCTGGCTGCAGACCGATACACCCTGTACCTGGTACGGCGTCACCTGCAGCGGCGGGTTTGTTACTGGCCTTGGTCTTGATTCGAACAATCTTATCGGCACCATCCCGGCAGAACTTGAAGACCTGCCTATGTTACAAAGCCTGGAGCTTGCCTATAACAACCTGAGCGGTACGATACCGTCGGAATTGGGCAACCTGGCGAATTTAATCAATCTGCAACTACAAACCAATAGTCTGACTGGAAATATCCCGGTGGCATTGGCAAATTTGTCAAGTATTCAAAACCTTGATTTGGATACCAACAAGTTGAGCGGCAGTATCCCGCCGGAGCTGGGCAATCTGTCTACGCTGCAGGGTTTGGGGCTTGAAAACAACAACCTAAGTGGCAGCATCCCTACAGAACTGAGCAAACTATCTAATCTACGGGGTTTAGCGCTTCAATATAATCAACTGAGCGGCGGTATCCCACCGGAACTGTCGAAACTGACGAATTTGAGCGATCTAGAGCTCCAGGCGAACAGTTTAGGAGGTAGCATCCCACCGGAGCTGGGAAATATGACCAATCTGGTATACCTGGGTCTGAACAGCGATGGTCTGACCGGCAGCATCCCACCAGACCTGGGCAAGTTAGTCAATCTGCGTAGAATTTGGCTGGCCTGGAATAGCTTGACTGGCACCATCCCGCCAGAGCTAGGTAACATGATCAGTCTGCAGGACCTGGACCTCCAGGAGAACAGTCTGAGCGGCAATATCCCACCCCAGTTGGGCAATCTAACTAATCTGCAGTCCCTGAACCTAAATAATAATACACTGAGCGGGGAGGCCCCTGCTGAGCTTGGTGATTTGAGTGGTCTACGGCGGTTCTGGTTGCAGGATAACCAGCTCAGCGGTGCTTTGCCGAAGTCCTTAGAATCCCTGAGCCAGCTGCAAACCTTCCACTTCGAGGTGACTGAACTGTGTGAACCGGCGGACAGCCAGTTCCAGACCTGGTTGCATGACATCCCTGATCTGGGTGAAACCGGTGTGTTATGTCCGGCAGCCGCCACGCCCACACCGACCTATACCCCGACCATCACGGCGACAGCCACGAGCATCCCCATGCCGTTCATACATGCGGTGGTAGGGCTGGACGTGGAGGCCTATAACTGGCCGGTAGGGGCCAATCTGACCATGACGATCAATGGAGCGGGGGATTACCAGGCCACGGTCGGGAACTGGTCTTGGCTCCCGGATACGACCCTGGCTATCTTTAGCAACCTGCCCAGCGGGGAGCCGAAGTTGGGTGATGTGCTCGACATCACGGATAGAACGTTCGAGAAGTCCTACACGGTAACGCAGATGGTGCTGACAGATGTCGACCTGGCTGGCAACGATATCGCCGGGACGGACACACCGGGAGCGACGGTGCAGGCGTGTGTTTTTCAGGTTGCCAATAACAACTGTGCCACCGCCACTACGGACAGTTCCGGGAATTGGAAGGCAGATTTCAACGGGATACTCACCCTGGAGCCTGGTTACGGCGGGATGGTGTATGAAGAAGACGATAGCGGGGATATGACCTATTATGGGTGGAGCATCCCCACGGCGACGGCATCACCGACGGCAACCGCCACTGCGGATTTTTGTTCCAGTGTGACAGAAATTCCGCAGGGAGAATGTGAAGCTCTGGTGGCGATATATGACAATACGAATGCCAGCAACTGGACCCACCAGAGTGGCTGGCTGCAGAATGACACGCCGTGTGCATGGTATGGTGTGAACTGCAGCAGTGGGCATGTGATCGACCTCGATCTGAGGGAAAACAACCTCAGCGGCAGCATTCCACCGGAGCTGGGCAACCTGACCCATCTCCAGTATTTGTATCTCAACAACAATCCCCTGACCGGCAGCATCCCATCCAGCCTTGGAGATCTGGTCGATCTGCGTTTCCTGGGTCTGGGAGAAACCCAACTGAGCGGGAGCATTCCACCGGAGCTGGGCAACTTGTCTGCCAACCTGACCAGCCTGGATCTTAGTTCGAACCAGCTGAGCGGGTCGGTTCCGGACACGTTGAGCAACCTGACCAATCTTGTGCAGCTCTGGCTAGATCACACACAATTGAGCGGTAGCTTGCCCGAATCCTTGGATCAACTGACGAAATTGCAGGTCTTTCATTTTCATGATAGCGACCTGTGCGAGCCGAGTGACGCCGAGTTTCAGGGCTGGCTGGCTCAAATTCCTGATTTGCTGCAGACCCAGGAATGCCCGGCCTCTCCGACCCCGACACCGACTTTCACGCCGACGGCACCACCGACGGCAACCGCCACTGCGGATTTTTGTTCCAGTGTGACAGAAATTCCGCAAAGCGAATGCGATGCGTTGGTGGCGCTGTATAACAACACGGATGGCAGCAACTGGATAAATCACCAGGACTGGCTGCAGACAAATACTCCCTGCGAATGGTATGGTGTCACCTGCAACAACGGGCACGTGTACACCCTTAATCTTGGTACTAATCAACTGAGCGGTAGCATCCCGACTTCGTTGGGTAATCTGACCCAGCTGCAAAACCTTTGGCTCAATAATAACCAATTGAGCGGGAGCATCCCACCTGAACTGGGCAGCCTGACCAATCTGCAAGACCTTGAACTCGATAATAATCAGCTGAGCGGCAGCCTCCCGGTCGAGCTGGGCAATCTGACCAATCTGCAAACCATTAAACTCTGTAGTAATCAATTGACCGGCAGCATCCCACCTGAATTGGGCAATCTGACCAATCTGCAAGAGCTTGAACTCTGTTGGAATCAGCTAACCGGCAGCATCCCGACCGAACTGGGCAATCTGACCAGTCTGACCGGCCTTTTCCTCTTTGGTAATCAGCTGAGCGGCAGCATCCCGACCGAACTGGGCAATCTGACCAATCTGAACACTCTTGGCCTGGATAGCAATCAACTGGGCGGCAGCATCCCGGTCGAACTGGGAAATCTCAAAAATCTGCAATACGCCTGGCTCCATGATAATCAGCTGAGCGGCAGTATCCCGACTGAGCTGGGTAATCTGACCAATCTGATATACCTTACACTATGCGGCAATCAACTTAGCGGTAACATCCCGGTTGACCTGGGCGGCCTGACCAATCTACAGGAACTTTGGCTCAGTAGTAATCAACTGACCGGCAGCATCCCACCTGAATTGGGCAATCTGACCAATCTGCAATCCCTATGGCTCCAAAATAATCAACTGACCGGCAGCATCCCGGCCGAGCTCGGCAATCTGACCAATCTACAAACGCTTTGGCTCTATAACAACCAATTAACCGGCAGCATCCCGCCTGAGCTGGGCAGCCTGACCAATCTGCAAGACCTTCAACTCAATAGTAATCAGCTGAGCGGCAGCATCCCGCCTGAATTGGGCAGTCTGACCAATCTGCAAACACTTAGTCTAGGCGGTAATCAACTGACCGGAAGCATCCCGCCTGAACTGGGTAATCTGACCAAGCTGCAAGCCCTTGGAATCGCTGCTAATCAGTTGACCGGCAGCATCCCGCCTGAACTGGGTAATCTGACCGAGCTGCAAGCCCTTGGAATCACTGCTAATCAGTTGACCGGCAGCATCCCGCGGGAATTGGGCAACCTGACCAATCTGACAGACCTTGGACTCAATGGTAATCAACTAAGCGGCAGCATCCCGGCCGAGCTGGGCAATCTGAAAAATCTGCAAGGCCTTTGGCTCGAAAATAATCAGCTGAGCGGCAGCATCCCAATTGAACTGGGTAATCTGAAAAGCCTGCAAGCTCTTGTACTCGATCATAACCAGCTAAGCGGAGGTGTTCCAGATCAGCTGGGCAATCTGACTGGTCTCCTAACCCTGACCATCGATGATAATCCGCTCAGCGGCTGCCTGCCGGTTTCCTTGGATAATTTAACGATATTACAAGAATTTCACTTCGAAAATACCGGCCTCTGTCTACCCAACGACCCCGCTTTTCTAGTATGGCTGAACGGCATTAAAGACGTACTTTCAACCAACCTGATGTGTTATTTCATCTCCGGTAACGTCGGAGCTCCCGGAGTGATCGTAGATTACTCCGGTGGCTCAACGACTGCCGATGGAAATGGAAACTATTCGATCACTGTTCCCTCTGGCTGGGATGGGATCGTGACACCTAACCTGGGTGGCTACACCTTCTCGCCCCCCGATCGTGACTACAGCACGACCCCTGTCACCACCAACATAAGCGGCCAGGATTTCACCGCTGCACAATTGCCGACCGACACCCCTACGCCGTCCATCAATACACCCCCCGGTCAAAATGTAGCAGTTCAACCTGTAGATTCCGGTAGTGGGACAGCGCCAGTAAATGTAACCTTTTCTAACGTTGCTCAAAGCGGTACGACCACACTTGTTATTAATAATACCGGTCCAATACCACCCTCTGGATTCAGCCTCGGTGATCCAGCATCTTATTACGATCTTTCCACGACGGCAATCTACACCTCGTCGATCACAATTTGCATCACCTACAATCCGGCCCAATACAGTGACCCGGGCAGTCTCCAGCTCCTGCACTTCGAGTCCTCCACTTGGCAAAATGTCACGACCTCCAACGACACAGCTAACGGTGCGATTTGCGGCAGCATATCCTCCCTATCGCCGTTCATAATTGCAATCCCACCAATCATTGAGCCAACGGATACACCAACTCCTACAAGTACGCCCACCGAAACGGAAACTGCCACACCAACGGCTACAGACACATTAACCTCTTCGCCTACCCACACACCCACTGAAACCGCGACGTTAACCGATACACCGACGGAAACAGCCACTTGGACACGTACCAGTACACCCTTCTACACCGCCAATCCGCCCTCCACCCCCAACCTGGTGTCTCCGGGCAACAATGCACTGCTTACGTCGTACACACCTACATTGTCCTGGTCGGCGGTCAGCCTCCCGAACGGGACCACTTTTGGCTATTACGAACTCCAAGTCTCAACCACGAACACCTTCGCTTCTACGGTGCTCGACCACACCGACCTGACCAATCTTAACACACACCAGTACAGCCTCACCTCCGGCGAAGCCCTGGCCCCCAATGCCATTTACTATTGGCGGGTGTGCGCCTTCAATTCCGTAGGTGACTATGGCCAGTGGTCCGCATTCCGGTCTTTCCGCACGGCGGTCACGCCCCCAGTCCTGTCGGCGCCGGGCACCGCCACCCGCCTCAACTTCAACCGTCCAACCTTCCTGTGGAATTCCGTTTCTGGTGCCACCGGCTATACCTTCCAGATCGCTAAAGACTATGCCTTCACACGGATGGTGACCAACATTTCGAGGAATTTCCTGACCTACACCCCCGCTTCCGATCTCCCAGCCAACCTAACGCTGTACTGGCGGGTGCAGGCGAATGCCGTTAACGGCCCGTCTGCCTGGTCCGCCGTCTGGTCCCTGACCACTGCCAATCCGCCCTCGATCCCCAAACTGTTGTTTCCGATCAATAACGCATTGCTCATGACCTACAGACCCATGCTGACCTGGTCCGTGGTCACCCTCCCGGCCGGGACCACTTTTGGCTACTACGAGCTCCAGGTCGCAACCACGAACACCTTCTCTTCCACAGTGCTCGACCGCACCGACTTAACTAATCTTAACATCCACCAATACAGCTTCACCTCCGGCGAAGCCCTGGCCCCCAATGCCATTTACTATTGGCGGGTGTGCGCCTTCAATTCCGTAGGTGACTATGGCCAGTGGTCCGCATTCCGGTCTTTCCGCACGGCGGTCACGCCCCCAGTCCTGTCGGCGCCGGGCACCGCCACCCGCCTCAACTTCAACCGTCCAACCTTCCTGTGGAATTCCGTTTCTGGTGCCACCGGCTATACCTTCCAGATCGCTAAAGACTATGCCTTCACACGGATGGTGACCAACATTTCGAGGAATTTCCTGACCTACACCCCCGCTTCCGATCTCCCAGCCAACCTAACGCTGTACTGGCGGGTGCAGGCGAATGCCGTTAACGGCCCGTCTGCCTGGTCCGCCGTCTGGTCCCTGACCACTGCCAATCCGCCCTCGATCCCCAAACTGTTGTTTCCGATCAATAACGCATTGCTCATGACCTACAGACCCATGCTGACCTGGTCCGTGGTCACCCTCCCGGCCGGGACCACTTTTGGCTACTACGAGCTCCAGGTCGCAACCACGAACACCTTCGCTTCTACGGTGCTCGACCACACCGACCTGACCAATCTTAACACACACCAGTACAGCCTCACCTCCGGCGAAGCCCTGGCCCCCAATGCCATTTACTATTGGCGGGTGCGCGCTTTTAATTCCGTAGGCGACTACGACCTTTGGTCTGCTATCGGGTTCTTCCGCGAGTGCCCACTCTGGTGCCACTGGCTAAACCTTCAAGATCGCTAAAGACGCTGCATTCACCCGGGCGGTGACCAACATCTCGAGGAATCTCCTTACCAATAGCCCGACTTCCGATCTGACAGCCAACCTGATCGACAAGATCTTGCTCCGCAAATGTGGGCTTATCGAGACGGTCATCGACCAGCTCAAGGACTTCTCTCAGATCGAGCACACCTGCCATTGCAGTCCATTCAACTTTGTTATCAATATGATCGCAGGTATGATCGCGTATTGCCTTCAACCCAGGAAGCCCTTTCTGAACATTGATCAGTCTCAGCCACTCTTTGTGGCTTATTCATACTCAGGTTAAAACATGAACGAAGCGCTCTGCAGAGGTTCAATCGCCAGTGGAAATTAACATCCGGGTCTGGATTTCACTCCCCAAAAAAGTATACAGTCCATTGAATTTTCCGCATTTTGCCTGTCAACTCGGGGATCGGGTTCTTTTCAATCTGCCCTCCTGAGCCCGCCATATTCTTGACCCCAAGAAAGATCCTTGACAGGTGTGTAATAATGGTATAGAATACTCTGTATTATAGAGTACTCTTAAATCGAGTTACACGGAAAGGAAAACCCCTATGAATGTCTCCCCTTCCGAAGCCGAAGAAGCCCTGGCCGCCATTCAGGCCATGATGAAGAAAACCCGCCGGGCCATTTCCAGCAGCGGCGCGTATATCTTCCTCATCGTCTGGGGCATCGTCTGGCTGTTTGGTTTTCTATGTGCCCAGTTCCTCCCGTACCAGATCTCTGGATACATCTGGACGGGACTGGATATCCTCGGCAGCGTCATTTCTGCCGTCATCGGCATCCGCATGGGCACGCACGTCCGCAGCCCCTCGACAACCACCTCCGGAAAGCGGATCGGGATCTTCTGGTTCCTGCTGTTCTTCTACGTCGCAGCGGCCATTTGGGTCGCCTGGCCCGTGAACGGCAAGCAGCTGGCCATGTTCATCATCCTGTTCGTCATGGTCGGCTGGGTTGCCATGGGCCTGCTGCTCTCCTTTGCGTCCGTCCAGACGGGCCTAGTCATCACCGCCCTGGCGTTGATCGGCTATTTCCTGCTGCCCGGCATCTTCTATCTGTGGATGGCAATCCTGGGCGGCGGCGGGATGATCGTCCTCGGCTTGTACATCCGCTCGAGGTGGTGAACCATGACCAAAAAGAGTGATCCCATGAACATCTCTGCTACCGAAGCCGAAGAAACCCTGGCGGCCATCCAGATCGTGACGCAGAAAACCCGCCGCTCGATCGCCAGCGGCGGCACCTATATCACCCTGATCGTCACCGGTGTCGTCTGGCTGGTCGGATTCTTGTGCACCCAGTTCCTTTCCGGTCAAATCATCGGATACATCTGGACCGGGCTGAGCGTCCTTGGCACCGCCCTGGGCATCATCCTGGGCTTCCGGATGGGCAACCGCGTCCGCAGCCCGTCGACAGCCCCGACGGTGAAGCGGGTTGGCCTCTTCTGGCTGCTGCTGATCGTCTACGGCTTTACCATCATCGCCATCGCCCGGCCCACGGACGGGAAACAAGCGACCCTGTTCATCATCCTTTTCCTCATGCTCGGCCAGTTGGCGATGGGCCTGGTGTTTTCTTATTCCTCCGCCTGGTGGGCGCTGCTTATCAGCGCCCTGGCGCTGGTCGGCTATTTCCTGCTGCCCGGCATCTTCTACCTGTGGATGGCAATCCTGGGCGGCGGCGGGATGATCGCCCTTGGCGTGTACATCCACTCGAGGTGGTAAACCATGGCCGAGCTGAATGAAACCATCCACCAGCCAGTGCGCCTGCGCATCATGGCCGCCCTGGTTACCTTGGACGCAGGCAATGAGGTGGACTTCACCTACCTGCGCAACCTGCTGGAGGTCACTGACGGCAACCTGGGCGCCCACCTGCGCAAGCTGGAAGAGGCAGGTTATATCGCTGTCAACAAGGTCTTCGTCGAGCGCAAGCCGCACACCTACGTTTCCGCCACCGCCGAAGGCCGCAAGGTCTTCCAGGAACACGTGACGGCCCTGGAAGCGATATTGAAACGCAAGTGAGGTAAAAATGGACACCATCGTGAAAGTTGAAGGATTACGCAAGACCTACGGCGCCACTGTCGCCGTGGAGGAGCTCTCGTTCGAAGTAAAAGAAGGCGAGATCTTCGGGATGGTCGGCCCGAACGGGGCTGGCAAGACCACCACTATCGAATGTCTGGAAGGCCTGCGCAAACCGGACGCCGGGACGATCCGCGTCCTGGGCGTGGATCCGCAGCGCGAGGGCCACACCCTGCGCGAACGCACCGGGATGCAGCTGCAACAGTCCAACCTGCCGGATCGGATGAAGGTCTGGGAGGCACTCGACCTGTACAGTTCGTTCTATCCCGAGGCAGCCGACTGGAATGAGCTCCTGTCGCAATTGGGACTGGAGGAGAAGTGCAACACCCCCTTCTCGAAACTGTCCGGCGGGCAGAAACAGCGCCTGTTCATCGCCCTGGCGCTCCTGCCTGACCCGCAGCTGGTCTTCCTGGACGAGCTGACCACCGGCCTGGACCCCCAGGCGCGGCACGCCATCTGGGACCTGGTGCGCGACGTGCGCGCCAAGGGCAAGACGGTGCTGTTGACCACCCATTTCATGGAAGAGGCTGAGAAGTTGTGCGACCGGGTCGCCATCCTCGACCATGGGAAGATTGTCGCCCTGGACACGCCCGGCAACCTGATCCACAACCTGGGGGCGGAGGAACGGATCGTCTTCAGCGTAAACGGGCTTCTGCCGCGGGGGTTCGAAAAAGCCCTCTCAAACGGGACCCGGGTCGAGGTCCAGGGAGAGCAGGTGACCATCCATGGCAGGAATGGACGTAAGGTCCCGCTGGTGAGCGAGGTAGTCAGCCTGCTGAGCGGACAAGGGGTCGCCTTCCGCGATCTGCGCACCGAGCAGCCGACCCTGGAAGATGTCTTCTTGAGCCTGACCGGCAGCGAGATGAGAGAGTGAGGTGCGCGATGAAAAGCCTATCCAAAATGACCTGGATGGAAGCCAAGCTTTTCCTGCGTGAGCCGATGAGCGCCTTTTTCACGCTGATCTTCCCCTTGATTTACCTGTTCATGTATGGCGCTATTTCCGGCAACAAACCCACGCCGATGTACGGCGGCCGGGGGACAATCGACGCTGCCATACCATCCCTCACCGCCGTGATCATCGGCATCACTGGACTGATGTCCACCACCATGACATTGGCTACCTACCGGGAGAAAGGCATCCTGCGCCGCCTGGGGACCACGCCAGTCAGCCCGCTGATCGTCCTGGCCGCGCAGGTGGTCGTGGTCTTCGCCATGACCTGCCTGGGCATGTTGCTGCTCATCGCCGCCGGGATGCTGGTCTACCACGTGCACTTCGACGGCAACGCCTTCAGCTTGCTAGGCGGCTTCGTCTTGAGCAGCCTGAGTTTCTTCGGGATCGGATTCGTCCTGGCCGGTACCATGCCCACGGTGCGCACCGCTTGGGTTGTCGCGATGGTTCTGCTGTACCCGATGATGTTCCTCTCCGGAGCCTTTTTCTCGCTCAAACTGCTGCCCACAGCCATCCAGAAGGTTTCGGCCTTCATGCCGCTGACCTATGTGGTCAACCTGCTGAACGGCTTGTGGGTTGGCGAGACCTGGGGCAGTCACCTGCTGGATGTTGGCGTATTGGCCGGGATGCTCATGTTGGGGATCGTTATCACGGCAAAAACATTCCGCTGGGAATAGATTTGCATTGAATTTTCAGAATTTCTCTAAAGGCCTATACCGAAAACAAAGGCTGGCTGAGAAATGAGGAAGTGAGGTTTATCATGAAAAGCCTGTTGAAAATGACCTGGATGGAGACCAAGTTGTTCCTGCGTGAGCCGGTGGGAGCCTTCTTCACGCTGGTTTTCCCGCTGATGATGCTTTTCCTGTTCGGCAGCATTTACGGAAACAAACCCGTGCCGGAGTTCGGTGGGTATGGGACAGTCGACGTTTCTGTGCCGGCATACACCGCCATGATCATCGCCACCACCGGGCTGCTCAGCCTGACCATCACCATGGCCGTTTACCGCGAAAAAGGGGTGCTGCGCCGACTGCGCACTACCCCGCTCAACCCGCTAACCATCTTGAGCGCACAGGTCATTGTCCTGTTCCTGATGACGACGCTGGGCATGCTCCTGCTGATCATTGCCGGAAAGCTGGTCTACCACATGCGCTTCGAGGGCAACGCTCTCAGCGTGCTGGCGGGTTTTACCCTGAGTTTCCTGAGTTTCTTTGCGCTCGGCTTCATCCTGGCCGGGCTGATGACCTCGGCACGCACCGCCCAGGTGGTCGGGATGGTGCTCCTGTATCCAATGCTGTTCCTCTCAGGAGCCGGTATTCCCCGCGAGATGCTGCCCGAAGCCGTAAAAAAAGTCTCCACATTCCTGCCTCTGACCTACGTCGTCACCCTGCTGCGCGGTCTGTGGGCGGGAGAAGCCTGGAGCCGGCACAGTACCGAGGTCATCGTCCTTGCGGCAATCCTGGTGGTGGGCGTGCTCGTATCCACCCGGACGTTCCGCTGGGAATAAGGGCGTGCCCCGCAAGCATCAAAACTCTCCTGTCAGGCAGGCTGGCAGGAGAGTTTTTTGTTTATAGATTCCCCAAGGTCGATCGAGATGGATTTCAGGATGGACGGGAAACCATTCCCTGATTGGCACCCCGAATGGATTGGCCGGAAGTGCAGGGAGATGATTTCCGCCTTCCCAATAGAAAAACCTTGCTACAATGAATTTGTATCATTAAGTCCTGTACCGCTCCTTGATTGTGCATTCGACTTTTTCGATTAGCTCTTTATCAGACATCTTTTTAACCATTGCCCTGCAGATGGGTTCGTGAATCAGAACTTCCAAATCCGTGTCAGGATCCAAATATATCCTGTTGGCAGGTTTTAATTTGTAGAATCCATTTAGAGTTATAGGGATTAAATCAAGGTCACTGTGTCTCAATATATGCACAAAACCTCGCTTGAAATGACGCACATCCCCATCCGGCGAACGCCCTCCTTCAGGCATAATAATAAGGTCATTCGTCAAGCCCCTTTCGAGTGCCCGGTCAATTTCATGGTACGACTTTATGGGGTGTTTTTCATTGACAAAGATGGTTCCCATTTGTCTCATGATCTGTCCCAGCAATGGTATGTGCGAAATAAACTCATGAGCAACGAATGATGCGTTTGGGAAAAGTATCATTAGCGCAAAAAGGGCATAACCGCTTGGATAATTGGCAATGATCAGATAATGGGCTTGCGGATTGATTTGTTGGAGCCCTGTAACATGGCATCTCTGTCCTACTATTCTAAAAACCGTCTTTGCAAACCATACCTTCAGCCGCTGCATTGCACTCATCTCTCCTAAGGCACCTAGGATCAGTCCGCCAGGAAGGATTGAGAAGGCCACAATATGGGTGCCTATATATAATGACATGGTGAAGAAAATTATCCGGAGAAAATGCTTCATTGCCTAGTCCTTATAGGATGTAAATTCTGCTCCATGCTGTCCATCCATCCGCGTTAGCCGGCTGCGAAGCGAAGCAGAGCAACGGACCGCCGCGGTTATTACTGACCTAGTTTTTGCCCAAATTAGGCTACAAATCATCGGACCTTAACAAAGACATTGCGGTAAATCGCTAATCCTGAGAGCATAGAGGTGCCACTTTTTGCTTTCAGGAGGTGCGAGATGTCCGAGGAAACCATTTCACCCAGAGCCAGTTTGGCAGTCGTCGGACGACGATTTCAGCAGATGGGCATTTGGTTGGTGGTAGAGAAGAACGTACGGGTCAAACAGAAGGTGTTGCGCCATACGCCTACCGACAAGCTCAAGGATTGCCTGATCAACATTCTGGCAGGCGGGACTGGCTTGGTTGAGACCAATATGCGTGTGCGTCCTGACCGGGCGATCCAGGTTGCCTTTGGGAGGCAATCCTGTGCAGAGCAGTCCACGATCAGTGACACGCTGAATGCCTGCACGGAAGAGAATGTGAAACAGATGCGAACTGCCATCCGGGAAATCTTGAACCGACATGGACGCTGCTGCCAACATCCGTATGCAAAGAGCTGGCAAGTGCTGGATGTGGATGTGACCGGAATGCCTGCGGGACGATTGGGTGAAGGGGTGACGAAGGGCTACTTCGCGGGTGAAAAGAATTGTCGTGGCAGACAGTTGGGTCGGGTGTTGGCCTCCTGGTATGACGAGATCGTGGTCGACAAGCTCTATAACGGGAAGCGCCAGTTGGACAGCAGCCTGCCGGAACTGGTGCTGGAGGCAGAAAAAGCCCTGAATCTGGATGAATCCAGGCGTCGCCGGACCATTTTGCGGGTCGATGGAGGCGGGGGCAGTGATGGAAACATCCAATGGATGCTCGAAAGCTGCTACCAGCTCATCCTCAAAACCAAGAACTGGCATCGGGCCACCAAATTGGCCAGCTCCGTCACTACCTGGTACCCTGACCCTAAAGTGCTGGATCGAGAGGTCGGGTGGGCGACAAGCCCTCACCCATATACCCGACCTACCCGCCAACTCGTGGTGCGCAAATGCAAACAGGATGGCACCTGGAGTTATCACGCTTTGATCTTCACCCTCACCGACCGGATGCTCTTTGAACTCCTCGGACAAAAGAAACCGGCTCATCTCACCGATGATCAGGTGCTCCTGGCCGCCTTGCATTTCTATGACCTGCGTGGCGGCGGCCTCGAAACCCAAAACAAAAGCGATAAGCAGGGCTTGGGTTTGTCTCGTCGTAACAAGCATCGTTTTGCGGCTCAAGAAATGTTGGTCTTGCTGGCTCAGCTGGCCCATAATCTGGTGATTTGGACACGCAATGACCTGGCTGCCACCAACCTGCGTTTCCTCAAGTATGGCATTCAGCGAACGGTCCGGGATGTGCTGAACATCCCCGGTTCCGTCCAGATCACAGCTCAAGGAACCATTGACCAGATCCGCCTTAATCCCAATCATCCGCTCGCTGCCGTTTTTCAAAAATCCTTTTCACCCTATCTCGCCCGCGATGATTTGTAGCCTAATTTGGGCAAAAACTAGGTACTGAGGTTTGAATAACTTATGTCCGCTGGAAGGGCTCCAAAAGCCTAAAATTACCTGTAATTTTGACTTTTTCATTGAGTAAAAATGGACTCTGGATTTTCAAAAATCAGTAGGCTTATTATCGTACAATAGCAAGAAATATCTGAACGATCGCCATTAACAGATTAGCAACTGCTCCCGAATGATTCGACACAAGCGCCGCGACGAAACAAAATATTGCACCCGCGATGAGGCCAGGTTCTACAAGACTGCCTCGGCTTAAAATTGATAATGCAACCAGGAATTGAAATGCAATGAGCAAACCTGTGAAAAGCCGCGCACGCGGAATAACCATCTTCCGGATCAACCTTCTTGAGATCCCCAAGATGGCCTTGTCTGCAAAACTCCTATAGAACATATCACCGTGACGCCAGGTATACAGGCTGTTGAATATTGCTCCTATCAAATAGAGAATCCCAAACCCAATCTCAAATATATTCCTGATTAGGTTGCTCATTCCCACATTTCCTCTACGGGGTTACAGATTTGCGTTTAGAGCTTCTGATAACATACAACCCCGTCAAATATGTCGAAGTAAATATCAACGCAAATGGGATCCATGTCCCGAGCAAGCTGGCAAACATATCCAGGCTTTTATTGATCAAGAGTGCCACCCCAAAGAAATCCAAAGTGATCACAAAGGCCACAAAAACAATCGCGGTTCGCAATGGCGTTGTGTAATTGAACTTATTGAAATAAACCAGAGAGATGATCATAAAGAAGATTGGAGCACCAATCGCATGGACGGTTAGGGCGTTAGTTAACGACGTTGTCGCCATACCAATGCCCATGGTTGCGGCGCAAAGCAGCCACCCGACAAAGGCATGAATCAAAACGGTCATGAATTTTCTTCTGTTCATCGTATTCTCCTAGAATGATTGGATGATCCATCCTGTCTTTTGCGACCTAATTATTTGCCTTGACGCGGAGGCTATTCTATATACGATTGAGGCAGGAATAAGATGGCGCTATGGGCACAACTCAATTATATGGGTTGTATCCTTTGATGAATTGAGCTTCCACAATTTTCATGGTTTTCTGAATCACAAACTGCCGGCTTGCCAATTTTCATTGGCCCGGCAGTATTTAAAGTAATAGTGGATCGGTCGCACTACTAAAAAGCAGCTATGCTTTTTGCAGATCGGCGAGATGCTCCTCCACTGCCTGGACTTCCAACTTCAGCTCGGCTAAATAATCTTCCAGTTTCTCAATCTGCTCGCCCTTGGTCTGGTAGCGGCGATGAAAGGCACGACCGCCTCCACAGCATTCGCAATCGCAGCCGCAACCGCAGGAGTTACCGTTCTCGCAATTACAGGTTTCTACGGACATTTTCCACTCCTTCTCTAAACTTCTTGAAAATTTGTGTCAGGTTGGCGAAAGAACCTTTTCTTCAACCAGAATGCCACATTTACCAATCCAATCATCACCGGCACCTCGATCAACGGACCGATGACGGCCGCAAAAGCAGCGCCGCTGTTGATGCCAAACACACCCACAGCAACTGCAATTGCCAGTTCAAAATTGTTGCTGGCCGCTGTAAAGGATAGCGTGGCCGTCTTCGAGTAGTCTGCGCCGACGGCCCTACCCATGAAGAAACTGACCAGGAACATAATCACGAAATAGACCAGCAGGGGGATAGCAATGCGCACCACATCCAGCGGCAGCTGGATGATGTACTTGCCTTTAAGCGAGAACATCACTACGATGGTGAAGACCAGGGTAATCAGTGTCAGTGGGCTGATTTTCGGAACAAACATCTTGTAATACCAGTCCTTGCCTTTGGCACGCACGAGGAAAAAACGTGTTAAGAAACCGGCAATAAATGGGATTCCAAGGTAAAAGAATACAGTCTTGGCTATCTCGCAGATGGTAATGTTCACAATTATATTGCTGGCCAAACCGAACCAGGTCGGCAGGATAGTAATAAATACCTAGGCGTAGACGCTGCAGAACAACACCTGGAAGACGCTCTTGAACGCTACCAGCCTAGCGGCGTACTCGGTGTCACCCTTCGCCAGCTCGTTCCACACGATGACCATGGCAATGTAGCGCGCCAGGCCAATCAAGATCACGCCGGTCATGTATTCCGGGTAACCGCGCAGGAAAATGATCGCCAGGACGAACATCAGGATTGGACCGATAATCCAGTTCTGGACCAGCGACAGGCCGAGCACTTTCCAGTTCCGAAAAACCTCACCGAGTTCGTCATAGGGGACTTTAGCCAAGGGGGGATACATCCTCAAGGTCAGGCCGACTGCAATTGGAATATTGGTGGTCCCGACCGAGACAGTAGTATTGAGTTTTTGTGCCGCGGCAGGAAAGAGGAACCCAATCCCCACGCCAGCCGCCATGGCCAGGAAAATCCACAAAGTCAGGAAGCGGTCGAGGAACGATAGACGTTCGGTCGTACTGGTTTCCTTTGCCATGAAAGACTCCTTCAGTTGTATTGGGCAAGAAGCATAATCATTTCAAATTCGATATCCTCGCGCCCGACACGGAAGACTTACAGTTGATGTCTCCCTGCGCTCAAGGATACCCAACTCAGGCAGGAATAGTTATGGCAAAGCAACCTTCGTTGGCTTCCGCCTACTTTACAACTTCGTGGGAGATAATTTGCGTAGAACAATCGGGACAATCGCATGAGAATCGCGGAAAATTGGCCCTGGCAGCTATGACAGATATATCCAAGCCTGACAGGCGAGCGGCTAGTTCCACCATCTCCAAGATTTCGGGCTTTTCCAATCGATAGTAAATATACTTCCCTTTCCGACGTGTGCTCAGCAAACCGGCCTCACGCAGCGCCATCAGTTGCTGGGAGATATACGCCTGCCGGTAACCAAGGGCTGCTTCCAAGTGGCAGACACAGACCTCGCTTGTACCGATTGCGGACAGGATTTCCAAGCGCGGTTCGGGGCTGATAACTTGTAACAAATCGCTTATCTTCGTAAAACTGGAGGATGGATCAGTCATATTCGTGTCTCCGAATGTATTATAATATCATATTCGGAATTGAGAATATGATATTTGCCTTTTATTTTGATTGAGACTATTTCGGAGGAGTTTTATATGTCACAAACGCGCGTTCTCTTTCTCTGCACCGGCAACTCCGCCCGCAGCCAGATGGCAGAAGCCTTTTTACGCAAATACGCCGGCGACCGGTTCGAAGCCTACAGCGCCGGTTTGGAGCCTAAAGGTCTTAATCCTTTGACCATCAGAGTAATGGATGAAGTTGGGGTGGATATATCCAGCTACAAATCCAAAGGCATCGATACCTATCTGGGCAAAGTACTGTTTCAATACCTTATCACTGTCTGTGACGATGCTGAAAAGAATTGCCCCACCGTTTGGCCAGGCGTGAACAAACGGATGCACTGGTCTTTCGAGGATCCCTCTGTCTTTCAAGGCACAGATGAAGAAAAGCTGGCAAAATTCCGCTACGTGCGCGATCAGATTGATCAAAAGGTCAAAGCGTGGATTGCTGAACAGGCCACGGAATAAAACACAGGTCGAGTAGGGGAACCAGGAAAGCCATCTAAGGGCAAGAGGCAATATGAAGAATTTAGATATTATTCGAAATTATTAAATTCTTTAAGGTTGTCTATTGCCAAACTTCACGCGATCAGTGCACCATTTTATGAGATCCGACAGCTGCCCCTGTGCCCGGCACGGGTAGAGTGTCCCCCGGATCTATCGGACCGATCAGGTTAGATCGTTTCGCCCAGCCGCCTGAGCAGATCCTGCAAAGGCAACTCGGCGAGCGATTGCAGGACCATCGCTGCCCCCTCTATTTTCATTTGAGCCGTTATCGGATTCGGCACTGCCACCACCCGCAGGCCTGCCCGTCGGGCAGCAAGCACCCCGTTTGGGGAATCCTCGAAGACCAGCGCCTCAGGCGCAGCGATGTCGAGGGCGGTCAATACAGCCAGGAAAAGATCCGGCTCCGGTTTGACGTGCTTTACATCTTCGCGGGCGATAATCTTTTCAAAATAATCAAGGTACCCCAGACGGCGGAGATATCCTTCCACCCATTCATGTTTCGAACTGGAGGCAATTACCAGCCTCAGGCCGAGGCGGTGCGCCTCTTTCAGATAGTCCTCCACCCCCGGCAGGGCGGGCGCAACCGCCTGCCGTTCCAACCGGAAGGCCAGCTCCCGATCGTGCAGCGCCTGCAGGTCCAGGGGCTCTCCAGTGAGTCCGGCCAGATGAACAGCCGGGTCAAAATTGGACGCCAGGGCCCCGACCACCTCGCGGATCCATCTCTGCAGGGGAAACTCCTGCCCGTATTCGGCGTAAATCTCCTGCCAGGCCTCCACCTCAGGGCTTTCGGTGTCGAGGATCAGGCCGTCGAAGTCAAAAATAAGCGCTTTAATCACGATTGCCTCGCTGTATCAAACCCGCCCATTATAATCGAAGGAAATGCCCGTGCATAAAAGTCGGAAGGGTACAACTGCAAACATCTGTTGTATACTAGAAATGTTAAAAGTGGATCATGGATCCTGCCGCCAGCGGCGCCCTCGGAGCGAAAAAGAATGCAGCCGATAGACCAGTCGAACAACGATCCAGATGATGAAATCTTCCCCGCCGGAACCATTCTCAAAGATCAGTATGTCATCGCCAAGGTGCTGGGCGAAGGGAATTTCGGCCTGGTCTACCAGGCCAGGGACAAAAAAAGGGGGCCGCCCACAAGCGGGTCGCCATCAAGCAGATGCCCATGCAGATGATCGTCGACTGCGAACGCCAGGCAGACCTGCGCTCCGTTCTGATCCATCCCGCCATCCCGCATATCTACGAGTATTTTGCTCTCGAAGATTATGCGTTCCTGGTCATGGAGCTGATTGTCGGCCGGAACCTGGAAGCCGTGTTAAAAGAGCAGGACGGGTTTCTGCCCGAGCAGAGGGTGGTCGAGTGGGCCATCCAGCTCTGCGACGCGCTCGACTATTTACACAGCCATGCCACTCATCCGACCATCTTCCGGGATATCAAACCCAATAACATCATGGTGGATCGTAACGACAAAATTCACCTGGTCGATTTCGGCCTCGTCCGGGTTTACCCGCCCAAATTCTTCGAGGAACCCCAGGCGCAGTTTGAGCACTTGTGGAAGGGATTGGCCATGGGCACGGAGGGGTATTCACCACCGGAGCAGTATCAAGGCTACGTCAGGCCTCAGAGCGACATCTACGCCCTGGGCGCGACCCTGCACCACCTGTTGACCAGGCGGGACCCGCGCCACGAGCTCCCATTTTCGTTCAAGCGAAACCCGGTGCGCGCCTTCAACCCGGCCATATCCAGTGAACTGGAAGCCATCGTTATGAAAGCCGTCGACCTGGACGTGGAGGACCGATTTAGCACTGCCCGGGAAATGAAATCAGCGCTGGAAGCACTGGGGAGTTGATCGAAACAGGAGATCGGGGAAAGGAAACGGCAAAAACGAAAGGATTCCGGATTTGTGATATATTCGGTCTGTCGAATGGAACACCTTATCCTCGCCGCGACTCAATAAAAAATATCCCGGAGGTTTGAAATGAAAACGTGGGCGAACATCCTCTTGGCCGTGTGGCTGATCGCCACCGGCCTCTTTTCCCTGGTTAAAATTCCTTTTGCGGGCATTGACATTGTCCTGGCCGTGATCGCAATAGCGGCAGGCGTGTTACTCCTGCTCACCGGTCGAGGCAAGCATGCTGGCAGACTGGGCTCGATCCTGCTCGCCATCTGGCTGATTGCCACCGGGCTGATCGGACTCACCCACTTCAGCTTCAACGGGATCGGCATTGTCATGGCGATCCTGGCCATTGCCGCTGGCATACTTCTCCTATTGAATAGGTGATCGGTTTTTCTCCCGGTCTGAAGCAGGCTGTCGCCGGTCTTAAGAAATCGCCTGACCCTCGGGTCGGTCAGGGGTTTTTAGGATTCCTCCGTGGTTGAAATTTATGCGGGCAGGGGGTGAAAAGGGCTGCCGGATGCCCGGGATGGTCGACCTCCCTGCCAGGGCCAACTGCCTCTGCGCAAACTGACCATCCGCCAGGAAACAAAAAAGCCGCTCGGGGCGGTGGTGGACTGACTGGACGCAATTTTCGCCTGGAATTGAAAGCGCAAATCTTTGCAAATAGAATCAGGACGGCAGATAAATTTGCCGTCCTGACGATTTTCCAGGAAAAACTCTTCAAGCCTAGAACAGCTTCACCACTGCCCCGCTGGCCAGCGTAAAGAGTGCCGCGGGCAGGAAGTTGAGCATGACCGTCGCCACCGCGGCTGCCGCGGCGGTCAAATTGAGCCAGAACCCACCCGCCGTCTCCGGCTCGCCTTCACGCATGAACATGTACACCACCACGCGCAGGTAGTAAAAGGCGGAAATCAATGAAGTGAGCACCCCGATGACCGCCAGCCCGACAAACCCGCCCTCAATGGCCGTCCGGAACAGATAAAACTTTCCGACCAGTCCCACGGAAGGCGGCAGACCGGTCAGCGAGAGCATGAAAATCGTCATGGCGACCGCCAGGCCTGGCTTGCGCTTCCCCAGGCCGGCGTAATCGTTGAGCTCCAGTCCTTTCCCCTCTGCCTTTTCCAGGGCGATGACCACCGACCAGGCACCGAACATCGTGATGGCATACGCCGCCAGGTAGAACAGTGCCGAAGCGACTGCATCTGCCTTGGCCTGCGGCCTGGCAAATGAAACGAACGCCATCAGGATGTATCCAGCTTGGGCGATGCTGGAGTAAGCCAGCAGGCGCTTGATGTTCGTCTGGGAGATGGCGACCACGTTGCCGACAATCATGGTCAGCGCGGAGAGGCCCCACAGCACCGGGACCAGGTCCGCCTGCAGGGCTGGAAAGGCTGTCACGAAGATGCGCAGCAGGGCGGCAAAACCCGCCGCCTTTGCCCCGACGGTCATAAAGCCGGTGACCGAAGTCGGCGCGCCCTGATAGACATCCGGGGTCCACATGTGGAAGGGGAACGCGGCGACCTTGAACCCAAATCCAACCAGGATCAGCGCGGCACCGATGAGCGCCAGATACTTTGTCGACGAGGCTGCCAGCACAGCCGAGGGGAGTGCTTTCAGCGCAGTGGTACCGGTCGCCCCATAGACCAGGGCCACCCCGTAAACGATGAAGCCGGTGGCAAATGCTCCCAGCAGAAAATACTTCAAACCCGCTTCCTCGGACTCGGGCGTCGGGCGGGCAAAGGCGGCCAGCACGTAGAGCGGGATGGAGAGCAGTTCCAGCGCCAGGAAGACCACAATCAAGTCGGCGGCCTGGGCCATCAACATCATCCCCGTTACACTGAACATCAGCAGCACGTAATACTCGCCGCGCTCGAGGTGCATGCGCTTGAGGTAGCCATAAGCCAGGGCAATGCCGAGCAGCCCGCTCGCCAGGAACAGAACGTTCAGGAAGGTCGAGAAACCGTCCAAAACAACCATATGCGCAAATGGGCCGGAACTGGCGGGGATCATCTCCCGCCCGGCATACACCAGGGTCACACCGAGCGCCCCGGCAAACCCGAGCGCGGACAGCAGGGCCGTGATCCCTTTGCGCCCTTTCGGGATGAACAGGTCCACCAGCAGGACGACACATGCCCAGATGAAGAGGATGGCTAGCGGGGAGACGATCTTGAAATCAGATAAGGTCATAAAAGCTCCTGCCTCACTCGTTCCTTCCCCTGTCTCCCCTCCGCAAAAGAAAGGAGGGGCATACCAGACGGTCGGAAGGGGTCGGATGGGGAGTGAGGTGTTTAATGCATTGCCACAGCCGCGGTCTGGAAGATGGCAACCAGCTTATCCACCGTGGGGGCCATCAGGGCAAAGAAAGGTCTCGGATAGAGGCCGATCCAGAAAATGACGACCAGCAGAGGGACGAGGGTGGCAATCTCGCGCCAGTTCAAATCCTTGAGCTTCTTATTCTCTTCCTTGTCCAGCGGTCCCAGGAACATTCGCTGGAACATGTATAGGATATAAACAGCAGCCAGGATGACCCCTACCGCCGCCACGCCGGCAAACCAGGGCGAGCCAATGGCCTGGGAACCGTAGGCGCCCAGTAGGATGGTGAACTCGCCAATGAATCCGTTCAGGCCGGGCAGGCCCATCGAGGACAGGGACACGATCAGCATCAGCGCACCATAGACAGGCATGACCTTCCACAGTCCGCCGAAAGCGTCAAAATCCCGCGTGTGGCGGCGTTCGTAGATCATCCCGACCAGGAGGAACAGCGCCCCCGTGCTCAGACCGTGGTTGACCATCTGCAGGATGCCGCCCTGGATGCCCTGCGAGTTGAGGGCGAACAGCCCCAGCATGACAAACCCCAGGTGGCTGACGGAGGAAAAAGCGACCAGCTTTTTGACGTCTTTCTGGGCATAGGAAACCGCCGCTCCATAAATGATCCCGATTACCGCAAGCCCCGCCATCCAGGGCGCAGCCTTGATCGCCGCCTGCGGAAAGAGCGGAAGGTTGAAACGCAGGAAACCGTAGGTGCCCATCTTCAGCAGGACACCCGCCAGGATGACCGAACCAGCCGTCGGGGCTTCCACATGCGCATCCGGCAGCCAGGAGTGCAGCGGCCACATCGGGACCTTGATGGCAAAGGCAGCCGCAAAAGCCAGAAAGAGCAGCATTTCTGCACCAAAGCTGATTGCGCCGCTGGAGTAAAGTCCGGGCAGTTTGTTCAAAAGATCAGGCATGTAAAATGACCCGGCCTGGATGCCCAGGAAGATAATGGCCAAGAGCATCAAGATTGAGCCGGCCATGGTGTACAGGATGAACTTGAGCGCAGCGTAAATGCGCCGCGGGCCGCCCCAGATGCCGATCAGGAAATACATCGGGATCAGGGTGAATTCCCAGAAGATGTAAAAAAGGAACAGATCCTGGGCCAGGAAGACACCGGTCATTCCCACTTCGAGGAGAAGGAAGAAAATCATGAATTCTTTGACGCGCTCCTCGACCGCCGTCCAGGTGGAGAGGATCGAGATGGGGCTCAGGAAAGTGGTCAGCAGGACGAGCAGGATGCTCAGGCCGTCCACGCCCATGGCAAAGGAGATGTTCCAGCCGGCGACCTGGATCCAGGGCAGGTTGAAGCCCAGCTGGAGATCGGCGCTGGAGGATTTAAACTGGGCCAGCAGCCAGATGGACAGGCCGAAGGTGACCACGGATGTAACCAGGGCCGTCCAGCGCAGGGCGTTCTTCTGACCGGATGGGACGAAGAGCAGGGCCAGCACGCCCAGCAGCGGGAAGAAAGTGACCACAATGAGGGGATTTAGCAGGTAATTCATAGTCCGTCCTCTCCCCTCACCCTATCCCTTCTTCACCCTTCCCCCTCCTTCAATGGGGAAGGGGCGGGTGAGGAATTTTTGGGCGAGGGAAAATAATTATTTCAAGAGCAGATAACCAACAATGATGACCACACCGGCCAGGACCGCCAGCGCGTAACTGCGAACAAAACCATTCTGGAGACGGCGCAGGGAAGCGGAGATGCGCCGGGTCAGCTCAGCCAGGCCGTTGAAAAATGCGTCAATCCCCTGCACATCCACCCGCAGGTTGAGCACGGTCCGGGAAAACCACTGGTAGGTCCCGGCGATGACCTTGTCGTGGAACCAGTCATGCCAGAAGCGTCCATCGATCACCTCCGACACAAAGCGGGAGAGGTCGACGTAGGGCTGGAGGAGCACCGCATTGTAAAGTTCATCCACCCAGTACTTGTGCTCGAAAACCGTGAAGAGCGGGCCGATGAACCGCCGCAGCGGATCCTTCTCGCCTGCAGCGAGCGGCTTGCGCTGATAGAGCGCCCAGGAGAGGGCAATCGCCGCCAGGGCAAGAACCGTGGAGATGCCGGCAACAATAAAGTTAAACCCGCTCGCTTCGACGCCGGCGATCGTATGCGCCAGCCAGGCGGTCATCCAATCCAGGCCGGGAAAATTGAGCAAACCGCCGAAAACCGCCCCCACCGCCAGGAGGATCAGCGGGACGGTGATCACCTTCGGGCTTTCCTCGGCATGCGCGGCGGCCTCATGCCGCGGCTGGCCGAAGAAAACCATCCAGATCTGCCTGCCCATATAGAAAGCGGTAAAAAACGCCGCCACGGTCAGCAGCCAGTAAACCGCGGGAAAATGCAGTTTGGCGTTCAGCAGGATCTCATCCTTGGACCAGAAACCTGCAAATGGGACGATCCCGGCAAGCGCCAGCGCGCCGACCAGGTATACCCAGAAGGTGACCGGCATCTGCCTGCGCAGGCCGCCCATGTTGCGCATGTCGCCCGGGTCGAATGCCTCGGCCTCCTCAGCACCTTCTGAATGCTCGTCGGTGTGCTTTCCATGCGCCAGGGCGTGATGGCCGCGCTCCATCCCCAGGATGACCGAACCAGCGGAGAGGAACAATAATGCCTTGAAAAATGCGTGGGTAACCAGGTGGAACATGCCTGCCGCGAAGGCACCCATCCCGACAGCAGCCACCATAAAGCCCAGCTGGCTGATGGTCGAGTATGCCAGGACTTTCTTGATGTCGGATTGCCCGGTGGCGATGGTCGCGGCGAACAAGGCGGTGATGCCTCCCACCAGCGCCACGGTATTTTGCGCCTGCGGTACCAGAGTGTAGAGCGGAGCCGAACGGGCCACCAGGTAGACCCCCGCCGTCACCATCGTCGCCGCATGGATCAGCGCCGAGACCGGCGTCGGGCCGGCCATGGCGTCTGGCAGCCAGACGTAGAGCGGCAGCTGCGCCGACTTGCCCGTCACGCCGATCAGCAGGAACAGGGTGATCGCCAGGATGGCACCCGGAGCCATCTGGGCCACCTGGCCGGCCTGGGCAAAGACGGTCTCGAAAGACAGGCTCTTGAACCACCAGAATATCGTGAAGGCTGCCAGCAGGAAGCCGAAATCGCCAACGCGGTTGGCAATCATGGCTTTCTTGGCGGCCAGGGCATTGGCGAGGCTGGGTCGGCCGAGGGTGTCCATCTCGAACCAGAAGCCAATCAGCAGGTACGAGCACAGGCCCACCCCCTCCCAGCCCACGAACAGCATCAGGTAGCTGTCCCCGCTGACCAGGATCATCATCATGGCGATGAACAGGTTCATGTAGACGAAGAAACGGCGGAAGCGACCCGGGTCATTCTTATAGCGGACGTCTTCGTGCATGTAGCCGATGGCATAGATGTGGATCAGCGTGCCAACCCCGGAGACAACCAGCATCATCGTCACCGCAAGCGTATCCACGCGAAAAGCCCAGGGGATCTGCAGGCTGCCCACACTGATCCAGTCGGCAAAGGGAACCACGCGCCCCGCGCCTCCCGCCGAGACAAGCGCGATCCCGAGCAGGACTGAAACGACGAAGGCCAGCCCGGTGGCCGCACTCGCCACCCCCCCGATGGCTTTTTCCCCCATCCGTTTGCCGAAGATCAGGTTGATCAGCAGTCCGGCGGCGGGCAGGAAGACGATCAGCGGCACGAGGCGAAAAAGGGATGATAGCGTTGCTTCACTAAAGAGCATGTTTGACTCCAATGAGAGGCAGGAGATTAGTGTAAGGAGAGAAAGTCCCTGTTCTCCAATCCCGCTCTCTATCCTTTCAGGCTGCTCATGATGTCCACGTCGATGTTATGCTTGGTGCGGAAAATCACCACGATCAACGCCAGGCCGACGGCCACTTCCGCAGCAGCCACTGTCATGACGAAAAAGACGAAGATCTGGCCGGTATAAACCGGGGCCCCACTGGCGAGTGAAAAGCTGCGCGCAAAAGCCAGAAAAGCCAGGTTGGCGGCGTTCAGCATCAGCTCGATGGACATAAAGATGATCAGCGGGTTGCGCCGTACGAGCACACCCAGCGCACCCATGACAAATAAAAATGCAGATACTCCAAGGTAATAAGAGAGAGGTATGGTATTCATAAGTTTGGGTTTTTTCGCGGTGGACACGGGAAATCCCTAAAGATGACCTGCTCTTTCGGTTTTCTGCATGTCGGAGGCGTTTATGAGGTTCCCTGTTCTCCTTTCTCTTTTTTGGTCAGGACGATGACGCCAACCATTGCCACGAGCAGCAAGACAGAGGTCACTTCGAACGGCAGGAGATAAGTTTGGAACAGCGCCAGACCCAGGCCCTTGACCGCATCCACCGTGTTGAGCTGCGCACTTGGGTCGGTGAGGCCGGTGGTCAGGCGCAGGCGCTGGATGATCAGGTAACCTGCCTCGCCCAGCAGGACGACGGCCAGCGCAATCGCCAGCGGCCGCTGCCAGGGCAAGCCAACTGCCCGGGGAAGCCTCTCCGCGCCCAGCAGCATGATGACAAATAGGAACAACACCATGATGGCCCCGGCGTAGACTGTCACCTGGGCCATGGCGATGAACGGAGCGCCCAGCAGCAGGTAAAAGACAGCCACAGTGCCGAAGTTCAGCACCAGGTACAGCGCCGCATAGACCGCGCTGCGGCTGACCAGCAGGCCGACTGCTGACAGGACTGCCACGACGGCAAGAATGAAGAAAAGAATCAATGTAAAGTTCATAAGCACCCTTCAACACTTACGGATGACAATTTTCGATGGTCATTCGTAAATCTGAGATCTTAGCTCCTCAATTCGCCGGGTCCTTCATCGCCGGCACCGAGCGGGTGTAAACGCCAGGCGGGGTCTGTTGGGGGGTCGGCTGTCCACCCACCGGGACCGAGTCGATGAGCATTTCCTTTGGGTAGATCGCCTGCCGCCGGTCGGTAAACGAAAGCTCGTAGTTGTCCTCCAGGACAATCGCCTCGGTTGGGCAGGCATCCTCGCAGAAGCCACAGAAAATGCAGCGCAGCATGTTGATCTCGTACGTGCTGGCATAGCGTTCCCCAGGTGAGAAACGTTTCTCGTCCGTGTTCTCCGACGACTCGACAAAGATGGCGTCCGCCGGGCAGGCCGCCGCACACAGCGAGCAGCCGATGCATTTTTCCAGGCCGTTCTCATACCGCTTCAGCGCATGCCGCCCGCGGAAGCGCGCTTTCACCGGCTTTTTTTGCTCCGGATACTGGATCGTGACCGGTTTTTCGAACATCATGTGGAGCGTCGTCCACAGACCACGCGCCAGCTCGACCACAGGCTCAACGACGCGCATAGTCTTTCCTCCTCAGGGAGCGGTCGATCACCAGGACCGCCAACCCTGCTACCAGTAAAGAAGCGACCGGGATAATCCAGATGAGCAGGGAATTGATCTCCTGCGCCAGGAGGATCCCGGTGGCCGTGATGAAGATCACCGCCAGCGACAGCGGCAAAAGAATTTTCCAACCGAATTCCATCAGCCGGTCGTAGCGTATGCGCGGAAAGGTGGCCCGCACCCAGATCATCCCGAACAGCAGGATGAATATCTTGATGAATATGTAAATCGGACCCATGAAAGGCACCAGCCAGAAAAGATGTTGTCCGATCAATGGAATTTTTGTAATATCAGGACCCAGATAGCCGCCGAAGAAGAGCGTTGCCGCGATGGCACAGATGGCGATCATCTTGACGTACTCGGCCATGAACAGCAAGGCGAACTTCATGCCGGAATACTCGGTGTGGTACCCGGCGGTAATCTCCTGCTCCGCCTCCGGCATGTCGAACGGGGCGCGGTTGACCTCCGCCAGGGTGGCGATCAGGAAGATGGCTGTCCCGACCGGTTGGAGAAAAACAAACCATTTCGGGATAAAGCCAAGCCATGTGCCGGTTTGGGCTGACACGATGTCGAGCATGCGCATCGTCCCGGAGAGCAGGATGGCGGCCACGAAAGACAACCCCAGGGCAATCTCGTAGCTGACCATCTGCGCCGAGGAGCGAATGCCGCCCAGCATGGAGTATTTGTTATTCGAGGACCATCCAGAGAGCACGATGCCGTAGATGGCGATGGAAGCCACCGACATGATGTAGAGCACGCCGACGTTGATATCGGCAATGTAGAGCGTCAGATGGTAACCGAAGATGGTCACATCCGGGCCCCATGGGATGACTGCAGTAATGACCACTGCCGGGACCACGGTAATGACCGGAGCCAGGGTGAAGATCAGCTTGTCGGCATTGGCCGGGGTCAGTTCCTCTTTGAAAATCAACTTGACTGCGTCGGCGATGGGCTGCAGGAGACCCCACGGCCCGGCACGATTGGGCCCCACGCGCATCTGGAGGCGAGCCAGCGCCTTGCGTTCGTAAAGCGTCAGGTAGGCAAAACCACCCAGCAGCAGAAGAACCAGGACGAACCCTTTGATTGACCATTCGATGATCAAACCAACATTCATCATCGCCTTCCTTACGCTTTTTTCAACACGGCAACAGCCGGGGCATTGATCGGGAATCCCATGCTGCGCGGCACGAGCGCCACGGAGGCCGGGACTGCCTCATCCATGAGGACCTTGAGCTTGGCCGTCGTGCTGTCCAGTTTTACAGAGACGAGAGTGTCCAGGCCAAGACTCTTTGCCGTTTCGGGGTGAAGAACAATGGATGCCTCGCCGATGTGGGCGTGCAGCATCTCGGAAGTGGCGACGGTGATCCCCCGGTCGTAAAGCCATGTCACCGGCACAGCCAGGACCTGGCCCTCCTTGGGGTGGATTGGCCTTGTCTCCCCTTTCCCTGCAATGGAGAGGCTGGGATTTGGATTGGCCAAAGCCAGCTGCACACCCAACCCCTGGGAGTTTTCATAAGTCGTGCCGCCGTAATACAGGTCGCCGCGCCCGACGATGGGCCACTGCGTGCTGACCTCGGACAGACTGCGGTAGGAGATTCCTGCGAAAACCGGGATACTGGCGGCCAGGGCGTCCATCACCCGCAGAGCAGAGCGTCCTTCAACCTCCACGCCGGCCTCTTTCGCAATCTGGGCTGTGATCGCAAAATCGGGGCGCGCCTCAGGACGGGGCGGCACAGCCGGGTAAAAGCGCTGCACACGCCGTTCACCGGAGGTGAAGCTGCCTTCCCTTTCAGTGAAAGCCTGTGCCGGCAGGACCACATCCGCCAGCTTGGCCGTCTCGGTCGGGAAGAGCTCCTGGACGATGACGTATTTGGCTTCCTTCAGCGCACTCGCCAGGGCCGGGTCATCACCGGCCGGGTCGGCCGCGGCGATATAAACGACTTTGCCCTTGAGCGCCTTGGCCAGGTCCCCTTCTGCCTGGAAGCCGAGCTCCCAGGCGCCCTGATCATTGGCCCTCGGCCAGACGCCGATCAGACCGTTGTTCGGCCTGCCTACATGCTGGGTGAGGGTCAACAGGTTTGCACAGGCGGAGGCCAGGCCGGACGAACCTTCCAGCCCGAGGCCGTCGCTGCCGTACAGGACGACCAGATTATCGGCCGAGGTGATCGCCTCGCCGATCTGGTCCTGCTTGGCAAGGCCGCCGACCGTCTTGACCTCATCCCCGTAGGAATAACGCACCACAAACTTGGCGTAACTGTCCAGCTTGGTTTTGCGTCCATTGGCGACGAGCAGAGTGGCACCGCGCCGGGCAGCCTGCTTGATGCGCAGGTACCAGACCGGAGCCTCGTTATACAGGTCGCTTCCGACAACCAGGATGGTCGTGCCCCTGGCCATATCGGCAAAGTTTGTGCCCGGGGCCACCCCGGCCGTGGTCGTCAGTGCACCTCCGCTCATATGGGTGTAAAGGACAGCCTTCCCACCCAGACCATCCGCCAGCTGCTTCAGGGTAAACAGGTCCTCATTCGAAAGCCGCCCACCCGCCAGCACGAGCGCATCTTTTCCTGCTGCGGCGAGCTTCTTGGCGGCCTGCTCGCTAGCATTGTCCCATTTGGAAGGTTCCTGCCGACTGCCAACCCTGACCAGCGGCGTCGTCAGCCGGTCCAGGCTCTCGGTGAAGTGGTAGCCGAAGCGGCCCTTGTCACACATCCAAATCTCGTTGACAGCCTCGTTCTGGCGCGGCATGACGCGTTTCACTACCACCTTGCCATCCGACTTGGCCTCGCGGCGGGTATTGAGGGTGATGTTGCAGCCCACCGGGCACTGCGCACAGACCGAGGCAGCCGCCTTCAATTCCCACGGGCGGGCACCGAAGCGGAAGTCGTCCGTGGTGAGCGCGCCAACCGGGCAGATGTCGGTGGTGTTGCCGGAAAAGATCGAGTCAAAGCCCGGCTCGGAGGTGGTGATGATTTCCATCGAACGCCCGCGCTGGTAGAAACCGAGCACCGACTCCCCGGCAATCTCATCCTGGAAGCGGATGCAGCGGGCGCACTGGATGCAGCGTTCGCGGTCCAGATAGATCAGGTCACCCAGCGGGAGTGCCTTCGCCAGGTGCATCTTATCGTCATAAACGAAGCGGCTCTCGTCCGGGCCAAAAGCCATGGTCTGGTTCTGCAGCGGGCACTCGCCGCCCTTGTCGCACACCGGGCAGTCCAGCGGGTGGGAGGTCAGCAGGAACTCCAGGATGTCGTTCTGGGCGGCCTTGGCTTTCTCGGAAGCGGTCAGCACGACCATGCCCTCGGAGACGGGGGTGGTGCAGGAAGTCTCCAGCTTGGCGCCAAATTGGATCTTGGGCGCTCCGTTTTCCAGAACGGCCTGGCCGGTGGCGCGGTCGACTATGGGCCGGCCCACCTCGACCAGGCACTGCCGGCACATTCCGACCGGCTCCATTTTCGGGTGGTAGCAGAAAACCGGAATGGTGATCCCCATCATTTTGGCGGCGTTGACAATCAGGGTCCCCTCCGGGACGCTGGCCGCCTGGCCGTTAATCATCAGTGAAACCTGTTTAGCCATGGCTGCCTCCGGCGGTGGAGGGCTGGAAATCTGCCGGGAAGCGCTCGATGCCGGTGGTGGGTGCCATGGTGGCAAATTCGCCAAGTGCGCACAGGCACTTGTTCTGCATCTGCTTGGCCACGTTGTGCAGCAGGTCAATGGTTTCCTGGGTCTTCTCCCCGTTTTCGATGCGGTCGATCAAATGCCTCATCCAATAAGTTCCTTCTCGGCAGGGGGTACATTTCCCACAGGATTCGTGCGTGAAGAAGTGAATGGTCTTGCCAATCACCCAGTCGATGCTGAGCGTATCGTCGATGACAATCACCGAGGCGGACCCCAGATCCGCCCCGAGCGTACGCACCGAAGCATAGTCCATCGGTGTGTCAAGGGCCTTCTCATCCGCCACGATCAGGGACGAGGAGGCGCCAGCGGCCATGATGGCTTTCACGGGACGGTCGTCGAGAATGCCGCCGCCGCATTCGTAGATCAACTTGCGGAACGTCGTGCCGAGGGGCAACTCGTAATTGCCCGGCTTCTTGACGCGCCCGGATAGGCTGAATATCTTGACCCCGGGGCTGTCGGCAGTGCCCAGCGACTTGTGCCACTCGGCACCTTTTTCGATGATCAGCGGTACATTGGTCAGTGTCTCGACGTTGTTGACCACCGTTGGCTTGCCGAACAGGCCGTAGGTGGCCGGGAAGGGCGGGCGCAGGCGCGGCTGGCCGAGTTTCCCATCCATCGACTCAAGCAGAGCGGTCTCTTCGCCGCAGATGTAAGCCCCGGCACCCAGGTGGGTATAAATGTGCAGGGAGGCCTCCGTGCCAAACAGCTTGTCGCCCAGCAGGCCGGCTTTTTCCATTTCGGCGAGGCACTGGTCCAGGTCCTGGGCAATCTGCCAGAACTCGCCGCGCAGGTACACGTAACCGGTGGTCGCCTGAATGGCGTAACAGGCAATGGCCACCCCTTCCAGGAACTGGTAGGGATTGCCTTCCATGATCTCGCGGTCCTTGAAGGTACCCGGTTCAGATTCATCGGCGTTGGCGACCACATAGGTCGGGAAGACGCCCTTGGGGATGAACGACCACTTGACTCCGGTCGGGAAGCCTGCCCCGCCGCGGCCGCGCAGACCTGAAGCCTTGACAACGTCGATCACTTCGGCGGGCTTCATTTTTGTGACGGCCTTTTTGAAGGCCTCGAAACCGCCGTTCTTGCGGTAGACGTCCAATTTTTTGATATCGGGAATTTCCCGGTGACGAAGCAGGAGGCTGCTCATTTCTTCACCTCCGGACCGCCCTTGCGCAGGGCCGCGATGAGCTCCATGGTCTTGTCCACGGTCATGTTCTCGTGGTATTCCACGCGGTCGGGAGATTGGAGCTGGAACATCGGCGCCCGGTCGCAGCCGGCCAGGCAGGTGACGGCCTCCAGGGTGATCAGCCCGTCCGCGGTGGTTTCGCCCACCTTGACACCCAGGTTGCCGCACAGCTGCTCGAGGAACTGGTCGGCGCCGCGCATGGCGCAGGGCAGGTCCGTGCAGACCTGCATGCGGTACTTTCCGGCCTTCTCATCATGGAACAGGGTATAGAAGCCGACGACCGAGGCTACATCGGTGGAGGTGATCTCCAGCAGCCCGGCGATGTCGTTCATGGCCTCTTTGGTGATGTAGCCCTCGTCACGCTGCGCAAGGTAGAGCAGCGGCATGACCGCCGAGCGTTTATGCTCGGGCGGATATTTTGCCAGAATCTTCTTCACTTCCTGGGGATATTTGTCTGCCAGACTCATCGGTCAATGTCTCCCAGAACGATATCCACGCTGCCGATGATGGCGATCAGGTCGGCCACCAGCACGCCCTTGCACATCAACGGCATGGCCTGCAAGTTATCGAAGGATGGCGTGCGCCAGTGAATGCGGTACGGCTTGGGGCCTCCATCCGATTCCAGGTAAACCCCAAGCTCGCCGCGCGGCGATTCGACCGCGTAGTAGATGGCACCCTGCGGGGCACGGAAGCCCTCCGTCCACAGCTTGAAGTGGTCGATGAGCGCCTCCATGCTGACGCCGATCTCCGAACGCGGCGGCGGGACATATTTGTAATTGTTCGAGCGCACCGGCCCGTAGGGCAGTTTGTTCAATGCCTGTTCGACGATCCGCAGCGCCTGGCGCATCTCCTCGATGCGGACGATGTAACGGGCGTACACATCCCCCTCCGGGCGGGTGGGAACCTCGAAATCATACTGCTCATAACCCGAGTAAGGCCGCTCTTTACGCAGGTCCCATTTGACACCGCTGGCACGCAGCAGCGGGCCGGTTACACCCAGGTTGAGGGCGTCCTCGCCGGACATTTTTCCAATGCCGAGCGTCCGGTCGAGCCACAGCGGGTTGCGGGTCAGGAGGGCTTCATACTCGTCAAACCGCTTTGGGAAGGTTTTGATGATATTGCGCACGGCCTCCTCAAACTCGACCGGCACATCCCGCCATAAGCCGCCGGGACGGATGTAGGTGGTCATCATGCGCTGGCCGGAGCACATCTCCATGATGTCCAGGATGTACTCGCGCTCGCGGAAGCAGTACAGGAACATGGACATGGCTGCCAGGTCGAGGGCCGCGGTGCCCAGCCAGACCAGGTGGGACTGGATGCGGGTAAGCTCGGCCAGGATGACGCGGATCGCCTGGGCGCGCGGCGGCACATCCAGGTCCACCAGCTTCTCGACCGCCATGCTGTAGGCCAGGTTGTTGCCGGGCGGGTTCATGTAGTCCAGCCGATCGGACATGACCTCGGCCTTTTGGTAGGTCTTGGCTTCCATATTCTTCTCGACGCCGGTGTGTAGATAACCGATGTCGGGGATGCAGTTGATGACGATCTCGCCGTCCAGCTCCAGCAGCAGGCGCAGCACTCCGTGGGTGCTCGGGTGCTGCGGCCCCATGTTCAGGAGCATGGTCTCACCGGTGACGGCTCGCTCGGAGACCAGGTGCTTGAGCTGATCAACAGACACTTCTTGAATATCGGTCATGAATAGCCTCACCTGAGGGTAGTACGGCTCCACTCACACCTTGGAATGCCTACACCAGAGGTGCTCCGTTGAAACCGGCAAATTTTCATTCTTTTGCGTACGGCTTGCGCAGATCGATCTCTTCGAAATTAAAGGTGAACTGCGGTTCCTCGTAGCCCAGGGGATAATCCTTGCGCAGCGGGTGGCCTTCCCAGTCGGCGGGCATCAGGATGCGGCGCAGGTCAGGGTGGCCGGCGAATTTGATGCCGAACATGTCCCAGAGTTCACGCTCGCGCCAGTTGGCGTTGCGATAGATGGAGAAGATGGTCGGCAGGGACGGATTGAGCCCAAGCACGCCCACGCGCAGGGTCAGGCTCAGGTTCTTGGAGATCGAGGTGAACACGTAGACGACATGGAAGCGGGGATCTTCCTGCGGCCAGTAGTCCACGGCGGTCATGGCGGAGAGCAGCTCGAAGCCCTGGGAGTGCATCTCCTGGCAGGCGGCGACGATCTGCTCCGAGGAGAGCAGCAGGCTCACGTCACCCCGGTGCTCCGAGGCTTTTGCGCCGAATCCTTTTTCGATTTTCCGGACGATGGGTTCGAGTTTCTTGTCCATGCTATTTCCAATCTTTAATTTTTTCGCCATGCACCTTCTCGTACAGCGTGACGACGCCGTGGATGAGCGCTTCCGGACGCGGCGGGCAGCCGGCCACGTAGACATCCACCGGCACGACCTCGTCCACCCCCTGCATCACCGCATAGTTGTTGAATACCCCGCCGCACGAGGCACAGTCACCCATGGCGATCACCCACTTGGGGTCGGGCATCTGGTCGTACAGGCGGCGCAGGACGGGCGCCATCTTGCGCGTCGTCCTTCCGGCAACGATCATCAGGTCGGACTGGCGCGGCGAGGCGCGCATCAGTTCCATCCCGAAGCGGGACATGTCGTAGTGGGAAGCCTGGGCGGACATCATCTCAATGGCGCAGCAGGCCAGGCCAAACAGCATCGGCCACATGGCGTTGGTCCGGCTCCAGTTGATGGCCTCCTCCAGCGTCGTGCTGACGATGCCCATATCACCGAGTTTTTGTTCTACTCCCATTCGAGGGCTCCTTTCTTCCACGCATAAAAGTAACCTACCAGTAAGATGAGGATGAAAACGAACATTTCTGCCAGGCCGAACAGGCCCAGCTTGCGGAAGACGACTGCCCAGGGCAGGAAGAAGACGGTTTCAATGTCGAACAGGATGAATAAAACGGCGATCAGATAAAAGCGCACCGGCATCCGGCGGGTGCCGGGGCCGATGGGGTTCATGCCGGATTCGTACGGCATCGCTTTTTTGGGAGCCGGGCGTTTCGGACCGAAGAGGGTGCCCAGGCCAATGGCAATAAATCCGACCAGGGTAGTGATGAGGACGAACGCGGCGATGGCAGCATATTCGATCAGCATAGGCTCTCCTCAAGATTAAACGAAGCTTATTTGCCGGGGAGAAAGTATATCACAAGACGGTTTTAATGTAGAGCAAAGGTGTCAATTTTCACGATCATCCTAATTTGTACTTAAGTATCCTTTAAGGAGATCCGGGAACAGCGGAGAGTGTGCGAACAAAGCTCTAAAGATTTGTGCATCCAGTCCGGGCCTTGCCGATAGCTCTTTTTATGGCCCGGCTGTATTTTTTATATAGGCATAGCCGATGCCCGGCAAATTTACACCCTTGTAGTTGTTTTGGAACAGCGGGCTGTTCCAGATCTCCCGATCGCTGATATACCGGTCAGGAACCTGGCTGGTACCGCTGGCAGCGAACAGGATGATATCCGGCTTTCTGGATAAGACATAAACGCCGTCCCCGGCCTGGTGGGCGTACAGCAGGCTAAAGTCTCTTTCTCCGTGATGGGCGATGTAGGCGTCATTCAAGCCCAACATATCGATCGTGGGTAACTGCGAGTAATAGGGAATAATCCCGGCCGGATCCAGGGCAACCAATGTGCCTGCAGGGGTATGCTCGCGCAAATAAAGGCCCATTTCCTGACGGGCTTTAAACCACTGGCGGTAATCTTTTACCTGCTCACGCACAATGGGGTTGGATAGATACATGCAGACGAGGCCGAGCGAAATCAGCGCCGCGCTCAAGACAGCGATGAAGCTTCTGACTTTGAGCTCCGCCATCATTTTAACCAATGCGATATAAGCCAGCGGAACGATCGGCAGCAGCATCCGCCCGCCGACCAGATTGTCTCCGCCATCCAGGGCAACGTAAACCACCCAGACAACGATGATCAAGCCAATCGGCCACAAATTCTTCAGGTGCTGGAAATTCTTTTTAAGCAGCGAGTAGGCCACGAGAAAAGCGCTCCCTGCCAAAACAATGATGTAACTCCAGAACTGGACTATTACGTAAAGGATGCCCTGAGAAAAATTGGCGAGGCCCACATTGCTTTTTATGTAAAAAGTGTTAGGCAGCCAGAATCCATAAAATATCCGCCCGGCGATGAAAACCGGGGCGAGCATGACCGCCAGTGTAAGTCCGCAGCAAATCACGGAGGTCCATGCTTTACTTGATATTCCCGGGATAAGAAGAAGCAAACCTGCAATTAACGCCCCTTCCGGGCGCGTCAGGATCATCAGGGCGAGATACGCCGGGAAATGAAATGAGCGCAGCAAATTTGTGGGTCGGTTCGAATAAATGAAAGCGACACCGCAAGTGACAAATGCCGTAAACAGAACCTGCTCGAGGCCGACCGACGTATAAAATGTAAAATCTCCCGTGGCCGCGAGCAGGATGACCGGCAGGAGCGCCCAGGAGCGTGCCATTTCCATCTTTCCTGCCAGATGGTAGGTGGCCAGCAGGGCGAGCAGGCCGGTCAGCAGGCTCAGCGTGATTGCCAGGAGCGGCAGGTTTACACGGGACAGGCCGATTACGGAAAGCAGGACAACCCACAAAATACTCGTATATCCCTGCACCACCATGCCATTGAAGGTCAGGCCATGACCATTTAAGAAATTGCGGGCATAGACCAGGAAAATATAGGTGTCATCGCATGGCGCATAAACTATTTTGCCGTACAGGATAGCCAGGGGAAAAATAACGAACAGAATTATTAGGATAGGCCAATGGCGGTGGAGATCAAATCGACCAGGGCGGTTGCGGCGGGAGGAAAAGGAAAAATTTGGCATGTCGCTATTACCGGCTGCTCAATACAGATTGCCCCTGGTAAATTTCTCGAGGATGTACGCCGACGATATGAGAAGCGGCGAAGCAAAATCGTCCAGAGCAAAGAAGTTCAATTCGCCAAGCTCATCCGATGCGGTCAGAGGGGATTCACCGGCCCGCTTCTCTTTGCAAACTCCGATTTGAAGAGCATCACTGCTCTCCGCAAGCGGATCCCCGATCGCTGCGGTCCGGATGCTTTCCGAGGTTAAAACTCTGCCAGATAATCCCTCAGATGCCGGCTCCGGGTCGGGTGGCGCAGCTTCCTGAGCGCCTTGGCCTCGATCTGGCGGATGCGCTCACGCGTCACGTTGAAATAGCGGCTTACCTCCTCCAGGGTGTGATCCTTGCCGTCGATCAGCCCGAAGCGCAGTTCGAGCACCTGCCGCTCGCGTTCCGAGAGCACTGCCAGGGCGTGCTGGACCTGTTCGCGCAGCATCTCCCTGGCCGCGGCGTCCATCGGCTCCAGGGCGTCCGAGTCCTCGATGAAATCCCCCAGCTGGCTGGAATCCTCATCCCCTACCGGTCCTTCCAGCGAGACAGGTTCCTCGGCCGAACGCAGGATGCGGTCCACTTTGATGGCGGCATACTCCCAGTGGCGCTGCACAGCAGGATCAAGCTCCGTCTCTTCGGCCTGGGAACGCAGCACCTGCTGCACTTCGGCCGGGGCCAGGTAGCCGACCTCTAGGGCCAGCTCTTCGTTGGTCGGCTCGCGGCCGAGCTGCTGGGTCAGGGCGCGCTGGATGCGCAGCAGGCGGGTGATCGATTCGAACAGGTGCACCGGGATGCGGATCGTTCGCGCCTGCTCGGCGATCGAGCGGTTGATCGACTGGCGGATCCACCACGTGGCGTAGGTGCTGAACTTGTAGCCCCGCCGGGGGTCAAACTTGTTGACGGCGCGCAGCAGGCCGAGGTTGCCTTCCTGAATCAAATCCAAAAACGAGATGCCGCGCCCCAAATAGCGCTTCGCCACGCTGACCACCAGGCGCAGGTTGGCGCGGATGATGGCCGCATTGGCCTCATCCGCACGCGCCTGGATGGCCTCTATCTCCTGGCGCAGCTCGTCGTCCTCCGGCAAATTTCGATACAACGCGCGCTGGCCCGGCAACTCCCCATGTGTCTGGATGTGCTTGAGCAGCCAGTCGGCGTACTTCGGCGGAAGAATGTAAAACACCTGAAAGATATTAAAGGCGTGCGAGGCCAGGCTGTTCCAAAGGGGGTCCTTGCCCCACATCCCCCGATCCAGGTAAGAATGCAGGTAGGAAGGCATCTTGTTTTCCCACGACCGGTGAAAATTCTGCGTTTCCACCAGCATGAGGGAGGTATCCGGCAGCTCGATTCCCAGGCGGGAGGCATCCTCTTTCATGCGGCCCCAGGCAGTGACGAGTTCCCCGAGGGCATCATGGTAAATAGCCACTTCCACGCTTTCAGCAGCCCGGCGACCGATGCGGCGGCGTCCCAGGGTCAAGACCAGGCGGCGGGCCTCGATCATTGTTGCCAGGCGGAACTCGCTGTCCCCATCCAGGAGCTTGACCTGGCCAATCTCACGCAGGTACAAACGCACCGGGTCCTCGGAGAGCTCGGCAGCCAACTCAAGCTTGTCTAGCTCGAGGCTATCTTCAACGGCCAGGGCACCCAGCTCCTCATCGGCCTGGGGAAAGTCGTTCTCCTCCGACTCGGAGGTCAGGTCGAGTTCCTCTTCCTCAATCTCCTCCTCGGCCGTGTCGGTCTCGGCTCCGGAATCCACAATGATGGCTCCCGGTTTAGGCAGGGAAGTCTTCCCTCTGCGCGTGGGTTTGCCCTCGGGGTCTTCCGGGGGGGAAGCCTGGGGTCGGCGGGGGAGGGCGCGGTTTGGGCTTCAGGGTTCGAGGCATGAGTCCCTCTCAACGGTGACCGGTCAGTTTGAATCCGGCCTGATCCAGAGCCCGCAGCTGGACGCTTTGCTGCTGGACCATTTCTCGGTAGGACGCTGCACGCAGGTCGCCTGCCTGCTGGGCTTCCTCCTGCAGGAAGCGCAGCTGATTGAGGCTCTCGTTCAACTGGGTGCGGCGGATCTTGATGACCCCGCGGAAAAGGTCATCGAGCAGGCGGTCATCCAACGGATCGAGCTTTTCCGACTGCGCCAGCAGGTCCTCGGCCAGGGTGGAGAGCGATGAGGGCAGTTTTTCGCGCAGGTAGCCTTCAACCTCATCGGCATCCTGGTCCAGCGCCTGGCGAATGAGGCGGAAGAGCATTTGATGGTCAGTATACCCGAAATCCTCTGGCACCATGCGGCTCAAGGCGGCTTCCTGCAGGCCGCGGTCGAGGCGGAAGAGCAGGTCCGGGCGGCGCAGCAGGACACTTAAGATGTATGCCTCCATCTTATGGGACGGCGAGACTGACGGAGCAGCCACAGTGGAAGGGACTTCCTGGGATTTGGAGGGCTGTTCGCGGCGCGTCCGCCGCGCCCGCGGACTCCTTACCGGTGCTCCGCCCAAGGCACGTTCATCCACTTTCAGGAAGCGCGCCAGCCGCTGCCGGTAGGTGTCCCGTTCGATAGGATTTGGAATGTCTTCGATCAGAGGTAACACCTGGGCGGCGATTTCGGATTTGACTTTGGCATCCTCCAGGTCGCGTCCGGCAGAAAGCGCCCCCATGACATGGATCACGATCGGTTGGGCAGTCTGGATCAGCTGCTTCCATTGTTCCGGGTCACGCTGGACGATCTCATCCGGGTCAAGTTCGTCGGGCATGCTGGCCACGCGCAGGTCGGCCTGCAGGCGTGCCTCGTGGCGCAGCAGGCCGCGCGCATCAAAACCGAGCTCGTCCTCGCGGTCGAGGGACTGGCGCGCCGCCTCCAGCCCGCGCAGAACCGCCTGCTGCCCGGCGGCATCCGGGTCGAGGGCCAGCACGATGCGCCGGGAGAACTTCTTGAGCAGGCGCAGCTGGTCCTCGGTCAGGGCGGTGCCCATCGGTGAAACGACGTTCTCGAAGCCGGCTTGATGCAGGGCGATCACGTCCAGGTAACCTTCCACGATGACTGCCTGGTTCGCCTGGCGGATTGACTTGCGCGCCCGGTCCAGGCCGTATAGCAGGTGACTTTTGCTGAAGAGGGGAGTTTCCGGGGAATTGAGGAACTTGGGGTAATCATCCGGCTTCAAGATGCGCGCCCCGAAACCGGCCATCCGGCCGTTCTCATTACGGATCGGGATCATCAGCCGGTTGCGGAAACGGTCAATCAGGCCGCCGGATTCTCGCTGGGACACGAGCCCGACCTCCAGCAGTTCCTGTTCGCTGTAGCCCCTTTCCTTGAAATGCCCCAGCGCCGCCTCCCAGCTGTCCGGCGCGTAGCCCAGGCCGAAGACCTCCAGAGTCGCATCGCTCAAGCCGCGTTTGTCATGGACATAGTCCAGGGCGGGTCTCCCGGGAGGCGTGTTGACCAGCTGGTGGCGGTAGAAAGTAACCGCTTCCTCGAGCAGGCCGAGCAGGCGGTCATGCTCTTCTTTTTCCTCCGGCATCTGCGCTTTATAGGCTTCGAGTTTGACTCCCGCCCGATCCGCCAGGAAGCGCAGCGCTTCAGCGAAATCCCAATTCTCCTTCTTCATGATGAAAGCGAAAATGTCGCCGCCCTCGCCGCACTGACCAAAACAGCGCCATGTCTGCCGGTCGGGCGAGACGATAAAGGACGGGGTTTTTTCGTTGTGGAACGGGCACAGGCCGGCGTAATTCTTGCCGGTGCGGCGCAGTTTCACCGTCTCGGAGATCAGGTCGACGATATCGATGCGGGACTTGATTTCGTCAATCTGAGACATGGGAGACGCAACGAATAAAACGATCAGGGTGAGGGGATTTCAACGTGGTCGAATTATAGTGCCGCTTGGAGGAGGGCGCAAGCGGTACCCTAGCCAGACTTGGGGGTTGTATAAAGGTAACGACAAATTTAACCATGGAGTCCATCATGTTCCAACACTTCCGAATTCTCAGCCTCTCTCAGGCAGGGACAAGGTCCACCACCATCGGATTTTTGCTTATCCTAAATGTAGTCTTCAATATCCTGGCCAATGCAGGCTTCAAGTTCTCCGCGATGAGCCCCAACTGGAAAGGACTGCTGGCCTGGCAGGTAATCGGCAACCTGGCCGGGTTCCTGACGGTAATCACCCTGACCGGCCTGCTCAGGTTTACGCCCCTGCATGTGGCATTCCCGCTGACCACGGGGCTGGCCGTGCTCGGGGTGCAGCTGGTGGCGGCGAAGTTTATTTTCCACGAGACCATCACCCCGGCCCAGTGGCTGGGCACCCTGCTGATCGTCGGCGGGGTTTTCTTCCTCCAATAGGCATGCGGTCCCTGATTCGCGGCTTCGATGGTTTCCTGCGCGCCCGGTACGGGGTCTTTGAATTCACCGAGGATCCCACCTGCCTGCTGCGGCTGCAGGACAGCCATACGGACCATGACCTTTCCCTGCCGCAATGCAGCTTCCCCTCCGGCGCCCGGGCGGTGATGCTGCACCTGTGGAACGAGCACACGCCGCACATCCCAGACGCTGGTGCGGACGTGAGCTACGCCCGCCACCTGCTGCGCGACCTGGTCCGCTCCTTCCAAATGGTGGCCCGTTATCTCAAAACCGCCGAAGAGCTCCAGGCGGCAGAACTCATCGGCGGGGTAACCGTCCTGGCACCGCTGGGGATTGTGGACGGCGGCACCTCAATGCTGCGGCACATGGGGTTCACCGTGCTCCCATACCACAGTCCTCTCGGAAGCTTCGGGGAATTCTGGGAAAATTTCTACACCTGGGGATTGATGTGGGCTTTTAACCCGGCCAGCCTGCGCTGGCAGTCGCTGTGGAGACTGGAGCGCAGCGAGTTTTGGACGCCGCTTACAGAATTCATCAAAAGATATGGGGACAATTAGACGACCGGGGAGCGGCCAGGATTTCCGTTCCCGGATTCTGGTCGCCTAGAAACCCTCCAGCTTCGACATGTCCGCGACTCCATCCGCCAGCGCGGCAACGGCTCCCACCAGGCATAGCCGGTTTTCCTGGAGCTGCCTGTCTTCAGTCATGACCAGCACTTTGTCGAAAAACTCATCCACCGCCGGGATCATGGGGACGAAGGCGTTCAGGAAATCGTCCACCGACCCCTCCGCGCGCCGGGCCGACCCGGCTTTCTGCAGGGCGGCATAAAGCTTCTTCTCGGTCGCTTCAACGAACCTGCCCTCATCCACGGGTGCCCTCCCCGCATGCTCTGCCTGAGCCGCGCGCACGATGCGCACGCAGCGGGCGTACGCCGGCAGGATCGTATTCCAGTCCGGGCGCCCCACCCAGGCGGAGAGTGCTTTGACGGCACGCCCCGCGGCGGCTGGGTCATGCCCTTGAGTGGAGAGCACCGCGTCGACCACATCGTACCTGCTGCCCATGTCCATCAGCACCACGCGCAGCCGCCCGGTGATGAACTCCAACACCTGTGCCTGGACTTGCTCGCTGAGTGCGATCGGTTCGAGCGCAGCGGCCGACCGGACAGCAAAACGCAGATCGAACGAGAGGCCGTGCACCATGAGCGGCTGGACCACGCCGATGGCGGCCCGCCGCAATCCGAAGGGGTCCTTTGTCCCGGTCGGGGCAAGACCTGCCGCGAACAACCCAACCAGGGAATCCAGCCGGTCCGCCAAAGCAACGGCAAGGCCAGGCCGGGTCTTCGGGACACTCTGGTATTGCTCGCCGATCGCCTCCGCCACCGCCTGGTTCTCCCCGGAACGCAGAGCATATTCGCGTCCCATGATCCCCTGCAGGGAGGTCATCTCGATGACGATCCTGGCGGTCAAATCCGCCTTGCACAGATGGGCAGCCCGCAGGGCGCAGGTGGCTTCGTCAGCCTCCAGGTTAAGCCTGGGGTTCAGGATCGCTACCAGCTTTTCGATCCTTTCGGCCTTGTCGAGCATCGAACCCAGTTTCTTCTGGAAGATCAGGCTCGCCAGGCGGGGACGAAAATCCTCCAATTTATGTTTCAAGTCATCGCTCACGAAGAAATCCGCATCCGCGAAGCGAGCCCCGACTACGTGTTCATTCCCCTGTCGCACCAGGTCGAGGTGCTTACCATCCCCGTTACGCACGACGACAAAGCTGGGCAGCAGGCTCCCGTCCTTCTGGATGGGAAAATATTTCTGGTGCTTCTCCATTACCGAGACCAGCACGTCCTTGGGCAGAGTCAGGAACCTGGCATCGAAACCTGCCACCAGGGGCGTAGGCTTCTCCACCAGGTTGGCCACCTCGGAGAGCAGCTCTGGGTTCATGATCGCTTCGCCTTCTACCGAAGCGGCCAATTCCTTGACGCCCGCCTCGATCAGCGATTTGCGCTCCTCAACATCGAGCAGGATGCCGTTCTTCTTGAGCAGGCTGAAATATTTTTGAGCGGAGGGGATTTCAATCTCCGGTGAGCCGTACGGGCGCAGGCCGCGGGTTACGCTCCCCGAACACAACCCGGCATACTCGAAGGGAATCAGGGTCTCGCCCAGGAGTGCGACCAGCCAGCGGATCGGCCGCGAGAAGGCCACGTTGCTGCTATTCCAGCGCATGGATTTATCGAACTTGATTCCCTCCACCAGCCCGGGCAGGGCTTCGCTTAAAACCTCGGGCGTCGCCCGCCCGGTTTGCTTGACTACCGCCACCACGTATTTGCCGCCGTCGATCTCGCGCACCTGCAAATCCTTGGGCAGCATCCCTTTCCCTTTGGCGAAGCCGATCGCCGCCGGGGTCGGGACCCCATCTGGGCCGAAGGCCCGCTCGGCCGGCGGGCCCTTGACCAGGTCTTCGTGATCGGATTGACGCGGGGCGAGTTTCTCGACAAGGACAGCCAACCGCCGGGGCGTTCCCAAAATGCGCACCTGTCCATGTTCAAGGCGCATTCCCTCCAGCCAGGCAGGAACAGAGGCATTGAGCTGTTCGAGGGCTGCCTCCAGGTCTCCGGCAGGCAGTTCCTCCACGCCGATCTCCAGGAGAAATGGCGCTGAGCCGCTGAGTGACAGCCGCGCAGGGGATTTTTCCATGGACTTTGGTCCACCTTCCGCGGCCGGTTTCAACAGCGGGTACTCCAGTTCTTTCCGCTGCTCCAGATAGGTTTCCGCGACTTGCCTGGCAAGGTCGCGCATACGGCCGAAGAAGGCCTGACGCTCGGTCACACCAATCACACCGCGAGTGTCGAGCACGTTGAAGACGTGCGAACACTTCAGGACGTAATCGTGTGCCGGGACGACCAATCCCTGGGCCACACAGGCCGCCGCCTCGGCTTCGAACAGGCTGAACATCTGGCGCAGGCGTTCGACGTCAGCCACTTCGAAGTAATATTTGCTTTGCTCAAATTCGTCCTGCCGGCGGATTTCACCATAGGTGACTTTTTCGTTCCAGGGCTCATTCCAAATGGCGGGCGCGTTGTTGATGGCAATCAGGATGCGCTCCAACCCATAGGTTATCTCCACCGCCACCGGGTCGAGCATCTGCCCGCCGACCTGCTGAAAATAGGTGAACTGGGTGATCTCCTGGCCGTCCAGCCAGATCTCCCACCCCAGACCCCAGGCTGAGATGGCCGGCTGCTCCCAATTGTCCTCCACCAGGCGGATGTCGTGGTAGCGCGGGTCGATGCCCAGCGCTTCGAGCGACTGCAGGTAGAACTCTACCGGGTTCCCGGGGTCAGGCTTAAGGATGACCTGGAACTGGGTGTGCTGCTGGAAGCGGTTGGGATTCTTGCCATAGCGCCCGTCGTCCGGGCGGATGGAAGGCTCTACGTAACCGACATTCCACGGCTCGGGCCCGAGTACGCGCAAAAAAGTGGCCGGGTTCATTGTCCCCGCGCCGACCTGGGTGTAATACGGCTGGGCAATCAGACAGCCTTTGGCGGCCCAGAATTCCTGGAGCTTCAAGATGACGGATTGGAAGGTGATCTGCATGAGGTCAACGGCCTGGAAAACGAAAGTTTGTGGCCAGATTATACCCTACCGACAAGACGGAGACCTGCGGCCGGCCACCTGCCCTTCACTTCACCCGGCAGGCCGCAACGATCCCGCCCTCGTAGTGACTCGCCGTCCAGATGCGGCCGTCTTGCGTGATCGCCAGCATGTCCAGCCCACCGGTGTTCGGGAGTCCGTCCCGCTCGTCGTAGGTTAGCCAGCTGCCTTCCCCACCGTCGGGCATGAAGCGCAACAGCAGGGGGCGGTCGTAGGAGCTGGTCGCCACCCAGATCGATCCGTCCGGGGCGAGGTCCATGGCTGCGGTATCGACATCCGGCCAAAGATCTTCTGAATGGGGCCAGTCATAGACTTTCCATTTATTTGTCGCCGGGAAATAATGGGCCAGGCCTGCGATGCTTGCCAGCCAAAGGGTGCCGTTGGAAGCCAACCGGCCGTCCTTGATCCAGTTCAAATCCGGGATTTCTACTATTTCCTCCCCGCTGAAAACGTGCAGAGGATAAACCGTCCAGTGGCTGCTGAGATCGTCCACCGGCGGGGTCCGAACCGCATACTCGTTGAAGGCAAGAAACCAGAGCGGGCCGTTCGTCGCAAGTCGGACCTTCGTAATTGTCTTATAGGTATAGTCGTAGGGTTCAACGAAAAAATGCCACTGACCGGTGACAGGGTTGAAGCTGACCAATTGGTCCGGGGGCGCGTGGACCCTAAACCACACCGTGCGGTCAGGGGTGGCGCCGAGGCTCCAATCGCTGCCGGCAAGCAGGCTATCCTTCGAATAGGTCGTCCAAGCGGAGTGAAAGAAACGGCTGGTAATATCCCAATCGACCGCTATCCAGACGGCACCGCCCTCGTCTACCGTGATCTTTTCGTACAAGCCTGGTGGACCAGTGTATGTGATGAACTGGTCTGTCCGGGCATCATAGCGTGCCGCACCGTCATACAAGGCAGCCCAGATGGTGCCGTCGGGAGCCGCAGCCATTCCCTGTGCATTGATCCCCGGATAAGGCTGGCAGGCAAGTTTCGGCAGGTACGGCGTTGGGGACGGGAGATTCGGATCGAGGGCAAAACCGAACTGAAAGCTTTGACCGTTCATTTCGGTCAAAGGTAGCTCAGCAGGCGTGGTCGGCTCGTAGCCGGGAGGGGCATACGCCACAGCCATTTCGCCGCGCATGCAGCTTTTAGAGCAACAGCCTGCCGTGAACTCAACCGGTGTGGCCCAACCGCTTTCATCGGTCAGCGTCTCCGCGCTGCCGACCCCCACCTTTACCCGAGAAAGCGGTTGCTCGCCATTGTCCAGCTTGCCATTGCGGTTGGCGTCGTTCCAGACGAAGATCTTGGCGTCGGCAGATCCGTCGCAAAACACGATCCCTGGGATGCTGCATCCGCTGGTCGGCAAAAGGAGCGCCGCAATCAGGAACAGGCGGACTGCCAGGCTGCCCGTCCCTGCGAGGCCAGGCGAGACATTCGGGAAATCGGAAGAGCGTACATTCGACGGTGCTGATCTGCCCACAGGCGAGCCTTTGATCTCCAGGCAACCGCGCACAAGGTAATTATATAGCAGGATGGCAACGGAAAAATTGGGTAGAATTAGCTGCGGTATGGAAAATTCTGACCCACACGATCTCCTCATTATCGGCGCCGGGCCGGCGGGGTCCTCCACCGCCCTGCACCTGGCACAGCTTGCCCCGGAGTTGATCCCCCGAACGCTCATCCTGGAAAAAGCGGCCCACCCCCGGCATAAGTTGTGTGGTGGTGGGCTGCTACCGGATGCCGAAGTCATTTTGGAACAGCTCGGCCTGGATGTTTCCGAGATTCCCCATGTGGATGTCGACTGGGCGCACTTCGACTACGACCGCCTGGGGTTCAAAATGCGGCCGGACCCTGGGAGGCCGTTCGCTTTCCGTGTTATCCGCCGGCACGAATTTGACGCCTGGCTGGCGGAGAAGGTGCGCAGGGCCGGTTTCACCCTCCTGGAAAATACTCCGGTCAGGAGTGTCCTTGCGGATGCCGAGGGGGTAATGGTCGAGACCGACCGCGGGAATTATCGGGCGCAGGTCGTGATCGGCGCAGATGGATCCAAGAGCGTCGTTCGGCGCGCCGTCGTCCCGAAGGAGGCCATGCACACCGCCCGCCTGCTGGAAATCGTCACCGAGCCTCGGCCGGAGCAGTCCTTCCACGTCCAGGGGGATTCCTATTTCGACTTCCTATATGTTCCCCAGGGCATCCTGGGTTACAGCTGGGATTTTCCCGCTCTCGAGGGCGGGAAGCCGGTTCGTGTGCGCGGCATCTACGACAGTAATGTCCGCGAGGTTCAAGCCCGCCTCCCCCTGCGCGAGGCCCTGGCCGACGAGTTCAGGCGGCATGGCTACGATCTGGCAAATTACCCGCTGGAGGGCCATCCGCTGCGCTGGTTCGAGGCCCACAGCCCCTTTTCAGCCCCGCACATCCTGCTTGCCGGCGACGCCGCCGGTGCAGATGCCCTCTTCGGAGAAGGCATCAGCCTCGCGCTCGGGTACGGCAGACTCGCTGCCCTGGCTGTCCGGGATGCCTTTGCCCGCCGGGATTTCTCCTTCCGCACCTATCGATCCGCAGTTCTTCGCTCGGAGCTCGGCAAATCCCTGAGGCGGCGCACCTGGTGGGCGCGCTTCTTTTACCGTCTCCACTGGCCTGCATTCCAGCGTCTTGCGTGGCGGCGCCTGGGCCCGGTGATCACCTGGATCATGGACAGGTTCCTGATCGGGTGGGCGAAGCGTGCCCGGGAAAAAATGGGGAAGCTTTCTTCCTGATCCTGAAACCAATATAACAATCCGAATCTCAGGAATCACTTGACTTTCATTCAATGTTAGACTATAATCTAATTAGGTAAACATCTAACTTAGACATACGTCTTTCATGCTCATGGAGGCAGCCATGTTCAATCCAATTCTAGCCTTGCACGAACCGGTGCAGGACTACCCGGAGCTGGACGAGGAGCAATTCGCCCAGCGACACGGACGGACTGTCCGTAATTTTCATCATCGCAGTCAGCTGGCCTTGCGCCTGGGAAGGCTTTTCTTTAGAATAGGAGAAAGATTAACCCGCGAGGATCCGTGCATGGAACACTCCCGCCAGGATCCCCACCTCGGGTTCTCTAAGGAAAGCGTATGACCAATCCCTCCAAAGCCAACTCCCCTGCCCTTGTCTGGGACGTCGGGACGGCCTACGAATTTTTTGTCAGCCTGCACGTCATGCACAGCCCCGAATACTATGGCCTGCGCGCGCCCTGGGCAGCCGGGATCCGCTCCCGCATCCCGGCTGTTGAACGAAAGTTCCTTGAAGACATCAAGCACTTCCTGGGTATGCCCCTGGGATGGGTATACGGTTTGCCGAAGCCCAAGGATGCCCTGAGCATCTTCTGGGCGCTCCGCCAAATTCCTCCTGAAAAAAGGGGGTGGGTACTCTTCGACATCGAGCATTGGGAGAACGAAGAAATTAAAGATCGCATCCATACCATCGCCGATCGCCGGTCCTGGGATAAGGAGGATCTGGCTGTCCTTACCACCGAGATGGCCAAAATGGGAACGGATCACAAGACGGATGCGGATGAGATCAAGAAAATCCTGGATTGGATGGCGCAGCCCGAAGAACTCGGCGACACTTTGTTGACTGCCCTCCAGGCCTACCACCAGGTATTTTTCGAAGAGGAGGAAAAACGGGTCGCCCCCATCCTTCAGGCAGGCCTTGAACATGCGCAGGACCTGGCGAAGCGGATGAGCATTTCCGATCTGATCGCGGACCTTTCACAGGGCGTCCACTACGAAGCGATCACCTCAAAAGAACTCATTCTCGTTCCGGCATATTGGACGACCCCCCTGGTGGTATTGGAAAAGATCAGCGCCGAGCAGAACTTGTTCCTGTACGGCGCGAGGCCCCTGACCATGTCTGCCACGCCCGGAGAGCTTGTCCCGGACGGCATGCTGCGGTCGCTCAAGGCACTCGCCGACCCGACCCGCTTGAAAATCCTGTATTATCTGACCCAGGAAGAAGTCACTCCTTCCCAGCTGGCGCGTCGGCTGCACCTGCGCGCCCCCACAGTCACCCACCACCTGAGTGAACTGCGCCTGGCCGGCCTGGTCAACCTGACAATCCGGGGGCAGGAAAAGCTCTACCGCTCCAGGCTGGAGGCCATCGATGACAGCTGCACGAGCTTGAAGGTGTTTTTACAAAATCCGCAGAAAGGCGGAGAGAGCTGATATTCCCCGAGGATTGCCCTTGATACAGGTCAAATCCAACCTGCAAGGGGATTGAGCCCCCCTCAAGCTGACGGGAGCCCAGGTCACTTCTCTTAATGAATGTCTGTGCCTTTCCAGGTGGAACCTCCGTCGCGGCTGTAAAAAACCATATTCTGCCCTCCAGCCCAGACGTCGCGTTCGCCCAGCGCGGCCAGCGACCAGCCTCCTTCCCCCTGGTCGATGGGAATGGCAGAAATCCAGTTCTTCCCGCCGTCAACCGTACGGATGACTGAGGCACGTCCCATTCCGATCATGCCGTCCCGGGGGGATAAAAACAGCATTGCGTCACCATATCCATAGATTAATTCTTCGGAGTACCAACCCAGTATTTGCACCCAGGTTTTCCCACTGTCCGTCGATTGAAAGAAGGCTTTGGGCTGCTGTCCTGCGCTCGGAATGCTGCTGCACAGAAGGAACCAATGCGAACTGTCAACCGCGGCCAGCAGTGCTTCCAACAAACAGGGTGTTGTAAAGGATTTCCAGGTGCGGCCTCCATCGCGGGTCAAGAGTAAATCGACCTGCGATCCGGAAGGAGTGTTTACCGAGACTCGGACAAGGAGAGCCGCAGTCTTGGCATCCAAGGGGCGGAAGACAAGCAATTCGCCCCTCCCAGGAATGGGTGCAACCAGCACCCAGTGATCGGGTTCGGCGGGGGTGGTCTCAAAAAGCTGCAACGAACAATCCCATGCTTCTAAGCAAGTCTGGCCAACTGCCCAGACAGGCCCTCCAGGGCCGGCACCCCCCAGGGCGGCTACCCCACCCAAAAATTGCACTTCCTGCCAGGTTTGACCGCCATCGCGGGTAACGAACAAGCCGGGTCCAAAAATCCAGCCGGTCTGTCCATCCACGAAACGGATCTGGTGAACGATATTGGTGCCCGTGATCTCGTCCCCCGGTTGAGCGTCCGGCGCCGAAACCGGCGTCCAGGAGATGCCGCCGTCGATGGTCCGGCGGATGGCAATCCCGTGCGTTTCGTCGCTTTGATAATAAGTTGCAGCAATTAACCAACCCCTGTCTGCATCGATGAAGCTCATGTCCATGATTTGGGTGATTTCAGCCTGGTTCGCCTGCAGCGTAGTCCCGGAGACTCCTACAGGTGTTAAAACCGCGGTGGCTGCGCTGGGGGAGAGCAGGGGAGTAGGCGACGCAGGCATATTTTGTCCCCGGCAGGCGGCCAGGGCAAACATTACGAGCCCGACCCGGGTGATCGACTTTCCCAGAATTTTCCTCATGCCAGCCTCCGTAATTATCTGCGGTCATCCTCCTTTTTAAATTTTAATTGCCGCCTCTACCCGGAATCAACCCGATTCCAATCCTCGCTATGCTGTGAAGGTCATTCCGGGGAAATGATTTTTATTGAACCGTGAATTGTACGATCAGTTCAACCCCCTGAGGGCTGACCAGGAGCATCAGCCAGGCGTTATCTTTCGTAAGAACTCGGGGGTGTTCAGGCCGCGCTCAAGCAGATAGGTAAGATAGCCCTGCATTAGCGTTTCCATTTCTTTCCGGATCTCCCCACCGGGATGCGCCCGCTTCGCCACGGCGTAATTGCTGCGCTGGAAGTGGCGCAGGTACTTGAGCGCCTCCATCGATATCCGCCATGCTCCGGGCAGGCCCGCGCCGCAGCGCGGGCACAGGACACCGCCCTGGGCCGGGGAGAAGAACTGGTCGACAGCCTGAACTTCACTACCGCAGTTTGCACATTCAAACAGGTGGGGGCGGAATCCGAGAAAATCCAGCAACCGAATCTCATAATAGCGGATCGCCAGCCAGGGGTCCGGCTCGGAAGCAATGCGGTCGAGGGTTTCCGTCAGCAGACGGAAAATCGCAAAGTTTTCGCTTTCCTCCTCATAGGTGAAGCGGTCAAGCAGTTCGACCACATAGGAGGCGTTCCCTGTTTTGAGCAGATCGTCCCGCAGCGGCAGGTAGGCCTCCACGGTGTCGGCCTGGGTGACGATGAGCAGGTCACGTCCTTTTGCCAGCTGCAGGGTCACGCGGGTGAACGGTTCCAGATGACCGGCCTTGCGTGAACGGACCTTGCGGACTCCTTTGGCGATTGCGCGCACTTTGCCGCGCTCGCGCGTGTACATCGATAGCAGGCGATCGGCCTCACCCCAGTCGGTGTGGCGCAGGACGACGGCTTCAACCCGGAAGGAACGAGCTTCACCCATAAGTAATGAGGAGGCAGGCAGCAGGGGATAAAAAAGGGCGATCGCCTAACCGCCCGATTCTAAATCCCTGGGTGTAAATGCCCCCGGGAGAAGGTCGGAAACGGTGGTTTCCTGGACCAGGTGGCCTCTGGCATCCGCAATCAGCACCACGGTGTCCAGACCAAATTCCGCCATCACCTGGCGGCAGCTTCCACAAGGCGAACCGCCGTTAGAGGTTACGACGGCAATCACGTCGAAATCCTTTTCTCCTTCCGAGACCGCCTTAAAAATGGCAACGCGCTCGGCACAAATGCCAGCCGGATACGCGGCATTTTCAATGTTGACACCGGTGAAAACCTGACCGGATTTTGTCCGCAGAGCTGCTCCAACGGAGTACCGGGAGTATGGGGCATAGGCCCGCTGCCGGGCTTCCCCCGCCATTTCAATCAGGGCACGGCGTTCTTCTTCTTTCAAGCGAGGCATGGATTCACCTTATCCCTGCAGAGCACAAACACACCCACGCGCTTTCCTTAACCTTTCCGGGTCGGGCGTTTTCTCTGAGGTTTATCCTTTTCTTTTTGCTCAACTTTCTTGATTGGCCGGGCCGGGACGCCGACCACTAGCGTGTCCTCTTCCACATCCCTGGTCACCACCGCACCTGCCCCGGTCCTGGAGCGCGCCCCGAGCTTGACCGGCGCAACCAGCATGGTATCGGAGCCGATAAAAGCCCCCTCGCCTATCTCGGTCGGGTTTTTGCGGATTCCATCGTAGTTGCAGGTGACCGTGCCGGCACCAATATTGACGTTGGGACCAATCGTTGCGTTCCCGATGTAAGAAAAGTGTCCCATTTTCGTGCCTTGCCCCAGGGTGGAATCTTTGACCTCACCAAAATTTCCAATATGAACGCCCTTGCACAGGTGGGCCCCCTTTCGCAAATGAGCAAATGGCCCCATCCCGACGTTCTCCTCCACCACCGCCCCCTCCAACACGGAAGCCAGCACTTCGCTATAATCCCCGACGGTCGTATCTTCGATGATGGTATTCGGGCCAATAATGCAGCCCTCACCAATCGTCGTCCTGCCCCGCAGGTGCGTGTTCGGCCAGACGACGGTATCGCGGCCAATCACCACCCCCGCTTCGATGTAAGTGGCGGCCGGGTCGACCAGGGTCACGCCGCCCAGCATGTGTGCACAGTTGATTTGTCTGCGCATGGCCGCCTCCGCCTCTGCCAGGTGGAGGCGCGTATTGATGCCAATCGTTTCGCCGGGATCATCGGCAACGATCGCCTGAACCGGCAGGCCAGCTTCCGCCGCCAAACCGACCGTGTCGGTCAGGTAATATTCTCCTTTTTTCGAAAGCGGGATGCGGCGCAGCGCGTCCCACAACCAGTCCAAAGAAAAACAATAAGCTCCAACGTTAAGCTCCTTGATCGCGAGCTGGTCAGGTGAGGCCGTGGCCTCCTCCACGACCGCGCGCACGCTGCCATCCGGCCCCCGGACGACGCGTCCAAAGCCGCGCGGGTCCGAGGCAATGACCGTGAGCAAGGTAAGCGGACCCTGGTTGGCTTTTTGGGCCTCGACGAGGCGGCGGAGGGTCCCCTCACGCAGCAAAGGCATGTCTGCATAAGTGACGAGGAGCAGGCCGGGTTTGCCCTTTAATTCCACTTCAGCCTGCTGGACGGCATGACCGGTGCCAAGCTGCGGATCCTGAATGACGCAACGGGCTGACCCGCCCAGGAATTCGCGCACCGCTTCGGCTCCATGTCCGATTACGACGACCGGCTCCTCAGTAGAGGCAGCACGAGCGGCTGCCAGGCTGTGGACAATCATCGGCTGCCCGCAGATGGGATGCAGCACCTTCGGCAAATCAGATTTCATGCGTGTCCCCTGTCCAGCAGCAAGAATCACCGCGGTGACTTTCATCGGCATAATCTTCTCCTAACCTTACCGCCGCTCCTTATCATCGGATTAAAGATGGGCGTAAGAGAAAATGAAACGAGCCGGGCGCTGCCAGCGGGGCGGCGCGAGGCCCATTCTTGGAAAAAAAGCCCCGCTTGCAGGCGGGAAATTCAGGCTGGGGCGCCTGGACTCGAACCAAGATCCACAGATCCAAAGTCTGGTGTGCTGCCGTTGCACCACGCCCCAAAGCGGCCAAAATTGTATCACAGGCCGTGTCACGGGACAATCCCCGCCTGGCGCGTGCCCGGCACCGACCGCGGACCTTATTCGTCCTTCGGAGCCAGCCCCAATTGCTTGGCCTGTTCGTAGGAGAGCATGTCCGGCTTGGCTGGGGCCTTATGCTTGTGAGCGGCTTTATCCCAATAAGCGTTTAATTCGCCCGTCTTCAATTTCTTTTTGGCTTCCTTGAGCAGCGGTTCCAATTCCTTGGCATTATTTTCTGCAGCTTCGACTGGAGCAGCCGCCAGCTCTTTTTCCTTAGCGGCTTCTGTCTTCATGGGCTCAGGAGGCGTTTCGCCGAGTTTTTCCTCGATGAAATCCTGGCAGGCTTTGAAGATCCGGATTGTTTTCTGCATCCGTTTTTCGTCCGCCAGCTTCTTTCCGATGACCAGCATGGCATGTCCCGAGCCTACCGGGGCAAAGACGAGATCATATGCCCCGGTATCGAATACGTGCCAGTTCGAATTGACCTTCTGGCCAAGATTGTGGGAAATTTTCTGGCTGGCGCTGTAAATCGAGAGCAGGGAAGAGAGCAGGGAAATTTCAACACTGTTGTCCGGCAAATCACCGGCGCGAGCGAGGACCCGTCCTTCATCATTGAACAGGAGAACGGCCTTGGCTTCCAGCTCCTGGCGGAGTCCGGCCAACAGATCCGGGAGGCTGCGGTGTACCTCCTCATCCTCCTCATCGTCCTGAAAGATTGGTTCTGGGGGCAGCAAGGTCTCGACCAGGCCAAGATGGCGCTCGACCGCGTCGAGGAAATCGGCCATCGGTACCGGCTTAATGAAGAAGGCATCCGCCCCGGCTTCAGCAACCTCCTTGCGGACCTTCGGGTCTATCTGACCGGTCACCAGGATGACTTTCGCCTTGGGGTGATGTTCCCGCACCTTGTGCATCAATTCAATTCCGGTCATACCGGGCAGGCGGTAATCTGAAACCAGGAGGTCGATTTTATTACGAGAACTGTCCAGGACCGCTTCTTCGCCCGAGGGAATCTCGACAATGGTCAAATCATGCTCGAGCGTTTCCAGCGCCGAACGGAGCAGTCGGCTGACTTCGCGCTGGTCTTCCACAATCAGGATGCGGTAAGCTGCCATTGGTTAAATCCTATCACAAAAAAACAAATAAACCCATTTGATCCAAAGCAGGATGACAGGACACTCAGTTTTGTATCAAAGCACTCCAGAGCCCGGCCGGCCATCCAGGGTCAGGGCCTGCTTCCCTAAAGACCGGTTCTCCCCGGGAAAATTCATCCGCCGCCACAAGGCAGTGCAATAAAAACGGCATGCCCCTGGCCGGGCTGGGTGGGTTGGGACGCATCGCCTTTTAAGGGGGCTGCGGTCTCTTTTCAGTGTCGGACCCAGGATCGCCGACAGAAGCGCTTTAATAAGATAATATCACATCTTTATTAAATTGAAATGCTCCATGCCGGGGAACTTAATTAACCTTCCCCGGACTAGGGGGGAGGCCTGTCGGGGAAATAAATAAATTCCCGTTTTCATGATCAACGAGTCAGGAAAACAGGAATTTCATTTTGCAGAATGACCCGGGTGTGAGCGAACCGGGCCCGGGATTATTTCTTCCTATTCCCGCGGACATACGTGGCTGATCCGTAAACGCCGAGAAACAGCCCGACCACCGAAGCTCCATAAGAAAAGAAATTCAGGAATAATGTGGATTGCAGCACCTGGAGCACCATCAGGAATGGAAAGACTGCCCCCATCACTACCAGGATAAAGCCGATCAGGATCAACTGGACGGGTCGCGAGGGCATTTTATTTGAACAACCAGCACTTTACCAGATGTCCCGGTTCTGGCTCAAAATCGGGGGGTTCCATAACATCGCATGTCCCGGGGATCATTTTCGAGCAGCGCGGGTGGAAACGGCAGCCAGCAGGCGGTTTCACCAGGCTGGGCGGCTCTCCCGGCGGAACTTCCTTGAAGGACTTGGCATTGTTTGCATCCGGATCGGAGGTCCCGGCAAGCAGCGCCAGGGAATAGGGGTGGCAGGGGTTGTACAACAGCCGGTTCACGCTGGCTTTTTCCACTATCTGCCCGGCGTACATGACGAAAATACGCTCCGAGAAGTAGCTGACCGTGGACAGGTCGTGGGTGATGTAGATCACTGAAAGGTGGTGCATCTCCTGAAGGCCGCGCAAAAGTTTGAGGATCTCCACGCGCACCGAAGCGTCGAGCATCGAGACCGGTTCGTCAGCCACCAGGAAATTCGGCTCCATGATCATTGCCCGGGCAATAACAACCCGCTGCTGCTGGCCACCGCTGAGCATATGAGGAAATTTGCCAAGGAAATCGTCCACCGGAAACATCTTCACTTCTTCGAGCGCCTTGTGAGTACGTTCCTGCCGCTCTTTCCGGCTCGTGACCCCCCCGATGACCAAAGGCTCATCCAGGATCTTCCCCACCGACATGAACGGCGCCAGAGCACCGAACGGGTCCTGCTGCACATAACCGACATGGGCGTGGTAGCCTCGCATCCCTTTCATCGGCAGCTCGCTGATATCCTGCCCTTCAAATACCACCTTTCCGCTGGTCGGCTTGTACAGTCCCAGGATGGTCTTCATCAGGCTCGACTTTCCACAGCCGCTCTCCCCGACAACGGCGATCGCCTCCCCCGCCCCCAGGTCGAAGGTCACCCCATCCACCGCCCGCACATATCCGGCGTGCCCGAAGCCGAACCGCCGCAGCTCGAACCACACATGCAGGTCCTGGATGGACAGCAAGGCCTCATTTTCTCCGGTCCATTTATGGATCGCATCACCCTGTGCTTTTACCTCAACAGACATGCAGCGCTCCTGTCAGACCTAAGCATATAACCAGCACATTACCGTCCGCCCATCCTTTTTGATCACGGGCGGATCCTCGACGCACTTCTCGAAGCGCTGCGGACAGCGTTCTGCAAATCGGCAGCCCTTCGGCGGATCGATCAGGCTTGGCGGCTGACCGACGATGAATTCCAGGTCTTTCTCCCCGCGCAGCCTGGGCACGCTCGCCATCAATTTCTGTGAATAGGGATGCAGGGGCGCCGGGAAAAACCGCTGCGCATCTCCCGTCTCCACAATCTGCCCGGCGTACATCACCGCGACATTATCCGCCAGCTCGCTCGAGGTGGCAATGTCATGGGTGATCAGAATGAAGCTCGTGCCCAACTCCTTCTTTATCCGCTTCAGCACATTGAATATGTTGGCCTGGGTCAGGACATCCAGGGCCGAGGTCGGTTCATCCAGGATGATCAAGTTCGGGGAGGTCACGAGGGCCATGGCAATTGCCACACGCTGCCGCATCCCCCCGCTCAGCTCAAACGGGTAACGGTCGAGAAAGTCCTCCGGGACACCCACCAGTGAGAACATCTTCTTCGCCTGTTGAAGCCCCTGGTCCCTTTTCATGCCCAGGTGAATCATCGCCGGTTCCGCCACCTGCTCCCCGACGCGGATGACCGGATTCAGGGCGTTCATGGCTGCCTGCGGCACCATGGACATTCCCACCCACCTTACATTCAGACGGAATTCCTCCTCGTCGAGCTTCATAACGTCCGTGCCTTCCAAAAGCACCTTCCCGGAGTATGTCTGGACGTTCCGGGGCAGCAGGCGCAGGATTGCCTTGGCCAGAGAGCTTTTTCCACAGCCGGATTCACCCACTACGACCACGGCTTCGTTGTATTTAAGCTCAAAATTCACGCCATCCACCGCACGCACTGACCCCTTTGAAGTACGGAAGTGCAGAACCAGATCTTCAAGTTTTAACACAGGGCTGTCGGGCATGGGTTATTGACCTCTCAAGCGTGGGTTGAAAATGCGGTCCATCGCATATCCGACTGCGGAGAATGCCAGCCCGGTGACCATCAGCAGGAAGGAGGGTTCAAGCACCCAGTAGTACCAGCCCTGGAAGAGAGCACCGGCATTATAAGAATCGTCAATCAGCTTCCCCCACGTGGGCAACGAAGGGTCACCCAGGCCCAGCACCGCCAGTGAAGCTTCCAGGAAGACATAGGTGGGAATCAGGGTGATGAACTGCGGGATCAACAAGGGGATCAAGCGTGGGATCATATAGAAAAATATAATTCGCACGTCGCTCGCGCCATAAGAGCGTGCCGCCTCGATATAAGCCGATTCTTTGACCTGCATGAATTGGGCGCGAAACGTCAGAATCCCTGCCCCAAAAATGCTGAGCAGGATCACCACGGAAAGCATCACGAAGAGGCTTCTGGAATAGAAGGTGCCCACCATGATCAATATTGGCAAAAAGGGCAGCACAAGGTTAACGTTTGTGATGCGTTGGATAATGGTATCCACCCAGCCACCGAACCAGGTGCTGATGCCGGCGATAATCAGTTGTGCCAGCGAGGTGCCGACTGCAGCCAGCAGGCCGAACAACAGGGCGATCGGTGTCCCCCATAACAATGCAAGCCCGATATCGCGGCGCAGGTTGTCAGTACCTGCCCACCCGGCGACCCTGCCGTAAACGAGAATTTCGGCTGAATAGCTTGATCCCGGTTCATAGGTCACTCCCTGGATCTGCATCTGGTAGATTCCCTTTTCAGGAGTGGGACTGTTATAACTGGGCCCCCCAAACAATCCGATATCCGGGTCGTTCCTGCCCAACTGGGCGAATAATTTCGTGTCCTGGGAAATGCGGTAGACAGACTGATCCTCCAGCGCAAAATTGCTCAGGCGGATGGTCCGCCCATCCGGTGTCAGCCACGTCAGACTGACGAAAGGTGCTTTGGATTGGTACTGCGCTGTGAAATAAACGGCAAAATCGTTCACATAGCTGTCGTAATTATACGGCAGGTTGAACGTGTAATCGATGGACGTCGTATCCCCGGACGGGGTGACGATTTTTTTTACTCCCGGGCTGGTGGTCGTCAGATCGATGGTCTCGGGTAGTTTTTGCTTGCGGAACCAGTTGTACCAGACGGGAGCCGCCAGCTTCGGATTCTTATACCAATCCGCCTCCATCCCGCGCCATAATTCAATGGCCTTGGGATAGGGAATCGCGATCACGGTAATGACGGAAACCACGACCAGAATTAAAATGATGATGGACCCGGCCAGGGCAGACGGGTAGCGCAGGATATCTCTAAGACCGGCTCGTAAATTCATCATTTAAGTTCGAACTCCCTTCCCCTCCAATTTTGACCCGCGGGTCAACAATGGCATAAACGATATCGAGCAGGAACACGGTGAACGCCAGGAGGTAAGCGAAAATGACTGTCTCGCCGACGATGACCGGGGTATCGAACAGGCCGACAGCCTCATACAGGGCGCGTCCCAGGCCCGGCCAGCTAAAGATCGTCTCAAAAATGGGAGCCCCGGTCCAGGTGTAGATCACCAGCAGTGCGAAGTTGGTGACGATCGTCGGCAGGGTGGGCCTCAGGATATATTTATTTTGAATATCCCTGGAGGGCAGACCTTTGGCTTTGGCCATGTCCACGTAGTCTTCGCTGGAATAAATCAGGAAAAAGGTGCGCCAGGTGAAGATGCTCAAAAAAATTGAGCTGATCGAATAAGCAGCTACAGGTAAAATCATGTGCTTCAAAAGACTCAGCGCATAACCCAAAATGTTATCCGGTGGAGGTGCATCGACCATCCCGCCAAAGGGCAGCAGGTGAAAGACTGCCGCAAACACGAGGATCAAGAAAATGCCGTAGAACCAGCCTGGGGCTGAAGACAGGGGAGTCAGGGTCACGGACATTTTATCAAAAATACTGCCGTAGGCCCTGGAAAGCATCAAGGCCACCGTCAGCGCTATGAAAAATAGGATGATGTCCGATGTGCCAAAAAGGACCAGCGTGGCGGGCAGGCGTTCCAGGATAATCGCACGGACGGATCCCGAACCACTGTTGGAGGTCATGTTCTGAGCCCGGCCCAGGTTCAGGGTAACCGCATCCTTGAGAAAATCAAAGCTGCGCTGGATAAATGGGCGGTTCAACCCGAGCCGGTCGGCCTCCAGGGTTATTTCCGAGTTGATCAAATTCGCACGGGCATCGATAGAGAGGCTGCGGTAGGTCGGGTTGCGAGCGACGCGCTGGTCGACATCTTCACGGATCTGGCTTAAACGGATCTTATCGACATACCCGCCCATATTGGCAATCAAGATGGTCAGGTACAACCCGACCAGCGAGGTAAGCGCCAGGGTAACCAGCCGGACCGCAGTATATCTGGCAATGCGAGAGAAGGTGCTCGACCCCGATTTTTTCTTCGCTTTCTCCTGCTTGGTCTCTTCCGGGACAGGAATTGGGGTACTGATCTCAGCCATAAGCCACACACCTCTCTCGATAAAAAATTGTCCTGGTAGGGGTGAGAAAACCCACCCCTACCAGGCCATCAATCATTCGTCAAATTGAATTACTTGGTGACGCTGAACTGGTAGGTCACAAAGGTGGGCAGACTGACCACCTTGGAGGATACCGCCACATTCAGCGAGGCAGGACCGGCGGGCAGAGCGCCAGTGACCGCAGAAGTCAGGTCGATCGAATACGAGCCTTCCTGGGTCATCGTGGCAACACCGCTGCCAGCCACAGTCCCATCCGAACCAAACAAAGTGTAGGACACTTTGTCCAGGTCGGCGGACGGATAGGGCTTGCCGTTGAAGGTCACCGCGACGGTTAATTTCGTATCGTCACCAGCCTTGATCGAGGTCGGACCGCTGACCGAGGCGGCCGCGATCTCAGGTGTGCCGAAGCTCGCGAACTGGTTCGCCGGGAACATATAGCCCGTGAAGGGGCTGAGTGTCACCGAGCCGGCGGTCGTGTCGACCTTATCGATGAAATAGGGCCCCGTGCCAATGGCAAGGTTGTTATACGCCTTGTAGAAACTTATCAGGTTGTTATAGCGAGCCTTAGCCTGGCTGGCCGTAATGTATTTGCTCAGGGTCGGGGCATACGGGATGTAACCGGAAGACGCATCCTGCACCAGATAAGTATCCTGGGTGGCCAGCGTCGGGCCGGAGATCGTGCTGGTCTCATCGACTTTCAGCTTGGTCGACTTGTCCAGGGACATGGCCATCTTGCCGTCTGCTTCCGCCTGGACTTCCAGAGCGATATTGTGCCAGGCACCGGTGCCGTACGGGTAGGCGTCTTTAATACCCGGGTACCAGGTGTAAAGTCCAAGGATGTTGTTCTCGGCATCCAGTTGATACTGATCGTCCCAGGTGGTGATGGTCAGCGGGTTGGTCGAGACGATCTTGACGCCCTTGAAGTGCGACATGAAAGCCTGTAATGTGGAGACGGTACCTTCATCGTAAATCTTGCTGTCCGTCTCGGCGGGGTCCCACTGCATGATCATTGCCATGACCACATCGGCAACCGAGAAGGTGCTGCCGTCATGCCACTTGGTCTTGAACAGATCCGGGGTGTAGGTGACGGTAATCTGGACGTTCGCCGTTTGAGTGTAGGACCCATCTGGACCCTTCGGGTTTGCCGCAGCGGCCGCAGCGCGATCCTTGGCGGTGATAAAGGTCTGGGTCTTCGCGTTCCAGTCAGCCCAGGCATCGTCCGGGACGGCAATGCTCGGCTGGAAGGAAAGGGTCACCCAGTCCAGGTTCTTGGCGACCGGCAGGCCGGTCTTGGCCACTACATCCCCCTTGACGATCAGCTTCGGAAGTGCCAGCCCAGTGTAGGGGTTCGGAACCACCCCGTGGTCGGAGGTCATGTATTGGACCGTGGCATCATCCGTCCAGTTCGAGCCGTTGACCGGGTTCCATGCCTGGACCAGAACACCGGACTGGGCAATCTTGACCGTACCGCCCGACTGACCGTTGACCTTGAGCGTGTAGGGCAGCAGCGGGTTCGAAAGGCCGGCAGCCAGGTCGGAAGAGGCGCTAACTTTGTTGCTGTAGGGTTCGTAGGCAAGGTTATCGATCACCCACACGCCCCACCAGCTTTCGGTCATGGAGTCATTCAGAGAAGTCGTGAAGAGCTGAGCGCGCTGATCCATCGTTTGGAAGCTGTTGGTCAGCAGGGCATCTTCGGCCTTCTTCAATTCATCCGAAGGATTGAATTTCAGGAACAGCGGGATCTGCTGCACTTCACCCGAGTTGAACTCGGCAAAGTTCACACCCTCATCACGCAGGATCTGGGTGTTGATCCAGCCGGCGGTGTAGAAACCAAAGGTGTAGTTGGTCACATCGCCCTGCCAGATGGGGGCGGCATCCTTGCGGACTTTCTCCTGGCGGTCAACGGTGAAGCCCAGTTTTTCGAGCTGGTTGGCGAAGTACTCGCCGATCTGCTTGCGGCTGTCTTCCGTGCGGATCAGGCCGATGATGGTGACCGGTTTGCCCTGGAACTGCCATTTTCCGCTGGCATCCTGGGTGGCGCCTAGCTTTTGCATTTCTGCAGTGACGACAGTCTGCGCCTTGCTCAGATCGTAGGCGTATTTGGTGGCAATGGCGCCGAGCACGCTCGCGTTGCGGGCTGCATCCGGGAAGGCGGTGTCGAGGGCGGTGAACTTCGGAACCGCAAGACCGCCGGCGATTTCCTGGGAAATGTAGTTGCGGTCAATCGCCCAGTTCATTGCCTCGCGAATCTTCTCATCGCTGAAAGGATTCAGGATGCCCTGGGAGGTATAGTCTACAGTATTTAAGATGAGTTGATCATTGCTGCCGTAGACGTTGGAGTAGGTCAGATTTGCATCGCCTTTGACCGTATTGAAGGTGTTCGGATCGCTGGCGGTTACCGGGTACATGTCGATCGCACCCGCCTGGAGCTGGGCGACCGCGGAAGGCGCATCAGCGATAGCCGTGAAAACAACAGAATTAAGCCAGCCGCCGCTCAATGTTGACGAGGAGGACGCTGGCGCACAGGCAGTCACGATCATGCTGACTGCAATCAATACACCAAAAATCGAGATTAACCGATTACGTGACATGGTCTTTCTCCTCCAAAAGGATAGGTTGAAAAAAATTGGGTGAGCAGGTGAGAGAAAAGGAGTTAATGAAAGCTATTTAACGCGTATCACCTCCTTTGTCTTATTAAACTGATCTTACTGGCAAGGTTGCCAGACAAGTCAATAAAAGATTAACACAAGAACAACAAAAAGTCAAGCATTCCTGTCGCCATTATCAGGTTTATTTACCCAAACTTAAGCTACGGGCTGCAGGTTCCCCCATAATCCAGGCTGGCGATATTCCACAGGTCGCTGGTTGCGGTCGGATCGAGCGAATAGCCGCACAGATCCTTCCGGCCGGCACCTGCCTTCACCCGCCAATATAGGGGGATGACGGGAAGGTCACTGGACAGGATGGATTCAGTCTGGCGGTATGAATCGGCATAAGTTGCTTCGTCCGGCAGGTCCTGCTGGGCCGACAGGCAGGCCGCATCGAAGGCCGGATTGCTGTACCCGCTGATATTTGTCCCCACCCAGTGGTTTGCAGTGTTCGGCACTTCGGTGCTGGTGTACCACTCACAGGGGGGTTCGATCCCCGTGCTTCCGATGGCCAGCTCCGCCAGGTCAAAGCTGCGGCCGAAAAGCGGACCATCCGGGCCGTCGGCGTAGAAGGTCGCCTGGTCGAGGTACTTTACGTTGACCTCGATCCCGCACTGCGCCAGCGAGCCGGCCAGGATGGTGCTGACCTGTACACGTTGGGCAGCATCGGTCGTGTAATAATTCAATTCAAGCGGGGTGCCGTTGACAACACCCGGGACGCCGAAGGCCTGACGCGGCGCAGTCGGATCATTGCCCACTTCCCGCCAGCCGGCCTGCTGGAGCAGCTGACCTCCTGCAGCAGGATCGTAAGCATAGACCTGCACGCTTGAGTTATACAATGGGTGCTCCGGTGGAAGATACGTATCTGCCACGCTGGATAGCCCATAAAGAACAGTACTGACCACCTTCTGCCGGTCCAGGCAGAGCGCAATCGCCTGACGGACATGCACATCGCTGAGCATATCCGGCCGATCGGTCCCGATCTTGTACCCGGCATCATAGGAAGAAGGGCGGATGCCGATCGCCAGCTGTTCCATGACCGGTGTGGTCGTGAAAAACGCCTTCAATTGTCCTTGAGCGGCCATCGTACGCAGCAGGCCCACCTGCCCGTCCAATGGAACGCTGGGATCGAGAAGGTCGCATTTTCCAGAGATCAAGTCGCCGAGGGCCGCCTGCGGGTCAGGGGTGAAGCGGAAAGTCAGCTGGTCGAACTTGGGCAGTCCTTCACTCGACCGGAAATAATGAGAGTTCTTGTTTAAAGTAATATGGTCCCCGGTGACCCATTCCTGGATCACGTATGGCCCCCAGCCGACCGGGGAACGGGCGGCAACATCCGAAGCGGGCAGTTGGTCGACCGGTATCTGGCCCCACAGATGTTTGGGGAGAGGCAGCCAAAAATTGGTGAAATATGTCGGGTCGATATAGCCGGGCTTTCCCCACCACTGGACGGTGGCCTCATCGACGGCTTCATAGGACTGGGTGCGTTCGATAAGATACCTGGAACCGGGCGTTTTTGGGCTGGCGGCTACCTGGTAGGAATAGATCGAATCGCTGCTCGTCAAGGGTTGGCCGTCCGACCAGGTCAGGTTGGGCAGCAGGGTGAAGGTAACCTGCATCTGGTCCATCTGTATTTCGGACTTGCCGTCATATTTGACCGCACAGGTGTCGCTCCGGCATCCGCTTGGACGGACGCTCACCCCGGGAGCCAGCGTGACCGGCAGGCCGTCCGCGCCGACCACTTCGTCGCCCACATAGACCGATTTCGGCAGAATCTGGGCATCCCCGTTGGCGAGACTCGGCATGCGCGCCAGCAGCACCGGTTGATATCCGTAGGAATTGGTTTCGATCGGACCTTCGTAGATTGCCGCCAGGACGCTGCGCGCCGCTGACGAGAGCGTGCCGAATGGGAACAGGCTGGTCGGTTCCTGGCCGAGGCAGACGGTCAGATTGCGCGCGGGGAGCGAGGTTGGAGTAAGAGTAGGCGTCAGGGGCGGCAGGGTTGACGAGAGAGGGGTGGCGGAGGGCAGACCGCAGGCGGTCAACAATGCCAGGCCCATCGCCAAACTAAACAAGGCGGACAGATGCTTGCGAACAGACATGAACGTCCTCGCTTTGGGATGCAGTATGCGCAAATTATACAACAGACTGACCCCTGCGTTGACAGCCCCCTGCCGTAACGGTACAATGAAGCCGCGCGACAACCCAATGAAAGGAGTTGGAGATGCTCAAGGAATTTAAGGAATTTATCATGCGCGGGAGCGTGGTTGACCTGGCTGTAGGCGTCATCATCGGAGGCGCGTTCGGAAAGATTGTCTCGTCACTGGTCAGCGACATCATTATGCCGCCGATCGGTTTCCTGCTCGGCAATGTGGATTTCACCAATTTGTACCTGATCATCAAGGGAGCCGACAAGGTGCCGGCCGGCTCCTCGCTGGCTTCCGCCCAGCTGATTGCGGGTGTGGTCACCTGGAATTACGGCTCGTTCATCATTAACGTCATTAATTTCCTCATCGTCGGACTGGTCATCTTCCTGATGATCAAAGGCATCAACAGCCTGCACAGAAAACCCGCCCCCGCCGAACCGACCACCAAGGAATGCCCGTTTTGCGCCTCGACCATCCCGGTCAAGGCCAGCCGCTGTCCGAACTGCACCTCCCAACTGTAAAGGTGCCCGATCGTCAAATCCCTGCATGCGGCCGGCCGCCGCTGCAACAGAGCGGATAAAATCTTGGACTTTCTTGACAAGCTCAATCCTCAGCAGCGCCAGGCCGTCACGGCTGGCGCCGGTCCAGTTCTGGTGCTGGCAGGGCCCGGCTCCGGGAAGACGCGCGTGCTCACCCAGCGGGTTGCCTATCTCATCGGTTCGGAAGGCGTGCGCCCGTACCACATGCTAGCCGTCACCTTCACCAACAAGGCGGCGCGGGAGATGGAAAGCCGCGTCTGCGCCCTGCTCGGTCCAGAAGCCACCACCGGGCTGTGGCTGGGGACCTTCCATGCCATCTGCGCCCGGCTGCTGCGCCGCGAGGCTGAGAACCTGCCTTTCGACTCCAGCTTCGTAATCTATGATGAAGACGACCAGCAGCGGGTGGTCAAGGCCGCCATCCGTGACCTGAACCTGGACGAGAAAACCTACCGCCCGCTCTCCATCCACGCCGCCATTTCGCGCGCGAAGAACGACCTGATCTTCCCCGAAGATTACCCCACACAGACATACCGGGATGAGGTTGTCAAACGCGTCTACAAACGCTACCAGGAATTATTGAAACAATCCAACGCGGCGGATTTCGACGACCTGCTCTTGTGGACCGCCCACCTGCTGGCAAAATTCCCTGAGGTGAGCGAGAAATACTCCCGGCGCTTCGAGCATGTCCTGGTCGACGAGTACCAGGACACAAATTACGCCCAATACGTTCTGCTCCACCACCTGGCCTCCATTCATAAAAACATCTTCGTGGTCGCCGATCCCGACCAATCGATTTATGCATGGCGTGGCGCAGACTACCGCAACGTCCAGCGCTTCGAACAGGACTATCCCGACTGTCGCGTCATCCTTCTGGAACAGAACTACCGCTCGCGCCAGACCATTCTGGATGCGGCCATGTCGGTCATCGACCGCGCCCCGCACCGCCGGCGCAAGAAGCTGTTCACCGAGCGCGGCGCGGGTGAAAAAGTCTTCTACTATGAAGCTATCGATGATTACACCGAGGCGGCTTTCGTGGTGGATACAATCGCACAGCTGGTCGCCAGCAAACAGTTCGAACCCGGCGACTGTGCCGTGATGTACCGCACCAACGCCCAGTCCCGCCTGCTGGAGGAGGCCTTCCTGCAGGCGCGCCTGCCCTACCGCCTGGTTGGAGCACAGCGCTTCTACGGGCGGCGCGAGGTCAAAGACATTATCGCCTACCTGCGCCTGGTGCATAATCCAGCTGACGAGGTCTCACTCGATCGGGTGATCAACCTCCCGCCGCGCGGCATCGGCGACAAAACCGTCCTGGCGCTGCACACCGCCGCCCGGGGGGCCGGGGCTCCCCCTTCTTCGGTCCTGATGGACCTGGCGCGCGGCGATGCCTCGCCTTTCTGGACGCAATTCACGGGTCGATCTGCTCTCCCTCTGGCCGATTTCGGAGCCCTCCTTTCCAACTGGCGGGCCGAGGCACCGCGGGCGACCGTCACCGAACTCTTCGACCGCATCGCTGCCGACGTCAACTACAAGGAATACATCGACGATGGCACCGACGAGGGCGCCGAGCGCTGGGAGAACGTCCAGGAGCTCCGCCGCCTGACGATCGAGTACGAGACTCGCACCCTGACCGATTTTCTTGAGAACATTGCCCTCATCTCCGACCAGGACACCCTCAGCGAAGGCAAGAACGCCCCTACCCTGCTGACCCTGCATGCCGCCAAAGGCCTGGAGTTCGGCGCCGTCTTCATCACCGGACTGGACGACGGCCTCCTGCCGCACAGTCGTTCCTTCGACGACCCGGAGTCGATGGAAGAGGAACGCCGCCTGTTCTACGTTGGCATCACCCGCGCCAAGGACCGGCTGTACCTGCTGCGTGCCCTGCGCCGCGGCGGACGCGGCTACGCCGAAGAAACCCTCCCGTCCCGCTTCCTGGAGGACATCCCCTCTGAACTACTCAGCGGCGGGTCGCGCGCTGGACGGGGTTCCCGTGCTCAATCGACTCCCACCTGGCGAACGCTGTCCGGCCTCGCCCCCAGCGGTGAGGGAGAGACCAGGCCTGAGCGCATCCTCCAGGCGCAATACCGCGCCGGCATGCGGGTCAGGCATTCGATCTGGGGCGAAGGCATTGTTCTGAATAGTAGAATCCAGGATGAAGACGAGACCGTAGACGTGGTCTTCGAATCGGTCGGCATCAAACGCCTGGCAGCCTCGCTGGCGAAACTGGAGAAGCTGGACGGATAGATGATCGACCATGACGGGCGGGCCGTCGCCCACGGCCGCCTGGAAAGGAGCCCCATGTTCAAGACAATCCCCACCAACCCGACTGCCCTCATTCACTGGACCTGGCCCGAAATCGAGCCTCTTTACAAAGACCTCGAGTCCCGCCCGCTCGATGCGACAACCGTCGACCGCTGGCTGGCTGACTGGTCCCAGCTGGGTGAGCTCGTGGAAGAGATGCATGCGCGACTGACGGTGGCCACCTCTATTAATACAGCAGACAAAGAAGCCGAGGCCCTCTTGAACCAATTCCTCGACTCCATCTTCCCCTCATCCATGGCTGCTGAACAGGAGCTCAAGAAAAAACTGCTGGAGAGCAGGTTGGAACCCCAGCGATTTGAAATCCCGCTGCGCAACATGCGCGCGGAAACCGGCCTGTTCCGTGAGGCAAACCTGCCGCTCCTGTCCGAAGAGGAGAAACTTGGCCAGGAGTACGACAAAATCCTGGGCGCCCAGACGGTGAATTGGGACGGGGAAGAAGTTACCCTGACCCGGCTGGCCATGGTTTTTGAGGAGCCCGACCGGACAAAGCGGGAGAAGGCCTGGCAGGCCAAGGCGGAGCGCCAGCTGTCCGACCGCAAAGCGATCAATGATTTGTGGCGGAAATTCATGCGAGTGCGTGCCGGAATTGCCGCCAACGCTGACAAGCCCAGTTATCGGGAATATGCCTGGCAGCAGAAGCTGCGTTTCGACTACACCCCGCAGGACTGCAAGTCCTTCCATAAAGCCATCGAGCAGGTCGTCGTCCCCGCCTCGACGCGCATCTATGATAAGCACACGCAGGCCCTTGGCCTGAAAAGCCTGCGCCCCTGGGATCTGACCGACGGCTGGTTCAGCCGCCCGACCACGCCACCCGGGACCCCGGTCCTCAGGCCGTTCTCCAGCATCGACGAGCTCAAGGCCGGGGTCTCGGCTATTTTCCATAAAGTGGATCCGGTCCTGGGCGGTTATTTCGATACGCTGCTCAAAGAGGGCCTGACCGACCTTGACAACCGCAAGAACAAGGCCCCGGGTGCCTACTCCACCTTGTACCCCGCCATCCGGCGGCCGTTCGTGTTCGTAAATGCGGTCGGCATCCACAACGATGTGATTACGACCCTGCATGAATCCGGCCATGCTTTCCATGATTTCGAGGCGGCTGGACTCAAATTCATCCAGCAGCAGACCATCCCGAATGAGTTCGCTGAGGTCGCATCGATGGGCATGGAACTGCTCGCCTCTCCTTACCTGGCCAAAAAAGATGGGGGCTTTTACAGCCCCCCCGAGGCGGCGCGTGCCCGCATCGAGCATCTGGAGCAGATCCTCCTCTTCTGGCCCTTCATGGCTGTGGTGGATGCCTTCCAGCACTGGGTCTACGAAAACCCCGCCGAAGGGGCAGACCCGGACCGGTGCGATGCCGAGTGGGCCGGTCTTTGGAGGCGGTTCATCCCCACCGTGGACTGGAGCGGCCTCGAGGAGGTCATGTGCACGGGTTGGCACCGCAAACTACACATCCACCGGGTGCCGTTCTATTACGTGGAATACGGCATTGCGCAGCTGGGTGCGGTCCAGATCTTCGGCAATGCCCGCAGGGACCCTCACAAAGCGGTTGCTGCGTACCGTACGGCTCTGGCGCTGGGCGGCACAGCCTCCCTGCCCGAGTTGTTCAAAGCCGCGGGTGCAGAATTTGCCTTTGACGCGGCCACGCTCAAGAAAGCCATTGACCTGATCGAACAGACCATCCAGGAGCTGGAAGCACAGATCTAGTTCCCTACATTTACCAGGATAAGAGAGGAAATATGGAATACGTTAATCTCGGTAAAAGTGGTTTGAAAGTCTCGCGACTGTGCCTGGGCATGATGACCTACGGCTCCCCGCAATGGAGAAAATGGGCGCTCGACGAGAAGCAAACACTGCCCTTCGTTAAACGCGCCCTGGAAGCTGGGATCAACTTCTTCGATACCGCGGATGTCTATTCGCTGGGTGCGAGTGAGGAAGTGCTGGGCAACACGCTCAAGGCGTGTGGGGTCAAACGCGAAACCGTCGTGATCGCTACCAAGCTCTGCAATCCGATGAGTGACGATGTCAATGACCGGGGACTGTCGCGCAAGCACATCCTCGACTCGATCGACCACTCCCTGCATCGACTGAAAAGCGATTACGTGGACCTGTATCAGATCCACCGCTGGGATTACACCACACCTATCGAAGAGACCATGGAAGCCCTCAACGATGTTGTCCGCTCCGGCAAGGCGCGCTACATCGGCGCATCGTCGATGTTCGCCTGGCAGTTTGCCAAGGCCCAGTTCGTCGCCGAGCGGCATGGCTGGTCCCGCTTCATTTCCATGCAGAACCATTACAACCTGGTCTACCGCGAAGAGGAGCGTGAGATGATCCCATTGTGCGTCGACCAGGGCATTGGACTGATCCCGTGGAGCCCGATGGCGCGCGGCTTCTTCGCCGGCAACCGGAAGCGGGGCGGCGGCGGCAAAACCACGCGTGCCCAGAACGATCCCTTCGCAGACCAGCTCTACTTCCGTGCAGAGGATTTCACCGTCGCCGAACGCGCCTGGGAAGTGGCTAAAGAGCATGATGTGACCGGTTCCCAAATCGCCCTGGCCTGGATCCTGCACAAACCGTACATCAACGCACCCATCATCGGCGCCAGCCAGCTCGAACATCTCAACCAATCCATTGCCGCCCTGGACATCCAGCTTGCACCCGAGGAGATCAAAAAGCTTGAAGAGCTCTACCAGCCGCACCCGGTTTTAGGACACTCATAACAAATATCGTCCGACCCGGCCGGGCACTGCCGCCTCAACCGGCTGCCGGATCGCCCCTCACCGGGCCTCCTCCACCGGGAGGCTGGAGGCTACAAGTGCCTGCGCAAATCCACAAAAACCTGTAATAATTAAGCCAGTCGAAGCAGATCATCCACCTACTGCAATAAACAATAATAAACCATGACCAAAACCCTTAAAATAGTCATCCCGACTGCCGGATGGGGAACGCGCATGCGCCCGCAGACATGGAGCAAAGCCAAACCGCTGGTCGGGGTGGCCGGTAGGACCGCCCTGGATTATCTCCTGGACATGTTCAAAACCATCCCGGCCGGGATGGAAGTGGAATACGTGTTCATCGTCGGACCGTACCTGGGCGAGGGGCAGATCCCCTCCTTCTTGCAGGAACATTATCCCGATCACAAAGTCCGGTACCTCATCCAGAAGGAAATGCGCGGCCAATCGGACGCGCTCTGGCTGGCGCGCCAATACCTGGTCGGTCCCACAATCATCTGCTTCTCCGATACACTCATCGAAACCGACTTCTCTTTCCTGGCCGGAGAAAAAGCGGATGGGGTGGCCTGGGTCAAACACGTGCCTGACCCGCGGCGCTTCGGAGTGGCGGAAGTAAACCGGAAAGGCTGGATTACCCGGCTCATCGAGAAACCGGACACATCTGACAATACGCTGGTCGTCGTCGGCTGTTACTACTTCCGAGAAGGGTGGACCCTGGTCGAGGCCATCCAGGAACAGTTGAAACGCGGTGCGGTCCGCAAGGGCGAGTTCTACCTGGCTGATGCCATCAACATCATGGCCGCAGGAGGCGCACACATACGTCCACAGGCGGTCGATATTTGGCTGGATACCGGCACGATCGATGCCACCCTGGCAACCAACCGATACCTCCTGGAACACGGGCAGGCCAACCGGACGAAAAGTGAAAAAAAAGATGGCGTGGAGATCGTCCCGCCGGTGTACATCCACGATACGGCCGAGGTCAAAGACTCGATCATCGGTCCCCATGCCTCCATCGGACCGGGCTGCAGGATATCCAACAGCCGGGTCGAGAACAGCATCATCGAGGATGACGCAATCATTGAGTCGGCTGCCCTGAAAGACTCTTTTGTCGGCCGGCAGGCGAGTGTCAAAGGCCGCTCCCCTGAGGATGCCCCGATGGCATTGAACATCAGCGATGATTCCAGCGTCCGACTTGTATAATTCCATCTGAACCATGACGAAAGGAACGATCTGCCAATGAGTGAATTGGTCGAGTGCCTTTCCGGGTATACCTACGCCGAAAAACCAATGGCGTTAACCTGGGAGGCGAAGCGCCTGGAAATTGCTGAAATCCTAGCCGAGTGGCGCACCCCGCAGGCAAAACACTTCCGGGTCCGGGTGTGCGACGGGCAAACTTTTGAGCTATCCTGGTGCGAAACAGCCCTCGACTGGCAGATTCGAAAACTCTGAGGAGGCTGGATGCAGGAAAATCCTGGGACGCATTACCTTTCGAAGCGGACGGCGGCACTGAAACCTTCAGGCATCCGCAGGTTTTTCGATATTTCCGCAACCATGAAGGATGTCATCTCGCTCGGAATCGGTGAGCCGGATTTCACCACACCCAGACCAATCTTGAAGGCGGGCATCCGCTCGCTGCAGAGAGGCGAAACGCACTACACTTCGAATGCCGGGAAGCAGGAGCTGCGCCAGGCGATCGCGGATCACCTGCTGCAGCGCTACGGCGTCCGTTACGACCCGGAGACCGAGATTGTCGCCACGGTGGGGGTTTCCGAAGCCCTTTACCTGACCATGACCGCCCTGCTCGACCCCGGCGACGAGGTCATCATCCCGACGCCCTGCTTCGTCTCCTACCAGGCGGAAGTGCTCCTGGCGGGCGGCGTGCCGGTGGAAATCCCCAGCCGAATGGAGGACAACTTCGAGCTTGACCCGGAGCGCATCCGCTCGGCCATCACCCCGCGCACCAAACTCATCTTCATCGGGTATCCGAACAATCCGACCGGCGCGGTCGCAACCCGCGCAACCCTGAGCCAGGTTGCCAGGATCGCTGAAGAGCACGACCTGATCCTGGTTTCAGACGAGATCTACGACCGCCTGGTGTACGATTTCCAGCATGTCTGCGTTCCGGCGCTCGGGGAGAGCGTCAGGCAGCGCTCCGTCCTGCTCGGCGGATTTTCGAAAGATTACGCCATGACCGGCTGGCGCATCGGCTATGCTGCCGGCCCAGAAGGCATTCTCAATGGGTTAATGCGCATCCACCAATACACCATCATGTCCGCGCCGACCACCGCCCAGGACGCAGCCATGGAGGCACTCGCCAACGGCGAGGCCTCTGTGCAGAAGATGGTTGCCGAGTATGATCGCCGGCGGCGGTTGATCGTCAGCGGGCTGAACCGCCTCGGCCTGACCTGTTTCGAGCCAAAGGGTGCCTTTTATGCCTTCCCGAAGATCTCCGCCTCCGGCATGGATGACGAGTCCTTTGCCGAAAAGCTGCTCCTCGAGGAACATGTGGCCGTCGTCCCCGGCAACGCCTTCGGCAGAGGCGGCGAAGGCTTTGTGCGCTGCTCGTATGCCACCGCGTACGAAAAAATCGAGGAGGCTCTGCAGCGAATGGAGCACTTCATGCATCGGCATGGGTAGGCCGGGGAGCGCAACGATAAAAACGTCCTCCGGAATGCATGCCGTTTTCATCCATGCCTGATGTCCATCCGTTCTTGTGGGAAGAATTCGGGATCATGTGTGTTGTGAGTTGTACAAAGGTTTATAATCGAAGGAACGGATTGTCCTTTTCCATTGCTCCAGAGCTGCTCGGAAAAACTGCACGGCGATCCGCTTTTCCCTCGAAACTTGGAGGTGGACATGATTTTCCAGGTCGGCATTGAGAATAACAAGGAAGGGCGTTCTGTCGCCTGGGCGCTGGAACATCCAGGATGCTTCGCTTACGGTATGAACGGAGACGGGGCCGCTTCAAACTTGGAAAGTGCTCTCAATACCTATGCTGGCTGGATCCTGCACCATGAAACGAAGACCTGGTTGAGCTTTGGCCAGGATGAAATCGATATCGTGGTCAACGGGACCTGGGACGACTACTTCATCAACGACGACTATGATAAAGTCTCGGAAGCGGATGGCTACAGCGTGGAAGCCTTCTTCCCTTACGACTGGAAACCGCTGACAGCCACTGACATCCTCCGTGGCCTGAAGCTGCTTGAATGGAGCCGCAATGACCTGCTCAAGATTGTGGAAGGATTGAGCGAGCAGAAGCTGAATGCCACCTACCCGACCGAACGCTGGAGCATCAACGGCATCCTCGGCCACGTCGGCAGGGCGGAATATTGGTACATGGAGTGCCTCGGCCTGGCCTTTCCGCTCTCCGAGCTGCCCGAGGACCCGCGCGCCCGCCTGTGGAAAGTCCGCGATCATTTCTACACCGTGCTGAAAAATCTGGAAGGGGTAAAAAAAGTTGTCGGGGTGAACGGAGAGTTCTGGAGCCCCCGAAAAATACTGCGCAGGGCGGGCTGGCATGAGCGTGATCATATCGACCACATCCGCAAGCTCCTTTAATTATTCAGGGCACCCCCCAGACGAAACACCCCGAATCCATCATTGAATTGAGAACCCCAAAAAATGATCCTGTGCCAATTCCCAACCCCTCCCCCGATTTTTGGGGAGGGGCGAAAATTTTGGAAATCATGGATCCCAAAAATAGTAATTTCAGGACGGCAGCAATCTCGACCCTGGTGAAATAAACCTGCCCGGATTGCGGAGGGCTTTCAGTGTCCAAATCGACCGGGAAAACAACCGGATTGGTCATCGGGGGCTGGGTCTTCATGCGCCTGGTGACCAGCCTGCTCGTGGCAGCGTATTCGAGCCTGCGGCCGCTGACCTCGCTTGAAAAGAGCCTCCCCGTATGGCCGCCGGCCAGGAATCTGCTCCCCTGGCTGGAGCGGGTCCTGGTGGCTCCCTGGCTGCGTTGGGACGCGCGCTGGTATGTGCGCATCGTCACCCACGGGTACGCCGCCGGGGACGGAACCACCAATTTTCAGCCCCTCTTCCCCTGGTTAGGTTTACCCCTGTACCGGCTGGGCATCGACCCAACCTTGAGCCTGCTCATCATCAGCAGCCTGGCCAGCCTGGCAATGCTGTGGGCCTTCAACCGCCTGGCACTGCTGGATTTGGACCCGCCCGCAGCCAGGACTGCACTCCTGTGCCTGATCACCTTTCCTGTTTCCTTCGTCCTGTTTGCCCCGTATTCGGAGGGGCTGTTCCTGCTCTGGATCGCGCTGGCCCTCTACTATACGCGCTTGGAACACGCCCTGCCGGCTGCGGCCGCGGCATTCCTGGCAGCCCTGACCCGCCAGCAGGGGTTCTTTCTTGTGCTGCCGATGGCCTGGGGAGCCTGGGAAGCCTCCGGACAGTCCCTGCACGGCCTGCGTAAAGCCTGGCGTGCCTGGCTGGGTATCCTGGCAGCACCGGCGGGTCTTGCCACCTGGACGGCCTACCGACTGGGCATCCTGCACGAAGGCGGCTTCGATTTTCGCAATCTACAGGGGCTGGTCTACTCCGCCCTGATCTCACCCGCCGCGCACCAGGTCGTGCCCGTCCAGGCCTTCCTCTGGCCCTGGCAGGCCCTGGGGCTGGCTGTCTCGAAGGCAGTCCATGCGCCCGATACGGACATCTGGTTGGACCTGGTGATTGCCGCCGGATTCCTGCTCGCCCTGGTAGCTGCCTGGACCCACCTTAAGACTGGCGACCGGCTGTTCGTCCTGGCGATCACGCTGGTCAGCTTCTGCTATTACACCGGACCGGTCCATCCCTACATGGGCCTGCCGCGTCACCTGCTGGTCGCCCTGCCGGTCTTTGTGGGATTGGGAGCAGCCCTGCGCAAACGCTGGCAACAGGCGCTCGTGATGGGTCTGCTGGTCCTGGGTCTTGTCCTGCTCTTGTTGATGTTTGTGTTGGAAGCCTGGGTGCTATAAAGCAAATAAAATTTAGAAGGAGTTTTTTAGAGATGGAGCCTCACCTATTGGTCAGCCAACTGCACTTCGCCCGCAGCGAGTTCGTCCGCGGCCTGGAGGGTGTCTCTGCCGAGGATGCCGTTCGCCGCCAGATGCTGGGGCACAGGAACCTGCCGGATTTCGTCGGCGAGATCAACATGGCGCCCTACCGGAGAGAGGAATAACCCCATCCTCCAAGATTCCCCATCCCAAAGCAGAAAAACGCTCCTGCGCCGGACGTTCGGCTACTATTCGCTGTTCATCTGCCTGGGGCTGAGCACTGCCGTGATTGGGCCCACCCTGCCGTCACTGGCAGACCAGACCCACACGAGGCTGGCATCCATGGGGCTGGCGTTCCTGGCCGGCGCGGGAGGATACACTCTGGGAACAGTGATCGGTGGGCGCACTTTTGACCGGGTGCGCGGTCACCCGGTCCTGGGGAGCGCCCAGCTGTGCGCGGCCGCCCTGCTCTTCACCATCCCGGCCCTGCGCTCCTTCTGGCTCCTGTTGGCTGTCCTGGCGGCCAAGGGATTCGCCGAAGGATTCATCAACACCGGCGCCAACACGCTGCTGATCTGGACGCACCGGGAAAAGGTCGGCCCATACATGAACGGGCTGCATTTCTTCTTCGGCCTGGGGGCTTTCCTTTCTCCGCTGATTGTCGCCCAGGTAATAGGCGGCGCTCTCGGATATGCCTGGGCCTACCACGCACTCTCCGCGGCTGCCCTGCTGGCCGGGCTGGGCATGCTTTTCCTCCCCGGCAGTCCCCAGCCCGGCCGGCCGCAAAGGGAGGAGACCGCAGGAAGGAATGCCCCGCGCGCCTATGTCCCGCTCGTTCTGGCCGCCGCGTTGTTTCTCTTCTTCTACGTCGGCGCGGAGATCACTTTTGGCGGCTGGATCTATACATATGCGGTCACGCTCAAGCTGGCCAGCGCTGCTGGAGCTGCCTATCTGACCTCCGGATTCTGGCTTTCATTTACTGTCGGCCGCCTGGTATCCATCCCGGCTGCCATCCGCCTCCGGCCGCAACAGATCATCCCGGCTGCCCTGGCCGGCTGCCTTTCCCTGCTGGCGCTGGGAATGGTTTTTCCGGGCTCGGGGACCATCCTGTGGATCATGGCGATCGGGCTGGGATTTTGTATGGCGCCCATCTGGCCGACCGGCTTTACCCTGGCCGGGCAGTCCATGCCGCTGACCGGGCAACTCGCCGGGATGGTCCTGCTGGGAGACAGCTTTGGAGGTATGCTGCTGCCCTGGCTGGTGGGACCGGTAATCGGGGCGGCTGGCCCCGCCGCAATGGTCTTCCTGATCTTCGGCAGCCTGGTCCTGAACTTGCTGGCTTTTGTGTCCATGCTGCGCCTGCGTCCGGCCGCAACATGAACATAGTCGATCGGAGGATGTCCGCCAGGTCATCCTGCCTGATTTATCCGCAAATCCCACTGCTTGTCCATCGGGATTCTACGTTCAGGGACAGGCGGCCTCTGGAAAATCTGGATGTGCAAATCAGCCTTTTTTCCCGGAGGTGTAAACCGGGGCATCCAACCAATATCGACGTATAATTTCATGGAGAGATTTGCGTCGGAAATCTGCCTGCAGCTTGCTGGACTGGCAAACCATTGTGGGAGGGAAGATTTTTATGGAAAAAAGGTCCACGATCCTCCGCACCGTCACGGCGATCCTGCTGGGGTCTGCCCTGCTGGCAGGCCTGTATTTGATCAGCCTGTACAGTTATTTGTTGTTCCACAGCCTGATCGAATTGTTTACCATCACCGTGGCTGCCAGCATCTTTCTCATCACCTGGAACGCCCGCGGCACGCTGAACAATAATTATCTGCTCTTCATCGGCATTGCGGCCGTTTTCGTGGCACTGCTGAATCTGCTCCACACCCTGGCGTACGAAGGGATGGGGGTATTTTCAGACCGGACCGCGAACCTGGCGACCCAGCTGTGGATCGCCGGCCAGTACCTGCAAAGCCTCTCCCTGCTCGTCGCTCCATTCTTCATGGGGCGCAGGCTCAGGGTTCCCTTCCAGCTGGCCGTTTTTACCCTCATCACCGGTCTGCTGCTCGTCTCGATCTTCACCTGGCACATCTTCCCGGCCGCGTACCTGGAGGGGGTTGGCCTGACGCCCTTTAAAAAAGCCAGTGAATATGTAATCTCTTCATTTTTGCTGATGGCGACAGGCCTTTTACTTTGGAAGCGCAAGGAATTCGATCACGACGTTTTACGGTTCCTGGTGCTCTTCCTGATCTTTACGATTGGCGCGGAGATTGCTTTCACTGATTATGTGAGCGTTTATGGGGGAGCCAATCTGGTTGGGCACATCCTGCGGCTGGTTGCCTTTTACTTCTTGTACAAGGCAATCATCGAGACGGGGCTCGTCAAGCCTTATGCAATTCTGCTCCGGGATTTAAAACGCTCGGAAGACCAGTTACGCGAGCAAACCGCCGCCCTTCAGATCCGCAATGAGGAGCTGGATGCCTACGCCCACACCGTGGCCCACAATCTCAAGAACCCGCTGACCATCATCATATCCACTGCGGATGTAATTACAGAAATCGACAACCTGACCAGCCGGGAATTGATGGAATTCACCCGGCAAATCAAGTTCACTGCGTATGAAATGAACAACATCATCGATAACTTACTGCTCCTCGCCGAAGTACGCAAGGCGGAGGCGCCGGCAGAGCCTGTGGATATGGGTAACGTGGTGGCGCACATCCGCAAGCGAATGGGCCACCTGATCAAAGAGCATCGCGCCCAGATCCGCTTCCCGAAGGCCTGGCCTGTTGCCGTCGGCTACGCTCCCTGGATCGAGGAGGTATGGGCCAACTACATCAGCAATGCCTTAAAATATGGTGGACAACCGCCATGCATTCGAGCTGGGTGCTACCCTCCAGCCGGACGGCATGGTCCGCTTCTGGGCACGCGATAACGGTTCCGGGCTCGCCCCGGAGGCTCGGGAGCGCCTGTTTACTCCCTTCACCCAGGTCGGCCAGGTCCGCGAAGCAGGGCACGGGTTGGGCCTGTCGATCGTGCGCAGCATCGTGGAAAAACTGGGCGGTCAGGTCGGTGTGGAGAGTGAAATCGGCCACGGCAGCCTCTTTTTCTTCACCCTCCCGGCCGAGGCCCAAGGACAGGCCGCAGGCGGCGCTCAAAAACTGCAGGAGACGGCCTGAGGGTGACATCCACCTTCAAAGGACCCTCGACTTTGCCCGCAGGATTTTCCTACTTTGTGAGGAACCATTATGCCCGCTTGGCTTGAAAATGCCGTCTTCTACGAGATCTATCCGCAGAGTTTTTTCGATTCAAATGGAGACGGCATTGGCGATCTGCCTGGAATCCTGCAAAAGCTTGAATATCTCGGCTACCTGGGGATCAATGCTATCTGGCTCAACCCCTGCTTTGAATCCCCGTTCCAGGATGCGGGCTACGACATAAGCGACTACTACCGGGTGGCGCCGCGCTATGGCAGTAACGACGACCTGCACACGCTCTTCGGCGAAGCGCGCCGCCTGGGGATCCGCATCCTGCTGGACCTGGTCGCCGGTCACACTTCGACCGAGCACCCCTGGTTCAAGGAATCCTGCAAGAGCGAACCCAATCGCTACTCCGACCGGTACATCTGGACGGATAGCGTCTGGGCCTGGAGTGTGCCGGGTGTACAGCTTGTGGTCGGCTATGCGCAGAGGTACGGCAACTATGTCACCAATTTTTTCCATTTCCAACCCGCCTTGAACTACGGCTTTGCAGTCCCCGACATGCGGTTTCCCTGGCAGCAGAGCGTGGACGCGCCTGGTCCTCAGGCATGCCGGCAGGAATTGAAAAACATCATGAAGTTCTGGCTCGACCTTGGCGCCAGCGGCTTCCGCGTCGACATGGCTGGATCGCTGGTCAAGAACGACCCAGGCGGCAGGGAGACGGCACGCCTCTGGCAGGAAGTGCGCACCTGGCTGGACCGGGATTATCCCGAAGCGGCGCTTGTCTCCGAATGGTCCAATCCGCCCGTGGCGATCCCGGCCGGCTTCCACATGGATTTCCTGCTGCCGTATGCCAGCCCCGGCTACCAGTCGCTGTTCCGTGAACCAGGTGGCCCGTCCGCCGATGCGCAGAGTTTCTTTGACCGCCGCGGGGGCGGGAATATCCGCACCTTTCTGGATGATTACCTGCCGCTGTATCAGGCTGCTCACGGCCAGGGTTTCATCGCCCTCCCCAGCGGTAACCACGACATCACCCCCCGTCTGGGGAACGGGCGGACCGCCCCTGACCTGGAGCTGACCTTCCTGTTCCTGCTGACCATGCCCGGCGTACCATTTATTTATTATGGTGACGAAATCGGGATGCGCTCGCCCGCTAGCCTGCCGTCGAAAGAGGGAGGCTACGAGCGGACCGCGGCACGCACGCCGATGCAGTGGGACACCGCCTTGCCCAACGCCGGCTTTTCGTCCGCTCCAGCCAGCCAGCTCTACCTGCCGGTGGACAGCGCCCCGGACCGCCCGTCGGTCGTTGCGCAGCGCAGCGACCCCGGCGCGCTGCTCAACCATGTGCGCCAGTTGATCACTCTGCGCCTGGCCCATCCCGCGCTGTACTCCAGTGGGAGCTTCGAACCGGTGTATGCCGAAGCAGGCCGGCTGCCTTTTATCTACAAGCGTCAGTCCGGTGAAGAATCCCTGCTCGTCGCCGTCAACCCGGCTGACCGGCCGTGCGAAGTCACCCTGGATGGGGCGCTCCCGGCTGGGCCGCCGGAGGTCCTGTACGGGCCCGGCAATGTCTTTGCCCAAACCGCGGCGGGTTGGGCCCTGCGTCTGCCGGGCGCGGCCGGTGGGGTATATCGTCTGCGCTCTGTGGATGCGAAAGCCGCCCATGGGAGCCTCGGAATACGAAGCCGGTGAAGCCACACAGAAGCAGCTTTCCAGTTGCTCTCCCCCCGGCGCAGCGGGTCGTGGCTATCCAGGCCACCGCCTGACCCAGGGAGGCGTTCAAGATCGCAGACCTGAAATCGTATTCGGCCTCGGATTCTTCCTCGCCTGGAGGTTTCCTGACCTCGTCTGAAAAAGATCGGGTACCTTCACGAGGCAGCCTCCTCCGCTCAACCTTTTCAATCCAAACACGCCTGCACTACGGCCGCATTTGGTAAAATAGCCTTTGCAGCCTTTCTACCTTTGTGGTGGATTGGTGCAGAGATTCACCCCTGCCATCCGAGCGGGCTCCGGGACGCAATGACGATCGTCCCCGCCGCGGTTACCCTTCATGGATCAAAAAACACTGCAGGTCCTCGAATTCCCTAAGATCCTCGCCCGTCTGGTCGATTTCTGCGACTTCTCCGCATCGGCCGAGCTGGCGCGCGCCCTGCAGCCCACCTCCGACTTCGACGAGGCAATCGAGCGTCTGGCCGGGACGACCGAAGCGCGCAAGCTGCTCGCAGTCAACGATTTGACCGTCGGCGGGTCGCATGACATCCGCGAGCACGTGGAGCTGGCCGCGCGCGGCGGTGTGCTGGAACCGAAGGATCTGCTCGACGTACACAACACGCTCATCTCCGCCCGCAACCTGCGCCGCAGCCTCGAGCGGGTCGCCGATGAGTACCCCCGCCTGGCCGAGCTGTCCATGCGCCTGCCCGTCCCCCAGGGGCTGGTGGAAGCCATCTCGGGCACCATCTCCGAGGCCGGCGAGGTGCTCGAATTCGGCTTCAGCCAAGCTTGCCTCGCTCCGCCGCGAGATCCGCCTGGCCCACGACCGGCTGATGACCCGCCTGCAGCGCTACCTGACCGACCCCGGCACCGCTGCCAAGCTGCAGGACGCCGTCATCACCCAGCGGGATGGGCGCTATGTCATTCCGTTGCGCGCGGAATTCAAGGGCCAGATCAAGTCCATCGTCCACGACCAGTCCGCCACCGGCGCGACCCTGTTCATTGAGCCGCTGGCGGTGGTCGAGCTAAACAATGCCTACCGTGAGCTGCAGCTGGCAGAACGGGATGAAGTGCGCCGCATCCTTGTCGATCTTTCGACGCAGGTCGGGGCGATGGAGGGCGAGATTATCCCCGGCATCCGGGCGCTGGCTGAGCTTGACCTGGCATTCGCCAAGGCAAAATACGCGGACGAAATCCATGCGGCTGAACCGGTCCTGAACAAGCTGGGCGCGGAGCGTGGGCCAAGAATCGCGGCCCACGGTCCATCCTCGATGATCAAATTATTGAATGCCCGCCACCCGCTCCTCGATCCGGCTTCGGTTGTCCCCATTTCCATCGACCCTGCTCCCGGCACCTTCGCAGTGGTCATTACCGGCCCCAACACTGGCGGCAAGACGGTCACGCTGAAGGCTGTCGGTCTGCTGGCCGTAATGGCCCAGTCCGGGCTGCACATCCCGGCCCAGTCTGGATCGGAGCTGGCCTGCTTCCGCGACATCTATGCCGACATCGGTGATGAGCAGTCCATCGAGCAGTCGCTGTCCACCTTCTCGGGACACATCTCCAACATCATCCACATCCTGAAGAAGGCCGACCGGCGCTCGCTGGTCATCCTGGACGAGCTGGGCGCGGGCACCGACCCGCAGGAGGGGGCTGCGCTGGCGCGCGCCATCCTCTCACACCTGCTCGCCCAGGGCATCACAACCTTGGTGGCGACACATTTTCCCGAACTGAAGACCTTCGCCCACGGCACGCAGGGCGTGGTCAACGCCTCGCTGGAGTTCAACGTGCAGACGCTGCGCCCGACCTTCAAGCTCACCATCGGCCTGCCCGGGCGGTCCAACGCCCTGGCGATCGCCCAGCGCCTGGGCCTGCCCCAAGAGATCATCCAGGCAGCGCGCAGCGAGATCAACCCAGAGGACCTGCGCGCGGACAAGCTGATCAGCGATATTCACCGCCAGCGCAAGATCGCCTTCAAGGAGAGCGAAAAAGCAGAAAAGGCACGCTCGGAGGCACGCCATCTGGAACGCGAGCTGGCTGAACGGCTGGAGAAGATCGAAGAGGAGCGCCAGGCTGTGCTGGCCGAAGCACGGTCCGAGGGCGAGCTGGAAATTGCCGTCCTGCAGACACAAATCGAAACTCTAAGAAAAGAACTCAAGAAAGCGCGCCAGCCGCTCCAGGACCTGCAGGCGCTGGAAGAACAGGTCGAGCTGCTCCAGGAGAAAAACCAGGCCCCCGTCAGGCGCAAACCCCGGGCTGTGAATGGTGGGCAGCCAGAGATCAACCGTCGAGCGCTGGCTGTCGGCGATAATGTGATCCTGCGCACCCTCGGCACGGAAGGCACGATCATCGCGATCGACGAGGACGAAGCTGAAATCCAGGCGGGTTCCCTGCGCATGCGGGCGGGCCTGGATGAATTGAAGCGCAAGGAAAACGCCGTAGCCGACGAACCAGAAGCCGAGAAAAAACAAAAGACAAAACGCGAAGCGCCCGAAAGCACAGCCTCCGGCATCGGCCTGCGTGCTTCACCCGGCTTCGAGCTGGACCTGCGCGGCCAGCGCGCCGAGGACGCCCTCGAAATGCTCGACCGTTACCTGGAGAAAGCCTACCTGGCCGGCCTGCCTTTCGTGCGCATCATCCACGGCAAAGGCACGGGCAAGCTGCGCCAGGAAGTGCGCCTGGCGCTCAAAGGCCATCCGCACGTGATCTCATTCGAGGAAGGCCAGGAGAGCGAAGGCGGCGCAGGGGTGACAGTCGCCAAGCTGGCTGACTAGAGGTCACCTCCGGGATGGAATGAAATTTGTAAACTTTCAGTAATTAAATCTGTCCGGCGGTGGGAATATAATTTAACCAGAGGCATGGCTGGAGTATTCACAACCGGGGTGCATGGGCTCACCTTGCCAGATCCCCCGCAGCCTGGCGAAGCCCATAGGCGCCCAATATCCATGGCCGGCAGTAATTGTCCGATATTCAAATCGTGAGGACGACCATGTCGATCGAGACAGCCATAAACGACATGAAGGCAAAGATCAGCGCGGTGAGCAGGGGCGCTGAGATCAAAGTGGTCAAGATTTCGGAGGAAGAAGCGCGGCTATCCGTATACGTGACCTCTGCAGAAGCCCAGTCGATTCGCCAGACCACGCTCCAGCCGAGCCTGGACTACCTGAATAAGGATGGGCTGGATATTCAGGTGCTGGTTTATGACAGGGACCATCCGCCTGAAGTGGGTTGATTCAGCACCAAAAGAGCGGCGGACTCGATGAATCCGCCGCTTTTCCTTATACTGACATTCCGCACCTAAAAACGATCGGCAAGGGAATTATGTGATGATTACCGATCCACATCTCAAGAAACATTACCATTGCGGTTTTTATTGGAAAAATATTCACGGTAGGTGAGGAGAACAACTAATGAAATAATAATCAATATCACAGTCCAAATGCACTTCGTCATTGGTTCTGTTTGAAATGCCTCCCCTGTCAGGTCTAACACAAAATGAAATAAAACAGCCACAATAATGCTTCGATGGTTGGTGTAATACAGCCAGTTAATGAGAATTGCAGCCGGAAAAATGGAAACAAAGAAGTTAATCACATAGAGAATATTGTTGGTCCACAGGTTATGTTGATATGTATAGTTGATAAAGAACAAGGGAATATGCCATACAGCCCAGATGACGGCAAAAACCAGCGTGGCTACCGGCAGGTTGAATCAACTCCTCAGGCTGTCCATCCCATACCCTCTCCATCCTAATTCCTCAAAGAACGGAGCGACGATAATGACAATCAGGCTATTCACAAGACCAGCTGAGAAGGCATATTGGGCGCTCGACTTTCCAAGTAAAACTGATATGAACGTTGCGACGAGCAGCGAAAATGGGACCAGCAGAAAGATGGCTGGAAGATAGGCTGGCCCGATTCGTCTGAAATTGAGAAGTCTGTCTCGATAATCCTGCTTAAGCTCGTTATTATTGGAAAGGCGTGTCATGATCAAAGCAGTGAAGAAAGGCCCCAGAACGCCAAGCAGTTCGAAAAGCGCGACGATGGTAGTCTGGCCTTTTTGGTAACTGAACAGGGCCGCAACACTCCAGGGAATCCAGGTCAAAAGGAATGTGAGACCGAAAAATCGGGCGGGTCGATCAACCGAAATAGTGTTCATTCTCTTCTACCCACTCCTTAATTCCCCGTCCCAGCCTTCTTGGGGTGCGGAATGTCCGCTTATATATTTCTTCGTCACGATTTTCTTATCCGCGAAGGGAGTTGATCCACTCCCTTACACGGCTCTCCAGCACATCCAGCGGCAGGGCACCCCCCAGCAGCACGGCATCGTGAAACTCCCTGAGATTGAACCTGACGCCCAGTTCCTTCTCCGCGGTGGCGCGCAGCTCCCGGATTTTCAGCTCTCCGATCTTATACGCCAGCGCCTGGCCTGGCCAGGCAATATACCGGTCGACCTCATTGATGATGTTGAGCAGGGTGGACGAGATGTTCGCTGCCATAAAATCGATCGCCTGAGCGCGCCCCCAGCCCAGGGCGTGCAGGCCGGTGTCCACGACCAAACGGCAAGCGCGCCACATCTCGTAGCTCAAGCGGCCAAAGTTGGAGGTGGGGTCCTGGTAGAAACCGGCCTCCAGTCCCAGCCGCTCAGCGTACAGTGCCCAGCCTTCGACGAAGGAGGTAAACCCGGCAAAGCGGCGGAAGTTCGGCAGAAGGCTCAGCTCCTGCTGCAGGGCGATCTGCAGGTGATGGCCCGGCACCGCTTCATGCAGCGAGAGGGCCTCGACCTCGTACAGCGGGCGGCTTTTCAAATCATAGGTGTTAACGTAATAGCAGCCAGCCACCGTCCCGTCGCCGGTTCCGGGCTGATAATAGGCCGCAGTGTTCCCGGGTGCGCTGAAATCGGGGATGGCTCGAATGCCGTACGGCAGGCGCGGCAGGGTCTTGAACAGACGCGGCAGCTCCCCGTCCATGCGCTTCAGCACCAGGGCGGTTTTTTCCAGGAGTGCACTCTCGCTCGTGACGTAAAAGCGGGAATCGCTGCGCAGAAATTCAATGAACTCACCGAAACCTCCCTTGAAACCTGTTTTGCGGATGGCCGCTTCCATTTCGGCACGGATGCGTTTAACTTCGTTTCGACCGGTTTCATGCACCGCTTCGGGGGTCAGGTCGAGGGTGGTGAAATAGCGGATGCGCTCCCGATAAAAAGCCGGCCCATCGGGCAGGTCCTGCGCGGCGATGCCTTCCCGTGACCCAGGGATGTACTTCGTCTCGAGAAAATCGAGCAGCGACTGGTACGCCGGCAAAACCGACCCGCGAATGGCTTCCTGCGCCGACGCAGCCAGCCGTTCCCGCGCCGCGCCGCCGAAGGAAGCTGGAAATTGTTCGAAGGGCTTAAAGAAAACGCTCCGGGAGGGTTCCTCCTCCAGGAGCGCCCGCAGGGACCTATCCACGCCATCCAGGGTGACGCGTGAGGGGATGAAACCGGTGCGCAGCCCATGCTGCATCAGCTCGATGCTTTCATCAAAATAATGGCGAAGCGCCTCCAGCCGGGCCAGGAAGTTCTCGTAGTCGCGGACGGTCTCGAAGGGCATCTGCAGTACCAGGTCCGGGAGAGCCAGATGGAACCCGCCTGCCTTTGAAATCGGAATGCGGTAGCCATGATGGTCCAGCGCGCCGATCTCGAAGTCCAACACGCGGGCAAAGATATCGTAATTCAGCTGCTGGGTGGCGGGGAGGCTCTGACGGTCGATCTTGCGCAAGGGTTCACGGAAAGCGGCCAGCTGATCACGCCAGGAGACATAATGTTCCTCCCCGGCCTCAGGCAGGCTGTTGTCGTAACGATGGTCGCCGCAGGCGGTGGCGAAAAGAGGGTCCCAGCGCATCCATGCTTCCCACTGGTCGACAATCAGCTTCTCGAAAAGGCTAGAGACCGCGCTCATGATTTTTCCTTGTCACAGATGGGGATGATAATGGCGGGCGAAGCGCAGGATGCGGCTGCGAATGTAAAATACGTCCGGGTCAGCCAGCGAGCGCCGGGATTTGATCAGCTGCATGGCCTCTTCTGGCTGGTAGCCCAGCGCAATCAGGATGGCCGCGCCCATGGCCACACCGCGATGGCGCCCCTTGGCACAGTGGGCGTAGACCTTCCCCCCGGAGTGGATCGTCTCAAGCGCAGCGCGGGCGCCGCGCATCAACTTATGAATGGGGATGACCAGGATCGGGTTGTCGAATGTCCGCAGCCAGAGGAAGTCGAGCGGCGGGTTGTGTGGATCACAGGAGGGGCGCTTCTCGAAGCGCATGTTGATCACCAGGCGCACCCCCAGATCACGCAATTGGTCATAATCGTCTGGTTGGGGAGTATCTCCGATGAAGAGGTCATTGGTGATCCGGGAAAAATTCATGGAGGCAATATTACCACAAGGAACGGAATTATTTGTTCCTGGCAGAGATCATTACGAAAAGCCGCGGATCGGCCGAAACGCCTTTCGATCCCGTCCGCCCTGCCCGACGGGCAGCGTCCAGAACCAGCCCGGCTGTAGAGCGAGGCACGCGACGTGCGGTCTTAGTATGAGGGATACTCCCCGCTGGGGGTGTACAGCCGCAGCCCAAGGCAGCCAAGCCGGTCGATCAAAAAGGTACACAATCCTTTGGACTTAGTATAATTGGAACTGATTCAAAAAGGAGGACACATGCGCTCCAGACGCGCCCTGCTCTACATGCCCGGCGACGACCGGCATAAAATCGAGAAAGCCACCCGCCTCGGGGCGGACTGCCTGTGCATGGATCTGGAGGACGGCGTGGCCTTAAACCGTAAAGCCGAGGCGCGGCGGGGGGTTGCGGCAGCTTTGGACGAACTGGACTTTGGCCGCGCCGAAAAGCTGGTCCGCATTAACCCGGCCGGCTCCAGCCTGGCGGACGAAGACCTGCAGGCAGTTCTGCCTGCCCGGCCGGATGGGATCGTCATCCCCAAGGTCGAGACAGCCGAACAGCTGGCCTGGGTAAGCGCGAAGCTCGAAGCCGCGGAACTGGCAAACAGCTGGCGGGTTAATTCCATACGAATGATCCCCATCGTCGAGAGTGCCCGGGGCATCCTGAACCTGAAAGACCTCGCCGCATCTTCCCGGCTGGAGGCGTTGATCTTCGGTGCTGAAGACCTGGCCGCCGACCTGGGTGCAACGCGTACACGGGAGGCCTGGGAAGTTTTCTATGCCCGCAGTGCGCTGGTGCTCGCCGCAGCAGCCAGCGGCTTGCAAGCTATCGACATGGTTTCCATCGACTTTAAGGACCTGGAAGCTTTGCATCAGGAAGCCCTCTCCGGAGCACGCATGGGCTTCTCAGGCAAACAGGTGATCCACCCGGACCAGGTCGGCCCTGTCCAGGCGGCTTTCACCCCGGATGACGAGTCCATCGGTCGCGCCCGGCACCTGGTAGAGGCTTTTAATGCCCACCAGGCCCGAGGCACTGGCGCATTTGCTCTGGATGGCAGGATGATCGACATGCCGGTGATCAAAGCTGCCCAAAATGTTCTGGAACGGGCGCGCGCCGCCGGAAAAGAGTAAATCTTGACGGCCATCTTTTTCGGTTTGACCTCCGCCCTCACCTGGGGCATGGGTGACTTCGCCGGTGGATTGGCCAGCCGGCGCGCAAGCGCCTACCGCGCTGCACTGTACGGGGAAGCCTTCGGTCTGCTCCTGCTCCTGGCTGCCGCGGCGGTGATCCGCGAACCGGCTATAACGCGCATGGACTGGATCTGGAGCATCCTGGCTGGTATGATCGGTTCGACCGGGCTGGTCATCTTGTACCGCGCCCTTGCCGAGGGTGAGATGAGCATCGCCGCTCCAGTCTCTGCCCTGATGGCAGCCGTTTTGCCGGTCCTTTTTGCTGCGCTCTCCGAGGGTCTGCCCAAATGGGTGACATTCGTGGGTTTCGCCCTGGCGCTCGCGGCCATCTGGCTGGTCTCCCAGAGCCAAGACGTCTCGAAAAAGGTGCTCGTCCGCTTCACCGACCTGCGCATGCCCCTGATTTCAGGAATTTGCTTCGGAATCTATTTTATTTTAATGAACCAGGGCAGCCACCAAGCGGTACTCTGGCCCTTGATCGCAGCACGTATCGCCGGGACGGTCACCCTGGCCGCCTTCGTCGTGGCGAAACACCAGCTGGCCTGGCCCGGGAAGGACGTGTGGCCACTGGTTATCCTGAACGCGGCCGGGGATATTGGAGGCAATACCTTCTTTATTCTCTCCGGGCAGGCTGGCCGTCTGGATGTGGCTTCGGTCCTAGGCTCGCTTTATCCCGGGACAACGGTGCTCTTGGCCTGGTTGGTGTTGAAAGAGCGGCTCAACCTCATGCAGCGGATAGGGATCCTGGCTGCGCTGGCGGCTATCGTGTTGATTGCCATATAAAAAACATTAAAGAGCTGATGCAATGACTCAAACTATGATCATCGCAAATCCAACCGCCGGGCATGGAAAGGGGGCGCGCCTTATCCCAAAGATCGAACAAGAGTTGGCCCGCCTTGGCATGGACTATACCCTAATGCGCACTGAACATCCGGGGCACGCCATTGACCTGGCCTGCCAGGCGGCCGAGGATGGAGCCGGCGTTGTCGTTGCCGCAGGCGGCGATGGGACCGTCAATGAGGTATTAAACGGCTTGATGGAAGCCCGCAAGACGAGCCAGAATCGTCCGGCGCTTGGCGTGCTGTGCGTGGGAAGAGGCAACGACTTTGCCCCCGCGCCAGGCATCCCCTCCGATGTGCCGGGTGGCTGCCAGACCCTCAAGGAGGATCACCGCCGCACGATCGACATCGGACGCTTCAGCGGAGGCAAGTTTCCCCAAGGTCGTTACTTTGCTAATACTGTCGGGGTTGGCTTCGATGCCATCGGCACCATCGAGGTCGCCAAGTTGCCGCGCTGGGGTGGCTTTTTCAGCTTCCTGATCGCCATCCTCAAGACGATCTTCCTGTATTACAAGGGACCCACTGTCAAGATCGACTACGATGGCCAGACACTGACCACCCCCACCCTGCTGGTCTCGGTGATGAACGGGATGCGCCTGGGAGGCGGGTTCTGGATGGCCCCTGAGGCAAAAATAGACGATGGGTTGTTCGACATCGTCGTCGGACGCCAGGTCAGCCGGTGGCGAATGCTCCGGTTGATCCCCTATTTCATGAAAGGCACCCAGGGCACCCAGCCGGAGGTCAGCACGCTGCGCGCTTCCCGGGTGTCCATCACCGCCCTGGCTGGGGCCCTACCCTCCCAGAGCGACGGAGAAATCATCTGTGTGGATGGGACCCGCCTGGATATCGAGCTGCTCCCGCGCCAGATCGAAGTTGTCTGTTCCAGGGAGGTGGCCTGATGAGCCTGCTCCAGCGTTTTACCGCCTTCATCCTTAAGTCCGTCACCACCCTGATGTTCCGCGTGGATTCCAAGGAGCTGGCCAGAGTCCCCGACCGCGGCCCGTTGATCATCGTCACAAACCATGTCCATATGCCCGAGCTGCCGACGCTGTACATGCGTCTCCTGCCGCGCCCGGTGACCGGCCTGCTTCTGGCTGACCGCTGGAACAATGCTTTCTTCCACTGGCTGCTGAATTTATTTCACATCATTCCCCTGCGCCGCGGGGAGGCTGACGTGGCCGGGCTGCGGCTCGGGCTGGAGGCGCTGAAGAAAAACCTCATCATCATCATTGCCCCGGAAGGGACGCGCAGCCATACCGGGCGTTTACAGAAGGGCCGCGCTGGAGTGGTCCTGCTGGCATTGCGCAGCGGAGCGGAGCTGCTGCCGGTCGTCCATTACGGCAGCGAAAACTACATGCACAATCTGCGCCGCCTGCGCCGTACAGACTACCATTTCGCTGTCGGCAGGCCATTCCGTATTAAAGCAGGGATGAACAGTTCGTCCCACGATACTCGCCAGCAGATTCTAGATGAGATCATGGCCCAGATGGCCGCATTGATGCCGCCTGAATACCGCGGGGCTTATGCAGGTGTGAAACCGACCGAAAAATATATATCCTTCGACCATGCATGAATGAAATGAGAGGGGCAAATTGAGTTTCGATTAAGAATGTTGATTGTTCCCAAGAAGGAAGTCATGTATTTGTTCCTCGTTCCATTATTGCTCGGCTTCGCCTCCGATTGTGCCAGCGCCTTCACAACGGCCTATTCCCACCGCTGGGGCGAACGCGGCGGCCAGGCAACAGCCTTCATCCTGAGAAGCATCTTCGGCATCCCGCTGTGGTTCATCGGCCTGGTGCTCGCCCTGCGGTCGCCTTCGACCGCCCGGATCGCTCAAGGGCCCGCCCTCGTCATCCCAGGCTGGGTGCTGATCCTGGGGGGCTGCGTCCCCATGGTTATCGGCCTCCTGAACCTGCGCTCCTCGGCGGCCCTGCCCCTCATGCAGGACGGTCTGGTTGAGCGGGGCATCTATACCCGCATCCGCCATCCGATCTACACCGGCATGCTGCTCGAGTTCACCGGACTTGCCCTGTTGAATCCCAAACCGACTGCCCTGCTGGCCTGCGGACTCGGCCTAGGCTGGGTCTTCGTGAATGCCCGTCTGGAGGAGCTGGACCTGATGCAGCGCATCCCGGCCTACCGCGAGTACATGCGCAGGGTGCCGCGCTTCTTTCCTCACCTGTGGATAAAGACAAAAGGCCGGGCTTCTTCATGAAACCCGGCCTTTTCTTAATAACTTTTCAGTTTTGTTGACTTGGATCTGAGCCCGGCAGTTGCTTTTTAACCGGTGCTACAATTATCCGCAGGAGATGCATATGCACTTTCTCGTCAAGCCACATCGAACCATTGTGATTGCACTGTCTCTCGGCCTGATCAGTGCGGCCTGCACTCCCCTGGGAGTTTTTGTCCCATCCCCCACGCCTACACCGACCCTTCCACCGACAGGGACCTTCACCGCCTCGCCCACGGACACCCTTACCCCGACGATCACACCGACCTCGACGGACACCCTGACCGCAACCATTACCCTGACGCCTTCATCGACCTCCACCAGCTCCCTGACGGCCACATTCACGACCACCCCTACCCTGACGCTCGTCCCTTCGCCTACCCCTACCCCAATTCCTCCCCGGGTCAATGTTGTGCAGCTGTCCTCCTGCCGCTACGGCCCGGGCCCAGGCTACCTGTACAAATACGGCCTTGTGCCCGGCAACCGTGCGGATGTGATCGGCCGGATGCAGATCCTGGCTCGCGATACCAACGGAGTCTGGGGACTCAGCACCTGGCTTAAAATCCAATCCTTCGGCGAATCTCCCGATGACACCGTCCTGAGCCGCTGCTGGGTGAATGCCAAGCTGGTCGCAGTGGAGCGGGGCAACATCAATGACGTCCCGGATTATTCCGCGAAGCCGAAAGCGCCGGAATTATATGGCGTCTCCACGCTGTACGGCCCGGTAACGAATGTTAGTGCCGAGCGAGACGGGAACTTCGTCGATGTCTACTGGCAGGCGACCTATATGACCGAGGACGATTACCGGGGGTACATGATCGAGGCCTGGGTCTGCTACCAGGGCCATTACGATTTTGCTCCGGTCGCCTTCGTGGGCTCCTTTGAACAAAACGAAGGGGAGCCGATTGACGTCATGAGCATCCCCGATGAACCCGGCTGCAGCCAGGCTTCCTACGGCCAGATCTTCCTGGCCGAGAAGCACGGGTATTCGAACGGAGTGGTTATCCCCTGGCCGGCTCTGCCAACCTCGACTGCATCCAGGCAGCCCCCCTCCCCGAACCCGTAACCAACCCAGGATTACAATTATGCACACATACGCCGATTTCGTTCAAAAATATCCGGATTATGACAGGACTCACGACATCGATGAGCTGCGTGAGCGCGACTACGCCCGCCTCGACCGACTGGGACAGATCTATCTGGATTACACTGGCGCCGGGCTGTATGCCGAGTCCCAGCTGCGCGAGCATCAAAAGCTTCTCGGGCGCAACCTCTTCGGCAACCCACATTCCTCCAACCCGTCCTCGCTGGTCGCCACACGCCTGGTTGAATCCACGCGGCGGTCGATCCTGGATTACTTCAACGCCTCGCCGGAAGAATATATCGTCATCTTCAGCGCCAATGCCAGCGGGGCGCTCAAGCTGGTCGGTGAATCCTATCCCTTCGACGGGGACAGCCATTACCTGCTGACCTTCGACAACCACAATTCAGTCAACGGCATTCGCGAGTTCGCCCATGCCAAAGGCACCGAGGTGACTTACATCCCGGTGGGTCTGCCCGATATGCGCGTGGACGAGGCGATGCTGGATGGTTACCTGGAGGCCCCGAGTGGAGGCCCGCGGCATTCAAAGGCCGCGCATAACCTTTTTGCCTACCCGGCGCAGTCCAATTTTTCCTCCGTCCAGCATCCGCTGGAATGGATTGAAAAGGCTCACTCCAAAGGCTGGGACGTGCTGTTGGACGCAGCCGCATTCACTCCCACCAACCGGCTCGACTTGAGCAAATGGAAACCCGATTTTGTCCCACTATCATTCTACAAGATGTTTGGCTACCCGACCGGTGTCGGCGCTCTGCTGGCCCGCCGAGGAGCACTAGGCAAGCTTCACCGCCCATGGTTTGCCGGTGGGACAATCACCGTCGCTTCGGTCCAGGGCGACAAGTACTACCTGGCCGAAGGTCCGGCAGCCTTCGAGGACGGCACATTGGATTACCTGGACATCCCGGCCGTGGAAATTGGGCTGAAGCACCTGGGAAAGGTTGGGGTGGATTTGATCCACACCCGGGTACGCTGCCTGACCGGATGGCTGCTGGACAGCCTGACAGCCTTGCGGCACAGCAGCGGCGTCCCGCTGGTGCACCTCTACGGTCCGCTGACGCTGGACAAGCGCGGCGGCGCGATCACGGTCAACTTCTTTGACCGGGAGGAAAAACCAATCGACCACCGCTCCATCGAAGAGGCCGCCAGCCAGCACAGCATCTCGCTGCGCACAGGCTGCTTTTGCAACCCGGGTGCCGGCGAGATTGCCCTGGGCATCTCCAGCATGGAACTGGCCGCCTGCTTCACCAGCCCTGGCCACACCCAGCGTTTGAGCTACGACGACTTCCGCCTGTGCATCGACGGCAAGGCCTCCGGAGCAGTGAGGGTTTCGGTCGGGCTGGTCAGCAACTTTGAGGATGTACAAACCTTCCTGAAATTCGCTGAAGGATTATTGAACTAGTCCGGCTCTTCTCCCACCTGTCATTCTTGACCAAGTTCAGGGTGCAGCCGATGGAATCCAGCGATATCGTCAATCGATTTGCTACGCCGCTCGTCAATCCCGAATCGGATTATGATCGGAGGGCACTCGCAGATGCAGCGCCGCTTGACCTCCCTTTCGAAGGCCAGAATTTGAGCGGGTATGCCTGGGGTTCAGGTCCAGCGGTGCTCCTGGTGCACGGCTGGAATTCCCGTGCCAGCCACCTGGCTCCCCTCGGCCGCATGCTGGCCAAGGCCGGTTTTCGGGTGGTGGCTTTTGATCAGCCTGCGCATGGTCGATCCTTGAAGGAGGCGGGGGCTAACCGCTCCAGCCTCCCAGAATTCACTCGGGCAGTAGCCTCGGTCGCGGGCAGCCTCGGGCCGCTGCATGCGCTCGTGGGACACTCGCTGGGCGCGGCCGCATCGGCATTGGCGGCCGGAGGCTCTGTAATCATCCCCGGGATCCGGACCGCAACTGAACGCCTGGTGCTGATCAGCTCACCTGCCGGTACCACCAGCATTATCGACAGCTTCTGCCGCAACAATGGTGTGGAGGATCGAAAGGAGGAGCTGATCCATGGGCTTGAAGCCGGTTATGGATTCCCCTTGCAGGCATATGCAATCGAACCCGCCTTGCGCAGATACCCCGGGCGGGTCATGATCGTGCACGACCAGCAAGATGCGGAGGTGCCCGTCTCGGATGCGCAGATATTAGCCGCTGCCTGCCCTTCCGCCCAGCTCCTGGTGACGCAGGGAGCAGGCCATGGAGAAATTCTTGGCAGCCGGACGATGCTTAAAGCAGTACGTGAGTTCCTGATCCGACCGTAGTGCGATCGGATGCAGTCGCTCTTCCGGACGCAGGGTAGAGTCCGATTTCTAGAGGAGGCCGAGATCGGTCACAAAGTGGACAACCTGGAATTCTGGCTGCCGGTAGCCTCAGTCCGGCTCATGCCAGATTCGGCCATCATCCTGCCCGAATGGCAGCTGCTGGGGAACATGGAGGCCACCGAGTCCTCAGCGAGGCAGGGATTGAGGAGACTGGTTGCCAGCATCATACGAAAGATTGAGAAATGAACGGGAATCAACGCGCAAACATCAAACCCGGCAGCCGGGTGCGGATCGTCCTGAAGAAGGACCAGCCCACCGGGAAGCTGACCGAAGGAGTGGTCAAGGACATCCTGACGAATTCGCCAACCCATCCTCACGGCATCAAGGTGCGCCTGGTGAGCGGCGAGGTCGGGCGGGTGAAGGAGGTCCTTGGATAAGCATCCAAAGCAGGCCTTTGAAATTCAAAACCGGGGGACCAGTGACAATCCAAAAAAGGAGTAATTATTCTTAATAAAAGTGCAACTTCGATTTCAACCAAGAGGATGTATAATGCCCGCCATGGCGTCCCGCACGAATCACACAAAGCCTAAATCCAATCCCATCTCCATCCTGTTTATACCTGTCATTTTTTGCCTCGGCCTCGGGGCCGGGTATCTGCTCCGGGAATATACCTCCCCACCCCAGGGCGGGTCGGCCACGCCCGGCTCCCGGCGGGTGACCGTCTCCCCGGGGAATTCGCCGTCCATCGGTCCAAAAAACGCCCCGATCACCATCATCGAATTCGGCGATTACCAGTGCCCCTACTGCAAGCTCTGGCACGAACAGGTCTATGACCGCCTGCTGGCAAGTTATCCAGGGAAAATCCTCTTTGTCTTTCGTGACTTCCCTCTGAACGGCCACCCCGAGGCGGAGCCCGCGGCTGAAGCTGCCGACTGCGCCGGCGAGCAGAACGCCTACTGGAGTTACCACGATGCCCTCTTCGGCCAGCAATACGGGCTGGGTCGCGACGCCTACCTGCAATATGCAGCCGGCCTCAAGCTGAACATTCCCACCTTCACCGAATGCCTGGACAGCCACCGCAATCAGGCCGCGGTCCAGGACAATTTGACTTACGGTATCGGGTTGGGAGTCCAGTCCACGCCATCGTTTTTCATCAACGGCATCCCCCTGATCGGTGCAGAGCCGTATGAGTCATTTCAGCAAATCATCGACCAGGAACTGGCCGGTAAAAAACAGTAATCCGACGCAGGGCAGGAGGCAACATGAAAAAATTTGTCGCCGTTGCAGGGAACATTGGCGTGGGGAAATCCACGCTGGTTGAAATGCTGTGTGAGAAGCTGGGCTGGACGCCGTTCTTCGAACCGGTGGCTGAGAATCCCTACCTGGCGGATTTCTATCGGGACATGCAGGCCTGGGCCTTTCAGTCACAGATCTTCTTCCTGACCCATCGCTTGCGCGCCCATCACCAGTTATCGCTCTTCCCCTCTTCGGCTATTCAGGACCGCTCGGTATATGAGGACGCCGAGATCTTCGCCCATAACCTTTTCCTGCAGGGGCACATCCGCCCACGCGACTACCAGACCTACCGCGAGCTTTACCAGACCCTGATTGAGTTCCTGCCGCCTCCGGACCTGGTCATTTACCTGCGCGCCTCAGTGCCCAGGCTGGTTCAGCGTATTGGCCGGCGCGGCCGCGATTACGAACGGACCATTCCTGCCGATTACCTTGCGAGCCTCAACAACCTGTATGAGACGTGGATCGCCAATTTTACCCTCTGCCCGGTGCTGACCGTTCCGGCAGACGAGGTAGATTACGTCGCCCACGTCGGTCACCTGGAACTGATCGCCGGCAAAGTGGAAGAAAGGCTGACCGGTAAGGAGGAGGTTATTTTCGACCCGGAAGAGGTCGCCCGCGCGGCCTGCGATTGACATTATTTGCATCGATCATTTTATTAATAAGGAGATAAAGAACATGGAATACACACACCTCGGTCGTACTGGATTGAAGGTTTCCCGTCTGTGCCTGGGGACGATGAACTTCGGACCCCAGACCAGCGAAAAAGATTCGTACGTCATCATGGACAAGGCCCTGGACCTGGGCATCAACTTCTTCGACACCGCCAACGTCTACGGCTGGAAGATCGGCGAGGGCGTCACTGAGCAGATCATCGGGCGCTGGTTCGCCCAGGGCGGCGGCCGGCGCGACAAGGTGGTCATTGCTACCAAGGTATACGGGCGTATGGGCGACTGGCCCAACCAGCAAAATCTTTCGGCGCTGAACATCCGCCAGGCCTGCGAGGCTTCCCTGAAGCGATTGCAAACCGATCATATCGACCTTTACCAGATGCACCATGTGGACCGCAGCACTCCCTGGGAGGAAATCTGGCAGGCCATGGAAGTGCTCGTCGACCAGGGTAAGGTGATTTACGTCGGCTCTTCCAATTTCGCGGGCTGGCACATCGCCCGGGCCAACGAGGCAGCCAAAGCGCGCGGCTTCATGGGACTGGTCAGCGAGCAGGGCCTGTACAACCTGAAAGACCGCATGGTCGAACTGGAAGTGCTGCCTTCCTGCCAGTCCTACGGACTGGCAGTGATCCCCTGGAGCCCGCTGGGCGGGGGGATCCTGGGCGGCGCGCTGCAAAAGGTCAAGGAAGGACGTCGCGCCGAGAAGGAACGCCAGGAGGAGATTGAAAAACACCTCCCGCAGCTTGAAGAATGGGAGAAGTTTTGCAAAGGGCTGGGCGAGAAACCTGCCAATGTGGCCCTGGCCTGGCTGCTCGCCAACCCGGCTGTCACCGCTCCGATCATCGGGCCGCGCACCATGGATCAACTGACCGGTGCGCTGCACACCCTGGAGATCAAGCTGGATGAGACGGCGTTGAAAAAACTGGACGAAATCTGGCCCGGTCCCGGCGGCGCGGCTCCGGAAGCCTACGCGTGGTAATTTGGGAAAATTGCCTGTTTTTCCGGGACGAAACTCAATTCCACCTCCGGATCGACTTTGGTGCTTCCACGCTCAGCCAGGGCAAGATTGAGGCTGAAAATGCCCTCATCCTGGACGGCAGATGAGACGGAACCGACCTGAACCAGGGGCAGCCAGGGAAATTTTCATTACGTAAATCGCTTTAAAATTGGCGTGCATACAGGGCGGGTGGGGTACATCTGCTAATCTTATTTTCATAAAAACGTCATGAGTTTAACTTGAGTTTAGAGTTCCAATAGAGGAATCTGGACCTTAACAAAAAGTGGAATTGCTGGTAGAAGTTTTCTTGTGACAGAAAAACTCATCCAACAATTCCGAGACGCAGTATATCAGAATCTGCGCAAACGTCCGGACGCTGTTATGGATCTGATCGATGCCCTGACAGTAGCCAGTCATGTTGAATCTCCAGTGGCTCTGAGCGAAGAAACGCCATTTCGGCGCAAGTTCAGCATGGTCTACGATACACTTCGTAATGCAGAGTTCGATCTGGATAGGCTACCGGAAACCCTGCTGTCATTTCAGCCTGGCGACAGTGAAACGATTGCTGGATATGAAGTATACGGGCTGGATGCGACGCCGAATGAACGTCCAGAGGCAGAGACCTTGCCGGAACGCTGTTCCCTGAAAAGCCAGAAGGACGAGCCGGTGCGGTATGGGCACAAGTACTCCTGGTTGGTGCGGCTGCTGAAATGGGGTACCTCCTGGGTGGCGCCACAGGATCTGCGACGAATAGATGCGGAGTTGAGCGATAACCAGGTAGGCAGCCTGCAAGTCCAGGAATTGGACCAGCGTAACCCCGAGCCCAAAGTGGTGGTGGAAGACAGTCTGTACGGGAATCAGGTCTTTTTGGCAGTCTTTTTGCTGCTGAAGAACACCTTTGCGCTCGTTCGACTGCGTAGCAACCTGATCTTGTACGAGCAGCCGAAGGCTCGCCAGGCGAGGAAAAAGGGCGCCCCTTGCAAACATGGACCTCGCTTCAAGCTCTCCAGCCCGCCTCGGCTACCGGATCGTACGGAGACATTTCAGTTGCGCTCCCAAACGGTTCGTCTGCAGGCCTGGCAGGGATTGCATTTCAAAAAGCTTTCCACGCTGGTGGGGATGCTGCTGCGGGTCGAGTTTCTGAAAGCAGATGGGCAGCCCCGCTATAAAAGACCCATGTGGTTGTTCTGGACTGGGCCACTGACGGTCTCTCTCCAGGATCTCTGCAAGATGTACTTGTGGAGGTTCGCCATCGAGCATATGTTCCGCTTCCTCAAACAGCATATGGGTTTGAATGCCAGTCGCTCGAACGACCTGGTCGGCACAGAGCAATGGATGTGGTTGTGTGCACTGGCTTACTGGCAGTTGCTGTTGATGCGGGAAGCCGTTGCAGATGCTCGCCCAGCCTGGCAGCCCCGCATTCGGGATGGCCAACAGAAAGAACTGACCCCTGGCCAGGTACAAAGAACCGCTTTACGATATTTATTGCAGTTGGGCACACCCGCTCGATCACCCAGAGTCACTGGAAAAGGCACAGGACGCACCAAAGGCTATCGGCCCAACCCCAGAATACGGTTTCCTGTGATCAAAAAGGCGAAAACGGGGCAAAACCCGGCCACTGCAAGCCCATGACTACTTTCTGATTGACTGCATCGATTGTTAAAGTTCAGGTTTTTCGTCAGCGCTTTTTTTGCGCTTAGTGCGCTACTCTAAACTCAAGTTTAAGGTATATTACTATGTTGTATACTCCTCGGAGAGATTTTATCTTTTTGCCAACGGCTGGGAGTTCATTCAAGTGATCTCCATGAACTAAAAAACAGGAGATCTCTTGGTTAAAACCGCTTTCTCGGGAGAGTGACCGGCCAACCCGCCTGTCCCCTTCCAGAGGAAAACGCCATGAAAAAAGAAAGAATCTTTACGGTCACGGTTTTACTAACCCTCGCAACGGCGTGCGGGCAGGTTGCCGCAAAACCTCAACCGACCAGCACCAGCTCGCCTGTGCCAACCGCGACTGCAACATTTACGCCATTGCCTTCCCCCACCTCGACTGCAACGCTGACGTCCATACCGACCCCGACCAGGGTCGCCTCCTATCCCCCCGCGGGCCAGGGTCCGACCGGCTTCCCATCCGGTGTCGATCCCTTGACCGGCCTGGCGGTCGGTAACCCGGCTGTCCTGGGGCGGCGGCCCCTGGCAATCAAGGTCTCCAATGAACCGCGCGATATCCGGCCGCAATGGGGGCTGTCCCTGGCCGACATTGTCTTTGACTATTACACCGAGTTGGGCGCGACGCGCTTTATTGCCCTGTTTTACGGCAATGATGCCAGTATGGTTGGCCCGATCCGCTCGGCACGCTTCTTTGACGCCAACGTCATTGACGGCTACAAGGCGGTTTTCGCCTTTGGCGGGGCGGATATCACCGTACTGCAAAGCCTGCAAAAATCCGATTTCAACGACCGCCTGGTGGTGGAAGGCCCCTCCAGCCCGATCACGATCTACGATCCTAACGGGCTCGCCCTGGCGGTTACCAACACCTCCGACCTCAGCACCTATATCACCCAAAAAGGGATCGCAAACGGGCAGCAGAACCTGGAGGGGATGTTCTTCCAACTCCAGCCGCCCGCAGGCGGACAGTCCGTCACCCAGCTTACCCTGCGCTACTCCGGCGAAAGCTATGACCGCTGGATCTATGATCCGACATCCGGGAAATATCTGCGCTCTGAGGATACCGCGGATGACCCGAACATGGGCGCCTCCGAGCATTATGCTCCCCTGACCGACCGCCTGACCAACCAGCCGGTGGCCACCGATAACATTGTTGTCCTTTATGTGACCCATCAATACTACCGACAACCCTCCCCGGGAAAGAATGAAATAATCAATATCCTGCTATCCGGTTCCGGTCAGGCGTATGCCTTCCGCGATGGACAGGTTTTTCGGGTCACCTGGCAGCGCCCCACGAACGATGCAGTCGTCTCCCTGACCGACGCGAACGGCAAGCCGTTTCCCTTCAAGCCAGGCACCACCTGGTTCGAATTGATCGGGATGGCTTCGACCCTGCAACAGACGGGTTCGAGCTGGAGGTTCACCCACCACATGCCGTAGAGCGAACCTCGCCAAACCTGCACCAGGGACTAATTTGGAACAAACATCGGGTTATAATCAACTAGAAAGGGCCGCCATGTTGAAGAAATCGATCAGCCATTTTTCATCCAGCATTCTCGTCCTGGTTGCCTTGTCTGCAACCGCCTGCACCCTTAACCAGACCACCGCGATTCCAACCTCTACTGCCGGAAGCGTGCCAACCGTTTCAATCGGCAACACTGCGATCCCCGCGGCAACTTCCACGCCGGAAAACCCCGCGACCCCCGCGGCAACCGATACGCCTTCTGCCACCCTCACACCCACCCCGACTGCCACCCCCCAGACGCCCATGGTTCAGGCAAAAAGTATCAGTACATACTGCCGTTTTGGCCCGGGAACGGATTATTTGTCCATCGGAATGCTGAATCCGGGCGTCCAGGTTCCAGTCCAGGCGACCGTGGAAGACAACAGCTGGTGGGAAATTCAAAATCCGTCGAACTCTTCCACCTATTGCTGGGTCGGAAATGCCGTCACAACTTTCTCCGGGGACCTGAGCCAGGTACCCATCGTGGCCGCCCCCAATGGAAATGCCATCCGGGTTACCGTGTCGCTGACGTCTGTCATTCATGGCGCCTGCAGTGGCTCGAATACCAACACGTTTCAGGGAACCATCACGACAAACGGCCCAAGCATAATTGGGTATAACTGGGAAGTGGACAACTCTGCCGGAGCCCAGATGACCACCATAACCGAGCCAAGCCTGGTCTTTCAAACTGCCTCCACGCAGTCCGTAGTGGCCGGCTCATACACCGGCGGTTGTGGAAATTATGTGGTCAGGCTGATCGTTACCTACCCAAACATCCTGGAGGGAAGAGCCACTTACGAGGCCGAACCTTAACCTGATTTCTGGCGGTTCTTTGATATCCTCCGATTGCCCGGCCATATCGCGCAGCTTCTCAGCAGGCCGGGCAAATATATTAAAAAAGAGACCAGGTCCCTTTGGAGGAACCCGGCCTTTTTTGGCCAGGCAGCTATTTTTCGATGCTGGCGATGACCATGTCCTGCATGAAGAAGCGCTGGGACAGGAAAAGGATCAGCACCGGGACCGCGAGCAGGATCAGGGCGCTGGCCTGCAGCACTTCCGGGGTGAAGCCGACGCCCTGGTAAAACTGTGCGCTGAAAGCAATCGTCCGCAGGTCCGGCCGAGTGCCGAGGTACAGACTGGCCATTCTGATCTCATTCCAGCCGTTGAAAAATTGCAGCAGGGCGACCGTGACTACCGTCGGGATGGACTGGGGCAGGATGATCGACACCAGCGTCCGCAGTGGCCCGGCTCCATCGAGCATGGCTGCCTCGTCCAAATCGCGCGGGATGGCCTTGAAATTCTGCCTCAGCAGGAAAATATAAATGGCACTGCCAAAGAACTGCGGCACGATCAGCGGGTAGTAGGTGCCGGTCCAGTTCAGGATGCGCCCGAAGATAACAAAAGTGGGGACCAGCGTTATGCTTTCCGGGATCATGATCGTGCCGATCAGCAGGAAAAACAGGAATTTTCCTCCCGGGAAGCGAAAACGGGCAAAACCGTATGCCACCAGGATCGAAGAGAACAAGATGCCGATCTCTCCCAGGCCGACGACGATCAGGGTGGCGCGAAGCATGTTGGGATAGTTGATATTCTTCCAGAGATTAGCGAAATTATCTAGGCTCAGACTTGGGAGGTAATACAGTTGAAGCGATCCCCAAAAGCCGTTCCAGCGCTGGAGGCCGGCCCCTGGATTGGCCGGGTCGATGAACTCGCTGTACTTGATGAAGTATTCCACCATGGCCCAGTGCTTGATCCCGTTCGGAGTCGGGACGATATATATCGGCAGCGACTGGCCCTGATAGGTATAGGTGGCTACTTTAGCCGGCCAGATGGGCGCATTGGGATCCCTCAACTGGTCGGATGTTTTTAGGGCGGTCACCAGCATATAACTCAGGGGGGACAGGAACACCACGACCGCCATCCAAATGGACAGATTCAAGAACGCGGTGCCGGTAAAATTCCAGAGACGCAGGGTCAGGGTCGAAGCCTCGCCGCGGCTCGATCGGCGTGAATTAGATTTCTTCACTGTCTTCCTCCTCGGGAAAATGCACCCAGTAACGCGCCGAATAGAACACGGCCAGCGTGATCGCCATGACCACGATGAACATCACCCAGGACAAGGCGCTGGCATAGCCCAGGTTGTACTCTCCGGAAAACATCTGTCCGCTGATATACAACTCCATCGGGGATAGCGATCGGCTGTATGGAAGGCCGCGGTCGAGCAGCGACACCCCTCCAAACGAGCTGATCATATTGATAATCAGGGTGAAAAATACCGCTGGAGAGATCATCGGGAAGGTGATAAAAATGAAGCGCCCCACCGGCCCGGCGCCATCCACCCGGGCGGCTTCGTACATTTCCTTGGGGATATTCTGCATGGCGCTGAGCATGATCAGGAAGCCGGGCCCAATCGTCCACAAGGCCAGGACAGTCGAAAAAATGTTGCCGAAGCCCTCCAGGGAGTGCAGATGGAGAGGCGTCAGGATCAGCTGGTTGATCCAACCCGTTTCCGGGTTGATCAATCCAGAAATGATAATGAAGATGGCACTGGCCGGGATGATGCTGGGCATGAAATACAGCGTGCGCAGGAGCTTTTTTCCCCGCAGGCGTTCATTGGAGACGACGGCCGCCAGCAGCAATGCCGCGATCATTTCGATCGGCACGGTCGTGACGAAGTAGCTGATCGAACTGAACAGGCTGCTCCCGGCTCGAGCATCCCCAAAAATAGTGAGGTAGTTCTGCAGGCCGATGAAATGGGCCGCTTTCGGCTCCAGCATGTGAAAATTCGTGAACGAGTAACCCAGGGCTTCCAGGATCGGGATCAGTTTCAGGAGGACAAAGCCCAAAACCCAGGGCAGGATGAACAGGTATCCCATGAGGGCCGAATAGCGTTTTAATGAGAGGCGTTTTTTCTTTTTGGGCAATACAGTCGGGCCTGCACGGCGGCGAGCTAGAGAAATCATCCAATGCCTCCTTCAAGACCGTTAGAGGAAAGTTCCCCTCGCGTTCCTCTGCATCCATTTCGAAATCGTGGGCTGCCTTTGTAAACCCCCGAATAATATCCCCCGATGATAAGAATTTCCTTAGTTGTCCGCCCGGCGGCGCAGGGCCCTGCCAGAGAGCAGCTAATCTAACCCAGGTGCTTTCATTTCAAGCAGGAACCATCCCCGCCCTGCGGATAGAATCAATCTACCCGGAAGGGAAGGGAAGACAGGACACACAGGGAACAATTCTTCCTGACAGCTGAAACTACCCACATTAAACCCAAGCTTCCTCTTCAACCTGCTCAATCCAGGTTGACTTCGCATGGTGTCCAGAAGTACTTCAGCGCATCAAGCTGATCGCGAACGAGGCCATAAACACAATAACGGCGAGCGACAGCGTGATCTGGAGCATCACAAGGAATTTCGCCCGCAGGGAAAGCACGGCCGTATCCCCCAGGGCGAACTGCGTGTTGGCACTGAACCCTAAAAATATATAGTCCCAGAAACCAGGCTGCCAGCCTTTCCATCCCTCCACGGACAGGGCGCTTTGGGGAAAGGCAAAATCGAAGCGCTGCGAGGTGCGGTCGCGCCGTGCCCGTGGGCCGCCGCCGTCGATGATCCAGTACCAGGCGCCGAAGAGCACAAAATTGGCGAGCCACAACACAAGGGTATCCTTCAGCAGGACGCCCACACCGTTCTGTGGGCGTGAGGTGATGATAAATAAAACCAGGCCGATTTTGATGACCAACCGCAGGGTAACCCAGATCAGATAAGCGATCCCCAGCCGGCGCTCCCAGGCATTGCGCCGCGTCAGCCACAGGATGAGCATGGCCGTAAATACCACCAGCGGCACCAGGAATTCCAGGCCCGAAGCGATGTGGTCCAGCGACCGGAGCTGCGCGAGCGGGCTGTGGCGCAGGACGAGCGGCAGCGAGAGCACGTCCGATAGCAGGAAATCATGGAGGGTGATGACGGCGAGCACGATTATCATCTCGAATGCATATGTGTCCAGGCGTCTCCGCCCGGGAGTGGCGTCATTCATCCAATCTTCTCCTTGATCAGAGCAGGATCCCGGCAGGGATAGCCTGCCTGCCGGGATCCTGAGTATTCGAAACCGTATCTGCTGGACACGCTCATCCCCTTTCCCCTGTGTTCCGTGTCCAGTAGTCCCTGCGGGATTTATGAACCGGGGATGGAAGCCGGCCCGGGTGCGGGATTGGTCGGCAGGACCATCTGAGGCCGCGGGGACTGGGTGAAATCAAAATCGCTCATCAGGTTGCCGAGTATGGATACATCTTCGCGTACGGTGGGGCGCGGGTCGGGGCGTCCGTCCGTCTTTGGATCAATGCGCTGCCCGTTCAGGAACACATCTTCGATGAACTTTAAGTAAGCGTCGAAGGACAGGGTCTGGTTGTCAATGACGCCCCTCTTTGCGTATGGGCTGATGACCAGGCCCGGAACGCGCAGGCCGTACCCGTTTTCATCTACCGACGGCGGGACGACGTGGTCATAGAATCCACCCCAATCGTCCCAGGCCAGGAAGATGGCGGAGCTGTTCCAATCCGGGCCCTGCATCACCGCGTTGATCAGGCTGGTGACATAGGCCTGGCCGGCGGCGATGCTGGCCGGCGGGTGCTCGCTGACCTTGTTTTCCGGCACGATCCATGAAACTGCGGGCAGGGTGCCGTCCTTGGCCGCCGCCATAAACTTGTCGACGGTTTGAATGTTCGCCAGCTGATTGTCCTGTTTGACTGTGTCAAATGCCGGGAGGGGATTCCAGATGCCGGGGACATTCTTGCTCAACGGCTTGGTCTGGCAGAGCATGGCGTCGTCTTCACAGTCCGGCTCGCTGCCTTCGCTGAGGTAATAAGCCCACGAGACGCCCGCCTTGTGCAGCAAATAGGTCAGGTCAGTCCAGGCATAATCGTTCTTGGAGGTGTTCAGCGGGCTGGCACTGGTCTTGGGACCGTCAATGGCATTCACGCAGCTGGAGGGGTCGCCAGGCGTGGTGCACTGGGCAGACCAGGCGGACACCATGAAGAGGTGGGACGGCAGACTCCACGAGGCATTGGGTTCGAACATCATGTCCTGCAGGACAAAATTCTCTGCATACGTCCAGTAGTTCGGGATCTCGCGTGCGTCGTGCCAGCCCATCACATCCGGCGTTGCGCCTTTGGCGCAGCCAGGTGTATCCGGGCTTTTGCAAGCCTTCTGTGCCCCACGAAAGGCTTTGATGAAGCCATCCATTTTCCCACTGTTGATATCCGTGGTTGCAGAGGCTGCCGCGTGCGGGCCGCCGGCGTTGACATCATTCGAGTTGTGATACGGCTTCACGCAGGCATTGGTTTGAGGGTCGGGTACGCAGACGGTCGGCACGCCGTTGCTCATCGGGATGCCGTTCGCCCCAGGGTAAGTGCCAAAGTACTCATCGAAGGAGCGGTTCTCCTGCATGATGATGATAATATGTTTGATCTTGTCTTTGACGAGAGAGGGCTGATTCGAAGCCGTCGTCGCATTCTGACCGCCGGGGGAGGTTGTCGCGCCTGTCGATGCCGATGTTGAAGTCGAATTCTGGCCGCTGATTGCAGCTGTCGTCCCTGTCGGTGCGGACGGTGAGGATGTATTCAAAGTGCATGCCGCGAGCAGGCCGAGGATGACCATCAAGCTATTTTAACCGGAACAACGTTTTCATTATCAATATCCCTTTTCAATAAAAATAGACCATGCGTTCCAAAGTGATAAATGAATGTTGTTTGACATTCAAATGTGACGTCAGGAGGACGCCGCCATGGAGGTTCCCCCCGATAGACCAGGGTTCTGTTTTCGGGGGATGAACCAGGAAGATCATTGCTGATCCAGACGGGCGGTGCCAGCCCAGCAACGGTCGGGATTCCAATTTCTACGATGAAGTTGGCGCAATACAGGATACCGTCTGTCGGACGGCGTGCTATCTCGGTCGACCAGGAGCGGTGGATCTGATCGGTTGGGACTTTATCCTTATAGCTCGCGCGGGTTGGGTGGATGGCCAATGACAGATCGAAATCGTCATCGTAGATCACCCCAGCCTGGCCTCCGGGTTCGTCGGTCCACAGAGAACCATCATAGTCTGCAATGCCCATCTCGTCTGGCATGTCGCGGGAAGCGGTTTCTTCCGCAACCAGGCGGCTTTCTGTACATACGGATAGAGGGCCAGGGAAGACAATGAAAAGGTAAGGAACAACGCCTGACAGGATCGCCGTGAACCTTGCGCTCGGGAAGAAATGGCCTACGGGCGCGGCCTGCGTAGGGAAATAGACCGGTAAGCCAAGCACCCCTTGAATGGCTGGACGGATACTGATTGCAGGAAGCCTTCCCGGGGGAATCGAAGGTTCGGATGGAATAGCTGCGGTGAAGAGGAAGATCAACCCAGATAAAACAAACCGGCGCATTTCCTGCCCTTCTTCTCGCCAAACAAGATATATTTGATTATAACCCTCTATATTAATCTAAAATTAAATCCCCTCTGGCATTTCACCCGGTTACCACGGCATCCTTAAAGCCTCGCAGACAGCCCGGCGCGAGTTTGTCAATGGTCGCATTCCGTAAAAATCCAAGAATCAGACAATTTTAGAACGGAACTTGGCAACAATAAAGTTTTCCAATCCAGTATAGTGATTTATTTGAGCAAATTCAATGTTTTCGGCGCGATATTCCGTCCGAATCCGACAAGGAGAAAAACCCATGTCAATGAATACCCGAACCGCCAGGTTTGCCAGGATGCTCCTGCTGCTGGTCTTATTGGTGGGGTTAGGCACTTTCCCGTCCTGCACGAGCATGCCCCCGGCGACATCCACGCCCACGGGTGCCGCCGTGCCCCAGGCAGTGCAGCGCCTGAACCTCAACTTCAATACGGACTGGAAGTATTTGCAAGGGGATGCGAGCGGGGCGGACGCCAAGACCTACGATGATTCCGGGTGGACATATGTCGACCTGCCCCACTCCACCAAATTTGTGACACCTGAAGACCCCAATGCGTACCTGGGAATCAGCTGGTACCGCAAGCACTTCAAAGTAGCGGGCGCCTACCAGGGGCGCAAGGTGTACATCGAGTTTGGAGCCGCCATGCAGTCGGCAGATGTATGGGTCAACGGGTCTCACAAGATCCGCCATGTGGGAGGCTATACCCCCTTCACTATCGACATCAGCAGCGATGTGGCTTACGACGGAGCGGATAATGTCATCGCCGTGAAAATCGACAGCAATGCCAATCCGGATTGGGCACCGGGCTGGAACGGGGTCGACTTTCAATACGATGGGGGACTATACCGGGACGTGAATATGATTGTGACCGACCCGCTGCATGTGACCGACGCCGTGTATGCAAACAAGGTGGCAGGAGGCGGGGTGTTCGTGACTTATCCTTCGGTCAACACGAGCTCGGCCGTGGTCAATATCAAGACAAACGTGATCAATGAAACCCCCCTCGTAAAAAATGCCACCCTGGTGTCAACCATCGTCGATGCGGCCGGGAAGGCGGTCGGGGCGGCTGCCGCCACGGATTCGATCAACGCGGGTGAAGACTACGATTTTATCCAGAACATCACCATTACAGACCCTGAGCTGTGGAGCCCCAACACGCCGAATCTGTACACCCTGCGCACCACACTGAAAGACGGGGCAGCTGCAGTCGACGATATCTCGACGATGATCGGCATCCGCCGCATCGAGTGGAGCCATGACGGCGGACTGCTGATCAACGGCGTCCGCTTCAAGACCCAGGGGGTGAACATGCACCAGGAGATCTACGGCCTGGGAGATGCCATCCCGGACCAGTCCATCTATTACGATGTGAAACGGATCAAGGAAGCGGGGCTCAACTTCATCCGCGGCTCGCATTACCCGCATTCCCCCGCTTTTTACGATGCGTGCGATGAATTGGGCATCCTGGTGCTGGATGCCCAGACGGGCTGGCAGCAATTTAACGACACCTCCGCTTTCAAAGAAAACACTTACCAGGAACTGAGAGACATGATCCGGCGCGATCGCAATCACCCGAGCGTTGTGGCATGGGAAGCCAGTTTGAATGAATCGAATTTCACGGAAGAGTGGGCACAGATGGCAAACAGCATCGTTCACCAGGAATATCCGGGGGATCAGGCCTTCTCCGCCGCCTGGAAATGGTCGTATGCGGATATTTTCATCGACGCCTCCCAACACGGGGTCCGCAATTCGAACGATCCGCGGCCGATCATCATCGACGAGTATGGGGACTGGGACTACGGCGGCGCAGACTCGAGCAGCCGGCAGGCCCGCCAGGCTGGGGATGTTGCCATGCTGACCCAGGCCGATAATGTCCAGGACGGTGAGAGCAAGAATATGGCCCTGAGCTGGTTCACAGTCGATGGTTACTGGGACTTCGCCGACTATGGTGGTTTCAGCAGTTACGGCATTACCCGCTCGGGCCTGGTGGACATGTACCGCATCCCCAAGTATGCCTACTACTTCCTGCAAAGCCAGCGCGACCCGAACGTCATCCTCAAAGGGGTGGATTCAGGGCCGATGGTATTCATTGCCAACCAGTGGACGCCAACCTCGCCGACCACCGTTCGGGTCTACAGCAACTGTGACCAGGTTTCTTTGTCCTTGAATGGCTCGCTGATCGCGACCCGCTCTCCGGATACCGGAACAGCTCTGCTCCACCCACCTTTCAATTTCGATCTGGGCAGCTTCACGCCCGGCACCCTGCAGGCGGTCTGTTTGATCAGCGGTGTACAAAAGGTGGCTTTCACCCGCCGGACACCGGGAGCAGCAGCAGCCATCCAGCTCCAACCGGAGGGCACCACCCTGCAGGCAGACATGAGTGACGCGCGGCTGGTCTTCATCAATGTTGTGGATGCGAACGGAACCGTCGTGCCCACGGACAGCAGCCAGGTGAACCTGAGCGTCAGCGGGCCGGGGAGCATTGTCGGGCCTGCTGTGGTCACCATGAAAGGCGGCCAGCTGGCGGCGTGGGTGCGCGCCGGACGTACAGCCGGGACGATCACCCTGACCGCCAGCGCCCCCGGTCTCGCCTCGGCCAGCCTGACCCTGACCAGCCAGGCGGTGCCCGGCTTGCCGCCTGCTCCGCCTGACCGGAGCGGAGGCTGATCGCTGATATTTTGCATGAATTACAACTGATATCAGGTGACTGGAACCCGGCAAGCTCTCGGGAGCCGGGTGCATACATCGTACCATGACCTCTTTAGCTCGTTTGAAAAACAATTAAGCAGAAGACCCAAAAAGCAGGCGGAATCCGCATGGATTTTTCCGCCGTGGGCTACCCGTGTGGGCTTCATCGCGCCTCTTCGGTTTTAGTTCAACTGCCATAGCAGGCTGCATCTCGCCCGGAGCGGGTGGATTGAATTTCGCCGTTGAAGCAGGTGGGGACATCCACATTCCACCCCTTACGTATTTTTTTTAAATCACCTTGCTCTATATCTAAAGGCAGGCGACCCATCGCGAGAGGATGGCAAAACCCTGTCCATGCGAAGCCTGTTTGCACCCAAGATTCAGGAGTCCACACCTGGCCCACTGGTTGTAAAAAAGGAGGTGTTGCCGAACTATGACCTAAATTGAACCACAGGGGTTTAGGGGTTGGCTCGAATCCGCCCGAGAAAAAATAATAAGGAGATAATTTTATGAAGCGCATGCAAGTCCTTTACACATCGGTCGCCGCGCTGCTGGTCGTGATCCTGGCGCTGGTCAGCACCCTGGTTTCATTCCAGCCGGTCAGGGCTGCCACGGTCACAATCTGCAACACCACGGATACCGTGGACATCAACGGCAAGGTTTATGAGGTCCAGAACAATGTCTGGAACGACGTGAACGGCTCAAACTGCCTGAGCGTGGATAATGTCAGCGGGGCCTTTACGGTCACCTCGGCCAACCACAACAAGGCCACCAATGGGGCGCCGGCAGCCTATCCTTCGATCTTCAAGGGCTGCCACTGGGGCAACTGCACCAACAGCAGCGGCATGCCAATTCAGGTGAGCGCCCTGTCCAGTGCGACCTCCAGCTGGAGCACTTCCCAACCGGGCTCCGGGGTCTATGACGTGGCGTATGACATCTGGTTCAATACCACCCCGACCACGAGCGGCCAGCCCAACGGGGCCGAATTGATGATCTGGATCAACCACCTGGGCAGCATTCAGCCGGTCGGATCGAGGGTTGCCAGTGGAGTATCCGTCGCGGGCACCAGCTGGGACGTCTGGACCGGGAATTCCGGCTGGAATGTGATCTCCTATGTCAAAACCAGCGGTGTGACTTCCGTCAGCAACCTCAACCTCGTGTCGTTTATCAACGACGCGGTGTCGCGCGGCCAAATCCAGACCAGCTGGTACCTGATCGATGTGGAGGCCGGGTTCGAGATTTGGCAGCAGGGAGCCGGACTTGCTTCGAATTCATTCTCTGTTTCCGCAAGCGGCGGGGGAGGTGGAGCGACGAACACGCCAACCCGCACTCCCACCAGGACAAATACTCCCACTACGACGAATACTCCCACCCGAACTTCGACGGGAGCGACGCCCACATTTACCCCCACCCCCACCCGCACACAGACGCCTCCAACCGGAGGCGGGACATGCGCGGTCACCTATGCCGTAGCGAACGATTGGGGTACCGGTTTCACCGCCAATGTGACCATTGCCAATAACAGCACCGCGGCGGTCAACGGTTGGACGCTTGGCTGGACTTTCCCCGGCAATCAAACTATCACCAACCTGTGGAATGGCACCTATACCCAATCCGGGGCTGCAGTGTCGGTCAAGAGTTTAAGCTACAACAGCACTATTGGAGCGAATGGCGGTTCGGTCAGCTTCGGGTTCAACGCGAATTACAGTGGCACCAACGCGAAACCCGCCAGCTTCTCGCTGAATGGAACGACCTGTCAATAAAATCAGGCATCCGCCAGGTGAGCAGGGCAGAGCGCCTGTGTCAGGCGTGGAGCATCTGCCCGCAAGCAGAATGGTGCAGGGCAGCTTTCACTCAGCTGCCCTGCATCGTCTTTTAGGATCTAAACAGGACATGGAGCCGCCGCCCCATCCTGCGCAGTTTCCCCCTGGCGTCACCCCGTGGAAATTGCTTCGTTCGATCGGCCGCTATGGCTGGATTTTTAATAAAATGGTCTCATGCGGCTGCACGCGCTGGATCAGGTCGGCCTTGAAATCGGCGACATCTTCACCGGCCCAAAGGTTGCGCACGAGTTTGGGTTGATCCAGCAGGCCGATATCGCTGGCTTTCAAGGGGATGTCGCTGCCGGTCGATCCCCGGTTGATCAGCGCGACGACGGTAGATCCGTCCGCCAGCGGTTTCTTCCATACTTCACACACTCCGACCTGTTTTACCCTCCAGGCCGGCCGGCCCAACGGGTCCTGGTTTAAGGCCAGCACTTCCCGGTTCATCAACAGGGAGGCGGTCTCCTGGTCCAGTTTTCTCACGTCGCAGCCGATCATCAGCGGCGAACAGGCCATGCACCACATGGACATGTGGGTCTGATATTCAATGAAGGACATGCCTCCGCCGGAAACCTGGCCTTTCCCCTTGAGGCCGACGACCAGCATGTCCAGGTCATTCCATCCACCGGGCCCGCCAAACTCATGCAGGTCGTTGGCGAGGTCGATGGACACATCCACCCCAATGCCGTAGGTCTTCCAGTCCGGCATCCAGATGTTGATCCAGCTGTCAAACACATCCCCCGAGACCCGCCACATATGCCCCCCGGCGCTGTGTCCCCATAGCTGCGGGCCGCGGCCGCCCCATTCACACAGGGAAAATAGGAACTCGCGTCCGGTCTTTCGCAGTGCCTCCCCCATACGGGTGTAGCGCCGGATGGCTTCCTCCTGGTCGAACGGGGCATTGCAGTAATCGTACTTCAGGAAATCGAAGCCCCAGGATGCCCACAGCCGGGCATCCTGATCCTCGAAACGGTAGCTGCCCGGGTGGCTGCCGCAGGTCAGATCGGCAGCATCGGAATAGATGCCAATCTTGAACCCCAGCCCATGCACGTAGTCGGCCAGGGCTTTCATCCCGCCGGGAAATTTCTGGGGGTCAGGGACCAGATCGCCGTTGCGGTCGCGCCCACCCTTTTGTGACCAGCAGTCATCGATGACAATATATTCATAGCCACAGTCCTTCAGGCCTGACGAAACCATCGCCTCCGCGATTTCCCGGACCATCGTTTCGTGAATCGCGTTTCCAAACATATTCCAGGAGTTCCATCCCATGGGCGGCGTGGCCGCCAGGGGCTTCGCGGAAGATGTCATGGCTTTCTCCTTTTATGCATATTAATCTCCTCAGCCTTTGAGGGTCGACTGAAACCTCAGTCAGCAGGCGGGGTAAAGACAGGGCGAGATTCAGCCTGCCTGCGACCTGCCAGCCGGCCTTCGTAGACCCGCAGCAAGATCACCCCGGCCAGGATCATCAGGCTGCCGGCAATTTGGATGCCGATCAGGCGTTCCCCGAGCAGAAGGTAGGCGATCAGGGCCGTGAAGGCCGGCTCCATCGAGGCGATCAGGTTGGCGACGCTGGAGGGCAGGTAGCCCAGGCTGACCATGTACAGGCCATATCCGATCACGGTCGGTCCGGCAGCCAGCAGGATCAAAACCCCCCAGCCGGCCAGGGCTTTTCCGAGCCAGAAAAGGTCGGCTGGACGGGATGCTGAACCAGGCAAAAACCCTCTTGAAAGCAGATTGAGACATAACAGGATGACGGCGGCAGCCCCGAAAGTGTAGAACAGGGTTGTCCACGGGTTCAGGCCGCGCTGGGAAGCCGAGCGGCCCATCAGGCTGTAAACCGCATAGCACAGCCCGGAAAAAATACCGGTCAGGATCCCGGGCAGGTTCGCTCCCCAGGCGGATGGGTCCAGTGCCTTGGAGACCAGGATGCAGCCGACCAGGCTTAAGACAACCGCCAGGAGCTTGGCCCAGTTCAGGCGCTCCTTGAGAAACCACCAGCCCAGCAAAGCCGTAAATGCCGCCGAACAATAAACGAGCACTGTGGCTGCGGAGGCTCCATTCACAGAGACGGATAGGGTCCAGACGGCATTGAAGACGGCCAGAAGGAGACCGTAGAGCAGCAGGTAGGGCAGATGCCGCCGTTCCACCCGCAGCAGAGAGGGGCGAAGCAGGCCCAGCACAAAGAACAGGGTGATCGCCACGAAAAGCTCCCTCCAGAAGGCCAGCACGAGCGCGGGCAGGCGGTAGGTCACCGTCAGGTAGCGGATGAAGATGGCCGTCGTTGAGAGGACCGCCGCGGCCGCCACGGCGACCGGGTAGCCGCGGGTCAGGTTGAAATTGCTGGAAGAGCTCTTGTGTATCGTCACGGTTGACCGGTTTTCGAGGATCGAAGCGGTTGGAGGCAGGCGTGGGAATGGGTGAAATCCGGAATCATCTCCCGGCGGACGGCTGATCCTCCAGGAGGAGGATTTGCCCATTGGAGCCATTGATGCGAATGAACTGGCCGGTCTGCAGCCGCTGGGTGGCCCGGTCGACGCCCACGATGGCCGGGATGCCGTATTCGCGTGCGACCACCGCCCCATGGGTCATCAGCCCACCCGTCTCCATCACCAGCCCGGAGGCGGAGAGGAACAGCGGCGTCCAGGAAGGATCGGTCCCGGGGCAAACCAGGATCTCGCCCGGCTGGAGGTGGGCCCGGCGCGGGTCAAGCACCACTCGCACGCGGCCCTCTGCGCTGCCGGGGGAAACCGGGCTCCCGGTAATGGATTTTTTTAAGCTGCCCGGCCCGCTCAGCCCTGCGTAGAAGGCACGCCCATCGCTGAGCAGCAGGCGGGGGATCTGTCGGCGAAGCAGCTCACGCCGGTAGGATTCCCGGCGGCTGGCGATCAGGCCGCGCCAGTCCCTCTGTTCGCCTGCGGCCAGATCCTTCAGCTCGGAGAGATTCAGGTAGAAAAGATCCTCCGGGGCATCCAACTCGCCCGCCTGGACGAATTCCTGCCCTGTTTTCAACAGCTCGCGGTGCACGCGGAACATCATCCGCACTGCGAAGAACTTCGGACTCTCGCGCATCCCCATGAGCTGGCGGACACGCCGCGCGATGAAACCCACCAGTCTGAATTTAAACCAGCCCATGCGCTCCCTGCGCACCGAGGCCGCCAGCCGGGCGACGGCCTGCTCCGCCGCCGCGACACCCCGGGCGAAGACCGCATCCGGTGCCTGGTTTTCATCCTCGATCTGCAAAAAGCCGGCCAGCATCGCGAAGACGTAGGTCGGATCCTCAACCCAGCGGGTGCGGCCCAGGTCGATCTCACCCAGGCCACGCCCGCCGTAAAGTTCCAGGAAACCTCCGATGACCTGCCGGACTGCCACGGGCAGCTCACCGGCCAGGAAACGGCGCGACAGTTCGGCCGCGTCGTGTTCCTGGAATGCCTTCCGGGAGTCCGCGTCGCGGCGGAGTGCCCTGGCCATCTCCCAAAGAGCCAAGTCCATCTCGGTGGTCGGGTTGTACGGCATGCCGCGCGTCATCTGCAGGATGAGGTCGCCACGGTCAGCGTTGGATTCCTCAGAATGATTTCCGGAAGGCGCGGTCAACTTGTTGAGCAAGTTCCATGAAATCATTCCTGCGGCCACCGCGGAGACGAACAGCCGCAGGGTAGGCACCAGATCCCCTTTCGCCATGGCTGGCAGCAGGTCAGCCTGCCGGGCCAGCTTTTCCCGGCGGTCACCGTAGATGGCGGCGCAACGGGCGTCCATACTGCGCAGGACGCGTTCCCCGTTGGCAATGATGTGCTCGCGCCGCTGTCGGGGAGCGAGCACGTTCAGCAGAACGTGGGTCCCGGTGGGCAGCACGAAACGGGCAATCTGCAACCGGGCATGGAAACTGATCCCGGGACGCTCGGGCTGCAGGCGCGGATCATCCCAAATTTGCTCTACCGCCTGGCGGATGGTCGGCTCGACCAGGCCCAGGACGACCGGCACGATGCGCCGACCGACTGAATTGCGCATCAAGGTCGTGATGTTGACCCACAGCCTTTCACCGGCGGAGAAGATCACATTCTGGGTCTCCCGGGTGACTCGGATACCGAACCACCCGGCACCCATGGCAAAGACCTCGCGCAGAGAATCGCAGCCAAGCGGCGTTAGGGGGTCAGCCATCCCCTGTACTGCGGCGAAGGAAAAAAAGACTTTCAACGGCTGCTCTGGCAAGCCGTCCGGCAGCGGGTAAAGGGAAGTGATCGGGCGCGACTGGAGCAGGGATAGCCGGCCGTCGGCCCAGGCCCATTCGATATCCTGCGGAAAGCCGTACAGGTCAGCCACCTGCCGCCCGAGGCGGGCCAGTTCCAGAATTTGACCATCCGGGAGCGCCTGGATCTCGCCGCGTTTCTGCAGAGTCTCCTGTGTGCCACCGCCGGGCCGCCCGTGAATGGAGAGTTCCTTGGCGCCCAGGGTCTTGGATAAGATGCGCTCCCCGGCAGCCTCGACCACGTAATGGTCCGGGTCGACTCTGCCGGAGACCAGAGCTTCACCCAGGCCGAGGGCCGCGTCAATGACTGTCTCCACGCGCGAACCGGTGAGTGGGTTGGCAGTGAACAGCACGCCCGAGGCCTGGCTCTCAACCATCTCCTGGACGATGACCGCCAGGGCTGCTCCGGCATGGGGAACCCGGTTGCGGTTCCGGTAGATGATCGCCCGCGCCGTCCACAGACTGCTCCAGCAATCCACCACGGCCTTCAGCAGGTTCTCATTGCCAATCACGTTGAGGTAGGTGTCCTGCGCGCCTGCGAACGACAGCCCGGGTAGATCTTCCGCCGTGGCTGAGGAGCGGACCGCCACCGCTTTCAACCCTATACGGGCATAGGCTGCCTCGAGCTCGCCGACCAACTCCCTGGGGATCCTTCCCTCCACGAACAGGCTGCGGATCTGGGCCGAAGTCTGAAGGAATGCCTCCACGCGGTCAGATTCGGGTTCGGACAGGAGTGACAGGATGCGTTCCTCCAGCCCGTTGGCCTCGACGAAAGCCCGGTATGCCCGGGTAGGAAGGATGAACCCCTCCGGCACGCGGAAGCCAGAGCGCACCAGGCGCGCCAAGTTGGTACCCTTTCCGCCCGCCGTTGGCAGGTCGGCCTGGCTGGAGGCCAGGGGCAGTATCCATGGAGCGGGAGTTGCTTTTGAACTGGCGGTCAATGTGTTCCTGGCCTCTCCTTGGCGCTCCCGGCTAGAATCCGGCAACGGCTGGGATGACCTCCTTCCCCATCACCTCCAGCGGCCTGATCTTGCTCACATCTTTAAAGGAAAAGATCAGATGCTGGATCCCGGCTGTGCTCATCGTGTGGCACAGGTCGATCACCTGAGAGGCGCTCATCCCTTCCGGTCCAAGGTCAAGTTGGCCGAGGGCTGTTTTTTCGATCTCTTCGTATGGCCGGCCAAGCGCTTCACAGTGCTGCTGCAGGATCTCGAGCTTGGCACGGATCGGCTCCGCACCGCCGTAGGCAAAGAGGTTGCAGGCATCCGCGTACTTGGCTACCAGGCGCAGGGTCTTCTTTTCGCCGCCACCCCCGATCAGGATTGGCGGATGCGGCTGCGCCAGGGGCTGGGGCGAGTTGAGCGTCTCGGCAAGCTGGTAGTGCTTGCCCGGATAGGCCGCGACCTTCCCCGACCACATCTGCTGGATGATCTGCAGCGTCTCCTCCAGACGCTCGAACCTTTCCTTGAGCGGCGGGAAGGGCACTCCCAGACCGACTGATTCGCGCTCGTTCCAGGCGGCCCCGATCCCCAGGTAGGCACGACCGCCGGAGAGCACGTCCAGGGTCGTAACGGTTTTGGCAAGCAGCCCGGGATGACGGTAGATCACTCCGGTGACCATCGTGCCCAGGCGCACACGGTGGGTCACCGCAGCCAGGTAGGCGAGTGTGGTATAGCTCTCGAGCATCGGCTCGTCCACCTTCCCGACCTGCTGGATCTGGAAAAAGTGATCCATGACCCACAGGCTGGCGAAACCGGCCTCCTCGACAATCTGGCCAATGCGCGCCAGGGTGGAACGAATCCCGGCCGTCCCCTCCGGCCAGGTGAACGATGGAAGCTGGACTCCAATACGCATAATACTCCTCCGTCTGAATTCTTGGAAAAATGAGCAGGCCTGGGACACGGAATCAATACGATCCGCATCCGAATACCGTCCTCATCGTACAACGGCTGCCATATGACGGTTATTTCAGTGAAAGGTTATCCCCTGCTGAGGTAGTGGCGGTCGGGCAGAGCGCGCAATCGCGTTGCAGCCGTCTCAGCGGTCAGGTCGCGTTGGGGAATGGCGAGCATCTCATAGCCAACCATGAACTTGCGTACCGTGGCCGAGCGCAGCAGTGGCGGGTAAAAATGAGCATGCAGCACCCATTCCGGGTGCCTCTGGCCGTCGAAAGGCGCCTGGTGAAAACCCATCGAGTAGGGGAACGAAATTTCAAACAGGTTGTCGTAGCGCACCGTGACCTTGCGCAGGAGATCAGCAAGCGCCGAGAGCTCTTCTCCAGTCAGGTCGGTCAGGCGGGCGGACGGACGGTGGGCCACCAGCAGGATCTCGAAGGGCCAGACCGCCCAGAATGGCACCAGGGCGGTGAAATGGGTGTTGGCCGCCACGGTACGCTCGTTCAGGCGCTGTTCCTCGGCAAGGTAATCGAGCAGCAGGGGATGATGGTGCCGCTGAAGGTATTCCTTCTGGGCAGCCAGCTCCTTGCCCGGTTCGTTGGGAATGTGCGCGGTGGCCCAGATCTGGCTGTGCGGGTGCGGGTTCGAGCAGCCCATCATCGCCCCCTTGTTTTCAAAAACTTGGACATAGCGAATGCCGGGATGTGCGCCCAGGTCGGCGGTTTGCTCTGTCCAGGCAACCAGGACAGCTTCCACCCCCTCCTGGGACAGCTCCGGCAGGGTGAGGTCATGCCGGGGGGAAAAGCAGACGACGCGGCAGATGCCCTCTTCTGGCTCGGCGCGCAGGAGTTCAGCGGCAGGCGCTTCAAAGGGTGCGGCTCCGGGCAGCAGGGCGGCGAAGTCATTGTCAAAGATGAAGGTACCGGTGTAGGCCGGGTTGGGCACGCCTCCGGCGCGGGTGTTGCCCGGGCACAGGTAGCAATCCGGGTCATAAGCCGGCAGGTCCTCCGGCGGGACTTTTTCGACCTGCCCCAGCCAGGGGCGTTTATCGCGCTGGGGGGATACCAGCACCCAATCGCCGGTGAGCGGGTTGAAGCGTCGATGGGGAGAGTCGAACATTCATCATTCCTTCCGGCATCTATTGTACCTTTAACAGAGCGCCATTCCCGTAGAAATTCCGGCATAAATTTGCACTTCTCCGGACATAACGGAAATGATATGTAATAATTGTCTTTCCCAGAACAATTGTAGTGTAAAATGATTATAGATTTTCGGCCCCCTTCTGCCCGCGCGCCGCCTCCGGGCCGCGCATGCCTGGGAATTCCAGCGGGCCGCCCTGCGAGTAGCCATGTCGCAATCCGAACGCTCCAACCAAATCTTCAACCGGGTGATCCAACTCGTCGTCCTTGCCTATCAAGGGCTCGCGTTGATTGCCTTCCTGGTAATCCCATTCCTGGCAGCCAGCTGGCTGAATACGCCTTTCATCGGTGCGTTTGTCGAGCAGACAATGGTCTTCAACGGGGTCGGACCGACGAGGATCGACCCTGCCTGGGGGCTGTTTGACAGTGGGGTAAGGCTGGACAACCAGCTGCTGCAGGTGAACGGGATGGATGTCCGCAGCACGGCGGATATGCAGAAAGCCCTGCAGGGACGAAAGCCGGGTGAGGCTGTCCCAATCACCATCCTGACCCCGGACGGAGTGAAAAAGTCGCTCACGGTCACCCTGCACGATTTTCCCGCCGCGGACCGGCTCTCGTTCCTTTACGTGCCGTATGCCATCGGGCTGATCTTCCTGATCATCAGCCTGTGGATTTTCGGTATGCGCAGGACTGAACCTGCCGGGCGCGCCTTCGCATTGTTTTCCACTTCGGTTGCAGTTGGCTGCGCGGCGCTATTCGACCTCTACACCACTCACGCCCTGAGCTGGCTGTGGACTCTGGCTGTGGCCACGGCTGGTGCAGCGGTCCTGAACCTGGCGCTGGTATTCCCACGGGAATTCCGCTGGGTGACCAGGTTTCGCTTCTTGCGTTTTATCGGCTATCTGGTGGGGCTCGTACTGACCGTCCTGGCGTTGCTCAACCTTTACAACTTTAACCACCCGAAGGCCTATATCGACAACTGGGGGAACATCTATTTCATGGCAGGTCTTTCAGTGTTCCTATTCGTAGGCATAATGGTCTATCGCAGCCTGGCACCTCGTTCGCCGGTCGTCCGGCAGCAGGCGCGCATGATCCTGTTGGGGATGCTGATCGCCTTTGGCCCGTTGGCTGTCTGGTTCATGCTGACCCGTGTTCATCCGCTGAATTTCCAGCCGTTGCTCCTCCTGACCACGGTGATCTTCCCGGCTGTAACCGGTTACACCATTCTGCGTTACCGCCTGGTGCGGACGGATTTCATGCTCCGCCAGGGTGTGCTGTATGCCCTGCTCTCGGTGCTGACGATCGCCGCGTATGCGCTGCTGGTCACCGGGCTGAGCATTGTCTCCCACCAGGCAATCAAGGCGAACAACCCACTCCTCGTTGGGGCGGTGGTTTTTATCCTGGCCCTGGCGCTAAATCCTGTGCGCACCCGTCTGGAGCATGCCGTTGACATCACCTTCTTCCGCGGCGAGCAGGCTTACCAGCAGAGCGTGGAGAATTTTGCCCATGAGCTGACCAATACCGTCGACCTGGCAGCCATCATCCGCACGCTGCAGCAGCATATCATCAGCAGCCTGATGCCCGACCGGCTGCACGTATATGTATACGATCCGCTCAACGATAACTATGCCGCCACTGCAGGCGAGGACGGCCGGCTGACCAGCGACCTGCGTTTCAATACAGGCAGCCCGCTGGTCCAGTCCCTGGCCAAATCCCGGCTGCCCATATTCTTAGAGGAAAATCATCTCCCTGAAGAACTGCGCCCGGAGCAGGCGCGCCTGGCCCTGCTGGGCGCAATCCTTCTCGTGCCCTTGCCGGGGGGGGAACGGCTGATCGGCTGGCTGGCGCTCGGGGAGCGTCGTTCGGGGGAGAACTACGCCGGGCGGGATTTGAATTTCCTCGATTTAATCAGCTCGCAGGCGGCGGTCGCCATCGAGCGTGCCCAGGTCGTCTTCAACCTGGAGCGGCGCGTGCGTGAGATGAACATCCTTGCCCGTGTCGCCCAGGGCGTGAACGTCACGGTGGTCTACGACGACATCCTGGAGCTGATCTACGCCCAGACGAGCCAGATCATCCCGGTGGATGACTTTCACATCACCCTGTATGATAAGCAAAACGATTATTTTTACTTTGCCTTTTGTCTGGAACAGGACGAGCGTCTGACCTCTCGCGAGATTCTGCCCTTGTCCCAGGGGACCGACCTGAGCCCGGAAGTCATCCGTTCTCGACGCCCGATCCTGACCTCCGATTATGTTCGTGAATGCCAGATGCACAGCGCGCTGCCTGTCTCGAAAAGCACGATCGCCTGGCTGGGCGTCCCACTCAATGCAGGAGCGGAGACGATCGGTGCCTTGAGCATCGACAGCCGCGACCCGAGCGTGATCTATACCCCCGGCCAGCTGGAGCTGCTCCAGTCCATTGCCGATCAGGCAGCCGGCGCCATTGTCAAGGCCCGCCTGCTCCAGGAGAGCGAGCGGCGCGCCCACCAGCTGACCAGCCTGAACGAAATCACCCGCCAGCTGACCGGCACCCTGGAAACCGAGCCCCTGCTCCAAAACATCCTCGACAGCGCAGTGGCCATTCTGAACTGTGAGGCCGGCAGTCTTTTCCTGGTCGACGAGCAAAACGACGAATTGATCTTCAGAGCCACTGCCGGCCCGGTCGCCTCGGACTTGTCCGGTCAGCGCCTGGCTCCCGGCACCGGGATCGTCGGCGAGGCGGTTCAGAGCCGCAAGGCGGTCATCTCGAATAACGTGACCCAGGAACCCAACTGGTTCAACCACACGGACGAGAAGACCGGTTTCGTCACCCGGACCATCCTGGCGGTGCCCATGCAGATCAAGGACCGTGTCATCGGTGTGGTGGAGGTCATCAACCGCAAGGACGGCCTGCCGTTCGCGGATGATGACCAAAACCTGCTCTCGGCCTTTGCCGGGCAGGCAGCGGTCGCCATCGAGAACGCCCGCCTGTACACCCTTACCGACCAGGAGTTGAACGCCCGCGTGGAGGAGCTGTCGGTCATGCAGCGCATCGATCGAGAAGCTCAATGCCAGTCTTGACGTGGCGCGCGCCATGCGCCTGACCCTGGACTGGGCCATGCGCCAGTCCAACGCCGAAGCCGGACTGATCGGCATCCTGGAGGAAAAAGGCATCCGCCTGATGGCCCAGCAGGGCTACGAGTCGCTCGAACAGAACTTCAAGGGAGCACCCATCCCCCTCGATCAGCCGGCGATGCGCGTTGCCGTCGAGACCGGCCAGCCGCAGCGCGTCGCCCTGGCGGTCGGCCAGACTGGGCTCCTGCCCGACGCACTGACCCAGACCGTGGTCCCGATCCGCCGCGAGGCGAACGTGATTGGCCTGGTGGTGATGGAGAGCCGCTCGCCTGATTCTTACTCGGAAGAGACGATGCCCTTCCTCAGCCGCCTGAGCGACCATGCCGCCATCGCTATTGCCAACGCCCAGCTGTACAGTGCCGTTGAGGAAGCCAACAGCGCCAAGAGCGAGTTCGTCTCTTTTGTTGCACACGAGCTCAAAAACCCAATGACCTCGATCAAGGGGTACAGCGAACTGCTCGCCGCAGGTGCCGTCGGACCGATCACGGACATGCAGTCCAACTTCCTGAACACCATCCGCTCCAACGTCGAGCGCATGTCCACCCTGGTCTCGGACCTGAACGATAACTCCAAGATCGAAGCCGGGCGTTTGCGCCTGGACTTCAAGGGCGTGGACTTTGCGGAGGTGCTAGACGAAGTCCTCCGCTCGTCCAAGCGCCAGGTCGACGACAAGAAACAGATCGTGATTCTGGAACTCGCCGAGAAACTTCCTCCGATCTGGGCGGATCGTACGCGTTTGGTGCAGATCCTGACCAACTTCGTCAGCAATGCCAACAAATACACCCCTGAGGGCGGACGGATCAATATCGGTGCGGAGCGCACCGGCAACCAGTGGGATCCACAGGGCGCCGCGGAGGTGGAACACATTTGGATCAAGGACAATGGAATCGGCATCAGCTTGGAAGACCAGAAGAAGATCTTCGAAAAATTCTTCCGTTCTGAGGACCAAAAGGCACGCGAGGCGCCCGGCACCGGGCTGGGCTTGAACATCACCAAGAGCTTGATCGAGATGATGGGCGGGCGGGTCTGGTTCGAGAGCGAGTTCCGCCTGGGCACCACGTTCCACTTTACCGTCCCGGTAGCACAAGGATAAAAATTGTCCTCACCCTCCCTGCCGTTACCAGGAGAGATGAGAGGAGAATAGTATTTCATGAGCCTTCTCGCGACAGTTGGGCAGGCGCGCTCGCTCAATGGGCGCGAAGCTGGCCTGCAGGCCACTCATCAGGCGCTGAACAATCTGGGCAGCACCACCCCGGTCCTCGGACTGGTGATCACCTCCTACCAGTACGATTCGCAGCAGGTAATCAACGGCGTCTCCAGCCTGACCGGGAACCTGCCCCTGATCGGCTTCAGCACTCCAGCTGGCATGACCTCCGACGGGCTACACCCGCATTCGGTCGTGGTCGCCCTGCTGGCAGGCAGCGAGTTCCGCGTCGATGTCCAGTGGCTGGCCGGATATACCCAGGGCAGCCGCGAGGTCGCCCTGCACCTGGCCGACCTGCTCCAGCGCAAACCCGACCAGCCCTGCCTGCTCTTTGCTGACGGTTTCAATGCCGATGCCGAGCAGTTGTGCAGCAGCCTGCCGCACGGGGCAAACCTGACCGGGGCGCTTTCCGGGGGTGATCTGCACACCGGCAATGCCTACCAGATTGGCGGAGCACAGTCCGGTGCAGGCGGCCTGGCCCTGGCGCGCCTGGAGGGGGCAATCAAAATCGCTGTAGGATACGCCCACGGCTGGCAGCCAATCGGCGCTCACTTCCGGGTCACGCGTTCGCGCGGCTTCTGGGTGCGCACCCTGGACGGGCGCCCATCCTCGGAAGCCTATGCCCACCTGTTCGGCTACCCCCCGCGCGATTGGGCCTTCCCTCCCTTGAACCACATGGCCAGGCTCTACCCGCTGGGGTTGGAGCAGCTGGATAAAAGCCTGCTGGTACGCTCCCCCCTCCGCGTGGAAGCAGACGGGTCGTTCCGGATGAATGCCGCTGTCGCCGACGGCATGGATGCCTACCTGCTGACCGGCAGTCTGTCCGCCTGCCAGGAGGCTGCCCGGAAAGCCGTCCAACAGGCACTGGATGGGCTTGGCCGTTCGCGGCCAGTCCTGGCGCTGGTGCTGGCTGACATGGCCTGGCAGATGCTCTTCGAGGCCCAGCCCGGCGCGGACATTGCCGCCGTCCAGGAAGCGCTGGGGCCAAATGTGCCCATCGCCGGAGGCTACACCCTCGGACAGATCGTGCCTGGAGGGGCAGGCACGCCGCTTTTCCTCAACCAGCATATCGTCGTGGTGCTCTTCGGAGAAGCCGGGGGAAAGTAAACGCGCCCCCTTGAAAGCAGGGGCTGCCGCGGTGATGGAATGGGCGAGCTTCCCCGGCACGACTTTGGGCAATTCCAGCCCCAGCCCAGGGTTACCAATAAAATATTTTATCGACATTGAAATCCCGGCCGTGGCCCTTTCTGCCCTCATGGCAATCCCAGCAACGTTTTTTGATTCTGTTACGTATAGTAATATAAGAGTAGCGAGAGGCAATTCCTGCCCTCCGTTTTCTAAGTGGCAAGCGTTGAACGATTGCAGGTGAACCCGGTCCGATTCTCCCAACCCAAATTCAAATATTCTTCGGAAAGGAAGAAACCAATGTCAACAAGGCGTATCAACGGGTCGATCGTCGCTGGCTCGATCCTGATCCTCTTCGGTCTGCTGGCCCTGCTCGGACAGGTGTTCCGAGGCTACGATTTCTGGGGCAGCCTGTGGCCGTTCTTCATCATCGGCATCGGGGCGTTGTTTTTCGTCGGGATGTTCCTGGGAGGCAGGTCTGTCGCCGGGCTGGCCATCCCGGGCAGCATCCTCTCGGTGCTCGGTCTGATGATGCTTCTCCAAAACCTGACCAACTACTGGGAAAGCTGGTCATACAGCTGGACAGTGCTCTTGATCGCCGTCGGGCTGGGGATCTTCATTATGGGCGTCTACACCGGGAACCAGGGCTCCCGCCGGGCGGGGATGCGTGTAATGAGAACCGGTCTCGCGCTGTTTGTCATCTTTGGCTCGTTCTTCGAGCTGATCTTCTCAATCAATCATCCTCACGGACTGGGGCAATGGATCTTCCCGTTAGCGCTGATCGTGCTGGGCGGTTACCTGGTGCTGGTGCGTTCGGGTTTGCTTCCCGGCAAAGGCCAGGATAAGCCCAACGAGTTTGAAAACCATTCGCAACAGCAGCAGTAGGAGAGAATCTAAATGAAAACTCCAAGAATGCGTTCTTTATTCTGGCCTTTTTTCCTGATCGCCATGGGAATCGTCTGGCTCCTGATCAATCTGGGGATCATTGCGGCAGCAAATTTGTGGGCACTGGCTAATTGCCTGCCGTACCTGCTGCTGGCCTTAGGCATCAGTTTGATCCTGCGGGCGCGTTGGCCTATCGCTGGAATGATTGTCTCGGGCTTGATCGTTTTAGGCATGCTGCTGGGGATCGTGTTTGCCCCGCAGCTCGGGTGGAACAGTGCTCCGGGATGGGGATGGGGAATCAACTCGGGCGGCACAGTCCCGGGGTCCGGACGGGTTGTCACCGAGACACGCACGGTGGCAAATTTTACCTCCCTCTCGATTGACTTTCCCGCGGAAGTGACCATCCAACAGGGGAATACCCAATCGGTCAGGCTTCAAGCCGAGGACAATCTCTTGCCTCAGCTCTCCACGCGTGTTTCAAACGGGGTGCTCTACATTGAGGACGGGGAACCCCGTTCGAGCAGGCGCGTTTATCCGACCAAAGCGGTTCAAATCAGCCTCACGGTCACAGACCTGAAGGGCATGGACCTTCCGTCAGCGGGGACGGCACACATCGAAGGCCTGCAGACAGACTCACTGAAAATAACCGTGAGCGGCGCGGGAAATTTGACCTTGTCAAGGTTGAATGTAAGTGATCTGGAGCTCGTCCTGAACGGCGCCGGAAATGTCACCGCGGACGGTACAGCCGGCATCCTTAATTTAAATATCAGCGGCTGGGGTGATTTCAATGGAGCAGATTTATCCACCGGGACTTCGAACGTCGAGTTCAGCGGAGCAGGCAGCGCGACCCTGTGGGTAAAGAGCCAGTTGAGCGTGGATATCAGCGGCGCCGGCTCGGTGGGCTACTATGGCTCGCCCAGCGTACAACAGGATATCAGCGGCCTGGGCAGTGTCAACCGGCTGGGGAATAAATAAAAATCGGGCAGGAGACGATTCTAGGGGATCCAGTTGACTGTCCCGGGTATTCCGCCTACGTCGCTGACCAGCATCGTCAATCCGGTCCCATCCGGGTTCATCACGAATACGCCGTTTCCGCTGAAACTGGCAATATGCTGGGTATCCGGCGATATGGAAGCATACAAACCCGGAGCCTGGATGTGGGTGAGCTGGGTGGGCACCCCGTCTTCCACCGGTACCGACCACCATTCCGAAGGGACACTGTGAGCCGAGGCGACAATCACCCCGAAAAGCCGGTCCAGCCAGGAAGGGACTGAGGATTGGGCCGGGACGGGGGCACTGAACAGGATTGTACTGCCGTCCGGCAGGAAGACCGGTGCATCAATAATGGTTGGGATGCTCGGGCCGGACAGCACCACTTCCTGCGGGTTGCTGCCATCGGCGTTTGCGACAAAAAGCTTGTTCGTTCCATCGTCAGGATTTTGGGTTACATAGACGAGGCGGGACGAATTTGCGGATAGACGCGGCCAGTAAGCATTCTCCACGATTTTTTCGAGCGGGCCGGCCGGGGCTGCCATCCGGTAGATTTCAAAAATGGGGTAATGCTGGTTTGGGTCCTTCCGCGGAAGCGCATAGTTGGTGTGAACGAAGTAGATGTATTTGCCGTCCGGGGACCAGACTGGCTGCAGATATTGATCGCTTTGACTTGGGGGCGCGAAAATCTGCTCGGGCGGGGATGAACCGTCCAACGGTAGGCTGTAAAGAGTTCTGGTAGCCGGTCGGCGGAGAATATGAGAGCACGATCTGTTTAGCATCCGGCGAGACAGAGGCAGTATAAATCCATCCCACCGGAGGCGTCTGGTAGAGGGTTGTAATCACGCCGCTCGCCAGGTCGAGAGCCTGGATTCTTATGTACGCATTATTGTCCTGTTGAAAACCCGCAAGGTATATCAGTTTTCCGGAGAGGTTAAGGTCCGACCAGGTGATCGGGATGCTTGTGGTCGGGAGGCCCGTACTGAAAGGCGAATTTGTCTGGGTTGCGTTCGGCGCAGTGCTCAGGGCGGGAATGACTGCCCCGAGTTCCTCCGGAGGGAGGCTCCGTTGCTGGCTGGCTCGTGTTGATCACACAGCCGCTCAGGAGAAGGGTCAGGAAAAAAGAACGAATGAGCAGGTTTTTTCTTGATATCATCGATCCACCATAAATTATTGGGGAGACTGCGCCAGGACACGAATGTAGTTGACCAGGTTCCAACGGTCGGTATCCGAAATGGTGGATTTCCACGCCGGCATGCGCGTGCCTGGCAGGCCGTTGGTGATCCATTCATAGAGCTGAGCATCGGTATGGATGCCGGGGACGCCGTGCAGGGTCAGGTCTGCCGGGCGCGGGTTGAGGGTCACCCCCACCGGCCCGTCGCCCCTCCCGGAAGTTCCATGGCAGGGTACGCAGTACTGGGTATACACCGCTTTTCCCTCGGCAATCGACTGACTGTTCGGCGGCACCGGGTTGGCCTCGCCGGTGCTGACTTTTATGGGAAGGGTCATGTAGTAAATACCGGTTACCAGCAGAAACATGATCGGGAGAACTCCGATCGCAAAACGAATGGAAGGCTTCACCGGCAGCGAAGTCATCAGCAGGCCCAGGAGCAACCCGTTGAAGAGGATCAAGACCCCTGCCAGGTGGGGTGTGGCAGACGGCTGATCCCCCGAGCCGGGGCTCCTGAGAGCGAAGTTGAAATTGGCATAGGCATCGAACTTGTCCACCCGCCGAACCACAGCCTGCACCTGCCAGCTACCCGGCAGGCTGAGATAGGTTCCCTTTGCAGTAAATGTTCCGTCGCCCTGGCTGATCAACTGCCCCTCCGATGGCGGAAAATTGCCCTGGTTGGGCGTGAAACGCAGAAGAGCCTCCTTGACCACTCTTACCGGGCGGCCGTTCGAGACAAGCTGCAAGGTGAAGGTGTTCTGGCCGACCTGCCCGGGAGAGATGGCGATGTTCATTTTCAAGTCATTCACCGTGGCAGTTCCGCTCAATTCCTGGCTGGGCGGAACGATCTTGGCCGGTGGGAGGTAGGTCAGCAGGCTCACTGCGAATAAAAGCAGGCCAGCCAGGATTATCTCGGCCAGGACCATTTTACCGAAGCGGGTGACCAGGATGACGTTGCTCGCCCCGCGCACCCGGTCACGATTCAGACGGGGAGAAACAAACAACAAATTGATACCGGCAAGCAGCAGCAAGCCTACGACAAAGATCTGCTTGAAAAGCAGCGCGTGCCCATAAATCGAAGTCAGTAATGCCTGAATCGTCCCAACCCGCAGACTGGCCGAATAAAGCCCGGTGAGCCCGATCAGCCCGACCGAGACAAGCGCCATCGTCGAGAAGCGGACCATGGTCAGCGACGTCAGCCTGGTCCGCAGGCTGCCCTCGACCTGCCGCAGCTCGCGCAGACCGGTCAGCAAACAGGCCAGTCCCCCGAACCAAAAAGCCATCCCGGTGATGTGAATCCAATCATCCAGCACCGGCAGGGCAGGCTGCGCTTCTGTGGCGGCGTGGCTGGTCAGGCTTACCGTGAAGATCAGGCCAAGACTGAGTACAAAGCCCGCCCAGCTCTTCCAGGCCGCGGGGCGGCCCAGCTCCAGCCAGATACTGGTTAGTGCCAGGGCCAGGCGAACAAGCCAGATGATCCCCAGACGGGTCGCGGTGAGGATGTCGATCGTCGTCGGGGCCCAGGGAAGCGCCAGCTCGCTCCCGGTTGACTGGCCAGCCTGGGCCAAAACTCCCAGGATGATCGCGGCCAGGACTACGCCCAGGCCGAAATGATGAACCTTATTCCAGTCGGGCGGCTGCTGCACCCGCAATGGAAACTCACTCCCGCTCTTTTTCAGCGCTGGCTGCCAGATGAGCTTGATGAATGGCAGCTGTCCGGTAAGAACAGCCAGGGAAGCCAGCAGTAACCATTTGGCGATGAGGGCACTGGCCGGCAGGCTGGAGCTCGAGCTCGTCTGGCTCACCGGCAGGGCAGCGGCATTTACATTTCCAACCCCGAAGGGAAACGTCCCCTCAGTCTGGTGCCCGTCCGTCGCCGAAACTGCCTTCCAGGTGACCGTGTAAACACCGTCGGAGAGGGAAGGCAGGGAAACCGTCATGCGCGTCGCGTCGGAAGGATCGACGCGCACATCCCCCTGGTCGACCTCCTGAGCGCTTGAATTAAAGACCTTGATGGTACTGAGGCCCGGTGTGACGGTCTCGCTGAAAAAGAGCTCGACCTGGGCGGGTGATTGTGCCAGAACGGAATTGGCCACCGGATTGGACTTAATTAAAAGTGCGTGGGCAGAAACTGGCACAGCCGCCCATGCAGAAATGAGCAGGATGGCGAGCACCAGGAGCAGAGTGCGGATTTTCATTCCTGGGAACAAGAGGCTAGCCGGTCTTTTTCCAGGCGAGCAAGGCCACGATCAGGCCGGCCAATCCAAAGACCAGGCCGGCAACTGCCAGCCAGAGGGTACCCCTAGAGCTGCCAGCTGTTTGCGACTGGGAAGTGGCTGGCTTGGGGAACTGGACGGTGTCCGTCGCCTGGACTTCCTCCGGCTGAACTTCTACCTTTACGTCTGTACTTCCCAGTTTGCCGGTAACGTCCACGGTGTAGACACCCGGAATGGTTGGCAGGATGGGCGCAATATACTGTCCAGGTGTATTTTCCCCCAATGGCTGAAGCGTCAGGATTTTACTCTGCCCACCGTAGGAGACCGTCACCACCAGTCCGGAGGGATCCGCCTGGGAAGGAGTGGAGGATCCATTAGCGCCGACGGTGGAGATATTGACCACGATGGCATTCATCTGCCCGATGATGGGCGGTTCGTTCACCCAGCCAATTTCAATGTCGTACGGCCCGGCGGTGACGGTGGTATGAGCAGATACCATGAGGATGCTGACAGAGGCCAGCATGAATGCAAACAGGCAGGCTGTAATTCCTTTTCTGACCATTCCATGTACCTTTAAATCTTTCGCTGAGATATGCGGAATAAATCTCCCACACGGATGAGTGCTCCGCCCTGATTTCAGTGCTTGCAGCTGGAGATGGGGACATGCCCGCAGAATTCCCCAAACCTTGAATGACAATAACTCCAGGACGACCCGGATTAAAAGGTCATATTTTCAAGATCGGATAGAGAACAAAATGGTAGACCGCCGAACACACGGTCAGAAAAATGATCGCAACCAGGGTGATCTTTGCGATGGGTTTTTCAGTTCGGGGTGTCAGGCCTTCTTTTTCGGCTGAGATCCGGTTTACTTTCTGCTTAGCATTCAGGTTCGCTCCCACGGCCGCTGTTGCTGGAATGGCTGCACAAAATACGCACATGGGTTTTTCTCCTTCTTCACGAGCTGATGGATGGATTATATAACATATGGCATAAAAATGGTCAAATTATTTCACCAAAGGCGTACCTGGGCGTCCGCGCACTTCGCTGATGACCTTGGAATCGGGAGAGGCGTCCAGACCTTTTACCGCCTGGCGGTTCACCACGAATACCGCGGCAATCAAGGTTGAAATGGGAACAGCCGCAACCAGGCCGAGCGAGCCGACCAGCGTGCGGACGATCTCCTCGGCGACCGAGGCGACATTGATCAGCTGAGAATACTGCCCGCGTTCCAAGGAATAGAGCAGCAACATGGGCAAAGCAACCCCGGTGTAGGCCATCACCAGGGTGTTGACCGTGGAAGCGACATGGTCCTGGCCGATATGCAGTCCCTTCTGATAGAGCGCGGCGAGCCCGAGGCTCGCATTGGCTTCGTGAAGCTCAAAAACAGCCGAAGCCTGGGTGATGACCAGGTCATCCAGCACGCCTAGCGCGCCGATGATCATCCCCCCCAAGAGAAGGCCGCGCAGGTTGACCTGGATGCCTGGCGTTTGGATCAAGTACAAGGCGTTTTCATCGCCATTGCCGGTCAGGTACGCAACCCGGATGAACAACCAGGCCAGCAGACCGGTGATGAGCAGGACGCTCAATAAAGCCAGAACAGCGGAGTGGGTCTTTCGATTCCAGCCATAAGTCAGGTACATCGTGACCGTCAGCAGGATCATCGAACCGATGATGCTCACCCGCACCGGGTCCTCGCCGTGCAAGATGTGCGGGATGATATAACCGATCACAATGATGAAGCTGAATGACAGGGCAAGTAAACTGCGCAACCCTTTCCAGCGTGCGATGACCAAAAGGGAAACAACAAAAACAGACATCAGAATCAAGATGGGGCGCGTGTGGTCGGCGTCGGCATAATTGGCAATCAGGCCGCCGTTCAGACTCTGGCTGACCACAACCAGGATCTCATCACCAGGCCGGAAAAGAATTCCCTCCGGCTGGATCTGGTCTTTCCCATAGTTCACCTGCAGAACACTGCCTTTATACTGGCCTTGAAGAATTTTGACGCTCAGATCCTGATAAGCCTGGTTCGTTCCACCTAAATTCACTATCCCCTGATCAAGAATTTGAATGATCTGAGCTGGCACCGTCTCGGAGCCAAACCCAGTGTTGGTCGGGGCAGGCAAGGAGACATTAAAAAAATAAGGGACGCCCCAGATGAGGAAGGCGATCACGGCCGCCGCGGCGAGAACAATCGGGGCAACAATGCGGGTTATTGAATATTTCATGGAGAGCATCCGGAGCCAAATGGATTTTGTAGGTTTCCCGTTCATTAAAAATTATAAAGAGGCTAAATGAGAACCAGATTAATCACAATCTTCGCGGATGGATTTGCAGAATTGGATGCGCCCATTTCATCCCTTTGTTGCAGATCATTTTTCTAACCACCCGGGCCGCAAAACCACCCGGATCATCCTGTTCAGGACGGCCGGGTGGTTAGAAAAAACGGGGTGAATTTCAAAAAAATAAATTACAAGCTGCGGGAGAGCTCGTCCAAACGGGCGAGCTCCTGATCGGTGAGGCGGAACTTCATCGCGCCTGCGTTCTCCTCCGCCTGGTGAACCTTGGTTGCACCGGGGATGGTAACGACGACCTCCCCGTTGAAGGTAATCACCCAGTTCAGGGCTACCTGGGCAATCGTGGCCTCGTACCGGGCAGCAATTTCTTCCATGGCGTCGATCAGGGGACGGGTGCGCTCAAGGTTGCGCTGCATGCGGGCCGTGCGCCAGCCGGACCGGTGGGCCAGGAGCTCCGGATGCTTGTGGTATTTTCCAGTCAGCAAGCCGCTCCCGAGAGGCGTGTAGGCGGTGATCGTCATGCCCAGCTCCCTGGCGGTCTCCAGCACCCCGTTCGTTTCGATCTCGCGGTTCAAGAGGCTGTAGCGGACCTGGTTTACGGCCAGGGGAAGGCCTCTTTTTTCGAGCGCAGCGTGGGCCCGGCGCATGCGGGCGGGATTGAAGTTGCTCACTCCCACTGAACGGATCTTCCCGGCCTCCACCAGGTCGGCCATGGCATTCATTTCGGCTTCCGGGGAGGAGAAACTGTACGGTTGGTGGACCATGTAATTGGCGATGCTGTAACCACCCAAGAAGCGCAGGCGGTCTTCGATGCTGTGAGGGATATTACGCGCCGTGCGCAGGAAAGGCTGCCATTTCGTCGCCACGATGACATCTTTATCGGATTTACCAGCGGCTTTCAAGCCGGTTGCCAGGGATTGTTCGGATACCCCGGCCCCGTACATTTCCGCGGTGTCGAACCAGTTGATGCCGCCATCCAGGGCAGCTTTGATGATGGCGTTTTTCTCTTCCTGAGGAATGACCGGGAACATGCGGCCGATCAGCCCGCCGCCGCCCGCCATCTCCATGACCCCCAGCCCGATGGGCGTGACCCGGATATCCGTCTTCCCAAGCGGCCTCAGTTGAATATCCATATTTGTTTTCATTCGATCTCTCCTTTTTTAAAGACCCTTTTACAGGTTGCATTTTAGCATCTTCGGGTGGAGCAGAAAGCCAGCCTCCTCCTTTTCTAATTCAGAATTTATGGAAGAGACTGGCTGACAGGCTGTGCCGAAGTGCGAACTTCTTTCTGGGTTAGATTTGTTTTCCTTCGAACTGGCTGTTGTAGAGCTCGGCGTAAAAGCCTTTCTTCGCCAGCAGCTTGGCATGCTTGCCCTGCTCGACGATGTCGCCGTTGTTCATGACCAGGATCCAATCCGCGTCGCGGATGGTTGACAGGCGGTGGGCGATGATAAAGCTGGTGCGGCCCGCCATCAGGGTGTCCATCGCCTTTTGGATGAGCACTTCCGTATGAGTATCCACCGAGCTGGTGGCTTCGTCCAAAATGAGGATTTTGGGATTGGCCAGAATGGCACGGGCGATGGTGAGGAGCTGCATTTGTCCCTGGGAGATATTGGTGGTTTCCTCGTTGAGCACCATCTTATACCCCTCCGGCAGGGTGTGGACGAAATGGTCCACATGGGCCGCCTTGGCTGCAGCGATGACTTCCTCATCGGTGGCATCCAGACGTCCGTAGCGGATGTTCTCCATGATCGTGCCGTTGTAAAGCCAGGTATCCTGCAGGACCATGCCAAACATGCTGCGCAGGTCCGCGCGGGTGTAATCCTTGATGTTGTGGCCGTCCACCTGGATGGCCCCCCCGCCGTTGACATCATAGTAACGCATCAGCAGCTTGACCATGGTGGTTTTGCCGGCGCCGGTCGGGCCGACGATGGCAATCTTCTGGCCAGGCTCGGCATAGAAGGAAAAGTCTTTGATGATGATTTTATCCGGGCTGTAGCCGAAGTGAACGTTCTTGAAATCCACGCGGCCCTTGACGCCGTCCAGCCTGATAGGGTCCTTCGTGTCGGGGACTTCTTCGGGCTCGGCCAGGAATTGAAAAACACGCTCAGCCGAAGCAGCAGTTTGCTGGAAAATATTGGAGATGTTAGCAATCTGCGTGATGGGCTGGGTAAAGGAACGGACGTACTGGATGAACGCCTGGATGTCGCCGATGGTAATGGTGTTTTTGATCACCAGGTAACCGCCAAGGATGCAGATGGCCACGTAACCCAGGTTTCCGATAAAATTAACGACCGGGAAGAGCAAGCCGGACAAGAACTGGGATATCCAGGCGGAGCTGTAAAGCGTGTTATTGAGGTTATCAAATTGTTCAACGCTCTTTTCCTCGCCGTTGAACGCTTTCATAACAACGTGGCCACCGTACATTTCCTCAACATGACCGTTGACATGGCCCAGGTAATCCTGCTGCTGCTTGTAATATTTCTGCGACTTGCTGACGACCAGGCTGATGATCGCGAATGAAATCGGAACCACGATCAGGGCCACCAGGGTCATCTGCCAGCTGATGGTGAACATCATCACCACCACACCGATCACCGTGGTCACAGAGGTGATGATCTGCCCCAAGCTCTGATTGAGGGTCTGGCTGACGGTATCCACGTCGTTCGTGACCCGCGAGAGGACTTCCCCATGGTTGGTGCCATCAAAGTACCTGAGCGGCATGCGGTTGATCTTTTGGGAAATGTCCCGGCGGAACCGGTAGGTGATGTTCATGGATATCCCGGACATTATCCAGCCCTGGATATAGGCAAACAGGGCAGATACAATATACAGGCCCAGGACCTCGAGAATGATCCGACCGATGTAGGTAAAGTCAATTGAGCCGGTTCCGGCGATCTGAGCCAGCACACCTGCAAACAACTTGGTGGTGGCATTGCCCAAAATCTTGGGGCCGGCGATGGAGAAAATCGTCGAGGCAATTGCAAAAATCATCATCACCAGGATCGCGATCCGATACGATCCAAGATATTGGATCAGCTTTTTCATGGTGCCTTTGAAATCTTGCGGCTTTTCACCGCGCATCATGGCCCTGGGACCCCCGCCTCCCATCGGCATGACTCTGCGCATCTGTCCCGGACGAGAAGCCGGTTGTGTAGTTTGCATGCTCATGCCAGTTCCTCCTTGCTCAGCTGCGATAAGGCAATGCCTCGATACACTTCACAGCTCTCCATTAGTTCGTGGTGGGTGCCTTTACCGACAATCCTGCCCTCGTCGAGCACAATAATCTGTTCGGCATTGATGATGGTAGCAATGCGCTGGGTTACGATCATGAGGGTGCTGGAGCCGGTATGCTCCTTGAGTGCTCTGCGCAGGGCCGAGTCAGTTTTGAAATCCAGGGCCGAAAAACTGTCGTCAAAGATATAAATCGGGGCTTTCTTGACCAGGGCGCGGGCGATGGCGAGGCGCTGCTTCTGGCCACCGGACACATTCATCCCGCCCTGGGCGATCTCGGTCTGCATGCCTTCCGGCTTGTCAGTAACGAACTCGCTCGCCTGGGCAATGTCGACAACTTGATTCAATTCTTCCTGAGTGGCATTCTCATCGGCATACAGCAGGTTGCTTTCGATCGTACCGGAGAACAGGGTGCTCTTCTGCGGAACGTAACCAATCTTTTCCCGAAGGTCATGCTGCGAAGTCGCCCGAATATCGATGCCATCCACGCAGATGGCGCCGTTCGTCACCTCATAGAAGCGCGGGATCAGGCTGACGATCGTGGACTTGCCCGAGCCGGTGGTGCCGATAAAAGCGGTCGTTTCTCCCGGCTGGGCGATAAAGCTGATATCGTGCAGAACGTCCTCCTCCGCACCCGGGTAACGGAAGCTCACATTGCTGAACTCGACCGTGCCTCGGAACGGCTCGGGGAAAGCACTGGGCTCCTGCGGGTCTTTAATCACCGGCTCGGTCTCCAATACGTCGGCAATGCGATCGGCCGACACGGAAGCCCTGGGCAGGATGATGAACATGATCGAAACCATGAGAAATGCAAAGACAATTTGCAAAGCGTACTGCATGAACGCGATCATGTCGCCGACCTGCATGTGCGACTGGGCCACCTGGTGGGACCCCACCCAGATGATCAATACAGTCAGACCGTTCATGACCAGCATCATCACCGGCATCATCACCACCATGATCCGGTTGATGAACAGCATGGTGCTGGTCAGGTTCTTGTTGGCCTTGTCGAAGCGGTCTTCCTCGAACGGCTGCATGTTAAAAGCCCGGATGACCATCATGCCTGACAGGTTTTCGCGGGTGACCAGGTTGAGCCGGTCGATCAAATTCTGGATGCTCTTGAACTTGGGCAGGGCAATGGTAAATACAGTCAGGATCAAACCAAGGAGCACGATGACGGCCAGAGCGATGATCCACCACATCGAAGTACTTTTGGCCATGGCCCGGATCACACCGCCGACCCCAATGATCGGAGCGTAGATGACCATGCGCATCATCATAATGACAACCATCTGGATCTGGGTAATGTCGTTGGTGGACCTCGTGATCAGCGAAGCAGTGGAGAATTTGTCAAATTCGGTGCTGGAAAAGCTTTCGACCTTTTTGAAAACATGCCTGCGCAGGTCACGGGACAGGCCGGCGGCCGTTCGAGCCGAGAGGAAACCCACGATAATCATGCAGGCGCCGGAAAGAAGCGTCACCAGCAACATCAGGATGCCTGTGTGAATGATGTAGTTGGTCTGAAGGCTATTGGTATCCATGCCCAGGGCTTGATACTCGGCTTTGACCGATCCGACCGCCATCTGGGTGATCATGCTGTCTCCCAGGGTGGCAAATTTTTGGTTGATGGCGGTCGTGATTTGTGAAAGCACCGACGGCGGGACCTTGGTCAGGAGGGTGAATACATCCATCCCGGCCGGGATTTTGGACAGGTCAAAGCCCAAACTCTTGCCCATCGCCGCAGCCTTGGCCGGGTCAGCCAATGTTTGCTGGATGAATGAGACGACCAGTATGGCCTTGCCCATCACCGGGTTGAGCTTGGTGTTCTGAGCCGGATCAATCGTCTTGAGCACGTAGATCGGCTCCTTGGCAAGATCCGGGTATTGCTTGACATATTGGTCATAGTCAGGCGAGCTTTTGTCCACCAGGGTGTAATCACCGAGCACCAGCGTTTTATCCGCGGTGCTCATAAACATGGTGAGTTTGTTCATCTCGCTCTGGCGAATGGCCACGGGGACAGCATTCTCAACGCCGCTCTGCTGGATGCCGACATTGACGATGTTGGACATATAATCCGGCAGAGCCAGGTCGGCGTTCGCCTGGATAAACAGCAAGGCGACCGCGAGCAGGATCAAGAGGAGATAAGGTTTTAGATATTTGACGAGACGTAGCATAGCTGGATAGACTCCTGTAAAAAGGGAATGGTGACTAACGCTCCGGTTCGGAGCGGAGATCGAGCTGGTTGACCTTGTCGTTCAGGATGTCCAGCGCGGCAATGACCTGTTCCTTCTCCCGGGATGTCATCCGGTTGGCCAGAGCGGGTATCCAGTTCTGGCGGGCCCACATGCTTTCCTGGAGAATCTGATAGCCTTTTTCCGTCAGGACGATTTGCTTGCCGCGCCGGTCGTGCGGATCTTCCGAGCGCGCAATTAATCCCAACTTTACGAGGTGGTCCAGCATCTGGCTGGCGCCGGCGCTGGTGATGCCGATTTCACTGGCGATGTTGGTTACCCCGCTGATGCCCCTGCGGTGGATCTGGAACAGGGCACCGATCTGCGGCATTGAAATTCCACTCTCCTTGGAGTAGAGGATGAAATTATTCATCGACTGGTGCATAAACACCTCTATCGATTTTTGGAGAGTGGCAACAAATGGATCGGCTGATGGCATATGTTCACCTTTCTAAATAGTTAAGAGCGCTTTAATATAAAGCATGCTTTGGAATTTGTCAAGAGAACAGATTAACAGAGTTGAAAGGTAGAGTCATTCCCGAAGTGCCCCTTCACCCGGTATTTTTGTCTTGAACTTCTCATGAAGTGTTTTGAGTGCTTATCGTCGGTGGCTTGACGCTCAATTTGTTACCATTAATTACAAGTCCGGGCGCTTTTAGAAATATCCCGCTGAAAGGTATTATGAGTGATATTCCCAGGAACTGAGCCCATGCATGATTCTTCGATAAAACTTTAGGCGAGCTCAGCGGCACCGGCATATTTTATGGATAAACACCAATTGAAACATGATATCTAAGAGTACTATTGTCCTATTGAAAATAGCAGCATGCAAATTTAATATTTATCAAAATTGCACATTCCGATAATCAAAAGCCACGCTGGTTCGTCGGATACTCATCTTATTTAAAGAGAAGGAAATAATGAAAAAAGTTGTTGTCTCTCTGTCACTTGTTATGCTCGCAATGGGAATCCTGTTGGCGCAGGGATCGGTGGGGGTTCTACCGGTACATGCAGACACGCCAGATCTGCAACCGGCACCGGCCGGAATAAACCTGGTCTCCCAATCCAATCCGCCTCCATCAGCTCAGACTGCAGCAAGCGGATGGACATGGTACGATGGCACCATTCAATATTCCACGATCACTAACTGTCAAAGCATCATTAATGGAAATCCCTACTCAGAAGACGGCGCTGGCACCTATGTCGGATATTACGCAGATCCCACGGACGGGTTACCTACGCCGAACTATGTGTATTATGTGCACGTTTTTATGGAAGCCGTCGGCAATTCCTGCAGCGGTCAATATGGCTATCCAGAAATTGGATTGCCAGCCAGCACCTCATTGGCAATCAGCACTTCCACCCCGGTAATCTGCTACGCTGATGCTGCACGAGATACAGCAGATTGCCCGCAAACCTTACCCGTGGACAGTACTTATCATCCTGGCATGTACGTAATCCCGGCCCCCACCGGCAACCATACCTGGCCGATGCCGCAGGGACATACCTGGGAGTTCCAGATCCCGGTCACATCGTCGACGACCCTGACCAACAGAACTTTTCAAGCAGAGATCTGGGTTCTCGACGGAAATAGCAGCCCGTGGTTGAACCCAACCGAGGGCGTGTATGTTTTCGCCCCGCCCCCTCTTCCGGGTAATTTCGCCAAATCCACACCGGCCAACGCCGCTGCCAACCGTCCCACCAACCCCACCTTACGCTGGGGAACCAGCAACAACGCCACCTCCTACGAATACTGCATCGACACCACCAACAACAATGCCTGCAACGCCACCTGGACCTCCACCGGCACTGCCACCAGTCAGGCCCTCTCCGGCCTGACCCCAGGAACTACATACTACTGGCAGGTACGGGCTAAAAACAGCACGGGCCGCACCTATGCCGACGGCAGCAGCACAGCCTGGTGGTCGTTCTCAATTCCTCCGCTCCCCGGCGCTTTCTCCAAGACCGGCCCGGCCAACGGAGCCACCGGCAAACCCAGCACTCCCACCCTGAAATGGGGAGCCAGCAGCGCGGCGACCAGCTATGAATACTGCCTGGATACCATCAATGACAACACCTGCAACACCTCCTGGGTCTCCACCGGCTCCGCCACCAGCATGGCTCTCGGAGGCCTTGCACCCAGCACGACTTATTACTGGCAGGTCTACGCCAGGAACAGAGCCGGAACTACTGATTCCAATGGCGGGTGGTGGTCCTTTACCACCGCCGCTTTCCCGGGCGCTTTCTCCAAGTCCGGCCCGGCCAATGGCGCCACCAAGGTCGCCAAGCCCACTTTGAGCTGGGGTGCAAGCAGCGGGGCGACCAGCTATGAATACTGCCTGGATACCGTCAATGACAACGCCTGCAACACCTCTTGGGTCTCCGTTGGCTCCGCCACCAGTAAAGTCCTTCCTGATCTGTTTCCTCTCACACATTACTACTGGCAGGTTCGCGCCAGGAACAGCGCCGGGGTTACTGTTTCCGATGGTGGTTGGTGGTCCTTCACTGCTCGTTAGCCGCGAATGGCCTACTTTGAGAGATCACATTCCGTTCGATTGGGTCCTTTAGAACCAGCAGCACGCATCCTGCAACGGTTCATCCGGGCTTGATCGACAGCCACCACCGCTGTAAAACCCAGCTCTCCTTCCACCAAATGTGAGGGGGAGCATTCATTAATTACTGTTCTAAAATTGGTAAAGCTTTTGCCAAAGGGCAGGTGGAAGCATGCTGGGAGTTTTGCGCTCTTGCTTCAGGCTCAGGAGGTCGCCAGGTCCATGCGTGTGGAAAGGGGATTCCCCACAATGGTTAATAAGTTAGGGAGTGTCTACATTAAACATCTTTCGACGCACCGCCGACAGGCAGAACAATGGTCATCTTCGTTCCCTGGCCCAGAACGGACTCGGCGGAAATTGTGCCGCCGTGAGCGGTGACCAGCGCCCTGGCAATCGCCAGGCCCAATCCGGAGGCTCCCTCCGTATTGGTGCGGGACTTGTCAGCGCGGTAAAAGCGCTCGAAAATATAGGGCAGGTCCTTGGGCTGGATCCCGCTCCCCGTATCCTGCACATACAGTTGGACACTCCCCTCCACCCGGGATGCACCGAGCAGGATTGTCCCGCCCTCGGGGGTAAAACGTAAGGCGTTATTGATGATATTGCCCAACACCTGGGCCAGGCGCGTTTCATCTACCAGGACCTCGGGGAGTTCATCAGGGAGGTCCGTAATCAAAGCAATCCGTTTTTGTTCAGCCTGGTGGTGATAGACCGCGGCGACATGCTCGAGCAGGGTGCGCGGGGAAACCCGCTGGCGGTTCAAGGTCAGCTCACCCGCATCTGCTCGCGAGAGCGTGCGCAGGTCCTCCACCATAACCTGAAGGCGTTCGATTTCAGAATGAATTAAATCAAGCCTTTCGGGGGTAGGCTTCAGGACCTTGTCCCGCATGGATTCAACATAACCGGCGATCACCGTCAGAGGGGTGCGCAAATCGTGAGCAATATCCGCGGTCATCTGGCGGCGCAACGCGTTCGCTTTCGACACAGCGGTGCTCATGCTGTTGAATGCCTGGGTAAGCTGTCCAATCTCATCCCGGGAGGATACCCGCACCTCCTGGTCCAATTCGCCTTCCGCCATGCGGTGGGCTGCAGAGGTAAGCGCCCGCAGGGGACGCGCAAAGCTGCGTGCCAGAAATATTCCCATGACCAGCGCTACCAGTACCGCACCAAGTGCAGCCAGCCACAAGGCCTGGTTGGTGCGGTTAAGATAGGTCTGCTCAACAGGGGTCAAGCGAAAAGGTTCGGGAGGGGTGAGGATCGTACCGACGACAGCCCCATTTACCCGCAGGGAAGTCCCGGTCGCCGACATGCTGGAAGACAGGGTGTCGCCAAGATGAATATCGGGGAGCAGAGAAACGATCACCTGTCCGTGCTTATCCGCCAAGACGAAAACCAGGCGGCTGTTCTGGAGGGAGTTGGGGTCGGGGCCGGCAGAGTGCCCGGGTGTGTTCGGGTTGAGCGGGGGCGGCAGGAAACCACTTGATTCGAGCACGGAGGCAACCCTGTCAAATGAGCCATTGGCAGTGTAGTAGTTGACCATCAGGGTTTCCAACTGGCTGCGGGCCTGGTCGCGTAAAAGCGTGTCCAGGCGCTGCGGGCTGGTCAGGCGAATGCTGATCGTGACCAGCACCGCGGCGGTCACCGCGACCAGCAGAAAGGCAAGAGTGAGTTTCCTCGAAATGGTATGCATGGTGAAGCCAAATAAAACAAATCAATCCGATTTAAAACGATAACCCACGCCGAAGACGGTCTCGATGTAAAACGGCCGGGCTGGATCGGGCTCGATTTTGGCGCGCAGGTTGCGCATATGGACATTGAGCGTCCGTTCCAGCCCGGTAAATCCTTTCTCGGAAATGGTCTCCAGGAGCTGTTCCCGGGTGAACACACGTCCCGGCGAGGCCATCAGCAGAGCGAGGAGATCAAACTCGGTAGGTGTCAGGTGGAGCGCTTCGCCACGCACCCTGACAGCCCGGGCAGCCACGTCCAATGCCAGGTCACCCTCACGCAGGATCCGCCCGGGCTCCGCCTCGCCTTCAGCCCGGCGCAGCACCGCCCGCACCCGGGAAACCAGTTCGCGCATGCGAAAGGGCTTGATGATGTAATCGTCAGCGCCCAGCTCCAGTCCCAGCACGGCATCCGCTTCTTCTTCGCGAGCGGTAATGACAATAACCGGTGCCCTGGATTCGCGGCGGTAATGACGCAGAAACTCATAACCATCCATCTCGGGCATCATCAAGTCGAGCATGATCAGGTCCGGCTGTTCCTGGCGGGCGGAGTAAATCGCTTCGCGCCCGTTGACTGCCGTTACCACGCGAAAGCCCTGCTCGGTGAGGTATTCCTGCAAGAGCTGGCGTACGCTGGCCGCATCGTCAACAACCAGAATGGTTTTCATCAAGTCAATCATACACGAGAAACGTTCAAGTTCGACCAGGCAAAAGAGGCAGGCTAGGACTGTGCCCTTTTCTGCAGCAGCTCGATCAGGGCTTTCAAAAGGGCCTCGGGCATATGCAAGTTTGTTCCTCCCAATTGGGATTGTCCGGCCTGCAGGGTGGCCTGTTGGGTCGAGCTCAACTGCAGGTCGCCTATTCCACCGCTAAAGCCGCCGCCCTCACCACCGACCGGCCCGCCGGAAGGAGGTGCTCCAGCCGGGGCGCCGCCGGGGCCGCCGAGTCCACCTGCGCTACTCGCGCCTCCAGAAACAGCAACGGCACCAAGGTTGCTGGTCGAAGCTCCTGGGGTACCGGTGGCGTTCGGCTCTGAGGCGGTCAGGCCCAAAGAACCCAGCGTGGCAAACAGATCCTGCCCTGTAAGCTTCATGGAGGAGATGGCTTTGACCTGGTCCGAGGTCAGGCCGCCCTGGATCTGCGAGACCACCGCGTTGATCTCGGCCTGGGCAGCGGTGTTGCTGTTTATCACCTGATCATAAGCTTGCCAGAGCGGGAGCAGGGTGGATGCTTCTTGTTTGGTGACTGCATTCCCCGTACCCTCCAGCTTGAAAATGCCGACCAGCAACTTCTCCGCCTGGGGCAATGACTGGGTATTGCTGGCTGATTGCGCGCTGTTCGTGGACGAGGTGCCGGAGCTTGTCTTGGCCGCACAGGCAGCCATGCCAATCGTGAGAATCATGAGAATTGCAGTAAAGGGAAAGAGGTTTTTTTTCATTGGAACGTATCCTTTCTGTGATTTGTGAGTTATTCATGCCCGAGGGCATCGATGGGGTCCAGTTGGGCAGCATACAGCTGCTGGTAGGCATTGGCTTTCCCGGGATCCGTATCCGGTGAACCGGGGGTATTGGCATATATTTTCTGGGCTCTGGAGAGTTGGTCCTGCGCCATGGCCAGGCTGGCCAGGTCACTTTGAACGGCAGACTGGTTGTTGTGCGCGTAAAGCAGGTTGTTCAAATCCCATTGGGCATTGATCAGGTTTTGTTCGTCCGTGGCGATGGTCTGCTGGGCGGTGGCGATGGCCATGGGGGAGGTCAGTTCAAGCAGCGCCTGGTTGGCCTGGGCGAGTGCGGTTTGCTGGGTCGTGTCGTCCAGCTCTGCGAGCAGCTGGCCAGCCTTCACCTGGTCGCCCACGTTGACGTTAAGCTGGGTCAGGGTACCGCCTGTCTTGAAGCCGATGTTGGCCTGGGCAGACGCCATCAGGGTTCCCGTCCCGCTGGCCGACAGGGTTAAATCACCCTGGTGCACCGTTGCAGTCTGAACCGTCTGTTGCTGGGAGGAACCGGCCTGCGTCTGGCGCAGCTTGAAATACCAATACCCTCCTGCGCTGGCGAGGACCGCCAGAACTGCGAGCAAGGTCCAGCCTACCCATTTCGGCCAGCCTAGAAAGAAAGGGGTTAAATTTTTGGAAAGTTTTAAAGAAGTGGTTTGCATACAGGTACCTCCAAATAGATTTAATTTCAACGCTACCAATATAGTTGGACGCAATAAAGAAACGCTTCAGGAATCATGTAAACATTGTGTGGGATTTCACAAAAATCGTCAGCATCGATCACCGGGGATAACCAATGGGCAGATTATGCGCGCAGGGTTTCACCGGACTGAACAGCCCCAAGATTGAGTTTCAGCGCAGGACCCCTGCGCTGAAATATTGGGTTAAATCGGACGCGGAAAATTCCACAGCCTGTTCGCCGTGGTCGCTCTTATAGAAAAACAAAAGTCCCCTCCCCGATCTTTCGCCTGCGCCTTGACCCGCTTAGCAGGTCAGCTCAGGAGTATTTTGTGGGGAGGGGAGAAGGAAAGGGGGAGTTATTTCCCAGGAAATTTAGCGATTATTTGCAAGTGGTTTGCTCAATGGAATTCGAACCGGCTGAGGCGATCCCCTGCCGGGCAGCCGTCGAAGGACCGTCCCGGCAAGGTTTATTTCCAGGAGGCCCGCTAGCCGCCGGAGCTCGAACTGCCCAGCGCGACCTGTATCTGAATCTGCTTCCCGTTTCGGAACAATCCCAATGTTACCTGGTCGCCAGGTTTGTAAGTGTAAAGTGTATTGAGGTAGGAGTGGGTCTCATCCATGGAAACTCCGTCGATCCGGGTGATGATGTCGCCTACCTGGATGCCCGCCTGGCTGGCCGGGCTGTTAGCCGCGACGGCGGTTACATAGACACCCCACTGAGCCGGCAGGTTATAGGCCGCGGCGATGTCCGGAGTAATGCTCTGGTAGCTGATGCCCAAGTATGGGTGGGCGAAGAAGCCATTCTGGATGATCTGCGCGGCCACTGCCTGGCCGGTGTTGATTGGAATGGCAAAGCCCAGGCCCTCCGCTACTGCGCCGGTGCCGGTGCTGCGTACGATCAAGGTATTGATGCCGATCACATTCCCGGCCAGGTCAAGCAGCGGACCGCCCGAGTTGCCCTGGTTGATGGCTGCATCCGTCTGGATCAGGCCTTCGATGGAATAGCCCTGGCCGGTGTCGATCGAGCGGCCGGTGGCGCTGACCACGCCCACGGTCACCGTGTTCTTGAAATCACCCAGGGGCGAGCCAATCGCGATCGCCGTCTCACCCGGCGACAGCAGGTCCGAGTTGCCCAGGGTAGCCACTGCCGGTATTTTCCCATCGACCTTCAGCACGGCAATATCGGAATACTGGTCGGTCCCGACGATGGATGCCTTTTCCTGGGTCCCATCGGAGAGGACGACCGTGACCGATTGGGTTCCTTCCACAACATGGTTGTTGGTAAGGATGTAGCCCTGATTTGAAATGAAGAAACCACTGCCGCTCACCGTCTGGTTACCGCTTGGCCCGAAGAATGTCATCGAGCCGGGGATGGTACCCACTACGGTCACGACTGCCGGGCCGACTTTCTTTACGGCCTGGGTGATGCTGTCCTGCACCTGGGTGTTGTTCAGGACCAGGGTTGTGCTTGAACTGCTGGCATTTGCATTGGATGGGACAACCGCTGCATTCGGGGCCGTCGAGAACAAGTCTGGCGGCACTGCTGGGCTGACTCCGGCTTATTGCCTGATATACCACGGTGCCGCCGGTAACCACGCCTGCCAGCGCGGCTGCAGCGGCAATCACCACAACAAAGAGAGCATAAAGGATTCGTCTCCAGGACATAGGAACCTCCATATTCCAAAACAAGTTAATCCATTTTTTTATCTACGCGCGATTGTATATCCGCAAAATGACGCAGACATGAAAAAACGGGCCGCCCGGCGTCTAATTTCACAGGCTCTCATTCGGCATTAATCTCCAGGTTTTGTAAAAGAGGGTATCATTGGCGCTTGATGTTTCCGCACGTGCCAGAAAAGCCCCATTCTTCTCTAACATGAACCACATCGCCCAACTCATCCCATTCGTCAAGCCCTATTGGAAGCGTGCCGTACTGGCCCTGACCATGCTGACCTCGCTGGTCTTTATGGACCTGTCCATCCCGCTCCTGATCGAGCGCATCATCGACCAGGGCATCAGCAAGCGGAATCAGCCGCTGGTGCTGCAGACGGCTGCCATCATGATTGGCATTTCGCTATTGAGCACTGTGATCGCCGTCGGCAACAGTATCTTATCCATCCAGGTTGGCGAAGGCGTGGCACGTGACCTGCGGGATGTGCTCTTCCTCAAGGTCCAAGCCTTCTCCTTCGGCAACCTTGACCGTCAGAAGACAGGACAGTTGATGACGCGCCTGACCAGCGACATCAGCGCGCTCAAGACCCTGACCCAGACCACCCTGCGCATCGGCACCCGCGCCCCCCTGCTGTTGATCGGCAGCCTGATCTTGATGATCAGCACCAGCCCCACCCTGGCCCTGACCATGCTGCCGCTGCTCCTGGTCACTTCGATGATCATCATCTTCTTCATTTTCAAGATGGAGCCGCTCTTCCGCACCGTGCAGCAAAAGCTGGATAGGCTCAACAACGTCCTGCAGGAGAACGTCGCCGGGGTGCACCTGATCAAGGCCTTCGTGCGCGCGGATTTCGAAGGCCAGCGCTTCGAGGCAGCCAACGAGGATTTTACAGCGCGGTCGGTCAAGGTCATGGAATTCCTGGCGACTATGTCCCCCCTGCTGACGCTGTGCATCAACATCGGCATGGTGATCGTCATCTGGGCGGGCGGAATGCAGTCCATCCGCGGCAATTTGTCCATCGGCCAAATCGTGGCTTTCACCAACTACCTGCTGACGACCATGACCCCCCTGACCATGATGACCATGCTATCGAATACCTGGGCCAGCGGGATCGCCTCGGCGCGCAGAGTTAACGAGGTGCTGGACACGAGCCCCGAGGTCCAGGACGCCCCGCAGGCACAGCCGCTGCCCACCTCGGCACAGGGCAGGGTCGTCTTTGAAAACGTTTCCTTTCATTACAACGGCAGCAGTGACGAAGCTGTGCTGGAGGACATCAACCTGACCGCCGAGCCGGGCCAGATGGTCGCCATCCTGGGCGCCACCGGCGCCGGCAAGTCAACCTTGATCAGCCTGGTGCCGCGCTCTTACGATGTCTCCTCCGGGCGGGTCCTGGTGGATGGGATCGACGTCCGCCAGGTGCAGCAGGATTCGCTGCTCGCAGCCATCGGCATCGTTCCCCAGGAGACGATCCTTTTTTCTGGCACGGTGCGCGACAACATCTGCTACGGCAACCCGTCAGCCAGCGAGGAGGAGGTGATCGCAGCCGCCAAAGCCGCCCAGGCTCACGACTTCATCATGTCCTTCCCCGAGGGCTACTCTGCCCGCGTCGAGCAGCGCGGCAGCAACCTGTCCGGCGGGCAGAAGCAGCGCATCGCCATTGCCCGGGCTTTGCTCACCCACCCAAAAATCCTGATCCTGGACGACAGCACCAGCTCGGTCGACGTGGAGACGGAAACCAGGATCCAGGAGGCCCTGGAGGCTCAGGCTTTCAAGCACACCAGCCTGGTCGTGGCCCAGCGCATCAGCACGGTTCTAAAAGCTGACATGATCGTCGTCATCGACAAAGGCCGCATCGTGGGGCGAGGAACGCACCTGGAGCTGATGCGGTCCAGCCCGATTTACCGGGAAATCTACAATTCGCAGCTGGGGAACGGCGTCCGGCTGGATGAAACTGCGGCCCGGCAGACGGAAGGGGTGAAATGATGGGCCTGCAGTCATCGAGCCACGATACGAGCAGTGTGCGCGCCGTCATGCAGCCTCGGCGCGGTTCAGCGGTCGGCAGGATCGAGAAAGCCAAAAACCCGCGCGGCGCACTCGTCCGACTGCTGCCCTATCTCAGCTCGTTTAAGCTGATCATGGTGCTGGTCTTCGGCTTTGTCTTGCTCTACACCCTCCTGGGATTGGTCGGACCGTACCTGATGGGCCGGGCGATTGATCAATTCATCTCGACCAAACAGGCTGCCGGCCTGGCTCGCATTGCCCTGATTATGTTGGCCGCCTACCTTCTCAACAACCTGTTCCAGGCTGTGGCCGGCTGGCTGATGGCAGGCGCTTCCCAGCGTGCCCTGAAACACCTGCGCAGGGATCTGTTTACGCATCTGCAGACCCTGCCGCTCAGCTTCTTCGACCGCAACCCGGCCGGCGAGCTGATGAGCCGCCTGACCAACGATATCGATGCCATCAACCAGGCCGTCTCGCAGAACGTCACCACCCTGCTGGCGAGCGTGCTCTCAATGGGCGGGATCGTGATCGCCATGTTCATCCTGAACCTGTGGCTGGCTCTGACCTCCCTGGTGGTCGTCCCGATTATGTTCTGGTTCACCCAGTTCGTCGCCCGCTACACCCGCAAGGGCTTTCGCGATCTGCAGAAGCACCTGGGCGAGCTGAACGGGGTAATGGAAGAAACGATCAGCGGCGAGAAGGTAGTCAAATCCTTCCGCCGTAATGAGTCGGCCGTCGACAACTTCCGTAAGTACAACCAGGAGGTCTACCAGGCAGGCGTCTATGCCAACAGCTACGCCCTGTTGCTGATGCCGCTGACCACCGTGCTGGGCAATTTCTTCGTCATCGTGCTGGCCGGCCTGGGCGGCTGGCTGGCCCTGCAGGGTCTGGTCAGCGTGGGGACAATTGCCGCGTTCATCAACTACGCCCAGAACTTTGTCCAGCCGCTGCGCCAGCTGTCGAACATATACAACTCCATCCAGGCTGCACTGGCCGGGGCCGAGCGCATTTTTGAGATCATCGACACGCCTTCAGAAGTGGACGACGCGCCGGACAGCCTCCCACTGGTGTCAATCCGAGGAGATGTCCGCCTCGAGCACGTAACCTTCGGTTACCATCCGGATGTACCCATTATCAAGGATATAACCCTGGAGGCAAAAGCCGGGCAGACTGTCGCCCTGGTCGGTCCGACCGGCGCGGGGAAGACGACCATCATCAATCTGCTGACGCGTTTCTACGAGATCAACGGGGGCAGCCTTTCGATCGATGGAACGGATATCCGCAGCTTGAAGAAGGCCGACCTGCGCCGCAGTTTGGGGCTGGTGCTGCAGGACACTTTCCTGTTCTCCGGCACCGTGATGGAAAACATCCGCTTCGGGCGGCTGGAGGCCAAAGACGAGGAGGTGATCGCGGCGGCGAAGATGGCCGATGCCGACCACTTCATTCGTCAGCTGCCGCAGGGCTACCAAACAGACCTGTCGGAGCGGGCCAGCAACCTCAGCCAGGGACAGCGCCAGCTGCTCGCGATTGCGCGGGCTATTCTGGCCAACCCGTCGATCCTGATTCTTGACGAAGCCACCAGCAGCGTGGATACCCGCACTGAAGCACGCATCCAGGCTGCATTGTTGCGTCTGATGGAAGGCCGCACCAGTTTCGTCATCGCCCACCGCCTCTCAACCATCCGCGACGCGGGGAATGTAATTGTCATCGATCACGGCGAGATCGTCGAACAGGGCACCCACCAGGAGCTGCTCGATCGGCGCGGCTTCTACCACCATCTTTATGTCAGCCAGTTCAAGGGACAGGCGATCTAGAAAAGATCAGTAAGCATTTCCTGATCCTGATTAAATACCAGATAAGGCGTCATTGAATTCTCAATCGAGTAATGCCCACGACCCTTACGCCGCCCTGCGCCATCGGGACTTTCGCCTGCTGCTCGCGGGCCGGCTGATCACAACTTTCACCAGCCAGATGGTTTCATTCGCCATTGCCTGGGAGCTCTGGCTTCGCACGAAGAATGCCTTTGCCCTTGGTCTGGTGGGATTGGTGCAGGTAGTCCCGGTTCTCCTGCTCTCTCTGCCAGGTGGGCATGTCGCGGACCAGTACAATCGCAAGCGGATCGTCATAGCCACACAGGCGCTCCTGGCGCTGTGCTCACTGGGCCTGGCTGCATTGTCGTTCTTTCAGGGACCATACCTCCTGATCTACCTGTGCCTGCTTGGGATAGGCATCTCGCGCGCCTTCAACGATCCAGCAACCTCCACCCTTCTGCCGGGAACAGTGCCGCCGGACCTGTTTGCCAGTGCGGCCACCTGGGACAGCAGCACCTTCCAGATCGCAGCTATCGTTGGACCGGCAGTTGCTGGTTTCGCCGCTGCTTTGCTGAAATCGGTCAGCGTGATTTATGTTTTCGACGCCTTTGGCGCGGTCGTCTTCATCCTCCTGATCAGCCTGATCCGGGGACGGCCTCTGGCGCTTTCGCGCAAAGCCGCAACTCTGGAATCATTGAAGGAAGGCATCCGCTTTGTGCGCAGCGAAAAGGTCATCCTGGCCGCCATCACCCTGGATATGTTCGCCGTCCTCTTGGGCGGCGCGGTAACCCTGCTTCCCATCTACGCCACGAACATTCTCAAGGTCGGAGCGCAGGGGCTTGGCCTGATGCGGGCGGCTCCATCGATTGGAGCGCTGATCATGGCCATCTCGCAGGCCCACCTGCCGCCGTTCAAACAGGCGGGAAGAACCCTGCTGCTGGCGGTAGCCGGTTTCGGGCTGGCAACGATTGTGTTTGGTTTATCCACTTCCTTCTGGCTGTCAATCGTCATGCTGATCCTGCTCGGGAGCCTGGACAACATCAGCGTGGTGATCCGCCGTACGCTGATCCTGACCCGCACCCCGGACGAGATGCGCGGGCGCATCTCTGCCGTAAACAGCATCTTCATCGGCGCCTCCAACGAGCTGGGCGGTTTCGAGTCGGGGGTCACCGCCGGGTTTTTCGGCCCGATCCTATCGGTGGTCGGCGGCGGAATCGGCACGCTCCTGGTTGTGCTGGCCGTGGCGAAGGCATGGCCGGAGATGCGCGGCCTGAAGACATTGGATGTGCCGCCGCGGGAAACCCGGCTGATGCCCGGGCAGGAAGAGTGAACCGGAATGACAAAAACCGGGATTGAAAACCGTTGACAGGGGACATTTTCTCGTGTAAGGTATCCGGGTAATGAAAAAGAAAGACATCCTTTATCTCCTGGTTTGCGCAGGAATCCTCGCCGTCTATCTCTCCAACCTCTGGCGGCTGGATCTGTATCCCTTCACCGACCTACCCAACCACCTTGCGGAAGCCTATCTCCTGCGGGCTCTGTCGGACCCGGCCAGCCCGCTCCATGCTTTCTACAGCATCCAGGTCACTCCCCTAACCACCGCCAGCCTGCACGCGTACTTTTGTTCGCTCTTCGCCGATGTGGAGACCGGGAATAGGATCTTCTACACAGCCTACCTGCTGCTCCTGCCGCTCTGCATGATCCTGCTGGTCCGTTCGGCAGGAGGGAACCGCTGGGTAGCCCTTCTTTCCGTTTTGTTCCTGTACAACTTCAGCATGATGGAGGGATTCTCCACCTTCACACTGGGGATCGCCCTGGCACTCATGGACCTATTCCTGCTCGTCCGCTTCCTGGATCGGCCCGGTCTGCCCCGGGCCATCCCCCTTGCGGTGATCGGTCTGGTCCTATTCTACGCTCATGCAGTCATCTTCACTTTTATTTTCGCCGTGAGCGCGATCGTCCTTTTGAGCCGCAAGGGCCTGACTGCCCGCGAGCGTCTCCTCGGGCTTGCCATGCTGGCCCCGGCCTGCCTACTAACCGCCGCCTGGCTGCTGGGCTTCCAGTCCACCGGGAATGAGCCCTCCTTCATGTCATTCCTGGCCTCCTACTACCGCCAGGATTATCTTCCCTCGCTCTTCAGCCGCGTGACCGGCCTGCTCGCCGACAACAAACAAGTCGCCACCAGGCCGTTCGGGCAGATCCTGGCACTGTTGTTCGTCGCGCCCCTGCTGGCGGGTGCAGCTGCCTTCGGCCTCCGCAATAAATTCACGGACCTGTTGGCGCTGGAGGACGGCTCGAAACACACAGCCCTGGTCTTCCTGGGCGTGGCTGGCCTGTGTTACTTGATCCTGCCCGACCACCTGCCCGGCTGGTCGTATTTTTACCAGCGGTTCTCGGTCTTCGTTTTTCTGGCGTTGGTCTGGATCACCAGCTGGTCGATCCCGCCGCGGTTCGTCAGATCGGCCCAGGCCCTGGCGGTGGGCATCGTCATCCTCCACGCAGGATTGTGGTTCCAATACTTCAGCGACTTCAACAGGCTGGCACAACCCTTCCACTCCCTGCTCTACCATTCCGACAAGGCGGCAGGCCGCACCCTGTCTGCCTTGATTGACGATTATGATTTCCGCGGTTATCCGGTCTTCATCCATTACCAGAACTACCAACTGATCTGGAACCGGGGGGCAGTGCCAACCGCCATCACCGACTACCGCTTCCGGCTGGTCCAGCGCCAGCCGGGGCTGCCCCCCTACCAGGAATGGGTGCACAACGAGAGTTACGCCGCGTTGCTGGGTCAGTATACTGGCGAGGAATTAATCCTCAGCCATGGAGCAGGACCCAAGGAATTCATCCTGCGGGACAGCCGATATGTGCTCCTGGACCAGAAGGACGACTGGGCCTTGTTTGAAAAACAAACAAAATCAAAACCGTGAGAGGGGCGACCGGCTCGTGAAGCATCCCCCAGATGGGTAGTCAATCAACCCGAATTTGCCGTCAGGCCCTCACCTTCAGGCGTGGGGGGTTTAAGTGTTTTTTGTTCTATAATTGGGATAACCAAAACAGGAGGTGAAAGGTGGCAAAAAGGAGAAAAAGCTATAAAAAGAAGAGCCCAATTGCCGTCACGGTGATCGCCGTTGCCATCGTAGCGCTCTTCCTGATCCGTCTTTACCAGGTCTTCGGACCCCTGATCCGCGAGCAGGTCTTTAAAGACGGGATCGTCGGCCCGCTTGTAACGGGCTGGAAACTGACCGACATGGGGAATGCCCTGGCCTCCAGTCTCACCTATCTGATCCTGTCGGCTGCCGGCATCGTGGTGCTGATCGGTTTTCTGCGGCTGCGCCGCTGGAGCTGGGTGGTATTGATGGCCTGGACAGGCATCTCTCTGATTATTTCCCTTATCGACTATTTTTACAGCCGGGCGAATTTCGCCGTCATGGCCTCCAACGTGATCATTGCCTTCGCCCTGAATATCAACGATGTCCAACGCATTTTCAAGATAAGGAGGGACGATGGCCAACCCGCCCACTGACCGCCCGACTGCCCCGGTCGACGCCTCCAGCCTGGAGCTGCTGCGCCTGTTCGAGCCTGTGGTCTACTACACTCAGGGCGAGCAGTTCTTTCCAACGGACGTGGAGCATTATGTCCACGAATGTGGCCTCTGGGAGCACACACCTGACGGTCACGATGAGCAGCTCATCAAGGAAGGCGAGCTGACCATGGAAAAACTAATCGAGGCTCGGCCGGCCGCTTTCGGAACGGTGCAATACCTGCGCTATATTGAGCCTCTCAGCCTGGCGGAGGCGGCCCAGGTGCTGGCCGCGCGGGCACTCCTTCGGCGCCAACTGGGGAACACTTTCCATGCCGGGGTCGGGCGATTGGCGCGCGGCGGCTTCCTGCCGCGCCTGGCCGACGGGCTTTTCTCACTCTCCTTCCTGCTGCGCGGCACCGTCTCGGCCGCCACTGCCGCGGCAGCCGAAATCGATTACAACGAGATCTTCAAGGAAGATCCAAAATATGTCTACTACGGACGCGTGACCCGGCAGAACGGCTGGACGGTGTTGCAGTACTGGTTCTTCTTCCATTTCAACGGCTGGCGCTCCGGCTTTCACGGGGTCAACGACCATGAATCTGACTGGGAGATGATCAATATCTTCCTCTACGAGGACGGCGGCCGGCTAATCCCCGAATGGGTTGCCTTCGCCTCCCACGATTTCAAGGGTGACGACCTGCGCCGCCGCTGGGATGACCGCGGCGAACTCGACATGGAAAACGGGCACCCGGTCATTTACGCCGGTGCCGGATCACACTCCTCCTATTACCGCCACGGCGAGTACCAGGCACAGGTCAGCCTGCCCCTGCCCGGCTGGGTCGAAGGAGGCTTGCAGGCATGGAATAAGTTCTGGACAGAGACACTCGGCCAGCCAAGCGGGAATCCTTTTCGCATCCCCTTCGTGGATTATGCCCGCGGGGATGGCCTGGCCATCGGCCCGGGGAAACCCCAGGTCTGGTCACCGGTCTTGATCGACGAATCCACCCTGTGGGTGAGCCGCTTTCGGGGGCTGTGGGGACTCTTCGCCCGCGACCCGATCTCCGGGGAAAATGCTCCGGCGGGCCCGATGTACAACCGGGACGGCTCGCCGCGTGGTTCCTGGTACGACCCACTCGGCTTCAGCGGCCTCGACAAAGTACCCCCTCCGCCCCAGGCGCTGAAAATGCTCGACAAAGACTGCAAAAAGGTGATCCACCGCCAGGAGGAGCTGGAGACCCTGATCCCGGAAAAGGCAGATGAACTGCAAACGCTGGGCATCCAGCTGAAGGGCATGGAGGGCAACCCGCACCTGGCTAAACAGCACGCCGCCCTGGAGAAAGCCGTCAACATCCTAGCGGAGGAGGTGAGGGGTCTGCGCCGGGAGCGCTCCGAGAACATCGCCCTGCTGCAGGGGTTGACCCTGCAACTCGAGCGGTTGAAGACCGGCCTGCGCGGCGACCCACGCGCCCACATCCGTCACCTGACCGAACCGGACAGAGTCGGACAGGCCTTCCGCTTCGATCGCACTGCAGAGACCTGGGCCGCCATCAGCCTGAGCCTGATGCTGTTCGCCATTGCTGCGCTGATCTTCTTTGCCCCGCATTACATTTGGGCCTGGCTGGCGGTCATGTTCATCCTGTTCGTTGTCGCCAATTCCATCCTGCGCGGCGCCTTCATCCAGACCATCGGACAGGTCACCCCGATCCTGGCCATAGTCGCCACGCTGATCCTGCTGTTCCATTTCTGGAAATGGGTACTTGTGGGTGTTCTGCTCGTGCTGGGGATTTCCCTGATGGTCCAGCGCCTGCGCGAGCTGACCGGATAGCAGACCGGGAGGTCTTAAAAAGAGCGGAAGCGTGACCTCTTCCGCTCTTTTTGTTTTCGGTCGGGTCCGTCCAGCCGCCCATAATTTTCGGCAAACGGCCGTATGATATTCAATGCCTGTGGGTAGATCCGGAAAATGGGCAGGGTCAGGTTAGTTCATCGCTCTTGATAACAAAAAGAATGGGAATCGTTGCAATCTATTCATGAGAATTCCCCAAAGGACTCCCACCAACCCACAAAACAGAAAATAACCCACAATCCAATTAACCATGAGCGTCCCAAGACTATATTGTCTCGAAAGACATTGGTGAATAATGCTGCTCGCGACTGCGAATATCGGGTCGGCTTTCCAACCTTTCCAAACCCGCCCCACCATCCATCCAAGGCGGCGAACCATAACTGGAGATGCTCCCCTATTCCCCTTTACGTCTCACCCCCAGAACCGCGATCTTGGTGGAATGATTGAAAGGCGCCGGATCGGTCACGGGACTTCCCCGGCGTGTTTCCGGGAACCCCGTGAAATCCTCGGGAACCGGGACCAGTTCCTCAATTTTCAGATATCCATCTGCACACAATGTCTGCAGGGTTTCCATGTAAGCCCTGCCGCTCACATAGAGCGCATTGTTGACCGCGACAAGTCTGCCGCCATCAGCGATCAGCGGGCGGACCTTGTTGATCAGCCGGGCACAGTTTTTTGCCAGGTCGACCGTGCCTTTGGCAGTCTCCGAAAAGAAAGGTGGATCGAGAAAGACGCAGTCGAAAAACTCCCCGGCCCGCTTGAGGGTGCTGACCAGCGGGAAAAAATCCCCGGCCAGGAAATCCTGCGCCGAAAGCGAAAAACCATTGAACGTATTAGAGGCCTTTGCAAGGTTGAGAGAGTTGCGGTTCCGGTCGATCTGGACCACCCGCCGCGCGCCGCCCGCCCGGGCTGCCACCCCCAGGCTGCCTGTGTACGCAAAAGTGTTGAGCACGGTTTTGTCCTTCAGGTTTTGCCGGGCCCAGCGGCGCAGTTCACGCGTGTCCAGGTACAGGCTGGCATCCTGGCTCCTCACCAGATCGACGGCATACCACACCCCATCCTCGCACACCCGCTGGTCCAAGAGCTCACCGAGAACCAACCGCCCGCGCTTCGCTTCCGTCGAAGAGCCGTACCGGCGTTTCAGGATGATCGCCCGAAGCCAGGGAAAACGATCATGCAGCAATTCCACGGCCGCATCTGCAAGGGCTCGGCCGCGTTTCGCGTCCCTGGCGTAGTCATGCAATACGGCCGTAGCCGCGTACAGGTCAACAGCCAGGTCCGGACAGCCCTCCAGGAAGCCGTTGAACAGCCGCAGCGCGTTTTCGTGCCGGGAGTCCTCTAGGTGCTCCCGGGCGCGCAAGGCCCGATCTAACAGGATCTCGATGGATTCGACGGCCATCCGCATCTCCCGCAGCTTTTAATTCTTACGGGTTGCGGATGAATCGACTGCCAGGGCGGAGATCCCCTCCGGCGGGAAAGTCACTTCAAAAATCGTCCCCTGCCCGACCTGGCTGGATACGCACACCGCACCGCCGTGTGCTTTGGCTATCCACTGGACGATCGACAGACCCAGGCCGCTGCCTGAAGGAGCAGGTGAATCACCATCGCCGTCCTCGCCGCGCGTGCGGGCCTGGTCCACCCGGTAAAACCGGTCGAACAGGTGCGGCAGATGTTCCGGAGCTATCCCCTGGCCGTTGTCCGAAACCCGCACCCAGCTCCTGGAGTCCTCCGCCCCGGTCTCCACGCGGACAAATCGATCCGGGCCGCTCGTATACTTGATGCCGTTCTCGACCAGGTTACCGATCAGCTGCAGCAGGTACTGCCGATCGCCCTGGATGTATGCTTCCGGTAAATCACCCGCCTCGAGGCGGACACCATTGCGGGAAGCCAGACTCGAAAACCGCTCCACTGCCTCCAGGGCTACATCGCTCAAATCCACCCGTTCGCGGGCAAGGGGAACCTGGCCGGCATCCATGCGTGCCAGGGCAAGAAGGTCATTGACCAGCCGGGTCATGAAGTCGTTCTCGGAATGGATCGTGGCCAGGGCATGCTGATACTCTTTTTCAGAGCGCCGGGCAGAGAGTGCACGGCTGGTTTCCAGGTTGACGATGGTCAGGGGGGTGCGCAGCTCATGGCTGGCGTCCGCGACAAACTGGCGCTGCCGCTCGAAGGCGGACTCCAGGCGGGCCAACATCGCGTCGAAGGTGCTCGCCAGCTCGCCCAGCTCATCCCTGTTTTTCAAGTTCAGCCTGCGGCTGAGGTCGGTGTCGCTGATCTCACGCGCCGCACGGGTGATCGTGTGGACGGGACGCATGGCCCGGTCGGCCAGCCACAGGCCTCCCCCCAGCGCAATGCCTAATGTAAGCAGGCTCCCGAACAGCAGGGTGAAGATCAGACCGTGCAGCCGTCCTCCAGGATCGAGGGGAGTGCCCAGGATGACAAAGCCTTCCAGATTTCGCCCATCAACGATGGGGGTAATCAGAAACTGGTAATCGGTGCGTGTCTGAGAACTCACCCCCGTCGGGGCGATGAAAGCGGCCGGCGAGTTGTTCTGCTGGGGATGTCTCTGCAGACCCTGCACAGCCAGCTGGAAGACGTCCTGCCCCGGAAGAGCCCCCTGGCTGGTGAGTATCTGTCCATTCGGATCGATCACGACCAACAGTTCATTATCCTGAATGAAATTGTTCGGGACGAGCAGTGCGCCGAATGGCCGGATCTCCCCGAGCAGCGCCATGCGCTGCTGCAAATGATCCATCACGTCGGTATGAACGTCGCGAGCTTGAATAAGATAGACAAACACGCTGAAAGCAGCCAGGATCAGGGTAAGAATAATGGCAAACCACAAAAGCAGCCGGAAACGGATGCTGCGGATCAGGATTCCGATCTGCTCTGACCGCTTTTTTAAGAAAGTCATGCTACTTCTCCATTGGCGGATGGATGCGGTACCCGACGCCGCGCGCCGTCTCGATCAGCTTCACTTCACACGGGTCGTCGATCTTCCGCCGCAGGCGGCGGATATACACATCCACCACGTTCGAGGCGATGGTGTGGTCATAGCTCCACAAATGTTCCTGGGCCATCTCACGGGTGATGAGCCGGTTGGGATGGCGGATCATGTATTCCAGCAGGGCGAATTCCTTGGCGGTCAATTCAATGAGGCGTTCGCCGCGCCGGACAACGTGGGTCGCCGGATCCAGCTCCAGGTCGGCGACCCTGAGCAGCCCGGATTTTTCAGACGATTCCCGGCGCAGCAGGGCGCGAATGCGAGCCCGCAGCTCATCCACCTCAAAGGGCTTGACCAGGTAATCATCGGCGCCGCTGTCGAGCCCGCTGACCCGATCCTGCAGGGCATCCCGGGCTGTCAGCATGAGCACCGGGGTGTTTACGTGCTTGTTCCGTAACCCCCTGCATACGGACAGCCCATCCTTTTCAGGGAGCATCACATCAAGGATGATCACATCGTAAGAAGTGATGGTGGCCAGTTCCTCTCCTTCCAGACCATCGTACGCCGCGTCCACGATATACCCATCCTCTTCCAGGGTCATACGCAGGGAATCACTCAAGCGGCGGTTGTCCTCGACCAGAAGGATACGCATAATTCATCTCCAGAAATGTTCCTTCATTTTAACACTCAATTATTACTGCAAGATGAAAGGGGAAATAAGGCCGTTTCGTTCATCTGACTGTCATCTTGGTTTTGTATACTGCGCCAAATCCAAGAGGATAAAAAAGATGCGAAAACATATCTTAGCCCTGTTGGCAGCAATCTTTATCACCGGGGTAACCGCCCTGGGCATGTTCGTGGTCGGCGTCAACGCCCTGACCAACCCAAACACGACAACCACTTCCAACTCCCCCAGCGCTTCCGTCAGCCAGAACCCTGGAAGCTCGGTTGCGGCCTACCAGGCACAAATTGCCCAGCTGCAGAGCCTTGTCCAGCAATACCAGGCCCGCGAAAAACAATACCAGCAGACCATCAACCAGGACAACCAGCAGTTGAACCAGGCAGCCAATGAAGTCCAGATGATCCAGCAGCTGCTAGGATACCTGCAGAACCAGGGGCTGATCCAGGTCGACAGCAACGGACAGATCACCATCACCGCTGGACATTGAAGGAGAACATCATGAAAACCTACAAAAAAATCCTGCACCTTTGGATCGCGTTCGTCAGCGTGCTCAGTTTCCTGGTTGGCTGGGTGATGCTGGCGCATTCCCCCAAACCTATTCAACCGTCGCAGAACCAGAACAACCTCACCAGCTTTGCCCCCCTGCCGACATTAGCACCCATCCAGGCATTTGGGAACAATAACGCCGCTGGGAGCGGGCTGGGCTTTTTCGCCCCCAATCCGCAGCCCATGGCAAGATCCTCATTCCTGAGGACAGGCGGCTCATAATTATGGAAACAACCCTCTTCCGCTCCATGAACACAGAAATCCTGCTGGCTGCCGAGGGGGAGCCCGAACAGATTACCGAGGGTTTCGAGCGGACCAGGCAGTACCTCCAGGCCGGCGAATCCCGATTCAGCCGGTTCCTGGAGGACAGTGAGCTTTCCCAACTCAACCGTGCGGCAGGGACATGGTTCCAAGCCTCCTCGGACCTGTTTTTGGTGGTCAGCCAGGCGCAACAATTTTTTCACCAGACCCGCGGTTTGTTCGACCCCTCGATCCTTCCGGATCTGCAGCGGGCCGGCTATGACCGCAGCATGGACCTGATCCGCGAGCGGGGCACAGCCCCCCTGTTTGAATCCCTCATGGACGGCAAACGCCCGTCCTTCGGTGAAGTAGAACTCGACGAGCTCGAACAAAGGATCCTGCTTCCTCCCGGGATTACGCTGGACCTGGGCGGCATAGCCAAAGGCTGGCTTGCCGAACATGCAGCCACGCTGCTCTCCGCTTCAGCATCGGCCTGTGCCGTCAACGCCGGCGGGGATATGTACCTGGTTGGTCTCCCGGAAGGCCAGGAACACTGGAGCGTGGCACTGGAAGACCCGCTCGACCCCGATTCTGTTTTGACAACGCTGATGGTCGACCCCGGAGCCCTGGCAACTTCAGCTGTGACGAAACGCACCTGGAAGCAGGGCGCAGTCCAGCGCCACCATCTCATCGATCCGCGCACCGGTGAGCCAGCGGTCACGGAGTGGTTGAGCGTCACGGTGATCGCGCCCCACGCGGGTGAGGCGGAAGTGTATGCCAAGGCCTTGCTGATTGCCGGGCCAGCCCAGGCGGAGGAAATCGTCGCTACCAGCCAATTCCAGATTGCCTACCTCGCCGTCGATCGCGACAACAAAATCTGGGGACCAGAAAAAAGTTTGGAGTATATCTATGTCGATGGAAAACCAAGCCCGGCCTAAAAGTGATCAGGCCCTTACGTTTGTGCGGGTGGCCATCAGCCTGGTGAGCACTCTGCTCATCATCATCGTGTTGCTGATTGCCACGGCATTCGTCATGACGCCCGCCGGGCAAACCCTGGTCGGCAGCCTGAACCTGGTTTTTGCCGCAGGCACCGTCCAGCTCTGGTGGTACGTCACCCGCGCGGCCGGGATCATTGCTTTCCTGTTGTTGTGGTTTTCCACGGTGCTGGGGCTGGCAGTTACAAGCAAGCTCCTCGACCGGCTTCTGGACAGGATGTTCACCTATGATTTTCACCAATTCATCTCGCTGCTCTCGATCGGGTTTGTCGCCCTGCATGTGCTCGTATTGATGCTGGACCGCTATTTACCCTATTCGATCTGGCAGGTGCTCATTCCCTTCCTTTCGCCGTACCGTGCTTTCTGGGTGGGGATCGGTGTAATCTCGTTTTACATCATCCTGCTGGTGACAATCACTTTTTACATCCGCAACCGGATCGGCATGAAAACTTTCCGTACCATTCATATTCTTAGCATGCTGGCATATCTGGGGGCGACTCTGCATGGCCTTTATGCTGGGACGGATGCCGTCCTCCCGGCGATGCAGCTGCTCTACCAGGGGACCGGTTTGGTTGTCCTTTTCATGACCGTTTACTGGCTGGTGATCGCAGCAGTTCGCCGGACGGAGATAAAAAGAAAGGCACCCGTGCCCAATCCACCTTATCGGCGGCATGCGGGTGCCCGCTAACAGCTGCCCAGGGTATGCTTTTCAATCCATCCAGGCTCTAAATCAAAAAAGTTCACCAATTTTGGCTGGTGAACTTTTTTTGATTGGCTCGTAGAGCCTATGGTACTGTTTCGGCTTGCAGTGTCTGCTGCAGGCTGTTCAGATCCTGATCGATGGTATCGCCGGGGGCAACAGTCGGGATACTGGCATCCGTTGATTGGAGCGTGCCCGTCAGGTCGTTGAGTGCCTGGTCAACCTGGCTCGAGTCCACTGATCCGTTCCCCGTGTCCAGCGCCTGGAGCGTGCTCTGCATGTCGGAGATGGCCTGGTCAATCTGGCCAGCGGAGGCGTCCAGGGGCGAGCCGGTCAGGGCAGGTTGGGCTACCGCCGGGTTTGTCGAACCATTGCCTGAGGCCTGTGTGGAAGAATTCAGCTTGGATCCCAACTGGCAGCCGACCATCAGCAATCCGGCTCCCAGTACTGTGACTGTGAATATCAGTTTCTTATTCATTGATGCTCCGATCAGAGCCCACCGGTGGTGGAAGGTGTGGCCTCGGGCGTGGCACCGGGATTGGCTGTGGGAATGTGATTCTGGTCACGCCACTGGTCAACAGCTTTCTTCAGGTCGCCGGCCGCCTGCACGAGAGTATCATGGGCATCCTGCAGGGACTGATGGGCGTCCTTGACCGTCTGGGCGGCAGCAGCCGGGTCGGTTACATTGCCGCTGCCATCAAAACCGTTGTGGGCGGAGAGGATATTGGCGGCCGTGGTATCCGAAGCCTGGGCCGTAGCAATTTGAGACTGGAAGGTGGCGAGCGCCGCTTGAAGGGCGGAGGTGTCCAGTCCCTTGGACTGAGCCTGGCTGATCAGGTTTTGGATCGCGGTGACGACATCGTTGGTCTTACTTAAATTGCCCTGCTGGGTGGTCAACCACTTCTGCTCGTCCTGGTAGGCCTTTTGCAGGTCCTGGTTCTGCATCTGGTCCTTATTGGCCTCTTCCCAGGCCTTCACCGCAGTGCCCAGATCGTGAGTCGCCTGGACCAGGGTCTCGCGCGAGTCCGTCAGCGCCTGGTGGGCATCCTTGACCGTCTGGGCGGCAGCAGCCGGGTCGGTTACATTGCCGCTGTCATCAAACCCGTTGTGGGCCGAAAGGACGTTGGCAGCCGTGGTATCGGAAGCCTGGGCGGTAGCCAGTTGCGACTGGAAGGTGGCGAGCGCCGTCTGCAGTGCAGATGTGTCCAGTCCCTTGGCCTGGGCCTTGCTGATCAGGTCCTGGATCTTTGTGACGGCATCGTTCGCCTTGCTTAGATTTCCCTGCTGAGTGGTCAGGGCCTTCTGCTCAGCCTGGTAGGCCTTTTGCAGGTCCTGGTTCTGCATCTGGTCCTTGTGGGCCTCTTCCCAGGCCTTCACGGCGGCACCCAGGTCGTGGGTTGCCTGCACCAGAGTCCCGCGCGAGTCCGTCAGCGCTTGATGGGCATCCTGGACCGTCTGGCGGGCCGCCGTCGGGTCGGTCACGTTTCCGCTGCCATCGAACCCATTATGCGCCGAGAGAATAGAGGCGGCCGTGTCATGCGAGCCCTGTGCCGTGCTCAATTGGGCCTGGAAGGTGGCGAGCGCCGCCTGAAGTGCGGAGGTGTCCACTCCCTTGGCCTGGGCTTTGCTGATCAGGTCCTGGATTTTGGACACCTCTCCACCGGCCTTATCCAGGTTATTCTGCTGCACTCCGAGCATATTTTGTTCAGCCTGATATGCCTTGGTCAGGGCGGAATAATCCCTGGCTGGCGGAGTAGCCCTGGGAACATGGGTGGGAGCAGGGGTGGAGGAATCCGCCAGGGCCTCCCCGTTCGGGACGGTAAATGCCATGCTGAGGACAACCAGCAGCCCCACCAGGAGCATGACCCCCTTACTGAATGACGAAAAATTCCATTTTGACTGTTTCATTTTGATCTCCTTTCGTTTTTCCTGATTGAATTAATAAAAGTATAAGTGCCGGGTGTGAAATCCCGCTTTCCGCGATGTAAAAACCCTGTAAAATTTCGAGCGGCCTCTGGCGCCCGGTATGAATCCGGTCAAAAGGCAAAAAAAGGGGGACTCTGATTCTTTGAGTCCCACCCGCCCAATTTCAGGCCGGGGATTCCGTCGGATCGACCGGGTTGGAGATGGTCTTTCGATAAAGACACTGCCGAGGATCAACAACACCGCGAGGACTGCGACGGCAGCCAGAATAATAATAAGAAGAAGAGCGTATTCGACAAGACTTTGGCTTTTTTCCTTTGCGGCAAACAGAGGCGGAATCTCACCTTCTTTCTCTTTGGAATTCGCTGATTACCAACTCAAAGATGATTTTACTTTAAACAGGACCGCCTGGTTTTATCAAATAAAACCATTGCAGGCGGTTTACATATTTGGAAGAAATTAAACCGCGTGTTCGCCTGTCTCCATCCACCCCCTTGCTTGCATGGAGCCCGACCCCTATCTCCCGGAAAAAGCAAAGCAGCTCCCAGGCTGTTTTTTCGCTGTGGAGCAGTGCAGTCCTGCCTGCACTGGGCAGGCCATTTCAATGCCGGTTTTTTCAGGCAGTTCCCGCCAGGGCAATTGCCATGGCGATTGCCCCCAGGACCCCCGCCTGCTTTCCCATTGATGGAGGCACGATGTAATCCTCGATCCTCTCCAGGATCATTGGTGATTGAATATACCCGTTCAAGGCTTGCTGAACTTTGGAACGGACTGCCGCATGCAACCCGGCGTGCTGTGGAACGCCACCGCCCAGCACGATGTGCGCAGGGGAATAGGCACAGACCAGGTTGGCCAGACCCAGGGCGATGTACCCGGCTTCCAGATCCCAGCCGGGGTGCGAGTTGGGTAAAGTCTCGGCTGGCTGTCCCCAGCGCTGTTTCATGGACACGCCGGTGGCCAGCCCTTCCAGACAGTCGGCATGGTATGGGCAAACCCCCGGAAATGGGTCCCTGGCGCGGTCGTGAGGGATGGCCATGTGACCGGCTTCCGGATGCACCAGCCCATGCAAGGGGCGGCCGTTGGCAATCACGCCTACCCCAATCCCGGTCCCCACGGTCATATATACGAACGGATCGAGCAAACGATTCCCGCTCGTCCAGTACTGTTCGCCAAACGCCGCCGCGTTAACGTCCGTATCGAAAGCCACCGGGAGGTCGAATGCTTTCCGGATGGAACCGAACAGGTCTACCTGGTGCCAGTTGGGTTTTGGTGTGGAGGTGATATAGCCGTAGGTAGGCGAGGCCGTGTTCAAATCCAGGGGACCAAAGGAGCCGATCCCTAGTGCAGCCAGATCGCCGCGTCCGGCAAAGGGTGCAAAGAATTCAATCGCCTTTTGAATGGTCTCGGCGGGCAACACCGTGGAGAAACGCGTCTCCGCGACTACGTGATCCGGTCCGCTGGCGACCATACAGACGAACTTCGTCCCACCCGCTTCAATGCCGCCATACAATCGGTCCATTGGTTTTTCTCCTGCCATTCTAAAAATTCAAACAACACCGGTCGGAAGCCTGCTCCTAGTGTATCAGATTGATCGGATTATTCCTATTCCTCGACCAGAGAATTTCACAATGCCGGTGCCAAAATTAAAAATGGTCCTGTCATTGTGAACCACCATCTGACTGCGCAATGGGCAGGCTTTGCAGATGACGCAACCAGGCGCATCTCCGGCAGCGGGAGGTGCAGGCAGGTAGGGCAGCTGCTCAAGAGGAACCTGCTCCGCAGGGCAAAGGCCGCTCCCCTCGTACTGGGAGTGCAGCCTGGTTGAAAACCGTGTCATGCAGGTGGGCATGGAAGCTTGAATTTGATAATTTCTTGACCGTCCTTCGCCTTGGCTTGTTCCTTTTTTGACCCGGAAGTTCTTATAATCTGGCTGTAAATCGTTCTCTATGGAGGCAATGGTATGACCGATCTCCTTTATGTAGGCTTGACCATCTTATTTGTACTGCTCAGTTGGGGCTTCATCGTATTCTGCGAGCGGTTGATGGAGGAGAAGAAATGAATCTGCTCTATCTCATTGTCGGCTTGATTACGCTGGTCCTGTTCATCTACCTGGTAATCGCCTTTCTGAAACCGGAGTGGTTTGAATGAACATATACAGCTGGCTTCAACTTATTTTCTATGTGGTCGTGCTGATCGCACTCGCCAAGCCCCTGGGCACCTTCATGGCCCGGGTCTACCAGGGTGAGCGCACCTTCCTCGACCCGGTCTTCAGGCCACTCGAGCGAGTCATCTACCGCGCCGCGGGGGTGCATCCGGAAGAGGAAATGAACTGGAAGGTCTACGCCATCGCCATGATCCTTTTCAACGGCCTGGGGGTGCTGATCGTCTATGCCCTGCAGCGCATCCAGGGTTTCCTGCCGCTCAACCCACAGGGGTTTGGCGCGGTATCGCCGGACTCGTCCTGGAACACGGCCATCAGCTTCGCCACCAACACCAACTGGCAGGGCTACGGCGGCGAGACGACCATGAGCTACCTGACCCAGATGATGGCTTTGACCGTCCAGAATTTCCTCTCGGCTGCCACCGGCATGGTCGTGCTGGTCGCCATGATCCGCGGAATCGTCCGTCACACCTCCAAAACAGTCGGCAACTTCTGGGCGGATTTGACCCGCACGACTCTCTACATCCTGCTGCCGTTAGCGATCATTGAAGCCCTGGTGCTTGTTTCGCAGGGCGTCGTGCAGACCTTTGGCCAATATCAAACTGTTCCCCTGGTGCAATCGACGAGTTACCAGCAGGCACAGACCGATGCCAGCGGCAACCCGGTCAAGGATGCCAGCGGCAACCCCGTGATGGTCACGGTCCAGCAGACGAACCAGGTGCTGGCAGTTGGGCCCGCGGCTTCGCAGATCGCCATCAAGCAGCTCGGGACAAACGGCGGCGGCTTCTTCAACGTCAACTCGGCCCACCCTTACGAGAACCCGACACCCCTCTCCAACTTCGTTGAGATGCTCTCCATCCTGCTCATCCCGGCCGCGCTGTGTTACACATTTGGCAAGATGGCGGGGGATACGCGCCAGGGTTGGGCCATCCTGGCTTCAATGACCATCATCTTTATCGTATTGTTGGGAGTTGTGGTGTGGGCCGAACAATCTGGTAATCCGACCATTGCCGCCATGGGAGTAGACATCAAGCAAAGCAACATCAACCCGGGCGGGAACATGGAAGGCAAGGAGGTGCGCTTCGGCATCGCCAACTCGGCCTTATGGGCCACCGCCACGACAGCCGCTTCCAACGGCTCGGTGGACGAGATGCACGACTCGAACATGCCCCTCGGCGGGATGATTCCCCTGTGGGAGCTGCACCTGGGAGAGGTCATCTACGGCGGGGTCGGCTCCGGGCTGTATGGCATGCTGGCCTTCGTCATCGTGGGAGTGTTCGTTGCCGGGCTGATGGTCGGGCGGACACCTGAATACCTGGGGAAGAAAATTGAATCCTACGAAATGAAGATGGCCTCGCTGATCCTGCTGATCCCGGTCTTCACTGCCCTGGTCGGAACTGCCGTCGGGGTGATGGTGCCTGCCGGCCAGGCTGGCGTCCTCAATCCTGGCCCGCACGGCTTCACTGAAATCCTGTATGCCTTTTCCTCGGCAACCGCCAACAACGGCAGCGCCTTTGCGGGACTCGGCGTGAACACCCCATTCTATAACACGGCGCTGGGCATCGTTATGTTCTTTGCCCGCTACTGGCTGGCGATCCCGGCCCTCGCGATCGGCGGCTCGCTGGCGGTCAAGAAGAAGGTCCCAGCCGGCGCGGGGACCCTGGCCACCCACACGCCGCTCTTTGTTGTATGGCTGATTGCAGTCGTCATCATCGTCGGGGCGCTGGGTTTCCTGCCGGCCCTGGCGCTGGGGCCGATCGTCGAACATTTAATGATTTTTCACTAGGATGGATTTAGAATATGACCACACAACTTGGGAAACGATCATCGCTTCGAGGTACGCTGTACCAACGCGCGATATTAAATTCTTTTGTAAAGCTCAACCCGCGCAAGATGGCGCGCAACCCGGTTATGTTCGTCGTGGAAGTCGGCAGCGCGCTGACCACCGCCTTATGGATCCAGGCCCTGCTCGGAAAGGGCGAGGCGTCGACCAGTTTCATCGGTGGGGTCGCCCTGTGGCTGTGGTTCACCGTGCTCTTCGCCAACTTCTCCGAAGCCCTGGCGGAAGGGCGCGGCAAGGCCCAGGCCGAAGCCCTGCGCCGTACCCGCAAGGAGACACAGGCGAAAAAACTGAATGCGCCGCGCCGGGAGGCGAAATTTGAGCTTGTTTCTTCAGCCCTGTTAAAAAAAGACGACCTGTTCCTCGTCGAGGCAAATGACTTGATCCCCGCCGATGGTGAAATTGTCGAAGGCATCGCCTCGGTCGACGAAAGCCCAGTAACCGGCGAGAGCGCACCCGTGATCCGTGAAGCGGGGGGGATCGCAGCGCGGTTACCGGCGGCACACGCCTGCTCTCCGACTGGCTCATCGTGCGGGTGACCGCCGACCCCGGCGAGGGTTTCCTGGACCGCATGATCAGCCTGGTCGAGGGTGCCAAGCGGCAGAAGACACCCAACGAGATCGCCCTCGACATCCTTCTGGCCGGTTTCACCATCATCTTCCTGATCGTTTGCGCAACGCTGCTGCCTTACTCGCTTTACAGTGTCAATGTGGCTGCTGGCAAAGGTTCGCCGATTACCATCACCGTGCTGGTGGCGCTGCTGGTCTGCCTGATCCCGACCACCATTGGCGGCCTGCTCTCGGCCATTGGCATCGCCGGCATGGACCGGATGATTCAGCATAATGTCATCGCAATGTCCGGCCGGGCGGTGGAAGCTGCTGGGGATGTCGATGTGCTGCTGCTCGACAAGACCGGCACGATCACCCTGGGCAACCGCCAGGCGGTGGAAATGACCCCTGTTGCCGGAGTCTCGGCGCAGGAGTTGGCCGAGGCAGCACAGCTGGCCTCCCTGGCCGACGAAACCCCCGAGGGCCGTTCGATCGTCGTGCTGGCCAAGGAGAAATACGGCCTGCGCGGCCAGACCATAGGCCCTACTGAGACGGCCCCACAGGGAATGCACTTCATTCCCTTCACCGCCCAAACGCGCATGTCCGGAGTGGACTTCGACGGCACCTCCATCCGCAAAGGCGCACCCGACACGATGATGGCGCTGGTCCAACAGAATGGGCATCCTGCCCCGACTGACCTAAAAACAACGGTGGATGTCATCGCCCGCTCCGGCGGGACGCCCCTGGTAGTCGCCCGTAACGGCCAGGCGCTGGGCGTCATTCACCTCAAGGATATTGTCAAAGGCGGCATCAAGGAGCGCTTCGCCCAGCTGCGCAAGATGGGGATCAAGACCGTGATGATCACAGGCGACAATCCGTTGACCGCCGCAGCCATCGCCGCCGAAGCCGGGGTGGACGATTTCCTGGCCCAGGCCACGCCTGAAAACAAGCTCAAGCTGATCCGCGATTCGCAGGCCGGCGGCCGGCTGGTGGCGATGACCGGCGACGGAACCAACGACGCCCCGGCCCTGGCCCAGGCCGACGTGGCCGTCGCCATGAACACCGGCACCCAGCCAGCGCGTGAAGCTGCCAACATGGTCGACCTGGACAGCAACCCCACCAAGCTGATCGAGATCGTGGAGATCGGCAAACAGCTGTTGATGACACGCGGCGCCCTGACCACGTTCAGCATCGCCAACGATGTCTCGAAGTACTTCGCCATCATCCCGGCTGCCTTCGCCTCAACTTATCCTGCCCTGGGCGTGCTCAATATCATGCGTCTGCACCCTCAAAGCGCCATTCTTTCCGCAGTGATCTTCAATGCCTTGATCATCATCGCCCTCATCCCGCTGGCGCTCAAGGGCGTGCCCTACCGGGCGGTTGGCGCAGCCAGGCTACTGCGTGACAACCTGTTCATCTATGGGGTCGGCGGCCTGATCGCCCCATTCGCTGGCATCAAGCTGATCGACATGCTCCTGGTGGCATTGCATCTGGTGCACTAAGTACGCTGCGCTTATTGAAAAGGAAATTTTCAATGAATAAAAACCGCTTTCCGTTGTTTAGCCGAATTCTAATAAACAGCCTGAAGGCTGTCGGGACGGTATTCGCCATCACCGTTCCACTGGTATTGATCGGCCGTGCCGCCCTGGGCGAGGGCGTGATCGCGCTGCTGTACCTGGTGCCGGTGGCGTGGAGTGCCAGCCGCTGGGGCCTGGGCCCTGGGATGAGTGCGGCACTCGCTGCCGCCTTGTGCTTTGACTACCTGTTCATCCCGCCCTTTTATACGCTTGCAGTTGGCAGCCTGGAAGGCTGGCTGGTGCTGGGCATCTTCCTGGCCGTGGCCATCCTGGTGGTCGAGCGCATCCAGGCCAGCCTGCCCAAGGCACGGGAGGCCGTGTTCATGTACGAGCTGAGTTCAGCCCTCACCAGCCAGCGCACCCAGGAAGCAGTCGCCCACACCGTCGCCAAGCAGCTCCGCCAACTGTTCCAGGCCACTCTGGTGAATGTTATTTTTCAGTCGGATAAGCAATCCCCAAGCATCGTGGTCAGCGAACCCAATCAGGTGAATGCCAAAGGGCAGCCGGACCGGGTCCTGCCGATCCTGAACTCCTTCGGACTGGTCGGCGAGATCCAGATCTGGCGCGGCGCCTATGTGGAATTGCCTCCCGAAGACAGCCGTCTGCTGCAAAACTTTACCTCACAAACTGCCCGGGCACTCGAACGCACCCAGCAGATCGAGAAAGAAGAAGCCCTCAAGGGCCTGATGCCCAAGGCGTCTACAAATAGAAGGTGAAAATGCGTGCACAAATTCGACCGGCCTTGATGGCCCTGCTCATGTTTACCCTGCTGACCGGCATCATTTACCCCTTGGTGGTCACCGGCATTGCCCAGGTCGTGTTCCCCCACCAGGCCAACGGCAGCCTGATCGTCAAGAACGGGAAACCGCTCGGCTCCGAGCTGATCGGGCAGTCGTTTGACGATCCCAAGTATTTCTGGGGGCGCCTCTCAGCGACGGGTCCCTACCCATACAACGCGGCTGCCTCCTCCGGGTCCAACCTGGGGCCCAGCAACCCGGCTCTGATGGCTGCAATCCAGGCTCGCGTCACGGCCCTGAAATCTGCGGACCCGGGAAATACCCAGCCAATCCCGGTTGATCTGGTCACCGCCTCCGGGAGCGGCCTCGATCCAGACATCAGTGTCGCGGCTGCCCTTTACCAGGTCCCACGGGTGGCGAGGTTGCGCGCCATGAGCGAATCTGCCGTACGTGCTATCGTGAATCAGTATACCCAGGGGCGGCAGTTTGGTTTTTTGGGCGAACCGCGTGTCAATGTTCTTGAGCTTAATTTGGCTCTGGATGCGATAAAATAAGGAGCATGGACTTCCACATTGAACAAACCAGTGGAATGAATCCGGTGACACTGAAACAGCTGACACTGGATTTATAACGCATGGCAGAAGAATCCCGTCCCAATCCTGACGAACTGCTGGCCCGCGTCCGGGCCGAAGAGCAGGGGGCTAATCGCGGCCATCTTAAAATTTTTCTGGGGTATGCCGCCGGGGTGGGGAAAACATTTGCCATGCTGGAAGCAGCCCACCAGCGCAAGAAGGAGGGGGTCGATGTGGTGGTCGGCTACATTGAGACGCACAAGCGCGCTGAAACCGAAGCACTGCTGAACGGGCTGGAAATCATCCCGCGCCGGGAGATTTCCTACCGCGGCATCCAAATTCCCGAAATGGACATTGATACGGTTCTGGCACGCACTCCGAAGCTGGCCCTGGTGGATGAGCTGGCTCATACCAATGCACCCGGCTCCCGCCATGCCAAACGCTACCAGGATGTGGAGGAACTGCTCGAAGCCGGTATCGATGTCTACAGCACCCTCAATATCCAGCACATCGAAAGCTTGAACGATGTCGTGGCGCAGATCACCGGGACCGAGATGCATGAAACCGTTCCCGATAAGGTGATCGACGAAGTAACCGACATCGAGCTGGTCGACCTGCCTCCGGAAGAGCTGTTGACCCGCCTGAAGGAAGGCAAGGTCTATATTCCCGAGCAGGCCCAGCGCGCCGTCCAGAATTTTTTCCGCCAGGGCAACCTGACTGCCCTGCGCGAGCTGGCCATGCGCCGCGCCGCCGAGCGAGTGGACGACCAGATGCGGGATTACATGCGCACGCGCGCCATCTCTGGCCCCTGGCCGGCAAGCGAGCGGCTGCTGGTCTGCATCAGCCCGGGAGCGCTCGGTGAGCGTCTGATCCGCACCGCCCGCCGGCTGGCGGATGAGCTCAATGCAGAATGGTTTGCCATCTATGTGGAAACCCCCGGTGAAGCCAAGTTGTCTTCGGAACAGCGCGATCGGGTGGCAGTTGCCCTTCGGCTGGCTGAAGAACTGGGCGCCAGGACCGTTACCCGGCCGGGACAATCCGTCTCCGAGGCGGTGATGGAGTATGCCCGCCGGCATAATATCACCAAGGTGATCGCCGGAAAGCCAATCTATTCGCGCTGGATCGAACTCTTCCGGGGCTCCGTGGTCGACCGCCTGATCCGTCTGAGCGGGTCAATCGATGTGTACGTCATCAGCAGCGAAGCCGAGCCATCCGCCAGGCAAGCCTTCGAAGGCTGGCGACCCCACCGGCCCTTCATGCGCTATTTCTGGGGGTTAATGCTGGTGGGGGCTGCCACCGGTCTCGGTGCATTGATCGCTCCGTATATATCGCCCACCAATTTAGTGGTGATCTACCTGCTGGCGGTTGTTATCGCGGCAGTCTACCTTGGGCGCGGACCGGCCGTCTTGACCTCCATCCTGGGGGTGGGGGCCTTTGACTATTTCTTTGTGCCTCCGCATTTAACCCTGGCAATTGCCAATACTGAATATCTCCTCACCTTTCTTGGTCTGCTGGCGGTCGGGTTGGTAATCAGCCAACTCACTGCCGTGGTACGTGAACAAGCCGAAGCGGCCCAGCATCGCGAAACCCAAACCGTCGCGCTGTACGAGCTGGGGCGCGATCTTACTGTGGCAGGCGGACTCGAGGCGATCACCCAGACCGTGATCGACCACATCAGCCAGACCTTCAGCCGGGACGTAGCCCTCTTTTTACCGGAAGGGGATAAGCTGAAGGTGTATGCCACAAGCCCGGGATTGGCCGTCTCCGACAACGACCTGGCCGTTGCCGATTGGACTTTTGAGCACGGCCAGTCAGCCGGCCGCGGAACGGATACACTGCCCGAAGCCTCCATGCGCTACCAGCCATTGAAGACGACCCGCGGGGTGGTGGGGGTGCTGGGGGTCAAGCCGGTCCAAGCGGAGCGCCTGCTGAGCCGCGACCAGCTGCGCACCCTGGACGCGTTCGCCAACCAGATTGCCCTGGCGATCGAGCGGGCGCGCCTGGACGAACAAGCCCGCCAGGCTGAATTATTGGAGATTACCGATAAACTTCAAAATGCCCTGCTGAACTCGATTTCCCATGATCTGCGTACGCCGCTGGTTTCCATCACCGGGGCGCTGAGCAGCCTGGCCGACGACAACGTCGCCCTGGACGAAACCGCCCGGCGCAGCCTGATCGAGACTGCCGGTGAGGAAGCCGACCGGCTTAACCGGCTGGTTGGCAACCTGCTGGACATGACCCGCCTGGAATCCGGCGCAATGCGGATCAAGCGGGCTGCCTGCGATATCCAGGATGTAATCGGTTCATCTCTCGAGGAGCTGCGCTCCCGCCTGGGGGACCGTTCGGTGACGGCGAATCTTCCGGATGACCTGCCGCTTGTTTCTATGGATTTCGTCTTGATCGAGCGTGTGCTGGTGAATGTCATTGACAATGCCCTCAAATATTCACCACCCGATTCCTCCATCGAAATTCAGGCAGCCATGGCCGGCGCCTTCGTCGAAATCACGGTGGCCGACAGGGGGGTGGGGATTCCGCCGGAGGATCTGAATCGCATTTTCGATAAATTCTACCGTGTGCAGCGGCCCGATAATGTCAACGGGACCGGCCTCGGTCTGGCGATCAGCAAGGGAATCGTGGATGCTCACGGCGGGTTTATTTCCGCTGAAAACCGACCGGGAGGCGGCACGATCATCACCATCGCGCTGCCTGTGGAGGCGCAGGCGTGAGCGAACAGGAGGTACGCATCCTGGTGGTCGACGACGAGCGTTCGATCCGCCGCTTCCTGAAGGTCTCGCTGGGCGGACAGTTTACCGTCTTCGAAGCAACTACCGGTGAAGAAGCCCTGGCAGCCGTGGTTGCCAACCGGCCGGATGTTATCATCCTGGATCTGGGACTCCCTGACATCGACGGTGTGGAGGTCACCCGCCGCCTGCGTGAATGGACCCAGATCCCAATCATTATCGTTTCAGTGCGCGAGCAGGAGAAGGATAAGATTGCCGCCCTGGACGCCGGCGCAGACGACTATTTGACCAAGCCTTTCGGCGTCGGCGAACTCATGGCCCGCCTGCGCGCCGCCCTGCGCCGTTCTGCGCAGACCGCAACAGAGCCGGTTTTTAAAACCGGGGACTTGAGCGTCGACTTAAACCAGCGTGAAGTGCGTATGAGGGAACGCCCTGTTTCCCTGACTCCGACCGAATACGATTTGCTGCGAACATTGGTCAAATTTGCCGGCAAGGTGCTCACCCACGACCAGCTACTGCGCGCCGTCTGGGGGACAGCGTATCAAAGCGAAACACATATGCTGCAGGTCAACATCAGCAACCTGCGGCGCAAGATCGAGCCGGATCCCGTTCGACCTACCTACATCATTACCGAACCGGGGGTCGGGTACAGGCTGAAAGTCCTCTGAAGCCTACGGCCGGGCAGGAAATCCTGCCCGGCCGTTTTTTTATTCTATGAACAAAGCTTGATAAGGGAACTCTTGAATCAGCCAAAAGTATGCTTTTCTATTGAAAACGGTTCACTTTTCAACCTCAAGTGATATTCTTGACAATTTCTTGACACATTATAATAATTTATTGTCACCAGCTTGATATAATAGTGGATAATACGCCAGGACATCCTCTTGACGCGATCTGGACCCGTTACAGGATTTTTTCTGCCCCAATGACCGGAGGATCGGATTAGGGTGCCCTGGAAACTGAGCATGGAGCCTGGGGAGCCGTGAGAATAACAAAGGAAAAGCTTGTCCAAAGACTTGAGTATATTGATGCAAAGTCTGTTCCCCCGGGTGCAGCGCGTTGGCCGGTTTCACGTTGGCAACAGCAGGTGACCCTCGTCGAAGATTTCATCAAGCAATAAACGACCCCTTATGAAGAAATGCAAGGTTCCCCCGCGTCCTGATGGCAGAAGACAAACATTCCATTCAGCGCTTTATCCATGCTTCTCTCAGTGGGCAGGTGATGCTCCTCGAAGCGGCCACTGGCGAAGAAGCCCTGGCCATTACCAGGCCTGGTCGGCCGGATGTCATCCGCCTGGATCAGGGGCTACCCGATAAGAACAAGCTTGAGGGTATCCGCCGACTGCGCAAATGGACGTAGACCCCGAATCCCTCCCCCGGCAGCGGCGAATGGATGGCCCTCCCTGAGGGTGAACGATCTTTCGGACTGGCGATTCGGGCGTAGAGGTTACACGCCGGGAGATGTCAGTGAAAAGTCAGCCTGTCGGCCTAACCCCAATGGAAGACGACATCCAGCCAAGCTGGTCCGGCCTGCCGGCAAATGGAAGCTCCGTCAGCAGCCCATCACCGGACGTGGGGCGGCGAAACCGACGCCGACTTACACCTCCTGCGGGTCAACATCAACAAGCTACACCAGAAGATCGAAACCAATCCGGCGCGGCCGGTTTATCTTACAACTGAACCGGAAATTGGCGGCCGGCTCAGGATAGCTCAGTGAGGTCACTGCAAAACCAAGACCAATCCTTTTGGCTTGAAATATTCAGTTCTCAAGGAAGCTTATGATCTTCTCTATCGGACTGCTGATCGTCATCGTCTTTCTCGCCTTTAAAGCTGCCCCCGTTGAAAAAAAGGAGCAATCCTTGATCCACGGCGCCGGGCAGATTGGCCTGCTCGCTGCCCTCGCCTTGTTCGGGATGGACTATTTCACCTCATACTTTTACGCCACCGGGGAGATGATGAGCGCCCTGCATCCCTACAACCTGCAGCGGTATGCCCTGATTGCAGTCGTGATCATCGCTTTCGCTAACGCGGTGTTCGGCTTCCTGTACATGTATTCACTGGGGGTCTTCAACGAGGGCGGTGGTTCGTACACAGCTTCAATGCGATACCTGATGCCAGGCTTGAGCCTGGTGGTGGCGGTCGTCCTGTTGCAGGACTACATCTTCACCATCGTCGTTTCCAGCTTGTCCGGCGTGGACCAGCTTCTTTCTCTGACCAGCTCCTACAATATCGCCTGGATTTACCGCGTAGGACTCGGCATTGGATTGGTGACCATCACATGGTTCCTGACCATTCGCGGCCGCGGCGAGTTGGGGCGGGTTGTCTTCACCATGCTGGGCATCTTCGTCCTGCTGTCCATTGCGATGGCGGTCGGTCTGCTCCTCGCTAAAGGGAGAGGAATTGCAGCTTTGCCTTATACACAGACACAGCCAACCCCGACGATCTGGATGGCGGCTTATCATATGCTCACCGCCTCCATGAAGGGTTTGGTTGCCCTAAGTGGCCTGGAAGCCATGTCCAACGGCATCCAGTTCGTTATCAATGAAGATTTCGCTATGGTGAAATGGGGAAAGAAGCACCTGCCGCGCCTCAAGGGGCTGTGGGAGTTCTACAGCGGCAAGTCGGGCATTGGCCGGATGGTGCAAACTTCTTTCCTTTTTTACGGAGGCATCACCACCGCCTTCCTGGCCTACTTCGCCGTCCATTTCAACGCCTTCGACGGCATCCAGGGACGCTCCCTGGTCGCCAACCTGTCCTTTATCGGCTTTACACAAATACCCGGCGGGACGATCCTGTATTGGGCCTACCAGATTCTGGCTGTTTTCTTACTGGCGACAGCCTCGATGACTGCATTCCAGGACTTGCAGGCCACCGAGTGGCGCGATGTGGCCATCGGGGAAATCCCCGAGATCATCGTGTATCGCGACAAGCGGGGAACGTTCACCCGCTCAGTAACTATCGCCTTCGCTTTGGTCATCCTGATCACCTTTATCATCCACGGGAATACATCGGCGGGTATTCCATATTATGGGATCGGCGTGTTCATGCCGATCATGATGATGGGCTTCTCGATCCGCAAACACATTTTGAAAACCTTCCCCAAAGGCATAAAACGCTCTCTGGGCTCTCTGGGAGCCGGATTCGCAGCCGTTCTCTCTGGAATCGTCTTCGTCGGCCAGATCGCCGGCAAGTGGACCGAAGGTGGCTGGGTCGTATTGATTTCATTCAGCGTTCTTGTTCTCGCCGCTCACCTTCTCCTGATTTCCCCCATTGGCTACCGTGAGCCGAAACAGATCTACCGCATCGTGCGCGAAAAAGCGCGCGTTCAGGGGGCGATGGCATCCATCGTCGAATGGCAGTCGCTGAAGATGCAGGAGTATCGTTATAACGTCATCGTATGGGTGGCACGCTTCTTCGAGCTGTTCGGCATTCGCCGGCCGGTACGCTACGAGCACCCTGTCCCGGCAGGCGACTATGATCATGCCCTGCACGTGGACCATCCCGAAGCCCCGTCGCTGCTCCAGGAATACATAGACAGCCACCCGAAACAACCCAAGCTGGGCGGTACTCCGAAACAAACCGAGCGCGGTAATGAGGAAGGGAAAGAGGATTAACCCTTCCAGATGATAGCCCGGCAAGAGATAATTTCACCGGGGGGATGCTCCCAGCCCAAAGCCGAACATAAGATCAACTCCAGGGATGAAAAATCAGGCAGCCGTCAGAACAGACGGCTGCCTGATTATTTTTGCCTCCCGCGAAGCTCAGTCCTCCTGGACAGGAGCCGGATGATAAAATAATCTATATAATATCTACACAATTTCCTTACCGGCCTGTTACACTGGATGGCTATACTTCTCCCAGTTGAATCCGAATTCTGCACGAGGTGAAATAATGAATACTACATCCTCACGACCCACAAAATCAACCAGAGGCTTTTTCGCACGCTGGCCAAAATGGCTGCGTTGGACAGTCCTTGCCGTGGTCCTTCTGGCACTGGCCGGAGGCGGCTACGTGTATTATCAATCCCGCCAGACGGCCTCCAGCGCAGGCGCACAGCCCGCGCTGCAAACCGCGGTGGCGCGGACGGGTAGCATTACCCTGTCGGCCAGCGGGACGGGAACCCTGATGGCGTCTGCCCAGGCCAACATCGGCTTCAAGACAGGCGGTACCCTGACCCAGCTTAACGTCAACGTGGGCGACCAGGTGAAGGCTGGCCAGCTGCTCGCAGAGCTGGACGACACGACCCAGCAAACCGCACTCGCCCAGGCCAACCAGGCGCTGCTTGAACTGACCTCCCCCATGGCCATCGCCACCGCCCAGCAGACCATCGCCACGGACGAACAAAACCTGATCAATGCCCAATGGGATTTGAACAACCTGCTTTACGCGCACAACAACCAGTCTGCCGTTCAAAGTGACCTGGCCAGCCTGGCCATGGCGCAGGACCAGCTCTCCAGAGCCCAGAAAATATATGCCAATACCCCCGGTTCGCCGGATACGGATCCCGGGAAAGCCAATGCCTACCAGCAGCTGTATGCTGCCCAGCTGGCCTACAACAGCGCCGTAGCCCAATACAACTACCTGACCGGGAAAGTGGACCCGGTGCAGCTGGATGCGAAGAAGGCGACGGTCGCCATTGACCAGGCGAAATTGACGGAAGATCAAACCCTCCTGGCGGCTCTGACCGGCGGGCAGGTGAGCGCCAACGCGACCGGGTCCGGATATGTCCAGCTCCAGCAGGCCAGGCTCGCCCTGCAGACTGCACAGCAAAATCTCGCCAACACCCAGCTGATCGCCCCCATCTCCGGAACGGTGATGTCGATCAGCAACCAGGTCGGCGACACGGTGAGTTCGGGGACGTTCATGACGATCGCAGACCTGAGCCAGGCCGAAGTTCAGATCTTCATGGACCCGAGTGACTGGAGCAACATCAAAGTGGGGCTGGAAGCAGACGTCACTTTCGATGCGCTGCCAAGCCAGGTGTTTACCGGCAAGGTGACCCAGATTACGCCGCAGCTGGTGACCGTTCAGGGAAACCAGATCGTTGAGGGTCTGGTCCAACTGGACCAGACCCAGGGCTCCGGGCCGGCCGATCCCATCAACCTGCCGCTGGGGGAGAGCGCCTCGGTCGATGTGATTGCCGCCAAGGTCAGCAATGTGATCCTGGTCCCGATCCAGGCGCTGCACCAGCTTACCCCCACCAGCTATGCGGTCTTCGTCATGGTCAACGGCAAACCGACCCTGCGCCTGGTGCAGGTCGGTCTGCAGGATCCAACCTTTGCCGAGATCAAATCCGGTCTGAAAGCAGGTGACGTGGTCACCACCGGCATCCAGGCCACCGTAAACAATCAAACGACAACAGGAGCGACGACCCCATGAGCGCAACACGCACCATCATCGAGACGCATGATCTGACCAAGGTCTACGGCATGGATGGGGTCAGCGTGACGGCGCTGGAGGGGGTCAACATCCGCATCGAGGCGGGTGAGTTCGTGGCCATCATGGGCCCCTCCGGTTCGGGCAAGAGCACCCTGCTCAACATCCTGGGCTGCCTGTCCACCCCCACTTCCGGGACCTACCTGCTCGACGGGGAGGATGTGAGCAGCCTGGATAAAGTCCAGCTGGCAGCCATCCGCAATTCCAAGCTGGGGTTTGTTTTCCAGTCCTTCAACCTGCTGGCCCATACCAGCGCGCTGCGCAACGTGATGCTGCCCCTGATCTACGACCGCAGCCACCGGGTAGCGCGGGAAGAATGGGAAGGGCAGGCCCGGGAGATGCTCACCGCGGTCGGGCTGGGGGACCGCATGGACCACAGGCCGCACGAGCTCTCCGGCGGCCAGCAGCAGCGCGCCGCCATTGCCCGGGCGCTGATCACCCACCCCGTCCTGATCATCGCCGACGAGCCGACCGGGAACCTGGACAGCAAGTCCGGGGAGGAGATCATGCAGCTGTTCCACAACCTGCACGAGCAGGGGGCGACCCTGGTCATCGTCACCCACGACCCGGTCGTCTCCGCCCACACGGAGCGGGTCATCCACCTGAAGGACGGGCACATCGACACGGTCGTACACAATGGAAATAACGGGAAGAAGCATCCCGCTGAAAAGGAGTTGAGCCATGAATCCGCGTGAAGTGCTGCGCATTGCCTGGGAGGCGATCGGCAAGAACAAGGTCCGCACCCTGCTGACCATGCTGGGCATCATCATCGGCGTGGCGGCGGTGATCATGATGATCGCCGTCAGCAACGGCACGGCCGCCACGATCCGGGACCAGATCACCAGCCTGGGCGCCAACCTGATCTTCATCACCCCCAATTTCACCCGCAACGGACCCCAGCGCGGCGGCACGGATACCGGCGGCCTGGTCTATTCGGATGTGACCGCCATCCAGCAGCAGGTCGCCAACGTGGCCGGGGTGAGTGTCGAACAGGGGCTTAACGCGACGGTGATTGCAGGAAATGTGTCCCTGAGCAGCATTGCCGTTCTGGGCTCGCTGCCGGATTTCCTGACCGTGCGCGGGATGAAGGTCACCGACGGGCGCTATTTCACCGATCAGGAGAACACCGACCACACGAAAGTGGCGGTGCTGGGCTCCAGCCTGGCGCAGCAGCTCTTCGGGACGGCTGAGCCCGTCGGGCAGACTGTGCTGGCCAACAATACTCGCCTGACCGTGATTGGCGTGATGGCCAAGAAAGGCCTGGTCGGCGACGTGGACTACGATGCCCGCCTGTACACCCCCATCCAGGTGGTGCTGCATTATTTCATCCCCTCCCGGTTTTCCCGCTTCCTCGGGCAGCAGGTGCGCACCATCTACGTCCAGGTGGCCGATCCCAAGAAGATGAATGACACCATCCAGCAGATCAACCTGCTCCTGCTGCAGCGGCACAAGATCGCCTCGGGCGGGACAGCCGATTTCACCATCACCACCCAGCAGGACATCATCGGCACCCAGGAGTCGACCACGGCGGCTTTCCGCAACCTGCTCGCCTGGGTGGCGGGGATTTCGCTGATCGTCGGCGGGATCGGCATCATGAATATCATGCTGGTCAGCGTCACCGAGCGGACGCGCGAGATAGGCCTGCGCCAGTCCGTAGGGGCCACGCCAGGCGACATCCGCTGGCAGTTCCTCTCCGAGGCCCTGCTGCTGAGCATCATCGGAGGCATTATCGGTATGGCGGTCGGGATCGGCGGGTCCTGGATCTTCGGCAAAGTCGGCGGGCTGCGGACGGTGATCGTCCCCAGCTCGATTCTGCTGGCTTTCCTCTCCGCGGCGGCGGTGGGCGCATTCTTTGGCTTCTACCCCGCCAACCAGGCCGCCCAGCTGGACCCCATCGATGCCCTGCGGCATGAATAACTCAAATCAAAATAAGGATCAATCCCCATGAAAAAAATATTCTTCCCCATCTCTGTAGTCATGACCATTCTCGCCCTGGTGCTGGCCGCTTGCGCTTCCAAAGCCAGTTCCAGTGCATCTTCCGGTAACAGCGGCGGCCCGGCCGCCAATGGAACCCCCCAGGCGAACGGCACTCCCGGTGCACGCGGCATCGGCGGTACTCGACCGCTGACCCTGGCCGGCCAACTGGCGGTGGGCATCTTCAAGCTCGAAGGCACGAATAACCAGGTCACTGCCCAGCAGGCCTCGACGCTGGTGCCGCTCTGGCAGGCCTATGCCCAGCTGATGACCAGCAACACCACTGCCCAGGCTGAGGTCGACGCGGTCGTCTCGCAGATCCAGGGCACCCTGACCTCGAACCAGGTCAACGCCATCACGGCCATGAAGCTCACCAGCCAGGATGAATTCACCACCATGAGCGCTCTCGGCCTGATGAACTTTGCAGGCGCAAACGGCACCCCTGGCGCAAACGGGACCCCGCGTGCCGGCGGCGGAGGTGGGTTCTTCGGCGGCGGTGGCGGTGGCGGCTTTGCCGGTGGCGGCGGTGGCTTTGCCGGTGGCGGCGGTGGTGGCTTTGCCGGTGGCGGTGGCGGGGGCTTTACCGGCGGCGGTGGAGCAGGCGGGACAGGCGGAGCGGCCCGCCCGACTCAAAATGCAACTCAAATAGCCGCCCGGGCGCAGTACGCCAATCGGCTGCCCACGCCCTTGATCAATGCGCTGATCAGTCTGCTGCAGAAGAGAGCACAGTCGTAGTTCAAAAAACATCCCAGGGGCAACCTCATTCGCAGAATGGGATTGCCCCTGGCAATGCCTGGCAACAAACGGCTGTGGATTAGATATGCTGAATACGCGGCTTGCACAGTCGGACAGGAAAGAATAATCATGGCAAAAACCATTCTGGTTGTGGATGATGAGGCAAGACTGGTCTCGCTGGTCGAGACGTATCTCACCCAGAGCGGATTCTGCGTGCTCACTGCCCTGAACGGTGTGGAGGCGCTCTCCATCGCAAAAAGCGAAAACCCGGACCTGATCATCCTCGACCTGATGATGCCCGAAATGGACGGGTATGAGTTCATGCGTCTCTATCGGGCCGAGCACGACACGCCGATCATCCTGCTGACCGCCCGGGTGGACAGTGATGAAAAGGTGGTCGGGCTCGAACTCGGCGCGGATGACTACGTCACCAAGCCGTTCCGCCCGCGGGAATTGATGGCACGCGTGAAGGCGGTGCTGAGGCGCAGCGGTTCAAAGGAGCCTGCCACGAAGGTGCTCCATGCTGCCGACATCACCCTCGACCGCGATGGCCGGACCGTCCAGGTCGGGGACCGCTTCGTCGATCTGACTCCTTCGGAATTCGAGCTGCTCTCCGCCCTGATGTCCTCGCCGGGCCGGGTGTTTTCCCGCCTGGATCTCCTCGACCTGCTGCAGGGTGTCCGCTTCGAAGGCTACGAACGCACCATCGACCTGCACATCAAGAACCTGCGCGCAAAAATTGAGCCCCTTCCCCGGGCGCCCCGTTACATCCAGACCGTTTACGGAGCCGGATACCGCTTCGTCAGGCAGTAACCCATGCGCTCGATTGCCCTCAAACTGCTGTTGGCCTTCCTGGGGATCAGTCTGGTCAGTGTCATCCTGATCGTTCTGCTCGCCCGCTGGTCAACGGACCGGGAATTCAGAAGTTATGTGTTCGATCAAAACCGGAACAGCCTCATTTCCAGCCTGGCCGCGTATTATTCTGCCCACGGCACCTGGGACGGCGTTGATGTAACCGCGCTTCTCCCCGGACCCGCGCCGGACCCATCCCGGCTGGAGGGGGGACGACAGTTCTTTACCCTGGTGGATGCCAGCAGCCATGTCGTGATTGCCGGGCCCGGAGACAACCTCGGTGATCTCCTGCCGCAGTCGGATGTGCACGGCGGACTGCCGGTCAAGGTGAATGGCAAAGTGGTCGGGACGATGGTGACCAGACAGCCGGATATCCGCGTGAACTCGGTGGCCACGGCTTTCCTGGCCCGGATCATGCAGATCTACCTCCTGGGCGGAGCGGCAGTCATCCTGCTGGCGCTGCTGCTGGCCTTCCTGCTCTCGCGCACCCTGACGCGCCCGATCCGGGCACTGACCGCCGCAACCCGTGCAGTCTCTGCCGGGCAGCTGATGCACGAGGTGCCCGTCCGCTCGCGCGACGAACTGGGCGAACTGACTGCCTCGTTCAACCGGATGAGTGCCGACCTGGTCCGTTCGACCGAGCTGCGCCGCCAGATGACCGCCGATATCGCCCACGAACTGCGCACACCGGTGAGCGTCATCCTGGGGCATGCGGAAGGAGTCCACGACGGCGTTTTGAAACCCTCCGCCGAAACCTTCGAGATCATCCGCGACGAGGCAGGCCGGCTCAATAACTTGATCGAGGATTTGCGCACCCTTTCCAGGGCGGATGCGGGCGAACTCCCCATCGAGCGCCGACCCGTGAACCCGGCCAAACTGCTCGAAGACATCCGCACCGTGAACAAACACCGCGCCGGGCAGAAAAACATCTCCCTCGAAGAGCAGATTGCCCCCAGGCTGCCCGAGATTTCCGTAGATCCAGGCCGCATGATGCAGGTCCTGACCAACGTGGTCGACAATGCCCTGCGCTACACGCCCAAGGGAGGCCGGGTCCTTCTTTCAGCCCGGGTCGACGGAGAAATGCTGGAGATCAGGGTCCAGGACAGCGGTCCCGGGGTCCCCGGTGACGAACTGGAACGCATCTTTGACCGGTTTTACCGAACGGACCACTCCCGCCAGCGCGACGAAGGTGGCTCCGGGCTGGGACTGGCCATTGCCCGCTCGATTGTCGAGAAGCACAACGGCCGCATCCACGCCGAGAGCGATCCGGGAGAGGGGCTGACCATCGTGATCCAGCTGCCTATCAAGCAGGGATAACTTGAACCGATATTGAAAAATGGACCTGGCGTTTACCCGCCAGGTCCATTTTTACCTAAAGCAATGATCGCCAGCACAGGCTTTAATGGTGTTCAGCTTCTTCTGCAGCATCGGCTTCTGCTTTGGTTTTATGGATGGTTCCATCCGGATGGTTAGGGGGTGAGTACACGGTATACAACTTCAATTGTTTGGTTTTCGAGGTGTTGATCACATTGTGGTAGGCACCGGCTGGGACGATCACCCCGTCGTTGTCGTGGACTGAATGCTCTTCGGTACCATTGAGTACGAATTTCGCCTCCCCTTCTTCGATGCGGAAGAACTGGTCGACATTGGCATGCACCTCGTTGCCGATTTCTTCTCCGGGCTGCAGGCACATTACAACCAGCTGACAGTGTTTCCCGGTGAACAGGACCTGGCGGAAATAGTTATTCTTGAGGGTCTCTTGTTCGATTGGTCCAAAAAAGCCAGTCATCAGACTACCTCCTTGTCTAGTAGAAAAACGAAAGGATCCGAATCATCAGTTCCAAATTCATTATATAGCAGGGCGCTCCAATGTAAAAGGTCATTTAAGCTCTATTGTGGGAAGGTTATTTCCATCGTCATGCCCCAGCGCAGGCGCGGATCAGGATTATTCAGACGGAGGTGAACGATATAGTCAATGTCCCCGCCGTTCGTCTGGAAGGTCTGACTGATCTCTTCAACCGCGCCGGTCATGGCCACGCCCGGCAGCGCATCCGCGGTGACGTCAACCTTTTCCCCAACGCTGACCTTGACCACATCCTGCTCGGTCAGGTCACTGGTGTCAATGTACCACTGGCTGATATCGGCGACTATCACCGCCCACGTTCCCGGCCCGACCATCTGGCCCACCGAGACGTTGGTATCCATGACAGTGCCGTCAAAGGGAGCTTTCAGGTCGTAACTATCCAATGCATCCTGCGCCGCGGCGACCTGCGCATTGGCGTCATCCAGGCGGGCCTGGGCCAGCGCCAGCTTATCGGTGTCGGGACCAGCCTGGGTATTCTCGTAGGCGCGTTTGGCCTCCGCCTCAGCGGCCAGGGCTGCGTCCAGCGCGGCACGGACTGTATCGCGGTTGTTGGTCAGGTCTTCCACTTTGCGCACAGCGTCGTCGTAGTTGCTCTGCGCTGTGCGGAGTTTATCCTCATAGGATTTGCGGGTGGCGTTGTCGGAGGGCAGGCTGCTGTACTTGTCGAAGTCACTCTGCGCGTTGTTCAGGTCGGTTTGGCGTGAAGTAACGTCCGCCTGGGCATTATCGATATCCGTTTGGATCGCTGTCGGGTTCAGCTGGTCCCAGGCGTGCTGGGCTGCGCCGCGGACTTCCTGGGCCTGGATGTATGCCTGCCAGGCCTGGGCACGCCCTAAACCAGCAGTCCGCACCAGGGCCTCATAGTCTTGTTGGGCCGAGGTCTGCGCAAGCCTGGCACCGGCCAGAGCCGCTTCCGCCTGTGCTCGGTCGCCCAAGCTCATAAGCACCTGGCCCTGGGTTACCTGATCTCCCTTTTTAACCAAGAGCGCAGACACTTTGCCTTGTACGGAAAACGCCAAATACAGGTTGTTGCGTGGAACAAGGTGCCCTTCCACGACCACGCCACTTGCTGCAGGGGTCGCGGTCGCCACGGAAGATTGTCCCGCCTTGCTGCCGCACGCCGTCAGCAGCAGGGCGAAGATCAGCCACCCATAAAAAATCTTTCGGGATGTTTTCATGTCTCGCCTCCTCAAATTAAAAAATCTATTCGTAAGCCAGCACTTCACGGATGGTCAACCGCGCCGCATTGCGCGCCGGCAGGATGCTTGCCACCGCCGAGAGCGCGAGCACGACCAGCAGCCAGATGGCAAAACCCTGGTAGGTGAAATGAACGGCGATCGGCGAATTGAAGATCGCCTCACTGATGATGTACGACAACAGGTAAGTGATTGGAACAGACAGCAGTGCGCCCAAGAGCCACGAGAGCCCGCCGATGACTAAGCCTTCCACGATGACAGTGCGCATGATCTCCCGGTCCACCGCGCCGATGGACCGCATGACACCGATCTCACGCGTGCGCTCCAGCACATTCATGCCCATTGTGCCGGTCAGCCCCATGCTGCCGACCAGGGCAGTCAGCAAAGCCATGATCAACAGAAAGGTAACCAGGATGTCCAGGCTTTCCGAGGCCGTTTTCAGCGTGGATTCGCCGGTAGTCACCTGGCTTACGTGAAAGCCCTGATCGCGGAAATACCTGTCCAGACGCTCGCCTATGCTCTGCTGGGTGGCCGGGTCGTGCCGGTCAGTGACGATGCGGTAGGTACTTGATGAATGCTGGCCGAGGTTCGTCAAGCTTGCCAGGTATTCGTAAGTGGCATAGCCGATCGTTCCATCCTGGGTGACAAACCTGAAGATACCCACTACCAGCCAGTTGTCCTCTTTGCCATTGATCTTCAAGCGCAGGCTCTGACCTGGTGAAAGGTCCGGGAATTTCGCCAGGATTCCTTCGCTGACCGTGATGGCTTTTTCGTCGCCCGGCTGGAGCCAGCGGCCGGATATCAGGATGGGTGAGACCAGCGTGCTCTCAGCGGGCGGGGCCAGGATGGAAAGACTATCGGCAACCGTCCCGTCCGGGTAGAGCACTTCGGCGCTGGCGACGTCCCAGCCTTCCACGTACACCACACCCGGCACCTGCAGGGCGGTGTGTTTCACTTCATCGATACGGTAGGGACGATCGAAATCCAGGGTGATGTCTGCCAGAAAATACTTACCGATCTGGTCGATGTAATCGTGCAGTGTTACTCGTACATTGAATACGGCAATGAAGATCGCACCGCCTATCGTGAGCGTGAACAGGGTCAGCACCAGACGGCCTTTACGCCGGAAAGTGTTGCGCAGTGAAATGAGCAGGGGACGCGGGATGTGGATGCCGCGCCGGGAAAGAACATGGCTGAACCAGAGCTGAAACCGCTCCAGGCGGGACACCCGTTGCTCCCCGCCTGCATGCAGTCGTTTTTCCTCATGAGTCGTATCCCCTCCCAGGGCGCGCATCACGGTGATACGCGAGCCGTTCAACACGGGGATCAAACCGGCCAGCAGGGGCACTGCCAAACCGACAATGATTTGGACCCCTAAGGCAAGCGGTACGATGCGGTAACCGAGCAGGTTGAAATTGATCTTGTCTGCGATGAACGCAGCCAGGGCATAGGCGCCCTGCCCGCCGAGCGGTACGGCGATGAGCAGGGCGATCACCCCAAAGGCCAGAATCAGCAGGATGTACATCTGGAAAATCTGGTCCCGGCGGGCGCCAACCAGTTTCATTACCCCAATATGACGCAGATGCTGATTGAGCAGGGCGGTGAGTGTGTTGGCGATGAGAGAACTGCTCAGGAACAGGATCAGCACGCCCAGCGCCAGCAGGATGCCGAGCACAGCCTGCACGGTGGCGGCCATTGGGTGCTCGTCTGTCTTGGAAACGCTCGTTCGCACGACGGTCACGCCGCTCTTTTCGACCTTGTCCTTGACCTTCGCCCCCACCTGGCGCAGATTGGCCAGGTCATTCTGGCCAACGCTTACGGTGGCGTACAAGCGGGTGAAAACGTCCGGCTGGTGCAAATAAGCAAGGGTATCGGTAGTGATGTAGGCAAAAGGTCGAGCCAGAAAATCGCCTGCACCAGTGCTCGGATCCTGCACGACGCCCACCACCTGCATGGTCCGGATGGTCCCATTATCGAGCTGAAATTCAAGCGTACTGCCGACGGATACGTCCAGACTCTCCAGGACCTTGCGCTCCAGAACCACCTGGTCCTTCCCGGGCTGGTTCAAACCGGCGACCGGGCGCAGCAGGTTGATCTTCATTTGTTTAAAATCTTTGATGGCGACCAAGTTGAGGGCGACCCACTGTGCTTTGCCGGGGATGCGTGCATTCATAGAGAAAATACGCCTCCCCTCAGCCTCTTTCACACCCGGCATGTTCCTGACCGCGGTAATCACGTTATCGCTGAAGCCGTTGGTGAGCAGCTCGATATTCATCGGGTTGTTCGCGGCGTAGCTGGCGCTCATGTCGTGGGAAATGATCACGTACGCCCCTACGATCACACCGATGGAGAAGACACCGACTACAATTGAAACGACCACCAGGGCCGTGCGCGATTTGCTGCCAACCAGATCATGGAGAACCTTGCGCCATCTTGGACGCATCATAATTATTCCAACTTTCCTTTCATCTGCGGCGCTGATCGGCAGAGCGGTTTTCTTCCAACCGGAGCTGCACCAGCTTGCCAATGGCCTCCTCGGTGAGCGGGGATTCACGCACCAGCTCGGCAAACGGCTTGCGGTGCAGCGCGACCAGATCGACCGGCCCTCCGGGTGCGGCGCGGATGCAGGCAATGGATTTCCCGCCGCGCAACAACTCGATCTCGCCGAAGAACTCGCGGGGACCCATGCGGGCAATCGTGATGTCTTTGCCCGGCTTGTCGCAAAGCACAACTTCCACTTCACCGCACTCGATCATGAAGAAATAATCCACATGCTGGCCCTGCTGGAGGATGGTGGCGTTGACCGGGTAGGTGAAATGCTCCAGCTGGCGTGTCACCTCCAGCATCTGGTGGTGGGTGAGTAACGGCAGGCAGTGAGCCACGGTCTCGTTGATCAGCTCACCGTCTGAGATGATAAGGGTGCGTGAGGTGCGCTCGGTCAAGCCTGCATCGTGGGTGACCATGGCGATGGTCTTGCCGTTCTTCACCAGCTGGTCGAACAGGGCAATGATGATATCCGCCGAACGTGAGTCCAGATTGCCGGTCGGTTCGTCGGCAGTGATGATCGGCGGATTGGTGGCCAGAGCCCGGGCGATGGCTGCGCTTTGCTGCTGCCCGGTCGAGACTGCCGCAGGCAGCTTGTGCGCCTGGTCCTCCAGGCCGACCAGCTTCAAGAGGTCCATGGCCCGCTTTGGGCGTTCGTCAAAATCGTACATGCCGACGTAGTCCATCGGCAGCATGACATTTTCCAACAGGGTCAGCATGGGAAGCAGCTGGAAAAACTGGAAAACAATGCCCAGATTCCTGCCGCGCCACAATGCCCGCTGACTCTCGTTCATCGAGTAGATATCGACGCCGTTGACCAGGACCCGGCCCGAGGTCGGATGGTCGATCCCGGTGACCATGTTGAGCAGGGTGGACTTGCCGCTGCCCGACTTGCCGACGATGGCAACGAACTCGCCGCGTAGCAGGGTCAGGTCAACGCCCTTGAGCACGGCGAACTCCCCGGCGGCGTTCTTGAACGTCTTGGCCACCTTTTGCAGCTGGACCATGACATCCGTCCCGGGAGATGGGTTCGGGCCGGTAGATTGCATGCGCACGGCGAGCTGGGACCGGCTCACTTCTGCCTCCTGCGGAGGCGCCCCGGGGGGGCTGGAACTATTTCGCCGTCCTGGATGTAGAGACGGCGGGAGAAGCGCGGCGCCAGGCCGTTGTCGTGGGTGACCATGACAATGGTCTTTCCTTTTTCGACCAGGCGCTCGAAAACCTCGAAGACATGGTCGGCGGTGACCGAATCCAGGCTGCCGGTCGGTTCGTCGGCGACCAGGACAGGCGGGTCGTTCGCCAGGGCGCGCGCAATCGCCACCCGCTGCTGCTGGCCGCCCGAGATGAAGTTGGGGAGTTTGTAGGCGTGCTCCTCCAGCTCGACCATGCGCAGGAGCTCGAGCGCCCGTTCGCGGCTCTCGCGGCGGCGGTACAGCCCGCACAGGTCCATGGGAAGCATGATGTTCTCGAGCAGGTTCAACATCGGCAAAAGCTGGAAGGATTGGTAGACCACCCCCATCGTCCGCCCGCGCCACAATGCCAGGTCGTTCTCATTCAAGCGGTGGACAGAAACCGCATCGCCGTCCATCCCGACAATCACTTCCCCGGAAGATAAATGATCCACTCCGGTGATCATGTTTAACAGGGTTGATTTTCCCGCACCGGATTTGCCGATCACGCCCAGGAACTCTGCAGGGTGGACCTCCGCCGTGATGCTTTTCAAGGCGTGAAAATCTCCTGCGCTGGTCCTGTACACCTTGACTACCTGGCGCAATTGGATAAGCGGTCTGGTTTGATTCGTCGGGGAGGGATCTTCTGGCTGCAGGCTGGTCTTGCGAGGAGGCACGGGTATTTTTTCTCGAAATAGTAAGGATAAGGCCTGCCGAAGATTCTACTACACCCATCGTTTAGCCAAAATTACAACTTTATTGTGATTTGGCAAACTCCAGGCGCCTTTTTTCACATGCGAGGGAGGGGATAATTTCATTCGAAAGACAACAAAAGCCCCGCGAGACGCGGGGCCGATCCCCCGGACCGACTGCCAATCTAAGCCAGATGAATTTCCTTAACCGTGGACAGCTCCAGGGTTTCCGTTTTGGACAGCTTGCTCGACTCGACTTTGCTCACCCGGCAGATAAAGGCAACTGCATAATCATGCGTATCGACGACGGCGATCTTGTCCCCCACCCCAAGCTTTTTCTTGTCCATATACAGGGGATTCGCCATCGTCACCTTTTTAGGGGAGCCCTTCACCAGGCTGACCCAGCGATCCATCGGGTGGGCGGCCACCGCCCCGGCGGAACGCAGTTGCTCGATGATGCTGCTCTTTCCCATATATTCCTCCGTGCTCTTGGTGAAATCGGGTTTTCCGTCCCAAAGGCTGCAGGGCACCTTCACGGGGACTGATTGCTGGATTCCTGGGACCCGGAGCTAGGGCTCATCAAATAACCAGGTGCCTGTGGAATAATCATAAGTCAATTGATATGTCTGGGTGTTGTAGATACTGGTGCCGCTATTGTAATTATAAAGAGCATACACGTCCACCACGGCAAAGCCTCCGCTTTGAGCGGTAACCGTGGTGCTCAGCACCTGGACGTCGCGGACAGTATTCCAGAAGTTCACATAGCCCTGATAGCCTCCGCTGGACGGCGGGTTGTGGGCGGCAATGAAATTGGCAGTCAAGAGCGACCAGGTCAGCGGAAAATTGCTGATATTAATATTGGCAAAGTAATAGTAGATGAATTGGCCCGGGGTTTGCGAGGCCGGCGGCACGTATCCCAGGTAGGAGGGTGAATTAAACATCCATGTACCCCGGGAATAATTAAAAATCAGGCTGTAGGCGGTCGTGGTATCAATGATGGTCCCAGCATTGTAGTGATAAAGCGCTTCTACCCGCACCGTGGCGTAACCTCCATTTTGACTGGTGATGGAGGTGCTGAGCACCTTGACCTCATGGACAGTATTCCAGAAATTCACATAGCCCTGATAGCCTCCGCTGGACGGCGGGTTGTTGCTGGCGATAAAACGGTCGGTCAGGAGCGACCAGGTTACCGGGTAATTGCTGATATTAATATTGGCAAAATAATATGCGATGAATTGTTCAGGTGCTTGAGACGGAGCCGGGTATACTGGTCCAGAAGCCGTCACGTAGGTTGAGGTAGCCATTACGGGCGTTGGGGAAGGTAATTCGGGTGTGGGAGTAATCGTGGGTGTGAACGTGGGTGTGGAGGTCTCCACTCCCTCAGTGACAGTGGACTCGACCGTCGGAAAATTCGACAGCGTGGTCGCGTTCGCAGACGGTTGAGCGGAGGCCGTCTCGGCCGCAACCGTCCCAAAGAAATTTCCCGGCTGGGTGGGCGATTGTGACGGGCTGGCTAACTGGCAGGCAGACAGGGCCAGGAGGCATGCGAGCAAAATCAGAGCAAGATGTTTCATGACAATCCCATCCTTCGTAAAAATGGGGCTATCGGGCAGGGGTCGATTCGGACGAGTCATGGACATTCTGACAGATAAAATGGAGTTTCCCGGGCCACATTCCTTACATAATGTATTATACAACCAGAGACTTCGGGCTGCACACTTCGGTCACGATGAGGTCGACGCTCAGGGGCAGGCAAATCTTACTGCGGAGGCAGCCTTTCGGGGTGGCATTGCATCCGGCATTTTCTCTCTCAGACGTTCCGGGGGCGCAAATGGTTCCTCTCCATCCTTACTCAAGGGGTAATAATAAGAGGATTCTGGCAGGCTCTACACGGTATCCGAACGATTGGAAAAAATTCACGGCGTCCAGAAGGAAATATCAATCTTTTCCCAGGGAATTAGCTGGCCGGGGCATACGCACAGCCCGACCGCTAGACTATTATGGGCGTCGGGAACTCCAATTCGGGTCGCAAAAGAGCACACTCAGCATGGACTTACCCAGTGACGATTTCAGGATCACCGCGGTTGCGTTCCGGGCAACTGTTCCGCCCAGCCGCGCCCCGGGCGCCACAGGCCCAGCAGCTTGCCGGAGGGACTTTTTCAGCGGCACTTCTTTTCACGACGGGGTTATAGGTTAATAAGCGTGATATCATCCGCTCATTAATTGACCCTGTACTTATAAAACAAATCACTGACCAAAGGAGCCAAAAGCATTTATGGAAAAAGAACCCTATATCCTGGCCGTCGACCTGGGCACTTCGGCCTTCAAAACAGCGTTGATCTCCATATCCGGCAAGGTAGCTGGCTGGGAAGTCCAGGATATTCCCCTGCATGTCCTGCCGGACGGGGGGGCGGAACAGGATCCAGAGGACTGGTGGCAGGCATTCCTATCCACTGCCAAGAGATTGATCGAAAAAGAGCTGGTGCCGGTTGAGACAATTGTTGCCGTGTGCTGTTCCACCCAGGGGGAATGCACCGTCCCGGTGGACGCGCAAGGCAAGGCGCTGATGAATGTGATCTCCTGGCTGGACATGCGCGGCGCCAAACACATCAACAAGATGGCGCATGGTCTGATCAATGTCGAGGGGTATGACCTGCGCAAAGCCCTGCGCTGGATCAACATCACCGGCGGCGCGCCCACCCTGACCGGCACCGATCCCGCGGCGCATATGCTCTACATCCGCGATGAGCATCCCGAAATTTACCAGAAGACCGACAAGTTCCTGGCCGCCCTGGATTACATGAACCTGCGCCTGACCGGAAAGTTCGTCGCCACCCCGGACTCCATCCTGACCGACTGGGTGACCGACAACCGCGATTCGGCAAGAATCAAGTACAGCCCGGCGCTGCTCAAGGACTGCGGTATAGATGCCAGCAAGTTCCCGGAGCTCATCCAATGCACCACGGTGATTGGTGATCTGAAAAGCGAGGTGGCCAAAGCGCTCGGGCTGAAAGACGGGGTCAAGGTGGTCGGGGGAGCCATTGATGTCAGCGCGGCCGCGGTCGGTTCCGGCGCAGTCGGGGACTTCGATGCCCATGTCTACATCGGCACATCTTCCTGGATCGCTGCCCATGTTCCATTCAAAAAGACAGACCTGTCCTCTTTCCTGGCCTCCGTTCCCTGCGCCATCCCGGGAAAATTCCTGATGATCGTCCTGCAGACCACTGCCGGGGGCAATCTGAACTTCCTGCGTGACAAGATCCTGTTCCACAACGACGAGCTTTTATCCAACGGGCATGGCCCGGACGTTTTCCAAACCTTCGACCGTATCGCCGCCCGTGTCCCGGCCGGAAGCCATGGAGTGATGTATATGCCGTGGATCTACGGCGAGCGTTCCCCGGTCGACGACCGGCACGCCCGTGCCGCGCTGTTCAACCTCTCGCTGGAAAACACGCGCGAAGATATCATCCGCTCCTTCCTGGAGGGGGTTGCCCTCAACACGCGCTGGCTGCTGGCCCCCACCGAGAAATTCCTGGGGCGTAAGCTTAAACAGCTGCACATCGTCGGCGGGGGCGGCAAATCGGATGTGTGGTGCCAGATCATGGCGGATGTGATGGGCCTGGACATCCTCCAGGTGCGCGACCCGATCCAGGCCAACGCCCGCGGCGCGGCCCTGATCGCCGCGGTCGGACTTGGCTACCTGAAGTTCGAGGACATCCCCCACAAAATCGAGATCAAGGCGACCTACAGACCCAACCTTGAACACCGGGCAGTCTACGATAAAATGTTTGCTGAATTCCAGGCATTCTATAAGCAAAACAAGGCCAGCTACAAACGCCTGAACGGATAAGAGAGGATGCGGGAAATTTAGAGGTTCGAACATCGGACGCCCTGCAGTTTTTGCCCTGCAGGGCGTTTGTTTTTTAGAATTGAAAGGTCTTGAAGAGCTTCGCCTGCTGCCGCGCTGAGCGAATTCCTTCCGGTCGCCGTCGCTGTAAAGGAAGGCCAGTCCTGTGTCCCTTTAAATAAATATGGCGGTAGTCATTTGCACAGGCGTACGGCAGATGGGGCAGGAAGGACACCCGGACCCCGCCCAAGGTGAAATGGGGCGCGGCATGTACCATATTAAAAATACAACCTTCCCCCGCCCTTACCGGGGGAAGGTTCTTACAACTCCTTTATTACTTTACCTCTTTTTTAAATTTGCCGGAAGATCCACCCAGGCAACTCTGCTCCGGTCGGTCACGGATGCACGACACTGAAGCTTTGTTGAGCGGAAATGCTGTTGGGGCTGGTTACGATGAGCTTGATTACATAGCTGCCGCAATCGCCGTGGTCGGAGCCTGGGTTGAGCGACTGGGTCGAGGCTGAGCCGAAGACGAGGGTCGTGTCGGAGGTGTGGTGGAACAGACTGCCGTTATACCAGATTTCCCAGTGGTAGACCACCGATGCCGGCCCGTTCGTGGTGATCGAGCCCTGCGGGTCGAAGGGATTCGGCTGCTGACAGGTGCCGTGAATGGTCGCAATCGGCTGGACGGTGACATTGGTCACGATATAAGCTGCGATGGTGAAGCTCTGCTGGGCGGAAATACTGTTGGGGCTGGTTACGATGAGCTTGACGACATAGTCGCCACAATCGCCGTGGTCGGAGCCGGGGTTGACCGTCTGGGTCGAGGCCGAGGCGAAGGTGAGGGTCGTGTCGGCGGTGGAGTGGTACAGGCTGCCGTTATACCAGATTTCCCAGTGGTAGACCACCGATGCCGGCCCGTTCGTGGTGATCGAGCCCTGCGGGTCGAAGGCATTCGGCCCATGGCAGAAGCCGTAAATGGTAGCCGGGAATGAATCGACGGCCACCGTGACGACCAGTCCACCCGGAATGGGCACAACCGGGACGAGCGTCAGGTCGCCGGAGGTCTGCACGACAATATTTGAGACCCAGCAATTAATACCAGCGCTGCCCCCCGGCTTCTGGATCTGCCACCAGCTGTGGTCTGGATTCGTCCCGAGGATCGGCACTTTAGTTCCTATATTTAGGTAGCCGATGGTAAGGTAAGCCGTGCTCGGACCAAAGCGGCAGTTAACCGGTGAATTGAGCGGCGTGACCATCGGCGATGAACCCGCGGTTGGGGTGAATGTGGGGCCCCCTGGGGTGTCCGATGGCACAAGGGTCGGTGTGTCGGTCGGTGTGGAGGAGGGCACTGCTGTTGGCGTGGAGGAGAGGGCTGGGGAGGCCGACGAAACCGGGGTCGCCGAGACGACCTGTGTCGGAGTAATGCCCGCGACCGGCGCCATCATGAGGCTGAAGGATGTCGGCAAGGCCGGATCCGAGGCTACCGGCACCGGATAGGAGAGACTCGGGAAGGAGCCGGAGTATACCCAGCCCGCCTTGCTGACCGAGACATGACAGGTCCCTTCCGGAAGGTTGGTGAAGTTGAAGGCTCCGTCCGCACCGGTAGTCTGCGATGCGGCCGGTCCGCAGTCGTTCAAGGTAACCGTGGCGCCTTGCAGTGGACCTTCGCCCGCCTCGATCGTCCCGTCGCCGTTCAAGTCCGAATAGACGACGCCTCTGACGATGCCCCCGGTAGGGACGGGGGTGGGAATGACGCACGCTGAAAGCATCAGACTGAGGAGCGCGGTCCCTGCGGCCAGTCGAAAGATTAATAATCTGGTTCTCATTGATGTTGCCTCCATAATTTTGGTAAATGAACGCATCCAGCCTTTGGGAAAGAGCAAGCCATGACAACGAATGATGGGACTGTGCTGTCTTTTGATTAGCTGGCGAGTAAATTTGGTCGGGCAGGCACCCTGGCCTGCCAAAACCCACCTTTATTTTGATGGAAATCGAAAGGTTTGTCTATCACCCTTAAGGCACATCCCCTCCGATTGGAGGGGATGGGGAGCGGCAGTGCCTTGTGCAGGGAAACCGGGCGCTTCACGGGTTTATTTGCAGGGCAGGTTAGATGCCTCAGACGGTGCAGCTTTGAAAATCTTGAACGAATGGCTGCCATTTCCGACCCGGTATCTAAACTACTCCCTGGCGCCGTTCGCCTGAGGCATCCGCTGATCATACGGCATGGCGTCCATTCTCTCTACCACCGTCAATTATTGTGCAAGGACTGCTGAACCAGCCGAAGCGCTTGCATCCATTCCTGCAATCTACCGCCGCCCTCCCCGGCAAAAGGGGAGGGCGGCGAAGAGCTGATCTACTTTGCCCCTTCCACGCTGCTCAACACCGCGTCGAAGCGCTGCAGTGCGTCGTCGATCACTTCGTCGGTATCGGCCATGCTGGTGTACATGCGGCTGCCGGCCAGTGTGATGATTCCCTGGGACATATAGGCGGCGCCCATTTCCTCCATCATATGGTTGCGCGGCTTGAGCTCTCGGGCGACCTTGATCAGGTTGCGGAAGTCGAGCAGCATCACGCCGGCCGTCTCCAGGTGCACGATTGAGCCCTGGTTGTAAGCCACAAACGGCAGATGATGTTCTTCTATGATATCATTCAACCCTTTGGTCAGGTGATCGCCAGCCTGGCCGGCGATCACGGGTGCGTTGGTTTTTTCCATTTCCAGCAATGCATAATAGCCTGCCACGCAGGAAAGCGGATTGGCCGAGAGAGTCCCACCGACATAGGCGCGTTCGCCTGTGCCGCCGATGCCAGCCGAGAGGTGCAGCATCACCTCCCTGCGGCCGCCCAAAGCCCCTGCCATCGGATAGCCGCCGGTGATGCACTTGCCGAACACAGTCAGGTCGGGTTTGATGCCGAAATAGCCCTGCGCCCCACCCATGCCCAGGCGGAAGCCAGTTACCACCTCATCGAAGATCAGCAGCGCGCCGAATTCATCGCACAGCTCGCGCACTTTCTGGTTAAAGTCCTTGTAAACCGGTCGGGTGCCGCTCTCGGGCCCGACCGGCTCGAGGATCACCGCCGCCGTCCCGCCGCGCACCAGGTTCAGGGTCAGCAGGCGGCGTAGCGCCCCAAGGCTGTTGGGATAGAACTCCTGTGTGTGGGCGCTGGAACCGCGCGGGATGCCCTTGGCCTCGAAGCGCCCGGTCCCGGGGATATGCAGCCCATAGACCATCTGGTCACTCCATCCATGATAGGCCCCGCCGACCTTGATGATCTTCTTTTTCCGAGTGTGCGTGCGCGCCACCCGGATGGCTGCCATGACCGCCTCGGTCCCTGAGCCGGCCATGCGCAGCATTTCGACATTCGGCATCAACCGGTTCACCAGCTGGGCCAGTTTCAGTTCGTACTCGTGGAACAAACCGGTCACGGGTCCGGACTGGTTGATCACCTCCATGACCTTTTCGCGCACCGGGGCATAGTTGCTGCCCAGCATGGTCGGGCCACCCGCCTGCAGGAAGTCGATGTAGCGATTGCCATCCACATCCCACATGTAGGCGCCCTCCGCCTTTTCAATGGCCATCGGGAAAGGGTAATTGAAGGCCAGGTTGTGCTGTACCCCGCCAGGGATGTACTTCTTGGCTTCCTCAGTTAATGCCTTTGACTTCTGGCATTTGGTCTCGAAATACTTGAGAAACTCGTCCATCCGGTCCCGGCGGATGGGATGCGGCGGCTGTTTAATCAGTTCCTTCAGGCGAGCGTAGACCGCCGCGGTGTCATGCCACTCGGAAATGGCATATTCTTGGGTTTCAGTCATAATAATTCCTTTCCTCGAAGGGGAATGCACAAAAATTCGCTATATTGAATTCGATCACTCACTTTATAAAAAAAGAATGACCAATCAGAACATTTGTACAATTAATAGAGGGACAAGAAACAAAGGACTCCCGTCAGCATTCGCCGCGGGATACAGGGCGTTGTAGTTCGCCCGGTATGGGTGCAACCTGTACGAAAACTGGCCTATTGGCATTGTCTATAAATGTCTATAAAACCAGTAACTATTATAGTTTACTCGCCGCCGGTATTGAAGGTCCTATTTTCGACCTTTTTCTGGTCAGCGCGCAGCTTCGAGAAGGCGATCTCACGCACGGGAAGCGGGATCTTGGTCACTTTCCGCTCGGTGCACAACGCCAGCAGATACGCCAGGGCGCACTTCTCCAGGATCTCGGTATTGTGCGCGGCCCGCTCGGCATCGGTGCCGAAGCACAGCACACCGTGGTTCTGCATGATGTAGGCATTGTTGTTATCCCGCACATGCTTCGCCACCGTCTTTTTGAGCATGCCCGTCCCGGACGGCGCGTACGGGATGATCTTCACGGTACGCCCAAGGAAGAGGGCCTGCTCATCAAACAGGGCCGGGATGGGGGCGTTGATCAATGCCAGGGCGCTGGCATAAACCTGGTGAGTGTGCACCACGGCATTGACGTCTGCGCGTACTTCGTATATTGCACCGTGCATGGCCGACTCGACCGAGGGCTTGAGCTTGCCCTCCAGCACATTCAGCCCGAAGTCCAGCACGCAGATGTCTTCCGGCACCATTTTCATATAATCGTAGTTCGAGGGGGTGATGGCAAAGGCCTCGCTGCCCGGGATGCGCACGGAGAGATTGCCTCCAGTTGCTATGAGATAGCCCTTCTTGGTCAACCGCTGTGCCGTTTCGACAACCTGTCTCCTGGCCGAATCAAAAGACACCATTCAATCTGCCTTTCTGCTGCACATTAATATTTGAGGGATGAATGCACAGCGCCATATTAAGAACACCAAATATCAGCCGGGGCCTCCGCGGGATGGTTCTATCAACCGCCTGGGCTGGAAGGTCCGCTCGACCAGTAAAAAAAGGACCAGGCCGACCAAGAGCCCTGCCCCGATCATGCCGTACATTCTGGCCGGACCGTAGCGCCCGATCAGGGTTCCGCCCAGCAGGCTGCCGGCGGCCGAACCAAAACCCATCAACGTGCTGCCGAAGACTCCTTGAGCCGTGGACGCCAGCCCCTCGGGAGCATTCTCGGAAGCATAGGTGACGCCGGCCACCCACATCGCCGCGAAAGTCAGGCCGTGCATCAGCTGGATGGCGATGATCCCGTCCGGCGATCCGATAAAAGCATAAAGCAGTGACCGGATGCCGGTCATCGCGATGGCCAGCAGGAACAGGCCGCGTGCCTTCAACCGGCGGAGAAGCAGGTAGGAAAAGAACATAAACGGCAGCTCGGAGAGAGTTGAAACAGTCAACGCCCAGCCGGTCATGGTTTGGGTTCCTCCGAGGCTTTTCGATTAAAACCGATAAGTAGTTATTCGAAACCGAGAGGCCGATCCCAGCAACAAACACCATGATCAGGAAGAAGACCCAGCCGCGGTCGGTCAGCAGTTTGCGCATGCCCCGGCGGAAGGGCGTCCCGGCCTGCTGCACCCGGGTAAAGACCAGTCGACCGGAGGGCAGGATAGCGACGAACATCACCGCCGCGTAAATCCAGAACGCCCACTGCAAGCCAAAGCGCTGAAGCAGCGCGCCGGCCAGCGGCGCGGTAAGGCCCCAGCCGAGGGTTCCCCACAGCCGGAGGCGCCCGTACTTGTCCTTGTTCTCCCCCAGCATGGAAAGCGTGGCGCTGTCGATCAAGGGCATTATCGGCGCGCTGAAAAATGCATAGACGATAACCGCCGGAAGAAGCAGGGAGACGACCCGGAGTACCGGGAAAAACGCTATGATGATGACCACTACCGCCAGGGTACTCATCAGGATGGGCTTGTGCCAGTGCCTGACATCCGCCAGCCCCGTCCAGAACGGTGTCGCAAAGGGAGATACCAGCGGAGAAAGGCCCAACAGTAGCCCCATTTCCCCGCCGGATAGACCCAGGCTCTGGTAATACACTGCCAAGAACGGGACCAGGGCGGCCAAGGCCGAGAAATAAAGGAAATAGAGTACGGAAGGCCACAGACCGGAATGGAATGCGTTTTTCACTTCACCATTCTATCACGTCGCCAATCCGGTATAATTGAAAGCGCAAGGAGAAAGCATGAATCACTTCCTGGAACGACTGCAATCCGGCGAAATCCTGGTTGCGGATGGCTCGACCGGTGCCAGCCTGCACAAGATGGGTCTCAAGCCCGGCATCCCGCCCGAAGACCTGGTGTTCGATCAGCCCGAGCTGGTGCTCCAACTTGAGAGCGCATTCGTCGCCGCCGGCTCGGATATCATCCTGACCGACACCTTCGGCGGTACGCGCCTGCGCATGAAGGAGTCGAAATATGGCCCGCGCGTGGCGGAAGTCAACACGCGCGCCGCCGAACTGGCCCGCCAGGCCGCCTCCGCTCGGACCGGGATTCTGGTGGCTGGCTCGATCGGGCCGACCGGCCTGCTGCTGAAGCCGCTCGGTCCTCTCACGATTGACGAGGCGACCGCGGCCTTCGCCGAACAGGCCAAAGCCCTGGCCGAAGGCGGAGTAGACCTGCTGGTCATCGAGACCATGTTTGCCTTCGAAGAAGCGGATGCCGCTTTCAAGGGCGCCCGTTCAGTGACCGACCTGCCTATCGTGGTTTCCTTCAGCTACGACCGCGGCGTGAGGACAATGATGGGTGTCAAGCCCGCGGATATGCTCAAAAAGTACACGGAAATGGGCGCGGCCGTGATTGGCGCCAACTGCGGTACAACACTGGAGAATATGGAAAAAGTCATCCAGGAATATGCCGCTGCCGGGACGAAGGTTCCCTTGTGGGCCAAGCCGAATGCCGGCCAGCCGCACCTGGTGGACGGCGAGACCGTCTTCGACGTGACGCCCGAGCAGATGGCCGAATACGCCCTGAGGTACGCAGCCCTGGGCGTTCGTGTGGTGGGCGGCTGCTGCGGCAACCTGCCCGAACACGTGGCCGCCATCGCCAAGGCTCTCAGGAGGAGCAAATAATCCTTTGACGACTTTATATTAGAGCGCCCCAATTTCGGGGCGCTCTAATGGTCTGGGAATCTGGCTTTCCGGCAAGGCTCTCTATTTATTCGTGCACACTCCAACTTTATCGTTGAGCTGCGTCCAGGTGCAGGCCAGCACTGCGTCGCAGGATTTCTTGTCCACATATTGGGAACAATTCACCGGCGGCGGCGTCAAGGTCGGCGTAGGGATCGGCAGCATCACCCGGATATTCGAAAGGTTGCCGGAAGCTTCCCCGGTGCTCTGCAGGACCCAGCATTCCACCTGGTCGGTCAAGATCAGGAGGTAGTAGGTGTTCTCCTGGTTCCGCCCGTCAATCGGATAGGTCTGGCCCTTCAATGCAACGGCGATCGATTCAAAGATCGGGTCCGGGCCGGTCCGGCAATAGGCATTCAAATGGGGTGTAAAAGAGGCTCCTGAAACAGGTGTGGGCGTGAATGTATACGCGGGGGACGCAGGCGTGGGCGTGAATGTATACGCCGGGGACACCGGCGTAGGCGTGAATGTATACGCGGGGGACACCGGCGTAGGCGTGGAGCTGGTCACCGATGTGGGAGTTACTGCTGCTCCGTCCAGCCAGATAAATGTCTGAACGATTTGAAGAAATACCGCAGACTCAACGGCATCGTCAAAGGATGGAGGAGGCGTAGGCCACAGGTCTGGCGGATGGGAATGCAGGATGAAGCTCAAGCTGACGCACACGCTCCCGCTCACGGTTGAATACGCGGTCCAGGCATAGATTGAACCGGCCGCACCCTCACTGGCATTTTCTTTTACCCACGTCAAGCCATGGATGGTCTCCGTAGTGGGGGTGAGATGGCCAGGTGCATACCCTGCAGCGTGCGGACTCGCACAGGTACTGGCACCATCGGTTACCGATATTTCCAGGTATTTTTCCGCCAAATTGGTCCCGGCTGCAAAGGGGAGATCGATGCGGGCGAAAACAGCGGTATCGCCGGGCTGGAGTCCGCCGCCACCCGGCGGATACTGCAGCTGGAAGCCGTAAGCCAAATTGGTGTAAGTCAGCCAGCCGCTCAGCGTGGGTGTCACTGCACCGCCATGCAGCCAGCTGAAAGTGTCGACAATTAGAATAAAAACGTTCGACTCGCTTGTCTCGTTAAATGTCGCTGGCGGAGTGGGGTACATTTCCGGATTGGTGGCGTGCAGGATGAAGGTCAGGCTGACGCACACGCTACCACTGACAGTCGAATAGGCCGTCCATTCATAGATCGAGCCAGCTGCTCCCTGGCCTGAATTTTCCTTCGTCCAGGGCAGACCGTTGATGGTCAGGGTGGTGGGAGTAAGAACGCCAGGCGCATACCCTGCGGTCTCTGGACTCACACAAGTGCCGCCCCCCGTGACAACCGATATATCCAGGTATTTTTCCTGGAGATTGGTCCCGGAGGCGAACGGGAGATTGATGCGAATATTGGTATCGGTCGCTCCAGGAGCGATCGAGCCGCCCGACGGATACTGCAGCTGGAAACCGTACGTCGAATTGGTGTAAGTTGACCAGGAGGGCAAGTTACAAGCCGTCAGCACTGGCAAAATGACGAGAATAGAAAGAATTCCAAAAAACCTTTTCATAGGTTCACCCTCCAAAAATGGTGCGCACCGGCCATCCAATTAAAAACCATCTCGGAGCTCACGGAATCGGTGCGCGATTTTCCGCCAGCGTCCCTTTGCTGCTTTAAAAAGCATGGAAAGCTTATTTCACGTCCAAAAATCGGGGAACCGGGTACCGTTAATGTCCCATCCACATCTAAGGCAAAGCCATTGTCGCGCCATCCGGATTATTATTCAATAGTACCCAAGCATCAGCGTGCAAATCCTTGGGACACATCAGCCTCCACAATGTGGAGGCTGATTGTTTGGGTTCACGGATCTTGAACCGCAGAGCTGGTGACCGAATAGATTATTTACAAGGGGTCAGGGATACATCACTGTATACCGGGCTGCGCCCGAGGACATTATTTTGTGAGTCGGTTGCCACAAATTGATATTCAAGCCAGGCCGAGGCTCCTGTCTGGGATATTGCGCTCAGGTTCGGGATCTGGTTCCACATTAGGATGAAGTCATACATACCATTTCCCTTATTGTTCATCACCACACCGGTGTTCCAGGGCGTCTCTGCATTGGTCGCCTTGTTCTTCAGGCGGAAGAAAAGCATCACACTGTCGAGATTGGGCGACCCGGAGACGGTGGCAGAGATATCCACTTGCGGGTTAACCGGTTTGCAATCCCTGAGATAATTAAATCTCTGCGGGTCTGCTTTTGGAATGAAGGCCAAACTCACCGGTGTGGGCGTCAGCGTAGATGTAGCTGCAAAAGCGGTTGTAGGCTGGGGCGTAGAAGTATCCACCGCTGTAGGTACGGAAGTGTCTGTCGGTGGGGGCGTGAAAGTAACCGGTAAACTCAGCGGGAGGAGGGCTAGACCTGGGGTCGGCGTCGTTGCGCCGCCTCTCAGCCAGCGAAACGTAGCGACGACCAGTATGAAAATAGCCAACTCCGCCGACTGGTTAAACGCTGGCGGGGGAGTGGGGTAGAGCTCCGGCGGATGAGAATGCAGGATAAAGGTGAGACTGACGCAAACGATCCCATTGACGGTGGAATAAGCGGTCCAGTCATAGCGCGAACCGGCTGCGCCCTCCCCGGCGCTCTCTTTCACCCAGGTTAACCCATTGATCACCAAGGTCGTAGGCGTGAGCGTGCCCGGGGCATATCCGGCCGCATTCGGACTCTCACAGGTGGAAACGCTGGTTTGAACATTAATATTTACATATTTTTCCACCAGGTTGGTCCCGGGAGTGAACGGGAGCTCGATCCGAATGGCAGTATCGGTTGCTCCCGGATCGATTGAGCCTGCTGGTGGATATTGCAGCTTGAAGCTGTAGGCATGGTTGGTGTAAGTCAGCCAGGACGGAAAGCTGCAGGCCGCCAACATGGCGATACCAATCAGAGCTGAAAAGAACCTTGTTTTTTTTCTCATTCTTTCTCCTTGATGCGAAGTTGGATGGTTCGAATAAAATCTTCCTTCCCTGGCCGCGTCCAGCCCCATGTCAACTTCTTCCACCTGCGGAGAAGCGCCAGGCTCATTTTTCCCTCCAGATAACCAAGAGCTCCCCTCCCACCATCTTGAAGACCGGATATCCCCTGGTCCCGTAGATCCCCCTCACTAGGCTGAGATATTGTAGCCTGCCTCTTATTTTGACTCAATAGTACCCTTGTATCATTTGTGAAGCCCGCCGGAAGGGGCGGCCTGCTTCGATCCGAAGTGTGGAGTGGTCTTTCTATCGACTGCACCATCCTGGAACCATTCAACCAGACCAAACCACGATGGGGAAAAAAGATCGCCCGGCTGGGGCGATCTTGGCTATCATTTTATCGGATGGCGCAGGATGGTTTTTAGCCTGGAGGGGTCAGCGCGCAATGGATTCCCCAGATAGATCTCATGGTGTTTGCCAGTTAGGCTATAGCCCTTCTCCTTCGCAAATGCATCCATTTTTTCAACCGTTGCAGGTTCGGCATCATAAGGACCCACGTGCAGGATTTGAAGGCAGCGCCCCTCTTCGAAGGCCTCCAGCCGCAGCCGGGTGAAGGCCGGCTGGTCGCCTTTCTTCCTGCGGAGCTCTATCCGGGCCTGAGTAAACAGCTGCTGGGTAACCAGGTCCGGCTGCAGGATCATCACAGTATAAAACCAGTTGTCCTTGATCTTGATATCGAAGCGCCCCTCCATACTCCACAGGCCCTCCAGCGCCATGACAGGATAATCCACCGGATTCTCGTTGCGCTTTTTGATCATGAACTTTAATGTATAGGCTGCGCCGTACAGGGCCTGCATATTTTCTTGGAAGAGCGGCGAGTTCCCCGGACCATGGCCCGGCTCAATGGCCCCGTCCACCATCAGGAAATTGAAGCGCGGCACATCCACCACAACCACCTTTTTTGCAGACGGCGAATAGAGGCCTTTCAGGGTTTTCTTCAGGTCAAGTTTTTCCATGGCAATCTCCTTTATTTAATATTGTGCCAGGATAGTTTGTGCCCATTCTTTGACGGTACGGCGAACCTCTTCCGGCTCCAGCACAGTCACCCACGGGCCGAAGGCCATGACCATGCTGGAGGCCCAATTCGCGTCCGGAGCAGTCAGGCTGACAAGAATACTCCCATCCTGCCCTTCTTCGAGCGTTTCCCATGAAGCGCGATTAGCCAGGGCAATCGGCGCGGCCTCAGGGGCAAATTGCATCCGCACCCGCACTCGAGGCTCGCCCTGGAACTCCCGGTTTAGGAAAGCACCGGCATCGAAGTTTTCCGGGATTTTAAAGATCTCATCCAACAGGACCAGGGATTGGATCCGGTCAAGGCGAAAGGTGCGCACCTCCCGGCGGCGGTGACAAAACCCGGCCACGTACCACCAGCCCCAACGATAGGCCAGGGCGTAGGGATCGAGGCGGCGCGCTTCCGACTTCCGCTGGCCGGCGTTTTGATAGACCATCTCAACCCGGCGCCGCTCGCGCAGCGCGCGCCGCAGTTCCTCCAGGAGGAATGCCAGGGCGGTGGTTTCGGCCCGCTGCAGGCCAATGGCGACCAGCGAACGGTTTGCCCAGGCCATCTCCCTGCGCTGCTCATCGGGAAGGATATTTTCGAGCTTCGCCAGTGCCGAGCAGGCTGCCGCCTGGTAAAGGCGGCCCCACATCCGGCCGACCAGCCCCGCCCCCAGCGAAACTGCCACGGCCTCCTCGGGCGTGAAGACCAGCGGTGGCATCTTGTACACGCGCACCAGCGAGAAGCCCCCGTAGGGCCCGCGCTCGGAATACACCGGAATGCCCATCTCATCCAGCATCCCGAAGTAACGGTGCAGGGTGCGGACTGAGACGCGCAGTTCAGATGCAAGATCGCGGGCTTTCTGGTTTGGCTGGCGCTGGAGCAGCAGGATCAGGGTGATCAGACGGGTGGCAGGCGTGGGCATGGCTCTTCTCCGCGGCATCGACAGGGGGTGCCTGTCAACATGAATTTACAGCAAAAATATGTCAGTTTATGACATAATTGTAGCCGGGATCGCATGATAGAATCTGCACAGGTTGATCTCGAGATGATTGTGGCTTCCTTTTGACTTGGGAAAGAGGTGTTCTCCTTGAAAAAAGTTGGTGTCCTCTTTTTGCTGGGGATGATGATCCTGGCTGGATGTAACTCCACCGGGCCTCAGCCCACGGTCACACCCACAAGCATCCCCACCCTCACCCCGACTCCCCAGGGGGCTCTTCAAGGATGGACTCTGGTTTGGCACGATGAGTTTGACGGCCAGAATATCGACCCGAAAAACTGGACCTTTGATCTCGGCGGGAACGGCTGGGGAAATGCAGAGCTGGAGGACTACACCAACCGTCCCGAAAATGCACGCGTCGAAAACGGCATGCTGGTCATCGAAGCACGCCAAGAACAATACGAAGGCCTCTCCTATACATCCGCCCGCCTCAAGACGCAGGGCTTGCAGGCGTTTCAGTACGGCCGCATCGAGGCGCGCATGAAGCTGCCCTCCGGGCAGGGGATGTGGCCAGCATTCTGGATGCTTGGCAGCGATATCGATAAAACCACCATATGGCCCAATTGTGGCGAGATCGACATCATGGAATATATTGGCAAAACACCGGACACCGTCTACGAAACCATCCACGGGCCGGGATATTCGGGGGCCAAGGGAATCGGCGGGCATTTTAGCCTTTCAGCCGAGAGCCTCGGGAATGATTTCCATGTCTATGCCATTGAATGGGAGCCAAACGAGATCCGCTGGTACGTGGACGACCAGCAGGTCTTTAAAGTAACCCCCGACCAGATCCCCGCCGGAACAGTATGGGTGTTTGACCATCCGTTCTTCATCCTTCTGAACCTGGCCGTTGGCGGCGGCTGGCCCGGGTATCCGGATTCAACCACGGTCTTTCCTCAGCAGCTTCTGGTGGACTATGTCCGTGTCTACCAGAAAGCCGGGCAGGCGACCGGGACCCCCTAGGGATTTTTAGGCGGGATTGATTTAGATCATTCAAGAAGGATGCGAGCCTGGCCCGGGAGCGCAGCGGGGACGAGAAGCCAAAGGGTCCGATAGGACCACCCGGCCTAAAACAATTTCCTTATTTAGCCCGGGGCTGCTTTTTCGCATCCCAAGGCGTGCAGCGTGTGTACCCAGCCCTGCTTGACCGGCTCTTCAGTCATGGCCACGCCGGGCAGCGGATTCTCAAGCCCGTAGCGCGCATACTTGGAATTGCCGACATTGTGGTAGGCCATCAGGTCAATCCCCTCCAGATGGGGATATTTTTTTGAAAGTGCAGCGATGCCCGCCAGGTGCTCGGAGGTATCGTTGACTCCCGGCACGAGCGGGCAGCGCAGGCGGATCTTCGCCCCGCTCTGATATAGGAAATCCAGGTTGGCCAGGATCAAGTCATTGGAGACGCCCGTCAGGCGGCGGTGTGCTTCGGGATCGGTAGCCTTGTAGTCAAAGAGAAACAAATCGACGAGCGGCAGGACCTGCTCAAACTGGTGCTGGCTGGTCCAGCCGCTGGTATCCAGGCAGGTGTGCAGCCCTACGGTTTTGGCTGCCTTCAACAGCTCGAGGGTGAACTGAGCCTGCAGCATCGGTTCGCCGCCAGTGATGGTCAGACCACCGCCCGACTGCTCGTAGAAATGACGGTCGCGCAGGACCTCGGCAAGCACACTTTCGACGGTGCGCTCCGTCCCCGCCACCTTAAGCGCCTCGTAGAGGCAGGTCTCGACGCACTCCCCGCACCGCTCGCAGAGCGATCGATCGTAGAGATGGACCCCGTTCAGGATGCGGTGGGCGCCGTGCTTGCAGGTGGAGACACATTCCCCGCAGGCTGCGCAGGCCTCTGGGCGGAAGGAGATCTCCCTGCCGGGCGACTGCGACTCGGGGTTGTGGCACCAGACGCAGCGCAGCGGGCAGCCCTTCAGGAAAACCGCCGTGCGAATGCCGGGTCCATCATGGAGGCAGGTGCGCTGCAGATCAAAGATCAACCCGACGGCAGTCATGCGATGCACCATTCAGGCTCTAGACTCAAAGGATACGAACAGGCGCAAGGTTGAATGAAATTTTTCACCGGTCTTCATTTTTTGATCCGTCCATCAGTGCTGGTTTGCAGCCGGAGCCGATTTCTGCCAGTCTTCCGCCAGCCAGCGGAAGTAAGCCGGGAAATTGGTGATCCAATAAGTATAGGAGTGCACGCCGGGGCTGAAGATTTCAGTATGGGCGATGCCAGCTTCATCGAGCAGAGGAATCAGAGCCCGGGCCTGCTGGAGCATAAAAGTGTCGCTTTCGCCGCTGTTTAATAAAACGCGCGGCTTCAACCCCACGGGGATGGCTGAAAGCCATCCCCGGATCATCTCCTCCTGTCCGAAGATCAGACCGTTGCCGAAAACCCCGGCGCTGGCGAATAGGTCGGGATGCTGGAAGGCCAACAAGTAGGCCGAGGCGCCGCCCAGGGACCCACCTGCAACGGCACGATAGCGGCGTTCAGGGTCCACCCGGTAATGGCTTTCGATATACGGGATGATTTTCACAAGGATTGTGTCCAGGGTGATGAAATCATAGGTATTATCCGTAGTCACGATGAGAAAGGGGGGGACTTCACCGCTTAAAATCGAATGATCCGCGGCTGCAGCGAGCCCAACCTCAAACCAATCCTGAGACATCCCCCCCACCCCGGGCAGCAGGTACAGCACCGGATAAAGGTCGCTGGACCGGGCGTCGTAGCAGGGCGGCAGGTAAACACCGAGCTCGATGTCCGGTTCCAGCCTCAACTTCTGAGCTGTCCCTGAAAGGACGCACCCGGGTGTGGGGGAAACTGGAGACCGTTCCTCGGGGACGCTTGAGGCTGGGGCAGCCACGCAGCTGCTCAGCAGGCAAAGGCTGATGAGGAGAACTGGTCCGGACCTGATCATATCAATACAGCGTCCGGGCGATCAAATCCCTCTGGATCTCAGGCGAAAGCTCCACAAAACGGGCACTGAAACCGCCGACGCGCACGATCAGATTCCGGTATTTCTCCGGCTCCTTCAGGGCATTTTCCAGGTCGCCGCGCCCGACCACAGTGATCATCGCCTGGGCTCCACCGCTGGAAAAGTAAGTGTCCAGCAGGGCAGCGACCTTGGGCCGGTCATCACGAAAGGTGGATTTGCTGAATTTCATATTGTGGACATAGCCAGCGTGGTAGCTGACATCCGGCTTGACAATCGAATTAAGGAAAGCAGTCACGCCGTGGATGTCGTTGCCAGCGGTGGGGGTATTGCCGTTGGCGAGCGGCGCACCGGAGCGTCGGCCCTCGGCGGAGGCGCCGGTCTGCTTGCCCAGGGCGACATTCATATAATTGTTGATGTTGACGATCAGGAAATAATCCAGCCCAATGCGGGGAGCCTGCTGCCAGGCGTGGCGGGCGACGTGGTCGCTGACCGCACACAGCATTGTGTCTGCGGCATCCTCGTCGTTGCCGTACTTGGGGGCAAGGCGCATCAGGCGGAACTCCCGTTCGAAGCCGATGAAGTCCGCATCCAGAGCCGCCACGAGCTCGCCCAGGGTCATGCTTTTGCGCTCGTAGACCAGGGAGCGGATGGCGGTCAGGCTGTCTGCGGTGTTGACCATCCCGTAGGTCTCAATGACCCCGCCCTTCAGGCGCACCCCGCCGCCAGTCAGGGATTTGCCGCGGGCAATGCAGTCGTCGGTGAGCATCGAGACAAACAGGTAAGCAGCAGCCTCATCTTCCACTTCGTATTCGACCTTATGGCGGTCGGCCAGCCGTTCGACCGAGAACTCCACCTGGCGTTGGTAGGCGGTAAAAAGATCCTCGAAGGTGGGGAACAGTTCGTCGAGGGATCCTTCGATTGCGGCAGAAGAGGCGCCCATCCGCCCAGGATCCAAGGCCGGGTTCAAACCAATCTCCTTCCCGGTCAGGCCGTCGCGACCGGAATGCAGGACGGCCTCCAGCGCCTTGAGCAGGTTGAGCGAACAGTTGGGCGAACCGAAGCTGCAGTGGTCCAGGCAGTACTCGCCGCAGCCGTACGGCAGGTACTGCTCGGCGGTAGCCGCGCTCACGCCGAAGGCTTTTACCACGGCGGGTACGTTGACGTCATCATTTAAGAGCATCGGGAAGGTGCGCCCCTCACCGATCATGTCCAGCGCCGTGGACATCAGCGCCGGGTTCATTCCTTTATAAAAGCGCAGGGTCAGCTGCGGCTCGATTTCGACCACCGTGCGGGTGGCTTCCATGGCCAGAAGGGCAAAGCGGTCGGCATGGGTCTCGTTCGGCCGGCCGCGTCCGCCGATGAAGACGCGCCCGTTGAACGTCGTTTTGCGGTCCGCGATCAGCTGCCAGAGCGACTGCATCAGCCGCAGGGCTTCGGCTTCGCTCAAGCGGAGGTGGTCTACGTCCGCTGCGTAGAAGTCGCCCAGGAACACGTCCATGCGCCCGTAGTTGACCGTGCCCGAAACCAGCGCGTACAGCCATGTCAGCTGGGCCGCCTCGCGCAGGGTTTCGGGCCTGCGGGAAGAGACCGCCTCCAGGGCAGAGGCCATGCCCAGCAGGTCATCTCTGGCGCGCTCATCCAGAGCGGAGGCGGAGAGCGCCTGCGCCTGGGCGGCGTAGTCCCGGATGACATCATCCAGCAGGTCGAGGGCCATTCCCATTGCGGTGTAGAGCGGCTTCGCGCCGTTTCGTTTGCGCCCGGAATCGATCTCTGAGCGCAGCCCGGGCAGTCCGATGCGGGCCAGCTTTTCGAAATCGAGCAGGGTGCCGGAGAGGCGGCCCATCATGTCCGCGATCGGGGTGGTGGTGGAGTGCAGGATTTCGGGCGTCAAACGCCGGATCAGGTGCCCGCGGATGGTCGCCTCCGTCTTCCAGAAGTCGAGCATTGCCTGGACTTTTCCCCTTTCCGTGTTCGGAAGCGAATCGAGCTCCGGGAGAATGCGCTCCTCGTAGCAGTAGTAGACCGGACCCCCGGCCGCATCCTCCAGCCCGAAGCCGACCGGCAGGTACTCCGTCCGCCCGGCGAACAGGTCACCCGGGCGGATGGGTCTGAAGATCGCCGGAGCCTGCGCGCGCAGACAACAGGCTTCCCGGATGGCAGGAGGATCGTCGCGGTGGGCTTTATAGGTTTCGGTAAAAGCCAACTCGGCGGAGAATTTTTCCGTATGGGTAATTTGGATGGGGGAAACAAAGAGTTCCATAATGGGTCCTCAATCTAACAATAACAGAATATCTGAACGCATAAATCGATTTCCATTAAGTAAAGCCGCGCTTTTTCGCCTCGGTCAAGATCGCCTGGGTAGCGGTCGCCCCGATGCGGGTTACGCCCAGCGCACGCACCCTCAGCAGGTCGTCCAGGGTGCGCACGCCGCCGGCCGCCTTGACCTGGACGCTGGGGGCCGAATGGGCGCGCATCAGCGCCAGGTTGTGATCGGTCGCCCCGGCGTAGGAGTAGAAGCCGTTCGGCTGCTTGACGAAGCCGTACCCGGTGGATGTCTTGACAAAGGCGACCTCGTGAGTGGAGCAGATTTCGCACAGGCGGAGGATGTGCTCATCCCGGAGGTAGTCGGTCTCGAAGATGACCTTGAGGATGACACCGTTGGCGATACACACCGTGTTGATCGCCTTGATCTCATCAGAGACATAACCCCAGTCGGGGCCAAGGACCTTACCGATGTTGATCACCGTGTCGATCTCGGCTGCTCCGTCCCGGATGGCCTGAACAGTCTCGGCGACTTTGATGCCGGTGGTGCTGTTCCCGTGAGGGAAGCCAGTCACCGCGCAGACCTTCACCTCCGAGCCGGAGAGCGCCTCGAGAGCCATCCCCGCGGCATACGGCTTGACGCAGGCCGTTGCCACGTCGTATTTCCTGGCCAGGGCACAGCCGTCCAGGATATCCCGGTCGGTCAGGGTGGGATGCAGCAGCGAGTGGTCGATACTCTTGGCCAGGGTCTTGAGGGTGATGGTTTCAGGGGTTGCCATGCGGGATTCTCCGGCTTGGGTTGCCAGATTGATTTTACCCCTTGGCGCAGTATTGCGAATATAGTCTTTTGTAAGGCGCGCGGTGGTACCCGTGAAAAAATCCCCCGGCTAGGACTAGGAAGCCAGAGGATCTAATTCTGTCTTCGTTTTTTTTAACTGGTTTCGGGGATCAACTTTCTGCCATTTCCGCCGGTAGCACTGCCCGGCGCGGCTTGGTTTGTCGCGGTGCGGTTGTTTTGTAAAGGGTCAGCGCCAGGGCGATCCCGGCTGCTATGAGCAGCAAGTCCGAGTTGCCAGATGCTATGAGCAGCAAGTCCGAGATGGAATTCATGGAAACCAACAGGTGGTATTGGATAATCCGTAGCAGCACCGGGATCCCAATCCCCACTGCCAGCGTGAACGTGCCAGCCCTTTTTTGGCTGCGATCCGATGCTGAGCGGACGATCCAAACCGGCGCAACTACAGCAATCATCAAACGGTAGGCAAGCACGGCGGCGCTGATCCAGAACAGGTTGGGAGTCTGTTCGGAGAGGCCGCCAACCAGGATAGTAGGCAGCAGGTATCCCAGCGGCAGTAACAAAGTCAGGCGGCCATATTTGCGGACCAGCAAGGTGCCGAGCAGGATCAAGAACAGGAAACCCGTGTTGTAATAGAAATCGTAAGGCAGATGACCTTTCAAAGAGGCAATAAAAGTTCCTTTGTCTAAGGAATAATCCGTCTGGTGGCTAATCCATTGGATTGCGCTGAGATAGATGTATGCCAGATTGGCGGCTACGAGCAGAATATTCATTCCGATCACTGCCCATGCGCCGCGTGAGATGCATCCGCGGCGGGCCGCCAACCAGACCAGCAGGATCATGAGACCCAGCAGACATGCCACCATGGCGATTTTTTCGGCATTTCGATATCTTACTATCAGGTCGCTTAACCACGACATGACCGGATTGTAAAGATGCACAGCTTGAACTTGAAAGCGATATCCAAACTCCCAGCCGGTGTTAAAGAACAAGCCAAGTGTAATCAGACCCCAGATGGGGAATTTGTGCGTGATGGCCCAAACCAGCAGAACCGGGATGATCAGGAAATAGGCCGCCCGGTAGACCATCAGCTGGAACCAGGGCTGGCCCGAAATCTGGCCGATCTGGGCGATAAAGAAGATCAGGCCGGGGACCAGCACCAGCGCCACTCCCTTCCAGGGCAGGGGCGCGTTCGGGACGGCCTCCAGCAGTCCCCAAGAGGCGCGCAGCGAGGCGATCTGCTCGCGCAGGGCATTAACTCCCAAGTCCACCAGGGTGCGGAACCACAGCGCAGCCAGTCCCCAGGCTCCCTTCGCTTGACTGGCGGCGCGGCACTGGTCGGTGAAGACCTGCAGCATCGACGGACCGTATTCAAGGCGGTGTTCTTGCGGGTACAGGTAGAGCAGGAGGGCATAGGCCCGCCGGGACGATTCGATCCAGCGACTCGATTCCATGGTGTCCCTCCGGGTCAGGCCAGGGTGAGAACGCGTTTTTGGCGGGCCACAATGACCGCCTGCGCCAGCCGCTCGCTCTCCACGCTGACCGCCTGCTGACCCAGCCCGGTCAGGCGGTAATAGCGGCGGCGCTCATCGTCCAGCTCGGGATCAGGACGCTCATCAGCCTCCCCAATTAGACCGGCCGCAAGCATGCGTTTGATCGAGCCGTACAACGTGCCCGGGCCCATCTGGAAGCGGCCGCCGGTCTGCGCCTCCACGTTCTTCATGATGGCGTAGCCGTGTTTTTCGCCGTCGGCCAGCGCCAATAGGATGTGGTAGACCGCTGGAGTGAGGGGTTGATAGTGGGCCGTTCTTTCTGCCATGGGGAGACCCTCCTCTTAAAATTATATCCGTAGCAGATATATCTGCTACGGATATAATAATAGAAATGGGGGGGGTGTCAAGCCTAGGTTTCATCACGCCCAAGGGAAGGGCGTCATCGTATCTTTCTACCTACCTGTGCCCGCCTACTGGCACTCATAAAATATGCTCCCCGGCGTCAGCAGCTTCACCGGCCACGCCTGATCGACAATTTGATATTTATCCAGCTGCCCCTCCACCCGCGCCATCGCCCGGTCTGCTTGCCAGCCCGAAAGCGTGAAGGTTCGCCAGTCCCCCCCGGAGCGGCTGGTCCCAGGGTGGAGCCGGCAGACCAGCACGGCACCGATCGCGTCCCGGGTCATGCCAGGGAAGGATGGATTCCGGAAATCCGCAACCAGGGTCGGCACCGAATCCGCTGAGAGCGAGACCAGGTAGGGGACATCCAGGCTTTTACCCTGCATGGCACGTGCCACATTCTGGCGAACGATAAATCCGTCCACATTGAGCAGGCCGAGACTGGCAGCAAAGCCGATCCCGGCCAGCAGCGCGGCGGTCACGAAAAGGCGCTGCTGGTGAAAGATCTCCAGCAGGACAACCGCCGCCAGGAGCACGCCCAGCCAGATCATGAAGACGTGGGTATACGTCCTCGCCCGGGTAAAACCATAAGCGGCTTCATACAACTGCAGCCTCTGGAACGCAGACACGAGGATCACCGCGACCAGCACCACCATCCCAATGCCCAGAGCGGAGAAGGTCCGCTGCTTGGCAGGTGTGTCCCGCCTGGCGATCATGCTCAATCCCACAAAAAGCAGCAGACTGCAGAACGCCACAGCCACCAGCTCGCCAAATCCCCGGCGGGCGTATTCGGCATAGGTAAAGCCGGTCACAGGGAAGCCCGGCAGGGTATAGCCCAGCAGGTTGATATTGGCTTTTCCACCGAAAAAGTACTGGAACTGAATGATTACGAAAAGTGCGAAGAGCAGCTCCACCGCCCCGAGCACCACCGCTGCTTCGATAAAGCCCAGGAAGGCGGGGATGAGCGGTTTGTCCTCACCGATCAGCTTTTCGTCGCGGCTCTTGGAGGCGGCGTAAAGAAAGACCCCGACCAGCAGGTATGCCCCGAACAGGATATAGACGCCGCGGAAGATGTACTCCGGCAACTTCTCCAGGCGGAAAAGGGTAAGAAACTGGTCCAGCCGCTGGGCAAACACGGCATCTGCTGAAGCCAGCAGTGCAGCGAAGACAGCCAGGATCGGCAGGGCGATCAGCAGGCCGCGCAGCACCGCCCAGAACCCCTTCCAGACCGGGCTTTTCGCGGCTGGCTTCCCATCGGGTGGTCGCCTGCCCTCGGTCAATAATGCCAACGGACGGGTGATCATGTTCCAGGCCAGTTTGAAAAAATTGACGATATAATCCGCCAGGCTGTAAGTCAGCCAGCGCCCGCCCAGGTAAGTGAGGGCCAGCAGGCCCAACAGGCCAAGGCTGAATGCAAATGCCAGGAATTGGCTCACCGGCTCCTGGCGGGTGAAGGTCATGACCGCGAAAAAGCCGATCGGCAGGAGCAGAAGAAGTGCCTTCCAGGCCGGTTTAATCCCCTCCAGGCCCAGCACGAGAAACCCGCCTGCCAGGCACAGCAGCACATAGATCGCGAATGAAATGCCGGGGGGCATCCCCTTCCAGAACAGGAAGTCAAAGGACCACCCCAGCACCAGAGCTGTGATCCAGAGAACAATAGGCCGTTTCATACATATCTCCTCATGGGAATTCACATCAGGATAGCTACCCCGGGCTTGCGAAAGCTATCAAAAAGTCTCAAGTATTCTCTACCCCCACTTTCCCGGATGGGAAGCATGCTCCAAAAATTAACCAACTCTTAATCCCTTGATTTCGGGGAGCGCCTAAATAATACTATAATTAGTGTCCAGCAACCGGCTGGAGGGCTCAAACGACATGGATTTTCAAAAACTTGGATACCAAACCGCCCTGGAGGATTTCCGCAGCGCCCGGCAGCGGGCCGCCCTGCAGGAAATCATCGCCCGCTTGACTGGTAAATCGAACCGGCTTCTTTCCTACGATGAGGTGGAGAAGAAGCTGAAGCTGGGTGATCGCTCCGATCGTGGGATAAAACAGATTCCCCTGGATGCCATTGTCGGCAGTGTGTCACGCTATACAGATTTCACCCGCACCTTTCTGCCTCTCGACAACCAGGACCAGGAAAGGTGGGCGCGCGTCAAGGCGGCGACAACCGGCCCGGAAAGTGCGGGGATGCCCCCCATCGAAGTCTACAAAGTCGGGGAGGTGTACTTCGTCCTGGACGGCAACCACCGCGTCTCGATCGCCCGTCAGGAGGGGATGACCCAGATCGACGCCCATGTCATTGAAGTGCACACCAAGCTGCCGCTCACCCCTGACACGGACCCGGATGACCTGATCTTGGAGGCGGAATACACCGACTTCATCGAGCAGACCCGGGTTAGCGAACTGCTCCCCGGCGTGGACCTGACGCTGACCGTTCCCGGCCAGTACCAGAAGCTCAAAGAGCACATCGACGTCCACCGCTACTTCATGGGGCTGGATCAGAAGCGCGACATCTCCGATGACGAGGCCGTCCTCAATTGGTACGACACCGTATATCTGCCGATGGCGACGGCCAGCCGCGAACGCGGCCTACTGCGCTGGTTCCCAAACCGCACCGAGGCCGACCTTTACCTGTGGGTCTCGGAACACCGCGCTGCCCTGGAGAAGGAATTGGGCTGGGCCATCCGCCCGGAAGCTGCGGCGACGGACCTGGCGGTGAAGGAAAGTAGCCGCGCCGAGAGCCAGGAGGTCAAGCCAGGAAGCTGGCGGGAAGCCAAAATGTACGACCGCTATACCGAGCACCTTTTCCAGGATATTCTGCTGCCATTGAGCGGCAAGCCGGAATGCTGGGATGCCTTTGACCAGGCGGTGGTGGTCCTGCGCCGCGAGAATGCCCAGCTGCACGGCCTGCACATTGTCCGGACGGAAAAGGAAATTAATGAACCGAAAGCTCAGGCCGTACAGGCCGAGTTCAATCGGCGCTGTGAAGCCGCCGGCATCCGCGGCAGCCTGCTGATTGAAGCCGGCGATATTCCGGTTAAGGTCAGCGAACGCGCCCTGGTGACCGACCTGGTCATTATCAATGCCGTCCATCCCCCGGCGCGCGGCCTGCACGCCTTCGGCTCCGGCCTGCGGGCTATTCTCAAGCGTTGCTCACGCCCAGTGTTGGCGGCGTGCTGCGACTTGAGTTCGCTGGACCGGGCCCTGTTGGCCTTCGACGGGAGCCCCAAGTCCAAGGAAGCCCTCTTCGTTGCCGCGTACCTGGCCGAGCAGTGGCATACCTCCCTCACCGTGGTCACCGTCACGGACCGGTCGGGGGCGACCGCCTCCATCTTGGACTACCCGCGGGCTTACCTGGATCTGCATGAGCTGCAGGCTGAATTCATCACCGCGAAGGGACCGGTCAGCACATTAAAAAGGATTGTGGACGAGCGCGCCATCAACCTGCTCCTGATGGGCAGCTACAACGCCTCTGCGGTTAAAGAGGTGGTGCGGGGCAGCGCCGTGAGCATTATGCTGCGCGAGATGCACTGCCCCATCTTTATCTGTCGTTGAGAACGCCTCTCCGGGAAGCCGGTCCGCCTGCCAGAATCTGATTCCACCTGCCGGGAAAGGGCAAAAAACCGAATTTTAAGAGATTGATGAGCCTGCCAATACCCCCTATTGACATCCAAATATATTTGTGTGATACTTCTTTTTGTGCAGGGAAACTGCTGGGGGAGCCTGCCACAAACCCGCCATCCTTATAGAAGAGGAGGTGGTGCCCAAAATGGATAGTAGTACGAAACGAAGCGCTGCGGCATCCCTCCTCGCTTTGCGATAAAGGTGCCGTAGCGCGAACAGGGAGACCGCCCGAAAAGGCGGTCTTCCGCGTTAATCCCTCCCTGGTCTTCCTCAATTTTGGAGCGTTTTTTGGGGGTGGGGTTTCATCTGTCCCCGAACGAAATCCCTATGCCTCTCGCGGTAAGGACTGCATCGCTTTTCAGGTCGACGCGCTTGGGAACTGCCAGTGCCTCTTCCAGCGGGATGTCGATCACTCGGGCCTCCCGCAGGGCGACCATGCGCCCGAAGCCACCCTCTGCCGCAGTCCGCACGGCAGCTGCCCCATAGCGGGTTGCCAGCCAGCGGTCGAAGGCGGTCGGCGAGCCGCCGCGCTGGAGATGCCCGAGCACGGTGACGCGCGTCTCGAAGCCCTGGGCTTCGATGTATTTGCCCACCTCCTGGCCAATGCCTCCCAGCCGCGGCACGTAAACCGCATCCCCGCCGCGGGCGAAGGTCTCCTGACCGCCCAGCGGTTTGGCGCCCTCCGACACGGCCAGCAGGCTGAAGTGGGAACCGCCTTCGGCACGCTCGCGCACTTTCCTGACTACCGCTTTGAAATCAAAGGGGATCTCCGGGATCAGGATCACATCCGCACCGCCGGATACGCCGGAGTGAAGGGCGATGAACCCTGCGTCCCGGCCCATCAGCTCGAGCACCATGGCGCGGTGGTGCGCCTCGGCGGTGGTGTGCAGGCGGTCGAGCGCCTCGGTGGCGGTTGTCAGGGCCGTGTCGAAACCGAAGGTCACCTCCGTGCCACCGATGTCGTTGTCGATCGTCTTGGGCACGCCGATGACCGGGACGCCCTTGTTGCCCATCTCCATGGCGCTGCGCAATGTCCCATCTCCACCGATAACGATCAGCGCATCCAACTTCAGCGTTTTGATCGCCGCGATCAGCTCGTCGGACACGTCCACAACGACTTCCTTGCCATCCTTGATCACTTTACGAGCGAAGGGATTGCCGCGGTTGGCCGCGCCAAGGATGGTGCCGCCGAGCGGCAGAATGCCGCGCACCCCTGCCAGATCGAGCGGCCACACGCCGCCCGGGAGGAGGAAACCGTCGTACCCGTCCCGGACGCCCAGAACTTCGCAGCCATAAACATTGACCGCGGTCTTGACCACCGCCCGGATAACGGCATTCAGGCCGGGCGCGTCACCCCCGCCGGTCAGCACTGCGATGCGTTTCATGAAAACCTCCTCCTCCTCACGAGGGACAAAAACATGATCCCAAAACCGACCGGGCGGCGGATTGACCCATCGCCATACGGCTGATCACGGCATATTATGAGTGAAGCGCCAGAACTGGTCGGTCTGGTTCAGCGTCGTTTTCAGGCCAACCACTTCAAACCAGGTGGTGCCGGGCTTGAAGGCGAACGGCGACCCATCCGGGTTGGTCAGCGAGACCACGTCCGTATCGTTCCGCAGCCAGTTGACCGGATAGGCCTGGCCGTCCCGGAACGCGTAACCCTTCCCTGAGCCGCTGAACAGGACGTCGTAGATATTGGTGGCATAGAGCTGGTAGGTGACGTACAGGACCACCACGTTGTCGAAGGCAATCGGCTGCTTGGTCAGGCGGTCAGTCAACTGGGCATATTGTTCCCCCTGGCCGCCGGTTAAATCATCGACAGTATCCGAATAGCGCAGGTAAGTGCCGGTCGCAGGGTCGTAATCCCAGCGGTTGTAGATGGCGGAGGAATAACGAAAGTAGACCTGGTTGACCGCCTGGCCGCCGGAGGGCACGTCGGTCTTGAAGGTCATCCCATCCAGGTCCTGGCGGCCGTTTTCGACCCCCTGCTTGGTGATGTAGGCACTCAGGTCGGCGGTGTTGACCACGAGCAGGTCCGCGCCATTCGGATCGTAACGCGTGAGCGGCGAGTCGCCCCCCTCGACCACCAGGCGGTTTGCAAACTCGGAACTGTACAGGCGCTGTAATTCGGCAACATAGGCGTAGCCGAAGGCAAAGACGGCCTTGTAGCCGCGCACGACGTTAAGGTCGAAGAAACGCGCCGAGCGGATCGGTCCGACGATGGAGGCATCCTTCCCGTAGAACAGGGCGATGAAGCGCGTCGACCCCGCCTCGGTGTAGTATTCGAATACGATGTCCGCCAGAGAAAGCCCAAACTGAGGCCGGTGCTCGCGTGGCAGGTTTTCCACCTTGATCGCCAGCGGGCGGCGCTCCAAGAGCGCGGGGTTCGCCACGATGAGGCCGGTCAGCGGGTCGACGTTCGCAGGAAAACCGGACGGCCCGTAGCCTACGATCGGGTTGGTCGGCGTGGCGGAAGGGAGGGGAGCAGACGTGGGCGTCTCGGTCGCCGGTAGAACACCTGGCGGCGTGGACACCCGGCCGATCACCGGACCGGGGCTTGAAGCGGCCTGCCCGCAGGCAGAAACCAGGACCAGCGTGAATAGGATGAAAAGGATAAACTTTTTCTTCAATCTGCACCTCCTCAGACAAGACGCTATCATACCTTATTTTTTGGTGGCCGAGACGGGATGAAAATATTAAAACCCCCGCCCCTGTGGGTGGGGCGGGGAATGGAGTATTGTCGGACTGCGTTCAAGGCCGTGCAACCAGGCTGACCGCCTGTTTTCCCGCCCCCTGGTTGAAGACATCCGTCAGGCCTGGCCAGCGGAGGTCATCCTCCAATTACTCAATTTTGCAGGCATTGCCGGGCCAACCGCCCGGTGAATTCCATTCCTAATCAGCAGCCTTCACGCGGGTCACCGGGCACATCGGTATGGGCAGAGGCAGTGCCCGATCCGGCTCCCCCGCCCGGCTCAATCCATAACGACCGCGGCTTCGACGGACAGGATTGGAGGGAGATAATCCGCCAACATCTCCCAGGAATTACCGGCGTTGCGGCTGTAGAACAGCTGCCCGGTGTCGGTCCCGGCGTAGAGCCCTGGCTCATCCAGTGCATCGGCGGCCAGGGCATCCCGCAGGACGACCAGGTGGGCTTGCTCAGGCAGTCCTTCGGTCAGCGGCTGCCAGGAGTCGCCTCCATTACGGCTGCACCACACGACAAAGCGTCCATCCACGCTCATGTGGTATTCGTCGCTCTCCTCGGGGATGACGTAAATCGTGCGCGGGTCGTGGGGATGGACCAGGATGGGAAAACCGAACCGGGTGGGCAGTCGGCCTTCGCCGATGTCGATCCAGTCCGCTCCGGCGTTGTCGCTGCGGTACATCCCGCAGTGATTCTGCTGGTACAGCACCTGCGGGTTGGCGGGATGCAGGGTCACCTTGTGCACGCACTGCCCGTACTCCGGAAGCGGGTCGGGATTGAAGTCGGCGCGCACATTCTTGTTATAGGGAGCCCAGCTTGACCCGCCATCATCGGTGCGGTAGCAGCCGCCGGTGGAGATGGCGACGTACATCCGCTTAGGATTCTCCGGGTCAGGCAGGATGGTGTGCAGGCACAGGCCTCCCGCTCCCGGGTACCAGTTGGCGCGGTGGGGGTGGTCAAACAGGGCTTCGTTGAGCGTCCAACTCTCGCCGCGGTCGGTCGAGACGAACAGGGCAGCCGGTTCGGCGCCAGCGTAAAGTATATCCGGCTCGCTGGGACGTCCCGGGGTGATGTGCCATACTTTGACCAGCTTCTCGGGCTTACCCGGCATCGCATCCTTTTGCGAAGCCGCCTGGCTCGCCTCTTCAGGTGTGCCCGGTGGCCGGCCAGATTTCGACGCACGCGGCAGGGACGGCACCTGGCGGGCCTGCTTCCAGGTTTTGCCCAGATCGTCCGAGTAGTGGGTCGTCGGGCCGTAAGTGAAGTGGTTGACAGCGGCATGCACACGTCCGTCACGCGGATCCATCTGCAGGTGCATTACATTCCAGCTTTTAAAATGAATGTCGCTGACCTGCCAACGTTTCCGTCCGCTGTCGCTGCTGAAGATAAAACCGCCTTTCCGTGTTCCAACCAGTACCTTTACTTTTTTACTCATGCCAGTATCCTCCGGTAGGGGAGTATAGAATATATATTCTACATATTATATCATAATTGTCCAATAATCAGAGTCTGCCAAAAGCTCCATCGCATGAGTAACAGGAAGTTTCAGACACCGTCCAACGGGCGATCTACCCCAATAAGCCTCTCCCCGCCGCTTATCGGGAGAGGCTTAGAACCGCCCGAATAAAAATAAATGGAATCCTTATAGAGGACGGTCGAATAATACCGGGTATAATTATTTCAGCAAATTCCTGCTCATGATCAGATTTTACTCTAAGGCCTCTCAACGAAGATAAATATGGCGGCAATCCAAAAATTTTGGCGGCAGTTCAGCCAATGGTTCCTAAATCTCCATTCTATTGACGTTCTGATTGTTGTAGTCGGAGTCATTCTGGCGCTGCTGCTACGCTTTAGTTTGCGCAGTTATATTACTTTCGACGCTGGAATTATCACGCACTGGTATCGGGCAATTCATAAAGAAGGGTTCACCGCCATCAAAGATGGCATCTCGAATTACCCCCCTCTCTACTTGTACATGTTATATATCATTTCAATCATTTTACCGAAAATATGGGATATTCTCGCAATCAAACTGCCTGCCATATTATTCGATTTTATCTGTGCTTGGCTAGTTTATAAAATCGTCCGCCTGCGCTTTTCCGAAGGCCCGCTCCCGATATTTGCTTTCTTCGCGATCCTATTTGCCCCAACGGTGGTCCTGAACAGCGCCTTGTGGGGACAAATCGACATGCTCTACTCCGCCGCGCTGATCGCTTCAGTATTTTTCTTGTTGAAACAGAAGAGCCTGCTGGCCTGTCTGGCATTCGGTATCGCCATTTCCTTCAAGTTCCAGGCCGTTTTTATCTTTCCCTTTTTGCTCCTGATGGTGGTTAAAAAGAAGGTTCCCTGGTGGGAACTCTTCATCATCCCCTTTGTCTACCTGATCACCATCCTGCCCGTTTGGATCGCCGGCCGGTCTTTGTGGGATTTATTGACCATCTATGTCTCCCAGGTTGAATTCTCTCAGCTTCTGGTTCGGTCAGCGCCGAATTTGTACACCTGGTTGCCCAATGAACAGTACGCCGTCTTCTATCCAGCTGGCTTGATCCTTGCTGCAAGTGTCGTTCTGCTTTATCTTGTCCTCGGCTACAAGAGCAAGGCCAAGATCACCGGCGCCGTGATGATCCAGCTGGCTCTGTCATCGGCACTGCTTATGCCCTTCTTTTTGCCCAAGATGCACGAGCGATACTTCTTCACCGCTGAAGTGCTGGCAATTGTTTATGCTTTTTACTTCCCCGATCATTTTTATGTCCCAATCATCACCAGCTTCATTTCTCTGTTAACCTATGTCTTGGTTCTTTTCAATACTGAAATCATCCCGATCCAATATCTGGCTTTGGCGATGCTGGCCGTTCTGGTCGTGGTGGTCCGCAAGCTGATCCTTACCCTCTATGCGCCCCCTCAACCGGCTGAAGAGCTGATCACCCAAAGAATCTGAAAACCGGAGTCAGCTTCTTAAAACCGAACATCCAATTTAGGCTTCTCCCCAAAAAGTTTGACAGAGTGAAGGCTCGGAATATAATAAGCGAGGTAGAGGATTGTTTCACCCCAGCAGCCTCGATTTGATCGGTTCACGTTGGGGAGTTGCTCTCCGACCAACCCGGTAATGGGTTTCCTGTATTGCGCGTGGTGGCTTTTATACAGATTAACCCATCACCCTTTTTGTGTTTGCTTTCCTCGCCCGTTTTCACCTTGTCACTAGCTCGACAATGTTACATTTTCGTATAGGTTATTTATGTGCAACTTTTTATAGCGGTTTTTAGCAATTCAACAGTTTGCTACAAGTATATTCGGACCAGAGAACCCGAAGAAAACAGAACACTTGTCCTAATCTAACATTGTCGAGCTAGTCAGGTGATATTTAGGTAGCTAGTCGGCCCGTTTGATGGGCTGGGATGGGGCCGGCCAGGTGTGCGGGCGATCCAGGAGATAGGCGCGCGGCAAGGGGATCCTGAAATCCCACGTCCACCAGGGAGAAAGGCCCAGGAAAGCCCGCCGGATGCGGAAGGCAAAGTGCTTCAGGGTGACTGCGATCCCCAGCCCAGCCATTTCCAGCCAGGCGGAGAGAGCCCGCCGTTCGGGGTATTCCCGGCGGAGGCAGTATCCATCGCCTTCGATGGCATCCAATATTCGGATGAAGCGGGCGCAGTACCACGTTCCGGCCAGCTTGCAGCGCAGGACCTCCAGCGTGTCGATATATTTACTCCCTGCGCTGAGCGACCAGCGCGCCTGTTCGACTTGCTCACGCACCCAAGCGCGGAACGGATCCCCCTGGATGTCGTCAATGCAGATGCCATGGGCAGTCAGCGCTTCGCCCGGAATGTTGACCAGTCCGCTGGAGAGATCCTCCTGCATATCGCGCAGCATGTGGGTAAGGTGGGCGCCGATGACTGCCAGGTTGCGGTCCGGCGTTTTCGGATAAGCCTGGCTGTTGCCGATGAAGTACTGGATGCCATCCATCACCGCGGTGGCCAGGCAGGTCGTATAAGCAGCCAGCTCCTGAGTGCTGAGCAGGCATCCGCTGCGCCCGGCGTCGAATTCGAGTACAGCCATGAAATTGCGGATGAACGAACGCAGCCCGCTTTGAGTGCCCCGGTCGTGCCGAACCAGGTCGGCGAGCATTTCCTCTTCGAGCGACAGATCCACCGGCCGCTCGTTCCGGTACAGCCTATCGACGAGCCCTTTCTGTCTCTCGATAAAACTCCTGCGCTCATCGTCGTTCTGGCACGAGATGTCAATCTGATCGTCGGCCCAACGGAAATAGGCATAGGCGCGCAGGCAGTCATCCACCAGATCCCGGTCGGCCAGAAGCCGGGCAGTGAGGTACGACTGTTTGCTGCTTGCCCAGGTGATCCTGCGGGCTAAAGCGGCGCTGGCGTTCATTTTGGTGCCTCCTCCAACTGCCTACGTTACAGTCTTTTGCAAATCAAGAATGGTGCCCTGACGGGCACGGCATGCCAATTTCAGGTGCGGCTGGGCTCCCTACCTGCCATCTCCTGGAGTAGACGTTCGGCAGCCAGGCGCGCCGAGACGAGCACTGTGGGCAGCCCGGTCCCGGGGTGTGTGCCTGCGCCGACGAAGAACAGATTTCGGTAGATAGCGTGCTGGTTGTGCGGGCGCAGGTACCCCATCTGGGTCAGCTTGTGGCTGAGGCCGTGGACGGAGCCAAGCGTCAGGTTGTAGCGCGCTTCCCAATCCGTGGGGACGAAACTGACCTCGGTTTTGAGATGGGCTTCAATGTCGTCCATGCCCAGCCGGGCCAGCCGCTGGAGCACATAAACCCGGGCGCGCTCCTGGATGGCAGGCCATTCCTGAGGCTGATCCGGGTCGATATGACCGACCGGAACGGCGATGACCAACGCCTCATGTCCATCCGGTGCCATGGACGGGTCAACGCGGACCGGGGCATGGATGTAAAAGTTTGGCTGTTCCGGCAAGGACAGCTCTTTAAAAATACCGTCAAAACTCCGCCGATAATCACTGGAGAAAAACAGGTTGTGCGGCCCCAGCTGGGGATACTGCCTGTCCAGGCCCCAGTAAAACATGACCGTTGAGCAGCCATACTCCATGCGGTCCATTCGACTGGACATGCCGTCGTCGGGCAGGAGCCGGCGGTAAACGTATCCCAGGTCAGCGTTTGCCACGACGGCATCGGCAGACAGGACCCGGCCGCCCTGCAGGGCAACCCCGGTAGCGCGCCCATTTTTTACCAGGATCTTTTCGACAGGCGAGTTATATTGAAACTCCACCCCCAGTTTCTCGGCAATGCCGGTCAGCACTTCGATGATGCGGTACATGCCTCCGCGTGGGTACCACAGCCCGTCAGCCAGTTCGGTATACTGCAGGAATGAATAGGTGGCTGGAGAATCATACGGGCTGAGACCCATATACATATCCTGGAAGGTAAAGCCAATGATCAGCCGGGGGTCCTTGAAAAAGCGCTTGGCATAGGTGGTGTGCCGGCTCAGCGCGTTCATGCGCAGGAAGAGCAGGATCATCCGGGGGTTAATGAATTCGGTCAGGCTGCGGAAATCCCGCTCGACCAGGTTCGGCAGGGAAAGATGGTAATGAAGGCATCCATCTTCCAGGTAGTGCAGCATGCGCTTGAAACTGCCGGGCTCGATCGCCTCCAGCTGCACCTGCAGAGCGTGCAGGTCGGAGGTTAACCTGAGCAGCGAGTCGTCCTGGAAATAAATGTGGTAGGTGGGATCGAGCCGCTGCAGGTCAAGGTGATCTTCCATGCGCTCGCCCAGGTCGGCGAACGTCCGGGCGTACAGCTCGGGCATCAGGAACAGGGTCGCCCCGGTGTCGAAAGAATATCCATTGACCCTCAGCCGACCGCAGCGCCCGCCGGGGCGTTCGCATTTCTCGACCACGGTGACCTGCCAGCCGCGGCGCGCCAGGCGAGCCGCGGTGGCAATCCCGCCGATGCCGGCGCCGATAACGAGTGCTGTGGGCCTTTTGGGGTCAAAATCCATCGCAAATCCTTTTTACACCGGATCGGATATCATCCTGTGGGAAACATTTTATCCTCTCTATATACGCAGAATGAATGGATGTGTATCAGGTTTCGCGAGGATAGAGGTCACCTGTTAAATGGCGTGACCTTGTGCATGTTCTAGAGGACGGCGGCCTGCAGCAAATGATTAAGTCGGTCAAATAATTCGAGGCTTCCAAATAAAACAGGCCAAGCCTCGATAAGTATTGGGAAAGTCAGAGGCATGTCTAAAAGAAGGGAACTTGCTGGCTAACCCCACCACACAAACCGAAGACGACCTGATGCAAAGATAGGCTGTCCCATTAATGGGAGTCGGCAATTTTCGTCAAGATGTGGCTGGCTGCAGGCCCGGGGGCCGGACCCGGCTCCATGCCTCGGAGGGTCAGAACAATGCTGATCTCAGCTGCTTATCCCGGAATGACCATCCCCAGGTTGACCAGGAGCCGGATGTCCTTGAGAACAGCAGCCGATGCGCCCTCCGGGAGGATGCCCTGTTCATGCGCAGTTCGGTCCAGGGCTGCCTGCAGGCTGATCCCCGTGCTTAGATACTCGAGGACTTTGGCGGACAGAACCCCGACTTCTGCCTGCAGGAGAATTCCCGATGAAGGGCGGACACAGACCTTTTTTCCGCCGGAATCCATGACCTTTTCCACCCTCCAGGGGATCAGCGTCTTTGTAAAAAGGTCCTCAGGATGCCCGAGGGTCGACAGGGTATCCTGGGCCGCAAACAACTGCTGCAGTTGCTCGGAAGCCGGATTTTCCAGACTGCGGTTCACCGGCGCGGCGCAAAACCAGTTGGACCCGGAAGTGCAGCGGCGCAGGATCACGGCTCCCAGGGCAATCCGTTCGATCCCATGCAGGCGATACCACTTCATCCAGGACTTTTTCATCCGGGCGAATGCCCCTGCATCTTTTTTCGTCTCACCCTCGATCCACATCTCGGCGTAGGCCTGCGCACTCTTCGAGCCGTTGTAGATCAACCAGGCATCGGCCCCATTTCCTTCCATGGCTGCCCGCAATGGCTGCGCCCATGGTTCTTCTTTCTCGTGGACCCAGTTCACCAGGACGTGAGCGTATCCACCTTCACTCAAATAAGCAGGGATTTCCCGGAGCAACCTGCGGATGCTCGCATCGCCCGGCTGGTCGGTATTGCGATAGATGAGCTGTATTTCCGGAGAAATGACGTAGGGCAGATTGGCCAGGATCAGATCGAAGCGGCGTCCTTTGACCGGCTCGAAGGTACTCCCCTGAAGGACTTCGATGTTCGCGATGCCGTTCAGCTCCGCATTCAAACGCGTCAGGGCCAGTGCCCTCGGGTTAATGTCGGTGGCGGTGACCCGGGTGCAGTGCCGGGCGGCGAGCAGGGATTGGATTCCACACCCGCAGCCAAGGTCAAGAGCAGAAGAAACCTGCGTGCGAATGGTCAAATTGGCGAGATAATGACCGGCCGGTCCAATTGGCAGGACAAAATCGGGAGCCTGCAGGTTGTAGGGAAAATCTGACAGGAGGATCAACCCCTGATAGGATTGCACCTTGAAATAGCTCTGTACCCAACCGTTGTTCTCCTGCAGCAGGCCGGAGCAGACGAGCGTATCCAATTCCGAGACCTGAAGAGCCCGGGCTCCCTGGTCCACGGCAACAGATTCCCCGCGTAGGAAAATCCTTTGTGCAATCTCCCGGAAGGCTGCCTCGTGCAGAGGTTCCGGGTTTTCCGGATAACTCAAGGCCTCCACGAACCGATCTTGCTGGAATATCCGGCGAAGGCTCACTGCCATTCCAGGTTCCAGTTGCGGTACGGGAAAAGCGTACAGCCTCCCTGAAGAGACTGTACGCTTTCTGTCGTCCTTGGATCTTATCAGCTCGACGATGTTCACACGTCTCCTTCTGGCGGCATGAATACGTCCTGTTGCGCAAACTTTCCTATTGCCGGGAGGATTATTCTTTTATAAACGGGTTGGCCGCATCCGAAGTTGGCCCGGGGTCATTTTTGAACTTGGCGAACTGGTCGTCTGCTTTCTGGAACTGATTGGCGGCATCACCGGTAGTACCTCCATATTTAATGAATTGATCGGAAGGCGAACTTATGGGGCCAGGGCTGATCGAGCCGTCTCCCATCCCGGCAAGCCTGCCTCTCCGGCCGACCCACAGGCCTAATCCAAAGATACACACGATGATGATTCCCCCTATTACCCCAAGTAATAATGGTAACGGAATAGGCGAAGTGGATTGCGGCGAGTTCGGTCCGGTGACCAAAATCCCCGACGACGTTGCGGTCGGCGTGGGCGTACAAAATGGAGAGCTACTATTGGTGGAGCTGCAAGGCGGCAGAACAACTGCAGTCGCAGTATCGCTCGGAGCCGGCGTGCATAATGGAGAGTTACTATTGGTGGAGCTGCAGGGCGGAAGAACAACCGCAGTCAGAGTTGACGTCGGGGTCGCCGATGGAGTTTGTGAGGGAGTGCGGGTCGGCCTGGGTGTATGTGTAGGGCCAGGTGTATCGGCAGGCGGGGGATTGGGAGGGCAGGGTGGCGTTCCCGGCAACCCGCACGGTGCTTGCAGCGGAGGCGGAAAACAGGCACCCGCTGCGCCACAGCTTTGCGCATACACCCCTTGGGGAACTCCAGCTGCCCCGATGGTAAGCAGGAGGATCCCGAACAATAACAAAATTATTCGCAAACCCAATTTCATTTTTTCTCCTTTTAATTTCGCGTCGAGCATTGAGCGCACGAATTATATCGATATAATGGGTCTAAATAGTACGATAAAATCCATGGATCTGGTATAGGACATTGGGGGGGAGGTGGCGACGAGTATTCCGTCAAAAGCCGTCTGATTTGTATGTATAATTGAGACCTTGTAGGCAGCAAAATGAATACCCCTGCATGGCATCATCTTGAAATACCGGAAATTATCAAACAGCTTGGAACCCGCCCCGAAGGTCTGACGGACGACGAGATAACCGCCCACCGGGCAGCCCATGGGAGCAATGAAATCTCCCGGCGCAAACCGGTCAGTCCATGGAAACTGCTGCTCAAGCAATTTGTCAATTATTTTCTCCTCGTCCTGCTCTTCGCCGCCGTGCTGGCATTTGCTGTCAGCTACCTTCCGGGGGAAAGCGAACGCCGCCTCACCGCCTATTTCATTCTCGGCATCCTCCTGCTCAGTGCTGCCCTGAGTTTCTTCGAGGAATACCGCGCCCAGAAGGAGCTGGAGGCCCTGGACACTCTCCTCGTGTTCAAGACCACGGTGCTGCGCAGTGGGATCCAACGGCTGATCTATGCCGCCGAGGTCGTTCCCGGAGACATCCTGGTGCTCACCTATGGGCAGAAGGTCCCGGCGGACGCCCGCCTGATCGAAGCGAATGGCCTGCGCACTGACGAGTCGACCCTCACCGGGGAGAGCCTCGGCGTAGATAAATCTCCCGAGCCGGTCGCGGCAGAGGCGCCTCTCGCGGAACGCGCCAGCATGGTCTATGCTTCGACGTACGTCATCCACGGGCATGGATTGGCAGTGGTGGTTTCCACCGGCATGGCGACGGAAGTCGGCAAGATCGCTTCCAGCCTCGCGCAGATGTCCGAGCGCCCCACACCCTTCCAGGTCGAGGTGCAGCGGATGGCTCGTGAGATGACCCTCATTGTCGCCTGCCTGGCAATCGTCGTAGCTGTTCTCCTGCTTTTTGTCCTGCACGAACCGCCGATCGACGTGGTGCTCAACACGCTCAGCCTGGCGATCGCCACCATCCCGGAAAGCCTGCCCATCGTGCTGACCTTCGCCCTCGCCCTGGGCGCCCGGCAGATGGCCCGGCGTAAGGCGGTGGTGCGGCGCCTGTCGGTGGTCGAGTCGCTCGGCTCGGTGGACACAATCTGCACCGACAAGACCGGTACGCTCACCCAGAACCTGATGACCCTCAAGCACCTGTACATCCATGGAAAACTGGCAGAAGTTACGGAGAACCTGCGGGGGAATCCCGACGCGCTCGAGCTGCTGCGGGATAGCATCTTGTGCAACGAGGCAACTCTTGAGCCCGGCCTCGAGATCCAGGGTGACCCGGTGGATACGGCGCTGGTCAAGGCAGCCCAGGCAACCGGCCTGGATCCGGAACAGGTGCGCCGGGACCATCCGCGTCTCAACCTGATCCCCTTCAGCTCCGAGCGCAAGATGATGACCACCCTGCACCCCCAGGATGGACGGCAGATCGTCCTTACCAAAGGCGCGCCCGGGCCGGTCCTGTCGCGCTGCACTTGCTGCCGGGATGGAGCGGAGGAATATCCGCTTTCGGACCAGCACTGCCAGGCCGTCCAAGCCCAGGTGGCCGAACTGCAGGCCAGGGGATTATATGTGCTGGGGGTAGCAAGGAAAGAAATCCCTCTGGATGCCTCTCCAGATCAAGCCGAGGCCGGGATGACCTTTCTCGGTCTACTGGCCCTGATCGACCCGCCGCGCACCGGCGCGGCCGAGGCGATTGCCCGCGCCTTAGACGCTGGCATCCGGGTGGTGATGATCACCGGAGACAACGGCCTGACCGCCCAGGCTATTGCCGGGACGCTTGGCATCGGTCAGCGGGCGATCGATGCCAGGGAGATGGGCGGAATCACTGGCCCGGCGCTCACAAATTTGATGAAGGAAGTGGACATCGTGGCGCGCGCCACCCCCCAGGTCAAGCAGCAGGTGCTGCAGGCCCTGCAGGATGCCGGGCACGTTGTGGCCATGACTGGCGACGGGGTCAACGACGCCACGGCCTTGAAGCAGTCGGACGTGGGCGTGGCCATGGGATTGCGCGGCACGGACATCGCCAAGGAATCCTCGGCAATGGTCCTGCTGGACGACAATTTCGCCACGATCGTCGCCGCTGTCGAGGAAGGCCGGCGCATCTTCGACAACATCCGCAAGTTCACCAACTACCTGCTCTCCACCAGCCTGGGGGAGGTGTTCGTCGTCCTGGCTCTTTCCATCGCCGGATACTTCCCGCTCTCCGCCATCATGCTGCTGTGGGTGAATGTCGTCACCGACCTCGTGCCGGCGAGCGCCCTGGCAGCCGACCCGGCGGTGCCGCACGTGATGAGGCGCCGCCCGCGCCGGCACGACGAGCCCATCCTGAACCGGGCCATCTATGCTACCATTGCCGGGAGCATCCTCCGCACCCTGATCGCCTACGGCCTGATCTTCTGGGTCGGGCTCCAATTCGGCGGCGTGACCTACGCCCGCAGCATGCTCTTCACCAGCATCGTCCTTCACGCGTTCACGCGGGTGATGGTCGTACGGCAGCTGGACAGCCTGTCGATTTGGTCCAACCGAACACTGCTCGCGAGCTACGCGGTCGCCGTCGGCCTGCAGCTGCTGGCCCTGTACACTCCGCTCCGCACCTTTTTCGGGGTGGTCCCGCTGGACTGGAAGGCCTGGGCAGTCATAGTGCCCGTCACGGCCGGGTCGTCCTTCGCAGGGGTCTACATGACCCGCTGGATATTAAAAATGCTTCCCTTATGGGAAAAATAATTGTCTTTGCCAGCGGTTCATATGGGTTAGATATACTGACATGAATTGGAATAGGTGAAAAGCCTTTCCTGGAGAACAATATGCCTGACGGATTCGACATTCCCATCCCGTTTCTGAACACATCTTTTCATGTTTATTTCTATGGCATCCTGATCACGCTGGGAGTGGTCGCTGCCACCCTGCTGGCGCGCGCGGAAGCCAAACGCCGCGGCCAAGATCCCGAGATCATCTGGGACATGCTGATCTGGGTGGTGATCGCCGGCGTGGTCGGGGCGCGCATCTGGCACGTCTTGACCCCGCCGCCTTCCATGGTCGCCCAGGGGATTACCACGCAGTACTACCTGACCCACCCCCTGGATATGATCGACATCCGCAAGGGCGGCCTGGGCATCCCGGGGGCGGTCGGCGGCGGTATTTTGGCGATGTGGATTTACACACGCAGGAAGAAACTCAGCCTGATCACCTGGCTGGACATTACGGTGCCGGGCCTGGCTTTAGCGCAGGCGATTGGCCGCTGGGGGAACTTCTTCAATCAGGAGCTCTACGGCGCCCCGACCAGCCTGCCCTGGAAGATCTACATCGATCCAGCCCACCGCCTGCCCGGCTTCGAGAACGTTGCCTATTACCACCCGTTGTTCCTGTACGAGTCTTTATGGAACCTGGCCAATATGGCCATCCTGCTCTGGCTTTCACGCCGTTTTTCGGACCGGCTGAAGACCGGCGATGTCTTCCTGGGTTATCTGGTCATCTACCCGGTTGGGCGTTTCCTGCTGGATTTCCTGCGCCTGGACGCCTCGCGGGTGGTCGGGATCAATGCCAACCAGACCTTGGCAGCGATCGTGGCCGTGGTGGCTGCCGGGCTGCTGATCTGGCGCCACCGTCCGTCACGTCCTGCAAAAGAGGCCAATAAAGATAGCATGCCATCCTGATTGGATGGCATGCCGATTATCATGATGAATCTCCTGAGAGTGCATCAAATCCGGCACCAGCGCATGACCTGCACAAAACATGGTTCCGGCCTTTTATTTATAAAAGTCGTAGTTCAGTTTAATGCTTTCGGTCAGGTCGACCACTTCGCCCGGGGCAAGGACGCGTGTGGTTTCCAGGGCAATTTTCTCGCCGTGATGGCTGATCCCAGCATAGTGTCCCTTCAAGCCGGAACGGTTTAGAAATTCCCCGCCTTTCGCTTTATACCCGGAGGGAACTTCTTCCTCAGGAAAAATGGCATTATACGGGCACTCGGGGATGCAGGCACCACAATCGATGCAAGTCGCAGGATCAATATAATAGTTTGGCCATTGGGCTTGCGGCTCGCCGGCGTTGATGCATTCCACCGGACACACCTTCGCGCAGGCATTGTCGCGTAAACACAGGCTGGTGATGATATGGGTCATTTTTATCTCTCCTGAAATAAGGTGAGGGGCTTATCCATCCCCGTGTTGCAGAAATTTGAAAAGAAAGCCGGCGAATCGACGCGCCACATCCGGACTGGCAGCGACCAATAATCGTCAGAGCGGAAGGATTACTCCGTCGTTTTTTGTGCCGCGTTTGACCTGCCACCCAGTCGCTTGCTGGTGATGATCCGATATAAGAGGAGAAACAGAAAGCTCCCGCCAGTAACCCAATAGAAAAGCTGTGCCAGATTTACCCCCGTGTCTGTTCCACTCTCTAACCCATGGATCAACGCAATCACGTAGCAGATAAAACTGCCGTAGTGGATTGCCCGCCATGTCTTCGGACCGATTTGTTTACGGATGTAGAAGGTCAGGGCAACGACCAGCCAAAGATAAAACCCGATCTGGCCGAGACCCACCCAGAGGGGCCGGTATTGGACAGAACCAAACGGCAGCAGCAGCTGCACCAGTTGGTACTTACTGTACTGATCCCCGAGCAGGATCAGGACATGAAAGCCTGCGAATGTCAATCCGAGCAGGCTCAGGTATTCATGGATGGCGAAGGCGGTCGGGGCGCCCGGCCAGAGATGGGTCATCTTGTTGGAGATGCCTACTCCGAGCATCATCGATCCCCAGAGCAGGCCCATGCTTACAAATCCTGCCCCTCTTGAAAGGTACCAGTATAATTTGGGAAATTTTCCCTCCATGGAAGTGCTGATCCCAGGTAAAAGAACCTGCAGTACTACCATTCCTGCGATCAAGCCGATAAGCACGGCAAGCAGGAACACCGGCAGGGAATTTAACCGAAGCCTGGACTCAAGCTCCATTGGCAATGTTGGTTTTTCATTAACCGAGTTCGTTGTCACTGCTTTCCCCAAAGATGATTTCCCATCCGGCTGCTGTACAAGAAACCTCCGTCATCCAGGACCAGCACACCGGCTAGAGTGGGGTCATCTTCAAGCCACTGCATTCCTTCCTGGCTGCCCAGGATCAAGATTGCCTTGGCAGCTGCTTCGGCCGCCAAAACCGTTGGGGCAATGACCGTCACAGCCAGGATATCCGTCACCGCCGGCAGCGCAGTGCGCGGATCAATAATATGATGACGCCAGGTCCCCTCCCTAAGCCAGCGGTGGTAATCTTTGCCTGACGTCGCAACGCCGCAGCCGGCCAGCATCAATGTTTCAAAATGGGTTCCGGACTCGAAGGGATTGTTGACCCCGATGGGCCATAAATCTCCACCCGGTCTGGGTCCACTGATGGCAATATCGCCGCCTGCATCCACCAGGGCCGGGCCAACCCTCGCCAGGCGTTTCATCGCCTCGTGGGCGGCCCAGCCCTTTGCGACACCGCCGAAATCCAGATGAACGGAGGCAGGCAGGATCAGGGTGCGGGTAGGTTCGTCCCATCCAATGGGCGTAAGAAAGTCCATCTCCGTATAGACACTGTCGGCGTTCGCATTTTGCGCTTGAGACAGCCTCTCGAACGAGCGGTCGTAACCTGCCCAAAGCATCGCATCCAGAACTCTCGCCGTCACCAATCCACCGGTGGCCTGCTCTGCCTCACGCGCTGCCTGAAAGACTTCCCACAGCGTTTGGCTGACCTCCATGGGCTGACCATTCGACCTGTTCAGCCGGCTGACTTCACTGTCGGAGCGGAAACGGCTGAGGACCTGCTCCCATTCTTCAAACCATGCAGGCACAGCCCCGATACCTTTTTCTGCTGCGGGAGAATCGGCATCCAGAATAGCCAGCATCCGGCTGCCCATGGCATGAAATTCGCACCAACTCATGGATGTGAGGAACTGGTTGTCGTTACCGGCGGTGGAGGCGGTGCAGGCGGGGGATTCGAACCGCCTCCACCGCCAGGAGCGGGTGCTGCACCGCCTGCGCTGCTATAAGAGACAGAACCTGTTCCGCCGCTGTAGCTCCCCGCGGCTACCACCCGGGTACGCGCTACGGGAGCCTTTCCTCCGAGCACGATATGGACCTGGGGAAAACCTGCCGCGGTTGGACTCGCGCTCTGCCCAGGGGGTTCAACATCCGGGGTCAGATTTGGATCCGGGGGACTGCCACCGGTGTTCAAATTGCTATTCGCATTGGCCTTGGCCAACATGTTCCACAAAACCAGGGTGGATGTCATCGCCAGTGAAGCAATTACAATCTGGGCATCCAGCCAGCGTCTTTTCGGTTTATTCGGCATATGGACTCCTGCTCATTCATCGCCGCCAGAATCGTCACCCCCACCGCCACCGCCTGGGGAACGCGTTGCTGTCGGGCTGCCTCCAGATTGAGTGCCAGACGAGGGCTGTCCTCCTCCGGAGGAAGCCTGTCCATGGGGGGCAGACTGCACAACCGTTACCGAGAGAAGGGTATGCCAAATCACAAGACCTTGTGCATTGACATACACCTGATCGCCGGAACTAAAGGTGACCTTGTATGCATCCTGTCCGTCCACTTTGGTCGAATCAATGCTGTAGACGTCCGACCGGTTGATGTATCCTGAGGCAATGGTGGATGCCTGCTCAGGCGAGATAAACGGCGAGCTGGTCAATGTTGCGCTCGGCAGTGCCGTCGGCGGTTGAGTGGGCGAATTCACAGGCACAAGAGCCACGGAACCCGAAGGGGAATTACTGCCTCCAAACCAGAACCCACTGGCGCCTGCCCGGATCACGCCGGCGATCACCACGAGGATGAACGCGGACAGGCTAGCAGACAGGAAAAGGGATTTTTTATTCATTTGTCTAGACCTCCAGGCCAGATAGGGAGTAGGGCGCCGGAAAATTCTCCGGCCGTATATTTTCTTAGTCGACCAGGAAGTGAAAAAGTTATGTGCGGTCTGCAAACTGCCCGGAGCGGCCAAATTCCCCGGCATGGTACGCCCGCCCACTCCGAATAGAGGGAAAGCAGATAATTCACGAAAGTGTGGCCGGACGGGGATATTGGATAATGCGGTCAGGTACAGGGGCCGTGCTGCGGTTTTTTTACCCGGGCCGGCAGTCCATGGATGGCTTGCAGGGCGAATCGGTTGTCCGGGCCTTGCGCTTATTTGATCCGGTCGAATCCGGAATTCAGCGGCGGCCTCCAATCCTGTCTCAATTCCAGTATGCCTCTCATCCAGAGGACTGCCATCAGAAGGGGCAGGAACTATCCCTTCCCTTTTTGATGAGGGCACAATCCATGAACCAAATTTCAATTTGTGGCCCTTGCGGATTGAATGAACTCGTTGTTTTCCCCCAAGTCCGGAAGAAGTGACCCTGGAAATTTATCAACACAAACACTCTCCCGGACGGATGGACTCGGCCGGGGCAGAACCCCCGGGGACGGAATTCAGGGCGCGCTTCCCCTCCCGGCAGAGGTCAGCGCTGGATGCGTGCCGACCCGCCCTGGGCAAATGCGCGCACCTGCTCGACGGTCGCCATGGTAGTATCGCCCGGGAAGGTGGTCAGCAGCGCGCCGTGCGCCCAGCCCAGGTTGACAGCTTCCTGCGGCTCCTCACCGGCGAGCAAGCCGTAGAAAAACCCGGAGGCGAACCCATCCCCACCGCCGACGCGGTCGTGGATGTCGAGCTCGCAGGTCGGTGAAACAACCGTCTTGCCGTCGATCCAGGCCACTGCGCCCCAGCTGTGCCGGTTGGTGGAATGCACCTCGCGCAGGGTCGTGGCCATCACCTTGACCTGCGGGTGTTTTTTTACCACCTGGTCGATCATCCTAAAAAACGCACTCGGGTCAAGCTTCGATTTGGCAACCACCTGTGGCCCGGGGATGCCGAGTCCCGCCTGCAGGTCCTCTTCGTTGCCAACCAGAACGTCGACATATTCCACGATGCGCCGGATGACCGCTTGCGCACGCTCGCCTCCACCCCAGACGTTCCACAATTTGGCCCGGTAGTTCAGGTCGAATGAAATGATCGCCCCCGCGGCTTTTGCCGCCTGCATACCCTCGAGGATCACCTCGCTGGTCGTTTCAGACAGTGCCGCGAAAATGCCGCCGCTGTGAAACCAGCGCACGCCCTCGGCAAAGATCATTTTCCAGTCAAAGTCGCCGGGGGCGAGCTGCGCGGCAGCCTCGTTGGCCCGGTTGTAAAACACGACCGGGGCACGCACGCCCTGCCCCCGGTCGCTGTAAACGGTGGCCATGTTGGGGCCATTCACCCCGTTGTGCTTGAATTGCTTGTAAAACGGGCGCACACCCATCGCCCGCACCCGTTCAGCGATCAGGTCGCCAATAGGATAGTCCACCATGGCGGTGGCGATGCCACTCCGCAGGCGGAAGCAGTCGGACAGGTTGGCGGCCACGTTGAACTCGCCGCCGCTGACATGGATCTGACATTCGGTCGCCTTGCGAAAAGGGATGATCCCCGGATCCAGGCGGTGGACCAGCGCACCCAGCGAGAGGAAATCCAGCGCCCCGTCCGGGTGGATGTTCAGACCGTATTTCATAAATGCCTTTCCTTTCGATTCGGGATCAGCGACTTGCCATCGTCGTGGCAGCCAGCACTACACTTAATCTTTGGCCCACTGCGTGTGGAAGGTGCCCTCCCGATCAATGCGCCGGTAAGTGTGCGCCCCGAAGTAATCCCGCTGGGCCTGGGTCAGATTGGCAGGCAGGCGGGCACTGCGGTAGGCGTCGTAATAAGCCAGCGCCGAGCTGAACGCCAACGCCGGGATGCCCGCCTCCGCGGCCAGGGAGACCACTTGGCGCAGCGCGCCCTGGCGGGTGTTCATGGCCTTGGCAAATCCAGGCTCCACCATCAGATTGGGCAGATCGGGGGTCCCGTCAAAGGCCCGACGGATGTCGTTCAGAAAGCGGGCGCGGATGATGCAGCCGCCGCGCCAGATGCGGGCAATTTCGCTGTAGCGCAGAGAGTAGCCGTACTCCTTGCTCGCCAGATGCAGCAGGGCAAAGCCCTGGGCGTACGAACAGATCTTGGCCGCGAGAAGCGCCTGCTCCATCCAGCCGATGACTTTTTCCCGGTCCTTGCTAATTTTCGCCTCGGGTCCGGTCAGCACTTTCGAAGCAGCCATCCGCTCATCTTTGTAGGCAGAAAGGATGCGCGACTCCACCGCAGCGTTGATGGTCGGGATGGGAGCACCCAGGTCGAGGGCGTTCTGGCTGGCCCACTTGCCGGTGCCCTTCTGCTGGGCTTCGTCCAGGATCAGGTCCACGATCGCCCCGCCGGTCCCGGGATCGGTCCGGCTGAAGATATCGGCGGTGATCTCAATCAGGTAGGATTCCAGCTCCCCTTTGTTCCATTTGGAGAAAACCTGCTGCAAGGAGGAGTTGTCCAAACCAAGGCCGCGGTGAAGCAGGTCGTAGGCCTCGGCGATGAGCTGCATGTCGCCGTACTCAATGCCGTTGTGTACCATCTTGACATAGTGCCCGGCGCCGCGCGGTCCCATGTAGGCCACGCACGGCTCACCATTTACCTTGGCAGCAATGGCTTCGAAGATGGGCTTGACCAGCTCCCAGGCCTCGGGCTGACCGCCGGGCATAATCGACGGGCCCCACAGCGCACCCTCTTCGCCCCCGCTGACGCCCGCCCCGATGTAGATGATGCCTGCCGCCTCCAGCTCTGCCGAGCGGCGTTCGGTATCGATGAAATAGGAATTGCCGCCGTCAACCAGCAGGTCGCCGCGCTCCAAATGCGGTTTGAGCCCGGCAATGGCAGAGTCAACCGGCTTACCCGCTGGCACCATCATCATGATCCGGCGCGGCCTTTCGAGGGACGCCAGAAAATCCTCCGGCGAGACACATCCGACCAGGTTCCTGCCGGGGACCTGCATGGCGAAGGACTTGACCTTTTCGGCGTCCAGGTCGTAGCCGGCCACGTGGTAGCCGTTGCGCTCCATATTGAGCGCCAGCATGTGGCCCATGACACCCAGGCCCAGCATGCCAAAATTCGCTTTATTCATTCGTCACCTCTCAACATGATTCGATGTATTTATAAACTATTTTCGAAACGGGTGTAAATTTTTTACAGAAAGGTTGTTACGAGACTGCCCCTGAAAATTAATCCGAAAGCCCGGGAAGAGTGTGACCAATGATGTTCCCGGTCGGGCTTTTAAAATAAGGGAACAGCTCGACTGATTACGAGGGTGCCCCTTTCAGCCGGTAAAGGATCTCGCCGGCCTTTGGGACGTAAAGAATGCCTTCGTCTTCCCGGCCCTGCCACTCCTCCGGTTTGATTCGGGTCGGGTCGAGGTAGCCCAGGTTCAGGCGGGCACAGTCCTCCGGTGGAATCCTGCTCGCCAGGGTCACGCGGAGGTTGGGTTTTTCCATACCGTTCACCATCCGGCCGGAGCCGCGCAGGTGAGTGCTGTGCGCAAGTACGCCCAGCGGGATATCCTTGAAGCGTTCCCAATCCTGCAGGAAATACGGCAGGATGTGATAGCCGATTTCATAAATGTACTTTCCGTGAGCACGACTGATCGTATCCAGGTGAGGGGCGTAAATGACCAGCTCCCCGCCGACCGCCACAGCCGGTTCAAGCTTGTACATGGCCTTGGCGGCAGTCCACAGCTCATCGTACATCGGCGGTGCGCACGAGAGTACACGCTGGAAGGGTCTGTCCACCCAGTGGATGTGACGCTGTGCGGAGAGTTCGACAGCCGCGCTCCAGGCAGTGTGGAGGTCACCGACGAACAATCCCGCCAGACCGCCCTCCACCACCACCAGGGCCAACAGGGTTACCGGCGTGGTCAGCCGGGAGGCTGCAGCATGGATCATCGAGCGCGTCGGGGTGTCCTTGATGCCAATCGTTTCCACCACACCCGCCAGCGCTCCCAGCCAGTGCGTAACGTGGATCATCTCCGGGCCGGAAATACCGGGGAACAGGTACTTGGCTCCCCCAGAGAAACCTGCTACCTCGTGTGGGAAGGTCGGGCCGAGGATGATGATCTGGTCGAAAGCCAGTGCCGCCTTGTTGATGCGAATTTCGACATCCCCGCCCAGCGATGGGTGCCAGCGCGCCCCTGCCAACTGGCGGACCTCAGAGAGTGACATTACCCCCAGCCGGGCAAGCGCGGATGGATCGTCCCAGGCATGGTTAAGCAGGCGGATGTACTTGAAAGCAGTAGCGCGTTCATCCGCGGTGACGCCGACAAGCTGATTCAGGCTGGTCTCACTCAAACGCGGATGGGTGCCGAGTGCCACCATAAAGTCGAGCCGTCGGGCATCCTGCAGGATCTCCACCAGCAGGCGGAACAGGCGCGGCAGAGGCACGGATCGGGTGTGATCCGGGATAAGGACCAGCACTTTTTGTCCGGTAAACTTCCCGGAGAGGCCTTTTTCCAAAGTCTCGCGAATAGTGGCAGGGCTCAGCGGTCCTGCACTTGAAACGGCTTGAGCTAAGAGGGTTTGCATATGGCTTTCCATTTTATAAACCGGGCCGCCTTTAAACACCGCTAAAAGCTGAGAAACCGCCGTCGACTGGGACGACGATGCCGGTAACGAATGCTGCGGCAGGCGAGGCCAGCCACAACAGCGCGCCAACCAGGTCGTCGGGCGTGCCAAAGCGCCCTTGAGGCGTATGGCCGATGATCCCCTTCCCGCGCTCCGTCAGGGAGCCGTCGTCGTTCAAGAGCAGGCCGCGGTTCTGGTCGCCGATAAAAAAGCCTGGTGCGATGGCATTGACGCGTATATTTGGTGAATACTCCTGCGCCATGTGCACCGCCAGCCACTGGGTAAAATTGCTCACGCCCGCCTTGGCGGCCGAGTAGGCCGGGATGCGCGTGAGCGGCCGGAAAGCGTTCATCGATGAGATGTTGATGATCACGCCTTCCTTCTGGTCTGCCATGATTGTACCGAAGACCTGGCTGGGCAGGATCGTCCCGACCAGGTTTAAATCGAAAACCCGACGCAAGGCTTCCATCGGCAGGTCGAAGAAAGACTGCTCCGGGCTCGTCGTGGCCTGGGGCTTGTTGCCTCCGGCGCCGTTGACCAGGATGTCGACGCGCCCGAACGCCTCAACCACCTCCCGGGCAGCCGCCTCGAGACTTCCTCGCTCGAGCACGTTGCAGACCGCGTGGATGGCTTCACCGCCGGTGGCGGTGATCCCTTCGGCCAGGCCGCGGGCGGGGTCCGGTGCCAGATCCAGAATTGCAACCTTCGCGCCTCTCCCAGCCAGGGCCCTGCACATGACCGAACACAACACGCCGGCACCGCCGGTGATGATCGCCACCTTGCCGGAGAAATCATAGAATTTTTGGGGAGTCAGATCGTTCATCGGGATGCCTCTGGAGGACAGGGCTGAAAGCGGAGCCCTTCCTCAAGTGCGGACCGGAGTCGGGCCAAGCGTAGCACAAATCGGCGAAGACGAAAAGGTCGATTATTTCAGGCAGCGGATCCCCCGGGAACAGTTTTTGACAACCCCTTTCCGAGGCACTTGTTTTGAATCTATACAGCTGTAGATTTCCCCTGGCTGGCGCGCAGGAAACGCAGCCTGAGAATTCGAAAACGCCCGTGGTTACGCGGGTGGAGAGAGAGTCGTCTTCAACGAAGCGAGAAGCCCAAGCCTTGTAGCCTGGGATACCACGAAAGCCTACTTAAAAAAACGAACCCGCATTTTGAGATAAGGCGAGTCCGTCCTCTTCATGGGCCAGTGCACAATTAACCGCTTAATCCAGCCTTCTTATCCTCTCCATAAAAAGGGATACCACCGCCGGATCGAAGTGTGTTCCGGCGAGGTTCCGAATATGTTCCAGTGCTTCCCCGGGCGGATATGCAGGTCGGTACGGGCGCACGGATGTCAGCGCATCGTATACATCTGCTACAGAAAAAATGCGCGCTGCCAGCGGGATTCGTTCGCCCGTCAGGCCATCCGGGTATCCGCTTCCGTCCCATTTCTCGTGATGGTAGTGGGGAATATCCAACGCGGGGGCCAGATAACTCAGAGGGGAGAGCAGCTGATGTGCCAGCAGAGGATGCTGCCGGATTATTTTCCACTCCTCCTCAGTCAGCGGCCCTGTTTTGTGCAGGATGATTTCGGGAATCCCCATCTCGCCGATATCGTGGAGCAAGGCGCCCCTCCGGATATGGACCATTTCTTTATCGTTGATCCCCATCAGCCGTGCCAATTCCATCGTCAGGTTAACGACACGATGGTTATGATCCGCACTCTCTCGGCCGCTTAATTCCAGGACTTGTGACCATCCTTCGATCGCGGCATCATAGGCAAGGGTGAGCTCGGAATTTGCCCGCTGCAATTCCTGGAAAAGGGCGGCGCTGTCAATCGCAATCGCGGCCTGGCCGGCCAGGATGTTCAAAAATTCGAGCCACTCTTCTCCTGCAATCAAAGCTGACCGGCGGTAAATTTCCAGGACCCCGGTTACTTGACCTTTTGCAATCAATGGCACAGCATAATAAGAGCTAAAACCTTCCTGGATGAAACTTGGCAGGCGCAAAGGATCCGGAGACAGGCTATTGATATCCGGCACGCTGACGGTATGGCGCTTCAGCGCAGCTTGTCCGGCGTAACCCTGCCCGATCATCAAGGAAGTCCTCAGCAGGGTGGCGGTACGGAATCCCTGGCCGGCGGCAAATTCCAGCATGTGGGTACCTTGGTTGAGCAGGAGCACATCCGCGGCGTCCACGTTAAGCTGGTTGACCACCTGTCGCAGGATCACCGATAAGGTCACATTGAGATCAAAGCTGGCTGTAATTGCCGCATCAATGGATTGGATGGCTGATAACTGGCGTGACTGTCGTTGGATGCGATCACCTGCCTGGATGCGTTCGGTGATATCCCGCAGGACAGCGACGACCCGATTTTTTTCCAAAGCAATGAGACGTACCTCAAACCAGTGCTCGCCATGGGGCAGATCAAGCTGGTAGGTGATCGGAACAACCTTACCGGTTTGGATGGTCTGTTTGAGCGCCTGTGAGTATTTTTCGGCGGCCGCCGATGGCAGTACATCCTGGATGCGCTTGCCCAGGAATTCGGCCGGAGGGAGAAATAACGAAGATGGATTGCTGGCTTTGTAATCCAATATTCGTCCATCTGATTCCATATACAGGAGCAGATCCGGTATGGCGCGAAAAACAGCTTCCAGTTGATTGGAAGCTTCCAATAACCTATCTTCCGCTGCCAGGGTGCCGTATCGTTTCTTGAGATCGTTCTCTTTGTTCACTATTATCCTTTGCTCCGAGACCAGCTAGGAACAAAAAGCGGACGCGGGGCACGATGGTTCCCCTTTTCCATCGCGCCCCCACCCGCCGCGTCATCCAGTACCTGTCTCTCAGAACTCAACAAATTCAGGAGTTTGGGTAGAGTGGGTCAAACTGGGATGAAGTCGTTCACCAAAGGTGCGGACGAGTTCCCTGGCTAATTCGGCCAGTGTCTCTGCCCGGATCGAAAGGACTAATGCCCGTTCTTCTTCACTGAGCAAGAAAGTTTCTCCTTGGTATCCATTCTGCAGGGCAAGGCAGGGTTCCTCTAGTAATAGGCGACAGAATTGAGGGCTGACAACTGCGGCAGCCAAAAGGCGGTTCAACTCCAAATGATCGTCCGATGCTTGTTGGATTGCTAAGGAAATAGGTACTTGTAAGGTCTTTGTATAAATCATCGCAGGTCCTTTGTCTATAAGCTATTCACCAACTTCAGAGGTTTTCCTTGGGTTAGAGTCAGCCAGAAAGCGCCGACGGCAATCAGAATATCTCCAAAACTGAAGGCAACCTGGTAAGGAGACCAGCTCGGCGGGAGAAAATGATCGGACAGCCACACCAGCCTGGTGTTTTCTGAGGGCAGCAGGATATCCTTGCCAAGTCCGAAACGACCACCGATCTGCAGCCTGGCTAAAACCGCTTCCGGCACCAACCGGCTGGCAGTCTGGGGACTGATCGGCATGAAACCGCCATTGAGGGCAATAACCAAGAGATTAAGCCCCAATCCCAATGCCAGGAGCCACATCCCTTCCAGCCGGCGGTTCAACCAACAAAAAACCAGGAGCAGCACCTGTGAGGTGATCAGGCCGGCAGCCGCGAGTGTATCCGGGATTCCTTTTCGCGTGGATGGAATATAGAAGAAAAATATTTGGGGCAGGAATGCCACCACCACCAGCCAGGCGGAATTCAGGGCGGGCAATTGCCAGGGACGCTTTTGTAAAAGTGCAAGGGCTAAACCAAAGATCAGCCCGACGATGAGAGCAACGAGAAGGATCACTTAAAGGCAGAACCTCCGTCGTCAGGAGCACCGGCGCCGATCACAAGCAGAACCAATGCAATCAGAGCAAAAGCCAATTGAATATGCCTGCGGTCGATTTTTTGGGCAACTAAAATGAGTTGAGTGAATTTTGCTTTCATGGGCCACCTCTCCAATTTAGAATATGTGATAATAAAGTACAGTACCGAAGGCTTCAAAGGTGGCTTCAAAAATCAACATGTCCGAATGTCAAATACCCCCGAAAGGTCGAATTTGCTGCATTCCGTCTTTCGAAACGAATTTAAAAAAGACAGCGTTCCGATTATAAGGCGAGCTGTCGGTATAATTCTTCTGTCTCGTGGGATGGCTTTATCCCGAGTTCCGCATCCAGGGTTTCCCGGCAAATCTGATACTGGCGGGTGACCGCGGCGTGGTCTCCGAGCAGATCATAAATGCGCATCAGGAACCGATGCGCCTCTTCAAGACAGGCATCATTTGCCAGAGCACGACGGCTAATCTGCTGCGCCTCTTCATATCTTCCGGTTTGTAAAAGAAGCTTGGCAAGGCTTAATAACGCGGTGAGGAATTCCCGCTCGAGGTGCTCCTGCTCCGCCACCACCCAGGTCGATCCCAGATCAGGTAAATAACGACCGTGCACGAGGTTTACCGCTTCAATATAATGCTGGATCCGCTCCTCAATTCCCTTTGCCGCCCTGGCTTTGTCGAGGCAGGTTTTGAATGATTCCACATCATATTCATAATCCAGGTCATGATTAAAATGATAAAGGTCACCCTCCCAGAGAATTGCCTCCGGGCCAAGGGCACGGCGCAGGCGATACAGATCATTTTTAAACCGCAGTTTTAATTGAACCGGGGTGACCTCCGGCCAAAAATCAGCACCGACTTGCTCCTTGGTTACCGGATTAGTAGAATGAAGGAAATAAAAGAATAGTTCACGCACGGATTTAGTCTGCCATTGCGCGTTCGTGACCAGCTCGCCGTTGACCCGCACCTGGGCCTTGTCGAAAGCCTTGATATCCAGGTGAGGAGGCGGCATGGGAACCGTGCTGGTCAGGCGCCGCAACCGTTTGCGCAGGGTGATAAGCTTCGACTGGGTTTTTACCGCCCGATTTAACATGCGGGCCAGGGTCGGGCCTGCCTCCGGGTCGTTTTCCAAACCGCCATCCAGCCATTCACGGACCTGATAGGCTGCCATGCTTAATGAGTGGAACATATTTTCATCATGGCGGGATATTTCTTTGATGTGCGCTATGGCGGACTGCCTGTCGCCCAATTGATTATCTGCCGCAGCCAGCCAGAGGTGGCACCAGCCTTCCTCAAGGACCTGGCTGCCGCGCTGGAAAGACTTGACAGCAGTCTGCAGGTGCTGGCGAGCGCTGGTGGAATTGTTTAGAACAAGTTCCAGACGACCATATTCCAGCTCGTAAAGGCCCTCCTCATAATTGGATTTATTATCCCTGACCTGAATATAAACCTCATTAAGAAGAAGGCGTGCCCTGTCGAAGGAGCCGGAGGCGCGCGCAATGCCGGCCTGAGATAAAAGAGAGTAGGTGAGCAAAAACTGGTCGGAGGTTTGTCGGGCGATATCTTCCGCTTTTTCATAAGTGTGCCGGGCGATTTCAAGCTCACCCATTTCGACATACAAATCCCCCAGGCTGGTGAGCAGCAAAGCCTCTACATGCTGGTAACCACTACGCCTGGCACAATCCAGACCCTCTTCGAAGGTTATCGCGGCTGTTTCATAATCCCCCTGGGTATGATGGAGCACGCCCAGACTGTTCAATAGATTGGCTTGAAAAGTCAGGTTACCCTTCTTTTTCCATATGGCGAGAGCTCGCTCATACATATCTTTGGCTGCCCGGTAATCTCCCAGAGCCCGGTGGACCATCCCGAGCTCTGTTTCCAATACGGGAATAGTTTGAATAAGATCCAATTTATTAGAGAGGAATAACGAACTTTCCAACATTTCAACGGACTGCTCGACCTTTCCCAACCGATAAAAAGCCAATCCTTTCAAGCGGAGGGCTTCCACGCGGATCTCCTGGTGCTCCTGCTCTACCCGGCGATTGGTGATCTTCAAGGCCTGGTCAGCGTCTTCCAGGGACCCTATATAATCTCCTACCAGGCGAAGCGCCAGGGCGCGACGAACAAGGGTAAGCGCCAGGTTTTTGGAATCACCGCTCCCCCGGAAAATTTCCAGCGCCTGGTCGAGGAGGGATAGACCGTAGCGGATTTTACCCCGCAATAGCTCGACCGTCCCCTTCAAGGAAAGCAGACCGGGGTGCTCCTGGGCAATGATTTCTGGCAGTTCATCCAGCCAGCGTCCCAGGGTGATGATACGGTCGTTCTGAATTAATGATGAACCGGCGCGTTCAGCCAAATCTGCCAGGGCAGCAATGTCGCCAAGCTGTTGGTAGACATGATGGGCTTTCTCCCATTCCCCGCACTGTTCGTAGTACTGAACCAGGTAGATCAATATCGTTTCAATAATTTCCGGATTCTCCTCCCTGAGACGGGATTGGAGAAAATCCTGGACAAGATGATGGTAACGCAGCCATTTTCCATTCGGTCCGACGGGCAGGACAAACAGATTGTTTTGTTTGACGGTTTCGATGAGCTTATTCCACTTGCGGGGTGTACCCGGTGAGAGCGCACCAAGTACCGCGGCGCACAACTCAGCATCGAACTCATCAAAAAGCGAGGTGTGCAGCAGAAAGTCGCGCAATTCCTTGGATTGCTTGTCCAGGATTTGCTGATCCAGATAAGATGACAAACTTACATCCGTGGCACGCGCCGGCTGCATCCGGTCCGGAAGCCCCTGGTTTTTTTCAGGTCCGGAAAGGTTCAGGCCGGTAACCCACCCCTCGGTGTGGGCAAAGAGGTTCTCGACAACATTGGTCGATAGGTGAATGCCGTAGTTTCTTTTAAACAAGGAATGAATTTCATCCGGATTGAAAGCCAGTTCCTGGAAGTCAAAACCGCCCACCTGCTGGCGCGCCACCAGCGCAGCCATATCCGGCAGTGCGGGCAGGCGCCGGGATGAAAGGATCAGGTGGCAGTTCTCACTGGCGAGCTGGATGAACCGGCTGACGAAATCGCGGATTTCTGGAACACTGTCCACAAACTGGTAATCATCGAGCACCAGCGCAAAATGCTCTCCGACCTGTTCATAGATTTCATTGGCCAGTGTAATAATCAGGTTCTCGAGGCCCTGGTCGAGTGAGGTCAGGCTTCTCAGGGCTGAGGTGGATTGGTTGCCGAAATGGGGAAAGCGCCGGGCAATCGCAGCGATGAAGTAGGCAATGAATCGTTGAGGATCCCGATCAAGGGTATCCAATGAAAACCAGCAGAGCGGCATTTCGGTATGGTGGGCCAGGTCAATGAGCAGGGATGTCTTTCCATACCCAGCCGGGGCAGTAATCAGGATGAGCTTGTAGTCCAGCAGTTCGTCGAGCCGCGCTAATAAACGCCCCCGGCTGAGGATCTCTGGTCGCAGGGCCGGGACGACGATCTTGGTGAGGCTGAGGGTAATTCCGGACGCCTTCATACCCGGCATAAATAATTGTACACCTATCCGCAATGCAAAGCTTAATGCCTGCTCTTGTCCGCGGGATACTTGCGGTATACTTTCATTAACAAAAAACGAAGGGCGATCTGGAATGAAACAGGTTCTGCAAAACATGCGCACTGGCAAAACGACCGTTGAGGAAGTGCCCGTCCCGCAGCCGCGGCCCGGCCTGGCGGTTGTCCGTACGGCTGCCTCGCTCGTCTCGGCCGGCACCGAACGGATGCTGGTTGAGTTTTCCGGAAAATCACTCTTCGGGAAGGCGCGCTCCCGCCCGGACCTTGTCCGCCAGATGCTCGACAAGGCCCGCCGCGAAGGCCTGCTGACCGCGGTTGAAACGGCCTTCAACCGCCTCGATCAACCCATGGCGCTCGGGTATTCTTCCGCTGGCACCATCCTCGGTCTGGGGGAGGGCATGCAGAGCTTCAAGGTTGGAGAGCGCGTGGCCTGCGCCGGCGGCGGGTACGCTGTCCACGCCGAGGTTGCTCTCGTACCCCGCAACCTGCTTGTCTCTCTGCCCGATTCGGTGGATTTCGAATCTGCCGCGTTTGTCACCCTCGGCGCGATTGCACTTCATGGTTTTCGCCTGGCTGAAGCGCAGATCGGGGAGCGCGTAGCAGTCGTCGGTCTGGGCCTTGTGGGCCTATTGGCGGGCCAGATCGCCGCCGCGGCGGGATGCCAGCCCTTCGGCATCGACCTCGACCCCCAGCGTGTCGCTCTGGCAGCCTCCCTCGGCCTGCAGGCAGTAGAGCGCGACCAGGCTGTTGACACCGCCCAGGCGTTCACCGCCAACCGCGGCTTCGACGTGGTTCTGATCTGCGCCGACACATCTTCGGCCGACCCTGTTGAGCTCGCCGGGGTCATCGCCCGCGACCGGGCGCGCCTGGTGGCCATCGGTGCTGTCGGAGAGGACCTCCCCCGCAAGCTCTATTACGAAAAAGAACTTTCCTTCATCAACTCCCGCTCCTATGGACCTGGGCGTTATGACTCCGGATATGAAGAAGGCAGCCGGGATTACCCCATTGGCTATGTACGCTGGACGGAAGGACGCAACCTGGAAGCCGTGGTGGAGCTGATGGCACAAGGCAAGCTGGATGTCCGACCTCTTGTCACCCACCGCTTTCCAATCGAAAAAGCACCTGCGGTATACGAACTCATTACTGGGAAAAGGAACGAGCCGTTCCTGGGTGTGCTGCTGACCTATCCGGACGGGCCGGCCTCTCCAACAGGGGCAAAGGTTCAATTTTCCGCCGTTCGCACTGCGTCCTCCCAGGTCAGGTTGGGAGTTTTGGGTGCCGGTAACTTCGCCAACGCGGTGCTGCTGCCGGCCATTAAAAAGCAGAAAGGGGTCGAGCTGGTCGGCATCGCTTCGGTCGGCGGGCTGCATGCCGAGCACACTGGAAAAAAGTTCGGCTTCGCTTACGCCGCTTCCGATGAAGCGGACATCCTGAACGATCCGCAGATCAATACCATAGCCATCCTGACCCGCCACGACACTCACGCTGGCCTGGTGATGAAATCCCTTCAGGCAGGCAAGCATGTCTTCGTCGAGAAGCCGCTGGCGATCACCCAGGCTCAACTGGATGAAATTACCGCCTTGCTTACCCGGACGGAAGGCCGCCCTCCCCTGCTGATGGTGGGTTTCAACCGCCGCTTCGCCCCGCTTGCCATCCGCTTGAAGGAATTTCTCAGCCGCAGGACTGAACCGCTGCATATGCACTACCGGGTCAACGCCGGGAGCCTCCCGCTCAACCACTGGACCCAGGATCCGGCCGTCGGCGGAGGGCGAATTATCGGCGAGGGCTGTCACTTCATCGATTTTCTGGCCTTCCTCGCCGGGGGTGCGCCCAGCTGTGTGAACGCCCTGGCCCTGCCAGACAACGGAAAATATCGCGAAGACAACGTTTCGATGACCTTCACTTTCCCGGACGGCACACTGGGTGTGGTGGACTATCTCGCCAATGGCGACAAGGCATTTCCGAAGGAGCGCGTTGAGATTTTCTGCGCCGGAAGGGTCGCCGTGCTGGACGACTTCCGCAGCCTGCAGTTGTTTCAGGATGGGAAGCGCTCTCTGGTGAAATCCGCGCTGCGCCAGGACAAGGGTCACAACGGCGAGTGGCGGGCATTCGTCAAAGCCATCCGGGAAGGAGGCGGGCCGCCCATCCCTTACGAGCAGTTGTTCGGCGTGACGAAGGCCACCTTCGCGGCGATGGAGTCGTTAAGAGTGGGACAGAAAATCGTTATCGTATAGGCTAGAGGCTACGCTACCATCGTGGAGCTGAGCAGGAGCAAAAGGATGACTCTCAAGCCATGGAAGGTACTCGAGAGCAATTATCTTCGCCAGAATCTCCGGCTGGATCAATGCGAACTTGCCAACGGAAACGTGCTCGAGGCGGTTGTCCTCGAATATGGGACATGGGTGAACATCCTCGCGATGACCCGCCAAAAGGAAGTCCTGCTCGTAAAGCAATATCGTCACGGTGTGCGCGAGGTGCTGTGGGAACTCCCCGGCGGTATGATGGACCCCGAGGACGAGAGCCCGATGCAAACTGCCGGGCGCGAGCTGCTGGAAGAAACCGGGTACGGTGGCGGCAATCTGGTCGAGATCGGCCGCGTGCGTCCCAATCCGGCGATCCAAACCAACTGGCACTATTCCTTTCTGGCGCCGGATGTGGAGAAAACAGCGGAACAGCACCTGGACGAGAATGAGGAGCTCGAAGTCTTTCTGGTCCCCCTAGAGGATCTCATACGAATGGCCCGGATGAGCGAGCTGCCGCACACGCTGCACCTCACCACAGTCTTTTTTGCCCTGGCCTATTTGAATCGAATCGTTTGAGCATGTCCTTGCCGCGGTGGTCGGTCGCCCTGAAGTCCTTGCGCCAGCTGGGATTCGTCCCGGTGGCGCTCAATGCCATCTACCGGCTGGGGCTCTTCAGCGGCCATTACCGCAGATTGGTGCAGAGACGGTTGACGATTGACCCTGGTCCAGGTTCTCTGGTCTGCCGCCCTCTTTTCAAGTTTCCTTCAAGGGAAGATATTCTTGCGATTCTTGGGCACGACGGGTACGCCGCCTTGCTCCGCGAGGCCGACGAGATCGCCGCAGGAAGGGTCCGCCTCTTCGGGGGCGAGAGTGTGCCCCTTCAACTGGCCGTAGAGGGTCCACTTGCCGACTGGACCGCCTACGAACGCGGCAAGATACGCATCCCAAATCCCGGATCTCAAAACCCGGATATTAAATTCATCTGGGAGAGCGCCCGCTTCGGATGGGCTTTCAGCCTCGGTCGGGCTTACCATGCTACCCAAGACGAAAAATACGCCGAGGCCTTTTGGCGTTTCGCAGAATCCTTCCTGGCCGCCAACCCCCCTTATCGCGGCCCGCATTGGATGAGCGGGCAGGAGGCCGCCATCCGGCTGATGGTCTTTGTCTGGGCCGCCCAGGTTTTTGCCGGGGCGCAGGCCTCCACAGCGCAGCGCCTCGCCCGTCTGGCCCAATCCACAGCCGTGCACGCCGCACGGATCCCGCCCACGCTGATCTATGCCCGCTCCCAGAACAACAATCACCTGCTTGTCGAGGCGGCCGCTCTCTTCACCGCCGGCCTGGCCCTGCCCGATCACCCCGCCTCGCCAGCCTGGCGCTCGCTCGGCTGGAAGACGTTCCACCAGGGCCTCCAGGAGCAGATCGATGGTTACGGCGAGTACGCCCAACACAGCACAAATTATCACCGCCTGATGCTCCAGGTGGCGCTGTGGGTTCATGCGCTCATTCGGACGAACGACCTAAACCGCTACCCGCACCAGACAGCCGAGGCCCTGGCGCGCTCTGTGCACTGGCTGCTGGCCCTGCTGGATCCCGCTGCAGGCCGGACGCCCAACCTGGGTGCCAACGATGGGGCGTATATTTTCCCCCTGACAGGATGCCCGTTCAACGATTACCGTCCTGTCCTGCACGCCGCGGCACGTGCCTTCCTCGACTACGACCTGCCGCACGGAGTATGGGATGAGATGTCGCTGTGGTTTGGCATTCCGCTTGAATCGCCGAAGTACATTCAGCTGCCGCGCTACCTCGGCGACCAGATCTACGGGAGGGACTCCTGGGCTTATTTCCGCACGGCCCAGTACAGCTCGCGCCCCTCTCACGCCGACCAGCTTCACCTCGACCTGTGGTGGCGCAGCCTGAACGTCGCCCAGGACGCCGGGACGTATCTCTACAATGGGGACCCGCCCTGGGACAATGCCCTGGTCACCGCATTCGTGCACAACACCATCACGGTGAACGGCCGTGACCAGATGACCCGTGCCGGTCGTTTCCTATACCTGGACTGGATCAATGCCTACCGCAAGGGGCGCATCGATGCCGACGAGCACATCCTGCAGAGTGTCTCCGGGCGGCACTACGGCTACATGCGCCAGGGCGTCCGGCACACCCGCACGGTGAGCGCCTACGATGACGGGCGCTGGCAGGTGTTGGACGAGATGCTCGTCCTGCGCCCACCCTGGCAAAGACGATCGCTGCGCTTCCGGCTGCACTGGCTGCTCCCTGACTGGGAGTGGCAGCTGGAAAACGAAGCCTCCACCGTGGTGCTTCGCTTGAAATCGCCGCAAGGCCCGGTCGTGGTGCGGGTGCTGACAACGGAACCCATGCCCGCCATCACCCTGGTGCGCGCCGGGGAGCGGGTCGCGGGTCAGGGTGAGGTCGCCGCAGTGGCGGGCTGGGTCTCTCCAACCTACGGCGTGAAAGTCCCGGCGCTGTCTCTGGAGGTGGAAGTTCTCTCCACCCACGAGGTGGATTTTACCAGCGAGTTTGTCCTTCCGACCCAAGATAGTCGCCCGTAGACCAGTCTCCATCTTTCGTCAGCGATCGTCCAGCATGCATATTCTCCTTATTCACCAGGCTTTTGTTTCCCTCGACGAACCCGGCGGAACACGCCACTTTGAGCTGGCGCAGTCGCTCGCCGCGCGCGGCCATCGGGTAACGGTGATCGCAAGCCGGGTAAGCTACCTCACGGGAACCGCGTCTCAATCCCCAGCTCCTTCTTCACGCACAAGAGGGAAAAAAGGCGGCTCGGCAGGGGAGGCGAAGGGCGGTGAGGTCCGCATCCTGCGCGCCTACACCTACCGCGCCCTACACCGCTCCTTTGTCCACCGCGTTTTCGCCTTTGTGAGTTTCATGGTCTCATCCTTTTTTCTTGGCCTGGGCGTCAAAGGGGTCGACCTGGTATGGGGCACCTCGCCGCCGATTTTCCAGGGTTGGACAGCCTGGATGCTGGCCCGGCTTAAACGGGTCCCGTTCCTGTTCGAGGTGCGCGACCTGTGGCCAACCTTCGCCATCGCCGCGGGCGTGCTGAAGAACCCCCTGCTCATCCGCATGTCGCTTTGGCTGGAAGGCTTCCTGTACCGACACGCCGACCGGGTGGTGGTCAACAGCCCGGGATATGTGAGCTATGTAAGGAGCCGCGGGTCGAAACGGGTCGAATTGGTCCCAAACGGCGCCGATCCAGACATGTTCAACCCGGCCGACAAGGGATTGGAATTTCGATCATCCCACCATCTTGAAAAGAAATTTGTGGTGCTCTACGCCGGGGCGCACGGCCTGTCCAATGATCTCAGTGTGGTTCTGGAGGCTGCCGCAGCGCTTGTGCAGACAGACCCCCAGGTCCAGATCGTTTTTCTCGGTGACGGGAAGGAGAAGGCGAAGCTGCAGAAGCAGGCGGAGGAAATGAACCTGACGAACGTGACCTTCCTGCCGCCGGTCTCGAAGAATGACATGACTGCCGCCCTCTCCGGGGCGGATGCCTGCCTGGCCATCCTCAAGCCGCTGGAGGAATACAAGACCACTTACCCGAACAAGGTCTTCGACTATATGGCCGCCGGGCGGCCAGTGGTCCTGGCGATCGACGGGGTCATTCGTGAGGTAGTCGAGGCGGCAGGGTGCGGGGTCTTTGCCCGGCCGGGAAACCCGTCCGCCCTGGCTGAGGCGGTACGCACACTGGCAAAAGACCGAACCCGCGGCCGGCGCATGGGCTTGAAGGGACGGAGCTACGTGGAAGCTCACTTCAGCCGCGCGGCTTCGGCGCAAAAGCTGGCGGATGTTTTAGTCAGTCTGGCAGCTCGTCCACGAGGAAAATGACCCTACTGAATGTTTAACGTCTGTTGGAAATGCGGCATATACCGGGCAGACAAAATTATTGAGCCTGAAGGTCCAATGGCGATCTGTCCGGAATGCGGATACCGGCACCCGTTCAAGCAGCAGCCTCTCTTTCTGGTGACTGGCGCAAGCGGAGCGGGGAAGACCACAGTATGCCAGGCCTTGGCAGGTGGTTTTGATGAGGCGGTTCTTCTTGATACGGATATTCTATGGCGACAGGAGTTCAACACCCCCGGGGATCACTACCGGGCATTTTTTGAAACCTGGCTACGGGTCTCCAAGAATATCGGGCAATCCGGGCGTCCGGTGACGCTATTTGGGGCGGGGAGCGGTGTGCCGGAAAATCTGGAGCCGTGTGTCGAGCGGAGATATCTGGGGACATTGCATTACCTTGCACTGGTCTGTGATGGCGATCACCTGGTCGAACGCCTGCGCCAGCGGCCGGATTGGCGGGGATGCAGTACGCCGGAGTACCTGGACGAGCAAGTGAGGTTCAACCGATGGTTCAAATCGCAGGCAGGAATCCCCGGGTCGCCAATCGAGCTGCTGGACACGACGAATTTGACGGCAGCGGTTGCCGCAGAGAAGGTTGCGGCTTGGATACGGATGAAGAGGCGTGAAGGATGATCTCGGTTGGGACGGGGGGGCACGGAATCCAGGTTTTTTCGAGCGTATTTATTTTAGTGGTGAACGGGACAGAAACCCGAGCCCACGCTGGCCGTCCATCATGATCTCCAGGGTATAGCCGGGCCGCTCTGCTGGAATGTGAATGACTTTAATGCAGTCTGCGGCCTTGGAGCGCTCCGGGATGAATTTGATCGTCTGATCTGCCGCTTTTTGGATAAAGTCCAGATTCAAGGCATCCCCGTCCTCTTCCGGGTGGATTGCCAGCGGGTAAATTTGCGTTTCCACCAGGTCTTGGAAGAAGTGCGTCCCGTAGGAGGGCTCGGAGGAGTAGCCGCCCTTCCTGCTGGCCAGTTCCACCAGGGCACGGGCGTTGAAAATATCCGCATAGGTGACGGACACACCCTGCTTGTAATCCGAGGATCCCCAGCGGCCCGGACCGATGAGTATGAAAGTGTGCCCTTCGAGAGCCTTGTTCAATTGACCGATGCGTTTGGCCACATCGTTATACTCATTGGGGCTCTCCAGCGCCTGGTAGGCCTCAGGGTCCACGTAAACGACATATTCGACCTGGCTAACGCGTCCCTGGGGCACCATCTGGGTGCAGAGGAAGAATTTGTCCCCCACAGGCAGGTCTTTGGGGATGACCGCGTTGGTGTCAGTGCTCCAGCGGTTTTGAGGCCGGCACTGCAAAAGGTGAAAGGCGACTTCCGGCTGTCCGGTACCGGGCTTGAGCGAGACGGTGAACTCGACGTCCACGGGCAGCTGGTACTGTTCCGCCAGGCGGCTCAGGATGGTTTTTAATAACGGGACGAACGTGCTGCGCTGCAGGAGGCCGTCGAAAGTCAACACCAGCTGCGCCGGATCCAGGTTCAGCCCGACGGACAGGGGTGGGCGCACGGTATCCCCATCGTCAACCGAGGCCAGCCAGCGCAGAGGAGGAAAATCCGAGCCGAGCACCGTTTCGTAAGGCAGGGTGGTGAGTTTGTTTTGCTCCAGGTCGAGCAAGTCCACGAAATGCTGCGAATAGTAGCGGATGGTCTTGCGGGTGACTTCGGGACGCAGCTGCGGGTGGCTGAGAATGACCAGGCGCGGATAGTCGCTTGCCGAGCGTTCCACGGCTCGCGTCCCCAGCCCCATGACCAGCCGGGCGAAGCCTTCCTCCCGCCGCAGGCGCGGGTTCCAGACGATGGGGCTGTAGCTGTATGCCACGCCGGCCATCGCTGGGAAATAATACTGGCGGTGGCGCTCTCCCTGGACCTCCTGGAGCAAAATTGCCATGCGCTCGTCGTAATCCAGCAAGCCCATGTGGCGGCGGTAGGCCAGCGCATCCGCTCCAAAGACGCTGGCGTAGATGCGGCGGATCGCCAGGGTCAGGTCGCGCAGGTTTTCCTTTAAAGTTCCCTGGTTGGGACAGAATATGCTGATGTATTTTCCGGCAAATGTGGCGCCGAAATTATCCTCCAGCAGGCTGGAAGAGCGGACGATCAACGGCGTCTTGCCCACCTCGCGCAGGATCCCGCGCAGCCGGTCGGCAATTTCCTCCGGGAAGCGTGCCTTGGTGTACTGGGCCTGGATCTCCGGATAATCGGTGCGGATCTGTTCCACCGGTTTATATTTTTGATCCAGGTATTCCACTTTGTTGACCGCCATAAAGTCGTAGAATACGTCCGCTCCCACAAAGTAGGAACGCGGCAGGACGATCTGCTTGAATATTTCCGGGGCGGTACTTTGCAGGATTTTATAAGCCAGCAGCATGCCCGCTGCTTTGCCTCCAATTTTCCCGGTGCCGATGCGGTGCTCCAGCACGTAATTGAAGTCCGCACTGGTGAACCACTGCCTGGCAATGTGGATAAAGGCCAGCTGGTCGCTGATGATGCTTTTGAGCAAGACAACGCGCAGCTCCTGCAGGTGGTGCTCGACGGTGGCGCGCTGGTCGGGGGGCAGGGACTCGTATTTTTCGGCCTGCTTCAGCACCATCTCCAGCGGGGCGAGCTCCGGGTTGAATCTCAGGCTGAGGTCCGAGGGGATGAGCGTGTCGTTCGAAGGATGGGACAGCAGGGAATCAATGATCTTGTGCAGCAGGTCGAGAGGCAGGTTGTAAGCAAAGTAAAAATCGGTCAGGTTCTCCCGCACGAGCGTCAGGCGCTGTTCCCACTGTTGGGCATCCTCTTTCACCAGCGGATCGTAGACGCCTTCACGCTGCTGGGAAAGCACGGCCTGCTCGCGTATTTCCTGTTCGAAGCGATCATGAGTGATAATTCCCCGGTGGAACAATTCCTGGCGCATCTGCGAGCGGATGAACGGCGCCAGGATGGGGTACTGCGCGAGCAGTAAATAGATTTCCAAAATTTTGGTCGATTCATCCGGAGGAATTGACATGGGGGCTGCTCGATCCTGCCTTCCCCTGCGGATCAGGCAGGGGAAGGCATCCTTAAGTTTCTTATTTTACGCCCGATCGCACTCTTTGGACTGATTCATCGAGGTGCTTTTGTGCGCGCTCGATCGGGGTGAAGGATTTGGGGACGTCCGTATTTGTACCGCTCGGAACAAGAGGCGATTGAAAACCGCCAAGAGCCCACTGGAAGGGAAAATTGGCATTCACGACTCGCCCACGGCATGCGTCCGTGTCCGGTGGAGAGGCAAAAAGCCTTTTGCGGCCAGTTCGGGCGTGGGAAGCGATGCCTCGTCGGGCTTGTCGGAAAGGCCGAATAACAGCGCACCCTGTTTCTGCCATTCCAGGGCAAGCTGCCTCACTTCCTGGGTGATAAGAATCTCCTCCGAGAGCAGCGCCTCCAGGCTGGAACTATCCTCCAGCTGACCGAAGCGGGCAATGGTGACCAGATACTCATTTCGCCGGAAAGGTTTAAACGGCGTCGGGTCACCGGAGCGCACATTGGTGTAAATCTCGGCATGGATGGCAGCCAGCTCTGCAGGCAACTCGCCGCAGCGGGCGTCCACCTCGGCAATGAACTGTTCGAACGAGGCCAGCTTTTTCGAGCGAATCGCTTCGACAACCGGGTCAAGCCGATACAGGCCGCTGCCCAGGACCAGGCAGATATAGGCCAGGTAATCCTGGTTATCGCCCGTAAAGGGATGGAATTCTGGCTGGTTCAAGAGGTCATAGGCGGCTCGGAAGGCTTTTTCGTTGAAGGAGGGTCCCAGCAGCGCCTCCACTGTATTAGTGACGGCCTGCACACGCGCCCCGTCGATCACCTGACCATTGCGGCCGCGTGCCCCAAGGCAGGTCTTGTCGATATCCAGGATGACCGCCGTCGATTCGTCGACGGGGAGTCCGTGAGCCACGGCATAGCTGGAAAATTCCCTCAGCGCTGACCAGCGGTTGGCCAGATAGAGAGACTGTCCGGCCTCATTCGAAACAATCTCGACAGAGAGGGGCTTGGTATTCTCCGAGCCGATGAAGGCCAGTCCCGGCCAATCCCCGCCAGTGCAAATATTGCCAAAGGCAGTGCCATCCAGCAAACGGGTGTCGCCGACAAACAATACCCGCTGGATGGGCTGGGAAACGCCGCGCAGGTTCTGTCCCCGCCGCAGCAGGGCCACGATCACCCGGGCGTAATCGGCTTCGCTCTTGCGCGGGATCCGGCCGGAGGGCAGGCCCGCCTCCCGGGCCATCCCGGCGAGCGCCGGTAGAGTGGGGTCGGCGGGGTTCAGGTTGCGGTAGACCACCCGGTCCCCCAGGAACTCGCTTAGTGATGTCCGTCCGTAGTTTTTCATCCAGTCTCCTATGATCACCCCTCACCCAGGGGCGAGGGAGATATTGAATCTTCAAACAATCCCCGTCTTGACCAGCAGTTCGGCATTGTAGATCGAACCGCCTGCCGCGCCGCGGATGGTGTTGTGCGAGAGCACGACAAACTTCAAGTGGAATATGGGGTCACTCCGCAGACGGCCCACCACGGTGGTCATCCCGTTCCCTGTGTTGCGGTCCAGGCGCGGCTGAGGCCGATCAGTCTCCTGCCGCAACTGGATGACCGGGCGAGGGGCAGAAGGCAGGTCCCGGCTGATTTCAGGCGCCTGGTAAGTGCTCAACACAGCCCCGGCAGCCTCCGGTCCGACCGGCTGCTCCAGTTCCACACTGGCACAGACGATGTGCCCGTCGCTGACCGCCACCCGGTTGGTGTGCGCCGAGAGCACGAAACCCGCCGGCTCGAGCTGCTCACCGTTCATGCGACCTAACATTTTCCGAGGCTCCCATTCGACCTTGGTTTCCTCGCCGTTGATGTTCGGGATGACATTGTCCAGGATGTCCAGCGAGGCCACGCCGGGATAACCCGCCCCGGAGATAGCCTGCATGGACACAACCAGCACCTTGCGCAGCCCAAAGGCATCTAGGAGTGCTTTCAGAGCCACACTCAAACCGGTGCTGGTGCAGTTGGAATTGGTAACGATGCAGCCGGTCCAGCCGCGCTCGCGCCGCTGGCGCGGGACCAGGGCGACATGCTCGGGGTTGGTCTCGGGCAGGAGAATGGGCACATCTGGCTCGTTGCGGAAGGCCGAGGCGTTGGAACATACCACCAGCCCGGCTTGGGCAAACTGCGGTTCGACCTTGTGGGCCAGGTCGGTTGGCAGGGCCGAGAATGCGATGCGCGCCGGGGCGGCCTCTGGGGTCGTGGGCAGCACACGCATAGTGCGCGCCCATTCCGGCATCGGTTCGGACAGGATCCAATGGCACGCCTCACCATAGGGCTGGCCGACGGAGCGGTCGGAGCCGGTCACTCCGGCGACTTCAAACCAGGGATGGTGATCCAGCAGCTGGACAAAGCGCTGACCCACGCTGCCGGTGGCGCCCAGGACAAGGACAGGAATGCGCTCAGACATGGCCTAGGCCTTTCCGTCGACGATCAGCGCATGCAGCACCTGCACCGCGGCTTCGGCATCCTGGCCGGCGACCACCATGCTGATGGAAACTTCGGAGGAGCCCTGGGCGATGGCGATGACGTTGATGCTGCGCTGCCCGAGCGCACTGAAGATCCTGCCGGCAACCCCGGGGGTATGGATCATGCCTTCCCCCACCGCAGTGATGATCGCCACATCGTCGGTCGCCCAGACCCGGTCGATATCCTGAACAGACAATTCGTCCGAGAATGTGTCCTGGAGCGCCTGGAGCACCCGCCCGGCGGCTTCGCCCGGGACGGCAAAGCAAATCGACTGCTCGGAGGAGGCCTGGGTGATCAGCGGTACGCTGGTGCCGGTGGATGCTACTGCCTTGAAAGTGCGCGCCGCCACACCAGGGACGCCCATCATGCCCCGCCCTTCCACGGTGATAAGGCGCTGCTTATGAATGGCAGTGACGGCCTTGACAACCCGGCCTTCGGCCGGTTTGCCAGCCTCGGCAATTTTCCCAATCAGGCGCGTGCCGGGATGTTCGGGGTGGAAGGTGTTGCAGATGCGCAGGCCGATGCCCGCCTCCACCACCGGCAGGATGGTCTTGGGGTGCAGGACTTTCGCCCCGAAATAAGCCAGTTCGGCCAGTTCACGATAGGTCAGCTCAGGAAGGCTGCGCGCTGCATGGACCATGCGCGGGTCGGCAGTCATCACACCGTCCACATCGGTCCAGATCCAGACATCGTCGGCGGGCAGGGCTGCACCCAGGATGGCAGCAGAGTAATCACTGCCGCCGCGCCCAAGGGTGGTCGTTACCCCCTCGGAGGTCGCGCCGATAAACCCGGTTACCACCGGGACCTTGCCCTCAGCCAGAATCGGCTCCAGCACCTGAGAAGTGCGCTCACGGGTAGCCTTCATATCTGGGTGAGCGCTTTGATATTTATTGTCGGTCAGGATCAAGCGGGTTGCTTCGACGAACTGAGCCGGGACACCCATCGAATCAATCGCCGCCGCAAGCAGGCGGACGCTCATACGCTCCCCCAGGCCGGCCACGGCATCCAGGGCCCGCGGGCTGGCTTCGCCCAACACGCAGATTGCCTGGCACAGGCTCAGGTATTCGGCGATCAGCCCATCAACTTCCTGCACCACATGGGCGCGCCTGGCCGGGTCTTCGACCAGCCTCTCGGCGACCTCCGTGTGGGACTGGCGCAGCTTGGCCTCGCCGTTCTCGGCAACCGAGAGGTCGCCCAGGGAAGCGCGCCCGGCACTCTCGAGCAGCAGGTTGGTGACGCCAGACATGGCCGAGGTGACCACCACCAGACGCGGCCAGTTCGCTTTAGTCTGGCACACAATTTCCGCTGCCTCGCCCATGGCCTGCGGCGAGCCGACCGAGGTACCGCCGAACTTCATGACGAGAGTTTTGGGTTGGGAGGTTTTCTTTGGCGTCATGGCTTTCTCTTCTCCTGGACAGGTCTGGGCTGTTTCTAGCTCCGCTAAAAAAAATGCCCCGCAGGTGCGGGGCGCTGGTGTGCTGGTAGGGTGATTTTATCTTATCTTTTCGACCACTGCCTATGCGCCTACGCCCCAGGGGGAAATCTGGGGAGTCGAAGTAGCGGTGGTGGTCATATGAATGGTGCGCATTGGATTAAACATTGGGCGAAACTATACCAGCAGGCTGTCCAGACGTCAAGAGCGAATTTGCCCTGGCCTGCTCAATAAGGTACAATTTCTCAATGACCGCCAAACGGGAACCCCGTTTATGGGCTGCGCGAATTTTAATCGGAGTGGTCATTGCCTGGAACCTGCAGGCAGCATGGGTGTTTCTGATTTCGCCCGGGAGTGTCGCTCCTGCTTATGAACTGGCCGGTGTGGCGGGAAAGGCGGCCGTGCGCGGCGTAGCCGTGTTATTCGTAATGTGGAACATTCCTTACCTGGTCGCCTGCTGGCACCCGCGCCGGAGGCGGGTTTCGCTTCTAGAAGCCCTGGCGATGCAATTCATCGGAGTGGTTGGGGAAAGCCTCATCCTGTCCCGGCTCGGACCGGGTCACGCTTTGCTTGCCGCCTCCCTTCTCCGCTTTATCGCTTTCGACACTGCCGGGCTGGCCTTGCTGGCAGCCGCGGTTATGCTCTCAGGAAATTAGGCTGCCTCGCCTGCCGGCTATGAACGCAGGAGGCGCTCCAGCTCCCCGAAATCCACTCGGGAGGTGGAGTCCAGGCTGAGCGGAGTCACCGAGACCATGCGCTTGACGCGCAGCACATACACATCGCTGTCCTCAGGTTCGTCCTCCAATTTGGGGGCCACCTGGTATTCAAGCTTGGCTGGCTCGTCCCAGGATTTGCGCCTGGGCGCGCTCGGAACAAAGTAGAGCTGGCGCGAGAGACGGGTCACCTGCCAGGGCGTTTGCGGGGTCGCATCACAGGGCACATCCACCTTAAGCAAATTCACGTCCTGGGGAAAACGCTTGGCGAGCAGTTGGCGGGCAAATGTCACCGCGAAGAAAGCCGCGGTCGAGAAATCCACATCTTTTGAATATGTAAGAAATCGATCCGGATCCATCTCGAGCGACATCGCCAGGGAAGGGATGCCCAACCCGGCAGCTTCCATCGCCGCGCCGACCGTGCCGGAGATGCTGATCCCATCCGCGACGTTCTCGCCGTAGTTGATGCCCGAAACCACCAGGTCGGGCCGCTGCGGCATGATTTCCAGGACGCCGTGCAGGACGGCTTGCGCCGGCGAGCCGCCTACGGCATAGACAGTCCACTCTTTGCCGCGCACGTTCAAAATCTCCGGTTTGATGATGCCGTCTGAGGAAAACGGCAAACTGCGGCCCATCCCCGAGGATTGCTGGCGGGGCGCGGCGACCGTGACAAACCCGAGGTCCGACAGCACTTCCGCGGCCGACCAGAGGCCCGGAGATTGGATGCCGTCGTCATTGGTCAAAAGAATTTGGCGTTTTTTCATACCCACTCCAAAAAAGAAAAGAAGCGGGAAATTCCCGCTCCTATTAGCGCCCCTTGCGCGATTCGAACGCGCGGCCTTTTGGTCCGCAACCAAACGCTCTGATCCGCTGAGCTAAAGGGGCACTTTGCTGCTAAGCGGGTGGATTCTAACCGAGATTCAGGGGAGGGTCAAGAGAAATGCAGAAGCCGATGGTGAGCTCCCCGACACAACCGGCTTCTGCATTTATGTGGACTCCCTTCATCCACATCCAAGATGTCTAGTCACGAGCTATTCTATCACCCTTTTGTGCTTTTAAGAGCAAAGCCGTCGCGCGAAAAAGGGGTCCTTAAGTACTATTCCCTTTTGGCTTCGGGCTGGGACAGCAAAATCTGTCTGACACAAGGAAGGCCCTTTATTTAGGCGCCTTCTTGTAATTCTGGGCAGACTGCTGAATATCATGGGCCGAACGGATTGTTCCCTCGGTGACGGCACCGAGCATCTGCGCCAGCTCGAGCGTGCGTGGTTCACCTTCCAGCTCGGCGACGCGGGTCAGCGTGCGACCGTTTTCGATGACCTTCTGCACCTGGTAGTGCTGATCGCCGAAAACGGCCAACTGGGGCAGGTGGGTGATGACCATCACCTGGTGCTGGCGTCCCAGTCTCCACAGCTTTTCGCCAACCGTCCCGCCTACCCGCCCGCCGATGCCCTGGTCGATCTCATCGAATATCAGCGTCGGCACCTGGTCGGCACGCGCCAGGACGTTCTTGAGCGCCAGCATCAGGCGGGAGGTCTCACCGCCCGAGGCAATCTTCACCAGCGGCTTAAGACCCTCGCCAGGGTTCGGCGCCACCAGGAACTCAACCCGGTCGAGACCGTTGGCATCGAAAGCCAGGCGTTCTCCATCAGGGGCAGGAACGCCCTGCGGGTCGGGTCTGTCCTGGAAATCCACCGCAAAGCGGGCCGCAGCCATTTTCAAGTCGTCCAGCTCGTTCTCGACAGCCTTGCTCATGCGTTCGGCGGCCTCCTTTCGCTTCTGCGAAAGAGCCAGGCCCTGCTCGGCCAGCCTGGAGAGCGCGGCGGATTCGGAAGCTTCCAGCTCAGAGATGCGCGCCGAGGCCGTGCTGATGGTCTCAAGCTGTCTGCGGGCATCGACGGCGAAGGCAATGACTGCCTCGATGCCGCTGCCGTACTTGCGGGTCAGGCGGTGAATCAGGTCGAGGCGCTCCTCGACCTCCTCCAGCCGCTTGGGGTTGAATTCAATCGCTTCCAGATAATTGCGCAAGCCGCGGGCCAGGTCGGCCAGGTTTTCTTCAAGACTCGCTGCCTGGTCAGCCAGGGCGGACTGGGCTGCATCGATCTGGCTAAGTTTTGCAAGACTCTGAGCGGCCTGGCCGAGCAAATCCGTGGCCGCAGTGGCTTCCGAAGAGCCCTCGTCCAGGACGGTCAGTGCTTCCTGTGCCAGGGCGGCCAGTGCCTCGGCGTTGGCAAGGCGATCGCGTTCCTGCTTCAGCTCCTCGTCCTCACCCTTGCGCAGCTTGGCGGCCTCGATCTCCTCAGCCTGGAAGGTGAGCATGTCCGTGCGGCGCTGCGCGTCCTGCTGGGCCGCACGCAGCTCGTCCAGCTCACGGCGGATGCCGAGCAGGCTCTGGTAGGTCTTGTGGTAAGCAACCAGCTGGGACTCCACATTTGCATAACGGTCAAGGAGACCGAGGTGGGCGCGCACGTTCAGGAGCGAGAGGTGCTCGGACTGGCCGTGAATGTCCACCAGGATTTCCCCCAGCTCGCGCAGCAGCGCCAGGTTGACAGTCCGCCCGTTGATCCGGGCAGTGCTGCGTCCCTCGCGGCGCAGCTCGCGGCTGAGGGTGACGAAATCCGGGTCGTCCAGCAGCTCCTCACGCTTCAGGATATCCTGCGCGGCATTTCGTTCGGGACCGGACAGTTTGAATGTCCCCTCCACATGCGCCAGGTCGGCGTCGGAGCGGATGGCGGTGGCGTCGGCGCGTCCGCCGAGCAGCATTTCCACCGCGTCCATGATGATCGACTTGCCTGCACCGGTCTCGCCGGTGAAGATTACCAGCCCCGGTCTGAACTTGATTTCGAGCCGGTCGATGATGGCAAAATTCTGGATGTGCAGTTCGGTCAGCATAGGTGCCGTACTCCGCAAGGATTGAATTCGACCCTACCGAAAGAGTTGAATCCCTGACAGGCGGGTGTAAACGACCGGCGTGGCTAGGACCAGGTAAACGCCCTGAAAGATAACGCCAAAAACATTCATGGTAAGCAGCTGGAAAAGGATAACCGGCACGGCCCCCAGGACCATGGCGGCTGCGACGGTAATAAAGAGCGCCCGGGAGCGGTGCTTGCGGGTAACGAAGCGAATCGCTTCCGCGAGGATCGCCCCGACGGTGGGAGCCCCGATGACAATCAGGATCCAGCCAAACAGCCCGGCGATACCACTGACCAGCACAGTCAGCAGGCTGGCAAGGAAGGACAAAATGCCCGCCGCGGCGAGCCCGAGCAGATAGTCATACCACTCAGCGGTCACGAAAATCTTCTGCTGCGCGCGCACGCATTCCTTGCAGCGGTAACCGGTGGGAGTGAGCACCGCGCAGCGGGCGCAGATCGGTTTCCCGCATTTATTACAGTGCAGAGTGGTTTCGACAGTGGGATGGTTGGCGCAAAACACGGGAGAGGGATTCGTGGTCATGAAGAAACACTCGTAAGGGAATTCTGGTTCAGGTGGGCGGTCAGATTGCGGTAGAAATAGCCTGGATCGCCGAAGCGGACAAATTGGGCGGCATAATCCCCGGCGCGCACGTCGACGATATCGTTTTCAGCCAGGCTGATCGGGGTCTGCCCATCGACGCTCAGCACGGCGTCCCCCTTGGTGACCTGGATGCTGACGGCTGCTCCCTCCGAGAGGACAACTGCCCGGTCCACCGAAAGGTGCGGGGCGATCGGGACCAGGAGAATGTTGCGCAGCTCCGGAGGCAGGATGGGTCCCCCGGAGGCCAGGGCATAAGCCGTGGAGCCGGTTGGTGTGGCAGCGATCAGCCCATCAGCGATGTAATTGTTCAGCAGGCGCCCATCGACGCTGGCCGAAAGGCCCACCGGGTGGACGGTACCCCCGCGGCAGACCACGGTTTCGTTGAGTGCATGCCAGCTCCCCAATGATTCACCCGATCTCTTGAGTTCGGTGTGCAGCATCATCCGGTTCTCGATCCAGAATTCGCCTTTCAGCAAATGCTCCAGGGCAGTATGCCACTCGTCCCGGCCAATTTGCATTAAAAAGCCCAGGTGGCCCATATTGATGCCCAGGATGGGGATACCGCACGGGGCGCACAGGTGAGCCGAGCGCAGCACGGTTCCATCCCCGCCAACTGCCACGAGCAGGTCAAATTCGTTGTTCTTGACGCGCTTTCTCAGGGAAGCATCGTCCAGCTTAGCCGCCAGGGAATCCAACCCGCGTCCCTTCAACAGCCTGGCGATCGCCTGTGCCTCAGCAATCGTTTCGGGCATCTTTGGGTGCGCCACCACGGCGGCACTCCGCGGGACGGAAGGGGCTGCAGACATGGCGATAATTATACCTGCTGTTCCCCCCTCCCCCTGGTGGAGAGAGGGTGAGAAGAAGGGAAGGGATCTCACGCCAGTTTCTGGTCGCAGACGCTGCGGAAACCGCAGCCCAGGCAGCGGCTCCCGACATCATGCGAGCGGTCAACTGACTCCCGGCGCTCGTCCCGGCGCATCTCCGCCAGGAGGTCGAGCAGAGCGGATTCCAGTTCGGGAGTATAGTCCACGGCAAAATCCCGGTTGGGGTAATGCAGGATGCCGTACGGCGGGCGTTTACCGGTCGTTTTCTCGACCAGTAAACAGTAGGCCGCCGTCTGGAAGATGTGCGAGTCGTAGGGAGCCTCCGGCGTCCGCCCGGACTTGACCTCGACAGGGATGATCCGCCCATTCTGCTCGACCAGATAGTCCGGCTTGCCGGTCAGACCCAGGCCGGGGTCATAGAGCGGCTTTTCAAAGGCTCCCCAGGCGCGTGTGTCAGTATAGATGATCCGCCCGCCGGGCAGGCCAGCCCGTTTCCTCTGGCGCACCGAGAGCCAGAAAAAGAATAGAGCAAACAGGAATAGAATCAGGGCAAAAGCCGGCATCGAATCAATCCCGTCGCTTTTCCGCAGCTCGAAGGACCTTCCTGAGACGTGCCGCCTGAGAGCTCTGCAACTCTCTCATCCGCCCTTCGAGCACCTGGATAAACTCAGCCTGGTTGGCCGCACCAACCGCCGGCAGGGTACTCTCGGCATGCTGCGGGATTTCCTTCGCACGGCAGGTCGCCAGGTGGTTCAGCAAGGCAGGGAAGATCTTCCGGCTGTACTCCAGCCTCTGGGCGGCGACCAGGGCGAGCACTTTGATCCCATTGTCGACTGTGATGACCGAGCCGTTCTCCATGACCCGGAGGATTTCATCGATGTGGGGAAAGAGCTCCTCGGCCTTCTGGTCTGCGATGGTTGCGAGGGCAATCATGCTGCCCCACACCAGCCGATTCTGGCGGTTGGTAAGCAGCCTGAGGAATTCACCGCAGAAATCAGCGATCAGGGATGAATCGATGGCGCCGATCTCGTAAAGCACCTTAATGCAGTCACCTTGCACGGCCGAGTCACGGTTCCACAGGTTTGCTGCGATCTCGCCGATCCCTTGCTGGTCCTTGGCCATGGCGAGTTCTCGGGCAAGTTCCTGGTTGGGGACGTCGCTGCGCAGCCCCCGGCGTGAGGCGATTTTATCAAGTACAGACATGTCCTCCTCCTTATCCTGGTCCAACGAGTTTGGACGTGCAGAAGGCAACCAGGACCATCAGCGCGGCCAGAAGCAGGATGAGCGCCAAGGTACGCATCAATCCGGCTGCCAGCATGGTCCGTCCATGCATGCGGTGCAGCTCCGTTCCAGTGGACATCTCGACCTGATTGGAAGACTGGAGGCCCTGCAGATGATACCACCAGGCGCGGGCGCAGAAGAGGTAGGAACCGACATCGGAAGCGCGAATGGGTTTCATAAGTTTATTTATTTTCTTTCCCGGTTGCCGCGGGTTCAAATCCACGGTGAGTCTTTGCAAGCCCGCTCAAGGGAGCCGGGCGATTTAGCACATATATTCTAACATCATTTTGTACTTGTTTAGCGTCAAAAGTTGAAATTTGAAAAGGGTCAAACCTCAGAAAAACAGAGGTCGAATGACTCTAACGGAAGGAAGTTGGAAGCGGTAAACTTGGCCTGATGAGCCACAGACGGAACAAAAGCACTCCAACTTTCCCGAAAGATCAAGAGATAGCTGAGTTGAAAGAGCAACTGAGGCAGGCTGTGGTGGCTATCGAGAAACTGAAAAAGCAGAACGAGCTTTTGCACGTGGAGATCGAGGAATTGAAGCGAGCGGGGAAGCGCCAGGCGACGCCGTTTGCGCGGCGGAAACTGGTGGAGCACCCGCAGCGGGGAGGGAGGAAAGCCGGTCAAGGGAAATTTTCCCGGCGGGAGAAGCCTGCGCCCAGGCACGTGGATCAGACGAAAAAGGCCAAGTTGCATGGCTGCCCGCAGTGCGGGGGCCGGTTGAGCGATATTCATACGCATGAGCAGTATGTGACGGATATTCCGAGAACCATCCGGCTGGTCACCACTCGCTATGTGACCTACAGTGGCTACTGCGCCAGGTGTTGCACTCGGGTACGTTCGCAGCACCCGGAGCAGACCTCGCAGGCCACGGGAGCGGCGGGGGTGCTGGTGGGACCGAGGGCCAAGGCTCTGGCTGCCGATGCGAAACATCGCCTGGGATGCTCGTATGGCAAAGTGAGCGAATTGCTCAACGATGCCTTTGGAATGCAAGTGAGCCGCAGCGGCTGGTGTCAGGCCGACCAGCGGCTGGCTGAGACTGCCCTTCCGATTTATCAACAACTGATCGAAGTTGCCCGCTGCAGCAGCGTGGTGCATGCCGATGAAACCGGCTGGCGGATCGGCACGTTGTCGGCCTGGTTGTGGGTCTTCGCCAACCAGGAAGTCACGGTCTACGCCATTCGGGACAATCGCAGCAGCGATGTGGTCGTCGAGATCCTGGGCCGGAAGTTCCAAGGGATCCTGGCTTCGGACTGCTTTGTGGCCTACGATGATCAAAGGCTGAAGGACTGGCTGAAACAAAAATGCCTCTCGCACCTGCTGAAAGACCTGAAAGAGATGGAAGAGAGCAAATCCGGCCGAGCGGTCCATTTTGCCCGGGATGGAACCGCCGTGTTGCAAGCGGCGCTTAAGTTGAAAGCAGAAAAACCCAAACTGGATCCGGCCATTTTCGCTCAGCGTGCCCAGGCTCTGGAAACTCAACTGGACACCCTGATTTCCAGGCTGCGCAATCTGAAAGACCAGGATAATCGCCGTTTTGCCCGCCGTTTGCGTAAACATCGCCCGCATTTGCTGCGTTTTTTGTACGTCGACGGTCTGGATGCCACCAATAACCTGGCTGAGCGCCAGCTGCGCCCAGGCGTGATCATCCGCAAAACGAATGGCTGTAATCGGGCCAAAGACGGAGCTCAGGCTCACTCGGTTTTGACCAGCGTATTGGTGACTTGTCGTCAACATTCAGTTCCTATCCTTGACTATATGGTCAGTTTGCAGCGCTTTGGCGAAACTCCGCCGTCTTTGATTGGTTCACCATAACTCGTTTTGGACGCTAAACACGTACATCATTTTCAGCTTCAAGGGCACGAAAAACGCAGAAAGTGGTCAAATTTAATTCTCCATGCCCTTTTATAGGAGGTCTATAGGAGCATTTTCACAATGCTATAATGAGGTCAGCTTCCCCTGGAGGAATCCATGACGATACTACCCGAAATTGACATCCCCTACCTGCTCGACTTCCTGACCAAACTATTGAACACCCCCAGCCCGACCGGTCTGGCCGAGCCGGCGATTGCCCTGACCGAGAAGACCCTTCAGCTGTTCAAAGGGGTTAAGCTTGCGCGCACCCGCAAAGGGGCGCTGGTCGCCACCTGGGCAGGTGTCCTCGAGGACGGGGCGCGCGCCCTGACTGCCCACGTCGACACGCTGGGGGCCATGGTCAAGCAAATCAAGACCAGCGGAAGGTTGAAGCTGACCCGCATCGGCGGCTTCGCCTGGAACACGGTCGAGGGGGAGGGCGTGACGGTATTCCCCGCCCGGGGTAAACCGGTGCGCGGCTCAATCCTGCCGGTAAAAGCTTCCACACACGTTTTCGGGACAGAGGTCGGCGATCTGAAGCGTGAAGATGAGAACATCGAGGTCCGTCTGGACGCGCGTACCGTCTCCGCAAAGGAGACGCATGCGCTGGGCATCGAGGTCGGCGATTTTGTCGCCTTCGACCCGCGCGTGGAAGTGACGGAGGGCTTCGTGCGCTCACGCCATCTGGACGACAAGGCCTGCGTGGCCTGCCTGGTCGCGGCGGTTAAGGCTCTGAGCGACACCGGGTTGAAGCCTGCCCGGACGATAACCCTGCTCATCAGCAATTATGAGGAGGTCGGGCACGGCGCAGCCGCCGGCATCCCCGCCGATGTAGAGGAGCTGCTGGTGGTGGATATGGCTGCCGTCGGCGAGGGGCAGGCCTCGGACGAGTTCCACACCTCGCTGTGTGTCAAGGACAGCGGCGGGCCGTACCACCACGGCCTGTCCAGCCGGCTGCGGGAGCTGGCCGAACAGCACGAAATTCCGTACAAGGTGGATATCTATCCCCACTACGGCTCGGATGGGGAGGCCTTCTGGACAGCAGGCGGTGATGTAGCGGTGGCGCTCATCGGCCCCGGCGTGGATGCCTCGCACAGCTACGAGCGCACCCACACCGAGGCACTGGCAGCCACGACCAGGTGGATGCTGGCATATTTGCTCGAAGAATGATGTGATTTGGAGTTATCGATCATGAAAATAAGACCGAATAGGACAGCCATCTTTCTAATCATGATGATTGTTCCGCTAGGGGGCTGGAGGAACGCCGGGAGTGCCCCGAACGGTGATTGGGCATGGAGCAGGCTCGGTTCAACCGTGGATTGACCGCCTAAACCAATCTTCTGTTTTGCTCATTATTCGAAATGAACAAGGATATGAAGTACTTCATTTGTATATTTACCATCCTCCTGATGGCCGCATGTACTCTTCCTCTTGCGGCCACCCCCGCGCCGACCCTGCCACCGGTCGAGACCACTTCGCTTCCCAGCCCGACCGAGACGCAGAGCCCAACCATGACCCCGCTTCCCAGCCCAACCGAGACGCAAACCCCGACCCTGACCCCGCTTCCCACCTCAACTGAAACAAATACTCCCTCCGTCCTTTCCGGATTGCCCGGACCGGTCATTCCAGACGGCCTGGGGGTGAACATCCACTTCATCCTCAGCAGCCCGGCGCAGCTGGATGAGATTGCCAACGCGGGCTTCCGCTTCGTTCGCATGGATATGACCTGGAGCGGGATCGAAAAATCCCCGGGAAATTACGACTTTTCCCAGTACGACCTGCTCGTGCAGTCCATGCGGCAGCGCGGTATCCGCATCCTGTTCATCCTGGATTATGGAAACCCGCTCTACGACAGCGGGCTGGCCCCGCACACTGATGCCGGGAGGGCTGCTTATGCAGCCTTCGCAGCCGCTGCAGCGGCACGTTATGCTGGAAAAGACATCCTATGGGAAATCTGGAACGAACCCAACCTCGACCAGTTCTGGAAACCCCGGCCAAACGTGGACGATTATGCTGCGCTTGCGTTGACCGTCATCGCAGCCATCCGAAACGTCGATCCGACCGCACTGATCATCGGACCAGCTGTTTGCTGCCTCGAAAGCCAGACGGCTTGGGATTTCCTCTCCGCTCTGGGCGACCTGGGAGTGCTGGCCATGCTGGATGGAGTCAGCATCCACCCCTACCTGAGAGCAGCTCCTGAAGCCGTCGAGGCGTATGATCAGCACTTGAGACAGATTCTTGACCAGTTCAGCCCGGGCAGGCAGATCCCGATTGTATTGAGCGAATGGGGATACTCGCAATACGGGACCGGTTTGACCGACATTCAGCAGGCTGAGTATCTGGCGCGCGCCTGGCTGGTCAATCTGGCCAATGGTGTCAACCTGAGCATCTGGTATGATTGGCAGGATGATTGTTCGACCACAGACGATGCGGAGTGCCATTTCGGCACCGTCGATCTCCAATTAAATCCAAAGCCGGCCTACGACGCGGCAAATGCCCTCATGCACACCCTGGACGGGTACAATTTCGCCCGGAGGATTTAAACTTCCAACCCCGAGGACTACCTGTACCTTTTCAAAAGACATGGCGAAAAGATCCTGGCGGCTTGGACTGCTGGCCCTGAGCATGTCATTTCCCTGCCGATGGAGGGCACCGAATTGACGGCAATCTCCATGGAAGGGGTAGCAACTCAGTTAACTCAGGATGAGAACGGGTTTAGCGTTTCCCTGAACGGTTCCCCGCAGTATCTGCTCCTGGGAAGCCGTAATCTTCCCTGACCGGGGCTGCGACTCACCCATCCGATTCAATCGAGGATAATCGATGAACTTTCAAGACTATCAAACCCAATCCCGCCGTACGGCAAAGTACCCGCCCATCGGGCATCCGGTCATTTATCCCACCCTGGGTCTGGCCAACGAGGCCGGGGAGGTGGCCGGCAAGGTCAAAAAGATCTTCCGTGATAAAAATGGGGTCATCGGCGAAGCCGAGCGTGAGGCCCTGAAAGGCGAGCTGGGCGACGTGCTGTGGTACCTCGCCCAGGTCTGCACCGAGCTGGGCCTTTCTCTGGATAATGTGGCTGAGCATAATTTAAAGAAGCTTTTCGATCGGATGGAGCGCGGCAAGATCAGCGGAGATGGGGATAATCGCTGAAGAAAATAAAAGGCAGGGGAGATTATGAAAATATTCGAAATCGTTGCTGATGTCATCGTCATCGCCGGTCTGATCTATGTCAGCTTTGTCCTGACCCTGGCCGATTGGCTGGCCGCCCTGCACAAAGGTCGGGCAGTCAGCCTGCTGCCTGAGCGCAATGGACGGACCTGGCCTTTTTGGACGCAAATCGGGATGGTCATCCTGGGGGGAGTGCTGTGCGCATTCCTCTTTTTCCTCCTGTGGATTCCCCTGGTCAAATTGTCTGAGGTTGCCCGGTTCGTCCTTGGAATCCTCGGGCTGGCGGTTTATCTGGCGGGGGGTGCCTTCGTGCTCTGGGCGCGACGCAGCTTGGGCCGCATGTGGGGAATCAGCACCAGCCGTAACGTGAAACTGCTCGACGATCATCAACTCATTCAGACCGGCCCATACGCGTTTGTACGCCACCCGATGTATTTCGGCTGGTGGGCCGCCATGGTTGGCCTGCTCTTGCTCTACCCGACCTGGGTGGTGCTGCTTTTCCTGGTCTTCTCGGTGGTCGCCTTCATCGGACGCGCCCGGCGCGAGGAGGCGGTTCTGTCAGAGCATTTTGGAGAAGCATGGAAGGCATACATGACCCACAGCAAGTTTATAATTCCCTTCGTCTATTAATAACATATGTGTTAACCACAGTCCGCAAACTCTAATCATTTTCATATATAAAGCGCACTGCTTTTTGGTAGAATCAATCCAGACAGAACTTGTCTGAATGCGCGCCATCCCAATTGATAAAATGATGATCAGGGGGGAGACGCGTATTGAACAAAATCATTAGAGATATTGATCGCCGAATCAGGAGCCGAATATGGCAAGCATGGAAAAATTCACGCAGCGGGCAAGACATGTTCTCAGCCTGGCCCATCAGGAAGCCGAACGCACCCATCAGGGGTTGATCGGCACGGACCACTTGCTGCTAGGTTTATTGGAAGAGGACGGCGGAGTGGCCGGGCGTGTCCTGCGCGAGCTCGGCCTCGAACTCCGCGCGGGTGCGCGAAATCGTGCTGCGGGTGACTGGCGAGGGACGCTACGAGGGCGGCAAGATCGAGCTCGCTCCAGACACCCAGCTGGTACTCGAGTTTGCCATCGAGGAAGCCCGCAAGATGGGCCATCATTACATCGGCACCGAGCACCTCCTGCTTGGCCTGGTCCGCTCCGAAGGCCCGGCGATGGATGTTCTAAAGAAGCTCGGCGTGACTCCCGACCAAATCCGTCGGCAGGTGCGGCGGGTGCTGCAGGAAAGCTCGTCTTCCCCGTCCGCCGTCCCGGAAACGACCAAACCAGGCGGGAAACAGGAACCCAAGACCCCGCTCGTAGACCAGCTGGCCACCGACCTGACCTCCCTGGCCGAGGAAAACAAACTCGACCCGGTGATCGGCCGCCAGATGGAGATCGAGCGCGTTATCCAGATCCTGGCCCGTCGCACCAAGAATAACCCGGCGCTCATCGGCGAGCCGGGAGTAGGCAAAACCGCCATCGTTGAAGGCCTGGCCCAACGCATTATCGAAGGTGACGTCCCGGCTCCGCTGCTGAGCAAAAGGGTCATGAAGCTGGATGTCGGTTCGCTGGTGGCCGGGACGATGTACCGCGGCCAGTTCGAAGAACGCCTCAAGCGGGTCATCGACGAGCTCAAGTCGACGGCAGCCATCCTGTTCATCGATGAGTTCCACATGCTGGTCGGGGCGGGTGCGGCTGGCTCCGCGGTGGACGCCGCCAACATCCTGAAACCGGCCCTCTCGCGCGGCGAACTCCAGGTTATTGGCGCCACGACGCTGGACGAATACCGCAAATATATCGAATCCGACGCCGCCCTGGAACGCCGCTTCCAACCCATCCTTGTCGACGAGCCAACCGTGGACGAAACCATCGCCATTCTGAAGGGCGTTCGCAAGATGTACGAGGAACACCACCATCTGGTCATTTCGGACGAAGCCATCGAGGCGGCCGCCAGGCTTTCTTCCCGCTACGTATCCGACCGCTTCCTGCCTGATAAAGCGATTGATTTGATCGACGAATCCGCCTCGCGCGTGCGAATGTACAAATCCGACGCGGCCAAATCCGCCAAGGACTTGTACAGCCAACTGAAGGAAGTCCGCCAAAACCGGGCACTGGCCCAGGAGGAAGGTAAGCCTGAAGACGTGCGCACCTGGGAGGCGCAGGAAGCGGACCTCAATGACCAGCTGAGACGCCTGAAGACCGGCTGGGAGCGCGCCAACAGCCCGGTAGTCACCGCCGACGATATCGCCGAGGTGGTCGCCATGTGGACCGGCGTACCGGTAATGCAGATTGCCCAGGAAGAGTCGCAGCGTCTGCTTAAGATGGAAGAAGAACTCAGAAAATCCATCATCGGCCAGGACGAAGCCATTGAGGCGATCGCCAAGGCCGTGCGGCGGGCGCGTGCGGGCCTGAAAGACCCGCGCCGGCCGATCGGTTCGTTTATCTTCCTCGGACCGACCGGGGTCGGCAAAACCGAGCTGACCAAAACGCTGGCGAAGTTCATGTTCGGCAGCGAGGAAGCCCTGATCCAGCTCGATATGTCCGAGTTTATGGAACGCCACACCGCCAGCCGCCTGGTTGGCGCACCCCCGGGATACATCGGCTATGACGATGCCGGCCAGCTGACCGAAGCCCTGCGCCGCCGGCCGTATTCCATCGTCGTCTTTGACGAGGTCGAGAAGGCGCATCCGGAAGTCCATAACATGCTGCTGCAGATCATGGAAGAGGGCCACCTTTCCGACGCGCGCGGCCATACGGTGGACTTCCGCAACGCCATCATCGTCATGACCTCCAACATCGGCGCCGAGGAGATCAAGCGCCAGACCTCGCTGGGTTTCCAGCTGAAGCGCGAGGAAAAGGTCGAGGAGCGAGTGTCGTACGAGGAAATGCGTAAGAAGCTGACCGAAACCCTGAAGCGCGCCTTCCGCCCCGAGTTCATCAACCGCGTGGACAGTGTCATCGTCTTCCGCTCGCTGAACAAGGACGACATCCGCCAGATTGTCACCCTGGAATTGACCAAGGTGACCGGGCGGCTGGCCGAGCACGCGGTGACGCTGGTTTCCACCACGCCCGCCCTGGACATGCTTGCCGAGCAGGGCTACGACCCAGAGATGGGCGCCCGCCCGCTGCGGAGGGTCATCCAGCAAAAAGTGGAGGACCCCCTGTCAGATGCCCTGCTCGCCGGAAATTTCCATGAAGGAGATAACATCCTGGTCGATGTGGACCAGGGCGAGATCGTCCTGCGCCGGCAGGAGACCAAGCCGGTCGGAGAAACCGTCCCCGAGCCAAGCGTATAAATTCTATAGGGGCGAGACCTGTCTCGCCCTTACTTTTTTTATTGGAGGTTTTTTTATGGGAAAAGAGAACGAGGTTGCAACACTGGCAGGCGGATGTTTTTGGTGCCTGGAAGCTGTTTTCGATGAGTTGAAAGGGGTGGAATCGGTCGAATCCGGTTATTCTGGCGGGAGCACCGCCAACCCCACTTACGAGCAGGTCTGCACCGGGCTGACCGGCCACGCTGAGGCAGTGCAGATCACTTTCGACCCCCAGGCCGTTTCCTACCGCGACCTGCTGAACGTTTTTTTCACCATCCATGATCCGACCACACTCAACCGACAGGGGGCGGACCAGGGGACGCAGTACCGCTCAGCCATCTTCTTCCATACCCCCGAGCAAAAAGAGATAGCTGAAGGGGTCATCAGGGATTTAACGAAGGAACACCTCTGGGACGATCCGATCGTGACCGAGCTCGTGCCGCTGGACAAGTTTTATGCCGCTGAGGGGTATCACCAAAATTACTTCGAGAAGAATCCCTGGCAGCCCTACTGCCGGGCAGTCGTCGCTCCGAAGGTAACCAAGTTCCGCCAGCATTTTCTCTCCATGCTCAAGAAGGAACAGCCGGCCTGATTCCGGGGAGGGTGTTTCTCAAATTGGTCGCAGCCTCTGGTTGGTCCAGCAGTCGAAGCGCTGGACCAATCCGTTTCATCCAACATCGGACGAGATAGAATGTATATTCTTGTCAGTCCCGTGGTATAATGGGGGCATGGATGACAAACTAAACACCGCTCTTAGTGTTCTTTCGGTCGGAGTGGACAATGACCCGGCGACCGCCTTTTTGAGCACCCAGCAGACCAAACCAGGGCGGGACGCACAGCGCTCCAGCCTCAAGACGATCGCCGATCTCATCGGCTTCGCCGATTACCGGGCGGTCCCCTGGCACGAGCTCCGCTATGAGCACCTCCTGGACATTCGCGCCAAACTCCTTGAAACCCATAACTATAGAACAGTCAATAAAATGATGGTTGCTCTACGCGGCGTCCTGAAGCAATGCTGGAAAGCTGGCAAGATGAGCGCAGAGGACTACCAGCGCGCCGCCTCCGTCGGGACGCTCAAAGGGGAAAGCCTGCCGGCCGGCAAGGCGCGTAACGAGGATGAAATAAGTCGCCTTGTCGAAGCCTGCCCTGATGATATAAAAGGGATCCGTGACCGGGCGCTCCTGGCGGTTATGTACGTCTGCGGGCTCCGCCGCGCCGAAGTGATTGCCCTCGATCTGGAGGACTACAACCCGGATGACGGCGCGTTGAAGGTCCACGGGAAAGGCAACGTTCAGCGTCTCGTGTACGTCGCCGATCCAGCCGCGCGGGAATACCTGGACGCCTGGCTAGGCCTGCGCCGCAAGTCTGCCGCAGCGGATGAGTTACTGGAGAAAAAGACCGGGATCCGCCGCGGGATTTACGCTGACAGCGGGCCGCTGTTCCTCAAGACGAACGGTCACCGTGCGCTATATCCGGGGCGCCTAGCTCCGTCGACCGTTATTTTCATGGTGAGCAGCCGGGGCAAAGCGGCCGGGCTGGATGACCTGACCTGCCACGACCTGAGACGGTCCTACGCTACAAACCTGCTGGACGCCGGCGCCGACGTGCTGACGGTGAGCAGGTTGATGGGACACAAATCCGTGGACACGACCTCGATCTATGATAGAAGGCCGGAGCAGGCCAAAAAAGCAGCTTCCAGTCTCGTGCACATTCGCAGAAAAGATCGAGATGATCGTTTGAGGTAAAATAAAAAAGATGCCCGCGGTGCTGAAACACCCAGGGCGATGGTCTAGCCGATCAGGACGGCCTCGACGAGCAAATTTTAGCACACTTGCAGCCGTCTGCCTTGAGCAGGCGGTTTTTTGTTTGAGGTACAACAGAATGACAAGGAAAACGAAGGAAGAGAAAGCAGAAGAACGCATGCAAGGTTTTTTAGAAGCCGACCAAATGGAGTGGGAGAATATTATTGCAAATCGTGGATTGATGAAAGCAGTATGCGAGCTTCAATCGAAATATGGACTCCCATTACCCATGATGGATTTAATGGGTTGGATGGGATGGGAAGAGCCGATTGAGATTGACCCCGATACAGACAAGGTGATTTTCGGAGAACGTGGACAGAGACGAGAGAAACCAGCCCATGATATAGAGAAAATTGCTAAAGATTTTAGCGTCCCTGACAAATGGGCATCATCCCTTCACGGGATGGTAACAACAGGCCAAAAAGGCCCCGATCACATGGGTGCGGGTTTCCCTTATGTCCGCATTGCAAAAGAAAACGGTCAACTGAAGCACGAGATTATTATTACAGATGAAACAGATTTGGGTAATCCCTTAGTACATAGCTGTCATCCATCAACACATCGTGGAAGGATACGTAATGGTTTTATTTATTTCCAATTCGCGCACAATGGAGGTGATTCTGAACTGAAAACGTCTCAATTAATGCATAACCTGCTTTCCACGATGTTGTGAAGGTTGTACCACTAATGTTTGTTTCCACGATCTTATGAAGGTTTACTCTTTAGACCTTCCACGATGTTATGAAGGTCGACACATAGCTATTACGGTAGGACAGACGGTTACCCGTCTGGTCCCGTTCGGATCCCGGCGTACCGCCAGAATACAATCGCTTGTGGGCTCAGCCCATCAACTGGTCATGGACACGCCGCGATCTGCATCAGTGGGCTGAGAAAAAATCGTCCTGACTATGTTAAATTACTTATCACACGCTACACTAGCGAGGAGGGAAAGTCAAGGAAACGAGCGTTTCTATAATAACGGGATTACCGAACGGCGGATCTCATAACCCTACCGGTGCTTTGGATTACTCGGGCACCCTTGGAGATGCAATAATGTGTTGGCAAGCCGGTGTTAGGCAGCTCTTAACTTTCGGACATTTTCTCGAAAAGCAAGAGCCTGTGTGAATTTATCTGTACAAAGCCGAGGTATACCATACTTTGTAACAATTTCAAGTGATGGATCGTCGTTCACGTCCCATGCGTGAATTTCAATTCCTTGTTGACGCAAGGTAGTGACGACTGTCTCCGATAATTGAGTTGGATGCATATGAACTGCTCTGGCATGAGAAAGACGAGAATGATGAATTGCCTGATATAGCACTACGTCTAACTTCATCCAATTTTCCGAGCGTGGAAACAGCAAATCTACTATGAGATCAGGACATATTTTTTGAATAGCCAAGAGAAATGCGGGTTCGTAAGAAGTAACTTCAATAGTATTCCACACATTCTTGAACTTGTTCAAAACCTTACCAATTATTTCTGGTGCTTCCGGCTCTGGTCCTTTAATTTCTATCTCCAACCCGATTTTTCCACCGAAAATATCTAGAATTTCAGGAAGTGTAGAGATCTTGCCTGCTTTACCATCTGGATTATCTTTGCAAAATACTTCCACGCTTTGCAATTGCTCTAATGTAAAGTTGAAAATTGCTCCTGAAGCAGATGTGTTTTCCTGAAGATAAAAATAATGATAAACAACAGGAATTTGGTCAGATGTTAGTCGAACATCAAGTTCGACTGCGTCTGCGCCTAATTCAATCGCCCGCTGAAACGAAGCAATTGTGTTTTCCGGGGCTTCTGTCGGAATACCCCGATGAGCAACGATTTCAAATTGTTTCATAAGATATGCATTACGCTGCCTAACGAGACTGTCGAAAAACATATTTCACGACAGGCGCAGGTCCTTCATTAACAAAATAACCATCTAAAGTTATGTTTTTCCGCATTTTTATACTTTTTCGACAGTTTCAACGGTATGGCTCACCTACCGCCGATTTGAACAAGACAAGACTGCGTAAAACCACTTTTTCTACCGAATGACCACCGCGGAACGCGCCGAAGGCGGTCAGCCGGTGTTGGACGCTTTTTAAGCATTGAAGAAATCATGCTATTCGTCATTCAAACCAAGAGGAATTCTTGGAAACTCGCCAGGACGCAAAAATTCGTTCAGCGCTGTGAGATACTCACGCAGCGCCTCAAATAAATCAGCCATAACCGGATTCATAAAATCCCAATATTCGAGATTCGCTTTTCTAAAGGCAGGCTCTCCTATATCGAAATTATTCGACAGATCGACAAAAGATAATTTTACTTTGCCAAAATGCTTTTTCATGACTGAACGCGCCCTGAGAATTTGGAGCAACAACTTTTCAGCAGTGACGCGCACCGTCGCTTTATCGTCGAAATAAATGACAATCCTTTGATAACTTTTCATTAGGTTTGAAATAGTTTCATGAAAGGATTTCTCAAAAACCACAAGTGGTTTTCCATGCTCCTCCATCGTGAAATCCCCAAAATTGACTGCCAGTCTTTCATAGTACATTTCGACTGATAGATCGTAAAATCTTAATAAGCTAGCCCTTTGTTCGCGAAAAAATTCATCTCTTTCGGCTTTGATTTCAGCAACCGCAGAGCGAGCACTCTCGTCAATGCTGCTAATTTCACCTGTGTCTTCTTTTACAGCGCGATTCTCCCCTTTCTTTTCAAAGTATGATGCCAAATAGGAACGGAGGAAGAGGAACGAGATTATCCAAACTACAGCATTCAGAAGAAATTGTACGATAAGTGTAACCCATTCCATCGCCCTATCCTCCTTGTTATTCCATAACCTATATCTTAGCGCACAAACGGTTTGGCTAACCTACCACCGATTTGAACAAGACGAGACTGCGTAAAATCACCTTTTCTACCGAATGGCCGCCGCGGACCGCGCCGAAGGCGGTCAGGAGCCGGTGTAGGGCGGTTTTTACAACTTACTCTGAATTGCATTTATACAACCACGAATTATTAATGGTCGAATATCTTGTAAGGTGACATGTGGTGTTACTACGAATTGGTTCACAATTTCCAACATTTCAGTTTTCCCATCATAAAAACTGAAGCCCAGATAATCACCTTCGTGAACCACATCGCATCGAATCTTATATAGCATTTTAATAACATCTTCAAAACTTAATAAGCGTAACCATTTGTCGTTGGCGTTCACAAAGGCATTCCTTAGCAAGTCTTTATCATCGTTAGATAGAAAGTCCTTGAAAAATTTATTGACATAAGCAATACCTTCGCCAAAAATGAACTGACGAAATAGGGCTTTTCGGGTAAAGTTGAAGTGTCACCAACAACCCAAACCCGAGAAGCCCATGACAGACATTCTAGCACTTTTACAAAGCATAGCACCTCTGATTTCGAAAACGACTTTGCGCCAGTTGAGCCGGATCATTTTAGGAATGCTGATGATGACCGGACGAGTAACGATGCTGGGCATCTCGCGCTGGACCGACAAAGGCGGCAGTTACCGGACGATCCAGCGCTTATATCACACTGCGATTCCCTGGGCAGGAGTGTTGTGGAGCTTCTTCCAGAAATGGCTGTGGGATCCCAAGGATGAGTACATTCTGGCAGGCGACGAAGTGGTGTGCGGCAAAGCGGGCAAAGAGACCTATGGATTGGATCGCTTCTTTTCGAGCATCCAACAACGTCCGATCGCGGGGCTGGCCTTCTTTGCTTTTTCGCTGATCGATGTTCGAGAAGAGAAATCCTACCCGGTGCAGATCGATCAGGTCGTGCGGAGTGACGCGGAGAAGGCTGCCAGCAAAGCCAAGAAGCAGGCGAAGAAGAAGGAACCTGGAGAAAAGCGCCAACGTGGACGACCGAAGGGCAGCCGGAACAAAAAGAGTGCCGAAGTCGTGTTGAATGCCGAGTTACAGCGGATCCAGGTGGCGTTGAAGGCGTTTTTGCAGCAAATTGGCAAGGTTCTGGCGCTCAAATACCTGGTCATGGATGGTCACTTCGGCAATTATCCGAGCGCATGGATGGTGACCCAGAGCGGATTGCAGTTGATCTCGAAACTCCGCCAGGATGCGGCCTTGTATTTTTCTTATACGGGTCCTTATCCAGGCTCTGGGCCTCATTCGAAATATGGCGACAAAGTGATCGTTCGCAAGATGGATCCGAAGTATTTGAAAGAGAGCACCACCGAAAAGAATATCCGGACCGATATTTATCAAGCCGAACTGCTCAACAAGGAATTTGCTCTGCCGCTCAATGTGGTCATCATGCTTAAGACCAATCTGGATACTCAACTCCAGGCCCATGTCATTCTGTTCAGCACCGATCTGGAGTTATGCTACGCCAAACTTATCCACTTCTATAGTCTTCGTTTCCAGATCGAGTTCAACTTCCGCGACGCCAAACAATATTGGGGCTTGGAAGATTTTATGAACATCGAAAAAACTGCTGTGACCAATGCCGCCAATCTGGCTTTCTTCCTGGTCAATCTCTCCCAGGTGCTCTTGCGCCGCTTTCAACGGAACAATCCGGATTTCAGTATCCTGGATTTGAAGGCGCACTATCACGGCTATCGATATGCAGTCGAGACAATAAAAATGCTTCCGGAAAAACCTGATGCCGTTTTATTGGCTGACATTTTTGAGCAAATCGCCCGTTTGGGTGCCATTCACCCGGTTTTCCAACCTTCCATCAGTCCATAATTGGCGAAGGTATTGATAAGGCCATGACTTGGATTCGCCAGTATAACCATCATGTAGCTTTGCAATATTTTCAACGCACATAATCAATATTAGCAGTTTAAGCGGATCATCATTAGGGCGAATCTTTTGCATATCATCCGATAGCGATATAAGTCTTTGGACTTGGTGCATCATGATTTTTGCAACATTGTTCGGACGAGTATGCATCTCACAAGATTCTACAAACTTTTTCGCTTCCCCTTGTTTTTTGAAATAGGGATTATAAAAAGCAAGCCATTCGTCCATCCGTGATGACCATCCTTTCAATAATTCCTTGACTATTGCACCACCGCCAACGAGACTGTCGAAAAACATAATTTTGACTGTCTTGAAAATACCTAACCAGCGGTACAAAGAGCGGGTTGCTGCAGAGAAACCGAATAACCCAACTGCTCAAGCCGCTTAACGAGACGTTTTGCTGTGGCTTCTGGGCGCCGTTTATCGAAATAATCACCGCCCATGTCACGATAAGGTTCCTTACGTTCGATCAGATGGTAAGCAATCACAAGGATTGTATGTTCCAAGGCAACCGTCGCTTTCTTTTTTCCTCGACGAGCAGCCACGCGGCGATATTGAGCCGACAGGTAAGTGTTCCTGGAATGTGAGGCGGCATGGGCAGCCTGGTTCAGTGCAGAGGACAACGCCTTATTTCCTTTGGTCGTCTTGCCAGAACGCCGCTTGCCTGCGCTTTCGTTATTGCCAGGAGCAACGCCAGCCCAAGAGGCCAGATGCTCTGCGGTTGGAAAGCGGCTCATATCAGTTCCGATTTCGGAAACGATAATTTCGGCGATCTCACGCCCAACTCCTGGAATAGTGTCCAACAAGGTTGCCGCTTCTTCAAAAGGTCGGCAATATTCCTGAACTTGCTGGTTGAAACGTTCTATTGCTTCGTCCAGGTTATCGATTTGGCAGAGCAATTCCGTCAAGATAAAACGGTGGTGAGACTTGACCCGCCCTTCCAGAGCCTTCGCCAGCAGATCCCGTTTCTCACGCATCCGCTTCTGTGCCAATTCGGCCATCTCGGCCGGGCTGCTCTGACCTTGGATGAGTGCTTCCAGCATCGCACGCCCGGATACACCCATCACATCCGAAGCCACACTCGCCAGTTTGATGTTGGCGCTTTCCAGCACCTTTTGCACTCGGTTAACCAGTGTCGCTCGCTCGCGCACAAAAGTGCTCCGAGAGCGAGTTAATTCACGCAGCTCCCGTTGCCCAACTGGTGGAACGAAACTTGCATTCAGCAACCCATGTCGCAGAAGATCAGCAATCCACTCGGAGTCCTTGACATCTGTTTTGTGACCGGGAACAGCTTTGACATGCTGGGCATTCACCAACAAAACTTCAAAGTTGTTCTCCAGAATGTTGAAAACAGGCTTCCAATATTCTCCGGTACTCTCCATGGCCACATGAGTTACACTATAGCCCGTCAGCCAATCCGAGAGCCCCAACAAATCAATCGTCATGGTCCCAAACGTCCGCGTCTCTTTCCGCAGACCTTCTTGCCCATCAGTAACTATGACAGACGCTACCACGGTCTTCTTATGCACATCCAAGCCAGCACAATGCGTATGGACAACTTCCATTGCAATCTCCTCTCTTGAATTGCGGCTGACTTGGATACCCAGAAAGACAGAGACTGTCTTACGTGCTTCCTATACAAGCGAGCGACAATTAGCGGTGCCTGAAGGTATCCGGATCAATCTCCACTACAGGCTCGTGGCACCAGTCAAAAAACGATCTCTGTGTCAGCCGACTGGCACCCTGTATAGCACATTTTCATGCTTTGCGGTGTCCAGCAGACATGACATCTCCACTGCAAAAACTCGTACTTTTAACAACCGAGGAATAGCTTCGATGGCTGGAGGATGCTGATCCAACCCATGCGGAAGGTTTTTCCAATACTCAAAAAAGATTCTACCTGCTGGCCTGGCTGATCATCCGATTTCAAATAATGCTGGATGCGCCGCACATTGGTCATTGCAGCCGAACCGATCAACAGGCAAGACATCCGAAAAGAACCTCGCACCGGCAATTTGCTGGCCGGGAAAGGATGTTTCAAGCTCCGGATGGTTGCTTCGATGGCAGCTCGCAGATTATGCTCTTCTTTTTGCTGGTCACGGCTGCGGCGTTGGCGTTGAGAAGAATGAGCGCTGGACCAGGTGAAATAGAGCGCCCGACATTTCAATCGCTTCCTGAGTCGGGTTGGACATTGCCCGGCCAGTTGGTATGGACAGTCATGGCAAATGATCTGGTCGAAGTACCCCACTAAATTTCCGGTCTCGCGACCCGGGTGTAACGGCACTTGCTGTTTCTGGGGACAGCAGACCTGCACGGGCTTGCCTTCCTGATCCAGTTGGATGACAAAATCGGCTAGGCTGAGCTTCACGGGGTGTGGGTCGCGACCCCGAATAGCGGTTTGGATGTGGGTGACATGTTGATCCTGTAACACGGCATCTGCTTCCTTTCCCCCATGGCCACCATCTGTGTAGATAGTATCTAAATTCGTACGCTGTTTCAGATTAGGGAGGGCTTCCGCCAGCAAGTGGCTGTCAGCCGCGTGGTTGGGAGCTACCTGCACTTTGGTGATCAGCTGCAACTTATTGTTTGGATCGCAGGTCTCCGTCAGGTTGGCGACGTATCCCTGATACCCTTTCCCACCCTTCTGCCGGAAAGTGGCTTCCAGATCGTCCGGTGATTGCAGACAGGTAGCGCTCAATTCATGATTAGCCTTGGCTTTCGTCAATTCCCCTTCCACTCGGAAGTGCTCGTGGAAAACTCGCTCCAACATCTGATAAACAGGATCGGCGCTGTACCTTTCTTTCAACTCACCGAGCAAACGGCACATGAATTCACCAATCTGCTGCACGTGTCTTGGGAATTCTTCCCGCTTGAGACGATAAACATAGAGACCTGCATGCCCCTGCAGGTAGGGGGCAAAAGCCTCGCTATAACGACCCTGGTCTTCCTGGCTCAACATGCGATGCACTCTCTGCAGTACCTCGACTAACAAATGCAATCGCCCCACCTGCTGAATGTTGCTCGCCACCATGGTACTGTCCATGCGCTGCAAGTTCGTCTTTACCTGGAAAGCCGCAATTTGCTGATCCGTGACCTGTTCGAAGGCTTGATCCAACAAATTGACCCCCTTCTCCTGCATGTATCGGCTCAAGCGCTCTCGAAAGTAGTACAAGGTCCGCAGATCAAAATATCCGGTGCCAAACTCGTCGTACCCTAACGCATAGCGCACCTGCAAGTTGTAGAGAAAGGCCTCGTACATCTCTTCATCCGACCAGCCAAAGCCCGCCTTCAAGTATTCCAATCCCACCAGCACATTGACGGGAACATTGGGCCGCGAAGGCAGGTCGGAATACAGCACCGCAAAGGGCGCTTCGTCCAATCGGGAAAAGAACTCCCGATAGAACACACCCGACCAGGAGCTGTTGAGGTATTCGCGCTGTTCCTCGGGCAATTCATTCACGCTGCGAATTAATATCGGTTGAAGATGACGTTTATTTTTCTTGAACATGTTTCAGACCTTTGAATGCCTGTTGGTCTGATTATATTAAGAAACCCGCTTGTTGAGGAGGGTTCAATTTGGACGAAATTTATCCACTCGTTTTTGCAGTGGAGATGTCATGTCTGCTGGACACCGCAAAGCATGAAAATGTGCTATACAGGGTGCCAGTCGGCTGACACAGAGATCGTTTTTTGACTGGTGCCACGAGCCTGTAGTGGAGATTGATCCGGATACCTTCAGGCACCGCTAATTGTCGCTCGCTTGTATAGGAAGCACGTAAGACAGTCTCTGTCTTTCTGGGTATCCAAGTCAGCCGCAATTCAAGAGAGGAGATTGCAATGGAAGTTGTCCATACGCATTGTGCTGGCTTGGATGTGCATAAGAAGACCGTGGTAGCGTCTGTCATAGTTACTGATGGGCAAGAAGGTCTGCGGAAAGAGACGCGGACGTTTGGGACCATGACGATTGATTTGTTGGGGCTCTCGGATTGGCTGACGGGCTATAGTGTAACTCATGTGGCCATGGAGAGTACCGGAGAATATTGGAAGCCTGTTTTCAACATTCTGGAGAACAACTTTGAAGTTTTGTTGGTGAATGCCCAGCATGTCAAAGCTGTTCCCGGTCACAAAACAGATGTCAAGGACTCCGAGTGGATTGCTGATCTTCTGCGACATGGGTTGCTGAATGCAAGTTTCGTTCCACCAGTTGGGCAACGGGAGCTGCGTGAATTAACTCGCTCTCGGAGCACTTTTGTGCGCGAGCGAGCGACACTGGTTAACCGAGTGCAAAAGGTGCTGGAAAGCGCCAACATCAAACTGGCGAGTGTGGCTTCGGATGTGATGGGTGTATCCGGGCGTGCGATGCTGGAAGCACTCATCCAAGGTCAGAGCAGCCCGGCCGAGATGGCCGAATTGGCACAGAAGCGGATGCGTGAGAAACGGGATCTGCTGGCGAAGGCTCTGGAAGGGCGGGTCAAGTCTCACCACCGTTTTATCTTGACGGAATTGCTCTGCCAAATCGATAACCTGGACGAAGCAATAGAACGTTTCAACCAGCAAGTTCAGGAATATTGCCGACCTTTTGAAGAAGCGGCAACCTTGTTGGACACTATTCCAGGAGTCGGGCGTGAGATCGCCGAAATTATCGTTTCCGAAATCGGAACTGATATGAGCCGCTTTCCAACCGCAGAGCATCTGGCCTCTTGGGCTGGCGTTGCTCCTGGCAATAACGAAAGCGCAGGCAAGCGGCGTTCTGGCAAGACGACCAAAGGAAATAAGGCGTTGTCCTCTGCACTGAACCAGGCTGCCCATGCCGCCTCACATTCCAGGAACACTTACCTGTCGGCTCAATATCGCCGCGTGGCTGCTCGTCGAGGAAAAAAGAAAGCGACGGTTGCCTTGGAACATACAATCCTTGTGATTGCTTACCATCTGATCGAACGTAAGGAACCTTATCGTGACATGGGCGGTGATTATTTCGATAAACGGCGCCCAGAAGCCACAGCAAAACGTCTCGTTAAGCGGCTTGAGCAGTTGGGTTATTCGGTTTCTCTGCAGCAACCCGCTCTTTGTACCGCTGGTTAGGTATTTTCAAGACAGTCTAATTTTATATTTACGACAGTCTCGTTGGCGGTGGTGCAATAGTCAAGGAATTATTGAAAGGATGGTCATCACGGATGGACGAATGGCTTGCTTTTTATAATCCCTATTTCAAAAAACAAGGGGAAGCGAAAAAGTTTGTAAAATCTTGTGAGATGCATACTCGTCCGAACAATGTTGCAAAAATCATGATGCACCAAGTCCAAAGACTTATATCGCTATCGGATGATATGCAAAAGATTCGCCCTAATGATGATCCGCTTAAACTGCTAATATTGATTATGTGCGTTGAAAATATTGCAAAGCTACATGATGGTTATACTGGCGAATCCAAGTCATGGCCTTATCAATACCTTCGCCAATTATGGACTGATGGAAGGTTGGAAAACCGGGTGAATGGCACCCAAACGGGCGATTTGCTCAAAAATGTCAGCCAATAAAACGGCATCAGGTTTTTCCGGAAGCATTTTTATTGTCTCGACTGCATATCGATAGCCGTGATAGTGCGCCTTCAAATCCAGGATACTGAAATCCGGATTGTTCCGTTGAAAGCGGCGCAAGAGCACCTGGGAGAGATTGACCAGGAAGAAAGCCAGATTGGCGGCATTGGTCACAGCAGTTTTTTCGATGTTCATAAAATCTTCCAAGCCCAATATTGTTTGGCGTCGCGGAAGTTGAACTCGATCTGGAAACGAAGACTATAGAAGTGGATAAGTTTGGCGTAGCATAACTCCAGATCGGTGCTGAACAGAATGACATGGGCCTGGAGTGAGTATCCAGATTGGTCTTAAGCATGATGACCACATTGAGCGGCAGAGCAAATTCCTTGTTGAGCAGTTCGGCTTGATAAATATCGGTCCGGATATTCTTTTCGGTGGTGCTCTCTTTCAAATATTCGGATCCATCTTGCGAACGATCACTTTGTCGCCATATTTCGAATGAGGCCCAGAGCCTGGATAAGGACCCGTATAAGAAAAATACAAGGCCGCATCCTGGCGGAGTTTCGAGATCAACTGCAATCCGCTCTGGGTCACCATCCATGCGCTCGGATAATTGCCGAAGTGACCATCCATGACCAGGTATTTGAGCGCCAGAACCTTGCCAATTTGCTGCAAAAACGCCTTCAACGCCACCTGGATCCGCTGTAACTCGGCATTCAACACGACTTCGGCACTCTTTTTGTTCCGGCTGCCCTTCGGTCGTCCACGTTGGCGCTTTTCTCCAGGTTCCTTCTTCTTCGCCTGCTTCTTGGCTTTGCTGGCAGCCTTCTCCGCGTCACTCCGCACGACCTGATCGATCTGCACCGGGTAGGATTTCTCTTCTCGAACATCGATCAGCGAAAAGCAAAGAAGGCCAGCCCCGCGATCGGACGTTGTTGGATGCTGAAAAGAAGCGATCCAATCCATAGGTCTCTTTGCCCGCTTTGCCGCACACCACTTCGTCGCCTGCCAGAATGTACTCATCCTTGGGATCCCACAGCCATTTCTGGAAGAAGCTCCACAACACTCCTGCCCAGGGAATCGCAGTGTGATATAAGCGCTGGATCGTCCGGTAACTGCCGCCTTTGTGGTCCAGGCGAGATGCCCAGCATCGTTACTCGTCCGGTCATCATCAGCATTCCTAAAATGATCCGGCTCAACTGGCGCAAAGTCGATTTCGAAATCAGAGGTGCTATGCTTTGTAAAAGTGCTAGAATGTCTGTCATGGGCTTCTCGGGTTTGGGTTGTTGGTGACACTTCAACTTTACCCGTAAAGCCCTATTTCGTCAGTTCATTTTTGGCGAAGGTATTGAATTTATGGAATAATAAATACCGCCGGATATAAGGAGATTGGCTAGCCCGGCGGTTTGAAATTCAGAAAGACATGGTAAGAGTGGAAATTTACCGAATGAGATCAACCAGGGTGGGAATGTGCACTGATCTTACGAGGAACAACAATTTTAGGTTAGCTGAACCGCATTTCTCCTTGAAATCTTCCGGATGGGGTTATTGCACTGTAAGGGGCCGGGCTATTTGGTGGAGTAAGTTTGAAATAAATTGTAACACAAGGGGAAAAAAAGGGGCTAGGAGAGGTGCCCGTTCTAAGTTTTGGAAAAGGCAGTCAGCCCTGGTGGATTTCGGCGATCGCTTTGAGGATGGTACTGTCATCCAGGATCTGTTTCTGGTCGATGCGGCCAGCGATCAAGGCGGTGATGCACAGGCGGTTGATCTGGCGGGGGAGGCCGCGGGTGTACTCGAAGATGCGTTTGAGGGCATCGTCGCTGAAAGGGGAACCGGTGACATACCCGGCAATGCGCAGGTGGTGCTGAATGTACTCGAGGGTTTCTTTGAGATCGAGGGGAGGGAACTGGTAAGAGTTGGTCAGGCGCTGGCGGAAAGCTTCGTGGATGGACAGGTGCAGGGTCTGGCTGAGGACGGGGGGGCCGATGAGCAGGAGGGTGGCCAAAGAGCGGCTGTCCATGTTGGTGCTCAGGAGCAGGCGGAACTGCTCGAAAGCGGTGGGAGGCAGCAGGTCGGCTTCGTCGAGGATGAGCAGGGGGAAACGCTGCTTGGTGCGGATGAGGTCTTCGAAGGCAGAGCGGATGCGGGCGACCATTCTGGGTCTGCTGAAGGGGGGCTCGTAACCCAGGGCGGCCAGGATATCCCGGTAGAGGCCAGTGATGCCCAGGGTGGGGTTGGGCAGGTAGATGGCCAGGTAGCGGTTGGGGTCGAGGGAGGCGACGAAGCTGCGCACGGCGGTGGACTTGCCGCAGCCGATCTCGCCGGTGACCAGGCCCATGCCCTGTTCGTTGATCAGGTAAGACAGGCGTGCCCCCAGTTCGGACTGGCCACGCGTAGCCAGGATATCGGCGGGGGGGATGTCTTTGGAGAAGGGCAGGTGGGTAAAGCCATAGAACTGTTGAAACATCTCATTTCTCCTGGGGTTTGTCTTTTTCAGTGGGGGTCAGGCGGGTGAACTGCAGCGGTCCGGCGGCTCTGCGCTGCTGCTCCTGATACTCAGAGCGCAAGGCGGTCAGGTAGTCCAGAGAGGATTTGGGCCGGGCAGGGGCAGGCGGCTGGGTGGCCAGACGCTCGACGCTGATATGGCGCTGCTTGTTCTGGACCAGCACGCTGGCCTTGCCAATGGGATTGCCGTCCAGGACCAGCTCAAGGTGCGAAAGATCGAAGGGGTCGAAGCGCAGCTCGAGCCTGCGGCCGGACAAGCTGGGGTCGACCTGGTAGGTATTGCCCTGCAAGTCGAGGGTGGCGTTCTTGCGCACCTGGCGGAACTCGCGCCACAGGAAGGCTTTGCGCAGGACTTCCGGATCAGCGGTGCGGACCTGCTGCAGACCGGCCTGGTAACGCTCCAGCGGGGTCTGCCCGGTCTCGGAATGTTCGTGGCAGTGGTAGACCAGTTCCAGCCAGGCCCAGAAAAACTCGTTCAATTCGGTCAGGCGGGCAATCTCGGAGGTTTCCACCTCCGGCAGGAACTGGAGACGTACGGTCAGAAAAAATCGCTCCTGTTTTCCTTTTCCCTCAGGACTATACGGAGCCGCGTGAATTCTCCGGATACCCAGCGCCGCGCAGGCGGCTGCGAACTGGGTGGATGAGTAGACCTTGCCATTGTCCACGTAGAGTGCATCCGGCACTCCCCGGCGCAAGATCCCGACCTTGAGCACCCGTTCCATCCGCGGCAGGGCTTCGTCAAAAAAGAACTCGGCATACGGGACCAGGCGGCTGTGGTCATCCAGGAAGCAATACAGGTACGCCCGGCGCTTCTTGCCAGGGGCATACGGGTCGGGCAGCCATGGGCCCACCAGCATGTCCCCCTGCCAGAGCGAGTTGGTGTGCTCCCGCTCGAAACGCTGGTAGGTGCGTCCCCCCTGGGAGAGCAAACGGCAAGTCTTGCCGCATCTGCGCAGCTGGCTGGTGAGGGTGTGCGCGTTGAGCGGGTGTTCCAGCTGCAGATCCTGCTCCCAATTCAGGATGTCCACCAACGTGCTGGTCGTGCGGGCAGGCTGCTCTTCCCGCAAGGCAATAGCCCGCTCCAGGACTTCAGGCGAAAAAGCTCGGGGAATGCCTTTATCCGAGCGTGGGTTCGAACGCAGGGCCTCGAAGCCGCCCTGGTTGTACAACTGGAGATAGCGCCGCAGGCTGGAGATGCTCACCCGGGTGCGGCTGGAATAGGGAATGGTATAGGTCTTGGCGGCGATCGCACGTAAAGCCTGCTCCAACTGGCCTGCCGCCAGCGGGTCGAAGAGCAGTGCACTGATCAGCCCATAGCGGAACAGGGCGATCTCGGTGTTCCGCTCTTGAGCGTCGTTCGGTGGGGATGATTTTCGGGACATGCTGGGCTCCTTGGATGGTTTTTGGGGTGGCCCTGATAATATCCCTGGGCGCTGGCAGTGCCCATTGTCAAACTGTGTGTGTGCGGCTCCCCCTAGACCAGCCGCCCCAGCCCCCGCCCGGAGCTCCACCACCACAAAAAACGCACTCGATCATTCCGGCCATATTCCGCCGCTTCCGCCCAGCGCGTCTTGCCCCAGGCCAGCAAGTGCTCGCTGGCGCCCAGCAAGGCCTGCGCCGGATGCTCTGCTTGCAGGGCTTCCCCGTGCGGGTCCAGCCAGCCTGAGCTGCTGTCCTGCTGCGCCAGAGTTGCCTGCACCGCCCCCAGCCAGCGGCTGGCCTGCTGCGCAAATGACCCGCACCAGCGCTGCATCGTCCGCCTGGCAGGTGCACCCACCTCGGCGCACTCCGCCTCCAAGGCGGCCCACGTTTTCCCGCAGCCACAGCGCACCTCGATCACCGCCTGGATCACCGGCACTACATAATGCCGAAAGGACAACAGAAAATCCGGCAGCACTGAGATCGTCCGGTGGCACTGCTTGCAGAACCAGCGCTTGATCCACACCCTCCCGATGTCTTTACGGGATATTCTCCCTTTCGGCTTCCGCAAGTAATACCCGTGCCCGATCAGACAACCCACCTCTCCGCACAGCGGACAATGCCCCAGGCACACCCATTTCTTCTGCCTTGACCGGCTTCCGTACTCTTGCTCCGTGCCTCCAAAACCGACTACAATCATCGCGATGTCCTATCTTGTCCCTTTTACTCTGGCCCTCAAGCCGGGCGAAGCAGCCCCGCCCACCGCCTTGTTTTTCCCCAATGAACCCGGTATCCCAACAGGCTCCTATGAATTGCAGGAAATGTATTGCCCCAACCCTGACTGCCATTGCCAGGAAGCCTTACTCATGGTTATCTCGGTTAAGTCTGGAAACTGGGTTGCCGACATCCGCATCAGCCTGAACCCGGCTGACATGCCCAACCCTAGATTGGATCTCTCTGAAGACACCGCCCTATATGCTCAGGCACTGTTCAAGGATATCGCCCAGGACCTATACACCGATCCAGCCTTTCTGTCTCGCTTGAGAGCTCATTACGATCAGGTTAAAGCAGTGGCTGCAGACCTTTCCCACCCTGCTCACTCAAGAGTGATCCAGTGGGGAATAACCGGTGGCCCCAAACCCCCCGCCAACAAGCGCAAAAGAAAACGCCACTGATTATCTCATCCTTTGATCGCACAATCAGAATAGGTCAATAATTTACGACAACTCGTTTTGGAATTTATGGCGAAAATGTGCTGGACGGCGAAAATTGAACAATTTCCGAAAAACCACAAAAATCCCGGGCCTGGCTGTGGATAAGTGGATACCTCTCCGCTACGCTACGAGTTACCCACTTATCCACAGCCACTACTGCTACTCCCTCCCCACACAAAACAAGGCCGCTCTCTTTGGAGCGGCCCATGAATCCTACCAGGTGACAACTCTAATTATTTCGGACAGAAGTGATGAAATTTCCTATTTAATC